>NZ_JBLOPB010000002.1:0-1265876 GCF_048158745.1 Haloferax sp. DFSO52 | reverse complement strand
CGACTCACCGACTCGAGAGCAACAGCACGCGCTCGAATCGAGTCGGGTCACTACGTACGCACTACACAGAGAGACATCACTCTACACAGAGACACCACCCTATACAGAGGCATCACTCCACCGCCAACGCAGTTAGTTTCGAATTTGACGACTCTGCACGATAGTCGTCAGCGGGAGAGCAACCATCCGGTGGACAACAATAAGCTCGATGGACTTGTATCGCTGAACTCGGCAGTGAAAATGGGAGAAATCGACAGAGGAAAGCCCGATTCAAGACTGTTCAAATAACGTGAAATTCAGCGAAAACCGAAGTCACGATTGACCCCTTTTACCGTATCGGGGTTAGAAGGAGAGGTTGCATGCGCGGCAGCAAACTCATCACAGCAGTCATGGTCATTGCGATGCTGACCGTCGCGATGGTCCCCGGGGCCGTCGCCGCGGCAGATAGCGACCAGTCCCTCCAGGTCAGCGTCGAGCAGGACGCTGAAACGGGCAACGCGACAGTGACCGTGACGCAGAACGATACGAACAACACGACCGTCGATAACGCGACGGTCGTCGTCGAGTCGAGCGCGAACTACAGCGGCAACGACACGTACCAGACGGACGCGGACGGTACCGTCGAACTTCCCAACCCAGACGAACGCGTGAACGTCACGCTGAACGTCTCCACTGAAGATGGGAACAACTCGACGACCGTCGAGGCAGAACTCATCCCGCACAGTGAGTCGCTCGACATCAGCGTCGATACCGACGACGCCAACGACACGGTGACCGCAACCGTCACGCAGTACGGCGACGCAGTCGACAACGCGACGGTGAAGGTCAACGGCACTGACTACGACAACACCTCGAGTGAGACGGACGAAAACGGCACCGTCTCGTTCGACGAGCCGATGAACACGACGAACCTCACGTTCGTCGCCAGCGCCAACAACGAGACGGCTGAGACCACCGTCGAAGTCAGCGGCATCGACCTCGCACTGTCGGTCGAGAAGGTCGACAACACGACCGTCGTCATCAACGTCACGGAAGACGGCCAACCCGTCGAGGATGCGAACGTCACCGTCACCGGTGACTACACGGATGCTGGCGACTACGAGACCGACGAGAACGGGACGGTCGACCTCGCCGCTCCACTCCAGAACAACACGACGATCGAAGTCACCGCCGAGTACGAGGGCGACACCGTCTCGAAGACGGTCACCTTCGACGGTGAAGTCGCGGAAGACGACCCATTCGGTGCGCTCGTCACCAAGTTCATCGAGCGTCTCAAGCAGAACACCATCGAGGGTCCGATGGGACAGAAAGTCTCGGAGTTCGTGACCGAGCACAACCCCGGTAAGGCGGACGAGAAACGTCCAGACCACGCTGGAAAGAAGGACAAAGGCGAGCAGGGTCCACCGGACCACGCGAAGAAGGACGCTGACGCAGAAGACACCGAGGACGACTCCGAAGAAGACGACGAGTCCAAGAACAACGGCACGGACAAGGACAAGTCGAACAAGGGACAGGGCAGCGGGAACGACTAACGCTTTCTCTTCGACCGAATCTTTTCTCGAACCCCACGTGAACCCGAGCGACGCCGCTGTCGAAGCGGTACGCGACGAGTAGGTGACCGGTCACTCGGTCGAATCTATCTTTTCAGCGTCGACATCGCCAAGGGTGCTAACTCTCGCCGCTGAAACGTCGAATCGCTCGACTGCGAGGGTTGCGCCGACGACCACGAGTTCGTCGTCGACGCGTGCGGGTGCACCGCTCGGATACCACGCCGAGTCGTCGGTGGCACGGACTGCAGAGCGAAGCGAATCGCGAAGTCGCCGTTCGGCGAACACCGTCGAGACGAACGCGAGCGACGCTGCGAGCGTGACACCGCCACTATCGAACGTCGCAGTCGTCGATTCCTGTCTGGCCGTCTCCAGCGCACCCGCGAGGGCGAACGACTGTCTCGCGTTGCGCTCGTCTGCGAGTCCTTGCGAGAGCGCTGTATCTTGCATCGCTCGAATCGCCGTTTCGGTCGTCAGTTCGGAGTCGCTCACGAGTGTCGAATTTGAACTCAGGCCGTTTCGAACGACGGCGTCCGAAGCGTGTGGTCGACGAGTGTTTCGTCGGGGCGGAGCGTCACCGTGCCGAGGAACACTGTCTCACCGTCGGGGGCCTTCGAGGCGATGGTACTGAGGACTTCCTGTTGGTCGAGTGTGCGCCACGTGATTTGTTCGACGAGTTGCTGGAACGCGTCGGGGTCCGTCCATCCGGAGTCGATGTCGGACGGAACGTTGACCACGAATCGAAGTTCGGTCTCCGTGACGTGGATACCGACGCCGAAGGTGTCTGCCCCCTGTGTCTCGTCGGCCGTCGTCGCATCCGCCGCAGGCATCTCGTCCGAATCGGTCATTGGCGGGTGTCGGAGACGTGAGGACAAAGATGCACCGAACACAGAGAACTGTGACCGGACGACAGGGAAACGTGACTGGACGGCAGAGAACTGTGACCGGACGACAGGGAAACGTGACTGGACGACAGAGAATTGTGACCTCGGTGGGAGGCCAGTCTCACGGTTACGTGGAGTTACAGACCCATCAGTGGGGAACTACCCCCCGAGTTGCATCCCCAGAACCACCAGTTACGGCCCTGTGAGTGTGATAATTCCACGCAAAGGACGAACGAACGTCGAACCGTTATTAGCGTTCGACTCGGCAGTCCGACCAACGAATGAGTTACAAGATCGGTCTCGTCGGAAAACCGTCCGTCGGGAAATCCAGTTTCTTCAATGCGGCGACGATGAACGACGTGCCGGAAGGCGCGTATCCCTTCACGACGATCGACCCGTCCATCGGTGAAGCGTACGTTCGCGTCGAGTGTGCGGCCCCGGAGTTCGACGAATCGTGTACGCCCTCGGTTGGCTACTGTGACGACGGAATGCGGTTCGTCCCTGTCAAACTCGTCGACGTTGCGGGACTCATCCCCGGTGCGCACGAGGGCAAGGGCCTCGGAAACCAGTTCCTGACCGACCTCAACGAGGCAGACGTACTGGTCCACGTGGTCGACTTCTCCGGTGAGACGGACATCGAAGGCGAGGCCACCAAGGGTCACGACCCGCGCGAAGACATCGACTTCCTCGAGAACGAACTCGACATGTGGTATCTCGGCATCCTCGAGAAGGGTATCGACCGATACCGCTCTGGCTACCACGGCGAGGAGAAAGATATCGAAGTCGACCTCGCAGAGCAGATGTCCGCGTTCAAGACGAACAAAGACGAGATCAAACAGGTCATCCTCTCGCTGGACATCGGTCTCGACCCCGACGAGTGGGACGACGAGGACAAAGAAGCGCTCGCCCGCGAGATTCGCAAGCGAACCAAGCCGATAATCATCGCGGCCAACAAGATGGACAAACCGGCCTCACAGGAAAACTACGAGGAGATAACGTCCGACCCCGACTACGCCCACCTCACCTTCACGCCGACGAGCGCGCACGCGGAGAAGGCACTGAAGAACGCCGACGAAGGTGGTGTCGTCGACTACCAGCCCGGCGCGGACGACTTCGAAATCGTCGGCGACGTGAGCGACGAGCAGGAAGCGGGCCTCGAACAGATTCGTGAGTTCATCGGCGAATACGGTGGCACGGGCGTCCAGCAGTCCCTCGAGATGGCGCTGTTCGACGTGATGGGTGCGATTGCCATCTTCCCCGGCAGTGCGAACGGGAAGTCCGACTCGCAGGGGGTCTTCCGAGACTGCTTCATCCTCCCCGAAGGGTCGACCACGGAGGACTTCGCGTACCACCTCCACTCCGACATCGGCGACGGACTCCTCCACGGAATCGACTGCCACTCGAAGCGACAGATCGGCTCTGACCACGAACTCGCACACCGCGACGTGGTCGAAATCATCTCGACAAACTGACCTTCACGAGACGCAACCGCAACACGGTTATACACGGGGATTCAGGGGCCCTGTATGGGTGAGGCAGAACCGTCAGCAGGGTCACTCGATGTCGAGATTGGGGGTCTCGGCGGTGAAGTGACGCTCGCAGACTTGTTTCCACCAACGTGGGTCGAGTCACATACAGATTCGACATCTATCGACAGATTCGTCGACGACAGTGAGTTCGAAGTCTCCGACCAGGAGTCCTTCGAGTCCATTCCGACCCACAAGTGGGACCGATACGTTGATTCACACACCGAGTTCGACGACTGGCAGTCGATGCTGTCTGCCGCTGTCGAACGCTACGTCCTCGAACGGGCGGGAACTACCGGCAGCGATAGCGACAGCGACGCCGACGAACCTGACGCAGAAAGCGAGTCGGCCGAGGCACGAGCGTAACGTCCCACCGAGACGAGCGTACCGTGCCGCCGAGTCTACCGACGACGTTGTACTCGTAACTCGGAACTACTGTGTGGTGTCGTCGATTACATCGACACCGCGCGCAAGCGCTTCGTTCCACCACTGACGAGTCTGTGCTGTCGCCACCGAGAGTGGGTCGTCCGGGTCGTCGGGGTGTTGACGCAGTTCGAGGGACCACCACTCGACATCGTGCCACGATCCGTGTTTGTAGCCCATGCGGTCGAAGACACCTGCGCGTTCGAATCCGAACGATTCGTGAAATGCGATGCTGGGTGGGTTCGGCGTCGTGATGACGGCGTACGCGACGACGTAGCCCTGTCGTTCGAGAATCTCCAACAGTGCTGTGTACAACCCGCGAGCGACACCACGGCGCTGGAAGTCGGGGTCGACGTAAATCGACGTTTCGACCGCCCATCGGTAGGCGTCGCGCTCGCGAATGGGGCCGGCGTAGGCGTATCCGACGACCGACCCGTCGATTTCACAGACCAACCACGGGTGATGTGTCTTTTTTCGGAGTTTGGTTTCGAGGTCTCCGATGCTCGGCGGGTCAGTCGCGAACGTAATCGCAGTCTCTTCGACGAAGGGTTCGTAGATAGCGCGGATGGCAGAGAGGTCAGACTCCGTCGCGGCGCGGAGGCGAACGGCCATACAGAGGGTGGCGTCGTGCGGAGTGATAGATGCGACGATGAAGGCAGGGACGAAGCGGCCGCAGGGGTGGAACGGAGTGGTCGCAGAGGAAGGAAAGAAGCGGTCGCAGGGGTAGAACGGAGTGGTCGCAGACGAACGCAGCGCGTCAGTTCTCTGGTGCGACCGACTCGATGGTCGCAGCGTACGCTCGTGCCCGGCGGCGGATATCGTCCGCATCTGCCCGAACGTGTTGCCCGTCGTCGTAGAGAACCTCGCCATCGACCATGGTGAAGACCACGTCGTCGCCGTGGGCCGAAAAGACGAGATGTGAGAGTACGTCGTGAAGCGGTGTCGCGCGCGTCACGTCGGTCGTGAGGCCGACGATATCTGCTTTCCACCCCTCACGGAGACAGCCGACGCGGTCGAATCCGGCGGCCTTCGCACCGTTTCGCGTCGCCATCTGGAAGACCGTCGCAGCAGGTGTGTTCGTCGGGTCGAGTGAGTCGACTTTCTGGAGGAGACTGGCCTGTCGCATCTCCGTGAATGGGTCGAGCGTGTTGTTACACGGCGGGCCATCGTTCCCGAGGGCGACGTTGATACCGCGTTCGAGGTAGTCCGAGATTGGTGCGATACCCGACGCGAGTTTCATGTTCGACGACGGGCAGTAGGTGACGTGCGTCCCAGTCTCTGCGAGCACCTCACGTTCGCTCTCGTCTGTGTGGACACAGTGGGCGAGGACGACATCCTCGCCGGTGATGCCGACTTCGTCTAACCAGTGGATATTGCGCATCCCGGTCTTCGCTTCGACGGTTGCAACCTCGTCTCGGTTCTCGCTCGCGTGCGTGTGGATTCGAACCCCGTCGTGCGCATCGACGAGCTCGCGCACGCCACGAAGACACTCCTCTGAGCAGGTGATGGCAAAGCGCGGCGTGACCGCGTACTGGAGACGGCCGTCGAACGAGTCGTGATAGCGCTCGATGAGTCGTTCGGACTCGGCGAGTGCCGCATCGGTGTCTTCTTGCAAGTCGTCGGGCGAGTTCGCGTCCATCAACACCTTCCCGATTCGGCCACGGATACCCATCGCGCCTGCTGCGTCGAAGGCCTGGTCGGCGTGTCGAACCGAGAGATGGTCGATGACCGTCGTCGTCCCCGACTCGATACATTCGAGATAGCCCAGTTCCGCGGCGACACGCATCCCGTCGGCGTCGAGGCCGGCTTCCATCGGGAGGACGTGGTCGAACAACCAGTCGAGCAGCGAGGCATCGTCTGCGATACCGCGTCCGAGCGACTGGACGGAGTGAACGTGCCCGCCGACGAGTCCCGGCGCGATGATGTCCAACTCACGTCGCTCGTGGGAGGGGTACGTCTCGGCGAGTGACGCGCTGTCACCGACTGCAACGATGTGGTCGTCCACTGTGACCACTGCACCGTCTTCGATGATGGTGGTCGCGTCCGCAACCACCGTTCCGGCGAGTAACATCCTCGTTTGGATAGTTGCGCCGTAGTGAAATACCTGCGGAACTGGGTGTCGACCGATGTTCCGTCAGGGAGTAAAAACCACCCCCGGTTTCGTGGGTACCGAAGCACGGGATTACGGATACCACGTTACAGTATGTACCGCGTACTCGTTCCAATCGGCAACGACGACGACCGCGCGCTTCGACAGGCGCGGTTCGTCACCGACCAACCGTACGACCTATCAGAAGTCGAAGTCGTGCTGACACACGTACTCCGAGGCGAAGAGAAAACTGCCCCGCCAGCGATGCAGACGCCAACCCGCGTCGGAACCGTGAATCGAGCGAGAGAACACCTGGAAGCCCACGACGTGAGTATCACCATCGCTGAGGCGAGTGCCCCACCAGAAGACGGCATCCTCGACTTGGTCGACGAGATGGACGTCGACCACGTCGTGATGGGCGGACGAAAGCGCTCGCCCGCCGGAAAAGCCGTCTTCGGAAGCGTCACGCAGACGGTCATCCTCAAATCGGATGTTCCAGTGTCGGTCACTGGGTGAAGGACGATAGCTACTTACGAGTTTCCCTGCTTGGGATTCGAACGCTATGCAGTTCCTGCACGTGCCCACACTCGCTTCGCTCGTGTGAACCACGGTCGCTCCTTGCAGTCGCTCCCTGATTCGAATCCCTTCCTCCGCACACACGGACTCACAGTCCAAGCGACACGCGCAGCGGTCGCTTGGAAGATAGTTCGTCAGAGAAGTGCTCCGTCAGGGATTCGAACCCTGGTCATCACCGTGAGAGGGTGATATGATTGGCCGGACTACACCAACAGAGCACGTTGGTACACTCTGTGTTATCGCGTGGTTTCCTAAAAGGTTGTCGTTTCTCAGGGGCCGTGACACCCACTGCCGTATTGCGATTAGACCACTTTCGAACCAGCGCGATACACCTGCTCGGCCGTTCGCCACGCAGTTGCATCTTCGGTCGGGTCGGCGTCGAGGACGACGAGGTCGGCGACGTAGCCCGCAGAGACCTTCCCGACGTCGTCCAATCCGAGTAAGTCGGCGGCGCTGACCGTCGCCGCTTCGAGTGTTTCGGCGGGCGAGAGCCCGTATTCGACCATCAGTTCCATCTCGCGGAGCGCATTCTGGCCGTGGTCGTTGAACGGCGTCCCGGCGTCGGTGCCCATCGCGATCTTCACGCCGGCGTCGAGCGCGTGTTCCCACGCGACTTCGAATCGCTCGGCGGCATCATCGGCTTTTGCGACGGCCTCTGCTGGAATACCTGCCTCGGTTCCGTGCTCGACAATCTCGCGAACTGCGGACGCCGTCGGCACCCAGAAGGTGTCGTGTTCGACGAGGAGGGACGCCGCCTCTTCGTCCATGAACATCCCGTGTTCGATGCTGGAGATGCCGGCTCGGGCGGCGTTTTTGATGCCACGTTCACCGTGGGCGTGGGCCGCTGTCGGGATGCCTTTTGCACTCGCTGCCTCGACGAGTGCACGCATCTCTTCTTCGGTGAGTTCGGGCGCGCCGGTGACAGCACCTTCAGTGAGAACGCCGCCAGTCGCCATGCACTTGACGACGTCTGCGCCGCGTTTGAGTTGCTCTCGGGCGGCTTTTCGGACTTCGTCTGGGCCGTCCGCTTCCCGGCCGAACCAGTGGCCGTGGCCGCCGGTCATGACGACGTTCTCACCGGCGGCGAGAACGCGCGGACCAGGGACGTCGCCATCGGCAACGGCGGCTTTCGCACTCGTCGCGAGATTCCCCGACGACCCGAGGTCACGGACCGTCGTGACGCCTGCTTCGAGTGTCTGCCGAAGGCTGGCAGTCGCGCGGAAACACGCGCGTTCGACCGACTCGCGTTGGTACGACGCGACGTCAGGGCGGCCATCCATCATCAGGTGGACGTGTGCGTCGATGAGGCCGGGTGCGACGATTTTCCCAGAGATGTCGCGTGTCTCACCTTCGACGTCGTCTCCGACCGACTCGATTCGGCCCGCCGAGTCGTCGACGACGACGTTGGCGTCGCGGGAACCATCGGCGTCGACGACTCGACCGCCGGTGAGTGTGAACATATCTCCCTCAACCAAGCGGGACGATGTAAAGACGCTGGTGTGGTCGGGGGGCCCCCGGTGTGGACATCGCGGGTGAAAGTGGCGGCAACGTGCCACACCGAGGGAACCGTTGATTGTCGTGCCCGTCACATCGTCACACATGCGCGAGAATCTCACAGACAGGGTTGCACTCGTCACCGGCGCGAGCGCAGGCATCGGCGAAGCGACAGCACACGCGCTCGCGGACGTGGGCGCGAACCTCGTTCTCCTCGCTCGGCGAGAAGACCGATTGCTCAGCATCGCAGAAGCCGTCGAATCCGAACACGGCGTCGAAACGCTCGTCGTGCCCACAGACGTGCGCGACGAAGACGCCGTCGAGGCAGCGTTCGACCAGACCATCGAGGAGTTCGGCCGACTCGACGTCGTCGTCAACAACGCCGGCCTCGGTCGAGGGTCGGACGTGGAGTCGATGACGACCGCCGAGTACCGACAGATGATGGATACGAACGTCGACGGCGTCTTCTACATCTCGCGGGCCGCGTTGCCGCACCTCCGGGAGACGGCAGGAAACCTCGTCTTCGTCGGGAGTTTCGCCGGCCAGTATCCACGGCCGTTCAACCCGGTGTACGCCGCGTCGAAGTGGTGGGTTCGAGGATTCGCCCACAGTCTCGAAGGACAGGTCGGCGACGCCGGTATCGGTATCACCGTCGTCAACCCGAGTGAGGTACGAACCGAATTTGGGTCGGAAGACGGCGAATCGTTCGAAGTCAGGTTCGAGGCGGGCGAAGTCACCGAACCAGAAGAGATTGCGAACGCGATTCAGTTCGCGGCGTTGCAGGACGATTCGACCGTCAGCGAACTCGACCTCTACCGACGCGACAAGTTCAGCGGGTGGTAAGAACGGAGCCAGCGGGCGAGAAGAGCAGGGCTTGCAGACGATAAGAGCAGGGCTTGCAGACGATAAGAACAGGCCTGTTCAGTCTGTGACGACGTCACCGACGACGGCCGTGTCGCCGACGGTGAGCGTCTCCCCCCACGACGACTCGGAGACGACTGTGTTGACCATGACGCGGAAGTCGTGGTCGAACCAGTCGCCACCGGACCACGAGGGGAGCGTCTCACGACGCTTCGTTACGAACGTCTCACGGAATCGCGGTGTCTCGGACCCGGTGTCGGGGTTGCGAGTCGGAACGGCACAGCGCTGACAGGGATTGACTCCTTCGAACGAGACGCCCCCGACGGTGAACTCGACGCGTGTCGCTCGCCGGTCGAACAGGTGGTCTTCCCAGAATGGGTCGGGCGCGTCGAGTTCGAGGTTCGGGCGCAGCCGGCGACGCATCTCTGCGGTATCGATGTCGTCGTACCACGATGCGACTGCTTCGATCGTCGCCGTCGAGATGACGGTTGGTCCGCTGGCAGTGGTGTCGTCGGGGAATCCGCCTGCGGGGTCGTGTCGGAGTTTGACTGGATAGCCGAGGTACGCCGAGAGCCAGTCGTCTGCATCGTCGATTGGACCTTCGTAGTCGTCACGACCGGGTGCAGTGAGCCGAATCGTCCCGTCGTCGAGTGAGACGGAACTTCGGATTCGGAAGAGTGCTCGCTCTCGTTTTCCGTTGACGTAGTTCCCATCGCCGTCGAAGATGGCGTACGCTCGGTCGCCGGCGAGCGCGCCGTTTTCGACGATATCCGCGCGTTCGACGACCTCTGGGTCGAGTGACTTCACTGGGTAGATGGCGATGCGGTCCAGCGTCGCCTCGGACCCGGTCTGCATCTACGCCTCGTCGCCGTCGGCTTCGTCGGGGGCGGCGTCGGCAAACGCTTCGGCCAGTTCGTCTTCGCCGAGTTCGGTGTAGCCCGCTTCGGAGAGGGTGACCGCGTTTACTTCTTCGGCGGTGAGTTCGTCGTTGGCCGCTCGAAGCGCCGACAGCGCGAGTGCGAGTCCGTCGTCGAGCGTCAGGTCGTCGGTGTAGCCCGCTTCGAGTGCTTCCTGAATGTCGTTGCGGAGGCCGCCGATGGCGACTGCCTTCCACTCCTGCGGCGTCCCAGACGGGTCGGTCGCAAAGAGACGTGCGTCCCCGTTCTGGACACCGCCGATGAGGAGCGACGCGCCGAACGGGCGAGTGCCACCGGACTGGGTGCTCTCCTGGATGTTGTCCGTGAGAGCCTTCGTGAGCACTTCGACGGCGATTGGCTCGCCGTAGCGGAGTCGCTCACGCTGTGCGGTCGTTCGGGCGAAATCGATGAGTTTGCGCGCGTCGGCGACGTGGCCGGCACTGGCAGCACCCAGACGGTCGTCGAGTTTGTGAATCTTCTCGATACTCTTGGTCTCCATGAGCGACGATGGTGCAGACCGCTGGCCGACGAGGACGACACCGTCTGTCGTTCGAACACCAACGACCGGTGCGCCACGTTTGACGGCCTCGCGGGCGTACTCGACCTGATAGATACGGCCGTCTGGGGAGAACAGCGAGGTGCCGCGGTCGTAGGCTTGTTTGTCGTTTCGGTTCATCGGACGACTACCTCCTTCGAGAGGGCGACGTTCGTCATTACCAAGTGGTCGGAACCGGAGGCGGAAAAAGCCTCCACACCCGGCAGCGGTGTGGGGTTCACGTCACGAATCCACCGTCTCGACATCACTTCTCGACGACGGAGGCCTCTGGAACGTTGCGTTTCACGCTCTCGATGCCCTGTTTTGCCTTCTGTTTCGACGCGTAGCCTTCGCCGGAGTCGGCGAGAATATTTCCGTTGTCGTGGACGAGACGCCACCTGTACTCGCCATCGATGTCGGTGTACAACTCGAACCGAGCTTTGCTCATAGCTGTTAGAAGGTCGGCAGTCGGGTAAATCCTCACGGGTGAGTGGCCACGGCAGGCGTGTCGTGTCGTCGGATTCACGGCGGGTGTGTCGTATCGGGGGACTCACGACATGTGTGTCGTGTCGTCGAATTATTCCAGAAACATCAGTACTAGTATTCACTAGAACACACTAGAACATATAACTAATCTTTAAATTAATTCTATCTACATTTTCAGAGTAATTTATATATCTGTCTTCCGCTCGTTCGGCCGTGAACGAACGTCTCGATAACCTGAACGTCTCTCGTCGAACTGTTCTCCGTACAGTCGGGACCGGTCTCGCAGGTGTCGGTCTCGCAGGTGAGGTAACAGGACAACAACCGCCGGGGAGATACATCGTCGGAACCCGCTCGAAGAAGGGTGTTCGGGCCGCCCGAGCGAGCGCAAACGCGGTCGAACGCGAATTCGACTTCGGCGATATCGGATTTGCGGTCTCGGGAAGATTCTCCCAGCAAGCCCTCGACGCCCTCGCTGCCCACGCCGACGTCCGATACGTCGAACCGGACGGGGCCGTCGAAGCCATCGGTGAGGAACTCCCGTGGGGAGTCGACCGAATCGATGCGGACGTCGCGCACAGCGCGGGCCAGACCGGTGCTGGCGCGCACGTCGCAATCCTCGACACTGGCATCGACGCCGACCACCCAGACTTGCAAGCCAACCTCGGCGACGGATACGCCGTCGAATCGTGTCGCTCTGGCTGTACGACCGCGTGGGACGACGATAACGACCACGGAACCCACTGTGCGGGTATCGTCGGCGCAGTCGACAACACCGAGGGAACCATCGGCGTCACCACAGAAGGAACGATTCACGCTGTCAAGGTCCTCGGACGCTATGGCGCTGGAACGTGGTCAGGCGTCGTCGATGGCCTCATGTGGGTCGTCGAGCGCGGCTACGACGTCGCGAGCATGAGTTTCGGCGCGACATCGGCGTCCAGCACCCTCCGAGACGCCTGCCAGTACGCCTACGACAACGGCGTATTGTTGGTCGCTGCTGCCGGAAACGACGGTCCCTGTACAGACTGTGTCCTGTACCCTGCAGCCTACTCGACAGTGATTGCAGTGAGTTCATTGGGGATGGACGACGACCTGTCGTCGTTTTCCTCGTCCGGGCCCGAAGTCGAACTCATCGCCCCGGGAACCTACATCTACTCGACCGTCATCGATGGCTACCAGTACTTCTCCGGCACCTCGATGGCGTGCCCACACGTCGCCGCAGCGGGTGGCCACCTGATGGCGACTGGCTACTCGAACACCGAGGCACGGACACGACTTCGGGAGACGGCAGAAGACGTCGGCCTCCCAAGCACTGCCCAGGGGTACGGCCTCGTCGACGTCGAAGCAGCACTTGGGTCGAGCGACGCACCTGATACGTCGATTACCGTCACGACAGACACAGCGACAGGCATCACCGAGACGGAAGCGACGCTGAACGGGGCGGTTTCGGACCTCGGTGGCGCAGAATCAGCGACTGTCTCGTTCGACTATCGACAGCAGGGAGCCTCGTCGTGGGCTTCGACGCAAGGACAGACCAAGTCGTCGACGGGCGGGTTCACCGAAACCGTGAGCGGTCTCGAAAGCGGCGTCGCCTACGAGTTCAGAGCAGTCGCGACCGCGAGCGACGGGGACTCGGATACGGGTCAAATATCGACGTTCGAGACGACAACCGACCCCAGTGTCGTCGTCTCGACGGGGTCTGCAACAGATGTCGGAGAGACGATAGTGACACTGAATGGGTCGCTTTCGGACCTCGGTGGGGCAGAATCAGCAACCGTCTCGTTCGACTACCGGCAGGGAGGAACCTCGTCGTGGACACAGACGGATACGCAGACACGCTCGTCTACGGGAGCGTTCAGTGAGTCTCTGAGTGGCCTCGAAAGCGGCGTTACCTACGAATTCCGGGCAATCGCGACCGCGAGCGACGGTGACTCGGATACTGGTCAAATATCAACGTTCCAGACGACGGTGGATCCCGGCGTGGTCGTCTCGACAGACTCCCCGACGAGCGTTGGTGAGTCGACGGCGACGCTCAACGGGACGCTCTCGGACCTCGGTGGCGCAAGTTCCGCGGATGTCGCCTTCGAGTGGGGCGAACGCGGCAGTGGCTTCCCGAACACGACGAGTGGCCAGTCGCTGAGTTCCACCGGTGCGTTCAGCGAATCTGTGTCTGGCCTCGCCAGCGACACCGAGTACGAATTCCGAGCAGTCGCCACCGCGAGTGACGGCGACACCGACACTGCCAGTGCGATAGTATTCACGACCGATGCAACTCCGTCGGAACCGTCGGAACCGTCGGCACCGACCGTCGAATCCTACTCCGTCAGCGAAGCGGGCAAGCGTGACCCGCACGCGGAGATAACTGCAAACTGGAGCGTCGCGGACGTCGACGGTGACCTCTCTGCCGTTGCAGTGGACGTCCTCGACAGTCGCGGGTTCGTGGTCGCATCGACACGCTCGTCGGTCAGCGGAGGCAGTGCGACCGGGTCTGACACGTTCAAACTCAAAAAAGTCGGATCGGCTACCTTCGATGTTCGAGTGACAGTCACCGACAGCGGCGGCCGAAGTGCAGTGCAAACTGCGTCCGTCACGTCCTAAGGGGTCGTCCGGACTCCGAAACTGCAGAGTCCAGTACCTGGGCTGCGAAGTCCAGCACCCGAGCCTCAGGCGACGTCTTCTTCGAGCATCGCGGATTCGACCTGGAACAGTTGCGTGTCGCAGTCCTCACATCGCGTGACGAGCACGTCCCACGACCGACAGCACGACTCTCGTGTCTCCTGGGCGAACGAGACAGTCCCGCCGCAGTTCGGACAGGTTTCGAGGTAGATACGAAGGCCTCGCGAGAGCGCACTTCGCTGGTCGACGCTGAGGTCGGTCCAATCTGTGACGCGGGTCGCGAGCACCGCGTCGGCGGCGAGGTCGGCAACCAGTGCCGCCTGCGATTCCCAGCGGCCGAGCTGCGTGCTATCGACGGTGGCCGTGTACCACTCGCCGATTTCCTCCAGCCAGAGGGCTGACTCGTCGACGCCGACTATCGCGGCCAGTCGCTTGTACATCAACGACTCGTCGGTCCGCTCGATTTCGCGCATCCAGTCGGACTCGAAGTCTGCGGTCAGACACAGGTCTTCGAGATCTTCGCACGGTTCGAGCGCGCCGGTGTTCTGTAACACCGATTCGATATCGAACTCCGTGCTGTTGTCGAGATTCACGGCGAAAGCGGGTTCGGGTTCCTTGTCGAACCAGCGGAGCACGCTGTCGGGGAGGTACGTCTTGGTGAGCGTCGGCGTCCCCGGAACGAGATAGCCGCGGGTGTAGATGACCGCCGCGAAGAGGGCGAACGAGGCGACGACGAGGGGTGCCCACACGAATCCGAGCGCGATGCTCACGACGGCAGCGATTGCCACGTTGACGATTGTGCAGGGCATACATCGGTTCTCGCCGGTGTATTCGGGTTGGCGGAACCGGTCTACGATTGCTAAACGTGTCATGTTATCTAATTGTACGAGTTCGTCTCTAGTTCGTCGTTGAAACCGATAAAGTTGCGTGCGAGAGACACTATCTCGTGTTCTCGCGGTGGTTCACTCGACTAGCCGTTCGTGGGGCGGGTGTCGAGGTCTTCGTCACAGACGCGGAAGGTCACGTGACTGACCGCAGTCTGCTTGCCGTTATTCGGGTGCAGGTTCGAACAGAGGCTTCCAGTCCACGTTATCGAGCCATTCGGTCCCACCGACTTCGACGGCGCAGTGTTGGAGTCGGTCGTTCCACACGGCCACGTGTAGGTGTTACCGGCGTCCTTGCCACCGCCACCCTTCACGAACACTTCGGTGACCGGGAAGGTCGATTCGAAGTCGAAGCAGACGAGTTCGTTTCCGTCCTTGTAGGTCGGGTTGGTGAACTTGACCTGTCCGCCGTTGCAGCTGAGCCACTTGTTGAACAGAATCTCGTTCTGGTCGTCGTCGTACCACTCGAACTTGCAGACGTCTCTGTAGGTGTCACAGATGCAGTTGAGGTCACCAGCAGTGAGTTCGCCGAGGAATCTGTCGCCGAAGCTGAAGACGACCTTCTCGGGTTCACAGCCACATGGCAGCCCAGAGAGGTCGATCGTCTTCGCCGGGCTCGCAGCGGTTAACTCGACGGTGTACGTGCCGTTGCACGTCGGACTGATGCCCGTTCCTTCGGGGTCAGCTTTCGTCGTCACTGTCGCCGTGACTGGGCGGCAATCGGCACGGAGTCCGGTTGCCTTCACGTCCACTGCGTCGCAGTAGAACGTCGCATCGAAGTCCGGTTTGCAGTCGAGGTCACCGGGTGCGTCGAAGGAGTACGCCGCCGGTGAGTCGGTGACTCTGTCTCCCTCGTACACGAGGATCTTCTCTGGCGTGCAGTAGCACGGGACCGTGAGCGTGGCAGACCACGCACCGCTGTCGTTCGTTCTGACGGTCGTCGATGTCAACTTGCAGGCATCGAACGTGGCTGCGACTGTGACCGGGCATCCGGGGACGCCGGTGCCAGAGATTTTGACCGTCTGGCAGTCGACAACTGGTCTGTTCGCAGTGATGCCACAGTTGGAGACGGTGACACGCTGGGAAGCGACGGGTGTGCCGGTGGCTCTGCTTCCCTTGTACACCCTGACGCCGGTTGGCGTGCAGTAGCACGGGACGTCGAACGTCACAGACCAGGTACCGCTGTCGTTCGCATTGACTGTTTTCGGTGTGATATCACAGTCAGCAGCGACTTTGACTGTGACCGGGCATCCGGGGACGCCAGTGCCCGTGACTCTGACCGTCTTGCAGTCGGCGGCAACCCTGGTCAGCGTGACACCACACGGGCCATCGGACGGCGCTACGTCGACTGTCTGGGACCCACCGTCGTACGTGAAGACGACTTCTTTCGGCGTGCAGTAGCACGGAACGTCGAAGTCGTAGCTTCCGGCGCTGTTGAAGGTGTGTTCCTTCGTGCCGCAGTCGTCTTCGACGAAGGACAACGTCGCCTTGATTGGACATCCAGTGATGAAACCGTCGGTGACTTTCGCGGTGACCGTGCTGCAGGTGCCGCTGGCTTCGACCGTGGGTTCACAGAACCCCGTCGGGAGGTCCGAGGTGTAGCCGTCGACGATGGTTCCACTCGACGTTCCTGTCAACGTCATCGACGTGGGCGTGCAGTAACATCTGCCCACGCTGGTCAGGTCGATACTGGCGGTAACCGCTCCAGCACCGTCAGCAGTGAACGACTCCGAGTAATCTGAGCAGTCGTGGAAACTGACCGTGAGCGTGACCTCTTCGTTCGGGTCGAGGCCCGTAACATCCACCTCTGCGAGCGTGCAGTTCAGGGTTTCACCGGTCGGTGTGGGACCACCGTTGCCGCCATCACAGCTGTGTTTGACCGTGATGTGGCTGATGTCCTTGCCATCTTGCGTACAAAGTTTCCCATCGACAGCAGCGGATAGATACGTACATTGCCCATCCCCTGAGCCTGCCTTGAGTGCGATATCTTCGACTTCTCCAGCAGAATCAGTCCAACTGATACAGCTTGAGTCTACGCGCGTGACGGTGATACTCGTCCCCGGGACGGTACACGTCTGACCGACCCCGAGTACGCTGTCGTCAATTTTACAGTACTCACACGGGTCGTCGTCGGAGGTGGTAAAGCACGCACTCGACCCACCGCCAAGTTCCTCACAACTACACTCCTGTACCGACGCCCCCGCCGTCCCAGCATACCCGCCGAGGACACCGACTGCTCCGACGGACTTCATCACGTTCCGTCGTGTGATTGGAACGTATCCGCGTGTTGATTTTTCGTCTGTCTCTCCTGTCTCGTCTGGATTCCGTTTTGGTTCTCCCATCTTGAATTGTCTCGATTTTGATAGTGTCTCCACTAGCGATTTGTACTCTCTACACCCCCCTACCACAGCTACCTACTATCGCATAATCAGGATACAACAGGTTGGTAAGTGAGTATGTGTAGATTAATTGTTATTAATTGTATGTTTGTGTGTAAGTGCGGAGATGGAGATTGTGATTGTTCGCTGACTATATTGTGAGCCGGATAGTGATTAAATCGTTGTCATCAACTGTGAACCGACGCGCCGGTGTCGAAACAGCCACTAACCAACTCAGAAACATTCTGGTCGTCGTGCTACTCATCGTCGCACGATTGTCTGGCGAGGTAGCTGTTGAGGGGCACCCTCATATCCACTGGGAACCCCTCTCTAGACGTTATGAGTTCCCGAGAGGAGCAGCACTTCGAGGAGGCGGACGTTCAAACCCGGTTCGACTTCAAGAAGGAACAGAAGGCCGCGTTCGTGGCCGAAAAAGGGCTCAACGAAGAGACCGTCCGAGTCATCTCTGCGGATAAGGGTGAACCGGAGTGGATGCTGGAGCGCCGCCTCCGCGCCCTGCGGATGTTCAAGGCGATGCCGATGCCGACTGGGTGGCCGGGGCAACCCGACCTCTCAGAAGTAGACGTCGACATCATCGTCCCGTACATCCGGCCCGACGTGGAAGTGCGGGGTGGCGTTCGCGACTGGAACGACCTGCCCGAGGATATCAAAGACACGTTCGACAAACTCGGGATTCCAGAAGCCGAGAAGAACGCGCTCTCCGGCGTCGGTGCCCAGTACGAGTCTGAAATCGTCTACCAGAACATGCGCGAGGAGTGGGAAAACGAGGGCGTCATCTTCATGGATATGGACAAAGCCGTCCGCGAACACCCCGACCTGGTCGAGGAGTACTTCATGACGAAGTGTGTGCCGCCGAGCGACAACAAGTTCGCTGCACTCCACGGTGCCATCTGGTCCGGCGGGTCGTTCGTCTACGTCCCCGAGGGCGTCACCGTCGACATGCCTGTGCAGGCGTACTTCCGCATGAACTCCGCCGGGATGGGCCAGTTCGAACACACGCTCATCATCGCGGAGAAGAACTCCGAAGTTCACTACATCGAGGGCTGTTCCGCACCCAAGTACTCGGCGTTCAACCTCCACTCCGGGTGTGTCGAAGTGTTCGTCAAAGAGGGCGCACACGTGCAGTATTCGACCGTCCAGAACTGGTCGAAGAACACGTACAACCTCAACACCAAGCGCGCAATCGTCGGTGCACACGGCCGAATGGAGTGGATTTCGGGGTCGATGGGCTCGAAAGTCACGATGCTCTACCCCGCGACGATTCTCAACGGACGCGGTGCGTCGGACAACCACATCACCATCGCCTTCGCCAGCGCGGGACAGAACATCGACACCGGCGCGAAAGTTTACCACAACGCCCCTGAGACGAAGTCCACGATCGTCTCGAAGTCTATCTCGCGAGGTGGTGGCCGAACCAACTACCGTGGACTGGTCCGCATCGCACACGGGTCGACGGACTCGTCGTGTTCTGTCGAGTGTGACGCGCTGATGTTCGACAACGACTCCACCTCGGACACGATGCCGCACATCGAAATCCACGAGAACAAAGTCGACGTTGCCCACGAGGCAACCGTCGGGAGAATCGGCGACGAAGACATCTTCTACCTCCAGTCACGCGGCCTCGACGACGAAGAAGCGAAGCAGCTGATCGTCTCCGGGTTCATCGAACCCATCACGAAAGAACTCCCAATCGAGTACGCCGTCGAACTCAACCGACTGGTCGAACTCGAGATGGAGGGCAGTCTCGGCTAGACTCGCGATATCGTATCTCACTCTGTTATTATTTTCTTCCGAATCGTCAGATTACGTATGCCTTCCTACTCGACAGCGGCACTCGTCGCTGTCTTCCTCGTCGGTGTCGTCCTCGGTGGTGCCGGCGTCGCCTTCGTCACACCCACCGAGACGACAACCTCTCCAACGTCGTCGATAGCCGCTGCGGCCGGGTGTCTCGCCCCCGACGAGACTGCTCCCTCGTCGTGGATTGTTCGGGTGCCCGCAGGCGACCAGACGACGTTCGCGTTCAACCGAACGTTCACGCACGAGACGACGGGTGTTCGAATCGACGGAACCGTCGATACTCCCGAATCCGGCGTCTACGTATACCGACTGACCACGACTCCCGAAGACGAGAAACCCTCGTCAGACGACTGCACGCCGCGAACGACGATGGACGCCGTCGTCTCGATTCCGAGCGACTACGAGTCGTTCACGGTGACCGTCGACGGCGAAGAGATGGTGACGATAGAAAACGACGGCTCGAACCCGCTATTTCGGACGATAGAAGGCTGAATTCCCCGCGCTTCGACTCACTGTTTCGGCCGCTTGAACACGAGCGCCGTTTGCCCGCTTCCCGCGCCTGCGCCGCGGGAGTCGGAGATGGTATCGACGAGTTCCCAGCCCTCACTACCGAGCGAGTCGAGTGCACCTTCCATCGGTGCGGTGTCGCCGCTGAAGAGGCCACCGTCGGTGGTTCGGACGATTTTGTACTCCCAGCGCGTCTCCTGTGTGTCGCTCACGACTGCGCCTCTCGGCGTTCGTATTCGACGAACGAGAATCCGTCTCGGGTGTCGCGGTCGGTTTCGACCCACTCGTCTCGGTTCCACGCGGGAAATCGCGTGTCTCCCTCGTGCGCCTCGTCGAGTTCAGTGAGAACCATCCCCGACGCCCGGTCGAGGAACTGTTCGTACACCGTCGCACCGCCGACGACGTACACTGTCTCGACGCCCATCTCGTTCGCGAGAGCCACGCTCGCGTCGACTGCCTCGGCTATCGATGCGGCGGTCTGTGCACCGTCTGGCACGTCGAGGTCACGACTCGTGAGGACGACGCTCTGCCGGCCCGGAAGCGGGCCGTCGAGGTGCCGAGCGATGCTCTCGTAGGTCTTTCGACCCATGACGACGGGGTGGCCCATCGTCGTCTCCTTGAAGTGCTGGAGGTCCTCTGGCAGATGCCACGGCATGTCGCCCTCGCGGCCGATGACGCCGTTGTCTGCAACGGCGGCGACGAGGACGAACTGGATAGACTCCTCGCCAGTCGTCGCCGTCTGGTCGCCGTCTTGGCCGCTCATTCGGCCACCGCGAATCGAATTCCTTCGGCAGGGTCGTAGTCGCGGAGGACGATGTCGTCGAACGTGAGGTCCGAGAGGGGAACGTCGGCAACGTCGAGGGTCGGTCGCTCACGGGGTTCGCGGGCGGCCTGCATGAGCAGTCCGGGGACGTGGTCGTAGTCTTCCTCTCCTTCGGCCTCTTCGGGCGCGGCGTCGAGCAACCAGTCGCGCACGTCGAGGTACTCTTCGCGAGATTCGACTGCTGCGAGTCGAGACTGGAGTTCGTCGAGGTTCTCGCCGTACCACGCGCCTCTGTCGCCGGTTCCGCAGTAGACGTGCGCATCGACGATGGTGTGGGCGAACTTCCCGAGTTCGAAGCCAGTCTGCTGGGCGACAACCTGTGCGAGGATGGCGTACGCCGCGAGGTTGAACGGAATCCCGAGCGCGATATCGCCCGAACGCTGGGTCAGGTGGAGGTTGAGTTCGTCACCCTGGACGTTGAAGACGAACGTGTAGTGACACGGCGGAAGCGTCGAGACGGCGGCGTTGGCCGGGTGCCACGCGTTGATGACCATGCGCCGGGAGTTGGGGTTCTCTTCCAGCGTGTCGAGGACGTACTGGAGTTGGTCGAACGTGCCTTCGTCGTTCATCCAGCGCTGGTCGTCGTCGGGCCACGCCTCGCCCGGGAGGCCGTCTTCTGGGACGGGGTAACGCCGCCAGAACCGCCCGTAGGCCGTATCGAGGTGACCTTCCTCGTCGGCCCAGGCGTTCCAGATACCCGTCTCCTCACGCAGGTTCTTGATGTGTTCTTCGCCGGAGAGATACCACATGAGTTCGTGGATGAGCGAGTTCCAGCGGAATCCCGAGAGGTCTTTCGTCGTGAGAAGTGGAAAGCCCTCCTGCAGGTCGACTTCGTAGTGTTTCGAAAAGCCGGAGACGGTGTCTACTCCCGTTCGATTCGGTTTGTGCGTGCCGGTGCCGAGAACGTCGGTGACGAGGTCGAGGTATTGGCGCATGGGTGGTGAGGGGGTGCCCGAAGGCGAACTGTCGTTGCTGTAGATGTGGTTGTTGCATCGTATAAGAAATCACGGGAACAGGTTAGCGTGTAAGCTATCGCCCCACAACAGGAAAGACCCCGCTCACCGTAGCGTTCTGCATGATTCACAACCTCGCGCAGGGAATTCGCGCCTTCACGTGCAACGTGTTCCTCGTAGAAGGCGACACTACCGCCCTCGTGGACGCCGGAGCCAACTTCGACATCGTGCCGAAGATTCGCGAGGTGACAGACCACCTCGACGCCGTCTATCTCACACACACGCACCCAGACCACATCGGAAACGTGGACGCCCTCCGCGACGCCTTCGACGTGGAGACGTGGGGCTATGACGCCGGTAACCTCGCCGTCGATAACCGACTCGAAGACGGCGAGCGCATCCAAATCGGTGACGACGTGTACGAAGCGATTCACACCCCCGGACACAAAGACGACCACCTCTGTTTCTTCTCACGCGGGTCGGGCGTCTGTTTCGCCGGGGATTTGGTCTTCGCCAACGGTGGATTCGGTCGCACCGACCTTCCGGAGGGAGACCGCGAGGTGCTCATCGAGAGCATTGACCGTCTCCGCCAGGCCACGGGCGACGAGGTGACCGAGATACACACCGGTCACGGGCCGAGTATCGTCACGCGACCACAGGATGACCTCGAACTCGCGGCGCAGGCGGCCGGCGTCAATCGCTAAGCGGGCACTTGCTCGTGTGGGTCACCGACTCGTGTACCCGCCGTCGACGGTGAGCGTCTCGCCCGTCGTGAACGACGCACCGTCGGAACAGAGCCAGACGACCGCCGAAGCGATTTCGTCGACGCTTCCGAGCCTGTTCATCGGGTGGAGTGCCTCGATCCCTTTGCGAGCCTCGGGATCGTCGAGCCCACCCGCCGCGAGAAGCGGCGTGTCGATGAAGCCGGGGCAAACTGCGTTGACGCGAATTCCCTGCTGTGCGTACTCCTGTGCGGCGGTCTTCGTCAACCCCACCACGCCGTGTTTGGATGCCACGTAGGCGCTGGCGTTTTCGAATCCAACCTTCCCGAGGATGGAAGCCATGTTGACGACGACGCCACCGTCACTCTCCAGCATCGCGGGAATCTCGTATTTTATCGACCGCCAGACACCGTTGAGGTTCACGTCGATAACCTGTTCCCACTCGTCGAACGAGAGGTCTGCCGTGGGTTTCTGTGCGCCGCCGATTCCGGCGTTGTTGCAGGCGAAGTCGAGCCGACCGTACTCGGAGACGGCCGTCTCGACCATGTTCGCGACCGAATCGTCGTCCGTCACGTCGGCCTCGACGAACGTGGCAGCGCCACCGGCAGCTTCGATAGCTGAGACGGTCTCTGCGCCGCCTTCGGCGTCGATGTCGGCGACGACGACGCTCGCGCCCTCCGCCGCGAACGCCATCGCCGTCGCCTGACCGATTCCTGAGCCTGCACCTGTCACTACCGCGACTGTCGAGTCGAACTGAGACATAGTCAGCCAGAGTATACAATGTGCTGACAAATATGTGTTAGTGCAGGTCTCGGTTCCTGAGAACAACGACACGGGCGTCAGGTGGGCTGATTCACCTCAGGACGGTCGATGCGCGTCATGTGGGCTGATTCACCTCAGGACGGTCGATACACCTCATGTGGGCTGATTCACCTCAGGCGGGTCGATGCGCCAAATCGACGGAGACAGCAGTTGTCGCTGTCTACCCTACCCGCGACGCGTCCGAAGACTCGTCTACTCTTCGTCTTCGTCGGCGACGAAATCGGGGTGGAGTCCGAAATATCCCGGGTCGTCGCCACGCGGGTCGTTGATGACGAACTTCTCTTCGTGCTGGATAATCCACGGAATCGTCCACTGTACGAGGCGGTCTTCGGTGTCCTCGCTGAGTTCTGTCGTCGGGTCGAGACCCTGTAACATCCGCGCAATCTCGGGGACAGTGTACATGTACTCGTCGTCGAGAATGTCCTGCGGGTCGTACAGCAGATACCCGTAGAGGGTGTCGAACTCGTCTTTTGGTTTGGGCATACAGAGGTTTCTCTGCCGACCGGCAAAACCCCGACGACCGACAGACGCGGAGTGAAAGTGTGACGGACCCGACTCAGTCCGTCAAATTCGGCAGAACGAATCGGACCGCATGCCAATACTTATCAATGGCGAGTGGGACACGTGAGCGATGAGTGATGCCTCCTCACGAATCGTCGAGGCTGTCCGTGAGTTCGGCGAAGACTCACTTCGAGACCTGTGGGTATTCGACCGACATGGATACGAACATCTGTACATCCGAGAGGACGTCGCCGACGCAATCGACTCCGTCGATGTCGCGAAGTTCATCGACAACGAACGATTTGGCTACATCACGAGAGACACGTACGAGGCGCTGTACTACGCTGACTATGGCTATACTGTCCGCGGATTCGACACGTTCGAGCAGTTCCGAACGTTCGTCGGTGAGCGACCCGTGGGTATGTTCGCCGGGTTCGACCGTGGGTCGGCTGGCCGCGACTTCTCCGTACTGAACGACCAGTTGCAGGCGATGGCTGAAGACATCGACTTCTCGACGCTCACGGCGACCGCGGACCTCTCCGACTGAGAGAACGTCCGCTCTTCTGTTTCTATTCCTCTCTTCCGCCTCTCTTCGTCTCCTTACTTCTCTTCTCTCCATTTCCGCCCCTCTTCGTCTCCTCTCTGCTCTGTGCTGCGGCTGGTCGGTCAGCCGCTACAGTCGCGACTCTGGGGTCGGCGTCTCCAAAAGAATTGTCAGGATGTGCGGGTCTACTCGAAGAGTTCGACGGCCTGCTCGTAGCGGGCCGACGGTTCTTCCCAGTCGACAACCTCGAAGAACGCGCTGACGAAGTCGCCGCGGGCCGGGCCGTAGTCGTGGTAGTAGGAGTGTTCCCAGACGTCCAGTGCGAGGATGGGGTGGCTGCCCCAGAGTGCGCCCTGGTCGTGCTTGTCGACGACGACGTTGCGAAGCTGGTTCGAGAACGAGTCGTAGACGAGAAGTGCCCAGCCACCGGCGGCACCGGCTGCAGCTTCGAATTCGCCCTTCCAGGCTTCGTAGGAACCGAAGTCCTCCGCGATGCGGTCTGCGAGTGCACCCGAGGGTTCGTCACCGCCAGCCGACGACATGTTCTGCCAGAAGAGGTCGTGCAGGATGTGACCGGAGCCGTTGTGAGTGACGCTGCGGAGTGCACCGGCGGACGAGCCGAAGTCGCCTGACTCGCGGTTCGCTTCGAGCGTCTCGTCAGCTGCGTTCCATCCGTTTACATAGCCCTGATGGTGCGTGTCGTGATGCCAGGTCAGGACCTGTTCGGAGATGTGAGGTTCGAGTGCGTCGTAGTCGTACGGAAGCGGGTCGAGTTCGTAGCTCATAGTGTAATATCCTCCGTATTGAGGGTCGGGCGGAATCCTGTTAAAACTTGAGGAGAGGTATGGTAGCATAGACCACGGAGTTAGCCGCCGCTGTCGGGTGTTTTTTCGGGGTCGCGGTCTCGCCGGTACGACATCCTGTCAGCCTTCGAACGGTGTCTCGCGCCGTTCGTACTCGATTTCGCTGGCGACCCGACTGGCGACGCGCTCACCGAACTCACGTTCGACGATGTGTAACGACAAGTCGAGGCCGGACGTTACTCCACCGGCGGTGAGCACGTCGCCGTCGTCGACGACGCGGGCGGCGACGATTTCGGCGTCCGTCTCACGTAAGTCGTCCAGAGCGCTCGCGTGTGTGATTGCAGGCCGTCCGCTGAGGATACCTGCTCGCGAGAGAAGCATCCCACCCGTGCAGACGCCTGCGACGGTGGTTCCTGCCTCGTGAAGCGCCGCGATTGCCTCGGGGACGTCACCTTTGTTCGCTTCTGCCCACGCGCTCTGTTCGGCCCGTGAGTTCCACCCGCCACCCGGGACGACGAGGAGGTCAGGCCGGTCGGTTGTCGGGTCGAGAACGGAATCGACACCGACGCGCATGCCGTGACTCGCAGTCACGATATCTCGGTCATCGAGCGTGACGAACTCGGCGGTACAGTCGACACCGAACGCGCCTGCGTTCTGGAACACCTCGAACGGGGCGACAGCGTCGAGTTCGTCGAACCCGCCGTACAGGAGAATAGCGACGTGCATGGATAGCACCTCGTGGGGTGAGACGATAGCGTTTCGCCACGACGATGCTGCGACCAGAACCCAGCGTCGTCAGTCGTCGCCTCTGGCCGCTTCGAACATCGCCAACGCCATCTCTCGGCGTTCAGAGTGGTCGACGAGTGGTGCTGGATAGTCAGGGGCGACACGGGTTCGTTCTGCATCGCTCAGTTCGTGCCAATCGTGGATCGCATCCGGTGAGACGCCTTCCAGCTCCGGTACGTACTGTTTGATATACACGGCGTCCGGGTCGTAGCGTTCGCCCTGCGTCATCGGATTGAAGATACGGAAGTACGGTTGGGCGTCCGTCCCCGTCGAGGCGGCCCACTGCCACCCGCCGGTGTCGTTCGCCGTGTCGTGGTCCGAGAGGTATTCCCGAAAGTGTGCGTAGCCGTGTCGCCAATCGCACAACAGGTCTTTGGTGAGGAACGAGGCGACGATCATCCGAACGCGGTTGTGCATGTACGCCTCCGCTTTCAGTTGTCGCATTCCGGCATCGACGATTGGATAGCCAGTGCTCCCCGATTTCCACGCTGCCAACTCGTCCGTGTCGTCGCGCCACTCGATCTCGTGTGCGAACTCCTTGTAGTTCTCCGAGACGACGTTCGGATTGAACCTGACGACGTGCGTGTAGAACTCGCGCCACGCGAGTTGTGACTGGAACTCTTCGACGGACTCGTCCCGCTTGCCGCCTACTGTTTCACGCGCAGCAACTGTTGCAGCGTACACTTCACGAATGCCTATCGTTCCGAATTTGAGGTCGGTAGAGAGTTTCGACGTGCCATCCCGAGACGGGTAGTCGCGGTCTGCTTCGTAGCGATAGATGGCATCCTCACAGAAGTCCGTGAGTCGGCGCCGTGCAGCGTCTGTCCCAGCAGAAATCACGTCGCCTGCTGGTTCGTCGAACCCGAGGTCTTCGATCGTCGGAAGGTCACCGACAGCGACGTTCGGTACCGACTGCGCAACTGATTCGAGCGTTTCCACGTCGGCAAAGCGGTCGCCGTCAGGGGTCGGAAACGGGTCGGGTTTCTCGCGGTCGCGCCACTTCTTCCAGAAGTAGGTGTACACCGAGTAAGGTTCCCCTGCGTTCGTGGTAATCGAACCCGGTTGGTGAAATATCGCGTCGTGAACTGACTCACGGCCGACACCTGCATCGTCGAGTGCGAGTCGCACAGCTGCGTCACGTGTGCGGGCCAGTCCAGTGTAGTCTTCGTTCCAGACGACTCGGTCTACGTCGAGTGTCGTTGCAATCGCAGGGACGAGCGTCCGTGGGTCTCCACGACCGACGAGGAGGTCACTTCCTGCAGCACGATACGACGCCCGGAGTTCGGCGAGTGCGTCGAGTAGATACCGAACCCGAGGCGAACCGGCGTGAGTGAGGACCTCGGTGTCGAACACGAAACATGGGACGACATCGTCCTCGGCGGCGGCCGTTACTAACCCCCGATTGTCGGCGGTGCGCAAATCACGCCGGTGCCAGTACAGGTGCATAGCCGCGCCTCAGGACGGAATAACCGTTAATGTAGCGGCAGGCAATGATTTACCCAGGTTATCACAACAAATGGCTTCCTACTCGGGGGTTCTCGAGATGGGAGATCGGTTTACAATGACGCGAATTCGGCCAGGTATGGCACTTCATGGCATGTCACGATGACCATCTGTGGTAATGTGATATTATCGACTGAATTCAGATAAGTCCACACGTTTACATTCATACTATCTGATGTACCCTGTCCATACCTATACGGTATGAAACCCTTCTATGGTGTATGCTTGGGCGTCATCTCTCCCTTAGCCTCGAAATGCACAAGCCATTGCTCGGGAGTCCCATCGCCCTTCCTCTACTATTTTTGACAATTGTCTGTGGAACACTCGGATGGCTCGTGTGGACTCCGTATGGGTTGGTGTTTGGTGTGCTTCCGCCAGCCATCGTCTTTGGATTCACGGTTGTCGAACTCCGGAAGGCTGGGGTTCCAAAACTCCCCCCTGCGAGTTCGCCGACGCCACTCGCACTCGATGGGCAGGTGGACCTCGTCTCGAACCTCCACGAGGCGGGCGTCTTTACCGAAGAGGCGTCTGACTCGCTGCGACTCTCGAACGGATTTGCACGCGATTGGCGTCAACACATGGCCGAGATGGACGGACGTGAATACGACCAAAACGCTCTCGCCGACCTGCTCGGCGTCGAACATGCTCGTGTCGAGATGGATTGGGATGAAGATGGACTGTTCGCCCTCCTAGACGGGGCGAATATCGGTCGGTGGATGTCACGGGCCGCCTTCGTCGCCGACGTGACGGCTGTGATGACGTTCCGACGCCACTATCCGGCGTGGTGGAAACTGTCGACCGCAGACCGAAACCGAGTGCTCGGTGCGCTTCGGCTGAGCCTCCGCCGCTGTCCGACCTGTGAGGGTGCTGTCGAGGTGGATACGGAACGAACGAGCGACTCGGATACAGCGAACAAACGGCACGTGACGGTTACCTGTGTGGCGTGCGATGCCGAACTCTTCGACGCAGTCGTAGACGAAACGACACCCAACGTCACCAGTACCGACACCGAGGCGGGGACTCCCCCACACAGTACCCGGTGACGTAGTTGTATTTCTCAAACTGACTGAGACGACACGCGAGACACCGGTAAACGGGTGAGATGGTACGAACGGTGAGACGCTACGGAAGCGGCTCGATATCGTCTCGTCTCCCGTCGAGCACAGCGAACTCCTCGTCACGGCGACGTTCGAGCCACCTTAGCAGTCGCTCGGCCCACGCCAGTTTCTGTGCTTTCATCTCGTCGACTGTGGGGTCGTCGAAGTCCCACCCTGCGAAGACGAGTCGTTCGGCACCGAGTTCGTCGGCGATGAATGCGGCCCGGTCACCGTCGGTGAACCCACCCCAGTTCACCACTGGCCCGCGAGGTTCGGCCTGTGTGGTCCCGAGGACGTGGTTCTCGTCGAGTCGTGGAATCCACTCGCGAATCTCGGGGATGTTGTCTCCGTGTGCGGCGGCGGCAACGGGAACGCCCGATTTGCTCAACTCCACTGCAGTCTCTGGATTCTTGTCGAGGTCCGTCACCATCATGTCGACGCTGTAGCCCGCGTCACGGACGGTATCGGCGGCAGTCGAGGCAGCGACGACGATATCGACGTCGTCGAGGCGGGTGAGTTCGTCGTCCAGTGTCGGTGCCGCACCGCAGAGCCCGACCGTCGTGCCCTCCCACGCGAGGCGGGACCTGTCGAACGGCGAGACGAGTGAAGCCAGCACGTCGCGGGCCTCCTCGTCGGCCGCCCTGTCGAACCCGAAACTGTCGAGAATCTGTGTGTAAACGGGGTCCCACTCTGTAAATCGCATCGTTGATACTGACAGTGCTGTGGCTCTGGAGTGTAACTGTATGGGCCGGAATGGCACTCGTGTACCCCTACCCGCGTGCCCTTCCGGCGTCCACAGGACCGTTTTAGAGTCGGATGGTATAAGTTTTCTCTTAGTCGAACGGTCAATGTATGCCGAACGTCACACGATGTGACCATTTCGTGTCAATGTAAAACAATGACTCGGGCACTCGTCTATGGACGTTCAGTTACCCGGTTTTCCCTCAGCGAACTGCGCGTTCGATGGTGGCTAACGCGTTTTCGAGGGCATCTGATGAGTCTCCGATGACACCTGGAAGTCGACGCAGTGCTGCAGGAGTTCCAACGAGGAGGCCGCCAGACTCTCGTCCGACGAAGATGGCACCGATGTCTGCTGCGCCGGTCGCAAGGTTGTCTCGCTCGGCCGCTGCGAGCCCTTCGAGTTCGAAGACACGCGTCACGAACTCGTCCGCAACGTCGGTCGGTGCACCGATTCGGTCGAGATGTCGCGCCGCCTCACCCGGCGTCGTCACGTCGAGTTCCTCGACGGACACGTCACCCGGTTCGCGGACGCGACGGCGTTTGAACTCGTGACCGATGAGGGCAGCATCTCGTGTCTCTCGAACGTCGTGCGTTCGGATGACGTGTGCACCGCGTTCGACGGCCATCGACGTGGCCGCGAGACTGACGGGGAGTGCGTCTTCCGTCGAACGCCCGGCGACGTCGCGGAGGAAGTTCTTCCGATTGAGAGAGACCAACATCGGATAGCCGTAGCCGCGGAACTCGCGCAGCCGGTCGAACGTCTCTCGGTCGTGTTCGAGCGTCTTGCCTTCGGACCACCCGCCGAACGCCGGGTCGACGATGGTCTTGTCGGTGAACCCGTTCAGTTCGAGGGCGTCGTAGATGTCGTCTACTTCTTCGATAGCACCGGGTCGCGTGAGGTCCGGCGGACTCGCCATCTTGGCGACTGCGGCGTCGTGTGCTTCACACACCCTCGGCATCTCCGGGTCGGCAAACCCGCAGATGTCGTTGACCATGTCGAACCCGTTTTCGAGGGCCGCGTCTGCGACTTCGTGATACCGCGTTTCGATAGAGAAGACGGCGTCGCCAGAGATGTGGTCGAGGACCGCCAGCGCGGTGTCGAGGCGTTCGAGTTCGTCTTCGGCCGAGAGAACGTCGAGCCGTTTGTTTGCCGATTCGAGGCCGATATCGACGATGTCGGCACCCTCGTCGATGAGGGCCCGGTCGACGTATTCGGCGGCCTCGCTCGGGTCGTTGAACACGCTCGGTTTGTACGGTGACTCCTTGGAGACGTTCAACACGCCCATGATTCGGGGCGGGTGGTCGTCGCCGATTTTGAGTCCTGCCGCATCGACGGTTCGCATACTCGTCGGTTGGACCACACGGACATATGCAGACCGGTCGCGGAAGACCGGACGGTCGGTCGGAGATGCGGCGACATCACCGTCGTTCGGACGTGTCTCGGTTCGTAAGGACGCATCACGCCATTTTTATCTGCCGCTTGGCTACCCCGGGGTATGGCGAAGGTCAGCGTGGGACTCCGAGGATGGCGATTCGAGGAGTCCGAGATATTCACCGACGACGGGGAGTTCAAACCGCTCGACGAGATCCCCGAAGACGCGCGCAGGCGTCTCGTTCGTCTCGTCACACTCGTCGAAGAACCGTGCGATGGGTGTTATCTCGTCTTCGGCGACGAGGAGATTCAACAGTGCCGGCAGGCACGAATCGTCTACGGCGAACCCGGCGACGAAGTCCTCCTGTGCGACCACCACGAACCCGACTTCCTCTACTGGTTCCGTGAGGAGGGCGGCCGCGACTTCGTCGGAGACGACGTGTTTGCCGACGCCTTCCACGAGTGGTTCGCAGACGGCGGTCGCGCCCCCGAGGGGTACGGCGGACTGGAGTACGTCGATACCGACCCCGACCACCTGCCGTCGCCACCGGACGCCGCCGAGATTCAAGCCCGACTCGTCGAGGGATTCGAAGGCGAGCGCATCAACCTGCGTGATTACGGCCCCGACGCCGATGACGACGACTCTGACCTCATCGACGACGACGACCTCGACGGCCTCGATTTAGACACGGACTACCCGACGAAATGAGCGACACACACGACGCTGACCACGAATTCGTCGTCGTCGTCGTCGAACCCGAGACGCCGGGAAACGTCGGCACCATCGCCCGGGCGATGAAGAACTTCGGCATCTACGACCTCCGGCTCGTCAACCCGCCACCGCTCGACCCCGACGGCGAGGCGTACGGATTCGCCGGCCACGCCCGCGAAGACGTCCTCCCGAACGCGACAGAGACGACGCTCGAAGAAGTCGTCGAAGAGTTCTACACCGTCGGAACCACTGCCGTCTCGCACGAAGACTCGACGCGACACGTCCGCTACCCGTTCAAGACGCCCGCCGAACTCGCCGACTCGCTGGAGACGGTACAGACCAAGACGGCACTCGTCTTCGGTCGTGAAGGCACCGGCCTCGACAACGAAGAGATAGCGATGCTGGACGAAGTCTGTTGTATCCCTGCCGATGACCGGTATCCCGTGCTCAATCTCGGGCAGGCGGCGACGATTCTCATGTACGAACTCCGCCGGTTCACCGTGGAGGAGACACAACTCCCCGACGTGGAACGTGAACGTGCCTCCGAAGAAGAGATCGACGTCGTCTACCGCTTCTTCGACGACTTACTCGACGCCATCGACTACCGCGAACACAAACGGAACAAGACATCGCAGATGATGCGCCGTCTCATCGGCCGCGCCCATCCGACTGAACGCGAGGCAGCGACGCTGACCGGCGTCCTTCGACGTGCTGCTGAGCACGCCCGGCACCCCGAACGATTCCGCGACGACGACTGATGTGGGCCGGGACCGTCGCCTCGTTCACTCCTCGGGCCGTCGTGCGACCATCATGAGTCCGATGAACGAACAGACCTTCTCTGTGTCGCCAGACGCCCGTTCTGCGTAGGTCGTCGTCTGGAGTCTCGCGAGCCCCCGGTCGTCGGTTTCGACCGTCTTGTCCAGGACTTCGTTTTCGATACTGAGGGTGTCGCCCGGATAGACCGGTTTCCACCACCGAAGTTCGTCGACGCCTTTCGCGCCGAGCGCGGCCAAATCTTCGAGAAATCCATCGACGTTCAGTCGCATCGTCATCGCAGTCGTGTGCCATCCGCTGGCGATGACGCCGCCGTACATCGACTCCGCGTCGGCGCGTTCGGGGTCGGTGTGGAACCATTGCGGGTCGTACTGCTCGGCAAACTCCAGAATCTCGTCTTCGGTCACTTCGTACGCACCGTACTCGTGGATGTCACCGACCGAGAGGTCTTCGAAGAATCGCATGACCCCTGCTTCGACCGCGTGTGTCGAGAATGTAGCGGTGGCAGCAACCGAGACGCCCGATAACGGTTTGGGACTCGCGAGCGTATCTCTCTCCGAATGGGCCCGACTCCCCGCAGGTCTCGCGGACCGATGGTCCTCATCGGTCTCGCGGTCCTCGTCTCGTACCTTCTCCTCAGCGCACTGAGCGCGTTTGCAGTGGTGACGCTGTGGCGTCTCCGCCCAGACCCCGTGACGGGCGCGCTCGTCGGGACGGCCGTCGTCGTCGTCCTCGGCTACGTGAGCTTCCGGGTGGGAACGCTCCAGCTGCTCGGCCGTCTGGAGGCCCGTGACCTGTCGCGGGACGAATCGCCTGCGGTTTACCGTCTTCTCGACCGGCTCTCAGAAGAGATTGGCATTGACCCACCCTCGTTGAAACTCGCTCGATTCACTACCCCCAACGCGATGGCGCTCGACCCACTCGGCCGCGACGTTATCGTCCTCGACGTCGCCTTGTTTCGCCTCCTCGACGTGGACGAATTCGAGGCGTTGCTGGCGCACGAACTCGCTCATCTCGAACGCAAAGACGGCCTCTCGCAATCGCTCGTGGCGAGCATGGGGCAGACGCTGGTCGGCATCGGCTATCTCTTCGTCTCGCCGGTGACGTTCTTCGCGACGGGGATTGCGCTGGGGACGGCGTGGATTCGTGGACAACCCAGAGAGTGGCATCGGACGGTTCCGGGGCGAATTCGCCTTGCATTGGACACTGTCGTCGGTTTCCTCGGCTTTGGGTTTACAGTCTACATCCGCACGCAGTCACGAAAACGAGAGTTCGCTGCCGACGCCCGTGCCGCTGCAGTGACGGGGAACCCGATGGCACTCGCATCGGCGCTCAGGAAACTGGAGCGTGCGGCACAACCCCGATGGGGGATGTCGCCGCTGTGGGTTTACGGCGAAGTCGAGATGGACGACCCCGTCTCGGAGATGCTCTCGACGCACCCTTCGACCGACGAACGCGTGGAACGACTCACTGCGATTGCCAACAGGGCTGCGACCCGAATCGAGGTGCAGTGAGATGCCTGGAACACCCGACCCAGTGCTTGGCAGTCAGATTCTGACCCACGCGTTTGCGTCTGCTGTCGGTCTCGTTCTCGTCGGCGTCGCGTATGTGTATCGAGAGCGAATCGCCCGCGACCGACTTCTTCCTGCAGTTGTCGGTGTCGGCTACGCGACCGCGACACTCGCAGTCTGGGCCGCCGCGAGAGTCGTGACCGATGCTATGCGCGACACGGGATTTACCGAAAACCTGCTCGCGACAGCAGGAATCCTCGTCTTCTCGTTCCTCTTGCTCGCTGGATTCGTCTACGGTACTGCGCGGTTGTACGCCCGATACGGCCTCGTCGTCCCACTCATCGGACTCTTCGGCGTGACGGAACTCGTCTGGTGGGCGTTCCTCCACGTCCGCGGTGAGTCCGATGCGCTGGGGATGTTCGTCTTTTTCGGGCCGATGTTCGTCGCCATCGTCCTGTTGGTCACAGGAATCGAGTACGTCGCTCGGCGCGTGTGGGCCGGACGTGGGCAAAAGAAGAGACGGGAGATTACCGGCGAGTCACGATGACTGCCCCGCGCATTCCAAGGAGGTTGAGTTCGAACCCGCTGTCGTCCTCGTACGGGTACCCGTGTGGGGCGCAGTAGTAGAGGTAGGTTCCGGGTTCGTCGAAGGTGTATTCGTAGGTTCCAGTCCCCTGGAACGGTCCTTCGAACAGGGGTCCCCCGTTGTCCATCTCGAGTGAGACCACGTTGTGGGGCCACGGGTTGTTCGGGTCGAAGAACGCAAACGGGTTTCCAGTCCACACCCACCTGACAGTCGTTCCCGCTGAGACCAGAATCGCTTCGGGTCCGAATTTGAACGGTCCCTCGTCAGGACCTTCGACACCCGGTGGGAGGAATTCGTCTGGGAGGTTGAGAGAGGTCATCACCCCCACGTCGACTTCGACCACGTCTTTGCGCTTCATGTTCGCGATGCCGGAGGTCCAAATCGGGCTGTCTTTACCCTGTGCTTTCGCGTTCAGGAACGCTCCGATGCCGTTTCCATTCCCGTAGTGGTGGTCTCTGGCGGTTGCAGTCCCACTCATCGCACCGAGTGCGAGAAGTCCACCGGTTAGTCGCAGGGCTGTTCGTCGGGTGATTTCTGGAGTAGTCATATTACCAATTTCCCCGGACAGTATTGGTGAGATGAGAAATTATAGACCTGTCATGAAATCTCAGACAGTCGTAGATTTCTGGACAAATAATTGTCAAATATCTCCGTGGGCGTTGGATTCTTTCGATTTTCAGCGGGATGAAGGCCAGTCGCCTCGTCGAACGTGTCGCGTAATCAGGCCCGCTTTTGAATCTCTTCGCGGAGCACGTCGCTCACGACGCCGCCGTCGGCCTTGCCGCGGAGTGCGCCCATCGCTTCGCCCATGAGCGCGGAGAACGCGCCCATACCCTGTTCTTCGACCTGTTCGGCGTTGCGCTCGACGACCTCCGCGATTGCCTCGCGGACTTCGTCGTCAGAGACGCCGGAGAGACCCGCTTCTTCGACCGCTTCGTCGGCCGAGAGCTCCGGGTTGTCGGCGATGGTCGAGAGCACGTCGTTGACGCCCTCTTTGGCGAGGTCACCGTCTTCGACGAGGTGCATGACGGCGAGGAGGTGGTCGTCAGAGAGATTCTCGACGGCAACGTCGTCACGGCGGAGTTCGGTGAGCGTCGATTCCAGCAAGCCCGCCGCGAACGTGGAGTCGATTCCCTCGTCGATTGCCTGCTCGAATAGGGGCATCTTGCGACCGTATGCAACCTGTTCTGCGAGGCCGGCGTCGAGGCCGAACTCGGCCTGATAGCGGTCGACCTTCTCGGTCAACAGTTCGGGCGTCTCCACGTCGCTCGGGTCGAGTTCGACCGGGATAACGTCCGTCTCGGGGTACATGCGGGCCGCACCGGGGAGCGGACGGAGGTAGCGCGTCGTCCCGTCGTCGTTGGCACCGCGCGTCTCTTCGGGGACTTCCTCGATGGCGACTTCTGCGCGTTGTGCAACCGCATCGATAGCGAGGTCGGCGGTTTCGGGGTCGTCCGCGACGATGGCGACAGCGTCGTCGGGACCGGCACCGACTGCCTCGCGGAGCGCGTCGACTTCGGCTTCGGTGACGCCGTACGCCGGGAGTTCGTCCGTGTGGAAGATGCCGCCCGCGCCGTGGCGCTTGGCGTGGTCGGAGAACTCGGTTCCGAGGCGGCGGTCGGGCTGGAGTTCGCGGCCGACGAGTCCGTCGAAGCCGGCGAGTTTGACGCCCATGACTTTTCCTCCACTGTCGAGTGCGCCGCGGATGACGCCCGACTCGGTGTCTTCGAAGACGCCGGTCACGTCGGTCACGTCACCGACGGCAGCGTCTCGGGACTGGAGTTCGTCGCGAATCTCGACGAGTTCGGCCTGTCGCCCGACTTCGAACCGAACGATTTCGTCGATCTGGTCGAGCGCCTGCACACCCTTGATTTCGACGCGTGCGCCCTCCGCGATGGAGACGTTCACGTCCTGCCGGATAGTGCCGAGGCCGCGTTTGACCTTTCCAGTCGAACGCAGGAGCATCCCGATGGTTTGTGCTGCTTCGCGTGCCTGTTCAGGAGAGGAGATGTCCGGACCGGTCCCGATTTCGACCAGCGGGATGCCGAGACGGTCGAGGCTGAAGAGCACGTCGTCGCCGCGTTCTTCGACGCGCTGGGCGGATTCCTCTTCGAGCATCAGGTCCACGATAGAGACGGGACCGTCGCTCGTCTGAATCTCGCCCTCCTGTGCGATGAGGGTGGTCCGCTGGAAGCCGGAGGTGTTCGACCCGTCGATGACGAGTTTGCGCATGACGTGCGCCTGGTCGACGACGTTCATGTCGAGGAGCGACGCGATTTGCATCACAACGGTCCGTGCCTCGCTGTCGAGGCGGTGCGGCGGTTCGTCGTCCTCTTCGACCAGACAGGTCGTGTCGTAGGCGAGATATTCGAACTCGCGGTCGACGCGACTCTCTTCGAGGGCGGCGTCGTCGAGTTCGCCAAGCTCGCTCTTCGTCGGGTGCAGGAATCGCGTGAACGTTCGCGCTGCGTCGTCGGGTTCCCGAAGTTCTGTGGGACACCCACAGAACAGTTTCGTCGCGGTGTCGAGTTGCTGGTGAATCTCGAGTCCCGCGACGAGACCAAGGTCCTCGTAGTCGTACTCGCTCATTGGTACTCCTTCGGTTCGGGGGGAGTAAAAAAGGATTCAGTCTGCGGTCGGTGCGTTCCGCGTCAGTTACAGTCGGCGGAGGCCTTCACCGATGCCTTCGACCTGCTCACATTCGGGACAGACGTACGTCCACCCATCGTTCGTCGCTCGTCCCTCCGGGAATACGGCCCCACAACCTCGACACTCCAACATGTCTCGCCCGCGGGCCCGCTGCTCTTGCAGTCCGGCCATACCCGTATAAACGCACAATTCAAGCTTCAAAATACCGATTTTCGAGAATTCGTGACAGTTCATGCCTCGCTCATGACTGACACGGAGACGCGGGGTGGCGATTGCTACTGCACACCGAGTAAAAACAACGCTCGAACGGCCTAAACAAGCGAATGACCAGTCCCGAAACTGACACCGGGTGGATGGACTGCTCGCGCCAAAAACTGCAAAAAAAGAATAGTAGTCAGTCGTGTCGCGTTCAGTCGTTGCCGAGGATGCCGCGGTGGGTCATCTTCTCGGGGTCGAGGACTTCGTCGGCCTCTGCTTCGGTGAGGTAGCCTTCGTCGACGGCGACCTGACGGACCGTCTTCCCGTCTGCGAGCGCTTGCTTGGCGACCTTCGAGGCTTTGTCGTAGCCGATAGCCGGGTTGAGCGCCGTCGCCAGCGCCATCGACTGTTCGACCTGTTCGGCGCAGTGTGCTTCGTTGGCTTCGAGTTTGGCGACGAAGCGCTCGGCGAACACTTCAGACGCGTTCGTGAGGAGTTTGGCCGATTCGAGGAAGTTGTGCGCGAGGACGGGTTTGTAGAGGTTGAGGTCGATTTGGCCCTCGGACGCGCCCGCGGCGACGGCGGCGTCGTTACCGACGACCTGCTTGTGGACCTGATTGACCGCTTCCGCGACGACCGGGTTGATTTTGCCGGGCATAATCGACGACCCGGGCTGGTTTTCGGGCTGTTCGATCTCACCCAGCCCGTTTCGCGGACCGGACGCGAGCAGTCGAAGGTCGTTCGCAATCTTGTTGAGCGAGCCAGCGACGGTGCGAAGCGCGCCGTGTGCCTCAGCCATCGCATCGTGGGCGGCCTGCGCTTCGAAGTGGTTGTCGGCCTCGCGGAACTCGACGCCGGTCTCTTCGGTCATGTATTCGGCGGCCTTCGCGGGGAATTCGGGGTGAGTGTTGAGTCCCGTTCCGACGGCGGTGCCGCCGAGCGCGAGTTCGCCGAGGTGCTCGCGGACGTTCTCGACGCGGCGGATGCCCTTTTCGACCTGCGTCCGGTAGCCACCGAACTCCTGTCCGAGACGGACGGGCGTGGCGTCCTGCAGGTGCGTCCGGCCTGTCTTGACGACACCGTCGAAGGCTTCTTCTTTGTCGCCGAGGGCGTCGGCGAGCGTCTCCAGTGCGGGAAGGAGGTCTTTCTCGACTGCTTCGAGCGCGGAGACGTGCATCGCGGTCGGAATCACGTCGTTCGAGGACTGGCCGAAGTTGACGTGGTCGTTCGGGTGAACGGTACGGTCGCCGATCTCTTTGCCCATGAGTTCGGCAGCGCGGTTGGCGATGACTTCGTTGGCGTTCATGTTCGACGAGGTACCAGAACCGGTCTGGAAGACGTCGACCGGGAACTGGTCGTCGAGGTCGCCAGCGATGACCTCGTCTGCCGCGTCGACGATTGCCTCGGCGACGTCGTCGTCGATCATGCCGAGGTCGCGGTTGGCCTGTGCGGCCGCCTTCTTTACGACACCAAGTGCGCGGACGAATCGGCGGCCGAACGTAATTCCCGAGATAGGGAAGTTCTCGACTGCGCGTTGGGTTTGTGCACCCCAGTAGGCGTCGACAGGAACCTCCATCTCTCCGAGACTATCCCGTTCGATTCGGTAATCATCGCTCATGGCCGAGACGACGCAGACAGTCGCGTAAAAGCCATCGGTAGCGAGTCACCGACTGAGGTCCACCGGAAGAAACATGTCTCTCGATTGCCGCCCGTGTTTCGAATTTATAAGTCGAAACTGCTGTCCTCGGTCTGTGGGCAGGTCGGCATAAAACGCGGTGCACATCCACTCTCTACGCATTTTTCGCCGAACTCCTGCCTGAGATTCAGTACTCGATATCGTGTAAATACAGACAACATTTAAGTTTGCAAGCAGATTAACTATATCGTAGCAGGTGGTCGACACATTATGACACGAAAATCCCCAGAAAACGTCACGAGACGGACGATTTTGAAGGCCGCAGGTGCAACAGGAGCGGTGGGTATCACCGGAGTCGCCGGCTGTATCGGCGGCGGTGGAGGCGGTGGCGGAGAGGGAACGACCACCGAAGACACCTCCGATGGCGACACCGACACCACGACCGAATCCGGCGGCGGCGGTGGCGGAGAGACGTTGGAAATCGTCCACTGGTGGACGGCCGGTGGCGAACAGGAGGCGCTCAACGCCCTCCTCGAAGGGTTCCAGGAGGAGTACCCGGACGTCACGGTGGAGAACAACCCGGCACCCGGTGGTGCAGGGAGCGCACTCGACACGGTCATCAAGAACCGTGTCCTGAATCAGAATCCACCGTCGACGTTCCAGATTTGGCCGGGGAAGGCGCTCTTCCCCTACACGGACGCTGACCTGCTCGAAAACATCACGGACAGCGTCTGGAGCCAGAACGACATGCAGAACGCCTACCTCGACGGTGTGAAGGAGGCAGCGATGGGCGGCACCGACAACTTCGTCTCCGTCCCCATCAACATCCACCGACTCAACAACCTCTTTTACAACGTCTCGGTCGTCGAGAGCGCGGGCGTCGACCCGTCCAGCATCGAGACGCCGAGCGACCTGACGAGCGCCCTCGAAACCGTCGCGTCCGAGACGGACGCGGTGCCGATGGCCCACCAGACGCAGTCGCCGTGGTCCACGGTCCAGCTATGGGAGACCATTCTCATCGGCGAAGCGGGCGTCGAAGCGTTCAATACCTTCACCAGCGGCGACGTTGCCAGCGTCGAAAGCGAGGTCAAGAGCGCACTCGAACGTCTCGTCGAGTACAGCGACTACTTCCCAGAGGACGCCGGGTCTATCTCGTGGGACCAGGGTAACTCGCAGGTCGTCGAAGGCAACGCCGCGTTCATCCATCAGGGTGACTGGGCGGCAGGTCAGTACAATGCCGCAGACGACTTCGAGTACGACTCCGACTGGGGCAACGTCGCGTTCCCCGGAACGAGCGGTGTCTACTCGCTCGTGATGGACTCGTTCGTCTTCCCGACGAACAACCCATCGCCCGACGCGACCGAAAAGTTCCTCACCTACTGTGGGACGACGGACGCGCAGGAGCGGTTCAACACGAGGAAGGGCTCGATTCCACCGCGCACGGACGTCTCGATGGACGCCTTCGGGCCGTTCCTGCAAGCCCAGAGTGAAGACTTCAGCAACTCCGACCAGCAACCGCCGACCATCGCCCACGGGACGGCAGTCCGGCCGGAAATTAAGAGTAACATCGAAGGTGCGTTCGCGGCGTTCCTCGAATCGTACGACGTCGACGGTACGTACGAGGACCTGCAAAACTCGTTCGACGTCTAGAGAACGCACATGAAGAGCATTCTTTTCGGTGTGTTGGGCGGTGACCACGGCGAACGTTCCGACAACGACAGCGCTGCGGACGGCGACTCCCTCAGAGCAGACGGTGGAACTGCCGACACCGAAGTGACGAGTGGTCGTTCGTTCGACGTGCAGTCGTTCCTCGACAGCGAGTTCGTCCGTTCGATTCCGTTCTGGGGTCCGGCGGCGCTTCTCATGGGTCTGTTCGTCTACGGCGCAGTCGCGTGGAACGCCGTCATCTCGCTGACCGACTGGGAGGGACTCGGGCAACCGGAGTACGCCAACTTCGACCTCTCGATGTACAGTCGGATGTTCAACGAGTTGCTCGAACCCGGGTCGAATTTCTTCGCGGCGACGCGCAACACCGTCGCACTGCTCATCGCCTTCACGGTCATCACGCTGGTGTTGGGCTTGCTGCTGGCAATCCTCGTCGACCAGGGTGTCCGGTTCGAGAACGCTTTCCGAACCATCTACCTGTTGCCGATGAGTCTCTCGTTCGTCGTCACGGCCATCTTCTGGTCGTGGATGTACAACCCGCGAATCGGACTCATCAACGAGACGCTCAGAGCAGTCGGCCTCGGCGCACTCACGCAGGCGTGGCTTTCAGACCCACGGTTCAAACTGGCGTCGGTCATCTTCGCGCTGATGTGGCAGTTCTCGGGGTACGCGATGGTCGTCTACCTCGCCGGGTTGCAGGCGATTCCGACAGAACAGTACGAAGCGGCCCGAACCGATGGCGCATCGACGGCCCGAATGTACTGGCGCGTCATCATCCCACAACTCCGGTCGTCGACGACGAGCGCCGCCGTCGTGTTGATGGTGTTCGCGCTCAAGGCGTTCGACTTCCTGTTCGTGATGTTCGGACCGAACCCCGGTCCATCGACGGATATCCTCTCGGTGATGATGTTCCGCGAGGCGTTCATGTCCACCAACTGGGCGTACGGGTCCGGTATCGCGACCGTGCTGTTCCTGATGGCGCTGGGCGTCATCGCACCGTATCTCTACCGCCAGTACCAGCGAGGTGAGCTATGAGCACGAACTCACTCGAAGACGTGAATCTTCGCCGAGTGAGCGTCTACGCGACGCTCGTCGTGATGATTGGCTTCTATCTCGCACCGCTGGAGACGGGGTTGATGACGGCGTTCAAGACGCAGAACGTCTTCTTCAGCACGTCGCCGTTTTCACCCCCGCCGATAGACGGGTTCACCCTGCAACCGTGGATGGAAGCGTTCGACCGACTCGGACCGGGACTCGTCAACAGTCTCCTGTTTACGGTTCCGGCAGCCGTGTTCTCGGCGTTCCTCGGGTCGATGGCGGCCTACGGAATGACGAATCTCGACTGGCGATATCAGGTCGGCGTGCTCGTCCTCTTCGTCGCCGGCGTGTTCATCCCCTACCAGTCCGTGTTGGTTCCGCTGACTCGATTCTGGGCGATGGTCGACATCGCGAATCTGTTCACGTCGATGGCGGGCGCGATCTCGTTCCTTCCGCTCCTTCCGGGTGTGTTCAGGGCGTTGGCAGACCGTGCTGGTCTCGTCGAACTCGCGGTGACGCACACGGCCTACGGGATCCCCATCTGTACCGTCCTCTTCCGTGGCTACTATCTCTCGCTCGACAGAGAGATGCTCGAAGCAGCGCGGCTCGACGGTGCGACACCGGCGCGAATCTACCGCAAAATCGTCTTGCCACTCTCGAAACCGATGTTCGCGGTGGCGCTCATCTACCAGTTCACGAATATCTGGAACGACCTGTTGTTCGCGCTGGTGCTCGTGAGCGACCCGTCGAACGCACCGATTACCATCGCGCTCAACACGCTGAAAGGGTCGATGGTTCAACAGTACAACGTGCAGATGGCGGGTGCGTTCCTCGCGGCGCTGCCGACGCTCGTCATCTACGTCCTCTTCGGCGAACAGTTCGCAAAAGGCGTCGCAGGTGAAACGTAAATGGCTCAACTCACACTCGATTCGGTGACGAAGCGGTTCGACGACGACGTCGTCGCTGTCGACGGCGTCTCGTTAGATATCGACGACGGCGAGTTCCTCGTCCTCGTCGGCCCATCAGGGTGCGGAAAATCGACCACCTTGCGGATGATTGCGGGGTTAGAGTCCGTCTCGGACGGCGAAATCCGAATTGACGGAACCTCACTCCGTGGAAAGCGCCCGAAAGAGCGCGACATCGCCATGGTGTTCCAGTCGTACGCGCTCTACCCGCACATGACCGTCCGCGAGAACATGTCGTTCGGACTGGAAGAATCGACCGACCTTCCCGCCGCCGACATCCGAGAAACGGTCGAAGAGACGGCCGAGATGCTCGATATCTCGGAGCTCTTGGACCGAAAACCCGGCGAACTCTCCGGCGGGCAACAGCAGCGTGTCGCCCTCGGGCGCGCCATCGTCCGCGACCCGAAAGTGTTCCTCATGGACGAACCGCTGTCGAACCTCGACGCCAAACTCCGCTCGCAGATGCGGACGGAACTCCAGCGATTACAGGAGGACCTTGGCGTCACCACCGTCTACGTCACGCACGACCAGACGGAGGCGATGACGATGGGCGACCGAATCGCCATCTTAGACGGCGGCAAACTCCAGCAGGTTGCGACCCCGCTGGAGGCGTATCATCGCCCGGCAAACCGCTTCGTTGCGGGATTCATCGGCGAACCGTCGATGAACTTCTTCGAGATGGACGTACAGGGCGACTCGCTCGTCCACGAGGCCTTCTCGTATCCGATATCCGAATCGACGCAGTCTGCAATCGGCGACGTCGAACGCGTGACGCTCGGCATTCGCCCGGAGGATATCGAACTCGTCACGGACGACAGTGGCGACCACACCTACGAGGCAACCGTCGACGTGGTCGAACCGATGGGCAACGAGAACGCCGTCTATCTCCAGTTCGACGACACGCGATTCGTCGCCACCATCGGCGGAATGCGACAGGTCGAGAGCGGTGAGACGGTGAACGTACAGATTCCCGAAGACGCGGTTCACATCTTCGACGCCGAGACTGGAGACGTGCTCCAGAATCGCTCGCTCGAAGACGCAGAACTCTCCGAACCCGACCAGCAGGTCTGAAGTCGGTCTCTCGGCAGAACGTCTCGTTTTTCGGCTACTTTTCGAGCGCTTCGTACTCCGCTGGCGTGTAGGTCTTGAGCTCCATCGCGTGGATATCCGTCGTCATGTGGTCTCCGAGCGCGTCGTAGACGAGTTGGTGCTGCTGAACGAGCGACTTCCCTTCGAAAGCGGGTGAGATGACCAGCGCTGCGTAGTGGTCGTCTTCGTGGTTCTCGTCGTACGAACGGGGACGAGAGACAGTCGCGTCGGCGTCTTCGATGTTCGACTCGATGAGTTCCTCGATGTCTGCGAGTTCCATGTCTCTATTCGGGGTGTGCGACGGGAAAAATCGTCCGGGACCGATGGCAAGGGACGGCCGTTGTCGGACCCGGCCGTCTCGCGGGACGCACGGAGATTTATATCCGATGGCGACCCCACCCCGACCTGTGACAGACGGGACGCCACCCACTTCGGCGGTCATCGACGAGGCTGAGCGAGTGCTCCGCGAGGACCACGAACGACTCTTGACCGTCGTCGGGCAGTGTGCAGACGCCGTCGCCGCCGAGTGGGACGGCGACTCCGTTACGGACCGTGACCGAGTCGTCCCGCCGTTCGCCCACGCTCTCGACGGGTCGGGAGCGCTTTCGAGCCTCCCGCGTGCGCTCGCCGACGCGGTGACTGCAACTGGGTGGCCGATGGCGGCACCGCCAGTGGCCGCCCCGCCGTACGTCGTCGTGACTGCTGAGGGCGTCGTCCTGCGGGCGACAATCGGAGACCAACGACTGGTCATACTCCTGCGGACGTTCGAGGTGGTCGCGGACGACCCCACTCGCTACGTCAGAACTGGAGACGTGGCGGTCGAAATCGAGATACGCTGAGGCGGCCGTTCCGGTCGGCGCTCATGGCCGGTCGCGACGAGCGACGCTAACGGTCGGTCACGACGAGCGGTGCTCATGGTCGGCCGTTCCGGGCGGCGCTCACATCTGGTAGCGCCGAACGTCGTCTCGCGGCGGTGCCTGCGCCTGCCCGGTCATCTCGTCGTAGGTCATGCCGGCGAGATACTCGTCGTAGGTGACGTCGTAGCCCTGCCGGAAGTGGAAGTCGAGTTTCCCCCGGTCGAGTTCCGACTGAAAGAGCGCGTGGATTCCACGTCGGACGAGTTCGCTCACGTCGTCGGTGTCGTAGAGTGCGACGAGCATCGCGAGTTCGTGGCGTGTCTCGCGGTCGAGTGAGACCTCGAGGTCGGAGCCGAGGTCGCTGTACGCGGCTTGCACGTCGTCTGAGAGTTCGTCGAGTGTCATCGCCCGGCGATGGGTTCGTCAGGGGGATACGCGTTTCGACCGAGCGTGGACTGGTCGGTTCATCGGGGGCGCCTCACGACGAGTTCGGAGCCGAATTTGGTAGAGAGTCGATAGAGAGTGCGTACCGATTCTGTCTGAACTGCGGTCAGAACTGAAAAAATCGCTATCCGTCGTGGCGGACTCTTCTCTCTCGACGATGTCACAACACACGACGCGACGACGGTTCCTCGTCGCCGCAGGATTGGCTGGAACGACGCTTCTCGCAGGTTGTACGGGAACGACCGGCAGCGGTGCCGACACGACGACGACCGAAGAGATGGCTGACGACGGGATGACCGACGAGGAGATGACGGATGGTGAGATGACCGACGAAGAGATGATGGATGACTCCACGCCGGCCGACCCGATGTCTGCACCGAGAGCAGAGATCGACCGGTTCAGCGACGCGGCAGGGACGCTGATGGTTCGGACCGACGAAAACGGGCTCCCTGAACCTGACGAAGCGGTCGACTTCGACCAGGGCCCGTTCATCACGCAGGGCCTCGGCCCAGACGGCGAAATCGTCCGCTACTACAACTTCGACGTTCAGTCCACGACGCCGGCACCAATCTACGCGCTCTTCCGCGAGGGCGAAGACACCCCGGTCGAGGGACAACTCAACGTCATCGACGTGATTCCGGGCGACGACGGCTACAACGACTTCTGGCACGTCCACAAGGTGACCGTCCCCGAAGATTACGAGGCGAACACCGTGTCGAGTCTGGCTGATATCGGCTCGGCAGGCTACGAGATGGAACCGACCGACATCCTCGTGAACTGCCCAGTCGTTCCGGATGGCTCGACTGCCACGATGCGCTACGGCGACGAAGACGCTGGCCTCGTCGAAGGCTGGTACCAGGGCAAAGTCGTGTCCTACTTCCAGTTCACCGAGGCATCGCTCACGCTGAGTGGCGGAAACGTCCCGCTGTCGCCCATTTACGTCGCGTTCAACGTGAACCCCGGCGAGGACGGCGGTGGACCGGCCTCCGGATTCATGACCGAAGAGGGCAGCGACCAGACCCACAACGTCGTCGCCACGGTGCCGGGCGACACGGGATACTCACCACTGTGGTTCGTGAGTATCTACGACAACGCCGAATTCGACAGTGTCTCTGACCTCGACTCGGCGACCAGCGCAGAGATACTCGCCTCGGGTGCAGCGACGGTCAACTGCCCAGTCGTCTCGGTGATGTAAGGGCACGTTCGTCCACCATCCTAACACCCACAGAAGACATATATGGGCGATGTAGGTAGAACATGATATGCCCCCGACACTCTCTCGCCGGGCCCTCCTTGGTAGTGTCGCTGCCGGTTCCTCCGTGCTGGCAGGGTGTTCCGCAGTACCCTCCTTCGGCGGCTGTCCGTCGAGTTACACCCTCTCCGTGAGGGAACTCACAGACGCCGAACTAGCCGATTTTGCGACCGAAGAACCCTCCTTCCAGTACGAAGAGACGGCAAACCAACTCATTTCGACTGCCGCCAGCGAAGGTGCGGCCACGTATACGACGTATCACAGTCCACCAGTACGGGAGGGAATCTACATCGAACACGAAGGGACGTACTACCGCGTCGAACGCGAGCAGACGGCGACGCGAGAACGCACCGCCCACGTGGTCAGCATCGAGTACGACCGAGAGACGACGCCGTCCGACGACGCGACTGTCTTCTCGCTCGACGACCTTCCCGAGGCCGACCAGGAGGCGTTTCTCAGTGCGTACCCGGAGAAACTGAAGCGGGGTGGCGACCCACGTGGGTTCTCGGTTGGTGGCTACGAGTACGTCTACCCTGACGGCACAGACTCGCGATTGCGAGACGCCGGAACGGTCTGGATTCAGTACGACGGGCGACCACTCGAAGTGACCGTCGGCGGAACCGAGACTGTCGAGGAAGTGACGTACAGATACACGCTCGAAACGATAGCCGACGACCAGGCGGCGTTCGTCTCGTTCGTCCGAGAACAGTTCGTCGTCTCGCTCGACGGTCTCTCAGCGGCCGAGCGAGACGTGTTCGAACGCGCCATCGACGAAGCGGTCCACGAGTGCGAACCGCTTTCGGAGGGATTCGGTGACCTCAAAGACCGATTGGAAGCGGTCCCCGAGGACGAGCGACTCAGCGATATGGAGTGGCCCGTGTCGTACGACGGCGACACCTACGAGGTGAGTTTCTCGCACGCCGTCGTATAACGCCCGGCCAGATTTTCCACGATTCCCGTCCATCATCGCCACGGCTAAACGCGCCCCGTCCCAAACCCGGGCGATGAGCGACGCGGAGTCTGTCCTTCCCTCTGACCTCGACCGCAACGCTGTCCAGACGGCGCTGGTCGAGTGGTACGAAGCGGACCACCGAGACTTCCCGTGGCGGCGTACCGACGATGCCTACGAGATTCTCGTCTCGGAAGTGATGAGCCAGCAGACGCAACTCGGGCGAGTCGTCGAAGCGTGGGAAGCGTTCCTCGAGGAGTGGCCCACTGTCGCGGACCTCGCAGACGCCGACAGAGCCGACGTGGTGGCTTTCTGGACGAGCCACAGTCTCGGCTACAATAACCGGGCGAAGTACCTCCACGAGGCCGCACAACAGGTCGTGGAGGACCACGACGGCGAGTATCCACAGACTCCAGACGGCCTCTCGGAACTCATGGGCGTCGGCCCGTACACCGCGAACGCAGTCGCCTCCTTCGCGTTCAACAACGGCGACGCAGTCGTCGATACCAACGTCAAACGCGTCCTCCACCGGGCGTTCGCCGTCCCCGACGACGACGCGGCGTTCGAGTCGGCGGCGTCGGAACTCATGCCCGACAGCCAGTCGAGAGTCTGGAACAACGCCATCATGGAACTGGGTGGCGTCGCCTGCGGGAAGACACCGACCTGTGACGAGTCTGGCTGTCCGTGGCGACAGTTCTGTCACGCTTACGAGACGGGCGATTTCACAGCTCCCGACGTGCCGACACAGCCGAAATTCGAAGGGAGCAGGCGGCAGATGCGCGGGCGCGTGGTTCGGGTTCTCGGCGAGTACGACGAGTTATCGCTCGACGAGTTGGGACCGCGAGTCCGCGTCGATTACGGCGGCGAAAACGGCGAGGAGTGGCTTCGTGGGTTGCTCTCAGACTTGGCGGACGACGGGTTGGTCGAGTTCGACGAACAGGGTGACGAGACCATCGCCCGCCTCCAGTAGTCGCGTTAAACCTGCGTTTCAGAGCCCGAGTCCCCGTTTCGACCGATTTGCTCGTACAGGTAGTACGAGTACGCGATGGTCGTGACGGCCGTCACGAGTGCAGGGACGACGAGGAAGTAGAGTGCGTAGTCACCGAACGCGAGACCGACCAGTGTCAGCACTGCGGTGGCCTTGAAGAGTTTCCCGCCGAGCGCATGGGTTTTGGTCCAGACCGTCTCGTCACTCAGCGTCCACGGAGTGCGGATACCGACGAACCAGTTGGGTTCGGCGTGGCTGACGAGGACACCACTGTAATAGAATAACCCGGCGGCGGCGACGAGAACGAGCACCGTGAAGTCGAACTCGTAGCCGAGGTTGAACGCGATGATTCCGGTGTGGAGAGCGAACATGTACGCAGCGAAGATGACGACGAACCAGTCGTAATAGGGACGAAACGCGGCGATGTTCTCGCGCAGTGGGTCGATTCGAGGGATGAGCGCGAACACGACGAGGAGACCTGCCGTCAGCGCGGGAAAGAGCCAAAGTGCGAGTCCCGTCGGGAGCGTCCCGTTGGGCGTGCCACTCGCGTCCCAGTTGGAGACGAGTTGGGCAGGGAGGTCTGGTGCGGCGACGGCGCTCACGACGACCGAGAGAAGCACGAATATCCACGCCAATCCAAACCGCTGTCGGCTATTCATACCGATACTTCGAGCTATCGACCAATAAATTGGAACGTCCGCCTCAGCGGCCACTCACGGCACTTTCACGTACGCGTCACCCGCTGCCTGTCGCTTCACAACTTCCCGGACGCCCGACGGGACGAGTTCGATGCCATCGACGAGTTCGTCGGCGTCGATATCGCGGGCAGTGATGGAGTTCCGGCAGACTCGACAGTGGACACCCGCTTCGACGAGGGATTCGACGTTATCGGCGAGCGGTGAGTCGGCAGTAAAGAAGTAGACCGAATCACCGTTCGCGAGGAGCGTCACCGACGCGGGATCGGTCGTTCCGCCTCCGAGGAAATTATTGACGTTGTTCGTTGCATGACGCACTTCTCCGACTGCACCACTGGAGACGTGAAAGACGACGTTCATACACCAGATTGGTCGGCGAGAGTCGTGTCAGTTGCGCCCGTGCGACACTCGTACCGTCGGCCGACGCCGTTTTTACCCCCGACCCGATGAGAGTCCACATGGACCAGACACACGTGGTCGCTATCACCGGCAGTCTCCGCGACCACAGTTTCACGCGGTTGGCGCTCCAGTACGCCCTCGATGGCGCGGCGGCCGCCGGCGCGACGACCGAACTCATCGACCTACGCGAGTTCGACCTCCCGCTGCTGGACGCCGATTACGACGAACAGGGCGATTCGGCCGAACTCATCAGCAGAGTCGACAACGCAGACGCCGTCATCCTCGGCACGCCCGTGTACCACGGGTCGTACTCGGGCGTCCTCAAGAACGCACTCGACTACTGTGGATTCGACGAATTCAGCCACAAGACGGTCGGTCTCCTCGCCGTCGCTGGCGGGTCGTTCCCCGTGACGGCGCTCGACCATCTCCGGTCTGTCTGTCGGTCGCTGAACGCCTGGGTGCTTCCGCACCAGGCCGCGATTCCGCGTGTCTCGTCGCAGTTCGACGGCGAAGAACTCACAGACGACGACCTGCGGAAGCGAATCGAGCGTCTCGGACGCGACGCCGTCCAGTACGCCAACATCGAACCCGAACCATCGACGTTCGAGAGCGACGAGAACGTCGGTGCCGACGACTGAAATCGTTCACTCACGACTGACTGTCATCCATCCGTGATGGTCGCGGAAAATGAACAATCGTTTTGACCCTCCTCGTCTCCCTTGTGAGATATGCACGCCATCACGCAGAGCGGATGGGTCGAGGTCATCTCTGGGTCAATGTTCTCGGGGAAGACAGAAGAGCTACTTCGACGCCTCCGCCGGGCGGAAATCGCCGGACAGGAGATTGCTGTCTTCAAACCCGCACTCGACGACCGATACGGTGAGACGACGGTTGGGTCGCACGCGGGGCGCTCGTGGGAAGCGAGCATCGTCCCGTCAGAGGGCGAGGGCATCTGGCAAATCGTCGATGAACTCAACGGTGAGGACGTCGTCGCCATCGACGAAGCGAACTTCTTCTCTACCGAGTTGGTCGACGTGTGCGAGCAACTGGCAGCAGACGGCAAGCGCGTCGTCGTCTCGGGCACCGACCAGACGTTCCGTGCCGAACCGTTCGAACCCCTTCCGCAACTGATGGCGCTCGCCGAGTACGTCGACAAACTGCAGGCTATCTGTACTATCTGCGGCGAACCGGCGTCGCGGAACCAGCGCCTCATCGACGGTGAACCCGCGCACGTCGACGACCCGACGATTCTCGTCGGTGCCGAAGAGTCCTACGAGGCCCGATGCCGGAACTGTCATACACTCCGGCGTGACTAGAGGCTAGCGTGACTACTTGGGTCGAATCCCCACGAGAGGGCCGTGACCGGGGCCTCACCGGCATCTTCCGCGCGTGGGTCGCCGTCCTCGTTCGCCCCCGTCAGTTCTTCCGCGACGGTGTCGCCCCCGGCGACCAGGCACCGGGGCTCCTGTTCGCTATCGCTGTCGCGCTCGTCTATCAGGGCTCCCAGTACGCGTTCGTTCCTGCGACGATTCCCGCCATCGAAGGTGGTCCCGTCGTCTCTGCGGTGGTCGCGCTCCTCGTCATCGCGCTGTTCGTCGCGCCAGCGTTGCTCCATCTGACGGCCGCGATTCAGACGGCGCTCCTCATCCCGCTTCTCTCGCGTCGGGCCGGTGTGAGTGAGACGGTGCAGGTCATCGCTTACGCGGTCGCACCGTGTGCCCTCGCCAGCGTTCCGATACCGGGTCTCCGACTGGTCTGTGTGCTATATGGTGCCACACTACTCACTATCGGTATCAGCGAAGTTCATCAGACGTCGCTCGCCAAAGCAGCACTCGCCACTGCCGTGCCGATTGGCATCGTCTTTGGCTACGCCTTCGGCGGGTTTCGGGCGATTTCGAACGTCGCTGCGATGCTCTCGTTGGCGTAGATTTTCCCGTCACCGAGCACAGAATTTCGGTCGTACGCGTGTGTTTCTAGGCTGAGCGCTTTTCGACAATCGTTTTAGTTAGGGGTTGTTTGCTAAATCCAATGGATTGGATTACGCACGAGGAGGACGTCTGGTTCGAGTTCCGGGGCAATAGTCCCCACCAGCTCGTTCCCGGCCGTTTCTACAAAGGCACCGTCGACGGGTACGCCGACTTCGGTGTCTTCGTCGACCTCGCACCCAACGTCACTGGATTGCTCCACCGAAGCGAACTCGACCGCCGTCTCGAATCCCTCGAATGGGAACCCGGCGACGACGTGTTCGTTCAGGTCAAGAACGTTCGCGACAACGGTAACGTCGACCTCGGATGGTCGATTCGAGAGTCGGAATCGGAGTTCCGTGGTGCACGCATCCACGACCCCGACGGCGACCACGACGGCGAACCGATCGAGAAAGACCGTGGCCGTGGCCGTGGTGGGTCGACTGTCATCAAGACCAAGCCAGTCGCGGGCAAGAAGACGAAACCTGTCGGTGCAGCCACGGAATCCGCCGAGACGGAATCCGAGTCTGAGCAGGAATCAGAACAGGCTGCCGAACCCGAACAGGCTGCCGAACCCGAACAGGCCGCCGAACCCGAACAGGCCGCCGAACCCGAACAGACGACTGCGGCCGACGAGTCTGCCGAGGGTCGAGCCCCGACCGCCAAAGACGTCGTCGACGACCTCGACACGTCCGCATCCGTCGAAGCCGAATCCGAGTTCGTCGAAGCAGAACCCGTCGAGGAAGAGTCTGTCGAGGAAGAAGCCGAAGAGGCCGTCGAACTCGAACGCGTCGCCATCGACGACATCGAGAACCACGTCGGTAACTTCGTTCGCGTCGAAGGTGAAATCGTGAGTGTCCGCCAGACCGGCGGCCCGACCGTGTTCGAACTCCGCGACGAGACCGGTGTCGCCGACTGTGCCGCCTTCGTCGAAGCGGGCGTCCGCGCCTACCCCGGCGTCGAAGTGGGCGACTTCGTCCGCATCGACGGCGAAGTCGAACGCCGCCGTGGCGAACTCCAGATCGAGACGGAAGAGCTGACGATTCTCGAGGACGACGAGGCCGAGACGGTCTCGCAGCGTCTCGCAGACGCCCTCTCCGACGAGGCACGTCCCGACGCTATCGCACCGCTCGTCGAGCACGAACCGGTCGCCTCCGTCGGCAAGTCGCTGCTCGACGCCGCCGAGGCAATCCGCCGTGCTGTCCTCGAATCGCGCCCAATCGTCGTCCGTCACACGGCGACCGCAGACGGCTACGTCGCCGGTGCGGCCGTCGAACGTGCCGTGCTCCCGCTCATCCGCACGGAACACCCCCGGGACGACGCCGAGTACCACTACTTCACCCGCCGTCCACTCGAAGAGGCTGTCTACGGCATGGACGCCGCCACGAACGACGTGACGCGGATGCTCGAAGACCGCGACCGCCACGACGAGAAGCTCCCACTCGTGCTTCTCCTCGGTGCGGGTTCGACCGCCGAATCGCTCGACGGTCTCGGCCTGCTCGGTGTCTACGGCTCTGAGCGAGTCGTCGTCGACGCCGCGCCCGCAGACGACGAAGTCGCCGACGAAGTCGACGTGCTCGTCAACCCGGCCCGTGAAGGTGTCGACGCCAGCGACCTCTCGGTCGGGGCACTGGCCGCGACGCTCGCCGCCGCAATCAACGAGGACGTTCGCGACGACGTCTCGCACCTACCCGCCGTCAGCTACTGGGAGAACTGCCCACAGCAGTACCTCGACCTCGCCGCCGACCACGGCTTCGACGCCGACCTCGTCCGCGAACTCCGCGAAGCTATCGCACTGGAAGCCTACTACCAGTCCTATCAGGACAAGCGCGAACTCATCGCGGACCTCCTGTTCGATGCCGACGAGGCGCTCGCTGGCCACGTCTCCGAACAGTTCCGCATCAAACTCGAAGCTGAAATCGAGACGGCGCAGGCGAACCTCGAACGCCGTGAGATCGACGGTGTCTCCGTCGCAGTCCTCGACTCCGACGCCTTCAGTCACCGATTCGACTTCCCGCCGACTGAACTCCTCGTCGACGAACTCCACCGCCGCACCCGCGACGGTGACCAGTTCGTGACCGTCACGCTCGGTACCGACGAACTCTACCTGCGTTCGACGGGCGCACTCGACTTCCGCGCAGTCGTCGAGTCCGCCGCCGAAAAGGCACCTGTTGCCGGCCTCGCTGCCGCTGGCATTCGCGAAGGTCGTATCGAGTTCCTCTCGGGCGCACGCGACGAGGCACTCGAAGCAGTGCTCGCCGCCGCCGCAGAGCAGTTCTAAGCGACAATCCAGACTCCTCCTCGTTCGTTCTCGACGGAGGGCTGATTTCGAGACTCCCGAGCGACACGCTTATCCACGAAACGACCCGATTCGGGCCTATGAGCCGTCACCACGTCGCCACCCGGGAGGTGAGTCCGTGAGCGCCGAATCTGAATCCGAGGCGTTCGAGCGGACCTGCGAAGCGCTCGTCGAGCGCATCCTCGCGGGCGAAGTCGACCGCGACGACCTCGAATCAGCCAAACTCGACGCATGTTCCGAGCACTCCTCACCGAAGGTACCGAAGAACACCGAGATTCTTCAGCACGCGCCGAAAGACCGCCGCGAAGAGGTCAAAGAAGTCGTTCGGCGCAAGCCCGTCCGAACAGCGTCTGGTGTCTCACCGGTCGCCATCATGACTTCGCCGCACATGTGCCCGCACGGGAAGTGTCTCTACTGTCCCGGCGGCCCGGCGAGTGAGTTCTCGTCGTCGCAGTCGTACACTGGGCACGAACCTGCTGCCGCGCGAGGCGTCCAGAACGACTACGACCCCTACGGACAGGTGACGCTCCGCCTCGAACAACTCCGACACATCGGCCACCCGGTCGACAAGGTCGAACTCATCTTGATGGGCGGGACGATGACCGCTCGAAGCCACGACTATCAGGAGTGGTTCGTCAAGCGAGCGCTCGAAGCGATGAACGACTACGACCTCTCGAAGGAACCCGCACCCAAAGAGAACCAGTCGTTCAAACCCGACCCCGAGGATGTCGAGTTCAAATACATCGAAGACGTCATCGCGGAGAACGAGACGAACGACATCCGCAACATCGGGACGACGTTCGAGACCAAACCCGACTGGTGCGACCCCGAACAGATAGACCGGATGCTCGACCTCGGTGCGACGAAAGTCGAAGTCGGCGTCCAGACGACCTACGAGCGCATCAACCGCGAGATGCACCGTGGCCACGGCGTGCAGGCGTCTATCGACGCGAACCGTCGCCTCCGCGACTCGGCGTTCAAAGTCGGCTTCCACATGATGCCGGGCCAACCGGGAATGACGCGCGAGATGTGTCTGGAGGACTTCCGCCAACTGTTCGACAACAGCGACTGGCGGCCGGACTATCTCAAAATCTACCCGACGCTCATCGTCCGCGACACCATCACCTACGACATGTGGCGTCGCGGCGAGTACGAACCGCTGAACAACGAGGAAGCGGCCGATATCGTCGCCGAAGTCATGGGTATGATTCCGAAGTACACGCGCCTCCAGCGTGTCCAGCGCGACATCCCGGCGGACTTCATCGACGCCGGCGTCTGGAAGTCGAACCTCCGCCAACTCGCCGAGCAGCGTGCCGAAGAGAAGGGAATCGTCCCCCGCGATATCCGCGCCCGCGAAGTCGGGATGAACGAGGCCAACCCGGAGATGGACCGCGTCGAACTCGACGTGATGACCTACGAAGTCGCCGGCGGCACGGAACACTTCATCTCGTTCGAAGACCCGGTCGAGGACCTGCTCATCGGGTTCTGCCGGCTTCGGTTCCCCGGCAACCCGGTGCGCCGCGAACTCCAGAACGCCGCGCTCGTCCGCGAACTGCACGTCTACGGGTCGGAGGTCGGAATCGGCGACCACGGAGACTGGCAGCACAAAGGCTTCGGCCGCAAACTGCTCGCCCACGCCGAAGAACTCTCTCGTGACGCCGGATTCGACAAGATTTCCGTCATCTCGGGTATCGGCGTTCGGCAGTACTACAAGGAGAAACTCGGCTACTATCAGGATGGCCCGTACGTGTCGAAGCGGTTGTAGTCGACGCTGAACACTCGAAACTTCACTAATTCTCAGAATCGAGTATCGCTCCGTCACGTTTTTGTTGTCTCACCCGACTGACTGGTACGATGGCGAACATGGGGGGACACTAGGGCGATGCAGATATGGGTCGACGAAATTCGGTCGACGCTTGCACAGTTCGTTTCGACGGAAGAGCGAATTGGCATCTCGGCGGCGCTCGTAACGTTGGCACTGGGGGCCGCGCTGTTTCTCGCACCACGCCTGGTCTCGCGACTACGGAGAGAGTTCAACGACCGCGTCCTCGCACACCCGAAGGTTCCTGACGCCGTCTCTGACGTGGCATGGATGTTCCCTGCCACTGTCGTCGTGCGAACGCTTCAAGCCGGTATCTTCGTCGGTGTCGGTCTCTCGTTGCTGTTGCTGTGGGGATTCACCGGACTCGCCGACGACGTCGCCGCCATCCTCACGGTCGCGATTCCGAACCTCGCGAAAATCGGGCTGACGCTTACGCTCTTTGCAGGGGCTATCGCCGGGACCAACATCCTCGAAGAGCAGTTAGACAAGTACGCGAAGAGCTCCGACCACTTCAACGCCCACCAGCAGGGAATCGCCTTCCGCGTCCTGCAAGTCGTCGTCCTCTTGTCTGTCACGATGGCGACGCTGACCGTCTGGCAGTTCCAGATTGGTGGCCTCCTCGTCGGTGCCGGATTCCTCGGCATCGTCGTCGGTATGGCCGCCAGACAGACACTCGGATCTCTCATCGCCGGATTCGTCCTGATGTTCTCCCGGCCGTTCGAACTCGGTGACTGGGTGCAAATCGACGACGCAGAGGGCATCGTCACCGACATCACTATCATCAACACGCGCCTGAGCAACGCCGACGGTGAAGCCGTCGTCTTCCCGAACGACCGGGTGACGAACGCAAAGATTACGAACCGGACGAAGCGCAATCGCCTCCGACTCAGACTCGACGTTGGAATCGATTACGAAACCGAACTCGACCACGCCGAATCGGTCGCAAAAGAAGCGTTGACCGACCTCCAGTTCGTCGAGGAAGTTCCGGAACCACAGGTGATGCCGAAGGCGTTCGACGACTCGTCTATCGGCCTCCAACTCCTGTTTTGGATTACGAACCCATCGGCACCGAGACGAATGCGGGCAAAAGCCGAAGTACTCCGAAACGTCAAGTTGGCGTTCGACCGCGAAGGAATCAAAATCCCGTTCCCCCAGCGCGAACTCCTCGCCCGCGAAGAAGCAGACGGGTTCCAACTTCGGAACGAACGCCGGAGCCAACCCGTCAAAAAGTCGGTATCGAACGAAGACTGAAACGTCGGTTCCCCATTCTCTTCGTTTCTCGCTGTCTCTTACAGCGACTTTTCCATCGTGACGTGCGGAATTCCCGCTTCGTCGAACACGTCACTCGTCGTCTCGTAGTCGAGTCCGTGGTAGAACCCTTCAGCAGAGGTCTGACCGTGGAGGAGGAGTCGCTCGAATCCGCGGCGTTCTGCTTCTGCTTCCAGCGCGTCCATCAGTCGCTTGCCCCACCCCTCGCCACGAGCTGACTCGAGGACTGCGACGCGTTCGACTTTCCCAACGCCGGGTTCGTACTCACGGAGTCGCGCGGCACCGATTGCCTCGTCGTTTCGATAGCCGACGAAGTGAACGGCGTCCGCGTCGGGTTCGTCGTACTCGTCCCACTCGAGTTCCTCGTCGACACCCTGTTCGTCTACGAACACCGCCTTTCGGACTGCAAACGCGTCCTCGCGTTCCGCGTCGGTGGTGGCGACCCGGACTGCTGTCTCGGTCATGTACGGTGATTCTGCGGGCGACTACCTGACGGTTGCGGAGACGAACGTTTACGTAGCAATTAGTTAAACTGATTGCATGAAACCGTTCGACTGGGCTTTTGTCGGACGCGACGACGCACCGACCGGTCAGCATCTCGTCGTCGGGTTCGTTCTCGGGTTCGTGGGTCGTTACGTGGCCGTCTCGGTGGCCGAATCGGGTGGTCGGTAGTCACCCACTCTCCCGCCGAGTGCCCACCCAAGGCGGTAGACGAGCGCCCCCACCGCGAGCGTGAGGAGTGTCCATCCGACGAGTAACATCAACATGAACGCCGGCCCGAACCCGCCGATGGGGAGCGTCGGAATCGTGAAGACGACGGGTGCGGCGAGGATGGCTACTGCAAACGCTCGAGACTCGATTCCGTTTCGGGCAGCGTACCCGAACGGCAAGAAGAGTGCGACGGTCGCACCGAGCGAGAGTGCACTCGGAATGGCCCACAGCTGGGACGTGTTCGTGACGAGCGAGACGCCCGAGGCCACTGCCACGGGTGGGAAGACCGCCGCAGCGACGACACGCCAGAACGTCAGCACGCTCGGACGACGTGCAGCGACGACACCGAGTGCGAGGAACTGGACACCGAGTGTCCACGCAATCGCACTCATGCCGCCGGAGAACATCCCCAGTGCGACGAGAACGACCATCCACACGAGCCCGAGCCCGGCGACGACGACACCGAGCGACGTTGGGTCGGTTTCGCCGCCGTCGAACCGCTTCGTCCCGTACTGGATGGCGAGGACGCCGAGTCCCATCAGGAGCGTGGGAAGCAACGCGGCACCGAGGAGGTCCGGAATCAGGTACGACGATGAGTCGGCGGCGATACTCACATCAGCAGCAATCTGCGTCGAGATGCTGTGGTCCGGGGCGAACGCGAGGTACGTCTCGTCGTCGATGTACAGGTTGTCTTCCGGTCCGCCGACCCACGTCACTGCCTTCTCGAAGCCAGTATGCAGTCTCGGCGGGTCGTTGACGAGCACGGTCCCGTCGGGACCCTGGATAGAGAATTCGTCGGCGTCGACGTAGACGGACCGCGTGTTGCCGTCGGCGTTGAAGTAGTCGATGAGCAGTACGTCGCCGTAGGCCTGTGTCGTCATCTCCGGAACGTCGAAGGTGACGATGACGGTTCGGTCGTCGATTCGACTGTCGAGGTTCTGTGGGTCGTCGACGAACACGCGATGGCTCTCGAGCGTCTGTCGAACCGTCCGCTCGAGTTGGTCGGGATTCTCGTGGAAGGTTACAGCAGACTGTTCGTCGACGGTGACGAGGGCGGTCCAGTGACCCGTTCCGTCGTCACCGACCGAGACGTGGAGATGGCTGGATTCGATAGAGAGGTCGATTCCGGCATCTCGTGCTGCACTCTCGAACGGGTCGCTACAGACTCCGCAGACTGACTCTGGTGGCGAACTGGCCGTTGTCGGCGCCATCACCGCTGGAAACACGATGGCGAAGACGAGGAGGAACACGAGGAGGGCGCGGTGTCTCATCTATTCGCGCCATCACTTCTCAGTGACAAGTGTCTTCTCCCCCTCGAACCGACCTGCCGAAACGACACCCCTTTTCCCTCGCCGCGAAAAAGCGAGTCCATGGACCCGAAGCGGGAACTCACGAGCGTCGACCTCGCGGCCCTCGTCACCGAGTTGAACCGGTACGAGGGAGCGAAGGTGGACAAGGCGTACCTCTACGGCGACGACCTGCTTCGCCTCAAGATGCGGGACTTCGACCGTGGCCGTCTCGAACTCCTCTTGGAAGTCGGCGACATAAAGCGGGCACACCTCGCCGCACAGGAACACGTGCCGGACGCACCCGGTCGGCCGCCGAACTTCGCGATGATGCTCCGTAATCGACTCAGCGGGGCCGACTTCGCCGGCGTCGAGCAGTACGAGTTCGACCGCATCCTCACGTTCACGTTCGAACGCGGCGACGAGAACACGAAAATCGTCGTCGAACTCTTCGGACAGGGGAACATCGCTATCCTCGACGAGAACGGCGAAGTCGTCCGCAGTTTAGAGACGGTTCGGCTCAAGTCGCGGACCGTCGCACCCGGGTCGCAGTACGAGTATCCCTCCTCTCGACTCGACCCGCTGACCATCAGTCGTGACGCGCTGGGCCGCCACATGGACCAGTCCGACACCGACGTGGTTCGGACCATCGCGACGCAACTCAACCTCGGTGGGCTCTACGCCGAAGAGATCTGTACTCGCGCCGGCGTCGAGAAGACGCTCGACATCGCCGACGCGACGAGCGACGACTACGACGACATCTACGACGCCATCGTCGAACTCCGTCACCTCGTTCGGTCCGGCGAGTTCGACCCACGAATCTACCTCGACGACGACGAGACAGTCGTGGACGTGACGCCGTTCCCGCTCGAAGAACACCAAAACGAAGGCTTCGACGAAGAGGCCTACGACACGTTCAACGAAGCGCTCGACGAGTACTTCTTCCGCCTCGAATTGACCGCGGACGAGCAGGACGCAACCTCGAACCGGCCGGATTTCGAAGAACAAATCGCCAAACAACAGCGCATCATCGACCAGCAAGAACAGGCTATCGAAGGCTTCGAGGAGCAAGCGAACGAGGAGCGACAGCGCGCAGAACTCCTCTACGCGAACTACGACCTGGTGGACGACGTGCTCTCGACCGTTCGCGGGGCACGAGAAAACGGCGTCCCGTGGGACGATATCGCTGTGACACTCGAAGACGGTGCCGAGCAGGGCATTCCTGCCGCCGAGGCGGTCACGAACGTCGACGGCGCGAACGGGACAGTCACCATCGCGCTCGACGACACCACTGTCACCGTCGACGTGTCGATGGGCGTCGAAAAGAACGCGAACCGACTGTACACCGAAGCAAAGCGCATCGAAGAGAAGAAAGAGGGTGCACTCGCGGCCATCGAAGACACGCGTGAAGAACTGGAAGCGGCCAAACGCCGTCGTGACGAGTGGTCGGCCGACGACGACGATTCGGAAGACGACGACGAGGAACCCGAAGAGACGGATTGGCTCTCGTTGAAGTCTGTTCCAGTCAAATCCTCGGAACAGTGGTACGAGCGCTTCCGCTGGTTCCACACGTCGGATGGCTACCTCGTGGTCGGCGGCCGCAACGCCGACCAGAACGAAGAGTTGGTGAAGAAGTACATGAGTAAACACGACCGCTTCTTCCACACGCAGGCCCACGGGGGGCCGGTGACGCTCCTGAAGGCAACCGGGCCGAGCGAACCTGCACAGGAAGTCGACTTCTCCGAAGAGACGCTCCGTGAGGCCGCCCAGTTCGCCGTCTCGTACTCCTCGATCTGGAAAGAGGGCCGCTTCGCCGACGATGCCTACATGGTCGAACCGTCACAGGTGTCGAAGACGCCCGAGTCGGGTGAGTATCTCGAAAAGGGGAGTTTCGTCATCCGTGGTGACCGGCGATACTTCGAGGACATCCCTGCGAAAGTCGCCGTCGGCATCCAGTGTGAAGGTGAGACGCGCGTCATCGGTGGCCCGCCGTCCGCAATCGAGACACGCGCAGAGACGATGCTCACGCTCACACCCGGCCAGTACGCGCAAAACGACGCCGCGAAACTCTGCTACCGACAACTCCGCGAGCGATTCGAAGACAAATCGTTCGTCAGAAAAATCGCGTCTCCCGACCAGATTCAGGAGTTCCTCCCGCCGGGCGGAAGCGACATCGTCGAACGATAGATTCGAACAGACTGGACGGCAGTCAGGTTTCTCTCTTACGCGGCCGTTCCAACCACGTCACTGTAGACACGGTCGCTGAGGAACTCGTCGATGGCATCCGAGTAGAACCGCGGATTGTCGAGGTTGCTCGCGTGACCACCACCCGGAACGACCGTGAGCGACGAATCTGGAATCTCTGCCGCCATCTTCTTCGATTGTCGCTCGACGTATCCGACCGTGTTCTCACCGTACATGACCAGTGTCGGTGCGGAGATGGACCCGAGGTCGACAGTCGACTTCGGAAACCCGGTGATGGCACGAACGATTTTCTCGAATTCGTCGAATGGAATCGGCGGCATCTCCGCTTGCAGTCGTTCTATCGTCCCGTACTCGCCACCTGCATCCTTGTTGAAGCGCTCTTGAATCCAGACGCCGACACGTTGGGTACGTTCGAGACCGAACAGTCGGACGAGCGGAATCTGCGCGTTCAGGAACCGGAGGCTAAGCCTGTCGCGCCAGTCGGTGGTCTCTGCGGTGAACGTATCCGCCAGTACGAGACCAGCGATTCTGTCTGGGTACCGAGCAGCGTACACCTGCGCGACTGTCCCGCCTAGTGAGTGACCGCAGACGACCGGTCGGTCGATATCGAGTGCCGTGATGAACGCGTCGAGGTCGTCAGCAAACAACTCGGCGGAGTACGATTCGACCGCAGACCCACCCGTTCGACCGTGTCCCCGGAGGTCGTAGGCAATCGTCGTGTACTCGTCGGAGAGTGCGTCCATCTGGGGGGTCCACATCGAGTGGTCGACGAGTGCGGCGTGGACGAATATAATCGGAGGGCCCTCACCGCGTTCGACGTAGTACGTCTCGATTTCGTTGGTCTGGACGGTCGGCATACCCCACTAGATACGACTACGACGGAGATGAACGTGCCGCAGAGTGACAGGACCCGGAACACAGACTCCCCCGATATTCGTCTTTCATCGGACGAAACATGGTGTTCTGTTGAGATGTGCTATCTCGCCGGAGTGAATCGAAAATCCGGACGTTCAAGAGTTAATACTCCATTATACGTGGGTGTTTGGCTCAATATTATATACTCGCTCACCGTAATGTATCTCTGAGCGCACGTGAATAACCCTATCGTGACCGATGGGTCACGACGTCCCGTGGTCGGGTGGAGGCGCTCGGTGAATTTCAATGATTTCAGAATCAATCAATTACCTCCGTAATGGAGAAGACTGGGTCAAGACAGTCCTCATCGGAGGCGTACTCGGCCTGTTGAGCATCCTCATCATCCCGTCGTTCATCGTCATCGGCTATCTGCTCCGGGTCGTCCGGGCCACGATGCGTGGCGACGAAGAACCCCCGGAATTCGACGAATGGGGCGACATGCTCGTAGACGGGCTGAAAGGCTTCGCAATCGCGTTCGTGTACATCCTCATCCCCGCAATCGTCGCACTGGTGTTCGGCTTTGCGGGTCTCATCGGCATCGTCGCCGGTGGTGGCTCTGACGCCGCAGGTGCCCTCGGTGGTATCGTGACGCTCCTCGGCCTTCTGGCCGCGTTCGTCCTCAGCCTCATCGCTGCGTACCTCATCCCGGCGGCACTCGCCAACTACGCAGAGACCGACCGCATGGGTGCGGCGTTCGAGTTCAGCACGCTCCGTCCCATCCTCACGTCGGGTAAGTACGCGACGGCGTGGCTCATGGCCTTCGTCGTCCTGTTCGCGGCCTCGATCATCACCGGCCTCCTGAACGTCGTCCCGATACTCGGCTTCGTCGTCGGCGCGTTCGTGACGTTCTACGCCGCCGTCGCCGCCTACTACATCATCGGCAAGACGTGGGGCGAACTCCACGACATCGAGATGATGGACGAAGACGAGATGCCCGGACAGCAACCCGCCGTCTGAACTATCAGCAGAAAACTACATTTTCGACGGAATATCTAAGCCAGTAGCAGTGCGATTATTTGGTACGATGCTCTCTGATGCACTACAGTTTGTCAAGCGAAGCGACGACTGGGTCGCGACCACCGTCATCGGTGGGGTTCTCGCGCTCCTGTTCTTTCTCATCGTCCCCCTGTTTATCCTCCAAGGCTACTTCGTCCGGGCGATGCGGACGGCCGCCGAAGGCGAGGACGCAGCACCGTCGTTCACCGACTGGGGTGGCCTGTTGGTCGATGGGCTGAAACTCTTCGCCGTGACGCTCGTCTGGTCGCTCGTCGCCATCATTCCGACGACCATCTTCGCTGTGCTCTTTGCGGTTGGAACGTTCTCGGTCACGCAAGTGACCACGCAACCCGGTGCAGTCCCAGCACAACCCGACCCCGGACTGAACATCGGACTGTTGCTCCTCACTGCTGTCGGCGGATTGCTCGTGTTCGGCCTCTCGCTCCTCGTCGCGTACTTCGTCCCTGCGGCAGGGGCGAACTTCGCACTCGAAGGCCGGTTCAGCGCCGGATTCGACGTTCGAACGATATTCAGCGGCGCGTTCACGTCCGAGTACGCCATCGCGTGGCTCCTCGCAATCGTCGTCTCCGCGGTGCTCGGAACGATTGGCAGTTTCCTCTCGATTATCCTCGTCGGCGTCTTCATCCTGTTCTACGTGCAGGTGACGACCTACTATCTCTGGGCGAGAGGCTATACAGATGGCCTCGCGAAGAAGTCAGCCGTCTAACCGCGATAGCAGGACTCTTTTCCGTTCCGCGACGACCGGACGTATATGCGCATCTCTAGCCGCGGTCGGGGCGAAGAAGGGCGCGAGCGAATCACGCTCGTCCCCGAGAACGTCGACGACCTCTGGCACCTCTCGTACGTCCTCGAACCGGGTGACCTCGTCTCCGGTGACACCACGCGTCGAATCCAACGCGACGACGACCAGATGCGAGACACCGGCGGTGAGCGCGAACACCTCCACGTGACCATCGAAGTCGAGGATATCGAGTTCGCACGCTTCGCCAACCGTCTCCGCGTCGGCGGTGTCATCGTCTCCTGTTCTCGTGAGGACCAACTCGGCCACCACCACACGCTCAACGTCGAAGAGCGCGCCGAGATAACCATCGAGAAGCACTTCAAAGCCGACCAAATCGACCGCATCGAGACGGCCGAACAGGCTGCTGAGAACCCCGACGTCGCTATCGCGACGGTCGAAGAAGGCGCAGCCTACATCCACACCGTCGCGCAGTACGGCACCGAAGAGTACGCGTCGCTGACGAAACCGACTGGAAAAGGCGAGTACGCCCGCCCGCGGTCCGAACTGTTCGACGAACTCGGGGCTGCGCTCTCGCACCTCGACGTGGACGCAATCATCCTCGCTGGGCCGGGCTTTACGAAGAACGACGCGATGGACTATCTCGAAGAGAACTACGCCGACGTGGCCGAACTTATCGTCACAACCGTCGACACTGCCGGCGTCGGTGACCGGGGCGTTCACGAAGTTCTCAAACGCGGGGCCGTCGACGACGTGCAGAAACAGACACGTATCGCCGAAGAAGCGAACCTCATCGACGAGTTGATGGAGAACATCTCGACCGGTGCGAAAGCAGCCTACGGTGTCCAACAGGTCGCAGAAGCGGCCGATTACGGCGCTATCGAACATCTCTTGATTCTCGACTCTCGACTCCGTGCAGAACGGCAAGGAGAAGGCGACTGGGATATCGACGTCAACGACATCATCGACTCTGTCGAACAGAAAGGCGGTGAAGTGACCGTCTTCTCCGCCGAGTTCCAACCCGGCGAACAGTTAAAGAACCTCGGCGGCATCGCCGCAGTGCTTCGGTACAGACTGCAATAGGCGCTCTAAGCCCCACCTGCAGGAAGCGCTCTCGGCGACCGATTGTAGGAAGCGCCCTCATTCTCTCGATTCCGCTGACGCTCACTCTTTTCGAAGTAACCGTTTAGATGGCTGACACCGACAGTCTAGTGTGGAATTGGGTACGTTCACGAAGGCCATCAAACGAGTCGACCGATGGCTCGACCAGGTTTTCTTCGCCGGGTGGGAGGTGTCGGTGCTCGTGATTCCGACACTCTGGTTGCTCCTGGCAGCGACGCCACCAGAAGCAGTCTCGTTGTCCGGTCTCGCAGCGCTCGTAGCGAGTGCCGCGGCGGTCGGAACGTACCGCGGGGAGTACGTCTCGACGGGAACGTGGCCCCGCCCCGGACACCTTCCGTCCCTCCCCGTTCGGTCTGCGTACTACAGTCTCGTCGTCGGTGGGGCTTCGCTGCTCGGCGCGATGGCACAGGTCCACGTGGGGTCGATGTGGGTGGGAATCGTCGTCCCTGCAGTCGTCGGTGCCGCCGCGTTGGCCCTCCTTCCGGTCGTCGTCGACACCGTCGAGCGGGCTGCACGAGTGACGCTGTGACACCGCGGTACCTACCCGTTTCGGTGAACGTCTAGAACGTGAGAAAATTTTGATACTGTGTACGAACCGAGAGACTACAGTAGAAATCGCCTCGAATACGCAGAGGTAGCCTAATTAAACCCAGATTTGGAACAGATTCAGGACAGACTGTTCCGAGATATTGAAAAAGACCTATCATATAATTCGTTGTTTATCCAACCACTCGATGGGTGGGCTGGGACGTCCTCTCTCGACTCGTCGAGTGGATTGGTGAACGACAATGACCAACACTACACAGAACGATGGACCGACGCGTCGTCGGTTCCTGCGCACGTCTGGACTGGTCGTTGGGGGACTGGCCCTCGGCGTCGGTGCGACTGGAACCGCGGCAGCGGGAGTCCCCGTCGCGAACGGATGGTACGAAGAAGAAGAAATCTACTATGTCGCCCATGGGGTGGAAGAAGGGGTGACAGAACGCGGTGAGAACGACATCTACCTCATCGGTGGTGACCGGAAGTATCAGGCGCAAGTCGTGGAGTTCATCCCCGGCGAAGCAGGCTATTCGCCTCACTGGAACGCCAACCTCGTCAGCACCGACGATACGGCCGCCATCGTCAACTCCCCGTACGTCTCGAAACACTACCCGGAGGCGCTCTTCGACGACGTGGAAGATATCCGAAAGGCGGCTGACGCTGGGCTAGTCACGATTTCGAAACTCGGCGTCGTGGTCCTGTGCCCCATCGTCCCGGAGCGTGTCGCGGACGCACCCGGGAACACCGAACTACCGGAAGACTTCCCCCGGCCGTGGCCGAACACGTTCTGAAACGAAACTGACGCCCACGTTGGGCGATTTTTGTGGATTCACGAAACTCTCGGGCTTTGGTTACTCCCCAGTTAGTGCTTCACTCGCAGGCGAGAACTCTATCGTCGTCCCGAGGCCCTCGTCGCGGGCTTTCTCGTACAACATGTATGCGGAAGCGACCGTCTCGATACCGGTTCCGCCGCTGTCGAAGACGGTTATCTCGTGGTCGTCTTCTCGACCGGGGACGGTTTCGGCGACGATGTCACCCAGTTCGGCGTAGATGTGGTCTTCGTCGACGACGCCGGCCTCGACGGCAGCGAGGAACGACCCAGCGTCCATCGTCGCGCGTTCGCGCAGGTCTGGGACGTATTTCGCACGCTCGATGGTCGTCGTGTCGAGTTCCCGCTTTTGGGGGTGATACTGCCCCATGGCAGTGACGTGCGTCCCCGGTTCGAGCAGGTCGCCGTCGAACACGGGGTCAGAGGCAGTGGTCGCCGTGACGACGATGTCGGCACCTTCGACGGCGGCAGCACTGGAAGCCACTGCGGCGACACTGGCGTCGAGATGGCGGTCCATCTCGCCAGCGAACTGCTCGCGACTCTCCTTCGTCGGGGAGTAGACCCAGACCGAGTCGAGGTCACGGACCGCGTCGATCGCCCGGAGTTGGCCCCGTGCCTGTGCGCCACTTCCGATGAGTGCGACCGACGAGGCGTCGTCACGGGCCAACACATCGACGGCGACACCGCCCGCGGCACCGGTCTTGAACGGGTTCATACTCGCGCCGTCGAGCAGTGCGAGTGGTTCGCCCGACTCGGCGTCGAAAAGCGGCGTCATAAACCACGCGTCGGTCGCACCGAACCCGGCGGAGTACATGTACCCACCCATGGCCCCGGTCTCGGGAAGCACCGCTGCGTAGGTGGTAAACATCCCCGGTGGGTCTCGATTCAGCAGTTTCGTCCGCGGTTTGGCCGGGGCACCGTCTCCGACCTGTCGATAGCCTTCTCTGACCGCGTCGACGTATTCAGCGGGTGTCGCAAGACCGCTCACGTCGTCGCTCGTGAGGAACAATGTCTCTGTCATGTTTTACGAGACGAGACCTGCGGTCAAAACCCTGCGGGCCATCGGGTGGCTGGGGCAGCGTCTGGAGTTAGTCTGCGTCGAGAACGGACGGTGCAGGTGATGCGTCAGCAGGACCGGATTGGTCGGGTTGTCGGGCAAGCGGCGTCGGTGACGATGGAGCATTCACGAAGAGTGCGTGTCCGGTGAGGAGCGCCGAGACGCCCGCGGCCATCGGAACTGCTGTGGTCAACTGCAATCCAGCGATGACGAGTGATGCTGTGATGCCGATGAGTGCGAGCGGAATGAGCCCAAGAATGTAGTCGTAATATCCGGTCATAATATGTATTATTAGACGAGTGTAACTGGTATAGTTCTTTCCCATAGATGACTGATATTGTCGCCATTGCTTTCCAAAAACATCCTCATAACTTATGGAAACAAAATCGCAAGACTGCGAGGACTTATAATAAAAATCGTGAACATCACGATTGCGAAAAATTCAGTCTTGTTCGTTTTGCACAATCAGAGTGCTGCTTTCTGGGGAACATCTGCCGGGACTCCACACGATTATCCCTATCGAAGTCGTGGCAGCGCACGTGAACCGTAACGACCGCGAAATAGTCACGTTAGTGATGACCGCTCACGGGATGGTCCACACCTACGAACTGTCCATCCCCATCTTCGTCGCTATCTGGTTGCGAGAGTACGCAACCATCGAACTCGGACTGACGGCGATACCAGTCACGACTGCGTCGCTGGGTGTGATGACTGGCCTCGGATTTGCGTTGTTCGGCCTCGGTGCGCTCCCCGGTGGTGTGCTCGTCGACCGCCTCGGGTCGAAACGCCTCATCGTCGGCTGTCTCGCTGGCATGGCTGGGTCGTTCCTCTTGCTCGCGGCGGCACCGAACCTCGTCGTCGTCGCGTTCGCCCTTCTCGTCTGGGGTGCTGCAGCCAGTGTCTACCACCCTGCTGGGCTCAGCCTCATCAGCACGGGTGTCGAAGAACGAGGGACAGGGTTCGCCTATCACGGTATCGCAGGGAACATCGGCATCGGCTTCGGCCCCTTCGTGACGGCGCTACTGTTGCTCTTTTTCGACTGGCATCTCGTCGCTGGGTTCCTCGCTATTCCAGCGATTCTCGCAGCGGTTCTCGCGACTCGTGCCGACTTCGAAGCGCAAGCGGCAGTCGCCTCTGCCGACGGTGGCGGCGCTGATAAAGCACAGACCGGCGTCTCCTCGTTCAGTGAGTTCGTCTCGCAGTCGAAACTCCTCTTCGCCAGCGGATTCGCGCTCGTCTTCACGCTCGTGATGTTCTCGGGTCTCTACTACCGTGGCGTCACGACGTTCCTCCCAGACCTCATCGGGTCTGTCCTCGGCATCGAACCGATTCCAATCTCGGCGTTCGTTCCCGCTTCGATACTCTCTGGGACAGCCGGAGCGACACCGACGCTCGACGTGGAACTGTACGTCTACGCCGGTCTCCTCACGATTGGCGTGTTCGGGCAGTACGTCGGCGGCAAACTCACCGACAGAATGAGAACCGAGCGCGGCCTCGTCATCGGGTTCACCGCACTCACAGTTGTCGCACTCGCGTTCTTCCCCGTCGCGAGTCTCGGTGTCGTCCCCCTGCTCGCGATGTGTGCCCTGTTGGGCTTTTTCCTCTTCATGGTCCAACCGTTCTATCAAGCGACTGTTGCCGAGTACACGCCCGCCGGCTTGCGTGGCCTCTCGTACGGCTTTACCTACCTCGGCGTCTTCGGTATCGGCGCGCTCGGTGGCGCACTCGCAGGGTTCATTCTCGCCGTCTCGACGCCGACGACGCTCTTCGTGGTTCTCGCCGGACTCGCGACGGTGGCGGCGCTCCTCGGGGTAACGTTGTTACGAAAACGGCCAACGCCTGCCTGAGACGGCAGGAGCGACCAACGCTCGATTTTTCGGTAGACGAGACGGAGTTAGACGAGACGGAAGTACACGGTTCGCCACACGCCCAGTGCAATCGACCCGAGGACGAGCATCACGCCGATGAAGATGGGGTCCGCACCACCGTCGAACAGGGGCGTCCAGCGAATCACGGCACCGAGAATCGCGGCGACGAGCCACGACCGAATGCCCAGTGGGACTGCCGACTTCGCCGACTCTGCCGCACCAGGGGAGTACGCTCCGAGGAGTGGAGAGACGAGTGCCCACGCGATGATGAACGGAACTGCGGTGAGTACCCATCCCGCCGGGTCGGTCGAGAGGTACGACACGCCATTGTGCTGAACCACGCCGACGGTCACGAGGAGAAAGATGACGAGGATGTCGCCCACGGCGAGCGGCAACGCCCCGGCATCGAGTCGCTCCTCCAGGAAGGACGTCGAAGTTGCCATATACGTGAATACGTGGCCCCCCTAATGGCTCTCCCGCTTTTTGCCGACCACCGTGTACTCGAACCCCGTCTCGACGACCGTCGCGTCGAATCCGACGCGATCGAGTCGCTGGACGAGTTCCTGCGGTGTCGCGAACGACGACCCGAATCCGACGACGCGCTCGGCGAGGACGAGTCCACGTCCAAGCATCGTTTCCGGGTCGAACTCGCTGATTGCGAAGACTCCTCCCGGTTCGAGGATGCGATAGACTTCCTCGGCCACTGACTGCTGGTTCGGCATGTGGTGGAAGGCATCGACGACGGTCACTGCGTCCACCGACTCGGCTCCGAACGGGAGCGAACGCGCGTCGCCGCGGACACAATCGAGACCCCGTGCACGCGCCCGTCGGAGCATCCCCGCAGACACGTCGAGGACGATTCGCTCGGGCACGTCGAGTGCGAGTGTCGCCCGGCCAGACCCGCCGCCGATATCGACGACACGTTCGACGGGAACGTCGGCACGTTCGAGTGCCGCATTGAGTGTCGACGCCTCGGCAGCAGGCATCACGAGGTCGTAGATGGGTGCGAACCGGTCGAAGAACCGAACGTCGCCGATGCCGTGCATGCCACAACCGACGTGCTCGCCGGGCAAGGTTCTTGCGCGACGGACCACTTGGTCTCTCATGGACTTCGTCGTACTCGGATGGCCGGACGACGGCCCGAGACTCCGACTCGATTACCGGCGGTTCGCGTACGCCGGAAAGTTCGTCACGGCACAGACGGGAAAAGCAGTGCTTCGAGACGACGAGGACGAACTCCAGCCCCTCGACGACGAACGGCCACCGCCGACCGGCGGTCCCAGCTCGCTCCCACCGCTGGCGGACGACGTCGTCGCCGCCGTCGCGTTCAACGAAGACCGAACGGACTCGACGACGCTGTGGATTCGATACGTCACCGTCAGACGCGACAGACGAGGCGAGGGACTCGGCCCTGAACTGCTCCGCAAGACCGCCGACGCCGCCGCGACGCGAGGCTACGAGACAGTTCGTATCGCCACGAACAACCCGTTCGCGTACGAGGCGTGTCACAAAGCCGGGTTCGGCTTTACGGGACGCGAGACGGGGATGGCCGAACTGGTGTTGGAACGGCCTGCAGACACACCCGCGTCGGCGTCGCGTGAGACCTACCAGTCGGGATTGGACCGCTATCGCGCCCGCGAACTCGACGAGGGACAACGCTCGTTCCTCGCGGCACGTGAGGATGCTGACCCTCCGACATCCTCCTGACTATCCGGCACTCGGTAGTGGATGCGAATTTGGCGACTACCACTCGGACCATTGAAACCCTCGCCCCTCGAACGTCCGGCAAATGGGAAATGCAGACTTGCGGACGCTCGCGGCACTCTCTGACATCTCGTTCGACGAGGTGGGCGGGAGCGTCGTCGCCGTGGACGCGCACAACTGGCTGTATCGGTATCTCACGACGACGGTCAAGTGGACGAGTTCGGAGAAGTACACGACGAGCGACGGCGAAGAAGTCGCCAACCTCGTCGGTATCGTCCAGGGCCTGCCCAAATTCTTCGAACACGACCTGACGCCCGTGTTCGTGTTCGACGGCGGCGTCACGGAGATGAAAGACGACGAAGTAGCCAAGCGCCGCGAGCAACGTGAGAAGGCCGAAGAACGCCTCGAAGAAGCTCGTGAGGCAGGCGACGCCGTCGAGGCCGCTCGCATGGAAGCCCGAACCCAGCGACTCACCCAGACGATACAGGACACGAGCAGGGAACTGCTCAGCCTCCTCGACGTGCCAGTCGTCGAAGCGCCCGCCGAGGGCGAAGCACAGGCGTCCTACATGGCTCGGAAGGGTGACGCCGACTACGTCGGCAGCGAAGATTACGACACCCTCCTGTTCGGCGCACCCTACACACTCCGGCAACTCACGAGCAAAGGAAACCCTGAACTGATGGACCTCGACGGAACGCTCGAAAAACACGATATCTCCTACGAACAACTCGTGGACATCGCTATGCTCTGTGGCACCGACTTCAACGAGGGAATCACGGGTGTCGGCCCGAAGACGGCCGTCAAGGAAGTCAAGAAACACGGCGACCTGTGGGCCGTCCTCGAAGCACGCGGCGAGACGATTCCGAATGCCGACAGGGTGCGCGAATTCTTCCTCGACCCACCAGTCACCGACGACTACGACTACGACACCGACATCGACCCGGACGTGGCCGCCGCCCGCGAGTACGTCACCGAGACGTGGGAAGTCGATGCCGACGAAGTCAAACGAGGATTCGAACGCATCGAAGAATCGCTTACGCAGACAGGATTGGACCGCTGGACGTAATTCGGGCGATAATCCAGACATAACGGCGAGCCAACACATTTACACGAGTCTGTTTCGAGGTTCGTCGTATGTCCCCCGACGAGCAACGTCCTCCCTCCCCTGACGAAAGCAATCAGTCGACGCTCTCTCGCCGCCAACTTCTCGGCCTTCTCGGCGGTGGTGGCGTACTCGCCGGCATCGGCTGGTTCGCTCCCGAATGGCTTCCCGACCCGGTGACCGACACAGTGACGACGATGTATCCAGACCCGTCGAGTAACTACGTCTGGCGACCGCCAGTGAGCGACGAACGCGCTGACGAGGCGGTACAGCGACTCGAAGAGACCGTCGAGCGAGCGACAGAACTCCGCTCGCAGGTCGACCTCGACTCGGTAGACGAGCATATGCGCTTTCACCTTCGCGGGTCACCTGCGGGTGGCCATCTCGAATCTGCGAAAGACGAGCGGAACGCTCGCGACCGACTCCAGCATGCGACCACCGGACTCCAGTACGCTGGTGAGACTGTCGGCTACGCGACGGTTGCACTCGGCGAAGACGACCCTGAGTTCCTCGTCGAACGCGGGCGCGAACTGAATCAGCGAATCGAAGCGGTGCTCTCGTCCATCGCCGAGTACCGCGTCTCCGACCCGGGTCGTGACCTCGCGTTTCTCTATTCCATCGAGCGGCAGCTCTCGTCTGCACGCATCAGCACCAGTTGGGGCGACTCGGACAACAACAACGGCCCCGAAGACGGCTACTCATCGCGCAACTTCGCCAGCGAGTGGGGGTCGCAGTTACAGGCAGAACAGCGGATACAGACCGCACAATACCACCGTGACCAGTACCGGGAGACCCTCGGCGACGACGCCACTTCGTATCGAGAGGTGCTCACGGGTGCTATCGACCAGTTCCGGACGCAAATCGAGCAGTACCCGACGCGCGACGAGATGCGGACGAAATTCGAAGACGAACTCGAACTCGACCAGCAGACGCCGTACGGAGCCGCCCGCTGGGAGTTGTACATCCTCTGTTTCGACAACGACTTTCGATTCGTGGATAGCCCGCTCCTGCGTGGACTGCCCGTGAAACAGTTCGTCGTAACTGGCCACGCGCTGCTCGCTCGGCAGGCCCACGAGTTCGTCCTCGACGAACTCGACGTGGACCCCGGCGACACCGACTACGACTCCGGTCGGTCGTTCCGGGCGAAGCGACAGGCGATGCGTGAGTACCGGGCGACGCGAAACGAGTACGATTCGAACTTCGCAGGCGTCGTCGCGAGCGAGGCGGCGAGTCGCATCCGCGGTGGCGACGTGGGGCTCTCGGGTCGGTTCGACAACGACCTGCCAGCGTGGCGCGAGCGTGTCGAAGCGTCGGTGTACTACCTTCTCGGAGCGGGAATGATGCGGAACCTCGGAACCGTCCTCGACTCGCAGCTCAAGGTCGTAACCGGCGGATAGATTGAGGGTACCGAATAGCGTGGGTTCGTCGGCTTACGACACGTCCTCGATGGCGTCGAGGAGCATGGTCGCGCCGATGTCGATCTCGCGTTCGGTCACGTCCAGTGGCGGCAGAATGCGGAGAACCTTGTAGCCGCAGGCGAGTGTGAGGAGACCACGTTTGAGCGCCGCTTCGAGGACAGCATTGCGTCGTTCCTGGGTGTCGAACTCGACGCCGAGGAGGAGGCCCTTTCCGCGCACGTCCACGACTGTCTCGGGTGCAGCGTCTCGCATCGTCTCTTTGAACTGTCGGCCGCGGGCGACGGCGTTGTCGAGGAGGTTGTAGTCCTCGATTGCTTCGAGGGTGAACACTCCCTGCATCGACGCGATGATGTCGCCGGCACCCCACGTCGACGAGAGGCGACTCGTCTTCGTGGGGAAGATATCCGAGTTCGAGATGGTCGCGCCGACGCGGAGTCCTTTCGCGCCGGTGATGACGTCCGGTTCCATCGGATAGTGGTCTGCGCCCCACATCTCGCCGGTTCGACCGACGCCCGACTGAATTTCGTCGGCGATGAGCGTCAGGTCGTAGTCGTCGACGACAGATGCGAGTTCGTCGGCGAACGCGTCAGAGGGGAATCGGTAGCCACCCTCGCCCTGAATCGGTTCGACGATGACGTATGCGACGTCCGAGGCGTCGACGTGGCCTTTCTTGGGGTGGAGTTTCTGCCGGAGTTTCGAGGCGGCCGAGTTCGGGTCGGAGAAGAACCCACACGAACACGTCTCGGGAGAACACGACCGGTCGTCACAGAAGGGCACGTCCATGATTCCGGATATCTCGGGGAAGTTGTGGCGGTAGACAGACTTCGACCGATTGAGTGAGAGTGCACCGAGCGTCCGGCCGTGGAACGCACCTTCGAAGGTGATGCCGTACTTCCCGCCATCGGAGTTGTCGTAACAGATTTTGATGGCGTTTTCGACGGCCTCTGCACCCGAGTTCGAGAGGAACACGGTGTCCATCCCGTAGTGACTCGTCAGGTCAGTCAGTTTGTCCATGAGGGCAGCAGGTCCGGGGAACTGCTCTTCACCCGGCGACGACCCATCGCTCACGTAGAAATCCTGGCCCGCAATCTTGGTCGGGTCGACCATGTCGAACTCCGCCATCCGGTCGAGGAGCTTCGGGTTGTTGTAGCCGAGCGGTGCGGCGGCGACGTGACTCGTAAAGTCGAGGAGGACGTTGCCATCGACGTCGGTACAGAAGGGGCCTTCTGCGTCTTCAGTGATGTCCCAGACGAAGTCGTAGACGTACGTACTCGGTGCTGCGTGCTCCTGGTGGTACGATGCCCACTCTTTCGCCCGTCTGCCGGGCATCGAATCGACGTGGGGAACCACCGTCTCTCGGTCCATGCGGGCCGCTACGGACACCCATATGTTAAGATATTCGTTAATAATCCAAAATTCGTGGACTGGTCTGCACTTCGTCTATCGTTTTTGGGACGGCCATATCGCGCTCGATGGGGCTGCGTGGCGCGTGTCTCGCAACTTGTCGAACCCGCGATAGGCTTTTGGCCCTTCCCTGTTCGACTTACGCTATGACGTTTCGTGACATTGGACGCTCCCGCGCAATGTGGTGGGCCATCGCCGCGGCCCTCGCGGGTGCGTTCATCTACGTCGTCTACTCGTTTATCGGGACGTTCGTCTTCGGTCTGTTCATCTACTACGCGACGCGTCCGATCTATCGACGTATTCGTCGGCGGGTCCGACCGCCGAGTCTCGCGGCGACAGTGGCGATGTTCGCCCTCGCCCTCCCCGTTCTCGGACTCATGGTGTACGCCGCGACGATTGCACTCCGTGAGTTCGTCAAATACGCCAATCAACTCTCTGCCGGCGACACCGACATCGACCTCGCGGCGTACGGTATCGACCCCACGATCGTCGAGAATATCGCGACTCCGCAGGCGCTCTTGGAGTACGACTTCCAGTCGCTTTTGACTCCCAGTGCCGCCGGGTCGGTGTTCGATTCACTCTCTGTCGCTGCCGACACCGTCGCCTTCCTCGGCATCGGTGCAGTCCACCTGTTCATCATGGTCGCCTTCGCGTTCTATCTCCTTCGCGACGGGCACAAACTCAGTCGGTGGGGCCGGTCGGTATTCGCAGACGACCAGGGTATCCTCGAGGCGTATCTCCGTGCCGTCGACCGGGACTTCAACAACATCTTCTTCGGAAACATCCTCAACGCGATACTCACTGGAACCATCGGCGTCATCGCGTACTCACTGTTGAACGTCACTGCACCTCCCGGCGTCCACATTCCCGCACCAGCACTCGTCGGCATGCTCGCTGGCATCGCGAGTCTCATCCCCGTCGTCGGGATGAAACTCGTGTACATCCCTGTCGCGGTTTACATGGGCGCACAGGCATTCGTCGTGAATCCACCCGGATTGTGGTTCGTCGTCCTCTTTGCTGCCGTCTCGTTCGTCGTCGTGGACACGATTCCAGACCTCGTGCTCAGACCGTACGTCTCTGGCCGGAGCCTCCACGTCGGTGCCGTGATGATCGCCTACACGTTCGGTCCACTCCTCTTCGGCTGGTACGGCATCTTCCTCATGCCGATGATTCTCGTGTTGCTCGTGAACTTCGCTCGCCTCGTCCTTCCAGAACTACTGGCAGGCAAACCGATTCGGCCGTATATGGTAGACCCCGCGTATCTGGTCGACGAGACACCGCCTGAAGTGGACAGCCTCACCGTCGATTCGGCGGGAGACGGCAGTCAGCAGGATGAAACGCAAGAATCGTCGGACGACCTCGATATCACCGACCAGCGTTCTGGAAGCGGCGAGGGCCGGGTGAGTCGAGACTCCCGCTCACCTTCCGACGCCGGTATCGACGGCTGACCGACGTTACGCGTCGAACTCTTCGGTGATATATTCGGCTTCCCACTCGTCCCGTGCTTTGATTTCGCGACGGCCACGACGGGTGAGCGTGTAGTAGTTCGTTCGCCGGTCTCGTTGTCCCTTGTCGACGAGTCCTTTCTCGACGAGCGTATCGAGGTTGGGGTACAGACGGCCGTGGTGAATCTCTTTTTCGTAGTATGCTTCGAGTTCCTCTTTGATAGCGAGGCCGTGGGGTTCTTCGAGTCCCGCAATTACGTACAGAAGGTCTCGCTGGAATCCTGTCAGGTCGTACATCGGTAAATTCGACTCGTATATTATTGTCTGATTCAAATAAATATGTCGGCATCAATCGGCAATTCAGGATTTCCACGGCCTCTAGACGCCGGAAATCAGTCGATGCTTTCTGTATTCCGGATTACTAATCTTCCCGATGTCTCAGTTTCGACTTCTGGATATGTCCACGATTGGATGACTACTGGCACCCTATGCGGCGTTGTCCAACGATTTCTCAGCGTCAGATGCATCTCGTCGGTGCTGAATCGGGCGTCATGGATACAATCGGAGCGTTGGGACTCTTCGTCGGTGAGTTACACAGAAGGAAAGCAAGCCGTGCCGGAAAACCCCGGCACGGCATGCCGCCCTGAATTGGTCCCCGCTGACGCTTCGGCCCTCCAAAGCGAAGCGTCACTTACCGCTACCGTTCGGTTTTACTTAAAGATAACGACGCGTGACAATCATTGACAACGATACGAAATGTACACGCTCTTGATGCGCTCCCCCCAGAATTTCGGGAGACATCGTCACATGTGTTCTTCTTCGAGAACCCATCCGAGTGCACGTCTGTAGTGAGTGAGGAGTTTTCGGACGCCCTCGTGCCGCATCTCTTCGGAATCCAGTTCCTCCTTCAGAAATTCGTACTGCTCGCGGACCTCTGATTCACTTCGCATGTGTCGCCTCTGGTCCCCCTGACGTATGTACTCCCGCCATTCATGTAATCTGGCTAACTATTGCGTTTTTTGTGCACCTACCAGTCAATTAGTTGTCGTTTTATACAGCGTGCCGCCACCCGAATAGTCTCCACCGTGAGTGTGTCGTCGTGTTTTTGCGGCGGCGGTACGAACACCGCGATATGGAGATACGCGGCGAGCGAGAGTGCAAGGACTGCGGTCGGCAGTGGTCCTACTACGAGACCGGGAGTGTGTCGTGTCCGTCCTGTGGAAGCATGCGAAGCGTCGGCGTCGGCGACCGCGAACAGCACACGGCCGCGCAGGTGACGCTCGACCTTTCTACACATCGTGCCGCAGTGGGCGACGGAACAATTCGTGACGCTGCACCCGAACTGAAGTCCGACCTCAGAACGTACATTCGAAAGACTGGATTCATCCACGGCGGCGAACTCCAACCACTCGACGACACCACACTGGCCGCCCACGAACTCCTTCAGGCCGTCGACATCGTCGCCCGGTCGAACCGGCCGACTGACGACGAACAACTCTTCGTCATCGAGCTGCTTCGCGGCGCGGACAACGGGAACCGACCCGACCCTGCGTCGGTTCCTGCCTCGCTCGCTGCTGCACGTGGCCTCGGGTACGCCAACGCCATCGAAGCCTACCACCACGACGTCTCGACGTGGCTCGACGAACACCCCGACCCAGAGGCACGGACCACACTCGGAACGCTCTCGAACCACCTCAAACGAGTCGAAGCACTCGAAGGAGACATCCCTGTGTCCGAATCCGAGACGCTCGTCCGAGTCGCTCACGACATCTACATCTATCTGACGGCAGACGACCTGGACGCCCTCGCGTCGGCACGTGACCAGCTCTCGTCGCTCTTCTGAACGCTCGAGAGTCGGCTCTCGTCTGCGTGTTCACCGAACGTTTTTTCCCCCCGGAACCCCTTCGCAGACGATGGCCACCGAATTCGACGTTCACGAGGTTCGCCACCGAGTGAAACTACTCCGCGACGACGGCGACACGATGCTCGTCGAGAACCGCGACGGTGTCGAGTGCCCCGCGTGCAGTGAGTCGTTCTCGCAACTGCTTCTCTCCGAACGAACTGCACACAGTTTCGATCTCGACGCCGGTACGCGATTTTGCGTTCGTCGCGAGGACGAGCGACTGCTCATCGCGACACACGAGTAGCCTTCGACGACGAAAGAGGAGGGAGAAGCGGTGGAGGGAGCCTACGTCAGCGGTCGAGAGGGTCTGCGTCAGCGGCCCAGTAAATACCGAATCAACGGACGGTCGAGCGTGTCTTCGGGCAGCGTCTCGAACCACGACACGTCGGTTATCGACTCGTCTTCGAGCCCCGGGTCGTCGGTGAGTTCGCCAGCGACGGCGACACCGTAGATAGCGAAGTTGAACGTCTCCCGTTCGTCGCCGTGGACGAACGTCTGTTCCGTGACGACCCGAAGCGCCTCGACAGTAGCGTCGAGGCCTGTCTCTTCTCGCATCTCTCGGACGAGGGCCGCTGTCCTGGACTCGCCAGATTCGACACCACCACCGGGAAGCACCCACTGGCCGTCCTGTCGGACGAGGAGAACTGCGCCGTTTCGTTCAGTGAGGCCACCGACACCCCACTCGAGTCCGCCACGAATTCGTTTGCGAGCGCGCTCGAACGACTCGGCGTCGAGGGTGTGCGTGTTTTGACGCTGGACGACACCATCGCTATCGATGGTCCACTCGCCGTCGATCTCCGACTGCGTCACGGGAACGAACCTCGTGTCAGGGGAGGTCGACGTCCACGTCTGCTGTTTCTGCTGCTGCCTTCACCGTGTTCCAGAGGAGCATCGCCCGCGTCATCGGGCCGACGCCACCGGGAACGGGCGTGATTGCACTCGCCTTCTCCTTCGCGGAGTCGAACTCCACGTCACCGACGAGTTTGTATCCCTTCTCGTTGTCGGCATCGACGCGGTTGACGCCCACGTCGATGACGACGGTGTCTTCCGAGAGCATGTCGCCCGTGATGAGTTCGGGCACGCCGACGGCTGCGACGACGATATCTGCTTCGCGGGTCTTCGCAGCGAGGTCTTTCGTGCGGGAGTGGCAGACGGTCACCGTCGCGTTGCCGCCGGCTGCTTTCTGGATGAGCAGGTTGGCCATCGGCTTGCCGACGATGTCCGACCGGCCGACGACGACCACGTCGGCACCTTCCGTCTCCACGTCCGCGGCGTCGAGGAGTTTCTGAATGCCGTGGGGCGTACAGGGCTTGAACCGGGCGTCGCCGGCGACGAGGCGGCCCACGTTCTCGGGGTGGAAGCCATCGACGTCCTTTGCGGGGTCGATACGGCGGAGGACCGTCCGGTCGTCCACGTGGTCGGGGACCGGCATCTGTACGAGAATCCCGTGAACGTCGTCGTCCTCGTTCAGGTCGTCGACGAGTTCGTAGAGTTCGTCGGCGGGGGTCTCCGGGTCGAGGTGGTGGTCGAACGCCTCGATACCGACTTCTTCGCAGTCGCGCTGTTTCATCGAAACGTACGTCTCGCTGGCGGGGTCGTCGCTCATCAGCACCGTCGCGAGACCCGGTTTCACGCCGGCGTCTTCGAGCGCGTCGATGGCGTCGGTCAGACCGGACCGAATCTCCTCCGCGACGGCGTTCCCGTCGATGATGGTCGTCATTGGCTGAGGGTGTGTGGCCCGACCATTTGAAAGATTCGGATTCGTGCGTATTCTTGGTTCTAAAATGGAGTAAATATACACATATGTGGATATTCTCGTTCCTGATTCACCCGCCGAACAACAGGTTCACGGCGGCCACGGCGACGCCTGCGAGCGCCATCCGAATCCCGGCGACGTACCACCGCTGGCCCGAAATCGACCCCATGTACGACCCAAAGATGAACAGAATCCCCGTCCCGAGTGCGACGGAGGTGGCCGTCGCAGTCACCATCGTGAACAGCGACCCGACGGCGAGAAACGGGAGGAGCGGCACGACGATACTGACGAGTGGTCCAAGTCCGCTCGCAGTGGCGTTGACGACTCTCGCGGCGACTCTGTCACGTTCGACGGCAGTCCCGCTCAGGTCGGTGAGCATCGCGTCTTCGATGCGGTTGAGTTCGGCCTGTTTCTCGGCGCGTTCTATCTCCCAGACGCTCCAGACCCCCGACGTGGTGAGCCCGATCGCGGCACCGACGCCGATTTTGACGACTATCGTCCCGTCGGTGACGCCGGTGAGAAACGAGCCGATGACGATTCCGATGCAGGTCAGCGCGCCGTCGAACCCGTTGGAGACGAGGTAGCGACGCGAAATCGCTCGGACGCGCTCTTGCTGGAGGACCGCGACGAATTGCTGTGGTGTCACGGCGGCGCCCAGTCCTGCGGAACGTCTCGCGATTCGACGAACTCCTCACCCGCGACGACTTCGTCGACAGAGTGGACAGTGCCGCCGAGATTCGTGATTCGGTGTTCCACCTCGTCGACGTCGATCGCCGCTCCCTCGACGACGAGTCTGATGTTCTGGACCTCCCGGTCCATCTCGAGAAGCATGGCGTTCGTCCCGTTGACACCGTCTGCAGAGGCCACTTCGCGCGCCAGTTCTACCACGGATGGTTCGTGCGGTTTCAACACGTCGAGGACGAGGCGTCGAATCGGGGGCATGGTCTGGCGAACGTTGGGTCCGGCGGGTAATAGTGTTACTCTGCGAGGGTGTTTTACGGTCGTTTCAACACGTCACGTCAGAGAACGACTTCGGTTCTGGCCCCTGCTCTTCGCCCCATCGTTCGCCTGTTTCGAGGTTTACTATCATCGCCAGTCCGCCGTACCCGTGGGTCTGGTCGTGGCCGCGAACGACGACGCACGTCGTTTCCTCGGAAACTGAGATGGTCTCCGAGCGAGTAAACTCCTGCGTCCCGTGGGCGTGGAGGAGTTCTCGTTTCCCGAGTTCGGTTCCGTCGAGCGATTCGACGACCCACCAGTTGGCGTAGCCGTCTTCGCCGTCATCGTCACCAGAACGCATAGCGTTCTGGTTGGCTCACGAGAGCCTTGCTCTCGTGAACGTCGTGTAGGAGCGTCACAGAGAACCGATAGCCGCCGCCCGACCTCTCGAACGTGACGTTCATCACGTTGGCTTCTCGGAGGTCGAGTTCTTGGGGTCCTCCGTCTGTGGTTGTCGAGGACGTCTCTGTCGGCGACGCCGTTTCGGTGGCCGTCTCTGTCGACACAGTCCCGTCTGTCTGCGCGGTCGAGTCTGTGGTGTCGGTGTCGTCGGTCATGGTTTCGGTCCCACTCGGAGACGTACATCCGGCCACCGTGGCGAGCGCCGCCGTGAACGAACCGAGGAGGGTGCGTCTTCGCATCGGGATACGCGGAATACGGCAGGAATCGACAAAAAAGCGGGTCGGTGTGTCGTGGGTGGCACACGACTCGCGAAAGAAGAGAAAGAATGTGAAAAACAAACGAACAGCGACGAGTGCTTACTCGTACAGCGGGTTCGCGTCGCAGAGTTTCTGCACGCTCTCGGACACCTCGGCGAGCACGTCGTCGTCCTCGGGGTTGTTGACGACCTTCACGATGAGTTCGCCGACTTCGCGCATCTCGTCTTCGTCGAAGCCGCGAGTCGTGAGTCCCGGGGTTCCGGCGCGGATACCACTCGGGTTGAACGCCGAGCGCGTCTCGCCCGGGACAGTGTTCGCGTTGAGGACGATGCCCGTCGATTCGAGGGCTTCTTCGGCGTCACCGCCGGTGAGGTCCGGGTGCGAGTCACGAAGGTCCACGAGGATGAGGTGCGTGTCGGTCCCGCCGGAGACGACGCTGAGGCCGTGTTCCTGGAACGTCTCGGCGAGGGCTTTGGCGTTGTCGACGACCTGTTGTGCGTACTCCTTGAATTCGGGCTGGAGGGCTTCTTTGAAGCCGACGGCCTTGCCTGCGATGTTGTGCATGAGGGGGCCGCCCTGTGCACCGGGGAAGACGGCGCTGTCGACTTTCGAGGCGTACTCTTCTTTGCACATGATGATGCCACCGCGGCCGGCACGGACGGTCTTGTGCGTCGAGCCAGTGACGAAGTCGGCGATGCCGACCGGCGATGGGTGAACGCCCGCGGCGACGAGCCCCGTGATGTGGGCGATGTCTGCGAGGTGGAGCGCATCGACAGAGTCGGCGACCTCCTGAATCGTCTCCCACTCGACGGCACGTGGGTATGCGGAGTAGCCGGAGACGATGATGTCTGGTTCGAACGACTCGGCCTTTTCTGCTAACTGGTCGTAGTCGATGTAGCCCGTCTCGGCGTCGACTTCGTACTGCTCGACGTCGTAGAGTTTGCCCGTGAAGTTCGCGGGGTGACCGTGGCTCAAGTGGCCACCGTGGGTCAAGTCGAGCGAGAGAATCTTGTCACCCGGTTCGAGCATGGCGAGGTAGACGCCCATGTTCGCCTGCGTGCCGGAGTGCGGTTGCACGTTGACGTGTTCTGCACCCCAGAGTTCTTTGGCGCGTTCGATGGCGAGCGTCTCGATTTTGTCGGCATACTCACAGCCTGCGTAGTAGCGCTTGCCGGGATAGCCTTCGGCGTACTTGTTCGTCAGGGCACTCCCCTGTGCTTCGAGGACTGCTTCGCTGACGTGGTTCTCCGAGGCGATCATCGCGAGCGTGTCGCGCTGGCGTTCGACCTCGCCTTCGAGGGCATCTGCCACAGCGGGGTCGACGTCGCGGACGTGGCTGTAGTCCATGTGTAGTATCGTGCCCAATTAGGGCATAAATGTGTCCCATTTGGCCACGCCTGCCGGTGTTGTGGTACACGTATTTGCATATTATTTCCGTGATAGCTCGTGACAAATGCACGAATACGTAGCAGTTGCCGACTACTTACTCGATCCCCGTCTCACCTGACCCAGAAGCGGGAGAGTCTCTCCTCGTTCGACCACGGAACGTCCCCATGGAATGCTCAATTTTCCCACACCGTACTGGGGTAAAATTTCTGAGATGAGACGCTCAATTCGCCCGTGAATGACTTGTTACAACACGTCATCCGGTACATACTGAGCGTCAACTTGCGTTAATATTAAATAGATTTGTGGCGATATACAAATCATGGCTATTCGTTCTAATTTGCTCGCTGAGGGGGTTGAGGATATCATCGAATCAGTCCTCACATCCACGGCGGACGAAGTGTTGGTCGCCAATCCGACGGCCGACGTCATCGAAGGACTTGTCACTGTCGCGACAGAGCTCGGCGAAGGACTCCCACAGATTCGTCTCGTCGCCGACGAGAGTGTCTTGAAGAGCGTCATGGACGACTTCATCATCGCGTCCAACGCCGCAAACCTCGTGGTCGAAGATGTCCTCTCGATGCGGACCTCGAACGGTGCCGTCGAAAACACGCTGTTCGTCACGCCCAACACCGTCGTCGCGCTCGTGGGCGCAGGTGGGAAAGTCGCTGGACTCGTCACCGACGACGAATCGTTCGTCGAGACGGCACTCGAGGCCCACCGGGGCCACTGGGAAGACGCACCCGAGTTCAAACTCCGCACCCCGCCGCTTTCACGTGTCCGCGAGACGCTCGCAGACGATATCGGCAAAGAGACGCTCGACGACTTCGATGCGGTGCTCTCGTCGCTCTCGTCTGCCCGTGGTGACGGCGACGGCCTCGATGAAGTGACCATCTCGCTTCTCGTCGCTGCGCGCAACGAAGTGCTCCTCTACGACATCTCCAAGTGGGGCGAAGACGTCGGAATCGCGAGTAAGGCGACGTTCTCGCGAACCAAGACGAAACTCGAAGAACTCGGTCTCATCGACACCGAAAAGGTCCCCATCGACGTTGGTCGCCCGCGCCTCCGTCTGAAACTCGGCAACGACCAACTCGCCGATTCCGATATCGACGAACTCGCCAGTGCTGCAGAGCAGATGCTCGAAGCATAAGCCGACAGACGGAAAGGCGGTCACGAGACCCCTCGATTTTTCTCTCCACCGTTCTTCGTCGCTTCCATGAACATCGGACTCGTCGGGAGCGGCCCCGCCGCCGAATCGATTCGCGCGGCCTGTTCCGACATCGACGCCACAGTCATCGAGACGACTCCTGATTCGTTCGACGAGGTCGACCTTGGATTCGTCGTCGCAGCGGCCGGTACCGACGCGTTCGACGCGGCAGACGCTGCATCAGGGCGATGGATTGCCGTCGAAATCGGTGGTGTCGGCGGCCACGCCCTCGCCGACATCGACGCGTCCGTCTCTGCGTTCGACCACACGAGTGCCGACTTCGCTGACCTTCGCGCCCGCGTCGCATCGACCACCGAATCGAGTGGCAAACCGTCGGGTGACCGGGCGGCAGTTCGCCTCGCTGGCGCGATTGCCGGTCGCCGAGGCATCTCGCTTCTGTCTGGTGACGACGTCGCAGGGACTGTCGTCGAGGTTCCCGGTCGTGAACGGTCGCTTCTGCCGACGCCGTCGCCGACCGACCGCGACCGGACAGTCCGCCGAGAGTTTCGCGCAGTCGCGTTAGACGACGCACTTTCGCGGGCGGAGATAGCGGTCGACGACCGTCTCGGTATCATCACGCAGGTCGGTGAGCGAGAGTCCTTCCCGCTGCCGTACTACATGGCCCAGACTGCCGATACGACAGTGTACTCGGATACTCGGGCAGCAGAACTCGCTGGCGGTGCGGCAGCAGGGTGGGACGAAGCGTACATGAAGGCGCTGGGTGAGGCACTCGAACGATATTCGGCTGGCGTCTATCGGTCGAGTGAGTTCACCGTCGCTCCTGCAGCGTCCCGACCGGGTGCGATCCCGCCGAGTCGGTTCGTCCGGCCTGACTCCTCCCGTGACCCAGACCCGAACGAACCGATTCAGTGGGTCGACGGCGAGCACCTCTCGACCGAACAGCGGGTCTCGCTTCCGGCAGAGTTCGTCCACTACCCACCACCGAACGAGCGACACAAGCCGTCGATTACGACGGGGCTCGGCCTCGGCAACTCCGGGACTGAGGCGATACTCTCTGGCCTCTACGAGACCATCGAACGCGACGCGACGATGCTCGCGTGGTACTCGACGTTCGACCCACTCGGCCTCGACGTAAACGACGACGAATTCGAGACGTTGGCGTCACGGGCTCGGTCAGAAGACCTGGCGGTGACGGCGCTGTTGGTGACACAGGATATCGACGTGCCAGTCGTCGCCGTCGCCGTCCACCGCGACGACGAGTGGCCGAAGTTCGCGATGGGGTCCGGTGCAAACCTCGACGCGAACAGCGCGGCTCGATCGGCACTCGCAGAGGCACTCCAGAACTGGACCGAACTTCGAGCGATGGGTCCAGAGCAGGCAGCACAACAGGGTGGTGCGATTGGGACGTACGCCGACTTCCCATCGGAGGCCGAAACGCTCGTCGACCCCGATTCGACCCTCCCTGCGGATGCTGTCGGTCCGGACGAGATTCCGGAGGGGACAGACGAACTCGACGCTGTCGTCGAACGCGTCGCCGACGCTGGCCTCGACGCGTACGTCGCACGAATCACACCAAGAGACGTCGAACAACTGGGCTTCGAGGCAGTGCGCGTGCTGATTCCCGAGGCGCAACCGCTGTTCATCGGTAAACCATTCTTCGCCAAGCGTGCCGAGTCCGTCCCGCGCGAACTCGGATTCGAACCTCGGTTAGACCGGCAGTTCCACCCGTTCCCGTAAGGTCTGAAGGGCTGACAGCCGACACGAATCGAATCGTACGACGGTGTGCCGGACACCCGCGAATCGCCGTACGATGACAGTTAACGCACAAGCCTGCTGGCCGCGGATTGGTATATGAACCTTCGGTGGCGACGACGAGAAAACAGCGGGACGGTGAACGCAGAATGAGAACTGGAACCCGACCGCTTGGAGTCCTCAGACTCCGAATGTCGCCCGAAGCATATCACGCGTTCCCGGCCCAAGACCGACTGCGAGGACGGCGACGAGGAGCAAGATAGCGTAGCGGGGACTCTCATCGAATATCTGGTCGTCGAACACCCAGACGACGGCCGTCGCCGCGACGATTTTGACGAGCAAGAACGGCCACGCGTCGCCCGTGATGGCGAGGATAGATTCGGGGAGCGTCGAGGCGGTGATTTCTACGATACCTCTGTTCACCGGGTGTTTCGGAACGAGGTTGTTTCCGGCACCGAGCGCAGTCATCCAGTCGAGGCCGATGACGTTCGCCACGCCGTCGACAGCGTGGCCCCAGATGATGACGAGACCGATGAGACCCGTTCCAGCGTTGACTTCGGGTGCGTAGCGTTCGATAAGCCACCACGTCACGCCGGCAGTGAGTGTCGCTCCAAGGAGGATGACGACGAGCACCTGCGGGTAGAACGTCGCGCCGTTCGTGCCCGTGATGCCGATGAACAGAAGGTAGGCGAGTGTAACCGCGAGGACGGCAGTACCGGCACCGAACAGGGGTTTCACGTATTCGTCGACGATACCTGCGCGTTCAGCGAAGACACTCCCGACGACGGCGACGAGTGTAATCGCGAAGACGGTGACGTAGATGACGGGGCTGATGACCAGCGTGTTCAGCGGGTAGGAGATGAGCGCGTCCACGGTCCCGGGCGTGTCGTTCGCGTCCTCGACGACGCGGAACGCGCCGCCGAAGAACATGAACGGGATGAGCGCGTAGAAAAACCGCGGTTTCTCGCCGATTTCGAGGCGGCGAAGCAGGAATACCACGCCTGTGAGTGCGATGATGAGCGTGACCATGTACCCGACTTCCGAGACGAGCGTGTAGCCGGGATACGCGACTGGTTGGGCCGCAGCAGCACACGCCGAACTGCTTCCGAGATACTCGGTGACGCCGGTTGCCCGAGTTGCACAGACGGCCGAGTTCGCGTCGGCTTGTACTGGCCCCCAGAAATATTTCCAGATGAAGCCGTCGTAGACGACACGTGGGAACGCGAGCGACCCGCCGACGAGTGCGACGAGGATGGCCACGACGCCGACGCCCCAGAGGCGTTCGGGGTCGAGACCAAATTGCTCTGCTACCGTTGACATAGCCGAAATCCCGACGGCGGGACTGTTTAGGGTTCCGGTCTCTCGCAGTCTTGGCGCACGGCCCCACGCGGGGTGTGGATAACCCCAAAACGAGCGATTTGGCCCAGAAAACGACCGTTAACGCCGGTTGCAGTGGTGAGAGAGCAGCAACAGTCAGTCGAAACTCAGGATTCGTCGGTGGGTTCGTCGAGTGGTAAGACCGGGTCGTCGTACTCTGTTCCGAGGATGACCATCGTCTGCGACCGAGAGAATCCTTCGAGTTCAGCGATGTGGTCGAACATGAGTTCACGGAGTGCGTCGGTGTCTTCGGCGTAGACTCGCAACATCACGTCCCACTCTCCGGTGGTCAGGTTAATCTCTTGGACGCCTTCGATTTCGCGGAGTTGTTGGAGTGCCTCCTTCTCACGGCCCTGTTTGACTCGGAAACCGACGAGTGCCGAGGTTCCAAGCCCGACCTTCCGCGGGTCGACGTGTGCGTGGTAGCCTTGGATGACTCCAGCGTCTTCCATCCGCCCGACCCGGTCGTGGACGGTCGCACTCGACATGTCGATTTGGCGAGCGATCTCACTGAACGGCGTCCGCGCATCCTCCATCAAGAGGCGAAGGATAGCCCGGTCCGTGGCGTCGAGTTCCATACGCCCAGTACTGATGGGGTTAACTTCGCATTTGCGGAAGAACAGCGACGTGTGGCGCTCGTTACAGGTCTTCGATTTCACGGGCCGCTTCGAGAACGACATCGTGGATGTGACCGTTCGACGCGACGAGTCCAGCCGAGTCGTGTCGCCACTCGTTCCCTTCGAGGTCGGTGACCGTGCCGCCGGCCATTCGGACGAGATGGACACCAGCAACCGAGTCCCACGGATTCGCTCGTTTGTTCGTGATGACGCCGTCGAGGCCGCCATCTGCGAGGAACGAGAGGACGACCTGCATGCTCCCATACCGGCGCAAGTCGCCGAATCGACTGACGATTCCCCGAGTCGCGGCGGCGTACTCGTCGCGGGCGTCGTAATCCCACCAGAACGTCGGACAGACAGTACACGTCTCTGGGTCGTCGCGCTGACTCACGGAAATCTGTTCACCGTTTCGGTAGGCGGCCTGGTCGTCGGCAGCGTACAGGTCCTCGAACGCGGGGAGGAAGTTCGCGGCAGCGACGGGTTCGCCATCGAGAACGGCGGCCACTGCAGTTGCCCAGATGGGAACGTCGCGGACGAAGTTGTTCGTCCCGTCGATGGGGTCGATGACCCACGACGGCCCCTCGTCTGGGACCGCCTTCAGTTCGTCTTCTTCTTCACCGACGATCGCGTCGTCTGGAAACGCCCCACGGATGCGTTCGACGACCCGCCGCTGGGCTTCTCGGTCGGCCTCTGTTACCACGTCCGTCTTCCCGTCTTTCGTCTCGACGGTGACGTTCGTCCGGAACGCACGGCGAGCGACTGCACCGCCATCACGTGCCGCGCGCTGCGCACGGTCTGCACGGGCACCGAGTTCGTTCATGTTCGTGACAGTATCCGGCAGTGGCCTATAACCATCGACTGGCGTGCAATCCACGATGAACCCGCAAACTGGCCACTGGAAATGCTCGCTGCGGCCAGGTCAGCACCGGCCCCTTTCCTTATCAGGGAGAATCGTCTACCGAACTGTTGTGAGCGATACAGGTAACATCCCGGAGAGCGTGCGTGATGAACTCATTTCGGCGTTCGACGGCGCGCGCGATGCAGTCCGAAGTGGCGATACTGCGGCTGCACGCGACTGTCTCGCTACGGCGTCCCGCCTCCTCGATAACGACGTCCCACCCGGGCCAGTCGCTGAACAACTCCGACACGGTATCGATGCTGCCGAACGGACTGCCGCGGACGAACCGGTCGTCGCGTCCGAGTATCTCCGGTTGGTACGGCGACTGCTCGACACGTCAGCAGACGATTGAAGAACGAACCCGTTGGTCAGGGGTCAGAAAACGGAAAACGCCAGAACTCGCAATTAGAACCCGGACGGAAGACGTTTTCCACAACCCTCACAGCCTTTTTCGGTTTCCACCGACTTCCCGAACTCCGATTCCTCGTGGTCCGGTACTTGGCTTTCCCGCCACTCACTCGCAGAGTGGTTAACGGGGTTGCTTCGGTTCCTCTTCGGCACTTTGACCTCGTCTTCCTTTTACGAAAGACTCGGTGTTCGTGTCGATCCCATTCCTCTGCATCTTGCGACGCATACCATCGTTGACGGTTATCCCGCCATCCAATGGATTCGGTTTGGTCATCCGGTACGCCCTTGCGCTTCCGGCAACACTATAGTATGCTCGATAACATAATGAATGTTTCTGATAAAATCCGATAGCTCAGTTTTGATTGAAATTCAGGTCGACAAGCTGGTATCTTCGTTCTCATTTTCACTGATTTTATCGTTCCCAATTATCTGCTCAAGGTGCCCCTGTGTGTTGGTTTTTATGGGAAATATGGTCTGTTCACAACGAGTGGCGAGCCACGAGGCGAACACTGTCTTCGACTGTGACACACGTGCACACATTCAGCAAAAATAGGGAGGTTTTTTGATAGTAATTAATCTGATATGAGTGTCGTGTTTCGTGTGCCGATGACGGGGCAGACTGTCGGCTGACATAGTGCATGTCGTCGTCTCTGTGGTCGGACGTGGATGTGGGCTGCACAAGTGTGAGGGGGAGGGATTTGAACCTCGGTCGCAACAAGTTGCTCCCTGATTCAAATCCCTCGTGCGCACTCGGCACTCCTCATTTCATTCTCACCAGAACACGTTGTGTTCTGGTTTGCTCGTGACTCTCAGTGAGAGTCACGAACGTTGGCACAAGTGCGAGGGGAGGGATTTGAACCCACGGACTCCTACGAGAGCGGATCTTGAGTCCGCCGCTTTTTCCTGACTTAGCTACCCTCGCGCGTACCCGCGACGATGCGGATTCGACTCTGAACGAGTCGTATTTGATTTTCAGTCTTTGCTATTATAAATGTTGTACGAAAGCCGTTTTCGAACGTGAATGAGTGGCAGACCGACCGATGATGCGCCCTCGTTTCGGAACGATAGTGAAACACGACAGGAGCACTCGCTCTCCTACCAACTCTCATTCGAAAACCAATGCCGTGAATTGCCAGACTCGGAGACGACGGGTCGAACTCGTGGTTGTCACGACGCGTTCGGCCCGTTCGCCACTCTCGTGTCGAGTGCTGATTGGCGGTTCGATTGTCACGCCATTGGATGCAACGCCGGACTCGACCGACCTGCCACCGTGTGCGAGGTGTCCAACACGCAGCGCACTGGGTTCGAATCGTGGCCGCCGGCCGGGTGTGGTCCGGTCGATGGGTTCGGGGGTGTGTTCCCCGGATGGGTGAATTTCACTGATACCACGGCCCTCGTGCAGTCACCGCAGTTGCGGGTTGACGTTGGTCGGGTGCGGCGGTCAGTGGTTACTCATAGACGTGTCGGCACTTCGTTATGTGTTGCATAGCTGACTGTACTGGAAGACAGACTTTCTGGAATCGACGAACGAGTGGAAAAGACAGAGAGTGGAAATCTCGTCGCTGACGCGTCTGTCCGTGGGGTATTCACGACCTAACCTCGGCAACTGGCCGGTACTCTGACTCAGTTGAGAAAGGAGAGTCGCCGGGCGTCACGCGACGAGTCCGACGTGCTCGACGACGAGCACCGTGCCTGCGGCGATGCTGACGACTCCCGCCGCCGCACGCAAGACCCTCGTTCCGCCGAGGGCCATGGACCGTCGCCACAGCACCGAGACGGTTGCCATCGTCGCCACCGTCAGGAGACTAAACGCCGAGAGGAAGGCGATAGCTTGCCCCATTCCGGGTGCCGCAGAGACCATCACGACGACGAGCGCCCCGCTTCCGGCGAACCCGTGCAAGATGCCGACTGCGAACGATTCGTCGTGGACGTGACTGTGTTTCGTTCCCAGAGCGACGTCTCCGAACGCGAGATGGTGGTGTCGGCGCTCGTCGTGGTCGTGCCCTCGGAGTGTTGGAACAGAGACGTTCGCGGCACGAAGGAGCATCCGCACTCCGAGGCCGACAAGCACCGCACCGACAGCGAGTTCGAAAACGTGCGTCACTGACGCTGGCAGGCGAACATCGAGTACGACGAACAACAGTCCGACGGCGACGATTGGAATCGAATGGCCGACTCCCCAGGATGCACCGACGAACCCCGGGGGTTCGTCACCGTCCACCATCGAGGTGACTGCAGCGAGGTGGTCGATTTCCAGCGCGTGGCGAATGCCGACGACGCCGCCCGCCACGAGCGCGGCTGCAAGTGCCATCGGCGTATATTCTACTGACGGAGCCTAAATATGGCGTGCATTGCGGCGAACGAGTACGAGACTGGGGCGCACCCGCTACTCACTCGCTCGGTACTTCACAGGTCGCACCGATGGTGAGGCCCTCAGCATCGATGTACGACGACAAACAGGCGTAATTGCAGAATGCTCCCGCAGGGACGCGCTCGTCGTCTTCGACTTCTTCGACGAACACCGGGTCGTGTCGCCACACGTCGCATCCACAGTAATTACACTCGACTACTGTCTCGCTCATACTCCAATAGAGGCCCGCGTGCGTGTAAAACCCGTCGCAGGTTGACCTTCACCTACCGATGGAATTACTGGGAGTGCCAACCTGTTGTTCCCATGGACGAACACACGCGTGACCCGAGTGTTGCCCCGCCACTTGGGAACCCAACGGGGTGGAACGGAGACACCCGAGTGTGGGAACACGCGACGCTCAGACGGGCGGTCGAACACGGCGTTCGCCTGTTCAACGCGAGTGACTTCCACGAGAGTCACGACTGTTTCGAAGACGAGTGGTACAACTACGGTGCAGGAACCACAGAGAGCGCCTTCCTCCACGGGATGGTGCAGGTGGCCGCAGGCGCGTACAAACACTTCGACTTCGAGAACGACGTGGGGATGCGTTCGTTGTTCGAAACCGCACTTGAGTATCTCCGAGGCACGCCGAGCGACTTCTACGGTGTGAACGTCGACGACGTTCGCACGACGCTTCGGTCGGCACTTGACGACCCGTCTGTCCTCCATGGATGGCACATCACGCTGGACGGCCAGCAGGCGACTGCGTACCCTGCAGATTACGAGTACGCGCGGCGACTCGACCACTGAAAACCGACAGACGATGTCTCTATTCGACTGAAAAATCTATACGAGACGACAGTCGGGCAAATCTAAAAGGACTTTACCTTCTAGTTCTAGGAGTCGGCAATGCGAATCTACGAACTCGGTGACGGCACCCCGGAAGTGTCAGTCGTCGGGTCGATTCACGGTGACGAACCGTGTGGCGCTCGTGCCATCGAACGGTTCGTTGCTGAAGACCCAGACGTCGAACGTCCGGTGAAACTCATCATCGCCAACGAGGAGGCACTCGAAGAAGATGTTCGGTATCTCGACGAGGACCTCAATCGTGCGTTCCCCGGCGACCCACACGCCGAGAGCCACGAACGGCGGCTCGCCCACGACCTCGGGCGGGAGGTTCGCGGCACGACTGCCTTTTCTATCCACTCGACGCAGTCGTACGCCGAACCGTTCGCCATCGTCGACACCGTCGATGCAATCGCTCGGTCTATTCTCCCCCGCCTCCCGGTCGATGTCGCCGTCGAGACGAACAACTTCGCCGAAGGCCGACTCATCGAGCACGCCCACACCATCGAAGTCGAAGCGGGCCTCCAGAAGTCCGACGAAGCGGCCGAAAACGCCTACTGGCTGATTCGGGCGTTCCTCACGGCGACGAACGTCTTACCTGCTCCTGTCGTCGCCGGCGGCGGTGGCCACGGTGGGTCGGCGTCTCAGACTGACGACGACCGACTGAAACTCGCCGCACCCGAAGAGAACAGCCTCGACGTGTTCAAACTGCTCGAACGACTTCCGAAACCAGAAGCGACCGAGTACGAGGTTCTCGCGACCAACTTCACACTCGTCGAGAGAGGGGAACTGTTCGCGCGCGCGGACGACCAACTGTTCGAAGCAGACGAGGACTTCTACCCCATCTTGCTCTCTGCGTACGGCTACAGCGACATTTTCGGCTACGCCGGCGAGAAAGTCGGCACGCTCCCGTAGCACGGTACGAACCGAGTGTTCGCCTGCTCAATCGAGTATTCGAGCGACTGCGTCTTCGACCGATTCGACTCGTTCTGGGGCGGTGTCTGGACCATCGTCACCAACGTGAAACGCCTCCCAACCGGCGCGACGGGCACCGACGATATCCTCGAACGACTCGGTGTACCGGAGGAGCGTCAAATCGAGGTCGAAGAACACGGCAGTCGTCATGACTGACAGGAAAGTCCAAGTTCTGAAAAGGGTGGGCTACTCGCTGGCCGCTTCGAACTCGACGAGCGTCAGATTCCGGTCGAGATAACAGTGTTCGTGCGGTGGGTCGCCGATGATTTCGCTGATGCGGTACTCCTGGTCGAATTCGGCACCCTCGGGGACACAGTACTGGTGACTCGGACACTCCGTGTGGGGGCACGGACCTTGCAGACTCGCTTTGCTCCCGGCGTAGGCACCCTTCGACGGAACGTTCGCCTGGACAGCAACCGTTTCGACTTCCACGGCACGGACGCCCTCGTCGTGGACGGCGCAGTCGAGTACCTGCGTGTTCTCGCGGACGTCGACGACGCGGTATCTGACGCCTTCCGTGAGGTTGAGACACTGTCGTCGGTACGGACACCCCTCACAGGCGGCCGATTCACCGTGATAGACGAATTCGGTTCCCGAGTCCGTCAGGCGGGCACCGATGAGTGTGACGGAGGTCATGCCTCTCCGTTCATCCGCGGTGCGGTTAAGGTTCCCGCCCGGTCAACTCGTCGAGTTTGTCGAAGTACTCCTCGCGTGGAATCTGGTAGGCGCTTCGGTAGTCGATGTCGCCGTCTGCGAACCGCCGAGCGATGTCTGTCGCCCCCGCGACGGCCGCCTCCCGCGAGTCGAACGCTTCGACGTGCACTTCGATTTCGGGTTCCATGTAGAGGACGGCGTGCCACGTGTCGGTTCGTATCTGCGTCGCGCCGGGGCGCTTCGCCCGCGACCCGTTCCAGACGAAGATAGTCGGCATACACGCTGCGGGAAACGACGACTCGTTGAACACGTCTGGGCGATACGCGAGGATTCGCCGTCCCTCGGGTTCGTCGTTCCAGAGCGTCCACCCGCCGGGCAGGTCGGTCATATAGTGGTTTTTCGTTCGTGCGTCCTAAGACTTCTCGCTTTTATCCGTGATTGGTTGAGTTCGAGCTGGATATTCATACTCGAAGTAATACTTTTACCGACAGTTACTGAACAGTAACTGGTATAACCCGCCTGTCGTCTCGCTCGACGACGCAAGATGACCGGCGAACGATTCCGAGTGACGGTGGACTCCACACATGACGCACACTGATACGCCCGATTCGCTCTCGGATGGTGAAGCACGCCGCGAACTGTACGCGTTGATGCACGAGAGTACACCGCCGAAGGTGGCGTTAGAGCGCGTCCTCAGCATCGGCTCGCGATACCTCGACATCGACCACGGCCACATCGCTGACGTCGACCGGGCGACGAACCGATGGGAGGTCGTCAGTTCGACTGACCCACCTGATGGCCCGTATCCCGAGGGACTCGCGGTCGATTTTGACTCCTCGTACTGTCGACGAACGTTCAAGCAGTCGACTCCGCTGGCGTTGCACGACGCGGGAAATCAAGGCTGGGAGGACGACCATGCGTACCAACTCCACCAGCTCGACACCTATCTCGGGATCCGCATCGATATCTTCGACGAACCGTACGGGACGATTTGCTTCGTCAAGAAAGACAAACGAGACGAAGCGTTCTCAGAGTCCGAACTCATCTTCATCGAGTTGGCCGGACAGGTTCTTCGGCAGATACTCGAACATTCGTATCACAGGAAGGACCTCGCCAACCGCAACCGTCTCATCGGGGTTCTCAATCGGGTTCTCCGACACAATCTCCGCAACGACTTGAACGTCATCCACGGATACGCGGGGTTGCTCGAGCAACGAACGTCCGGAGACGAGCATCAGTGGGCACAGATTATTCAATCGAAGACCAGCGAACTGCTTCGCCTCGCCGAGAAGAGTCGGAGGTTGGAGCAGTTGACCCAGAACGTTCCGATTTCGAGACCGACCGACATCGTTCCGCTCGTCGACGAGGCGGTCGCGGATGTCCGAAGCGACTATCCGAAAGCCACACTCTCCCTCGACGCACCGGACGAGGCAGTCGTGTTTGCCTCGCCACAGTTTGCTGCGGCGATTGGGGAAGTACTCGAAAACGCAGCGAGGTTCGCGGGCGAGGAACCCGAAATCGAAGTCGACGTTCGCTACGATGAAGACGAAGCGATCGTCGAGATCAGCGACGACGGTCCCGGGTTGCCTGCTGACGAACAACGGATACTCACCGGTGGTGACGAACAACCATTGGCACACGGAAGTGGCCTGGGCCTCGTCCTGGTCTTCTGGGTGATGACGAATCTCGACGGAGAAATCGACGTTTCTGCGACGTCTCGTGGGACGACGATTTTCCTTCGGTTCGAACGACCAGCCGCGGCGTCAGCATCCGCTGACACACTCGACGACTAGAACTTCGGTTCAACGAGACGAAATCGACGTCGCTCGAGAGCGTCGAGTCCCGAGGGGCCCCCGCTAATCCGTCGATAAAACGTCCTATCAAATGGGACATGAATTCTAGATACCACGATTAACGAGCCCAGAAGGTTGCTGAATTAGCGATTAAACCGACATACGTCGCCGCTCCAGAGAGTCACCGAAGCTGGTATGGATTCGGAATAAACGACTCTTTTACCACATCGTTGAACTTTCTCAGAGAAAGCGTTATATGTTAACGTCCCTCATAGGGTGGTAGTCTCGGTCACCGGACCGAGCGAGTCGCCCCGCGCACCTATCCATCGCCGATTCTGTCGCCAGTCGCCGTCCCGTCGCTCGCGCGGAGCGGTGGCGTTGCCCAACGAACCGCTTCCCGTAGTCTGTCGCTACGTGTCGTCGTCGTCGTTTGGTGGCGTCTGTGACCCACTCGGGCACATCGCCTCTGGTCGTCTTCGGATGGCCGGTCCGACGAGGCTCCACGAACAATGACCGGCGAAATTGAAACACTCGCAGACCTGAGCAAACACTACAGAGACTCGGTTCCCGCGGACCTCCGCGAGGCAAAGAGTTTCGAGTGGTATCTCGAAGAGGTCTACGCAGACCCGAAAATCGCTCGCAACGCCCACCAACGCGTGGCGGACATGTTCGACTTCTACGGCACCCGTTACGACGAGGACGCGGGTGTCGTGGAGTACCTCTTGGCCTCAGAGGATTCGTTACACGACGGAGAGAACGTCTTCTACGGCCGCGAAGTGCACGAGTCGATACACGAGTTCGTCAACAAGGTGAAATCAGGGGCCCGTGGCCTCGGCCCAGAAAAACGCATCAAACTCCTCTTGGGGCCAGTTGGCTCCGGGAAGTCACACTTCGATTGGCTCACTCGACGCTACTTCGAAGATTACACCATGCGCGACGATGGTCGCATGTACACCTTCCGGTGGATCAATCTCGGCGACGTCATCCGCGACCAGGACCCCTCTGACAACGTGGTCCAGTCGCCGATGAATCAGGACCCACTCGTGTTGCTCCCCCAGGAACAGCGCGACATCGTCATCGAACAACTGAACGAGAACTTCGATGCACCGTACACCATTCGGAACGACCAGGCGCTCGACCCCGCCTCGGAGTTCTTCATGGACCGACTGCTCGCCCACTACGACGACGACCTGGAGTCGGTGTTGGAGAACCACATCGAAATCATCCGCCTCGTCGCCTCCGAGAACAAACGACAGTGCGTCGAGACGTTCGAACCGAAAGACAAGAAGAACCAAGACGAGACGGAGCTGACCGGCGACGTCAACTACTCGAAACTCGCGGTGTACGGCGAATCCGACCCGCGAGCGTTCGACTACGCGGGGGCGTTCTGTAACGCCAACCGCGGTATCTTCTCCGGCGAGGAACTGCTGAAACTCCAGCGCGAGTTCCTCTACGACTTCCTGCACGCCTCACAGGAACAGACCATCAAGCCGAAGAACAATCCACGTATCGACATCGACCAGGTCATCGTCGGGCGGACGAACATGCCCGAGTACAGGGAGAAGAAAGGCGACGAGAAGATGGAGGCGTTCAACGACCGGACGAAACGCATCGACTTCCCGTACGTCCTCGAGTACGAACAGGAGGCCGAAATCTACCGGAAGATGCTCCGGAACGCCGACGTTCCAGACATCCACGTCGAACCCCACACGCTGGAGATGTCCGGGTTGTTCGGCGTCCTCACCCGTATCGTCGAACCCGACTCGGACACGATTACGCTCATCCAGAAGGCGAAAGCCTACAACGGCGAGTTAGACGACGGTGACGACATCGACGTGCGGAAACTCCGCGAAGAGGGCGAGAAGAAAGCCGACATCGCCGAAGGTATGGACGGCGTCTCTGCTCGCTTCATCGGCGACGAGATTGCAGAGGCCATCATGGACGCGACCCACCGCGGGCGCAAGTACCTCTCGCCGCTCTCGTCCTTTACCCACCTCGAAGAGAACTTGGAGAACCACGGGTCGATTCCCGAAGAGAATCTCGAACGGTACCACCGGTATCTCGAGATGGTCCGCGAAGAGTACAAAGAACGCGCCATCGAAGACGTTCGCCACGCGCTCGCCTACGATATCGACGAGATTCGCCGACAGGGTGAGAAGTACATGGACCACGTCATGGCCTACATCGACGACGCGACGGTCGAAGACGAACTGACCGGCCGCGACCAGGAGCCAGACGAGAAGTTCCTGCGCGCAGTCGAAGAGAAACTCAACATCCCCGAGGACCGCAAAGACGACTTCCGGCAGGAAGTCTCCAACTGGGTCTCGCGGCGCGCACGCGAAGGAACCTCGTTCAACCCACAGGACAACGACAGACTCCGCCGTGCCCTCGAACGCAAACTCTGGGAAGACAAGAAACACAACATCAACTTCTCGGCGCTCGTGAGCGCGAACGAACTGGACGACGACGAACGCAACGCGTGGATCGACGCGCTCGTCGACCAGGGGTACTCGCGTGACGGTGCCCGGGAGGTGCTCGAGTTCGCCGGTGCGGAGGTGGCAAAGAGCGAACTCGAAAGCTGATCATGCGAGATTACATTCGCGACGCTGACGAAGCCCTTCGCGGCACCTACGAGGAACCGATGACCCTCTCGGAGTACGTCGAAGCGGCGTTCGAGTCACCCTCTATCGCCTCGCACGCATCGAAGTATCTCGTCGAAGCCATCGAATCGATGGGCACACGAACCGTCGTCGAACAGGGCGATGAAAAAGAGCGATTCCGCTTCTTCGACGACCCTGCCAACGACGGTGAACACGCCGTGCTTGGAAACACCGAGGTGCTGAACGCGTTCGTCGACGACCTGCGGACCATCGCTGCTGACCGTGGCAAAGCCGAGAAAATCATCTGGTTCGACGGGCCGACGGCGACGGGGAAATCCGAGTTGAAACGCTGTCTCATCAACGGTCTCCGAGAGTATTCGAAGACCGATGCCGGACGGCGATACACCGTCGAGTGGAACGTCTCGAACGCCGACGACACCCGTGGGTTATCGTACGGGGGCGAAGTCGAGTCTGACGACGAAGATTGGTACGAGAGTCCGGTCCAGTCACACCCGCTTTCGGTCTTCCCGAGCGACGTTCGGAAACGCCTGCTCAGAGACCTCAATCGGACCAACGGCGACCACATCCCCGTCGATGTCGACGAAACGCTCGACCCGTTCTGTCGCGAGGCGTACGTCTTCCTCGAAGAGGAGTACAGACGCGCTGGCCGACAGGACCTCTTTAGCGCCGCGACCGACGAAAAACACCTTCGCGTGAAAAACTACGTCGTCGACGTGGGGAGAGGCATCGGCGTGCTTCACTCCGAAGACGACGGGTCTCCCAAAGAGCGACTCGTCGGGTCGTGGATGCCCAGCATGCTCCGCGAACTGAACTCACGCGGGCGAAAGAACCCACAGGCGTTCAGTTACGATGGCGTCCTCTCGCAAGGAAACGGCCTCCTCACCATCGTCGAAGACGCCACCCAGCACGCCGACTTGCTCCAGAAACTCCTGAACGTCCCCGACGAGGGACACGTCAAACTGGACAAGGGCATCGGGATGGATATCGACACACAACTCGTCATCATCTCGAATCCCGACCTCGACGCAGAACTCGACAAGTTCGCCGACAGAAACGGACGCGACCCGCTGAAGGCGCTCAAACGACGCCTGAACAAACACGAATTCCGCTATCTGACGAACCTCTCGTTGGAAGCAGAACTCATCCGCCGCGAACTGACCAACGAGACGAGTGTCTGGACCGGCGACCCCGAGACGCTGGCCAAACGCGTCGCAGAAGCGGTCACGCTCGACGTTCGAGAGGGGCCGGGGTCGGTTCGGACGCGCGAACTTGCACCACACGCCATCGAGGCAGCAGCACTCTACAGCGTCGTGACGCGCCTCAATCCCGAAGATATCCCGCTCGACCCGGACTTCGAGTTGAATCTCGTGGACAAGGCGCTGTTGTTCGACCGAGGCTATCTGCAAGTCGGCGACCAGCGTCGCGAAGTCTCCGCATTCGACTTCATCGGCGACGGCGAAGGGACACACGGCATTCCCGTGACGTTCACTCGCGACGTTATCGCGGACTTACTCCACGACAGTCGCGACCGACGCCACCCTGACCTCGACGTGTCGGCGGTGGTCATGCCGGACGACGTCCTCGAAGCGATGGTCGAAGAACTGCCAGACGCGCCCGTGTTCTCACGAGCGGAGTCCTCAGAGTACGAAGGCCGAATCGCGATGGTCAGAGGGTACATCGCCGACCAACAGGAGACGGACGTTCTCGACGCAGTGTTGGCCGACAAAGGCGTCCAGCGGGAGACGGTCGAAGAGTACGTCGAGCACGTCTACGCATGGGCCTCCGGTGGCCAGTTAGAGACCGAACACGGCCCAGTCGACCCGGACCCACTGCTCATGAAACTCTTCGAGACCGAACATCTCGGCCGGTTCTCGGCGAGCGAATACAAGGGGAACGACCCCTCGGAGGCTGTCGAAACCTTCCGAAACGAGAAGGTCATCACTGCGCTCAACCGCTACGCGTGGGAGAACCGCGACGAGGGCTTTACCGTCTCAGACGTCGACCTGACCAGGATTCCAGTCATTCGGACGGTTCTCGAAACCCACGACTGGGAGGACGTGCGCCGTCTCTTCCCCGACTTCGACCCGCGTCAGTGGGCCGACCCGCCGGCGAACACCGAGACGGCCCGTCTGAAAGACCGAACGATAGCAGAGATGGAAACCCGCGGCTACTCCGCCGCGTCGGCCGAACTCACGAGTCGTGCCGTGATGAAGGAGGTGAGTCACAGATGGGACTGAGAGACGATTTAGAACGATTCCGTGAAGTCGGCGAACAGCGCCGTGAAGACCTCAAGGAGTTCATCTCCTACGGTGACCTCGGCGCGTCGGGTGCCAAAGACATCAAGATTCCAATCAAGGTCGTCGACCTCCCGGAGTTCCGCTACGACCGCCTCGACATGGGCGGCGTCGGACAGGGGAAAGGCGGGACCCCAGACGTTGGCCAACCGCTCGGTCAACCACAACCCGCACCCGGCGAGGGTGACGACGGCGAACCGGGAGAAGAAGGGGCCGAACACGAGTACTACGAGATGGACCCCGAGCAGTTCGCCGAAGCGCTCGACGAAGAACTCGGCTTACAACTCGAACCAAAGGGGAAGGAAGTCATCGAAGAAATCGAAGGCGACTTCACCGACATCACCCGGACCGGCCCGCACAGTACGCTCGATTTCGAGCGCCTGTTCAAAGAAGGTCTCAAGCGAAAACTGGCGATGGACTTCGACGAAGATTTCGTCCGCGAGGCGATGAAAGTCGAAGACACCACCGCAGACGACGTCTATCGCTGGTGTCGCGAGAACAACATCCTCGTCTCACTGGCGTGGATAGACGACGAGTGGAGTCGCATTCCCGACGACGAACGCGACAGATGGGCGTCGTTCGAAGAGATGGAAGAGAACGTCGAGCGGACGACGGTCGTCCAGCGCATCCGCCGCGATGGACTGCGAGAGATTCCGTTCCGGCGTGAAGACGAACGGTACCGCCACCCCGAGATAATCGAGAAGAAACGCTCGAACGTCGTCGTCGTCAACATCCGCGACGTGTCGGGGTCGATGCGTGAGACGAAACGCGAACTCGTCGAGCGCACCTTCACGCCACTCGATTGGTATCTCACGGGGAAGTACGACCACGCAGAGTTCGTCTACATCGCCCACGACGCAGAGGCGTGGGAAGTCGAACGCGAGGAGTTCTTCGGCATTCGCTCGGGTGGGGGGACGCGAATCTCCTCGGCCTACGAACTCGCGAACGAGATTCTCCAGGAGCGCTATCCGTGGCGCGAGTGGAACCGCTACGTCTTCGCCGCCGGCGACTCCGAGAACTCCTCGAACGACACCAAAGAACGTGTCATCCCGCTCATGAAGGAGATAGACGCGAACCTCCACGCGTACGTCGAGACACAACCCGGCGGCACCGCAATCAACGCGACGCACGCCGAAGAAGTCGAACGAACCCTCAGTGACGAAGGGAACGTCGTCGTCGCCTACGTCTCCCAGCCCGACGACGTCATCGACGCGATATACCGCATCCTCAGCACGGAGGCGACAGCAGAATGAGTTTCAGACGACACCGCAGAGACGCACAGAAAGAAGCCGCCCGCCTCGACGAACCGGTTCGCGAAGCGGGTGCGCTCGCCCGCAAACTCGGATTGGACCCCTACCCGGTGAACTACTGGGTGGTCAACTACGACGAGATGAACCAACTCATCGCCTACGGTGGATTCCAGGAGCGGTATCCACACTGGCGGTGGGGAATGGCGTACGACCGCCAGCGCAAGACCGACCAGTTCGGCATGGGCAAGGCGTTCGAAATCGTCAACAACGACGAACCGGCGAACGCCTTCTTACAGGAGTCGAACTCGCTGGCCGACCAGAAGGCAGTCATCACACACGTCGAGGCGCACTCCGATTTCTTCAACAGAAATCAGTGGTTCGGCATGTTCTCCGACGAAGGCCAGTTCGACGCCGCCGCGATGCTCGAACGCCACGCGCAGGCGATCGAACGCTACGTCCAGAACCCGGACATCAGTCGGGACGAAGTCGAGAAGTTCATCGACGCGATTCTCTGTCTCGAAGACACCATCGACCAACACCGGTCGATTCGCGAGGCGGCCAAAGACTCAGACGGGCGCATCCCCGAAGACATCCGCTCGCAACTGAAGAACCTGAACATCTCCGACGACGTTCGACGAGAGGTGTTCGACGACGCGTGGGTCGACCAACTCGAGGAAGCAGAACGAGAAGCAGCGAAAATCACTGCCCCACGCAAAGACGTGATTGCGTACATCCGCGAACACGGGATGCGGTTCGACGACGAGACGGGGAAGGCCGAACCGATGGAACCGTGGCAGAAAGACATCCTCGACATGCTTCGCGAGGAGGCGTACTACTTCGCCGCCCAGAAGATGACGAAGGTCATGAACGAGGGCTGGGCCGCCTACTGGGAGTCGCTCATGATGGGCGACGAGCGGTTCGCTGACACGGACGAGTTCATCACCTACGCCGACCACCAGTCGCGCGTCCTCGGGTCGCCCGGCCTCAACCCGTACAAGTTGGGCAAAGAACTCTGGGAGTACATCGAGAACACGACGAACCGCGCAGAAGTCGCGGACAAACTGCTCCGCGTGAAGGGAATCACGTGGCGAAACTTCCACGAAGTGGTGGACTTCGGCGAGGTGCAACGCCTCCTGCAGACTGACCCAGTCATCGACGGTATCAACGCCGAGACGGTGGACGAACTCGCCGAACTCGGACCGGACGACCCACGGGTCGACCACGAGATGCTGGACAGAGTACTTTCCGGCGACGAGTCCATCGACATCGACGCCTACCCGTGGAAGGTGCTGTCCTACGAGGGACTCGCAGAGCGACACTACTCGCTCGTCAAACCGCAGAATCGTGGCTTCCTCAGTCGTATCCGACGGTCCGAACTCGAACGGCTGTCGCGATACATGTTCGACGACAACCAGTACGACAGCGTCGAGGAAGCCATCGACGCAGTCGACAAGTCGGTTGGGTGGGACCGTATGCGGGAAATTCGTGAGAGCCACAACGACGTGACGTTCCTCGACGCGTTCCTCACCGAGGAGTTCGTTCGCACGAATCACTACTTCGCCTACGAATACTCACAGTCGTCGCGGCAGTTCCGCGTCTCATCGACGGCGTACGAGGACGTGAAGAAGAAACTGCTGTTCCAGTTCACGAACTTCGGCAAGCCCACAATCGCCGTCTACGAGGGGAACTTCGACAACCGAGGCGAACTGCTCCTTGGCCACCAGTACAACGGCGTCATCCTCGACGTGAAACAGGCACGCGGCGTCCTCGAACGAATCTACCATCTGTGGGGACGCCCGGTCAACCTCATGACCATCACCAAAGAGTTCGACGAACACGAAGTCGAAGTCGCTCGTCGTCGCGGACGAGAACCGACGCCGGTCGAACGCCCGGTCCGAATCCGGTACGACGGAAGCGAATTCTCCGTCCACGAACTGGACCCCGAACTCGAAGCACGTATCGCAGCCAGCGATATCGACTACGACACAAAACCCGATGACTGGCTCTAAGAAGGGTGATGCGGCCGTTTGATTCCCAGGACGACGGGACGCTCGACGAAGCGGTCATCCACGACGTACTCCGAAACGAACGCCGCCGACTCGTCCTCGAACGACTGCACGAAACCGGCGACACGCAGGCGGTCGGTGAGCTCGCAGAACACATCGCCGAAGTCGAATCGGGCGAGTCGCCGCCGCCACGAAACGTCCGACAGAGCGTCTACATCTCGTTGCATCAGACGCATCTCCCCAAACTCGACACGCTTCACATCGTCGCCTACGATTCGACGGCGAAGATCGTCTCACTCGGACGGAGCGCCGTCGAACTCGACCCGTATCTCCTGGATGGTCGGAAGGACCGACCGTACGCGATGCTCACGTTCACGACCTGTCTCGTCGGGCTCACGCTCGTCCTCGCTGGCTGGATGGGAATCCCGGTCCTCGCAGGTATGGACCCGCGTCTCGTGGCCGTCGTGACACTCGTCCTCGTCGCACTGGTCAGTGGACTCGAACTCGGACTGTTGACGCGAAATCGTATCTAAGTCGTTACGCCATCCACATGTTGTCGCGCGATTTGTCCACGCGAGCGACACCAATCGTAAGCAGCGTCAGGAGCGAAAACGCGATGAGCGAGAGTCGTGGGATGGTTAGCATCCCGCCGACCATCGGATAGAGGATGTCCGCACACGGCCCGCCGACGGTACAGGTCGCACCGGGAGCGACCTGTAAGTACGTGTGGTAGCTTGCGAGTGCGACGCCGCCGAGCGAGAGTGGTAACACAGTTTTCCAGACGCTCCCCCGGTCTTCGATGGCGGCGACGCCGAGAACGACGACGAGTGGATACATCAGGATACGCTGATACCAACAGAGGTCACAGGGTGTCAGGCCGAGTCCGAGGCTGAAGTAGAGACTGCCAGCGGTCGCTCCGAGGGCGACGAGCGTGCCTGCAGCGAGTATCGTGCGAGTCGTATCGCTCACGGGAAATGCACCTCCTCGCTGGGTGTCGCGTCGACGACGCGTCGTCGGTTCGAGGGCAGTACACCACTCTTCCAGTCCTGAATCACGTGACGGGCCATGGGCTGAATTCAGCGTTGGCAGACGATACGAGGGAATCTACCTGAAGCCATCGGCTAGGCAGAGTGGAACAGAGAGCGGCCCTTCGCCACACCGGGGGACGACCGGCGGGCGAATCTTCGGGGGCCGACTCGCTTGAGAACGGTTTGCACCGAACCAGTGCATCTTGATTGGTGTCTCAGTGGATTATGAATGTTGTCCCGGTTCGAGACTCTCGGTTCACGACAGGTACACCACGAGTGCGCCGCCGAGAATCCCGCTCGTGACGAGGAGTGCACTCTTTCGTGCAACTGGTGCGAGGAGCGAGCGGTCGATGCTCGCCGCGAGGAATATTTTCACGAAGATACTCGCTGCCGTTCCCGCCAGCACACCGGCGATTGCGGTTGTATTTCCGATGCTCCCGGTGCTGTAGAGGGTGACAACTGTCGTGACGACGGACCCACTGGAGACGAACCCGCCGAGGAAACTGGTCACGATGAACCCTGTCGCACCGAAGTACTGCTGTGCCGCCGCCGAGACGAGAAGGACGACGAGGAAGAACAGGCCGAATCGCAGGGCTCCTTTGAGGCTAAACGGCGACTCGAACGACACGTCGAGGTCCATCCCCCACTCGCGCGAGTGCAACGCGTAACTCATGCCGACGAGGGCGATGAGGCCAAGTGGGATACCGACCTCTAACGCGATTTCGGGGACGAACACGACGATGAGCGAGAGGTTTCGAACGGCCATCGCTGAGTCAGCCATCAAGATGGCGCCGACTGCGAGCGGTCGAATCGACGGATTCCGCTGTGCTCGCCCTGCAATCTCGCCGATGACGGCCGTGGAGTTGACGAGGCCACCGAAGAATCCCGTGATGGCGATGCCGCGTTCGCCGTACCGTCTGATGATGATGTAGTTGACGAACCCGATTGCACTCACTGCGATGACCAGCAACCAGACGGTTCGTGGGTTCACTGCGTTCCACGGCCCCAGTGGTTCGTCCGGAAGCAATGGGTAAACGACGAACGCGATGATGGCTAACTCGATTGCACTCCGGACTTCGTCGGAGGTCAGTCGGTGGGCGAACCCGTGGAGTTCCCGCCGGAGGGCCAACAAAAGCGACGACGTGAGGGCGACGATGACCCCCTCGAGGACGTAGCCGCCAACCACTGCCGCACCGACTGCGTAGGCGACGAGCAGCGACGTCGATGTCGTCAACGACAAACTCGCACTGATAGTGCTATCGGAGTTCTCCGGGTCGGTTGCCTCGAACAGGTCCAACTCTGACGTATCTGCGTCGGGTTCGTCGCGGGTGGTGCTTCGCTTGACAATCCCACGTGCGCCGAGCAACGCCGCCTGAACGACCACGAGCAACCCGCCTGCCGCCAGCAAGGCGTTGCTACCGATTGCCACCGCGATCCCGCCGACCAGACTCGTCAGTGTGAAGGTCCGCATTCCGGCGGATTTCCCGGATCGCTCGCGTTCCAATCCGAGGAACATCCCCAATGCCGCCGCGATGAATAGTCGGACGACGACTGGGTCTATCGACTGGAATACCTCCTGGACCATTACATCACCATGGGAGGACCTGCCGGTGGCTGGCGGGGAGTCATACTATATATTTTATGTAGTTTTGTGAGGATAAAAGCGTGGTTGCAATTCCGAGAGGTAGAGAGGGGTGGGTGGGGGAGAAATGCTCGGTAGGGGATTTGAACTCCACTCGCTCGGCTGACGCCTCGCTCGCTAGTTCAAATCCCCTCGTATCGCATTTATTCTCACAAGAACCGAGAGACACAGAGGTCTCTCGGAGATTTGTGTTCGAGAGAAGTGCTCGGTAGGGGATTTGAACCCCTGTCCTCGGCTCGAAAGGCCAAGATGATTGGCCGGACTACACCAACCGAGCTTCTGCATTCACGAGTGACCGCTGGATTAGTTTAAACGTTGCGTTCCGTCGCGGGTGAGTGAGAGGAACCCACTCACGGCAGGCGATTACTCGCCGGTGAATTCAGGGTCGCGGTCGCTCGTGAACGCCGCGATCCCTTCCATCAGGTCCGTGGTGGTGAAGAGCAAGCCGAACGCCTGCGCCTCGACTTCGAGGCCGGCTTCGGTGTCTTCCCAGCCGTTGTGCATCGCGCGCTTGGTGTAGCGCTGTGCAACCGGCGGGCCCTGTGCGAACCGTTTGGCGTACTCGAACGCCTGCGTCTCGAAGTCTTCGTTGTCGACGACTTCGTTGACGAAGCCGTAGTCGGCCATCGTCTCGGCGTCGTAGCGCTCGGCGCTGAAGATAATCTCCTTCGCTCGGCCGGTGCCGACGATGCGCTGGAGACGGACGGTGCCGCCCCATCCGGGGAGCAGACCGAGGTTGTGTTCGGGTTGGCCGAACTCGGAGCGCTCCGTGGCGATGCGGAGGTCGGCGCACATCGAGAGTTCCATCCCGCCGCCGAGACAGAAGCCGTCGATGCCAGCGACGACGGGCGTATCGAGCTCTTCGAGTTTGCCGAAGGTCTGTTGGCCTTTCCGCGAGAGTTCGACGCCCGTGACGGGGTCTGCACCACCTGCGGCGATGCTCGTCACGTCTGCGCCGGCGGAGAATGCTCGGTCGCCTGCACCCGTCAGGAGGACGGCGCGAACCTCGTCGTCGTCAGCGAGCACGTCGAGGGCGTCCGAGAGTTCGTCCAGCAGTTCCGTACTGATGGTGTTGAGACGGTGGGGTCGGTCCAGCGTGATGTGACCGACGCCGTCGCGAACCTCGACAGAGATGTCGTCGTACGAGACGGACTCGCCGCCGTCCTCGTCGTCACCGTAGAATCCGTTGCCGGAGTCGGCGAGGTCACGGATGTAGTCGACGGCCTCGTAGCGGTCTTCGCCGGTCTCGTCGTGGAGTTCGTCGAGCGTGTCGACGAGCGTCGCGATGCCGGCGGTGTCGGCCATCTTCGCGGGGCCGTCGGGGAAGCGACCACCGAGTTTGACGGCGCGGTCGATTGCGTCGGCGTGGGCGACGTCGTTGCCGATGAGGCCGGCGACTTCGTTCGCCATGACGCCGAGGAGGCGATTCTTGACCGCCTCGCTGCCTTCGCCGTGGGGGACCTGTGCGCCCTCACCGCCTTCGTAGTCGTAGAAGCCTTTGCCGCTCTTCTGGCCGAGGTTGCCTTCTTCGACTTTCTCCGAGAGGAGTGGGCACGGCTTGTAGGCGTCACCGAGCACTTCGTGCATGTATTCGAGGACGTGGTAGCCCACGTCGATGCCGACATAGTCGGCGAGTTCGAAACTCCCCATCGGGAGGCCGAGGTCGTACTTCGTCGTGGAGTCGACTTCGGCCATCGTCGCGTCGCCGGAGTGGACGATCCACGCCGCCTCGTTCATCAGGGGAACGAGGATGCGGTTGACGATGAATCCGGGGCTGTCCTTGCGGACGCGGACGGGCGTCTTGCCCATCGTCTCTGCGAGGTCCTCGATGAGTTCGAGCGTCTCGTCGGCGGTGTGTGCGCCGGAGATGACCTCGACGAGGTCCATCCGAACCGGCGGGTTGAAAAAGTGCATCCCGCAGAAACGCTCGGGGCGCTCTGTCACTTCCGAGAGTTCGGTAATCGAGAGACTGGACGTGTTCGTCGCGAAGACAGTGTGGTCCGGCGCGAACGCTTCGAGGTCCGTGTACACCTCTTTCTTGATGGACATCTTCTCGGGGACTGCCTCGATGACGACGTCAGCGTCGGCGACTGCCTCTTCGAGGTCGACGACCGGGGTGACGCGGTCGAACGCGGCGTCTGCGTCTTCCTGCGAGAGTCGGTCTTTCTCGGCGAGTTTGTTCAGCGACCACTCGATCTGGTCGTAGCCTTTCTGGACGAACTCGTCTTTGATGTCTCGGAGCACGACGTTGTACCCGGCGAGGGCCGCGACTTCCGCGATGCCGTGGCCCATGTTGCCCGCACCGAGAACGGTGATGGTGTTGATATCGTCTACCTTCATGGACGAACGTTACAGTGTGCATTGGTTTCAACGTTTCCATCGAGTGAAAAGTAAACGCATCATACGTTTATTTTAGAGTTTGGATGTGAGCGAACGTTAGCGCTCGTAACGACTGATATGTGTCGGGTGTTCACCTAAATACTCCAAATTGTGGAGTTACGTCTCCAAACTGTCCTCCCAGAGAATATTTTATATGCCTCTACAAAATAGTTGAATATATGTCATTAAGTGAGTGGATTGATGTGAAGATTCGAGGCCCTGGTGCCGTTATCGTCGCAATAGTCGGCTTGTTTCTTTGGACATCGACAAAAGCACCGCAAGAACTGGCAGGCCTGTTAGTCGTTGCAGGTATCCTCCTTGGTGCATGGACTGTGGCAGACATCTCCGACGGCGGTCTAACTGACTAAGCTAACTCCGAACGTGAACGTTGGATGTGTCTACGGAGACTGCGGAGCGGTTCGTTCAGTCCACTGCACGCCAGAGGTAGAGGCTTGCATAACTCCGATACGGAGTCCATGCCTCGGCGCGTTCGGCCAACTCACCTCGTGAGAGCGCGTCCGCTTCGATGTCGAAGACGCGCTCCATCCCCCGCCGAATTCCAAGGTCTTCGACGGGGAACACGTCCTCGCGCGCGAGCACGAAGATGAGAAACATCTTGGCTGTCCAGACGCCGACACCCCGAATCTCGGTGAGTGCGTCGATTACCTCGCCGTCGTCCATCGCCCGTAACGATTCGGCTGACAATCCGTCCTGGAACGCTTCCGCGACGTTCCGGACGTAGCCGACTTTCTGTCCAGAGAGACCGCAGTCGCGGAGGACCGCTTCCTCTGCGGCGAGAATCCCCGCCGGGGTAACGTCGACTCGGTCGAAGATGCGGTCACGAATCGTCGCGGCGGCAGTCGTCGAGAGTTGCTGGTTGACGATCGAGACGACCAGTCGCTCGAACGGGTCGATCGCCGGGTCGAGTGTCAGTGGGCCGTGGTCTTCGACGACATCGCTGAGGTGCGGGTCGGTTCGGAGTGCGTGGTAGGCGTCGTCGCTCATCTATCCGTCATACGAGGGTCGGAGAGAAAAGTTCGGCGTCGATGAGAACGCTCCCGCGACGTCGACTGCAGATGTGTCCTATTCGAGGCGTTCTTCTTCTTCGTCGTCTTCGATTTCGGCCCGGTCGGAGTTCGCACGACGGCGAACGTCCACGCGGTAGTGTTCGAGGATGTCGCGGCCGAGGAGCAGCGGGTAATCCATGTGCGAACGGTCTTCGACGCTGGCGGTCACGGTGTGCTGGGTCCCACCGATACCGATGACGAGGTCGACGACAGGTCGCGCTTTTCCTCCTTTGACACTGCCGGACTTCACGCGCGTCATGCTCTTGATGGGGCCAGCACCGATTTCGGCGGCGAGACTCGTGTCGATGCTCGTCCGGGTCGCACCCGTGTCAGACTTTGCGAGCGTCTGCTGAGACCCGCTCGTCCCGTTGACGACCACTTCTTCGATGTAGCCGATGAGCGGTGCTTCGCCGTCGAAGATTGGCGACTCGGCTGGCGCACACGACGGGACAGAGTCGTCCAGCGTGGCGGCGAGTTCTTCGACGCGCGTCTCGTCGACTTCACCGCCGACGCGTTCGATTGCGAGTTTAGCGATGTACGGTGCTGGGCTCTTCCCCGTCGCCTTGTAGAGACCCTTGAACCCAGCCGTCGGGTTCGCTTCGAGGACGAACCAGCCTTCTTCGCCCTCGACGAGGTCCACACCGACGTAGTCCATCTCCATCACTTCGGCAGTGTAGAGGGCCGTCTCGCGGGCTTCTTCTGGCATCTCGTCCGTCGCGTTGAGCACGTCGCCACCGAGTGCGACGTTGGTCCGCCAGTCGCCTTCCGGCGCGTAGCGGTACATCGCGCCGATGATTTCGCCGTCGACGATGTAGACGCGAAGGTCACGGTGTCGTTCGTCGTCGCGGTCGATGAGTTTCTGGAGGAACGCCTGTCGGTTTCCGACCTTCGGGTTGACGGGTTCGGTCAGGTCGACCTTCCACGTCCCGCCGCCGTGGGTGCCGATTGCGGATTTGTACACGCCGACGTCGCCGAAGCGTTCTCGGCCTTTGTTCAGTCGGTCGTTCGAGAGCGCGAGCAGTGCATCGGGAACCAGAATGTTCCAGTTTGCGAGCGTCGCGGCCGTCGCGAACTTGTGAATCGCAGCGAGAACCGCGTTCGGTTCGTTGAGCATCGGACGGATGCGGTTGAACGTCGTCGCGAGGCCAAGCAGCTCTGCAGGCTCTTCGGTGTTCGAGAGGAGTAGCCGGTTCGCAATAATGTCCACCTCAGGTTCGACGTACACCTCGCCGTCTTCGATATTGACCGCGGCGTTCTCACGTCGGAGCCAGACGGGTTCGTGGCCAAGGTCCTCGACTGCGTTCAGTATCGCTTTTGTCTCCTTGCTGTTGTGGAGTGAAAGAACCCCAACTCGGACTTCATCGATTTCGTTGGTGGACATACTTCACTGAACTCAGTCGACTTTCAAAGGTATGACGGTCCAGACCAGTGTCTAGCGTCTAGTAGGTACAGGATTTGAGCGAATTTGGCCGGCGCGACCGTTTATAAGCCCGGGCCTCTATCCCCACACATGGCCGACAACGAGGCCTTCACCTACAACGGAGGGAAGGTCGAGCCGGGTGAATCTCAAGATATCCGGTACGGCATCTCGGAGACGTATCTCGGCGACCCGGTTCGCATCCCTGTCACGATAATCAACGGGGTGAGACCGGGGCCGACTGTCTTTCTCTCTGCTGCCGCCCACGGCGACGAACTGAACGGCATCGAAGTCGTCCGCGAGGTTGCCTACGAATGGGACCTCGACGACCTCGCCGGCACGCTCGTCTGTATGCCCGTGTTGAACGTTCCCGCGTTCCTCGCACAACAGCGCTACCTTCCAATCTACGACCGTGACCTGAACCGGTCGTTCCCAGGGTCAGAGACGTCGACGGGTGCAAAGCGGATGGCGTATCGTATCTATCAGAACTTCATCGCGCCCTGTGACTTCGGCATCGACTTCCACACGTCCACGCGCGGGCGGACGAACATGCTTCACGTCCGTGCCGACATGTCGGACCCCGAAGTGTCCCGCCTCGCGAACTCCTTCGGGTCACACGTCATCATCGACAGCACCGGAAGCGACGGGGTGCTCAGAACCGAAGCGTCCAACCGAGGAACGCCAGCGATAACCGTCGAGATGGGTGAAGCACACAGATTCCAGCGCGAACTCATCGACGAGGCACTCGCCGGCGTCGAGAGCGTCTTCGCAGAGTACGGCCTCCGTGAAACCTCGACGGTGAACTGGCCGGGGTGGCGAACCGTCATCTCCAAGAAGAACGAAAAGACGTGGCTCCGCGCAGACTCCGGTGGCATCGTCGATATGCACCACGACCGAGGTGCGCTCGTCCACGAAGGCGACCGCATCTGCACCATCACCAACCCGTTCAAAGACGACAACGTGACCGTCGTGGCCCCGTTCACCGGGCTCCTCGTCGGTGTCCTCGAAAACCCCGTTGTCTATCCGGGGAACCCACTTTGCCACCTCGTCGAACTGAAGGACAACGTCCGCCGCGTCGTCGAGCGAGAACAGTCCGCCTCACCAGAGACACCCGTCTGATTGAGGGGTCGTACGAACGATATTTCCGGTGTCCGGCGATTTTTGCGAACATTATGTTGCATCATACACGTAAGTTCTATACCCTCCCCGTCCCGACGCTCACAAGAGCATGAGTCAGTCTTACAATCGGGGCCTCATCGAGGACTTCAGTCGATGGCGGGAGTTCTCGGCCGGCATGTGGGCCTGGATATTCCACAAATTCACCGGCTGGGTGCTTGTGGGGTACTTGTTCACCCACATTGCCGTGTTGTCGACGGCCCTCTCGGGCGCGGCGACGTACACGAATACGATTCAGGCACTGGAGAGCCTCCTCGTCGTGCGTATCCTCGAAGTTGGGCTGCTCGCCGTGGCGGTGTTCCACATCCTCAACGGAGTTCGACTGCTGTTCGTCGACCTGGGCGTCGGGCTGGAAGCTCAGGACAAGAGCTTCTACGCGTCGCTTATCCTCACGGGTGTCATCGTCATTGCGAGTATTCCCACCTTCCTCTCAGGGGTGAGCATCTAATGGCAGAACGATACACGTCCTTCGAGCCAGGCGGACGCCGGTGGCTGTGGCAGCGCCTCACCGCCGCGTTCCTCGTCATCGTATTGGCATTCCACTTCTTCCTGCTTCACTTCCTCAACCACGCAGACGAAGTGACGTTCGCCCTCTCGCAGGCGCGAATGGAGCAGTTGACGTACTTCTCGCTGATGATTCTGTTCCTCATCACCGCGACGTTCCACGGCGTCAACGGCGTCTACAACGCCCTCGTCAATCAGGGCCTCTCGGGGTCCCGCAAGACGGCAGTGAAGGTGATTCTCGGTCTCGGTAGCCTCCTCGTCATCGTGCAGGGCGTCCGAACCGCACTCGCGTGGGCCGGAGGTGTTCCCATCTAACCATGAGTACGCAAGTTCCCGAACGAGTCGAAGACGAATCGTCCGCTGAGTCGGTCTCACCCGGCAAACAGAAGCGTGACCAGAAGAAGCGCGAACGCGCGGAACGTATTCAGGAACAGCGTGAGGCCGAAGCGGCCGACAAAGCGCGCTCCGACGACGATACGTACCATCTGAAGGTCTTCCGGTACGATCCCGAGATACCGGATAAACAGGAACCTCGCTTCGACGACTTCTACGTCCCGTACAAACAGGGGATGACCGTCCTCGACGCCCTGATGTGGGCGCGAGACCACTACGACTCGTCGTTGACCTTCCGGCACTCGTGCCGGCAGGCCATCTGTGGCTCCGACGCACTGTTCGTCAACGGGTCGCAGCGACTCGGCTGTAAGACGCAGCTGTCGGACCTCGCAGAACCCGTGCGTATCGAACCGCTCCCGCACGCCGACGTGGTCAAAGACCTCGTCGTCGACATGGAGCACTTCTACGACCAGATGGAAGCGGTCGAACCGTACTTCCAGACCAACTCGCTTCCCGACGGCGAACTCGACGAACAGCGTCAGACCCGGGAGAACCGCGAGAAGGTCAAGATGTCGACTCGCTGTATCTGGTGTAGCGCCTGTATGTCCTCGTGTAACATCGCGGCCGGCGACAACGAGTACCTCGGCCCGGCGGCCATCAACAAAGCCTACCGCTTTGCGATGGACGAACGCGAAGGCGAGGACATGAAGCAGCACCGTCTCGAGATCCTCGAACAAGAACACGGTGTCTGGCGGTGCCAGACGCAGTTCTCCTGTACTGAGGTGTGCCCGAAGGATATCCCGCTGACCGAGCACATCCAGGAACTCAAGCGCGAGGCGATCAAGAACAACCTGAAGTTCTGGTAAACTTCCCGGTGAAACCCTGAAGTCAGAACAACCCTACGACACACTCAAACACACACCATGTACGAACACGACGTTATCGTAGTCGGCGCGGGCGGGGCAGGCCTGCGTGCGGCGATTGCGGCAGACGAGGAAGGAGCCGACGTGGCCATCGTGTCGAAACTCCATCCGGTCCGAAGTCACACGGGCGCGGCCGAGGGTGGTATCAACGCCGCACTCCGCGAGGCCGACTCGTGGGAGGACCACGCGTACGACACGATGAAGGGCTCGGACTATCTGGCCGACGCACCGGCTGCCGAGACCCTCTGTAAGGACAGTCCGAAAGAGACCATCAACCTCGAACACTGGGGGATGGCGTTCTCCCGCGACGAGGACGGTCGCGTCAGTCAGCGACCGTTCGGCGGCCTCTCGTTCCCGCGAACGACCTACGCGGGTGCAGAGACCGGCCACCAGTTGCTCCACACGATGTACGAGCAACTCGTCAAGCGCGGCATCAAGGTCTACGACGAGTGGCACGTGACGCGACTCGCCGTCACCGACGAAGAGAAGCCTGAGGACCGCACCTGTTCAGGCATCGTCGCCATCGACGTTCAGACCGGTAAGGTCGAGGGCTTCCACGCCCGCAACGGCGTCATCATCGCGACTGGCGGCCTCGGACAGGCCTACGACCACACCACGAACGCTGTCTCCAACACCGGCGACGGCGTCGCGATGGCGTATCGCGCGGGCGTCCCCATGGAGGACATGGAGTTCATCCAGTTCCACCCGACGACCCTGCCTTCGACGGGCGTTCTCATCTCCGAGGGTGTCCGCGGTGAAGGTGGTATCCTCTACAACGAAGAGGGCGAGCGCTTCATGTTCGAGTACGGATACGCCAACAACGCGGGCGAACTCGCCTCTCGTGACGTTGTTTCACGCGCCGAGTTGACGGAGGTCAACGAGGGCCGTGGCATCGAAGACGAGTACGTCCACCTCGACATGCGCCACCTCGGCACGGAGCGCATCCTCGACCGTCTCGAGAACATCCTCCACCTCGCAGAGGACTTCGAAGGCGTCGACGGCCTCGTCGAACCGATGCCGGTCAAGCCCGGTCAGCACTACGCGATGGGCGGCATCGAGACAGACGAGAACGGCGAGACGTGTATCAGCGGTCTGTACGCGGCAGGCGAGTGTGCCTGTGCCTCCGTCCACGGCGGGAACCGACTCGGCGGCAACGCGCTCCCCGAACTCATCGTCTTCGGCAAGCGCGCCGGCCACCACGCCGCTGGCAAGGAGATGGACGACGCGAAGATTACGACCGGCAAAGTCGGCGACTACGAGGAAGCCGAAATCGAGTCACCGGTTCCACTCGGTGAATCGGGCCTCGGTGAAGACGTCGCCGCCGACGGAGGAGCGGCAACCGCCGCCTCCGGCAGCGACCTCGTCCAGCAAGTGGTCGACGAGGAACGCGAGACCATCGACACGTTGCTGGAGAAAGAAGACGGTATCCAGCACGCAGAGATTCGCGAGCGCGTCCAGAAGTCTATGACGCGCAACGTGAACGTCTTCCGTGAGAAGGAAGGTCTCAAGCAGGCGCTTCGCGACATCCGCGAAGCACGCGAACTGTATCTGGACGTCTTCGTGGCCGACAAGTCCCGGACGTTCAACACAGACCTCCTCCAGACGCTGGAGACGCGCAACATCCTCGACATCGCCGAAGGCATCACCCTCGGTGCACTCGCCCGCAACGAGTTCCGTGGTGCCCACTGGCGCAAAGAGTACCAGGAACGCCGTGACGAAGAGTGGCTCAAGCACACGCTCCTCTCGTGGAACGACGGCGAACCGGAACTCTGGTACAAGCCAGTCATCCTCGAAGGCGAGAACAAGACGTACGAGCCAAAGATTCGAAGCTACTAGGCTCGTCTCCTCGGCGACGAGCGACCGAACACTTCTTTCGAGTTTCCCCTCACAGCGCACTCGCGCCGACTCGTCGAACCGTCCACATTCCGGACAAAACCGAGCGACGACGACGAGTGACCCGACCAACGGCTATTTGCTCGGACAACCCGTATCTCCGCCCGGAAGGGTGGCTCAGTGGTAGAGCACACCGGCAGTGACCTGTGACGGTCGACGTCGGTGATTTGCAATGGCTTCGCGTGGTTCGACTCCCGCCCCTTCCAGTTCTCGGCGTGATTCGACTCGAAACCTCTCGGCGCGATTCAACTCGAAACCTCTCGATGCGACACGACTCGAAACCGGTTCGACCGGTCACAGTCCTCGATAGCTTGCTCACACCATCTTCGACGACAGTCGAAGTATGGGCCGTCAAAAGGCGTATATTGTCGCATGTATGTTCGTGACGAATTCAACGATTCTCTCAAATCTGAGTAGTTGACGGCCTCAGTCGCGCCATTTGAATTTCGACGATTGTTGTAAGAGAGTTTTATTATCGTCGAAGCACAGAGAACGACAACGACCATGCAACAGACGGTTCCAAAAATCGAGCTCCCCGGTGAGCTCGAATCCCCCTCGGCAAAGCTCGTGTATCTGTATCTCACAACACACGATGGTTCGTCCATCACCGAGCTGCAAGATGGCCTCGAAATGAAGAAAATCTCTCTCTACAGTATTCTCAGTACGCTCTGTAAGCGTGGGCTCGTTCGGCAAGAGGCCGAACGGTACCACCTCGTTCAGTGATTTCTCGGGGACCGAGCTTCTCGAACCTGTGCACCGTCGCGAACCATGTCCTCACAGTTTGGGCACACTCGCGGGTTATCCATCCCATCGGGCGTGAATACGCGAGCATACGCCGGTGTCACGAACGAGTCACAGTTCTGACATCGTGGCATGGTATCTAATATCCATAATGAATATCACATAAGTTTTCTCCCTACACGAGTGCGAGAAGTATGCCGATGGCGAGCAGCGCGAAGATGAGAAGCGTCGCCGCGAGCATGAACTTGTCCGTCGGGTTCATACCGAAGTGACGTTCTCAATCCAGATAAAATGCTGTCACGTGTCACAGCGTGACGTGCCCTGATTTTCTTCAGCGATAATGGCAGAGGTAGAACTAAATTCGAGTACTTCGAGCACTCCGTATCACACCCTAATGGAGTATGTGTATGCAGGCGCTGGATTGCTCGCCGGACTCCTCCTCGGAGCAATTGCTGTCGTAACTGCACTCACGTACACACCGTACGGTGCGTCGCTGTTCGACACTGCAATCACTGCGGTGACCGGCATCACCCTCCAACTGGGGAACCTGCTCTCGATATCGGCACTTACTGCGTTCGCGTTCGAGGCACTCGCAATCGGTGGAATTCAGTATCCAATCGTCGTTCCGGCGGCGTTCGCATACACGCTGACACACGTCACCGTCTACTACTCGTGTATCCGAATTACCGACCTGCAGTCAGAACCGCTCAACCCGGACATTATCATCCAGCATAATCCGTTTCGTGCACTCGTTCTCGGTGTTCCGGGGTCACTTCTTCTCATTCGAGTTCGGCCACCGTCCCGTCGGAACTGACGGGTCAGCTACCCAGTCGTCCACGTCTCACCACTGCGAGTGTTCTCGTCGTCCTGTTTGGTCTTCGCGGGCCTCTGTTCTTTTACGCTGGACACACCAAGTACGATGCGATGCGCGTTGCAGCCTTCACTGACTTGACCGGTCCGGACGGCGTCTCGATACTCGACCGACCAACCCCAGAACCGGGGCCGGAAGAGGCAGTCGTCGACGTGGAGGCGGCCTCGATAAACCGACACGACCTCTGGATTCTGGAGGGCGCAGACACGCGGTTCGACGACGACGACCTTCCGTTCGTCAGCGGCCTCGACCTCGCTGGCGAAGTTCGGTCCGTGGGCGACGGCGTGACTGCGGTCAGTCCTGGTGACCGCGTCGTCCTCTGTCCGAATCAGACCTGTGGCGCGTGTCGGTTCTGTTACGAAGGCCCCGAGAATCTCTGTGAATCGTTTTCGTTGTATCACGGCGGCCTCGCAGAAGCCGCTCTCGTCGACGCGCGTCGCCTCGTCAGGCTTCCCGAGAACGTTTCAATGACAGACGCCGCCGCCCTCCCTACGGCGTACATGACCGCGTACCACATGCTTCGCCGGGCCGACGTCGGACCGACGGACCTCGTCTTCGTCCCCGGTGCGACGGGTGGCGTTGGTGTCGCCAGCATCCAACTCGCCGGTGTTCTCGGCGCGGAGACCGTCGGCACGTCGTCCTCGCGCACGAAACTCGACAGAATGGAGGACCTCGGCCTCGACCACGCGATTCACTCGACTGACCCCGACGAAATCGAGAGCGCAGTTCGAGCTATCGGAACCCCGGATGCCGTGTTGAATCATCTCGGCGGTGACTACACACAACTCGGCCTCGGCGTACTTCGCCGCGGTGGGCGGATGGTCGTCTGCGGTGGGACCGCTGGACGATATTCTGAGGTGGACATCCCCGGCTTGTTCCTCAAACACAAGCAACTCATCGGGAGTACGATGGGCACGCAACTGGACCTCGAAACCCTCGTGAAGCTCGTCGCCGACGGCTCACTGGTCCCCGAAATCGACGAGACGTACCCCCTCGAAGCGACTGCCGCCGCCTTCGAAGCCATGCAGAACCGCGAGAGCGTCGGAAAACTCGTCGTCACCACCTCTCACTCGTAGACGTATCCTTCTGTCAGCTCTCTTCGTCGCACTACTCCGCAGCAGAAAGCTAGGAGTGGGATTTGAACCTCAGTCGCTCACTGTGCTCGCTCCTTGATTCAAATCCCACGCTCCGCGTTCTCTTCGTCGCGCTGCTCCGCAGAAGAAAGCTAGGAGTGGGATTTGAACCCACGAAGTCTCGATTACAAGTCGAGTGCATGAACCGCCCATGCTCCCCTAGCGCAAGTTCGGATTATCGGTCCTCCTTTGAGTGTGTATCGTTTTGTATCGATTTCTCCAGTTCGATTCGGTGCGGACGATACCCGTGCCGTCGGTAGAATTTCCGGCCGGATTCGTTGTCTGCCATGACCTCGAGACCGACGACGTCGGCCCCGGCCTCGTGGAGTCGTTCCTCGGCGGCCGAGAGCAAGCGACTCCCGACTCCCTCGCCGCGTCTCTCCGAGACGACGAACAGGTTGCTGATGGTGCCACGCGTCACGTCCTGGTCGTACCTCCCGGAGCCGACTTCAAACATGACGAATCCGTGGATGTCGTCGCTCTCGTCGCGCGCGACGAGCACACCGTCGAACGCGACGTGCTGAGCGAGCGATTCGCGAACCTGCTTCCGATTCGTGTCCGCGAAGAGATGTGACCCAAACGCTCGCTGTCCGTGAGCCAGTTCGACCCACATGTCTGCCAGCACGTCGAGGTCGGATATCTCGGCGACCGTCACCTGCATACCGGTACTATCGCCTCCGAGAGTGTTTTTAAGTATCGCCTACGCTGTATTTCCCCGCCCAATCGAGACCCCGCAGGTAGTCTGCCTCGCTATTCGCCCGCCAATCGCATAAGAAAGATTTATGTCTGTTAATCGGCCCCTCATACCATGAGGATAGTTATCAATGGGTATCGCCGAAACCTACTCCCGTGGGAGGTCCTTTGCCATCGAGCGTCCGTTCGCGCTCGTACTGGGAGTCATCGCAGCAGTACTGCTCGGTGACCTCCTCCTCGGGTTAGCAACCGGTCAGACGAAGATTGCCGATATCGGCACGCTCGTCTGGGACGGCCTGATGCGTGGCCTCGTAATTGGCCTCGCTGGTATCGGGTTGTCGATGACGTACAGTATTTTGAACTTCGCGAATTTCGCACACGGTGACTACATCACGGCCGGTGCGTTCTCTGGGTGGGCGACGACGTATCTCATCGCCGGCCTCGGACGCGCAGACATCGGTGCTCTGCTCCTCGTCGGTGCGGGTGGTTCCGTCTACGGGGGGTCGCTCGGTCTCGGGATGTTGTCGACACCGTTAGCAGTCGTCGCAGGCATCATCGTCGCCGGCTCGTTCGCGATCGCGCTGGCGCTCGGTGTGGACCGTTTCATCTTCAAACCGGTGCGTAACGAAGACGGAATCACGCTTCTCATCACGAGTATCGGTGTCGCGTTCGCACTCCGCTACCTGATGCAGTTCGTCTTCGGGTCGGACGTTCGCGGCACAACGTCACAGCCACCGTCGGTTGGGCTCTACCTTCTCGACGGGACTGTGTTCATCAACGCACACGACATCACCCTTCTCATCGTCGCCTCTGGGCTGATGATTGGCGTCCACCTGCTCTTACAGCGGACGAAACTCGGGAAGGCGATGCGTGCGATGGCCGACAACAAGGACCTCGCACTCATCACCGGGATTCCAACCGAACGCGTCGTTCGCTCGACGTGGATTATCGGCGGGGGCCTCACCGGCATCGCCGGCTACATGTTCGTCCTCTGGAAAGGAACGCTCGGCTTCAACGACGGGTGGCTCTTGCTGCTGCTCATCTTCGCAGCGGTCATCCTCGGCGGGATTGGCTCCATCTACGGTGCAATCACTGGTGGACTCGTCATCGGGCTTACTGCCTCGATGTCGGTCCTGTGGATTCCCTCGGCCTTCGCTCGCGCCGCGGCTTTCGTCGTGATGATCGTCATCCTGCTCGTGAAACCGTCTGGTCTCTTTAGCGGGAGGTCGACTGCATGAGCGTTCGAGAAGACGTCGCTGCTCGCGTTCCGGGCGGCGACACGGGACTTATCGTCTTGGTCATCGCATCCGCGTACCTGCTGTACCTTCTCGCGGGTGTCGTACTCGGATACGACCTGCGTGGCCAACTCAACTCCATCGCGACGCTGACGTTCTACATCGGCGTCTTCGCGATGCTGTCGCTCGCGCTCAACCTCCACTGGGGGTACACGGGGCTGTTCAACATCGGTATCGTCGGCTTCATGGCCGTCGGTGTGTACGTGATGGCCCTCGTCTCGAAACCACTGTACGTCGCTGGCGGTGCCGCTCAGGTTGGGGGACTCGGCCTCCCGCTGTGGGTCGGCATTCTCGCTGGGATGCTCGCTGCGGCCATCCTCGGACTGGTGGTCGCCTTACCGGCGCTGCGGTTGCGGGCGGACTACCTCGCCATCGTGACGATTGCGATGTCAGAAATCGTCCGGTTCAGCTTCCTCTCCGGTGACCTTCAGGCGTTCTCGCTCATGGGGACGAGAGTCGGATTCGGTGGCGGGTCGGGGCTCATCCTCGACTTCACGCCGCCACTTCAGGCACTGTTGCAGGCGATTGGGCTCTGGGGTGTCTACAATGGCGTCGTCGACGCCTTCAGAGTGATTGTCCCGACGAACCCCAAACCGGTCGTCGATGGACTCGTCTACGGAGTGTTGCTCCTCGGCTTCGTCGTCGTCTACTACTGGCTACTCAAGCGAACCGGTGAGTCGCCGTTCGGCCGCGTGCTGAAGGCGATTCGAGAGGACGAAGACGTGGCAAACGCGCTCGGAAAGAACACTGACGGCTTCAAAATCAAGTCGTTCATGCTCGGCTGTGCCCTGATGGGCCTCGCCGGCATCCTCTGGCTCATGCCGCAGGGTGCTGTGACGCCGAACTTCTTCCGGCCGCGCGTGACGTTCTTCATCTGGATTGCCCTCATCATCGGTGGTGCAGGGTCGAACACCGGCAGCGTCCTCGGTGGCGCAGTGTTCGCAACAGTTCTCTATCAGGGGCCGCGCTACTTCCAGAACCTCGTGGGTACCGTCTTCCCCAACCTCGACTCACCTCCTGGGTTCGGACAGGCGATTTCGCCGCTCATCAGTTCGTTCGACCCCGTGCCGTTCTTGCTCTACACGGTCGACAGCATCCGGCAACTCCAACTCGTGGTGATGGGGCTGGTGCTCATCTGGCTGATGCACAACCGGCCAGAAGGGCTCCTCGGTCACCGTAAAGAGACTGCCTCCGTCATCTCGCTGAACCGTCCGAAGTCGATGACTGCGGCCGACGGCGGCACCGACGAAGCGATTCGTACCGACGGTGGTATCGAAGGAGGTGAAGACGATGAGTGATGCGTCGACTCCGCCTGTCGACGAAGTCGCAAACAAGCCCGACGACGGGGCACTTGGTGCGTTCGCATCCGGTGTCGACACCTCAGAACAGTTCCCACTGAAGGTCGAAGGACTGCGGAAGTCTTTCGGTGGCATTACCGCTGTCGACGGCGCCTCGTTCGAAGTGGAAGCCGGAACGCTCACGGGCCTCATCGGTCCGAACGGTGCCGGCAAGTCCACGACGTTCAACCTCATCACGGGGATGCTCAAACCCGACGCTGGGACTGTCATCTTCAACGGCGAGGACATCACGGGCCTCGAACCCCACGAGATCGCGAACCGTGGGATGGTCCGGACGTTCCAGATTGCTCGGGAACTGAGCGAGATGACCGTCCTCGAGAACATGATGCTCGCACCGAAGCACCAGAAAGGTGAGGCGCTGTGGCGCTCGGTCACGCCGGGCGTCCGCGACGACGTTCGCGAGCAAGAAGAGGAACTCCTCGAACGTGTCTGGGAAGTCCTCGACTTCTTCGACATCGACCACATCGCCCACGAGTACGCTGGCAACCTCTCTGGCGGGCAGCGGAAACTGCTGGAGATGGCTCGGGCACTCCTCACGGACCCCGACATGCTGCTCCTCGACGAACCGTTCGCCGGGGTCAACCCGACGCTCGAAAAGAAGCTACTCGAACACGTCCACGAACTTCGCGAACAGGGCTACACGTTCCTGCTCGTCGAACACGACATGGATCTCATCATGAACAACTGTGAACACGTCATCGTGCTCCACCAAGGGAAGGTCCTCACGGAGGGCACGCCCGACGACATCCGGAGCAACGAAGAAGTCATCGAGGCCTACCTCGGAGGCAACGTATGAGCGTCGACGCGAACACGAGCGCCACGAGCGGTGGCGGTGTCGAAGACCGCAGCGACTGGTTGCTGCGCGTCCGCAACCTCGACGCCGGGTACGGCGACCTGCAGATTCTCACCGACGTGGACATGGACGTGTACGACGGTGAGTACGTCACCATCGTCGGTCCGAACGGTGCCGGCAAGTCGACGACGATGAAGTCCGTCTTCGGACTGACCGCCCACATGGGTGGGACGATTCAGTTCAAAGACGAGGACATCACCGGCAGCCGACCCGAAGATATCATCCACGTCGGCATCGGGTACGTCCCACAGAACGACAACATCTTCCCGGCGCTGACGGTCGAAGAGAACCTCGAGATGGGTGCGTACATCCTCGACGAGGTGCCACAGGATGCGATTCGAGCGGTCTACGACCGATTCCCCATCCTCGAAGAACGCAAGGACCAGAAGGCAGGGACCATGTCCGGCGGGCAACAGCAGATGCTCGCGATGGGCCGGGCCCTCATGCTCGACCCCGACTTGCTCCTCCTCGACGAGCCGTCGGCGGGGCTGGCACCTGACCTCGTTCAGGAGATGTTCGACAAAATCGACGAAATCAACGAGGCAGGCACGGCTATCCTGATGGTCGAACAGAACGCCAAAGAGGCGCTTCGACGCTGTGACCGCGGCTACGTCCTCGCAAACGGGCAGAACCGCTACATGGACCGCGGGGCTGCGCTCCTCGAAGACGAACAGGTTCGTCAGGACTTCCTCGGCGGGTAACGACACCCGACCGGTACGATTTTTGGACCTCGTCTAGCCGACTACCGGTGGGTGTATCTCGACACCGACCGACGTGTCCACCGAAGACGACACCGACACGTCAACCGACGGGATGCCACGTTCCCTGACCATCTGCTCGGAACCCTGTTCGCGGCGACGTCGACGTGTCCCAGACGAGAGCGTTCACGGTGTGGGCGAACGGCGCGTGACCGTGCCACTCGCCGCCGTCGCGTGGGTCACCGTCGTTCGTCGCCTGACCGTTCACGACGGTTCGAACGCCTCGGTCTTCGACGTCGGCGACGACGTTGCTCAGGACGTTCTCCGTCGCGTTCGACCCCACGTGGAGCGTCGAGTCTCGTGCGTTGACGCCCGTGACCACGTGTCGGTTGCCGCGGATGTGCATCACTGTGTCCGTATCCTGCGCGGCGACGTTGTTCCACGTCGAGGCGTGTCCATCGGTCAGGATGCCGGTTTCGACGCGCTGGAACGCGAGATTCGAGTAATTGTTGTTCGTCGCGTTCCCTCGTTCGTGGACGCCGAGGCCTGACTCCTTGTTGTACACGTTGCTCACCGAACAGCTCTCGCTTCTGACCTCGAGACCGGGTGTGTTTTGATAGAGTGAGAGGCCGGTGACCTGACTCCAATCCGTGTTCAACCGGAACCCACCGTCACCGTTCTGGATGATGTGCAGGTTCGATACCTTGGCACGGGTGCCGCCATCGAAGACGATGCCCCATCCATCGTTGTTCTCGACCCACGAGTTGTGGAGCCGCACCCCGTCCGCAGACCGTTCGACGTGGATGCCGTCGTCGTAGCCGTAGCGGACGATGAGGTTCTCGAACAGGAGGTCGATTATCAGCCCTGTCGAGTGGATGAGGTTCCCCTTCGACGCTCGTTCGTGGCTGTTCTTTCCGCCGTAGACGGCCATCTTCGAGACGCCACCGAAGTTTCCGAATTCGTCTTCCCGGCCGTCGTCGAAGCGGATGAAGTCGCCGTCGGTCGGTTGCTTCACGAGTGCGGTGTTGCGGACGCCGGCCCCTCGAAAGTAGTACGAGTTGTCGTTGTAATCGACACGGTCTGGCGTCTGCAACTGGTCTGTGGTGTACGTCGCGGTTCCGAAGACGAGTTCCCCCGGTTCTTCGAGCGCCGCCTCGGCGTCGAGGACCAGTGGGTCGTCGTCGTGGCTCTCGACGAACCGGTCTGCGAGACGAGTTCCGAGTGGGGTGTGGAACTCCGACGGTGACCGACCGTCCGTCTGCTCTTCCGGCGTCTGTGCGTCGGTGGTCGTCCCACCGTCTGTTCTCGTCTCCGATTCCCGCTCTTCGGTGTCTGGACGCAACGAACTGCATCCTGCCAGCGCTGCGACACTGGCGACGGTTCCACTCCGGACCAGATCGCGCCGATTGATTCGGTCGTCCATCGTGACAATCTGATGTCTTGTCAATCATATGCCTTGTGTTAGTGTGGTTTTTCAGACATTATCTGCGGCGGGTCGAACGTCACCGAATACGGACGTCGCTATCGACACCCGGCACTGCCGCTCACCCTGCGGCGTCGAAAGAAAAGTCGGGATTGGTTCGTCGCTTAGTTGTCCGGTCCAGAGAGCGCCGTCTCGATGACGGAGGAGTACGAGGACTCCCCGATGTTGAAGGCGACCTGGTGGTAGACTTCGCCGCCGAACTCGTCTGCGAAGACGTTGCTGAAGCGCTCGGACAGCTGCTGACCGTAGTCGTTGTTGACGTACAACGTCGAGACGGTGTCCGTTTCGAGGCGGTCAGACATGACCTGCGCCATGACGCGCCCCTGCAGGAAGTCAGACGGTGCAGTCCGGAAGATGAAGTCGTTGTCGTCGAGGTCGGAGACGGACAGTGCCGTCGAGGACGGCGAACAGCCGACGATTTCGTTCGGGATGAACGCCTGCTGTGAGACAGGGACGTTCACACCGGACGACGCCGAACCACACACAGACGGCACGCCTGCGGAGACGAGCGACTGTGCGGCGGCGACACCAGCGTCCGGGGACGTCTGCGTGTCTTCGATTTCGGCGGTGACGCTGAGCCCTGCTGGGTTCGCATCGTTGACCTGCTTCACCGGAATCTGTGCTGCCTGAATCATCGGCTGACCAACTGCTGCGAGGTCACCGGTTTCGGGCAGGAGGATACCGACGGTCATGTCGCGGTCGGTTCCGCCGGGGCCGCTGTCCGCGGACGGGCCTGCGCCGCCGGGGTTTTCGCCCTGGAAACTCTGCTTGTCGACGTCCGTCGTGCTGTCGTTCGCTGCGTCGAACTCCCAGATGGCGTAGGCTGCCTCTGCCGGGTCACCCTTCTCGTCGAAGTTGACCGAGGAAGACGCACCCTGGTAGTCGATGTCTTCGCCGTTTGCGGCCGCTTCGATACCTTCGACGAGGTTGCTTGGGCCGACAGTCATGCCGCCGGGGTTGGCCATCCGGCGCATCTGGTCTCTGATAGCCGGGCCGGAGTTTTCACCGGCAGCGGCGTTCGATAGCAGTTGGATTGCGACGGAGTCGTAACACTGTGACGTGAAGACACCGGGTGCAGCGCCGTATTCGTCTTCGAACAGTTGGTTGAACGTCGATTGGTTCGGACCGCCTGCCGCCGGTGCCGTCCCGGTGACGTTCTCCATGTCGTTACCGACCTGCCCGGGCATCGACCCGGAGCGCAGTCCGTCAGGAACGAGAATTGGCTCGCTCCCGTCGGAGGCGCTGTAGTAGTCACGGAATAGTTGGATACCACTCTCGGGGTACCCGATGACGACCAGTCCGTCAGGTCCAGCGGAGCCGCCTCCGCCACCGATACATCCAGATAGTCCAGTCAAGCCTGCCGCGCCCGCGGCTCCCACTCCCTTGAGGAAGTCGCGGCGTACGATATCACGTACCATGTGTGAGCCAATAGCAACTACTGCTTATAAAATTTACTCCATGTGTTTTTGAAACCGCCAAAATTGCGCTGGACGGCGGTGCGAGAGACATCCGAGTGCCATCATCCACCATCGTGTATTATATAGTGAGTGGTGAACGCCATGAATCGCTGTGTTCAAACCCATCGCGCGGTGTTTTTGGGTAGATGACTATTCCGTCGTTCGTCATCGGCATCGCCGGGGGCAGTGGTGCCGGAAAGACCACCGTGGCTCGACTCATCACGGAAAACGTCGGTGAGTCTGTGACACGGATTCCGATTGACAACTACTACAAAGACCAGAGCCATCTGGACATGGTCGAACGCGAGAAGATGAACTACGACCATCCCTCCGCGTTCGAGTGGGAACTCCTCCGCGAGCAACTGGCAGCACTGCTCGAAGGGCAACCGGTCGAGATGCCGCAGTACGATTTCGAGATTCACAATCGCAAACCGGACCGAGTGACCGTCGAACCAACCGACGTCATCATTCTCGAAGGGATTCTCGCACTCTACGACGAGAACGTCAACGAGATGCTCGACTTGCGCCTCTACGTCGAGACAGACGCCGACGTTCGAATCCTTCGCCGTATCCAGCGTGACGCCATCGACCGTGGCCGCGACTTGCAAGGCGTCATCGACCAGTATCTCTCGACGGTCAAGCCGATGCACGAACAGTTCATCGAACCGACGAAGAAACACGCAGACCTCATCATCCCCGAAGGAGCCAACAGCGTCGCCGTCACGCTTCTCGAAGAGAAAGTTCAGGCCGAAGTCGAAGGCGACGAGACGCGCACGTGGGAACGCGAGGCCCTCGAACAGGAAGTCAACGAACGGACTGGCTTCGACGAGCCCCACAACTAATCGGTTGCAGCGAGTCGTGAGAAGAGTGAATCGGCCCGATTATGCCTTCTGGCTCTTGACGAACTTGTCCGCACCCTCGTAGAACCAAAAGCCGTTTTCGCGCATGGCCTTCCCGACGGCCTTGTGCAGTTCGACGAAGTCACCGAACTCGTCGCCTTCGACGTGCTCGAAGATGTCCGCGACAGAGACGACGCGCTCGTAGTCGAGTCGGACTGGGTCGTCACCGAACTCTTCGACGAACTCCGCTTTGTTCAGCGGGAAATCCTCGTCTTCGTTGAGTTTCTTCGCGATAATCGCCTGGCCGTACTTCCGTCCACCTTCGCTCCCTTCTTCGCCGTCCGGGTCGTGTGGCCAATCCATACCCGAGGATTGGGAGGCCGATTCAAAGCCGTTACGCATTTGGTGGTATCTGTCACGGGAACTCCACCGCACCCCGCGCTCTTCGGTGACTCTCAGCAACAGAGAATGATATTCTAATTACATTTCTTCCAGCGTCTTCTCTCCACGTATGACCAACTTCGACACGTCGCGTTCGTCGCCGACGATACGGTTCGAGGGTGGACTCGTTCCCCTCGTGGCGTTTTTCGTCGCGACCATGGTCGTCACGACAGTCGCCGTACTGTTCGCCGAGCGGTTCATCGGTGCTGGTCCGATGTCTCCTGTCGAGCGCATTCTCTACTTCGCCGTCGTGTACGGCGTCATCGGCCTCATCGCGTTTGGTGCGCTCTTTCGCGAAGGGCTCCGGCCGTCTGACGTCGGCCTCTCGCAAAAAAACGTGGTTCCGGGCGTCCTCCTCGTCGTCGCGATCTGGGCCGGTGCGAACCTCCTCGGTGCCACCACCACCAGCGAAAACGTCGTGTTCAGCCTCCCACCTGCGGTGACTGTCGTCACGTGGGCGACGTTGGTCGTCAGCCAACTCGCCTTCGTCGGCCCGATCGAGGAGTTCGCCTTCCGTGGATACTTCCAGAACAAGTTCGTCGCACTGTTCGGTGGCGGGTCGAACCGAATGCGGAAAGCGGCTGGTATTCTCGTCGCCACGGTGATATTCGCCCTCTGGCACATCCCACAACGCCTCGTCATCGAGGGCCTGTCGGTCTCTGAAGTCGTTCCCGCTGTCGTGGTTCTCTTCGTCCTCGGACTGGTCTTCGCCATTCTCTACGAACTCACACGGAACCTGGTGTTCACTGGCGTCCTCCACGGGACGTTCAACATGCAACTCGTCGTGACGTTCACCGAGAGTGGTGCACCAGTCAACGAGGTGATGATGTTCGTCTGGCCGCTCATGATACTCGCCGCACTCGGATATCGGCGGTGGGCGAAGACGGCACGCCGGGACGATTTCGGTGCCCAGTCCGGGCCGTCGCTCGTGGCGTCCGATGGTGGGTCGTAAGTAGCTGAAAAAACCGTCGTCAGGCGGACGCTATCGAGCACTCTCGACCGGGATGCGTTCGAACCGGTCCTCGCTGTCTCTCCACCACTTGGCGTCCCCCCGCCGCGTTCTGAGTAGTTCGTTCGTGTAGTGCTCGCTGAAGTTGACGCCAGCACAGACGATACATCGCTTCGGACTCGTCTCCGACGCCGTCGCTTGGACGATTCCACAGTGTTGACAGATGTGCAGGTGCGTTCTGTACCCCATGGTCAACTGTACGGTTCGAGAGGATATGATGATATTTCGTGCAATTCTTGCAACCATTGAGCGGATTTCACCTAGTGAGTACGGGTATCCGTACCGACCTCGACACATTCCGTGTTCGACCGACTGTCGCCCGAATCTGGTACTCTCAGACTGAAATACGAACAGATATGTTTGGTGACTGCTAACATTCCCCATGGCGGGGGTGTTAGACGACATCCGCTTCCTCGCGGACTCAGACCACCGTCCGGTCGTGATGAATGTACTTGCTGGTGGGCCACACTCCAGAGCGGAACTTCGAGGGATGACCGGTGCCTCGTCAGCAACTATCGGTCGCATCGTTCAGTCGTTCGACGACCGGGGATGGCTCGAACGAGACGGCGCGACCTACTCGTTGACACCGCTGGGGTTGTTCGTTGCCGACTCCTTCGAGGCGCATCGTCGTGACATGGAACTCGCGCGTGAACTTGACGAGTTACTCCCGCACATGCCGATTGGAGAGATTGGCGTCGAAATTTCGGCACTCTCCAACGCCCACATCACGCGGGCAACACAGACGAACCCGTTCGCCGTCGTCTCTCGCGTCAGAGAACTCGAACTCACCTCGGACACCGCCTTCAGTTTGACCGACTTCTTCCCCGAACCGTGCATCGACGGCCGATACAACGCAATCGTGAACGGCGTCCAGACCTTCGAAGCAGTGTTCTCACCGGTCGTCATCGAAAGCGCGATGACATCCGACTCAGCCAGCAAGTTCGAAGCAATCGTCGCGTCCGACCGAACAGACATCTACGTCTACGGTGAGCCGATTTCGCAACCAGTGATGCTCCACGACGGCGTGGGGTGTCTGGTCGTCCGCGACGACGAAAACGTCTCTATCGGCATGGTCGAACTCGAAGACGAGCGCTTCACCGAGTGGGTGGTCGACGTGTTCGAAGCACACCGGGCCGACGCGACGCTGCTCACTCCCGACGACCTTTCAAAATCGATGGCAGACGTACTTGCAGAGGCGTGAACGGAGGCCGGTGTTTGGTCGGTGTGGATGCAGTGAAGCAGGGATTGCTGTGGTGTAATGTGACAAGTTCTCCCAGTTCGAGGTGGAGAGCCTACAACACGAACGGACCACGCTGGCGAATGGGTTCACCGTGTGGTCGGCCAGAAACGGCGACGACTCGGAGTGTTCCATCGGTCTGAAGTTCGACGGGACGTGCGTCAGTAATCGGGAGGACGTCGCCACTGGCGAACGCCGCACCGTCTACTGTCCCCTCACCGTCGACGCCGTAGAGGAACCCCGCCCATCCGCCCGGCATCGACCACGTCCACGAATCGGTGACGACGACATCCAGATACTCCATCGGTGTGATGAGGTCGATTGGCGACCCCTCGCCCACAACTGTCGTCACCGTGGCACCGTCTTGGACCTCTGCGGGGAGTTCGTCGGCCGTCGCGTCGACGTAGTCCGGTTCGACATCCTTCTCAGCGCGCGGCAGATTCACCCAGAGCTGCAGACCCGTACAGGCCTGGCCGTCCGCCGGAAATTCGGAGTGTCGGATGCCGCGACCGGTCGTAATTCGCATCGCATCCCCCTCGTAGGCGGTGTTCGTGACGCCGAGAGAGTCCTCGTGGTCCATCCCGCCGTCGAGCATGTAGGAGACGATTTCGAACCCGCGGTGGGGGTGCATCGGAAATCCCGTATTGGGGTCAATGTAGAACTGTTCGAACAACACGAATGGGTCGAGTGAAGTCGGATAGGCGTTTGTCGGGAACGCACGGTTCGAGTTCACTCCTGTCCCGTGTCGCACGAGTTCCCCCGATAGCGGAGTCGATGGGTCGGACGGCGACTCGTTGGCGTCCATGGTCGAGGTTGGTTCACTGGCCGGTAAACCCTGTTGAATCCGGGCCTTTGGGAGGTGAGTGGTCGCGGTGGGACTGGGATTGTGAACACCGTGAGACCCTTCGCGCCTATCCACGCTCGCTTCGCTCGCGTGAACCACGGTCGCTCACTGACGTTCGCTCGCTGGTTCAAAGCCCAGTTTGTGTCCGATTTCCACTCACAGAACCACGCAGATGAAACTGCGCGGAGTGTGGTTCGTGGAAAATGCGGTGGGACTGGGATTTGAACCCAGGATTCCGTGAGGAAACCTGCTTTCAAGGCAGGCGCGTTAGGCCGCTCCGCCATCCCACCTTCGGCCGACACTTCTGAGTCAGGTACCTAAGACCTGTCGTTCTCGTTCAATCGCGAACGAGTTCGAGAACCCCGTCGGTCGGTTCGACGCGAAGACCCGCCTCGAAGACGAACGTCGTCGTGTACTCGGGGACGACGCGTTCTGACTCGACACGCGAACGAAGTATCGGAACGACTGTCGCGAGGTCCGCACCCGTCTCGACGACCGGAAGCATCTGGATGTAGTCCAGTCCCAACTCGGCGTCGTCTGCCTGTGCTGCGAGCGTCTCGACTTCGGGTTCGTCGTAGGCGTCGGTGAAGTCGATTGGCTCACGGAATCCAGAGAAGAAGGTTCGGCCTTCGGTCGATGGGCCGAGAACCACCGGCGTACTTCGGAGTTTCATCGCCGCAGTGTCGATGTGCGTCCGTCCAAGTTGCGGAACGTTCGGGCGGACGACAGCGGCCGAGTGGACCTCCTCTTCGGTGAGGAGGTGCGTAATCGTATTGCCGGCACGCGCGGAGAACGTCGACCCGACCTGCGCTTCGAATCGCACGTCGTCAGTGCCGCCGAGTGCATCTACGACGACGCTCCGAATCGCTGCTTCCGAGGAACGGTCGGTGACGAACTCGTCTGGGATGTCGTCGTCAGTCCGGTAGTTCACGAGCAGGTCGCCGCCGGAGCGCTCGACAGCGACGCAGATGTCTTTGAGCATCGCAGCGTAGAGGTCTGCGACCTCCTGTTCCGAGAGCGGACTCGTCTCTGCGAGGTCCGGAAGCACCAGTCCGGGTCGCGGCGGTTCGGCGAGGACGGCGATGACGGTCATATCCTCATCTCACGCCGGCGAACCCTTGAACCCGCCGCTTGTCGACGCCCGAGTCAGCGACCCCGACGCCCTTTCGTCTGGCGGTAATCTCGCCCGAAGACGGAGTCGCGGACGTGTTCGACGAACGCCTCGGTGTCCGCGTCGGTCTGTTCGGCGGGGTCGAGCATCGGAACGAGTTCGAATCCACGGCCACGAATCGTCGTCGCGTGTTCGGCGTCGATATCGAAACTGTCGGCTGCTCGCGTCGTGTAATCGAACGCCAGCGCCTCCAGTGCGGTCTGTCCCACCGGAACGATGATGTGCGGATTTATCATCCGAATCTCGGCGTTCAAGAAGGGCTCACACGTCGCTATCTCGTTCTCTGTCGGGTCTCGCTCTGGGTGTCGGCAGCGAGTGAGGTACGTCAGAAAGACGTTCTGCACGTCGGGTTCTTCGGCGTCGGGGTCGGACCGCGAAAAGCCGAGTTCGGCGAGGATATGCTGGACTCGCTCGCCTGCTTCGTCGCCGGTGAAGGGGACGCCGGTTCGCTCTGCGTCCGCGCTCGGTGCTTCTCCGACGAAGAGAAACTCCGCACCCACGTCGCCGTATCCGTGGACAACCTGCTCGCGGGCCTCACAGAGGGCGTCGCAGTTGGTGCAGTCGGTGTCCATCGAGAAGGGGTTCCGGAACTGGCGTTGGTGTGCGTCCACGCCCCTAGGTTCGACTGGGGAGGCAAAACCGACTCGGTCTGTGCAGGTGGGGTGAACGAATGAGCGGTCTCCGGTTCGGCTGCAACCTCGCCCCGCACCGTGGAGATTCAATCCGTAAAACAGTCACTGGTGCCGATACCGTCAGTGTCTGCTGACTGACCCTCTTATTTGAACTACTGAATATGACGAATATATATTGATGCATTGACAGACCGATATAGAGGCCATGGCAGAGAAACGTCCCGTCGAACCCGAAGATAGGCTGTTACGGAACAGACGCCTGTGGTGGGGAGCGTTCGGCCTCGTTCTACTCGGCGTCGTGGCGTGGATTGGGTTCCGGTACCTCGGATGGGTCGTCTTCGGCTTGTTCACGTACTACGTTGGACGCCCCATCACGAATCGGCTCCAACGATACATCTCTTCGCGCACGATTGCAGCAGCACTGACGCTGACGTTCATCATCGTCCCAATCTTGCTGTTCATCGGTCTGTTCCTCGGAATCGCGGCGAATCAGGCACTACAGATACTGAGTTCAGACGCTGCGGCGGCACTCGTCAGTCGCCTACCGTTACCCATTGACCAGCTTCCAACTGACCCTGTTGACCTCGTCGTCGTCATCTTCACAGACCCGTCGTACTCGTCGTTCCTCAACCAGTTTGGCGGGTTCGTTGGGGTGGTTACGGCGACGCTGTTCAACGTGTTTCTGACGCTCATCTTCGCGTTCTTCCTCCTCGTGGATGACCTGCGGCTCTCTCAGTGGTTCAAAGAGAACATCTTCGGGTCGGACTCGCTCACTGTTGAATACCTTCGGGGCGTCGACAAGGGGCTCAACTCGGTGTACTTCGGCTACACGCTCACGATCTTCGTCGTCATGATTCTCGCCGCACTCATCTACGGTCTGTTCAACCTCGTCGCTCCCGGCGGAATTCGGATTCCGTACGCCATCTTACTCGCAGTCGTCACTGGCGTGTTCACGCTCATTCCGCTCGTCGGCCGGTCGATCGTCTACGTGTTCATCGTCGCGATAATGGCTGCGCAGGCTCTCCAAACCGGTCCACAACTCCTCTGGGTCCCCATTGTCTTCTTCGTCTTGATGGTGCTCGTGTTCGACAACGTCGTTCGGACGTACATCCGCCCGTACCTGTCGGGGAAGTCCTACGACATGGCGCTCGTCATGTTCGCGTACCTCCTCGGGCCGATACTCTTCGGATGGTACGGAATCTTCCTTGGGCCACTCTTGATGGTTCTCATCGTCGAGTTCGTCACCAAAGTCATGCCGCGCTTTACGAACGTCGAGGGCGAGGACGAACCGATGCCGGAGATTGGAACCGGTGGTGGAAGTCCAATGGAGTTCGGTGACTTCCCCGACACCGACCGGGGAGAGACACCCGCTGGGTGACCACAGTGGTCGTGTGAATCTGACCGATTCAGTCTGGTCTCATTTCGGTTCGTCCTTGAGTGGGTCGAACAGGTGCTGAAGCGGAGTGTGGGTGGTCACTGCGGTCGAGTCTGTGACTCGGTCAGTGAGTCCTCGATACTTGCCACGAGCCGTGATTCGAACACCGCGTTGAGCGGTATCAACAACAACCACGAGAAGATGGCCAGCGTTGGGTTGAACTGTGCGATAACCACCGACCCGAGAAACACGACCGGAGAGACGAGAAACCGAATCGCTTGAATCTCGACCGTTCGCGAGGCCAATCCTTCTTCGATGAGTTGTTTCCGGGAGGCGTACCCCCACAACAGCGTCAGCGAGAGCCCAGTGAGTGCCAATACCACTGCGTAGAACGAGACGCCAAACGCAGTGTTGGGATACTCGGAGAACACACCCGTCGCGTACGGGATGAACGCGACGAAGAGCAGGAACACAAGGTTGAGCCAGAGGACGCCGCGGTCGTGGCGTTCGATGTGAACGAACACGCGACGGTGTAACACCCAGTAGAGACCAATTGTGAGAAAGCTCAGAACGTACCCAAAGAACTCGTGCCACTGCTCGGCGACGAGTTCGGGGAGTATCGCGACAGTACTCCCGGGTGGAATCTCTGGAACGGTGATTTCCAGCACCAGTAGTGTGATGGCGATTGCGATGACGCCATCACTGAGCGCGAGCAGTCGGTCGGTCTCGAGCGAGTCCAGGCGAAATGGCAGTGACACACACAGTATTGGTTCCGTCGTAGCATCGTCTTTTTCCACGTTTTTAGGAATCTCTGCCAACGCAGTAACTCACCACCCGTGAACTGTCGCGTTGGTCTCGGTCGGCCAGCTGTCACGCGCCAACCACACTGCCCAACTGCGCTCAGTCGAACAGCGCAAATCAGAGATTTGCTGGCTCGGCTTCACTCCCTTCAGTCAAACTCTGCCGAGCAGAGTTCGGCATGCTCGCCTTCGCTGCGCTCAGTCAAACGCAGACAACGACGCATCCCGTCCCGGTGAGAGATACCGACGAATCCGGTTTCTGTCCCATCCGAGCGGGGAGACGACGCTCTCGGCCGCCCGAATCAACAAGCGGTCGTAGTACTCGGTATCGACGGCATCGACACCGGGGTGCTCGAAGTCGAGGCGAACGCGGTCGGTTCCGCGTCCGTCCTCGTTGGCGACGATGTACCGAACGGACTGCCCCGGTTCGCGGGGGACACCGAGCGATTGAGAGCGCTTCCCGGCGGCGGCGACGAGCGTGTTGCGGTCGTACTCACTGGGCGCACGCGAGAGGCGACTCGTCACGAGCAACTGGTCAGTCGGAACGTCGTGTCGCCTGAGGCGAGACCGGTGCCGAACCAGTCGGTCGCAGACTGCCGCAGCGTCGCGGTGTCTGTCGAGCGTCGATACGAGGTCGCGCTGGGCGTCCGCGACGAACTCGGGCGTGCTTCGCTGACGAACCTCGATGCCTTTGTAGACGTATTTCCCATCCCTCGTTCGGCCGAAGTAGCGCGTGAGCGCACCGCGGTCCATCTGCCGAGTCGGGACGAAACACACCCAGTCGTACGTCGCTTCGACTTCGAGCGGAATCCCACAGTCGTCGGTCACCGTCGCAGCGATTGTTTCGGGCGACACTGGGTCGTCACGAGTCGCTGCTAACCAGAGACTATCGACGATTCCGTGGACGACGCGCCACCCGCCCTCTTCGGCCGTCTCCTTGGCCCGCAAAAGCAAGTCGCGGGCGACGGCGTTGATTGCCTCGTGGCACTCGATGCGGCCGAACTTCGCGTTCCGATAGCCCTGATAGCCGAAACACGAGACGAGTACCCACTTGATTGCGCCAGACTTCGCCCGTGCCGACGCGGCGGCGGGTTCGTCACCTGCTGCCTCAGCCTCGCGTATCTCTCGTTTGAGTCGCCGTCTATCTGCAAGCAGTGGTTCGAGCACGTCGGGGAGAAACCCGCGACGGTCACAGATGGTGTAGCCGAGTTCGGGGATATCTGCGCGTCCGGCGTGGCAGTCGCATCCGAGCGTGTCCGGCGAGATGTTCCACTCGCAGATGATTCGCGGGTACAACGAGGCGAAGTCGAGTTCGACCACGTCCTCGTGGAGACCGACTATCGGGTCGAAGGTGAACCCACCCCGGTCGGCCGCGTGGAGCGTCTCGACCGATTTGAACGTCTCTGGCCGGCGTTTGTTCCACGGCACGAGCACGCCGCGAGCCATCGCCTCTCGAATCTGCATCGCCGTCAGGACGTTTCCGATGCTCGCCCACGACGCCTCCTGAAGCGGTTTCCACGAGCGCTCGACCAGATAACACAGGCCGTCGAGTCGCGACTCGGCCCACAGGAAACTGTTCCCGGTATCGACGATGGCCCGCCCCGGGACCGCGTACCTCGCAGGCGAGTGTCGGACCGTGCCGTAACTCACGACAGTGTTCTGTCCGGCGAGGCGTTCGAGTCCACGCCCCGGGTCGCGGCCGAGTGGACAGTCGATATCGAACTCGGCCGCGCGGTCACGAAGCAACGGTAAGAGACGTGCCGAACTGACGACGAGCACGTCCGGGTCGTGTTCGTCGAATGCCGCGCCTGCGGTCTCGACAGCGTCGCGCTCGCAGCGTTTGGTCGAGTCGTCGCTTCCCGGGTCGTCGCTTCCCGGGTCGCCACCGACCGAGAGTGCCGAGAGGTCGCCGTCTGCGAGCGCTTTTTGCGGAAGGGAGAGCCGAAGTGTGCGGGGGCGACGTGATGGTATTGGTGGTGCGTCCGTCTGCACGCAGTAGCGAAATCCGGGCGAGAGGTCCACGTTGTAGAAGCGAACCTCACCGGGCGAGACGCGGCCAAGCAAGTCGTCGCGGAGGCGACGCGCGAGTTTGCGGACCCCACGTGGGTCCACGACGGCGACGCGAAGGACCTCGGTTCGTTCGCGCGAGTCGAGTCGAAGATACTGTCGGTCGTATCCGACCGCGGCGACAGCAGGGTCGGCGGAGAGTCGGCGTTCGAGGTCGGCGAGGACCGAATCGGGGCCGGCGACGTACATCGTGGGAGTGTAGTCGGTCACACGTCGCGACCGAGCACCGTCGTCGGTCAGGTGCCACTCGACGACGTCGTCGCCGTCGAAATCCACCGCGAACACGGTTATTTGTCCGTCTGGGAGGTGATTCCGACGTGTTCGCGGAGGTGGCGCAGTTCGCGTTCCTGTGAGAGGAGCATCGAGAGGACGACTGCTCGGTGCGGGTCGGCGGGATTCGCGTGCCCTGCCGCCGCAGCGTGTTCGTGCGCACGCTCGAACAACCGGTCGAAGTCGGCTTTCTCCTCCGCGCGAAGGGCACGGCGATAGGGTGCCCACGACTCGCGATAGCGACGAAGTGAGTCCCGAAAGGTCGGATTCGTCCGTCCCATCAGTGACCCTCCATTGCCACCGCATCGAGTGTCGTGATGGACGCCGGGCCGACGTGAACAGCGTCTTCCTCGGGTGCGACACCGAGCAGTTCGACCCAGTACGGAATCGTCGTTTGCCAGTAGTCGCGGTGGTGGTAGACGCGGGTCTGCACGCCGTCGCCGGTGAAGGCGACGCCTTCGCGAGTGTCGTTGGACTCGATGGTCTGGCCTGCGATGTCGGCCAGTGCGTCAGTGAACGCGTCGTCCGTCCCATCGCGCGCAGTAACGAGAATCGGGATGGACAACGACTCCGCGAGGGCATCGAGGATGGCCACCGAGGAGTCGAAGAGCGTCCGTGCCTCGCCGTCCGGAACGTCCGGGTCGCGATAGAGCGCCGGGAGTCGGGGAACGACGACGAGTGACGTCCGCGGAGAGACACGACCCGGAAGCGACGAGACGAGTTCGTGGTGCTGATAGGCGGTGAACGCCCGTGCGATTCGGAGACTGCGGAGTGTTCGTCTGGACTGTGCGTGGTCGTAGAGCGTGTGTGTGACGGCGTCGTTCCGCGAATCGACCCAGTAGGCGCTCCCCTGCCGCCGAGCCAGTTCGGCAGTGACCAGTCGGGAGAGCGCGTGGGGTGTCTCTCCGGAGCGACGAAGCAACGTCACACCCGATTCGAGTCGCGGACACGCCGAGAGCGTGTCAGTTCCCATCTCGTCTACAACGTCGCTGTGACGCGTGTAAAGTGCGAGCCATGGATGCAGAGTGTAAGTGAAATCTGTGAAGACTGTCGTCTCAGCAGGCGTGTGTGGTGCGAGCGTCTAAAGCATCGAAACGTCGAAAGCGAAAGTGAACGCAGGAATGGACCGGTTCCCGGGGAGAAAATCACTGCCAGTCGGACTCACCGGCTACTGAGCGAGAACCCGCCGACGCGACTCAGCGGTCGAGGCCGCCTTGCGCTTTGATGTCCATGATGTGGCGGACGTTGAGGTAAATCTCCTCGGGCGACGTGTCGCCGTCGGCGTCGTACAGGTCGCTGACGCGGTAGAGGATGGCCGAAACCTGCCGGCTCTCCGACGAGTCACCGTAGATGTCGTCGGCGATTTCACGGAGGAGTGCGACCTTCTCCGGGTCCGCCGGAAACTCGGCGTCGGAGTCGGGGGCCATCTCCCAGTCTACCTCGTCTGCGTCCGGGTCCGGGGGAGACTGGCCGCCGTCGCTCATTGCTGACTAACCCGCCGACGCTGGATGATTCCGGTCATGTCGGCGACGTTCTCGGTCATCACGCGGAACGCGTCGGCCGTCTCGTTGTCTTCGTCGAGCACGATGGGGCGCCCGCCGTCGCCACCCTCGCGAACGGCCGGGTCGAGTGGAAGCGCACCGAGGAACGGCAGGTCGTTCGACGCTGCAAAGTCGCGGCCACCACCCGCACCGAAGATGTCGTGGTTGCTACCACAGTCCGGACACCGGAACGTGCTCATGTTCTCGACGATGCCGAGGACGTTCGTGTCGTGCTTGCCGAACATCCGGAGTCCCTTGTTGGCGTCGTCGAGGGCGACGGTCTGTGGCGTCGTGACGATGACCGCGCCGGTGAGCGGGAGCGTCTGGAGGATGGTCAGTTGCGTGTCACCCGTCCCCGGCGGTAAGTCGAGGACGAGGTAGTCGAGACTGCCCCATTCGACGTCTTCGACGAGTTGGGTAATCAGCTGGTGGACCATCGGCCCGCGCCAGATAACCGGGTCGTCCTCGCCGACGAGGAACGCCATCGAGATGAGTTTCACACCGTACTTTTCGGGCGGGATGATGGTCTGGTCCTCCGTGGCCTGCGGTGCTTCGTCGGCCGCGAGCATCCGCGGCACGTTCGGGCCGTAGACGTCGGCGTCGAAGAGACCGACGCGCGCGCCGAGTTTCGAGAGCCCTGCCGCGAGGTTGACCGCGACAGTCGATTTGCCGACGCCGCCCTTTCCGGAGGAGACGGCGATGATGTTCTTGACGCCCGGGAGGACTTCCTCTTCGGGCGCACGGTCGGTCGGTATCTTGGCCGTGAGGTCTGCTTCGAGCCCTTCGTCGGCGAGCAGTTCACGAATCTGGCGGCCGATTTCCGACTCCGTCGGGGAGTACGGTGCCCCGAGCGCGAGCGAGATGCGGGCGGTGTCGCCGTCGACGTCGATGGCGTTCACCAGTCCGAGCGAGACGATATCGCCTCCGAGGTCAGGGTCTTCGACTGCACGCAAGAGGTCGCGTACGTCGGCTTCGTCCATGTCGATTTATCCGGTGGTGTGGCCGATAAGGGTTTTGTAAGGTCTCACCTGACGGTGTGGCTGATGCGGGTTTGTAAAGCCTCGTCGCGAACCACGTCGAACACACACCCTCCGATGGAAACGGACGAGGCCCACTCGTCGGAAATGGTAACCAATACCAATTACGTCGCCACTCGATTCGACAGCGAATTTATCAACATACACTCCCAGTGTTCGAGATATGGTGCTGGTAGACGACTTCGGCCGAGAAGTAACCGGAGTCCGTATCTCTCTGACCGACCGATGTAATTTCGACTGCGTCTACTGCCACAACGAGGGGTTGGGCGACACACGCGGTCCGATGGACCCCTCCGACGAGGAGATGAGTGCCGACGACGTGGTTCGGTTCCTCGAAGTCGTCGAAGAGTACGGCGTTCGCAAGGTGAAGTTCACCGGCGGCGAACCGATGCTCCGTGCCGACCTCGAAGAGATTATTCGACGCACGCCCGACTCGATGGAGACGTCGCTGACGACGAACGGAACCTTCCTCGGTGACCGCGCGGACGACCTCGTCGAGGCTGGTCTCGACCGAGTGAACGTCTCGCAGGACGCCCTCGACCCGGAGGCGTTCGCGGAGATTACCAAATCCGGTGCGTACGACAAGGTGATGGAGGGCGTCAAAGCCGCCGTCGAAGCGGGTCTCACGCCCGTCAAACTCAACATGGTCGTCTTCACCAAGACGGCAGGCTACGTCGAGGAGATGGTCGAATACGTCGCAGAGAACGAGGGCCTCCAACTCCAACTCATCCAGTACATGCCCGAACTCACGGGGCGTCCGGAGTGGAACATCGACATCGACCGCGTCCACCGCTGGTTGACAGACCTCGCCGACGATGTCGAGACGCGCGACATGCATCACCGCCGTCGCTACTACGTCGGGAAGGGCATGGTCGAAATCGTCGACCCGGTCGAGAACCCCGAGTTCTGTGCGAACTGCCACCGCGTGCGCGTGACGCACCGAGGCTATCTCAAAGGCTGTCTGAACCGCAACGACGACCTGCGACCGATGGGTGAGATGACTCGCGACGAAATTCGTGAAACCTACGAGGCAGTCGTCGCCAACCGCGTCCCCTACTACGGCGAGTATATGGTGCGCGACGGCGACGGCGACTGGACCCTCAACGAAGAGTACATCGGCGTCTGACCGGTCGAACGGGCCTCGAAGAGCGGTCGAACTTTTCTCAGCGCGACCCGTCTCAGTGTTTATGACACCCACTGTCGAGCGACTGGTCCTCGCCACCGATGGGAGTGACAACGCCGTCCGCGCGGCGGACCACGCGATTTTCCTCGCTGCTGCCTTCGGTGCGGAACTGCACACTATCTCTGCTGCTGGTGTCCCTCACAGGGGACTCGCTCGCGTCGCCGACTCACTTCGTGTGCGTACTGCCGTGGAAGCAGAGGAGGCAGTCGCCGCAGTGACGCGAAAAGCACTCACAACCGACGTCCCGACGACGACGGCGGTCATCGATGGCCCGCCAGCGAGAGTCGTCACCGAGGCGGGAACTGACGCGGACGTGCTCGTCCTCGGCCGACACGGACGCACCGGTCTGGGCCGGTTTCTCGTCGGGTCCATCACCGAAAGCGTGGTGGACGACCCGCCGACGGCGACACTCGTCGTTCCAGCCGAAGCGGACGCGATTCCCTCGTACGAGACGATTGTGCTCCTCGTCGACGACTCACCAGCGGGGGGCGCCGCCGCAACGACTGCGATTGCCGTCGCGAGGGCGACGGGCGCGAAACTCGAACCACTCGCCGTCGTCGACGACCGATTCACCGACGCACCGGGACTGCGCCGCATACTGAAAGACGAGGCGCGGCAACTCCTCAGAGACGTTGCAGTCGAGGCGGCCCGCGAGGCAGTCGAGTCGACCGCCACCATTCGGACGGGTGTCCCGGCGGCCGAACTGCTCGACTACGCCGACGAGGTCGGTGCAGACCTCGTCGTGGTCGGAACCGACGCCTCCCGGCACCTCGATAGACACGTCGCGAGTAGCGTCGCCCGCCGACTCGTCCGTCGAGCGACCGTTCCAGTCCTCGTCGTTCCGACGAACACCGGGGACGACACGTCCCACCAGTAATCTGAAAGACTCACCCCAAACAGCGGAAAACACAGAATACAGGAACTTTCCGAGGCGAACAGGACGTAAATAAATCTCAGGATTGTTTTTTGAAGTTTCGTTCAATTTATATGCTCCCGGTCCTGCGGTACCGATGTTGATTGTACGTTCAGTCAGTCCGCGTTCACATGGCGTGAGCGACCAGTGCCAGACGCACCGCTGGACTGATTTCTCGTCCGAACGTCACCCAATCACCCCCGTCCCGAACCACCCACCACTCCCGTTACCCACTCTATGAAACTCTCACGTACACTCGTGGTCTTGCTGATCGTCCTGGTCGCGATTCCAAGCCCAGCGATGGCCGGTATCGTCGGCGAACCGAATCTCCAAGCGTACGCGCCGAGCAACAAACTCGTTCCCGGGCAGGAGGCGTCGCTGGACGTCGTCATCACCAACTACGGCGGCGACACCGAGTATCGAAAGTTCTCCTCGTCGGAGAGCTCCGCGTCGCTGTCGGACCAGGAACGCTCGAAACTCGAAGCGCAGGTCCGCTCCGCGCGGAACGTTCGACTCACCCTCAAATCCGGTGACGCACCGATCGAGGTGAACACCGCGACGGTTCCAGTCGGAGACATCCCACACGCCACGCAGAAGCAGACGACGTTCTCGACGTCGGTCAAAGAAAACGCCTCGCCGGGCACCTACGACATGACACTCGTGGCGAGCTTCGAACACGACGAGTCCGTCCGCGACAACGGCGACGTGCAGAACGAAGAAGACAAGACCGTCAGGATTCCCGTCACCGTCGTCGTCGAAGAAGCACCGCGCTTCCAGATAGTCTCCGTCGAAACCACCGCACAGGTCGGCGACAGCGGGACGACGACTGTGACGATGCGCAACGTCGGAAGCCAGACGGCGTACGACGCGTCTGTCGCACTCACCTCGCAGAACGGCGAGATTACGTTCGGCCAGGCGACGACTGCGAGCAGATACGCCGGTGAGTGGGGCGTCAACGAGACGCGCCGCCTCGAATACGAAACGACCGTGGCATCGTCGGCCGCGGTCCAGCAGTACGCGCTCTCGGCGGTCGTCAACTACGAAGACGATGACGGCGTCCCACAGCAGTCGAAGAACCGCGCGACTGGTGTGACTCCACTCGCCGAACAGTCGTTCTCGCTCGCTGCCGCCGACTCGACGCTTCGGGTCGGCCGTGAGGCGACGGTCAGCGGGTCCATCACCAACAACGGCCCACAGACCGCCCACGACGCAGTCGTCATCATCTCGTCGAACTCCCCCAACACGAACATCAAAGAGACCGAGTACGCACTCGGGACGCTCGAAGCAGGTCAGTCGGCCGACTTCGACTTCTCGGTCGAGGTGACCGACTCGGCAGACGCCGGGCAGCGCCAACTGAGCTACACCGTCGAGTACCGCAACGCCGACAGCGACACCCAGCAGTCGAATGCGCTGTTGATGAACGCCGAGGTGAAACCCAAACAGAACCTCTTCGGCATCGAGACGAAAAACGGCTCGGTCGAAGCAGGGAGTTCGCAGACTGTCACGCTCGTCGTGACCAACAACGGTGAAGAAACCTACCGCAACATCGACGCGAAGGCCTTCGCTGACAGTCCGCTGACGCTCGACGACGACACGGCGTTCATCGAGGAACTCGCACCCGGCGAGTCCGCCGAGATTCCGCTCGAACTGTCCGCCAGTTCGTCTGCGAGTCCGAAGACCTACTCGTTCGACATCGACTTCCAGTACGAGAACGAAGACGGTGAGCGCAAACTCTCCGACTCGTACCCCGTCGCCGTCGACGTAACTGAATCGACGGGTGGCGGCGGCCTCTCGATGCCGCTCGTCGGTGGCCTCGTCGTCATCGTCGGCCTCGGCATCGTCGGCTTCCTCTGGTACCGCCGGTAATCGACCCTCCCCTCTCCCACAATGATTGACTACGAAGTGTACGTCGACCGCCTCGGTGAGTACATCACCGAAAACCCCGGGAGAGTCGTCGCCCTGTTCTTCGTGGTGACGCTCCTCTTTGGGGCCGGCCTCGGCAACATCTCGACCGACGCCGGGACCTCGCAGTTCACCAACGACTCCCCCGCACAGGAGGCGCTCGACGACGTCAACCGCGAGTTCTCGCCCGCGTTCGAGACGAGTTCCGGGAGTACACAACTCATCCAACGGAGCTCGAACGTCCTCTCGAAGCAGTCGATGCTCGACATGTTGCGTCTCCAAGAGCGCATCATGGACCGCCCGGACCTCCGTGCTAGCTCGGCGTCGAGCGTCGCCTCGACGGTTGCGCGCACGATAGACCCGTCGGCGACGACGCTCGACGAACAGATTGCTACGCTCGAAGCCGCCTCACCCGGTGAAGTCCGGGCCGCAGCGAAGCAAGCCACGGCGAACCCGAACGTCGCGTCGCTCCTCAGCAACGATTTCAACCGCGAGTCTGTGAGCGCATCCTCGACCATCGGCGTCGTCAGCCACGACGTTCCCGGCCTCTCGTCGAGCGCCGGCACGTCTGGTACGAGTCCGATGACGGACATCCAACTCGAAATCCAGACGATGACCTCCGTCGCCAACAGCGACATCCGCGTGTTCGGCAGCGGTATCATCTCCAGTGAGTTGGGCAACGTCATCGTCGACTCGCTGTTGCTCGTCGTCCCTGCGGCGGTGCTGCTCATCTTTGGGTTCCTCGTCATCGCCTACCGCGACCCAATCGACCTCCTGCTCGGCGTCGTCTCGCTCGCCCTGGCCGTCATCTGGACGTTCGGGTTCATGGGCCTCGCTGGCATCCCCTTCAGCCAGATGCTCATCGCGGTGCCGCCGCTCCTCCTCGCGGTCGGTATCGACTTCGGGCTCCACGCCGTCAACCGGTATCGCGAAGAACGCGTGAAAGATGTCGACCCCGTCCCGTCGATGCGGACGACGGTCCGCCAACTCTCGGTTGCGTTCTTCATCGTCACCGGGACGACGGTCCTCGGGTTCCTCGCGAACGTCACGAGTGACCTCGCACCAATCCGCGACTTCGGGTTCGTCGCGGCGGTCGGCATCCTGTTTACGTTCCTCATCTTCGGGGTGTTCCTGCCGGCGGCGAAACTCTACGTGGACCAACTCCGCGAGAGATACAACGTTCCCGCGTTCGCTTCGAACCCGCTCGGAACCGAAGGCGGCTATCTCGCGCGTGTGCTCTCTGTCGGTGTCGTCATCGGCCGGCGCGCACCGCGAGCGTTCCTCGTCGTCGTCCTCGTGACGACTGTCGTCGCCGGTGCCTACGGGACCGGTGTCGATACGTCGTTCTCACAGGAAGACTTCCTCCCGCCGGAAGAGCAAGCCGACTATCTCCAGCAACTCCCCGAACCGTTCAAACCCGGCGTCTACACGGTCACGAAAGACCTCAACTACCTCGAAGACACGTTCGAGAGCACGCAGGGAGACAGCGTGACGGTGTACGTCGAAGGGCAGTTACGAGACGACTCGTCGCTGGAGATGATTCACCGCGCCGGTGAGAACCCACCGGAGTCGTTCGTCGTCGAAGACCGGCGGGCGCAGTCGACGAGCATCGTCACCGTCATCCAGAGCTACGCAGCACAGGACCCCGAGTTCGCGGCGCTCGTCGACAGAAACGACGCGAACGGAAACGGCGTCCCCGACGACAATCTCGAGACGATATACGACGAACTTCTCTCGTCGCCGGTCTCGGGACAGGCGTCGTCGTACATCACCGAAGACTACCGCAAGACGCGCGTCGTCTACACCGTCGAAGGCGACGCCGACCAGGATGCAATCGTCGCCGACGGGCGAGCGGTCGCAGACCGCCTCCGGATGGACGGGACGGCCACCGGGAACACCGTCGTGTTCGAGGCCGTCTCGGACACCATCTTCCGCTCCGCGATTCAGAGTCTCGTCGTCGCACTCATCGCGACGGCCGTGTTCCTGGTATTCATCTACCAACTCCTCGAAGGGCAGTGGACGCTCGGGGTGGTCAATCTCGTCCCCATCGTGGTCGCCCTCGCACTCCTCGCGGGGTCGATGCGCTTCTTCGGCATCCCGTTGAACGCGCTGACCGCGACGATTCTCGCCATCGCCATCGGGTTGGGTATCGACTACTCCGCCCACGTCGTCCACCGGTTCGCCGACGAGTACAACGAGAGCGGAGACCTCTACGAGGCGCTTCACTTCACCGTCAGCGGGACCGGTGGCGCACTCACCGGCAGTATGCTCACGACGACGACTGGCCTCGGCGTCCTCGCAATCGCAATCACACCGGTCCTCGGCCAGTTCGGTATCGTGACCGCGCTGAGTATCTTCTACTCGTACTTCACCGCGCTCGTCGTCACGCCGCCGGCGCTCGTCGTCTGGGAGCAGTTGACCCAGTCCGAGTCGCAGACGACGACAGCAGACCCACTGTTCCCTGATTCCCCATGACTTCGGCCCACCACACTCGCACCGACCCCGTCTCGCCACACGACGACCCGAACGTCCGCGGCACAGTACACAGACTCGACGGGCCACACAGACTCGACAGACCTGCGCACGATGACACGGCCACGAACCGGCCGCAACAGATTCGTACGGTCCGAATCACGAAACGACACGAACGGAACGCTCATGAGTGAGAACACATCGAATCGAAGTATGTCTGCACTCACGAAGGTCCGCCCGTGGCTTGCTGCGATTCTCGGCCTCGCAATCACTGGGTTGGGCCACCTGTACCTCCGACGATGGCGGCGTGCTATCTTCTGGGTCGTCCTCGCGTTCAGTATCTCTGCGCTGTTCGTCCCCACCAGCGCACTGGAAGCGTTGGCGACTGGCGGGTCGATTCCCCCATTCGAACAGATTCTCCCCGTTCTCTTCGTGAGCCTCGCCAGTGTCGCCGACGCGTTCATCATCGGGATGAGACAGGTCAACGACGCACGTCTCGACGCATCCGAGGACGCGTCCACCGACGAGTCTGGCGGTGTGTCGTGTCCGGCCTGTGGCCGCGACGTCGACCCGGAACTCGACTTCTGTCACTGGTGTACGACTCGACTCGACGACGAACCGATAGACGACTGAGAAATCCGCACGCAGCATACCAATGAACGACAATCGAATCGACACTGGACGAAGCGAGACGGAGCAGGCGATTATGGACGCCACGCTCATCGCCCTTGCGAAACACGGCTACGCCGACCTCTCGATAAAGAGCATCGGCACCGAGTTCGAAAAGAGCACGTCGCTTCTGTACTACCACTACGAGAACAAAGACGAACTGCTCTTGGCGTTTCTCGACTACGTCATCGACCTCTTCGTCGCGACGATCGACCCGAACGCGGAGAACCCAGACGCAGAACTGCGGTCGTTCGTCGAACACGTCCTCCCGCCGGAGCGACCACCGGATGGCGGCGACGTCGAACCCGTCGCACCGCCGGGGATGAACGAACCGGAGATGTTCCAGCGAGCCATCTTCGAACTTCGAACACAGACTGTCCACGACGACGACTACCGCCAGAAGTTCGACGAGATGGAGTCGTACATGATAGACACCATCGCGACGCTCATCCGTCGGGAGATGGAGGCAGGACACTACCGTGAGATGAACGCAGAAGTGATGGCCGAGAACCTGATGGCGTTTCTGTTTCGGAGTCTCGACGTTCGCGTCACCGGAACTCGACCCCAGTCCGCGCACGCGATGCGCGAATCAGTGTACTTCCTTCTCGACAACGTGATGCCGAGCGGAACCGACCACCCGGGCGACGTCGCCACCGCCGACGACGACTGTCGCTCCTGAAGTAGCCTGTTTCTTCGCTGCCGAGGTTACCGGTCGGGATTTTCGACGAAGTCGATGATAGCCTGTGCGCCCTGGAATCCGTCGTCGAGACGCCCCACGAGTTCGCCGTCGTCGAACAAGAGCAGTGTCGGGACGCTTCGGATGGTGTACTCGTCTGCGATGGACATGTCCGTCTTGGGGTTTATCATCGCTACGACCACGTCGGTCGCTTTGGCGACGGTTCCGAGGACCGGCTCGATGCTCTGACAGATGGCACACCCGCTCGTGTAGATGTCGAGGAGGACGCGGTCGTGTTCCGAAACGAGGGCGTCGACCTCGGCTTTCGTCTCGATGCGGACGGGTTTCGTCGGTACTGCGGACGAATCTGTCGAACTCATTGCACGGAATACGTAAGTCTGGTAGTTATGATTTTGGTGAGAACACACAACACACCACATCCGCCCTTTCAGGGGCTGTCCCGCCGTACCACGGGGGAACCCTTTCGTGATGTTTAAGTAACGCCCCCGTCTCGTATCGGATGCAATCGCTGTAGGGGTATCGACCCCGAGTCCGATAGGGCGAAAATAACACGAACGCAGTGTTGCGGTAGCCAAGCCTGGCCCAAGGCGCTGGGTTGCTAACTCAGTGGCGTCAAGCCCCCGGGGTTCGAATCCCCGCCGCAACGCTCACAATACGACTTTCCAAGTCATGAGTGCAGAAGAACCACAGGACGGCTCACCGGAGGAGGGAGAGGATCTCCGTTACTTCATCCGAATTGGTCAGACCGACCTTGACGGAACGAAGACGGTAGAGCGCAGTCTGACGGACATGAAGGGTATCGGCAAGCGCACTGCGCGCATCATCGCCGACGCCGCGGAAGTTGACCGAACGGCGCTGTTCGGTACGCTTCCCGAAGACGAGATCGACGCCGTCGTCGATGTCGTCGAGAACTTCGAGGACCACTCTCCCGAGTGGATGGTCAACCGACAGAAGGACTTCTTCTCCGGTGAGACCGCCCACATCACGGGGTCGGACCTCGAGGAAAAGCGTCGACATGACATCAACCGCATGAAGATGATCAGCTCCTACAAGGGCGTTCGACACCAGCGCGGCCAGAAGGTTCGCGGCCAGCGGACGAAGTCCACTGGACGTACTGAAGGCACCATCGGTGTCAACGTCGAGGAGATCAAGGAGGCGCAGGCAGAAGAATGACGACTGGTAAAAACACCAAGTTCTACGAGACTCCGAACCACCCGTACCAGGGCGAACGTATCGCCCAGGAGGCGGACCTCCTCTCTCGCTACGGTCTCAAGAACAAAGAGGAACTCTGGCGCGCGCAGTCCGAACTGCGCAACATCCGCCGTGAGGCACGACGCCTCCTCGGCGAGGCCCAGGGTGACCCCGAAGAGGCAGAGGCGCTCGGTGCCGAGTTCATGGCACGCCTGCGTCGCTACGGGATTCTGTCGGCGGAAGACGACATCTCCCAGACGCTGCGCCTCGACGTGACGGACATTCTCGAGCGGCGGTACCAGACCATCGCCTACCGTAACGGCATCGGTCAGACGCCGCAGCAGGCACGTCAGTTCATCGTCCACGGACACGTGACGATCGACGGTGCTCGCACGACTGTTCCGTCCCGCAAGGTCGAGATAGACGAAGAGGACACCGTGAGCTTCGACGAATCGTCGCCGCTCTCGGACGAACTGCACCCTGAGCGCGCGGAGGCCCAAGAATGAGCGAATCTGAAACTGGTGACAAGTGGGGAATCGCCCACGTGCACGCATCGTTCAACAACACGCTCATCACGGTGACTGACATCACGGGCGCCGAGACGATCGTCAAATCGTCCGGTGGTTCCGTCGTCAAGCAGAACCGTGACGAGGCATCCCCGTACGCGGCCATGCAGATGGCCGAGAGTGTCGCTGACCAGATCAAGGCAGCTGGCATCTCGGGCCTGCACGTCCGCGTCCGTGGTCCCGGTGGCAACCGTAACAAGAGCCCCGGACCCGGTGCACAGGCAACGATTCGCGCCCTCGCTCGCGCCGGTCTCGAGATCGGTCGCATCGAGGACGTGACGCCGATTCCGCACGACGGAACTCGCGCGCCGAAAAACAGCCGACTCTAACCAACCATGGCAAACGACTTCGAGGTCGAGTTCATCGAACGCGAAGATCGACGCGCACGATTCGTCGCGCGTGGTCTCTCACCGGCGTTAGCCAACGGTATTCGCCGGGCCATGATTGCGGACGTGCCGACGTTCTCTATCGACACGGTGCGGTTCGTCGAGAACACGTCGGTCATGTTCGACGAGATGATCGGGCTTCGGCTCGGTCTGGTTCCGCTGACCACGCCCCTCGACGAGTTCGAGCCCGGTGACACCGTCACCGTCGCGCTCGAAGTCGACGGGCCGGCGACTGCATACTCCGGGGACATCGAGTCCGCGGACGCGATGGTCGTCCCCGCGGACGAGAACGTCCCAATTATCGAGCTGAAAGACGGTCAGCGCCTCGAGTTCGAGGCAGATGCCGTCCTCGGCTACGGGAAAGACCACGCCAAGAACCAAGGTGGGGTCGCAGTCGGCTACCGACACCTCCAGCAAGTGGAGGTCGTCGGCGACGCCGGCGAGTTCGACGAACAAGAACCGAACATTCTCCGCGGCGTCATCGAAGAAGTCGCTGCCGAACACGCCGCCGACGAGGACGCCGAAGACGGTGCCCTCGTGGCGACGAGTGAGTTCGGCAACGACCTGACGAAGCGGTATCCCGGTAAAGAGGTCGAAGTGCACGACGTGCCGGAAGCGTTCGTCTTCAGTGTGGAGACGGATGGCTCCTTCACGGTCGATGAGCTGGTGCTTCGCGCCGTCGCCTCGCTTGGTGACCGCGCAGCCGAGCTCGAAGAAAAGGTCGCACTGTAAGAATGATTACTGCCCCGTACCACCACCGACGTTCGCCCACCCCGCGAGCAGTCAAATCCACCGACAGCGTGGCGTGTGACTGTCTCACGGTGGCCGGTCGGACCGAAGGTGTTTTTACGGGGCATGAAGTACAGCGGAATGCTTGCAGGGATAGCCAAGTCTGGCCAACGGCGCAGCGTTCAGGGCGCTGTCTCATAGGAGTCCGCAGGTTCAAATCCTGCTCCCTGCACTCCGCTTTCTCTCTGGAGGTAGACAATGAGTAAGACGAACCCGAGACTCAACAGTCTCATCGCCGAGCTGAAGGCGGTCTCGCGTGAGTCCGGTGCCAACGTCTGGCAGGATGTCGCGGACCGTCTCGAAAAGCCACGGCGCACCCACGCGGAAGTCAACCTGAGCCGTATCGAACGATACGCTCGTGAAGACGAAACCGTCGTCGTGCCCGGCAAGGTGCTGGGTAGCGGTGTGCTACAGAAAAACGTCACAGTCGCTGCTGTGGACTTCTCGTCCACCGCTCGAACGAAGATCGAGCAGGTTGGCGACGTCGTGACGCTCGAACAGATTGCAGAACAGAACCCCGAAGGGTCCAACGTGCGGGTGATGCGATGAGCCTCGCAGAATTTGACGCCGACGTCGTCGTCGACGCCAAGAACTGCATCATGGGCCGCGTCGCCTCGGAGGTCGCCCAGCGCGCCCTCGCAGGCGAGAAGGTCGCCGTCATCAACGCGGAAGACGCAGTCATCACTGGCTCCGAAGAGGACGTCATGAGCGTCTACCGCAAGCGCGCCGAAGTTGGGTCGGACCAGGGTCCGTACTACCCGAAGCGTCCCGACCGAATCTTCAAACGTGCCATCCGTGGGATGGTCCCGTACAAGAAGCCCCGCGGCCGCGAAGCATTCTCGAACGTCCGCGTCTACGTCGGCAACCCGTTCGACGAAGACGGCGAGATGCTCGACGAAACTTCGCTGGACCGCCTTTCGAACATCAAGTTCATCTCGCTCGGAGAGGTCTCCGAGAAGCTGGGTGCTAACGTCACATGGTAACGAACACGTCCGGTAAGAAGAAGACCGCAATCGCTCGCGCAACCGTGCGCGACGGTGAAGGTCGAGTCCGTATCAACTCCCAGCCGGTCGAGCTGGTCGAGCCGGAGATGGCTCGCCTGAAGATGCTGGAACCGTTCCGCATCGCAGGTGAGGACCTCCGCTCGCAGGTCGACATCGACGTGCGCGTCAACGGGGGCGGCGTGGCCGGTCAGGCCGACGCAGTCCGCACCGCGCTCGCTCGAGGGCTGGTGCAGCATCTCAACGACGCGGAACTTCGCGACGCGTACATGGAGTTCGACCGCTCGCTGCTGGTCAACGACGTTCGCCAGTCCGAACCCAAGAAATGGGGCGGACCAGGTGCGCGCGCTCGCTACCAGAAGTCTTACCGCTGAGGTGATCTAGCCATGATGATTCCCGTCCGGTGTTTCACCTGCGGCAAGGTGATTGGCGAACACTGGGACGAATTCCAGGCCCGTGCTCGCGAGGGCGACGAGGACCCTGCAGAAGTCCTCGACGACCTCGGGGTCACTCGTGCCTGCTGCCGGCGGATGATGGTATCGCACAAAGACCTCGTGGATGTCGTGTCACCCTACCAATGATGCAACGGTACAATCGATACGAGAAAGCCCGCATCCTCGGCGCGCGAGCGCTGCAGGTCTCCTACGGAGCACCGGTGCTCGTAGAGACCGAGCAGACCGAGCCAATCTTGATCGCCGCCGAGGAGTACGATGCAGGTGTCCTTCCGTTCACCGTAAAACGAGAGGGTAAGTGAGAACATGACTCGAATCACATCCGTCTCGCTGCGTCGCGTGCTCGACTCGCGTGGAAACCCGACGGTCGAAGCCGACGTGCTCACCGAATCCGGTGGGTTCGGTCGCGCTGCGGCCCCGAGTGGTGCATCCACTGGCGAGTACGAGGCAATCGAACTTCCACCGACCGAGGCCATCGCAGCGGCCCGTCGCCACGCCGTCCCCCGTCTCGTAGACGAAGTCTACGCGGGTGACCAGCGCGGTGTCGACGCTGCCCTGCGCGGCGCCGATGGAACCGAGAACTTCTCGGAAATCGGCGCGAACAGCGCTGTCGCCATCTCGATGGCGGCCGCGAAGGCTGGCGCAGACGTGCTCGGCGCACCGCTCTACCAGCATCTCGGCGGTGCGTTCCGAGGCGACAACTTCCCGACACCGCTCGGGAACGTCATCGGCGGCGGTGAACACGCCAAAGAAGCGACGAACATTCAGGAGTTCCTCGCCGCACCAGTCGGTGCGCCGAGCGTCTCCGAGGCTGTCTTCGCCAACGCGAAAGTTCACGCCCGCGCGTCCGAGATTCTCGACGAGCGTGGTGTGCCTGCCGCGAAAGGCGACGAAGGTGCATGGGCACCCGCAGTCTCAGACGCCGAAGCGTTCGAGATTATGGACGAAGCGGTCTCCAGCGTCGAGGACGAACTCGGCTTCGAGATTCGCTTCGGGCTCGACATCGCGGCGTCCGAGATGTTCGAAGATGGTGTCTACCACTACGGTGACGAGACGAAGACGACCGACGAGCAGATCGACTACGTCGCCGAGATGGTCGACGAGTACGACCTCGTCTACGTCGAAGACCCACTCGACGAGAACGACTACGAGGGCTTCGCGGAGCTCACCGACCGTGTGGGAGACCGCACGCTGATCTGCGGTGACGACCTCTTCGTCACCAACGTCGACCGCCTGCAGGAAGGTATCGACGTGGGTGCCGCGAACTCCATCCTCATCAAACCGAACCAGATCGGGACGCTCACCGACGCGTTCGACGCCGTCGAACTGGCCTCCCGAAACGGGATGGACGCTGTCATCTCTCACCGCTCCGGTGAGACGGAAGACACGACCATCGCACACCTCGCCGTCGCAACCGACGCGCCGTTCATCAAGACCGGCACGGTGCAAGGCGAGCGAACTGCCAAACTGAACGAACTCATCCGCATCGCGGACGACGCAGTATGAGCGACAACGAAAACGACGCGGTGGAGGTCGCCGACGAGGAACTCGAGACGGAGACCGAAGCGGTCGCCGAGACGAGCACCGACGAGGCCGCCACCGAAGACGAGACAGCAGAGACCGCCGAGGCGGCCGACGAGGCTGCTGAGGCCGAAGAAGCAGAGCCAGAACCGGCCTTCGACGAGGACGTTATGCCCGACGAAGACGCCGACCTGCTCATCCCGGTCGAAGATTACCTGGCCGCCGGTGTCCACATCGGTACCCAGCAGAAGACCAAGGACATGGTTCGGTTCATCCACCGTGTCCGTGACGATGGGCTGTACGTGCTCGACGTGAGCCAGACGGACTCGCGAATCCGCACCGCTGCGGACTTCCTCGCGAACTACAACCCAGAGCAGATTCTGGTTACGTCCTCCCGTCAGTACGGTCGGTTCCCGGCCGAGAAGTTCGCCGACGCTGTCGGCGCACGTGCCCGCACGGGACGCTTTATCCCCGGCACGCTGACGAACCCGGACTACGCTGGCTACATCGAGCCTGACGTGGTCGTCGTCACCGACCCGATTGGTGACGCACAGGCAGTCAAGGAGGCCATCACGGTCGGTATCCCCGTCATCGCGATGTGTGACTCTAACAACCAGACGTCCAACGTGGACCTGGTCGTCCCGACCAACAACAAAGGTCGCCGCGCACTGTCGGTCGTCTACTGGCTCCTCGCCAACGAGACGCTCGACCGCCGTGGCACCGACACCGTCTACGCCCTCGAAGACTTCGAGGCCGAACTGTAGACGGTCCGGTAGTTTCGAACTCGAACTTTTCTGGGACTCACCGAATAGCGGCAGTGCACTCGGTCGGTTTTACGCCTGCACTCGGTCGGTTTTACGCCTGCAATCGGTCGGGTCTGACCCCTCGTGTCCGTCGTCTAGCGGAATCGCCACAAACGGTTTTTCGCGTGCTTGCCATAGAAGTACACATGGGGAAGCTGCTCCACCAGATTACGGTCTCCGAACTCGCAGACGAACTCGACGCCGGCGCAGAGTTCACCGTCGTCGACACCCGCCCGCCGGAGAGTTACGAGGCGTGGCACATCGACGGTGCCGTGAACGTTCCGTACCATCCTACCGATGGCCTCGGCGACGACTGGGACTGGGACCGGGTGGCCGCCCTCGCATCAGAGGGGCCAATCGTCGCCATCTGCGGGAAGGGATTGACCTCCACCTCGTTTGGATTCGAACTCGGTGCGCGTGACTACGACGACGTGACCGTCGTCAAAGGCGGTATGGAAGACTGGAGTAAACTGTACGAGGTGGTCGAACTCGACACGGGCGACGACGACCTGTACGTCGCGCAGGTCCAGCGACGCGCCAAAGGCTGTCTCGGCTACGTCGTCGGGTCTCGGTCGGCACGAGAGGCAGTCGTCGTCGACGCGACCAGACAGCACCACGAGTTCGAACTCGTCGCTGCCGACGCGGGGATGACCATCACCGGCGTGCTCGACACGCACGTCCACGCCGACCACGTCTCCGGGGGGCGGGCACTGGCCGAGCGACTGGGCGTCCCGTACTACCTCGGCGAGCACGCCACGGACCGCGACGTTCAGTACGACTTCACCCCACTCGCCGACGGCGAGACAGTCACAGTCGGAGAGATAGCGATAGAAGCACGCTACGCGCCCGGCCACACCTCCGACATGACGAACTACCTCGTCGATGGCCAGTATCTCTTGACTGGTGACACGCTGTTCGTCGAATCGGTCGGTCGAACCGAGTTGCAGTTCGGTGATGCGGACGCCGCAACCGGCGCAGAACTCCTTTACGACACACTTCACGACAAGATTCTCTCGCTTCCGCCAGAGACACAGATTCTTCCCGGCCACGTCTCTGTCGCCGCCGACGGAACCTACGGCGTCGCGTCGCCGGGCGAACTCGTGAGTACGACGCTCGGAACACTCCACGACTCACTGGACTTGCTCGAACTGAACGAAGAGGCGTTCGTCCACCGCATCGCCGACGACACGCCAGCGAAACCGCCGAACTACGAGCGCGTCATCGCAATCAACACCGGGCACGAGTCGGTCGAAGACGAACAGGAGGCGACGGAACTCGAACTCGGACCGAACAACTGCGCTATCTGAGACGAGGAGACGAAAGAGACGAAGATTCGAAATGAGGCAGAGGCACGAACGCCGACTCGAGCGGTTCAGGGGAGTTCGACCACGCCCAACCGCCCATCGAACAGGTCGTGGTCGAACCACGCCATCCGGCGGTCACTGTACCGAATTTCAGGCCCGAGCGACAGGGACTGCCGGGCGATGTCGATGTCGGTGACGCCGACGAGGAACGCACACGGTCCTTCGCCAACGGCCTCGATACGAGACCCGATTTCGCCGTCACCCGGTTCGCAGAGGGCGAGTGGCGTTCCCGGACAGACCGAGAAGTTGGTGAAGGGACCGTTGATTTCGACTGGTGACGGGTAGCGATAGCGTCGTGCGAACAGGTCGGTGGTCGCGTCGGCGTCACGGGTGGCGACGATGACGGTCCGAAGCCCCCGAAGGGACGTGTTGTGTGAGGTTCGCGGAACGCGATAGTCGCGGGGTGTTCGGTCACGAATCGTAAACGGGAGTCGCAGGTCGTCACCTTCGAAGCACATGTCCCACTCGACGAGTCGGCCATCAGGTCGTTCCCGTGCGGCCTCGTGCGGGCCGTCTACTGGGATGCCGGCGTCGATTGCGGCTTTCGCGCTCGCTGCAACGTCCGGCACTTCCAGACACCATCCGGTTGGGCCGGCGTCGGCAGCGAGGTGGGTGGGCCAGAACCCGGCGTCTTCGGCGTCTGTTCCGAGCGTCGGCGCGATGAGTTCGAGATACGACCCGTCAGGAAACGGAACGACCGCCATGTGCGTGGTTCCGGTGCTGTGTTCGCCGCCGTACGTCGGCGTGAGTCCGACCTCGTTTGCGGCGGTTCGGAGTTCGTACAACTCGAGACCACCGAACGCGACGTGATCGATGGTTCGGTCCATACAGTCTCCACGCGAGGGGGTGTATAGTCTTTAGTGGGCGTTCGACTCCATCGAGAGACGCGCTGTCGTCTCGTCGCTCGTCGGCCGAAGCGTTTTGCCGCCCGCGCCCCTCGATAGCGTATGAACTTCCTTCGAAGCGTCCGGGTAGTCGCAGACGCTTCGGCCACCGGAACGGGGAATATCGACTGGGACGCCGTCAGCGAGGCGGCGAAAGCGGCGGTCGAGCCAGGGTCACTCGACCTCTCTGCGAGCGAGCAGGCTGGATACGCATCCGACGTTCGAGACGCACGTGATCGTCTCTCCGTGGTCGCCGGAGTGGCGTTCGACGTCCCCGACGTGGTCGAAGTACAGAATCGCCATCACTGGATAGACGCCAACGTTGCGACGTTCCGTCGGGTGATGGCTCCGTTCGAAGAACACGGTCCGTCGATTCTCCCGGGATTCACCCGTGCGGTCAACACCGGAACGTTCGCGCTCGTCCTCTCGTTCCTCGGCAACAACGTTCTCGGGCAGTACGACCCACTCCTTCTCGCCGAGGGTGACGACGACCACGGTCTCTACTTCGTCCATCCGAACATCCGCCGCGTCGCGCGCTCACTCGACGTAGACTACCCGCGATTCCGTCGATGGATTGCGTTCCACGAAGTGGCACACGCCGCGGAATTCGGGGCGGCCCCGTGGCTTCCGACGCATCTCGAATCGCGGATGAACCGCGGTATCGACGCACTGGTCGACGGTGACCTCGACCGGGATGCGTTCGCCGAACTCGACACGGCGATGACGGCGGTCGAAGGCTACGCAGAACTCTTGATGGACCGTGCGTTCGACGACGAGTACGAAGACCTGCGCCGCAAACTCGACGAACGACGGCAAGGTGGCGGTCCGATTGCGAAACTCACGAGACGCGCGCTCGGACTCGGCCTCAAGCGCCGACAGTACGAACGCGGCGCTCGATTCTTCGAGCACGTCGCCGACGAACGAGGCGTGGCGGCCGCTTCACGTGTGTGGGACCACCCGGATAACCTGCCGACGAACGCGGAATTGGACGCCCCCGAGCGATGGATCGCTCGGGTATCGCCCTGAGGAGACTGCAACTCCATCAGGGTGCGGACCCGAACCTGAATTACAGGCCGTGCACGCACCTTGGGTAGTACGCAGTGTTGTGTCAGAGGCCCAACCCTAACACCCCCACTGCGTATTCCGGTAGATACCAGGTGGTTGCCCCTGCCCTGGTAACCGGCGATAGAGGGTGTATGCTTATCAGATAAATATTCTGCGATAATATGAATTACGTTTACAAAAGTTTATTTCTGCACACTAGTTGCAATATTGTCACGAGTCTGCTCCTCGCCTGCAACGCATCACGAGCGCCGACATTGACACGCCGGCACTGATACGCTGTCACCGACGATTCACGCTGACGAACTCGCGGCCCCAGTACGAGAGAAAGACGGTGAGGGCGATGCCGAGAACAGTCCCACCGACGAAGGCGATTGCAATCTGGACGAGCGTCGCTCCTGCTGCGAGGGCGATGAACCCGGCAGAGATGCCGACGAGGAGGATGAATCCGACTTTGAGTCGTGTACTCGCGAGTTTGGCTTCGTCGTCGCTCAAACTCGGTCCGACCATCGGTCCTCCGTCGTCGCCACTCTACGGTCACGATTTGGTTCAGACATCCCCCATCTGTTCATGTCGATTCCAGGGAGCGAAGCGATTTCAAACCGATGGCTCGGCCTCAGTGGAACCCTCGGTCGACTTCGTCCGTCTCGATGAGGTCTTCGAGTTCGGACGTCAGCAGGGTGTTTGCGTCTTCGAACTCGTCGGTCAGGTCGTCGAGTCTGTCCGGCCGTGCGTCGAATTCGTAGTCCATCGGCCCGAACGCGGGACTGTCGAGTGCTTCCATCACGTCGGTGAAGAAATCGTCTGGCGTCGTGGGCGCTTCCGAGTGGACATCTATCGCCGCTTCGAGGCGTCGAGCCATAGATTTGGCTTCGTCTTCGTCTTCGGGTGGGCGCTGGACGCCGAATCGTCCGGTGTCGTCGGCGGCCGCTCGGTTCGGGAACAGTGGGTCCAGGTCGTCGTCGATGCGGCGGGCGACTCTCGCGCCGACACCGCGTACCTCGTAGGGGTTCTTCGCGTACGTCTTGAGCTGGTAGACACCGATATCGCGGTGACTGAGAAAGAGGTCTTCTCCGAGTCCCTGACGCCGATTTCCTGCGACGGCGCGCCACCCGCTTGGGTCACGGCCTTCTTCGACGACGTCCGAGAGGATGTCTTGCCAATCTCTGACGCGCATACTCGATGATATCTCGGGGGGAGAGAAAGAACGTGACGGTTACTGTCAGACCACGACGACTCCGAGAGATACAGTCGGGTGACCGACGCCTATTTGCCCGTTCCTCCCCGACGGTTTCGACGTGAATCTGCGCGGTCCACTCGTCGACGTGGGTGACCCACGTGAAGTCGAGACACGATACGGAGAGCGCTCGCTCGCGGAGGTGACGCTGCGTCCCGAACGCGGGACGGCAGACCCCGTCACCGTCACCCTCTGGGGCAAGTGGACGCACGCCGCCGAACACGCCGAACCGGGGATGGATATCCTCGTCACCGACGTGGACGAATCCGAGTACCGTGGTGAGACGACCTACGCGACCGGCAAAGAGTCGTTCGTCGTCGTCGAACCCGATTTCCTCGTGGACGTGACCGACATTCGGTCGTGGGTGCAGTGCTCGCGGATGTACTACCTGAACAAACTCTCGGGCATCCCGCTGAACTACCCGGTGGTGAAAGGGACCATCGTCCACGAGGTGTTCGGTGACTTGCTCCGCGAACGTGACCTCGAATCGTCTATCGAGGAGCGTATCGAAGAACGCGGTCTCGAACTCGGACTCCTCGGCCGCGAAGTGGACGAAGTCGCGGACGAAGTCCGCCGTAACGCCGCCGCAATCGAGGGGTGGCTTTCACAAGGAAAACTCACAGACGAAGACGAGTGGCGCTCTGAGTATACGCTCATCTCGCCGACGTTCGGCATCAAAGGGCGCGCTGACGCGCTTCGCCGAGGCGCACCCGTCGAACTCAAGACGGGGAAGAACCTCAACCGTGACCCGCGATTTCAGGACAAGATTCAGGCCGCCGCCTACGCGCTCATCCTCCACGAGCGAGGCGTCCCGGTCGATACCGGGACCCTCCTCTACACCAAGAACACTACGCTGGACCGAACCGAAGAGTCGGGCGACCTCTCGCCCGCCAAGGATTTCTCTATCGGACGTGGCCTCCTCGAATTCGTCGTCCGCACGCGCAACGAAATCGCCGCGATGGAGTACGACGTGTCGGTGCCCACCGGATACGAAGTGAACTCGAAGTGCGAGTACTGCTTCGAGAAAGACACCTGCATGGTCGTCTCGGGCCGGCTCGGTCAGGAGTCGAAAGCCGGAGCAATCGGGACCCCAGTCCCGGACGAAGAACGCGAGTACTTCGACCGGTTCTACCGCGCCGTCGAAGAAGAGCGCCGAGCAGTCCACGCAGAGTACCGAAAACTCTGGGAACAGTCTGCCGAAGAACGTGCTGACGACGACAGAGCACTCATCGGACTCGAACCGCTGGGCGAAGAAGAACAACCCGACGGAACGTGGGAACTCCGCGCCCGCAAGACCGACGACGCAGTGTCGAAACTCCGCGAAGGCGACGTTGCCCTCGCCAGTGACGGCCACCCCGTCGAGGGACACGGCGAACTCGCGCGCATCGTCGAACTCGGTGACGAAGTCGTCGTCACGACGGACGAACCGGTCGAACTCCGCCGACTCGACGTGTATCCCTCGGAACTCACCACCGACAGACTCCTCACCGCCCTCCACGACGCCGTCTTGAAAGGCTCTCCCGACCGCAAAGACGTGCTGTTCGGACGCCGCGACCCGGAATTCTCGGACCGCTCTGCGGGGACGACCTACATCGACAACAACGAGGCGCAGGACGACGCGGTCAGTCTCGCCGTCGACGCCGACGACGTGGCACTCGTTCATGGCCCACCGGGAACGGGGAAGACCTACACCATCGCTCGAACCATCCGCGCACTGGTCGAAGACGGCAATCGCGTCCTCCTGTCGGCGTTCACGAACCGCGCCGTCGACAACGCGCTCGAAGCACTGCGCGACCAAGGGTTCGAAGACATCGTCCGCGTCGGGAGCGAGAACGGCGTCCGCGACGACATGCTCGACGTTCGACTCTCCCGAAGCGGCGACCCCAACACGCTCGCCGCCGCGTTGCACGACGCGCCCGTCGTCGCCTCGACGACTGCCTCCTGCGGGTCACGCGTGATGCGCGAGCAATCCTTCGACGTGGCGCTCGTTGACGAAGCATCACAACTCACCGAACCGGGGACGCTCGCCGCCACGAACCTCGCCGACCGGTTCGTCCTCGTGGGCGACCACAAACAACTCCCGCCGGTCGTCCGCGCCGAAAACGACCTCCAGAAATCGTTGTTCCAGCGCCTCATCGAGACCTATCCCGAGGCGTCGGTGATGCTCGACCGGCAGTACCGGATGTCCCAGCGGATTCAGGCGTTTGCGTCGGCGGAGTTCTACGACGGCGCACTCCGCCCGGCGACCAGCGAGGTTGCCGCCCAGCATCTCCGTGACCTCGGCGTCGACACCGCTGGCCTGCCCGCTGAACTCACGGACTCGGTGACGTTCGTGGACCCGGATGGCCAGCGCGTTGGCAACACCAACCCCGTCGAAGCGGACCGCGTGGCCGAAATCGTCGCTGCCTACGAAGACGCTGGTGTCGCCTCGGAAGATATCGGCGTCATCGCCCCCTTCCGGGCACAGGTGGCCGAAATCTCACGCCGAACCGACGTGACCGTCGATACAGTGGACCGATTCCAGGGGTCGTCCAAAGAGGTCATCGTCGTCTCGTTCGTCGCGACCGGCGACCTTGACGGGCCGTTGTTCGAGGACCACCGCCGCATCAACGTTGCCCTCACGCGGGCGAAGAAAGCACTCTGTCTCGTCGGCGACGCCGACGCACTCGAATCCGACCCGTTCTACGAGCGGATGTTGCGGTGGGCGCGGCGGTGAGTGGGTGGCAGAGTCGGTACGGAGCGCGACCGGGTTACCTTTCCCACCATCGAGCGCGTCTATCCCCCGGTAGTCGCTGACAACACCCTTCTCATTCTCTACTGCGTCCTCAGCAACTCTCCCTTGATAATTCACAGACTGACTGCCTCACCACAAACCTTATGCACAAGATAATATAATCTACTGCATAATGATTAACCGAGACAGGGAATTGGAATGGGTAACCTCACATCTCACACGGGACGATCGCCAGTTCCTCGTCTTGTATGGCCGTCGTCGAGTCGGGAAAACAACGCTCGTGACGACTGCACTCGATTCGCTCACTCAGGGCACTCTCTATTACCTCTGTGACCAGCGGGGACCAGCACACAATGCAAGGCAATTTGCACGGCACTGTGCGGACCACTTCGATGACGTCCCCCCTGATGTGGACAATTTTCTGGATGCGTTCAGGTATCTCAAGGGACGGGTTGACGGTTCGTTCGTCGTCGCACTCGACGAATTTTCCTACCTCGTGGAATCTGATGAAACCATCCCGTCGGTCTTTCAAACCGTAGTCGACGAGCTATTGGCCGACACAGAGATTTCGGTCGTACTGTTGGGGTCGTCGATTTCGATGATGGAGGAGGGCGTTTTGAGCTACGAGAGCCCGCTGTATGGCCGTCGAACCGGTCAATGGCGACTCGAGCCACTCTCCGCCGGCGACGTGGCGAAATTCTTCCCCCAGTACGATGCTGAGACGACCATTCAGGCGTATAGCGTACTGGGCGGTGTACCTGCGTACTTAGAGCAATTCGATGATGACGATGATTTGTTCACGAACATCGAACGGCATATCCTCTCGAAAGGGGAGTTTCTCTACGAAGAGCCCGAGTTCCTCCTCCGACAGGAACTCCGAGAGCCCACGACGTACATGGCGATCCTCGAGGCGATTGCCAATGGCGCAACTCGTGTGACGGAAATCGCGAACAGTATCGATAAGAATGCGAGCGGAATCTCTCGGTATCTCCAGAACCTCACTCAGTTAGCCCTCGTCGAGCGCGAAACACCAGTCACTGACCCCGACGGACGCGGTGTCTACACATTGACCGACCAGTTCGTCCGATTCTGGTTCCGGTACGTCTCACCGAACCGAGGGACTCTCGAACAAGGTCGAACCGAGCCAGTCCGTGAATCGGTCGCTGAGTCACTTCCGACACACACGAGTTTCGCCTTCGAGGAGGTCTGTCGACAGGCCGTCAGCACGTCTTCGTTCCCCGTCTCTTGTTCTCGGGTGGGTCGGTGGTGGTACGGTGAAGAAGAGATAGACGTCGTTGGGTTGAATCCGGAAACCAACACGCTCCTCCTCGGAGAATGCAAGTGGACGAACACCCCCGTTAGCCGTTCGCTCTTAGACGACCTTGAAGCGACTGAGCCAGAGGTCCGCTGGCAGGGCTCCGACCGAGACGTCGAATATGCACTCTTCTCACGGTCTGGCTTTACTGATGGACTCGTGGATAGTGCAGCAGAGCGTGACGACCTCCATCTTTTCAGCCCCCCGGAGGTGATGGGACTATTCGAAAATGGACCATAAGTGTCTCTGTTGAATCCACCAGCGTCTGGCGGGAATTGTGTGCTGAATAGAGCGGGTGTATTCAGCAGGAATCAATCTCTGGAAGTGGGTTCACCGGTCGTCACGTAGGAACCGCGTTTGGCTCATCAGATGGCTCCCGCATGAGAATGGCTGTAAATAGAAGGACGAAGCAGGTTGGGAGCATTAGTAGTCCGATTGTGAACTGCCAAAATCCGAGTAGGAACAGCCCGATTGCACCGAGAATCGTTGGCCAGAACCGAACCCATATCGCCCCAGCAGCACCCGTCCATCCGAGTGCGATTATCAAAACAAACAGAACGAGACGTGATGTTCGGAAGCGGGGTGCTGGGAGAAGCGCAAGCAGAACGAGTGTCATCAGTCCCACCGCAATAACCGATGCCCCTCGAAGGATTTCCAGTTTAGAGTACCCACTCGCCATAGTATTAGTATGTTGACATGATTATTAGCACTACCGGCGGACTCACGCCCGCTATTCAGCACGCCCTCGCCTACCGACAATACGTCTGCCAGTTCGACAGAGTCGACCCCGCCGCCTCCTTAGCTCACGTCGAGTTCGATATCGTCCTCGCCAATCTCGTCTAAGACCCGCTCGTGGAACTCCCGAAGTGCGGCGCTCTCGTCTTCTGCAAGGACCACGTCGCTCGCCATCAGCGTTGCTAGACCGAACGCCCGCGGCGTCGGCGTCGAAACCTGCTTGTCTACGACCTCCACGTCGCCCGCCTGAATCGCAGTGAGGACCTCCTCGATAGCCGCGAGGTTCAGTTTGTCTTCGAGAATTTCTCTGTACGTCTCTTCCATCACGGCGAACTCGTCTAACTCCTGTGCGAACGACAGCAGCATCTCAGACGAAACCTGTTGCTGGGCGGCTGTCTTCTCGTAGCCCTTGTAGCGCTTCAGAATCATGAGCGAGCGCGTCGCGTTGATGCGGAAGTAGCGCTTCAGGAGGTCGGTTCCATCGAGTGCGGCCCGCAGGTCTTCGCGCACGGTGTCGGGGTCCGCCTCACGGAGGATGGTTCCGAGGTCCACCTTCCGGTTCAGCGGCATCGAGATAGAAAAGCCGTTGTCCGCGACGGCGACTTGGACGTTCGCGTTGGTTCGGCGGGCGCAGTGATACGCCAGCAAGCGCGAGAGGCCGTCGTTGAACTGCCGGCCGTAGGTGCTGTGGACGTAGTAGTGTCTGCGGTACGTCTCGCGGTTGAGTTCTGTTTCGATGACCAGACGCGAGGGGGTCGCCACGCTCTCCGGGCCGGCGTATCGAACCTGCTCGTCGAACATTCGAGTGATGGCGCGGACGCTGTTTTCGTCCAGTGGCCGGTCACGAAGCCACAACCTGACCGCGGGTGCCCCACCCGATTCGAGTTTCTCGACGATGTCGTGTTGGAACTGGGCAATCTCGCGGCCGAGGTCGTACGAGAGCGGGAGTCGCTCGGAGAACCACGACGGGACCGTGGGTCGTTGCGAGGTGCGGTCGACGTACACTTTCGACCCACGGCGATAGCGGTAGGCGAAGTGGTCGCCGCCGAGGACGAACACGTCGCCTTTCTCTAAGGTGTCCAGATATCCCTCGTCGAGGGTGCCGACCCACTGGTCGGCCCCGCGAACAAGCACGTCACAGGTAAACGAGTCAGGAATCGTCCCGATGTTGGTCATGTAGATGACGCGGGCCATCCGCCCGCGTTTGCCCACGAGGGGTTCGCCGACGGGGTACTCCTCGTAGTGGTGTTCGCCGTCCGGCGCGTCGTTCGTATCCCGCCACACCTTCGCGTAGACGTTCTTGTCTTCGAGACCGTCGTAGTCGGCGGTGAGGTAGCGAAACAGGCGCTCGAAGTCGTCGTCAGAGAAGTTGCGATAGGGGTACGCCCGGCGGAGTATCTCTCGCACCTCCGACTCGGGGCGAATCTCGTTGATTGCCATCCCGTAGAGTTGCTGGGATGCCACGTCGAAGGCGTTCTCGGGGATGAACACCCGGTCGACGAACCCCTCTTCGGCTTTCGTCAGCATCACCGCACACTCGACCAGTTCGTCTCTGTCGAGCGCGATGACGCGGCCTTCGACAGTCTGGCCGAGTTGATGGCCCGCCCGTCCGACGCGCTGGAGGAGTGCCGCAACCGATTTGGGCGACCCGACCTGTACCACGAGGTCGATGTGGGGCATGTCGATGCCGAGTTCGAGACTCGTCGAGGTGGTGACCACCCGTAACTCGCCAGCTTTCAGTTGCGACTCTATCTCCTGTCTGCGCTCTTTGGAGAGGCTGCCGTGGTGGCATCCGGAGTTCGTCTCGTCGATGTCTGGATACATCTCGCGGAGGTTGTGCAGGACGCGTTCGGCCCCCGAGCGCGTGTTCGTGAACACGAGTGTGTTCGTGTGCGAGTCGATGAGTTCGTGCAGACGGTCGTAGAACCGCGATTGCACCTCGTCGCGGGGCGTCCGAATCAGGTCGTCAGTGGGGCACTCCAGTTCGATGTCGAAGTCGCGGACGAATCGCGTGTCCACGAGTTCGTACTCCCGTGGCGACCCGTCTTCGTAGCCGACGAGGAACTCCGCGACAGTATCGAGTGGTTCGACTGTGGCAGAACACCCGATACGCGTCGGCGACGACTCGGCGAGTGCTTCGAGTCGTTCGAGCGAGACAGACAGATGCGTCCCGCGTTTGTTCTCTGCGAGACTGTGAATCTCGTCGACGACGACGTACTCGACGGTTCGGAGTTTCTCTTTGAACTTCGGCGAATTGAGCAAGATAGCCAGCGTTTCGGGCGTCGTGTTGAGGATGTGCGGCGTCGTCTCCAACATCTTCTGGCGGTCCGCCGACGAGGTGTCGCCGTGGCGAATCGCGTGTCTGATGTCGATGCTCTCGTCACGCTCGCCGGCGATGTCGGCGATGCCGTCGAGGGGTTCCGTGAGGTTCCGATGGATGTCGTTGGCGAGCGATTTCAGTGGTGAAACGTACAGACAGTACACCGAGTTGTCGAGGCCGTCTGCCGATTCTCTGTCGCGGCGAAACAACTCGTTGATGATAGCCGTAAACGACGCGAGCGTCTTTCCCGACCCGGTCGGGGCGCAGATGAGCGCGTTCTTCTGCTCGTGAATGAGTGGAATCGCGCCGCGCTGTGGCGGGGTGAAAAACCCGCCGTTGCCGGGGACGAACTCGCCGAACTGGTCGACCCACCACTCCTGAACGGCGGGTTCGAGCAGTTCGAGAACGTCCTCGTCGGCGACGCTCACCGACTCGGGGTCGAAGTCGTAGTCGTCCCGCTTCGCAGAGAGGAGGGAACGCCCACGCTGTGTCATTACCACCGGGTTAGCCTCCGCAGGTATGAGGGTTGTGCCATCTCTCGCACACGACTGTTGCAACGAAGGGCTCCCGCATTGACAGTCTTCCACGACGACGAATTCCCACAGCGACGGCCTCTCGCAACCTCTCCGTCGAGGGAGGGCAATGCCGACCATCGCCTTCCGAATCGCAAGAACGAACACAAGGACTAACGCCCGATGCGTGGTATAGTTCCGCATGCGTGTCACATTCCTCGGTACTGGGAGCGCGATGCCCGTCTCGGGTCGGGCACAGACCGGTCTCCTCCTCGAATCTGAATCGAACGCCCTGCTCGTCGATTGTGGCGCTGGCGTCTTGGCCCGACTCGCTGAGACTGACGTGGGCTACGAAGGCGTCTCGTCGGTGCTGCTCACGCATCTGCACCTCGACCACGTCTCGGACCTCATGCCACTCGTCAAGGCGCGATGGCTCGTCGGGGAAGACGACCTGGAAATCGTCGGCCCCGAAGGGACAGAGACGCTCGTCGAGAAACTCCTCGATGCCCACGACTACATGAAAGACCGCCTCGACATTCAGGTTCGAGAAGTCGGGCCGCACGAGTTCGGAATCGCCGGATTCGACGTGATGGGATACGAGGTCCGACACTCGATACCGACGCTCGCCTACCGCTTCACGAACGAATTTGGCGAGGCGGACTTCGTCTTCTCGGGCGACACCGAGGCGTTCGACGGACTCGCGGCGTTCGCTGACGGCGCGAGCGTCCTCGCGCACGACTGCTCGTTCCCTGACGACGTTGACGTCTCGAACCACCCGACGCCCACCAAACTCGGCGAGACACTCGCCGGACACGACATCGAGACGGTGTTTCTCACGCATCTCTATCCGCACGCCGACCGGGTGACAGACGAACTGGTCGCGCGCGTCAAAGACAACTTCGATGGAGAGGTACAGATCGCAGAAGACGGCTTGGTCGTCGAATTCTAAACAGACGGTCGTTCCGTTTCGGTCCGATTACTCGCCGCGAATCACGGTTCCCGGCGACTCGCCGGCGACGAACGCCGAGAGACCGTCGGGGCCGAAGACGTGTGCCGGCGCACCGAGCGCGAGCAACTTCCGAACTTTTGCGGCCATGCCGCCAGTCACGTCTGTCGATTCTGACCCGCCGAGTGCGGCGGCGGCGTCTTCGAACGCCGTTATCTCCGGAATCACCTCGCCCTCGGTGTCGAGGACGCCGGGAACGGTCGAACAGAGGCCGACACGGTCTGCACCGAGACCGGATGCCAGCGAGACCACGAGGTCGTCGCCGCTGACGATGGTCGCACCCTCGCCAGCGTGTGCGATGACGTCGCCGTGGAGAACCGGGACGAAGCCTTCGGCCAGCATCGTCTCGGTGGCGGCGAGAGGGAGCGACAACGACCCATCCTCCGTTCGCGCACCGGCCGAGAGCGGGTGAACCGGGAGGGCGGCGACGCCTCGCTCCGAGAGGGCGTCGAGGACGGCGTCGTTGAGGCGCTTCATCGCATCGTGAATCGCACGGACACCCGCTGTGTCGTGCGTGCCGGTCTCTGAGGAGACACCGTGGTCTGCGGCGTGATGATGACCGAAACTGCCGCCGCCGTGGACGACGACGACCTGTCCCGACGCTGCGAGCGTCGCCACGGCGTCCGCCGCCGCAGCGAGTCCCGCTTCGTCGACTGTCTCGGGTTCGTCTTTGTCGGTGACGACGCTTCCGCCGAGTTTGAGGACGACGAGACTCACGACGACTCCTCCACGGTGTCGTCGGCCTGCGATTCGTCGCTCGCCGTCGAATCGGCGTGCGCTGGCGGTTCTTCCAGGCGCACGCCCTCGGTGGCGAGTTCTGCACGGAAGGCGTCTTCACATCCGGGCGTGAACCGAAGGGCGGTCTGCGTCTCCGGTGTGGGGTCGAGTGCGACGATACAGCCACCGCCGCCCGCGCCGGTCAGTTTCGCGCCGTAGGCACCCGCTTCTCGGGCCGCCCACACCATCGAATCGAGCGACCGCGACGAGACGCCGAGTGCTTCGAGGAGGCCGTGGTTGAAGTTCATGAACCCGCCGAGTTCGGTCAGGAACGCGGCATCCGGGTCGGTCTCCGGGTCTGCATCTGCGAGTAACTCCTCGCCACGGCGGACGATATCACCGATCGTCGAGACGGTGTCGGCGGCGAAACCGTACCGTTCGCGGAGGTCACGGACGCCAGAGACGAGCGCACCGGTGTCGCCCGCGCCGCCGTCGAATCCGATGACGAAGGGGAGTGCAGGCGCGTCGATAGTTCGGCAGTCGTCGCCCTCGACGCGGACGGCCCCACCCATCGCAGAGCAGAACGTATCCGCGCGAGAGGCCTGTCCGTCTTGGACTTCGTGCTCTGCTCGATACGCTCGGTCGGCAATCTCGCGGGGCGTGAGTTCCACGCCGAGTTCGCGTGTCGCGGCGTCGATGCCTGCGACGACGACTGCGGCGGACGACCCGAGGCCGGCACCGAGCGGAATGTCGCTTTCGACGGTGATGTCGAAGCCAGCGTCAGGTGCGTCGGCAGCGTCGCGGGCCTGTTCGACGGCGGCGTCGATGTAGCCCATCGCGGCCTCGACGAGCGGGACTGGAACGTCGATGTCGGGTCTGTCACCGGTCGAACCGCTGTACTCGACGGTGAAGCCGTCGAGACTCAGGTCCTCCGCACGGACCCGAACGTGGTCGTCGTCACGGCGCGAAACGGAGACAGTCGCCCGCCGTTCGACGGCGCACGGCACCGCCGGTTCGCCGTAGACGACTGCGTGCTCCCCGAACAGATACACCTTGCCGGGAGCGCTCGAAACGGTCATGTTCCGGCCTTTCTGTGGGACTCGCTTAAGCGTATCCGACCAGTGTCGTCACTGGCCGGGAGATATCGCAAAAATCGGCGTGATGTGGTGTGTGGAGGGACTCGTGTCGCTCCTCGAACGGTTCAGGCGTCTATCTCGACTTCCTCACGGTCGTCGAGGTCGGCCAGTTCGTCGAGTTCGTCGTCGCCGCCGCGGCCACGGATGTACCGAACCGCTGCTGCGATGCCGACGAGGAGGATGAATCCGAACAGAATCGACATTCCACGTCCGCCTTCGGACTCCGTCTCGTCTTCCTCGGTTTCGATTTCGATGTCGTACTCGGTCTCGGATTCGAGTTCCGCATCGTAATCGTCGTCGGTGCTGCTGGTCTTGCTAAACAGCGGGGCACGGTTGGATGGGCTGAACTCGAAACCGTCGTGCAGGTGGACCTCGAAGAGGGTAAAATCGGCCATACAACTCTCATTACGCTCACAAGACTCATAGTCGTTGTGGAGATTCTCACCGCAACCGCTCGGCAGATTCGTCTGCCTGCATTCGACACCACTCAGTGACGTTTCGTTGTGTTCTTCACACCCGACCCGTGACAGAACGGTATGGACGACGACCGACGTGCTTTCCTCGACGACCTGTTGACGACACCGAGTCCGTCTGGCTACGAGGCCGACGGCCAGCGAGTGTGGGTCGACTACGTCTCGCAGTTCGCAGACGACGTGACTGTCGACGCCTACGGCAACGCCGTGGCAGTCCACGACGGCTCCGGCGACGGCCCCGAAATCGCGTTCACGGGCCACGCAGACCAGATTGGCTACATCGTCCGCGACATCGACGACGACGGCTTCATCCGCATCGGCCCCATCGGCGGCGCAGACCGAACCGTCTCGAAGGGCCAACACGTCACCATCCACGGCGACGACGGCGACGTTCCCGGCGTCATCGGCCAGACGGCCATCCACCTGCGTGACGTGGGAAGCGAAGAGTACGACGAACTCGAAGAGCAGTTCGTCGATATCGGCGTCACGAGCAAGGGCGACGCCAAAGATTACGTCGAAGTCGGCGACCCCGTGACGGTCGAAGCACAGGTTCGTGACCTCGCAGAAGACCGCGTCGCCGCCAACGGGATGGACAACCGCGTCGGAACGTGGTCGGCCGCGGAAGGACTCCGCGCCGCCGTCGAAGCAGACGTGGATGCGACAGTCTACGCCGTCAGCACGGTCCAGGAAGAAGTCGGTGTGCAGGGCGCGAAGATGGTCGGTTACGACCTCGACCCCGACGCGATGGTCGCCGTCGACGTGACGCACGCCACCGACAACCCGGACGTCCCGGGCAAGCGCAAGGGCCCAGTCGAACTCGGAGGCGGGCCGGTCGTCTCCCGCGGAAGCGCCAACCACCCGAACGTCGTCTCGCTCGCCCGCGATGCTGCCACGAAGGCAGACATCGGTGTCCAGCTGCAGGCCGCCGGCATTCGGACGGGGACGGACGCAGACGCGTTCTACACCAGTCGGTCGGGCATCCCGTCGCTCAACATCGGAATTCCGAACCGCTACATGCACACGCCGGTCGAAGTCGTCTCGACGAGCGACCTCGACGACGTGGCCGCACTCCTCGGGTCGATGGCGGAACTCGCAGGCGACGTCGAATCGTTCGGCGTCGAACTGTAACCGCACGTCCAATCTCCTGCGTGATGCCCGTTCTCAGGGCGCAGACTCGCTCCGTGCGTAGTCTTCTCACACGTCTCCGGGCGAAAGAAAACCGTTAAAAGTCGCCAAACGGTGTTTGCACGTATGGCTGGAACTATCGAAGTACTCGTTCCCGGCGGGAAGGCGAACCCCGGTCCGCCGCTCGGCCCGGAACTCGGCCCGACCCCCGTCGACGTGCAGGATGTCGTCTCGCAGATCAACGACCAGACGGCAGCATTCGACGGCATGGAAGTGCCGGTCACCGTCGAGTACGAAGACGACGGCTCGTTCTCTATCGAAGTTGGTGTGCCCCCGACGGCCGCCCTCATCAAGGACGAAGTCGGTTTCGACACTGGCAGCGGCGAACCCCAGAAGGACTTCGTCGCCGACATGTCCATCGCACAGCTGAAGAAGGTCGCAGAGCAGAAGTCCTCTGACCTGCTCTCGTACGACCTCAAGAACGCCTCGAAGGAAGTCGCCGGCACCTGTGCATCGCTCGGCGTCACCATCGAGGGTGAGGACGCTCGAACGTTCAAAGAGCGCATCGACGGCGGCGAGTTCGACGACCAGTACGACGACTAATCGTCTCGCCACGTCGAATCGCCCTTTCCGTCGGGCCGACCACTCGGCCCGCTTTCTCTCTCAGAAATACGGATAGACTCGGCTGGCGGCATGTGTCGCCGTGGCACGCGAAACGCCCGAATTCGAGCGTCTTGGTGCCCTTTCTTCGACGGACTTAAGTTTAGCCTACTCGTCCTGCCGGACGAGGCAGGCAGTAGCCTGTTTCACTGACCCGTAGGAGCAATCCTGCGTACTACGGAGGTGAATAATGGCAGACACAATAGTTGACGCAGTCTCTCGCGCACTCGACGAGGCACCTGGGCGGAACTTCCGCGAAACGGTTGACCTCGCCGTGAACCTGCGCGATTTAGATCTTAACGACCCGTCGAAGCGTGTTGACGAGAGTATCGTACTCCCGTCTGGCACTGGCCAGGACACCCACATTGTGGTGTTCGCGACCGGTGAAACCGCGCTCCGCGCTGAAGATGTCGCTGACGATGTTCTCGGGCCAAACGAACTCGAGGACCTCGGTGATGACTCTGATGCGGCGAAAGACCTTGCTGACGAGACCGACTTCTTCGTTGCCGAGGCAGCACTGATGCAAGACATCGGTCGCTACCTTGGTACCGTTCTCGGTCCACGTGGTAAGATGCCGACCCCGCTTCAGCCCGACGACGACGTCGTCGAGACAGTGAATCGGATGAAGAACACGGTGCAACTCCGCTCTCGTGACCGACGCACGTTCCACACGCGCGTCGGCGCGGTCGATATGACTCCCGACGAAATCGCGGAGAACATCGACGTTATCGTTCGTCGTCTCGAGGCGACGCTCGAAAAGGGCCCACTCAACATCGACTCTATCTTCGTGAAGACGACGATGGGGCCGTCCGTGGAGGTGCCCGCATGAGCGAGTCCGACGTTCGGCAGACGGAAGTCATTCCGCAGTGGAAACAGGACGAAGTTGACGAACTCGTCGAGTTCGTCGAATCGTACCAGTCCGTTGGCGTCGTCGGCGTCGCCGGTATCCCGAGCAAGCAGCTTCAGGCCATGCGCCGCGAACTGCACGGCTCCGCGCAGGTTCGGATGAGCCGTAACACGCTCGTGAACCGCGCGCTCGACCAGGTCGACGAGGGCGTCGAGACGCTCAAGGAGTACATCGCTGGGCAGGTCGCCCTCATCGGCACCGACGACAACCCGTTCGCGCTCTACAAGGAGCTCGAGGCGTCGAAGACGCCCGCTCCCATCAACGCTGGCGAAGTCGCCCCGAACGACATCGTCATCCCCGAGGGTGACACCGGTGTCGACCCGGGTCCGTTCGTTGGCGAACTCCAGCAGGTTGGAGCCTCCGCCCGCATTATGGACGGTTCCATCAAGGTGACCGAAGACTCCCACGTCCTCGACCAGGGCGAGGAAGTCTCCGAGGAACTCGCGAACGTCCTGGCAGAACTCGGTATCGAGCCCAAGGAGGTCGGTCTCGACCTTCGTGGCGTCTTCTCCGAAGGCGTCCTGTTCGAACCCGACGAACTCGCCATCGACGTGGACGAGTACCGCGCCGACATCCAGTCGGCCGTCGCCGCTGCGACGAACCTCTCGGTCAACGCGGTCTACCCGACGACGCAGACCGCGCCGACGCTCATCGCGAAGGCGACCGGCGAGGCCAAGGCAGTCGGGCTGTTCGCCAACATCGAGAGTCCGGACTTCATGCCCGAACTCATCACGAGGGCGGACGCCCAACTCCGCGCGCTCGCAGCCAACATCGACGACGAAGAGGCACTCCCTGAGGAACTCCGTGGCGTCTCCGCGCAGAGCGCGGAACCCGCGACGGAAGACGAATCGACGGACGAAGAAGAAGCAGAAGCAGAAGCCGACGAAGCTGACGCCGACGACACCGACGACGACGACGGTGACGACGCAGGCGACGCGCTCGGCTCGCTGTTCTAACAACACACAACGAGGAACACAACAATGGAATACGTCTACGCCGCACTCATCCTGAACGAGACGGAAGAAGAGATCAACGAAGAGAACATCACCGCAGTCCTCGAGGCTGCCGGTGTCGATGTCGAAGAGTCCCGCGTCAAGGCGCTCGTCGCCGCGCTCGAGGACGTCGACATCGAAGAGGCCATCGAGACGGCCGCCGCTGCCCCCGCACCCGCTGCGGGCGGCGCCGGTGGCGAAGTCGAGACGGCTGACGACGACGACGAAGAGGAAGCAGCCGAAGAAGAGGCCGCTGACGAAGACGAAGACGAAGACGAAGACGCTGACGGCGAAGGCCTCGGCGCCCTCTTCGGCTAAACTCTCGCGAGACACACGCCGCATTCGCGGCACAACTCGCTTCCAATTCTGCATTCTTTCGACGTGTGGTGAGCGACGCGTCGTAACGACGCCGCCACAGACACCGAACCCACGACTCGACTCGTCCGTAGGTTCATAACCCATCCCGGAACCACCTCGGAGCGATGTGGCTCACTGGTGTGGTCGGTGTTACTCGCTCCGCCGTCGCGACCAGTCTCCTCTCAGCGTCGGACCCGACTGTCGCCGTCTTCGTCGGCGTCGTCGCCGGCGTGCTCCTCGGAACGTGCTCGGGGCTCGTCCCGGGACTCCACGCCAACGCCTTCGCACTCGTCCTCGCCAGCGTCGCGTCGAACGTCCCCGGGCCACCCGCCGCACTCGTCGCGGCCATCCTCGCGGCGGCGACGGTTCACACGTTCCTCGACGTGGTGCCCGCGCTGGCGCTCGGCGTTCCGGATGCCGCACTCGCACCCGGCGCACTCCCGGGCCATCGACTCGTTCTCGGTGGTCGCGGGCGCGAAGCACTGCGACTGTCGGCACTGGGGAGTGGCGTCGCACTCTGTCTCGCCGTCCCGCTCGCCGTGCCGATTACCGAAGCGACGATCCGGGTCTATCCACTCGTTCGCGACTCGCTGTGGGTCGTCCTCGTCGCCGTCGTGGTCGCGCTCGTCTGGACCGAACCGACGACGCGCGCGAAACTCGCCGCCTGTGTGACCATCGCCGCCGCGACTGGGTTGGGTCTCGCCGTCCTCGACAGACCGTTCTCCGGGCCGCTTCCAGTCGGCGGCGTCTTAGCCCCGCTCTTGGCCGGCCTGTTCGGCGTGCCAGTCCTCCTCGACGCGCGTCACGGTGCGGGCGTTCCGCCACAGGGAGACACGACACTCGCAACGTCGCCTCGTGCCGTCGTTCGAAGCGTTCTCGCCGGGACTGGCGGCGGTGCGTTCGTCGGGTATCTTCCGGGCGTCTCTGCCGGCGTCGCGGGGACGCTCGCGCTCGCGGTCCTCCCCGGACACGACCCCGACGAATCGGCCAGAGCGTACGTGACGGCGACGAGTGCTGCGACGACGGCGACGACAGTGTTCGCACTCTTCGCGTTCGTGGGGCTTGGAACGCCGCGAACGGGCGCGCTCGTCGCGCTGTCGGCCGCTGGATTGCCGGCAGGTCTCTGGATTGCACTCCCAGTGACTGTCGTCGCCGGCATCGTCGGGGCGGCGTTGGTTCCGCTACTGGGAGACCGTCTGCTGGTCGTCGTCGGCAGGGTCGACCAGCGACGACTCGTCGTCGGAGTCTGTCTCTTTCTGGTCGGACTCTCGTGGGCGTTCGCTGGTGTCGCGGGGGTGGCCGTCCTCGCCGTCGCCGCAGTCGTTGGCTACGTTCCCGTGCGGTTCGGGTGCCGTCGTGTCCATCTGATGAGCGTGCTCATGGGGCCGTTGATTCTCGGATGAGTCGGGTGCACGCGCGGTGGTGGAGGCCGCAGGACCGTGAGACGTGTTGTCTCTGTTTGAAGCGGAAAGACAACGGTTAAAAGTCGCGCGCCGGTTTGTGAGCGTATGAGCGAGTCCGAACAGCGACACGCGCACCAGTGTGTGTCCTGTGGCATCAACATCGCCGGCATGAGCGCCGCGACGTTCAAGTGCCCCGACTGTGGCCAGGAGATTTCGCGTTGTTCCAAATGCCGCAAGCAGAGCAACCTCTACGAGTGCCCCGACTGCGGGTTCATGGGTCCATAATCATGGGAAAAGTAGCCGCTAAAATCAAGGTCATGCCGAACAGCCCCGAGCTGGACCTCGACGAACTCGAGGACAAGCTCGAAGACTCTCTCCCAGAGGGTGCGAAGATCAAAGGCTTCGAGCGCGACGACGTCGCGTTCGGCCTGGTCGCACTCCTGCCGACGGTCATCGTCCCCGACGACGCTGGTGGGACCGAAGCCGTCGAAGAGGCGTTCACGGAAGTTGACGGCGTCGAGTCCGTCTCCGTCGAGAACGTCGGCCGTATCTAACTGAACGACCGACCTTTTCCGCAGAACAAATCCCGCTGAGCGACTGCGCTGGCTCTCTCCGCCTCAGCGGGTTTCCATCACGTAGAGCCCAAGCAGGACGCCGAAGATGAGGCCGAACAGGACGCTCACTCCGAGGAAGTTGGTGGCGGCGACCGTGTCGACGGTGAGGCCAACGAGGCCACCGAAGAGAATCCCCGCTGCGAGGCCGATGCCGAACTGTTCAGCGCTCCAGCTGGTCCCTTCGTGGTCGTCGGAATCGACCATCACGTAGTCGGCCGATTCTCGGGTGGTGTGTTGGACGAACTCTGCGCTCAGTGGTGCTGACTCCTGGGACATACGTAGAGAGACGCGCGGAACGTCTATAATGATATCTCGGGTTCCCACGAAACGAAAACGACCGTTTCGATGGCCTAAAACCGTGACATTCAGGGGTTTGAGAAGACGGTGTTTTGGTCAGAACGCTTCGCTGAACGCCCGTTCCAAGTCAGCTTTCATGTCGTCGATGTGTTCGATACCGACCGAGACGCGGATGAGGCCGTCGGTGAGTCCTGCGTCGAGTCGTTCTTCGCGCGGGATTGCGGCGTGGGTCATCGCGGCGGGTTGCTCGATGAGGCTCTCGACACCACCGAGACTCTCTGCCAGCGTGAACACCTCTGTCTCTTCGACGACAGTCGATGCCTGTTCGAGGGTACCGTCGAGTTCGAACGAGAGCATGCCACCGAAGTCGTCCATCTGTTCGGCCGCGAGGTCGTGTTGCGGGTGGGAGTCGAGACCGGGGTAGAAGACTTCGGAGACCGCTTCGTGGTCGTCTAACCACGCCGCGAGTTCGCGGGCGTTGTCGCAGTGGCGGTCCATGCGCACGGGGAGCGTCTTCGTCCCGCGGAGGACGAGGAAACAGTCGAACGGCGAGGGCGTCGCCCCGACGGAGTTCTGGTAGAAGCCGATTTCCTCGTCGAGTTCTGCGTCGTCGGTGACGAGCGCGCCGCCGACGACGTCGGAGTGACCACCGAGATATTTGGTCAGCGAGTGGGAGACGATGTCGGCTCCGTGTTCGAGGGGGCGCTGGAGATACGGCGTTGCGAACGTGTTGTCCACCGCACAGAGTGCATCGGCTTCGTGTGCGATGTCGGCCAGCGCTGCGATGTCGTTGACGCGCATGAGCGGGTTGGTCGGTGTCTCGACCCACACGAGTTCGGTTTCGTCGCGAACGGCGTCGCGGACGGCGTCGTGGTCGGTGGTGTCGACGAAGTCGAATTCGAGGTCGTACTTCTCGTAGACCTGCGTGAAGATGCGGTGGGTGCCGCCGTAGACGTCGTTGCCGGCGACGACGTGGTCGCCGGCTTCGAGCAGGTTGAGAACGGTGTTGATAGAACCCATCCCCGAGGAGAACGCGCGGCCGTACGACCCGCCTTCGAGCGCCGCGAGATTCGTTTCGAGGTCGGTCCGGGTCGGATTCCCCGTCCGAGAGTACTCGTACCCACGGTGGTCGCCGGGGCCGTCCTGCGCGTACGTCGAGTTCGCGTAGATTGGCGTCATGAGCGCACCCGTCTCCTCGTCGGGTTCTTGACCGGCGTGAATCGCGCGCGTCTCGATACGTCGCTCGTCTTCAGACATACGCGAATGGCCGCACTCACTGGGGTTAAGTCCGTCCCTCCTGTCTCGGTGGCGTTGTAAATCCCCCGCTCGGGGTGGTCGCGTCACTCGATTCGAACGATTCTCATCGCCGTTCACCGAACGTGTCGGTCACTCCACGTTGTCGGACCACGCGGGAGAGGCACATGCGCGGTTCGTAACGTGCAATTTATAATGGCGACGCAAGTAGTCGTTCTCACGACTATGCCGAGCTCTAATGGTCCAATGAAGGGGACGCGAGGAAAGCTCTCGAACAAACCGCGTGAGCGTGGCACTTCGCCGCCGCAGCGCTCTATCGCCGAATTCGAGGAGGGCCAGAAGGTCCACCTCAACCTCGACCCGAGCGTGCGCGAGGGACGGTTCCACCCGCGCTTCAACGGCCTCACCGGTGAGGTCGTCGGAAAGCAGGGTCGCGCGTTCAAGGTTCAGATCAACGACGGCGGCAAGGACAAGCTGGTCGTCGTCCGACCCGCTCACCTGCGCGCCCAGCAGTAAGCGATGACCATCTTCAAAGAGAAAATCGACGAGGAGTATCTGACCACGTCAGAGGTCAAAGAACTCCTCGCCGAGGTTGAAGCGGAACGCGCTGCCGACGAAGAGCGTGAGATGCGCTACGAACTGGCGCGTGCAATCGAGCACGTCAATCGGTTCGCTCACCTCGACCCCAAGGAATCTCGTGAACTCGTCGAAGAGCTCGCCGACCTCGAGAAGGTCGACACACCGACCGCAATCAAAATCGCCGACCTCCTGCCAGAGGACCGCGACGAACTGCGTGCGGTGTTCGCCCAGCAGCGGTACGCACTCTCTGGCGACGAACTCGACGAGATTCTCAACGTCGTCGCTAAATACATCTGACCGCGCGACTGCGCGGCCAACTATTTAAATAGGGGCTCACCGTATCTACTGACATGACAACTTCGGAGAGCGGTGACGCCGACGCAACGTCGGGGAACGGTGACGCCGACGCAACTGTCGAGTACGCTGTGTTGCTCGACGTGCTCCGACACGGTCGGCAAGACGATGGCCGACGACGCTTCGACGCAGACCCCATCGCCTATGCTCTCGGTGAAACCAACTTCCGCCTCCTCGAACTGACACTGACGGAGGACGCAGACGTGAGCATCGGTGACCGTGTCGTTATCTCACCGACAGCAGACCGAGAGGTAGTAAAGAGCGTCGAACACCTCGACTACAGCGACCTCTCGAACACGGCAGACTCCGAACTGGAGTACGTGGTCGAGGACATCGTCGATGCAGACGAAGCGCGCTTCGTCGACTTCTACAACGATGCGCAACCGATTACGCTCCGTCTCCACCAGCTCAACTTGCTCCCCGGAATCGGGAAGAAACTCCGAGACAAGATTCTCGAAGAACGGAAACGCTACGGCCCGTTCGAGTCGTTCGAGGACCTCCACGACCGTGTCTCCGGCCTCCACCACCCGAAAGAGGTCATCGTCGAACGCATCCTCGAAGAACTCCACGGCGACGATGTGAAGTACAAGACGTTCGTCCGAAACGACCAATAAGCGGAACGGGACTTTTACCCGGCCTCACACGATATCTCTGGCAATGACGAGCGACGGAAGCGAACAGGTTCGTGCGCCCGCCGCACGCGACCCGGACGCACTCATCCGCCGAGCAGGCGTCCGCGGCGACCCGGACCGAGACCAGCACTTCCTCGTCGACGACCGCGTCGTCGACCGTATCCCGACGTATCTCCCAGAAGAAGTAGACACCTCTCACATCCTCGAAATCGGTGGCGGCCCGGGCGTGCTGACCGACAGACTCCTCGCCACCGCAGACCGCGTGACTGTCGTCGAACAGGACGAGACGTTCGCCGCGCATCTGCGCCGTGAGTTCGCCGACGAAGTCGAAGACGGCCGACTCACCGTCGTCGAGGGTGACGCACTCGAGGTTGCCCTCCCCGAGTTCACCGCGTGTGTCTCGAACCTCCCGTACGGCATCTCCTCGGAGATATCGTTCCGCCTCCTCCCACTCGGCAAACCGCTCGTCCTCATGTTCCAAAAAGAGTTCGGCGAGCGGATGGCCGCCGAGGCGGGAACCTCCGAGTACGGCCGTCTCTCTGTGAGCGCACAGCACTACGGAGCCGTGGAAGTCTGCGAAATCGTCCCGAAAGAGGCGTTCGACCCGCAACCGGCGGTCCAGAGCGCTATCGTCCGCATCACGCCGCGCGCACCGGACTACGAAGTCGACGACGAGGAGTTCTTCCTCGACTTCGTCAAGGCCCTGTTCACCCAGCGTCGCAAGACCATCCGAAACGGCATCCGCAACACGGCACACATCTCGGGACTCTCAGACCCCGAAGCAGTGGTCGAAGCGGCTGACGAAGACATCCTCCGCAGACGTGCCGGCAAGATGGAACCCACAGAGTTCGCCGAACTCGCCCAACTCGCCGCAGACGTCGGTTTGTAAGCAATGACACTCCCCGTATCCTCCCTCCTCATGTCCTTTCAGTTGGTTAGTACGCTCCCGACCGTCGGCCTCCAGACCGACCCGGCGATAGATTTCGCCACGTTGCTCCCATCGGTCGAACTGCGAATCGTCGCCAGTGCGGTGGTCCTCGCGGCTATCGTCGCCGTCTGGGGACTCGGGGCCAAACTGCACGACAGAGACGCCGACAACGTCTCGTCGGCGTTCTGGCACCTCGGCGTCACACTGTTCCGCCTCGTTGGCGTCATCCTCGGTGGGGCGTTCATCGTCTCGATCTGGTCCAGTTCGGGCGACATCGCGACGATTTCCGAGCAGTACGGCCTCGGAACGCAGACGCTCGTCAGAACCGGCCTGTCGGCGACGTTCTTCATCGGCGCGTACGTCGTGACGACGGTTCTCGGTCGACTCATCAAGGAAGTCGCGAGCACTCGTCAGGAGATATCCGACCACCAGCGCGAGATAATCTATCGCCTCGCACAGGTCTCGACCTACCTCATCGCCGTCGTCTTCGTCCTCAGCGTCTGGCAAGCGGACCTCGGCGGATTCCTCGTTGGGGCCGGATTCCTCGGTATCGTCGTCGGTATGGCCGCCAGACAGACCCTCGGTGCGCTCATCGCCGGATTCGTCCTGATGTTCTCCCGGCCGTTCGAAATCGGTGACTGGGTCGAAGTCGGAAACCACGAGGGAATCGTCACCGATATCACCGTCGTGAACACGCGAATTCAGTCGTTCGACGGGGAGTACGTGATGATTCCGAACGACGTGGTGAGTTCCGAGAGTCTCGTCAACCGGAGTCGAAAAGGGAGACTCCGCCTCGAAGTCGAAGTCGGCGTCGACTACGAGACCAACGTCGAACACGCTGCGTCGGTCGCACAGGAGGCCGTCGAGGACATCGACGAGGTGCTGTCTGTCCCACAGACACAGGTCGTCGCCAAGCGATTCGACGACTCTGCTGTCGTCCTCGGTGTGCGCCCGTGGATCGACCGCCCGAGCGCACGTCGCAAGTGGAAGGTACAGACGGCCGTCATCGGTGCCGTCCGCGAAGCGTTCGCCGACGAAGAGATCAGCATCCCGTTCCCACAGCGCGAACTCTCCTCGCGTGGGCAGTCGGGTCCGGTTCCGCTCACCGACGCGCCGGCGCAGGAGCGTGGACAGCACGATGGCAGCGCAAGCAGCGCAGGCAGCGCAGGCGGCGCAGGTGGTGCTGCCAGCGGGAGTTCGAACGGGTCGTCTACTGAGAGTTCGAGTGGCACGACCAACGGGTCGTCTGGAGAGTCGACGTGACGGACCTCGCAGAGCGCCGTGGGATGAACACCTCGGTCTACCAACCCGCAGAAGATTCGGGCCTCCTCGCGCAGGCGGCCATCGGCCGCGTCTCTGGGCGCGTCCTCGAAGTCGGCACCGGGTCGGGGTGGGTCGCTCAACAACTCGTCCAGAAGACAGACGCCGACGTGGTCGCCAGCGACCTGAACCCACACGCGTGCACGCAGGCCGCAGAACGCGCGGCCAAACTCCGTGCCGAAGGCGAACGCGGATTCGACGTAGTGCGAGGCGACCTCGTCGAACCCTTCCGAGACGACTCGTTCGACGCCGTCGCGTTCAATCCCCCGTATCTCCCGGAGGACCTCGAAGCGGCCCGTGACGACTGGATGGAAGTCGCACTCACCGGCGGCGAAACCGGGCGCGAAATCATCGACCCATTCCTCGATACGGTCGGACGCGTGCTCAAACCAGACGGTGTGGTCTTCCTCCTCGTGAGCAGTCTTACCGGATACGACGAAGTTCTCGCCCGCGCGAAGAAGAACGGATTCGGCCACGAGGTGGTCGTACAGGAGTCCTATCCCTACGAGACGCTCTCTGTCCTCGCCCTGAAATAACTGCTGTGCATTTTCCCATACAGGAAATATTATACCCCGTCATTTCTTAGCGGCGAGTGATGACTGAACTCGTCTCGACAACACCGGGGCTCTATCCCCTCCCGGATTGGGCGAAGCAAACGCTCTCCGACCTCAAAGGACACCAGAAACACGACCTCATCTCCGGAAACGAAGGCCCGGACATCGTGAGCGCGTACGAGCGCGCACGCGAAGAAGTCGTCACCGAACAGGTCGATGCCGGACTCGACCACATCGTCGAAGGCCAACTTCGATGGGACGACATGCTCGCGCACCCCCTGACGGTCCACGAGAACGTCGAGACCGGCGGCATCGTCCGCTACTACGACAACAACAACTTCTACCGCGACCCGCAGGTGCGCGGCGAACTCACCTTCTCCGGTGACGTCGCGGCCGAACTCGACGCCACTGCGGACCTCCTCGGCGACGAGTCGCTGCAGGCCGTCCTCCCCGGCCCCTACTCGCTCGCGGACCTCGCGACCGACGAGTACTACGGCGACGAGGCGGAGTTCCTCGACGCTGTCGGGTCGTTCCTCGCCGACGAAGTCGACGCCTTCCCGGACCACGAGACGCTGTTCCTCCTCGAACCCTCGCTGGTCGAATCGCCACCGGGTGAGGATATCGACGCGCAGATTCCCGAAGCCATCTCGGCCGTCGCCGACGCAACCGACGCGAACGTCGTCGTCCACACCTACTGGGGGTCGCTCGAAGAGAAGGTCTACGCGCACCTGATGGACGCCGACGTCGACGCAATCGGCTTCGACTTCGTCGCCGGTGACCGCGACCAGACGTTCTACAACATCAACGAGTACGGCACGAAAGACGACATCGCGCTCGGCCTCGTCGACGGGCAGAACACGCTGGTCGAAGACCCCGCGACGGTCCGCGAGCGCGTCGAGTGGACGCTCGACCGCGTCCAGAACAAGACGTTCGACACCGCGTACGTGACTTCCAACACCGAACTGTTCTACCTGCCGGAGAACCGCGCGACCGAGAAACTCGCCGCACTCGCTGCTGCGACCGAAGACGAACTGGAGGTAGAAGCATGAGCCGTGACGCCGAAAACCGCGAGCAGTTCCGCCCCGAAAACCACGACAACGAGCACTTCCTGCTCACGACCGTCGTCGGGTCGTACCCGAAACCGAAGTGGCTCAACCGCGCGAACGACCTCGCAGAAGACCCCGACTCCAAGTTCACCGAAGAACACCTCCACGAGGCCCACGACGACGCCTGTCGTGTCATCACGCACGAACACGAACGCGCCGGGCTCGACACCGTCGTTGACGGCGAGATGCGCCGCGAAGAGATGGTCGAATACTTCGCCCACCGGATTCCGGGCTACGAGTTCAACGGCCCGGTGAAGGTGTGGGGCCACAACTACTTCGACAAGCCCTCGGTCGTCGGTGAGGTCGAATACGACGAACCGTGGCTGGTCGACGAGTTCGAGTTCACGAGCGACGTCGCGTCCAAACCGGTCAAAGTCCCAATCACGGGGCCGTACACGCTCGCCAGCTGGTCGTTCAACGAGCATTACGAGAACGAAGCGGAACTCGCCTACGCCCTCGCGGACCTCGTCAACGAGGAAATCGAACAACTCGTCGACGCAGGTGCGACCTACATCCAGATCGACGAACCCGCGCTGGCGACGACGCCTGACGATCACGCTATCGTCGGTGAGTGTCTCGAACGCATCGTCTCGGGTGTCCCAGACGAAGTCCGCATCGGCCTCCACGTCTGTTACGGCGACTACTCGCGCATCTACCCCGAACTCAACGACTACCCAATCGACGAGTTCGACGTGGAACTCTGCAACGGTGGCTACGACCAGATCGACGTCTTCACCGAACCCGAGTTCGAACCCGACCTCGCACTCGGTGTCGTCGACGTGCACGACGCAGAAGTCGAGTCGGTCGAAGAGATAAAAGAGAACATCAAGCAGGGTCTGAAGGTCGTCCCGCCGGAGAAACTCACCATCTCGCCCGACTGCGGTGTGAAACTCCTGCCTCGCAAGGTGGCCTACCAGAAGATGGAGAACATGGTCAAAGCCGCTCGCGAAGTCGAAGCGGAACTCGACGCCGGCGAAATCGACCTCGACGCACCGGTTCCGTCCGCCGACTGAGCACTCGTCTCTTCGAGTCGGTCTCTCTTTTTGCCGTCGAATGGGTCGACAGGCTGGCTATTCTCCCGAATCGAACGACCAACTTTCTAAGCCCTTCACCACTCTGGGAGTATCAACTCTTTTGAACGGTACGCTAGTTTATCTTTGAATACGTTGTCATATCTACTGGTGGAGAACAGTGACAGAAACACCAGCGACAGCTGAATCGAACGACGAGCAAGAGTGGTTCCCGATTGCGCGACGGAACCTGTTGCGTGCTGCGGGGGCATCGGCGGTACTCCTTGGAATGGGCGCAGGAACTGCCGTCGCGCAAAGTGACGAAGACGAGGACGAAAATGGAGATGACAGTGGAAACGGGGATTCATCTCAGGACGACGAAAACGGCGACGATGGACCAGGACCCGACGACATAGACCCGATATTCGGATACGCTTCTGCGGCACTCAATCCGTGTGCGGGTGAATCCGGTGCGGACTGTTTCGAGGCGTTTGACGAATCGGTTCGCCCGTCTCACGAAGTCGAACTACACATCAACCTACCGGAGGAACTGTTCGCCTTCGCCGAACCGGGGATTCTCACTCAGGCGGAAATCGACGAAATCAACGCCGCCGTGGCGGATGGTGTCGTCGACGCCGACGAACTGAGCAACCCTAACTTCGAGGTGACAGTCGGACCAGAAGGTGAAGAGGTGACGCTGACCATCCTGGAAATCGCGGAGCTTCTCGCCGAAACGACGGCGTTCCACTACGAACCGGTTGGCCTCACAGTCGCACCGGGCGACGTGGTCATCTACAGCGCGGAGACACCAGACCACGGTGTTTCAGCCTACCACGAGCGACACGGCCGGCAGAACCGTGTCCCGGAGGGAGTCGGACCGATTTCAGCGCCACTCGTGCCCGTCGGTGGGTACTGGCTCTTCCGGTTCGAAACACCCGGTGTGTACGACTTCTACTGTCCGCCACACCAGATATTCGGCATGGTGTCGCGCGTTGTCGTGACCGATGGTGACGTTCCCGAACTCTCTATCGAAGAGACCGGCAGACCACCAGAAGAGATGAACATTCTGCCGTTATTCCTTCAGGGACTCGACCCGAACCTCCCAAGTGAGGCAGCAGTCTTCGAATCGGAAGCACTCACTCCCGAAAACATCGTCAACGAGGGAAGCGTCTCGTGGGAGACGGTCGTCGAAGAGTTCAGAGGAGGAGAAGAAGAAGAGGCCTGAACCACCTCGGGTTCGTCCGTCCGTTCTTTTTTGTGGTGTTTCGTGTGGTAGGCCGTCGTGTGGCGTCGTTACGCTCGCTTCGTCGCCCGAATAGACAGCGTCATGGGAATCTCTGGGTCACCGATGGGGAAGCGCCACCACCCATCGTCGCCTTCGACGAGCGTTGGGAAGCGTTCGTAACACAGTTTGGGAAACTCGTGGACGAACTCGATTTCGAGTCCTGCGTCGACGAGTGCGGTCACGATCTCGCCCGTCGTGTGCTCCCACTCGAACGTGGTCTTGTTCTCAAGGCCGTCGCCCGCGTAGCTTTCACCGCTCTCGATTCGGTGGGCCTCGCCCGAGAAGTACGGATACTCGAACCTGGCCCACTCCTCGTTCGTCTCGCTGACCGACCCGACGACGGGGTGGATTTCGGCGATGTAGAACGTCCCACCGGGTTCGAGGAAGTGGTCGATGACCTCGGCCCAGCGGTCGATATCCGAGAGCCAGTAGATGACGCCGTAGGACGTAAACACGATGTCGAACTCACCGTCGAGGGCGTCTGGAAGTTCGAGGACGTCGCTCTCGACGAACCGCGCTTGCTCGGCGTCGATTCCGACTTCGTCGCGGAGTTCGCGTGCCGTCTCGATAGCCGTCGGAGAGAAATCGACGCCCGTGACGGTTGCCCCTTCACGTGCCCACGAGAGCGTGTCCATACCGAAGTGGCACTGCAGATGGAGAAGCGATTTACCGTCGACCGAGCCGAGTTCCTCGCGTTCGAGGTCCATCAGACTCGACTCGCCAGCGACGAACCCATCGACATCGTAGAACTCGGTCGTCGGATGGAGGTCGGCCAACTCGTCCCAGTGGTCACGGTTGGTCGCGTGAAATTCGTCCATACGTCGCCCCCGAGAGGCGAGAGTAAGTGCTTTGTCACCGGTGGTTGGCGAGCAAGGCAACTGACGCGACCATCACGCCCACTCGGGTTCGTACGCTTTCGCACCGAAGTCGTGGTGATACTCACGACCACTGGTTTCGCCGACGTGCCATCGTCCATCTTGCCCCCGGATGAGCGGGAGTTCAGTTCCCACTGCATCCGAGATTTCGTCGGGGAAGACACCACACGCCGCAGCAACGCGTTCGAATCGGGACTCACCAGTCAACTGACTCGGGAGCGGAACCCACAACCACGCGGTTCGGTCGTCGGGCGTCGCGAGCGCGAGGTCGAACCGAACACCGTCTGTCAGCGAAAACCGGTCGAGTCCGCGCGTCCCTCGTCTTCGCTCTGGAACGACAGCAGTGACGACGCCGGCGTCGACGTGGTCGAGTGCGCGAAGGCCGGCGACTTTGAGCTCCACGTCGCGAATGTCGGCCGGGCCGAAGACGGTCGGTCGAACCGCCATCAAGACGTTCAAGACGTTTGCTGCGAATCGCGCCATCACCCACGCGGCGACTGCTGTCGCCCCGAGCATCGCCACGGCGGTGAGTGTGAACACCAGTAGTAGCGCGATGAGGACGAGTTCCAGTTCCACCATGCAACTGTATCGCTGGCGACAGAGAAAGCGATTATTTGCGCCAAACCTGACGGTCACGGTCTGTAGACGGTGTCGGCTCTGTCGGTGCGAGTGGGAGAGAGTCGACGAACAGCGCCCGGTGGTACCACCACTCACCCCGAGACGACGACCCGGGGGTCGTCTCGGAGAGAGCGCGGACGAGAGGGGGCGACGTGGCCGTCGCTCCTCTCGAGCGAAAACGTGGAAAATCGACGACGAAACCTTACTCGTAGAGCCAGGTTTCGTCGATGCGCTCGTAGTCGACCAGTTCGTCTTCGTCGAAGAACAGGTCGATTTCGCGCTCGTTTGCGCCCTCGTCCTCGTTGTCGGAGCCGTGGATGACGTTCCGACCGAGGTCGAGACCGTAGTCACCGCGGATGGTGCCGGGGGCGGACTCTGCGGGGTCGGTCTCGCCCATCATGCGGCGGACCTGACGCGTCGCGTCCTGTCCTTCCCAGACCATCGCGAAGACGGGGCCGGAGGTGATGAAGTCCACGAGACCCTCGAAGAAGGGCTTGCCCTCGTGTTCACCGTAGTGGTCGTGGGCGAGTTCTTCCGAAATCTGCATGAACTTGCCGCCGACCATCTTCAGACCGCGGTCTTCGAATCGGGAGACGATGTCTCCGATGAGACCGCGCTGGACGCCGTCCGGCTTGACCATCACGAAGGTGCGTTCGGCGTCGGACATTTAGTTGTCGTCCTCCGAACGACCGCGTGCGCGACGGCCTGCTTCCGTCCACTCGAGGTCACGTGCTTCGCGACCGAGGAAGTAGTTCTTCTCGGCCTTCGAGCTCTTGAAGTGGAGGATGGTTCCGTCGATCTTGACGTACATCGTGCCCGTGCCGGGCTCGATCTCTTCACCACTGTAGTCACACGTTCGCTTTTCGACCATCGTTATTGCCCTCCAATGGAGTCGGCGTCACGCTGGGTCTCGCGGAGCTGAAGGATGTCGCCCTCGCGGACTGGACCCAGCACGTTTCGCGTGATGATACGGCCCTTGTTGGACCCTTCACGGATGCGGCATTTGACCTGCATGGCCTCGCCGTGCATCCCAGTCTTTCCAACGACTTCGATGACTTCCGCAGGCGTCGAGTCGCTGGCTTGTTCGTCCGCGCTCATGGTCGGTTATCGAAGGTCCTCGACCTTAGTCGCGATGTCCTCGACATCGTCGGCGGCTTCGCCAGCGTCGACGATGGCGGCAGCGGCACTGCCGACTTCGAGACCGGCAGCGTGGCCGATGTCGTCCTGCGTCTCGACGAAGATAAACGGAATACCCTTCTCGTCTGCGAGTTCGGGGAGGTGCATGACGATCTCCTCGGGGGAGACGTCCTCCGCGATCAGGACGAGCTGGGCGTTGCCGCGCTCGATGGACTTGGTCGTTTCGTTGGTTCCTTTCTTCACGATACCAGTATCTCGGGCGACCTCGAGCGCCTCGACGGCGCTGTCAGCGAGGTCGGCCGGTACGTCGAAATCTACGTAGACTGCCATTGTTGGTCACCTAAATCCTGCTCGCGGGCTCGACTCCCTCGCCGGCGTCACCCGTCGGTCGGTCGCGACGGGTGGGCATATTCCCTACGGCGAGGAGGTTCATCAACCCCGGACAGGCTGTAACCATTCCTTACTTCGGACCCCATAAAAGCGCTTTCAAAATCTCGACGGCGTGCCACGCGTCCGCACGCCCCGTGAGACGCGTATTCGCGGTTTCGAGACCATCCGACGTTTCGAGACGTTCGTCGCGCGAGGCAATTCGAGGCGAATCGACCCACGAAAGTGAATACACTCGCCGAAAAACGAGAGGTATGACCAACCCCGGCGACGACGCTCACGACGACGACACCGTCGGCAGCCTCGACGTCGCGTCACTCGCTGCGGCCCGCCGTGGCGAGGCGATGGCCACCAACCAGCGTCGCCTCCTCGTCTTCGCCGGTGACCGCGACGCCGGCATCGACGCTGCGTTCGACGTCGTCCGCGGTGCCGACGTTCCCGACGACGAGGTGACGTTCGTCACGACCCGCGAAGGATTTCGCTTCAATAGCGTCGACCCCCGACAAGCATCACGCCTCCTCGGGACCACGCAGACTATCGTCGTCCTCGATGCCCACGAGGATTTCTCGGCGAACACCCTCGGCCGAATCGCTGGCACCGTCGACGGCGGCGGCCTCCTCGTGCTTCTCACGCCGCCACTCGACGAGTGGCCCGACCGCCGCGACTCGTTCGACGAGCGCCTCGCCGTTCCGCCGTACACGAGAGACGACGTGACCGGGCGCTTCCGTGGCCGACTCGTCTCGACACTTCGCGACCATCCCGGTATCGCCATCGTGAACCTCGACACCGGAACTGTCGAACGCGACGGCGAGTACAGACAGGGAATCTCGCTCGACAGGTCACTCCCTTCGGTCCCGAAAGACGGGCGATTCCCCCGTCGCGCGTACGAAGACTGTCTCACGGCCGACCAGTCGGACGCACTCGGCGCGCTCGAGGGACTCGCAGAACCGGGCGCTGCAGTCGTCGTCGAAGCAGACAGAGGACGAGGGAAGTCGAGTGCCGCCGGACTCGCTGCCGGAAGCCTCGCCGCTGAGGGACGCGACGTGGTCGTCACTGCCCCCGGCCGACGCAACGCCGCCGAAGTGTTCGTCCGCGCCGAGCGCCTCCTCAGCGAACTCGACCGCCTCGAATCGGGGAGCGCCGACGAGTACATCCTGCGGTCCTCGCGAGGCGGACAGGTCCGCTACGTTCCCCCAACAGAGGCTGGTTCCGCAGTCTCCATCGCCGACGCGCTCGTCGTCGACGAGGCCGCCGCGCTGCCTGTTCGCCTCCTCACGTCGTTTCTCGACGCGCCATCGGTCGCGTTCTGTACGACCGTCCGCGGGTACGAAGGCGCGGGCCGCGGGTTCGCCGTCAGATTCCGCGACAGACTCGACGAGTCGTCGCACGAGGTGACCGACGTTCGTCTCGACGACCCGATTCGGTACGCCGGCGGCGACCCAGTCGAATCGTGGACGTTCAGAGCCCTGTTACTCGATGCGCGCCCGCCAGTCGCCCAGTTGATTGCGGAGGCAACTCCGGAAACCGTCGACTATCGGACGCTCTCGCCCGACGAGTTACTCGCGGACGAACACCTCATGCGTGAGGCGTTCGGCCTCCTCGTCCTCGCTCACTACCGAACCGAACCCGACGACCTGGCCCGCGTCCTCGACGCGCCGAACCTGACGCTCCGGGCGCTCACCTTCGACGGCCGAGTTGTCTCGGTCGCGCTGCTCGCCCGCGAAGGGAACCTCGGCGCTGAGACCCGCCGCCACATGTACGACGGTGGTCGAATCCGCGGCAACATGCTCCCCGACGTATTCACGAGTCAACTCCGGGACGAAGCGGCAGGAATCCCGGTGGGCTACCGCGTGATGCGAATCGCGACCCACCACGCCGTCAGGTCGTCAGGTCTCGGGTCGCATCTCCTGTCCGAGATTCGCGACGAGTTCGCGGGTGACGCAGATTACCTCGGCGTCGGATTCGGCGCGACACCCGAGCTCCTCTCGTTTTGGCAGGAGAACGAGTACGGGACGGTCCACCTCTCGACGACGCGAAACGACACGAGCGGCGAGTACTCCGCGCTCATGCTCCTGCCGCTGTCGCCGACGGGGAGCCGCCTCCACGACAGGCACGCCGAGTGGTTCGTCCAGCGTATCGGTGACGTACTCGGGGACGCACTCTCGGATATCGACCCGGACGTGGTCCGTGCTGCACTCGCCGCCGTCGGGGAGGCCGGTCGACGTGCGCTCGCCCGAAGCGGAGGCGGCCCCGGGACCGATTTCGAACCCGCGCTCACGGACTACGAGTGGCGTGTCGTCGTCGGTGCGTCCTACGGCCCTGGCCTCTATACGACCGCTCCCGGCGCGTTCCGTCGCCTCGGACTCGTTCACCTCCTCGACCCTAATCGCGCGTCGCTTTCGGACCGCAAAGAACGCCTCGTCGTCAGAAAGGTGTTACAGACGCGTCCGTGGTCGTCTGTGGCCGACGAACTCGGCTTCCACTCGACGGCACAGTGCATGCGTGCCCTCGGCGACGCCTACGAACCACTCGTCGACGAGTACGGAAACGCGGTGGCAGACGCCGAACGCGAGCGCTACACGTAGCCCCCACTCACTCGCGCGGCGGTACACCGATAATCGTCCACGACGAGGAGTGCGTATGGCCGAGTGTAGCGAAGCCGACTGCGAGAACGTGGCGACGGTCAGACTCTACATCCCGTGGGACGCCGACAGAGACGTCTGTACGGCACACGGGCGAGCGCTCGTCCAACAGGACGGTGTCGTCGCCGAACCGCTCGACGGTGCAGAAAAGAACTGGTCGTAGTCGGTTGGTTACCGGAGCGTGACGGCCATCATCACTTCGTCGACGTACTCGCCGTCGATTTTGTAGTGACCCTCGCGGACCGCTTCAGTCTCCCAACCGTGGCCTTCGAGGAATCCGATTGCAGTCTCGTTGGTCGCCGGAACGCTGTTGTACAGCTTCTCGAAGCCGTGTTCTTGCGCCCAGCCGACTCCTTTCTCCAGCAGGCGACTCCCGATACCGTGACCACGGAACTCCGGTCGGGTGCCGACTGTGAGGACGGCCGTGTGACTCAGTTTCTCCGCTTCGGGTAAGTCGAGGTGGACCCACCCGACGAGTTCGTCTTCGACGGTGGCGACGAACACCATTCGAGAACTGACGTCGTTGTGTCTGAGGACGACCTCTTCGTGGTCGAGGACGTCCGCGACGGTTTCGGCTTCGATGTATCGTCCCTCGTCGGCGACTTCGTGGATGGCATCGACGAGGCTCTCGAGGTCGACGTCCTGTGCCATCCGAATCGTCACGTCGAGGCCGTCGAGGTCTGTCGTCTCTTCTGTCTCCTGCGCGTAGGCGACTTCGACGTGTTTGCCCACTTTGCGGATGTAGCCATCTCGTCGCAGGATGGTGAGGTGGGCACCGAGGGCCGCCGGTTCGAAGTTGAGCGCCCGCCGTACCTCGTCTTCTCTGACAGTGCCGTGACTCTCGATGTATTCGTAGATATCTTTGCGGTCTTTGTGTCCGAAATTGAGACTGTCAGTAACTTCCATGGTACAGTGTCACATCCCTAGTTAATAATTGTTGTTCGTGATTGATGATTACTCGATATCACGTGCGGCGCATCTGGGCTGTGATGTGAGACACGATCTGGGTGCTGGTGGTCATCCGCTGTGAGATGCTGAACTGTGAGACAGGTAGAAAGAGCGGGCCACACCCGAACACGGAGTGGCCCGGTCGACGTGCGTGTCTCAATACCGTTCTGGGACGCAGGTCAGCAGCTGTGCCGTGTCGACGACGTTGTGTGTCCGCAACAGCAGCTCTGCTGCTTCTCTGATGGTGAACTCGGTGTCGAACTCGACGCCATAACACCGAGCGTACAGCGTCAACCAGTCGTTGAGCGCGCGCTGGAGGAGTCGGAACTCCTCGCTGGTGAACTCGACCATGGTCCCACCGGTTCGTGCCTCGATGTAGAGCGAGACGACTGGACCGACACCATCGCGCGCACACGCCAGTGCTCGCTCGTCTGCCGCCGATTCCGGTGGTGGGTCGAACTGGTCGCGTTCCCGTCGGGCCGCCGCAGCGAGCGAGCGAACACGCTCGCCGAACCGAACGTGTTCTGGGTCGCGGCCCCTGTCGTCGGGTCGGTCGTGGCCGTTCGACCGATGGCCACCGTCGACCCGCGTCGACTGTGCTGTGTCCCCGGTCACTGGCTTATCCCCACTTGAACTCGACACCCTTGTCGCCGCGTGGATGTTCCCATTCGGTGTCCGCGACGATGGCACACGTCCCACACTCGACACAGGGTTGCGTGTCGAGACTGACCACGCGTTCTTCGGACCCGTTGGTTCGCACGACTTCTTCGCGGTAACAGCCACCACCGAAGTCGACTGCCGAGACGGGGCAGGCCGCCACCGCAGCACCACTCGCCTCCCACGAGTTGTCGAGGACTTTGATGTGCGGGTTGCCGATGTCGGTGTCGTAGGTCAGGTCGCCGATGCGCTCTTCGAGCGTCGGCGGTGTCACCGAATTCGTGCCCGAGACGGGCGTCCCCACTTCTTCTGCGATGACCGTGGGCAGTGTGACGTAGGGCGTCCGCGTGTCCGGAATCATCGCCGAGAGCGACGGACGGTTGTAGAGTCCTTCGAGTTGCCCCGATAGCGCCCGAACGCCGAACCGGCCAACAGCGGATTTGAGCACGGAATCGACGACGCCGGAGACGGTGTCGCCTTCGGTAATCCCGCGCATCATCTCGTAGCTCCGCGGTCGGAGTTTCTGCATCACGCCTTCGGACCGGAGTTTGTTAGCGTAGTGTGACCCCGCCTTCTCGGGTTCGCTGCGGCCTTTCGCCTCTGCGTACGCTTCGGCGGCGAGTGCACCGGCCGAGACGGCGTGGTTCATCCCTTTGATGATTGGCCCCTGCGCTTGCATCTGGCCGGCAGCGTCGCCCACGACGAGCAGACGGCCGAAGTGGGGTTCGCGCAATGCCACCTTCTTCGAGTCGGGGACGAGTTTCGCGCTGTACTCGAGTTCCGTGTAGTCGTCACCCAACCACTGGCCGAGCAGCGGGTGGGTCAACATGGCGTCTAAGAGTTCGTGCGGTTCTGCCTCTTCGGCGACGAGACTGTCGAGGTGGAAGACGGTCCCCAGCGAGAGGGTGTCCTGGTTCGTGTAGAGGAAGCCACCCCCACGGACGCCCTGGAACAGGTCACCCGAGAACAGATGTGCGACCCCTTCGTCTTCGTCGATATCGAACCGGTCGGCGATGACGTCGCTCGGCATGTCGACGACGGCCTTGACGCCCTGGAACCACTCTTCGGGCTCGTCCCAGTCCATCAGTCCCGCGTCGCGGGCGAGTTCGGAGTTCACCCCGTCGGCGGCGACGATGACGTCGGCCGTAATCGGGTCGAGTTCGTCCGTCGTGACGCCGACGATTTTCCCCTCCTCGCGAAGCAGGCCATTGACGTGAACACCGGTGAGCAGTCCACCACCAGTCTCGCGCGTGCGTTCGTGAACTTGGTCTTCGAGCCACGAATCCATCTTTCGCCGGAGGACGGAGTCCGACCACTCGGTGTCGTGTTCGTGGAGCTCTGTCAGGTCGTACGACTCGACCCGGTCGCCGGCGAGGTTGTGGATGCGGTAGTCCGTGATTGGGCGCTCTGAGGCCTCCTCGCGGAATCCGGGGAACAGGTCGTCGATAGTGTAGGGCGCAGACTCTTCTGCGTAGATGAGGCCGCCCGAGACGTTCTTCGACCCGGCTTCGACCCCGCGTTCGAGGACGAGCGTCTCGATTCCGTAGTTGGCGAACGTCGCTGCTGCGGCCGCACCGCCGGGGCCTGCCCCGACGACGATTGCTTCGTAATGTTCGTAGTCCGTCATTGTGAGTTACCGTTGGTTTTCGAGGGCCCGCCATCGCTGGCGAGTACTTCCTCGAATCGTCCGTCTTTCAGTGCCTGCGTCAGTTTCGGGAGCACGTCGAACAGGTCGCCCTCGATGAAGTAGTCGGAGAAGTCGCGGATGCGTGCGTCCGGGTCGGTGTTGATGGCGATAATCGTATCCGACTCGTCCACTCCCACTTTGTGCTGAATCGCACCGGAGATGCCCGCCGCGATGTACAGTTTGGGTGCGACGACCTGTCCAGTCTCTCCGAGTTGTCTGTCTTCGTGTGTGTACTGTTCTACGTGACCGTCGAACTGGAACGACCCAGTGACGATACCACGGGTGACGCCGACTTCTGCGTCTTCGAACTGGTTCGCGAGTTCGAGGGTCAGTTCGACGCCCTTCGTCGGGTTGTCACCGATACCCCGACCGAACGCGACGATGACGTCGTGGCCAGTCAGGTCGATACCTTCGTCCAGCTGGTCGTGGTCGGTCACGTTGACGCGGAACCAGTCGTCGTCGAGTGGTGCGTCGTGTTCGACGACGAGTCCCTCGCGTTCTGGGTCGCCGTCGGGGATGTCGAAACTTCCCGGGATGACGGACCCGCCCTGCGGGTGGAACTCCCGCGTCGGGTTGTCGATACAGAGAATCGTCGAGTACTCGAACCCGGAGAAGTCGGGACGCTTCATGTGAAGCACGCGTTCGAACTCCTTTTTCTCGCCGGCGACGCCGGTCTTGACGGGGTTCGAGATAATCGAGTTCTCGATGTAGAGACCCGAACAGTCGCTGGCGAGTCCAGAGTCGAGTTCGGCCTGCACCAGCGCCGAGAGGTCACGGCCGTTATTCGTCGCCGGGAAGAGCGTGTAGCGCGGTTTGTCGTAGTCGCGCCACTCCTCGTCGCGGCCATCCATGACTTCGCCACGGTTGTGAGTCGCCCCGGCACGCGCCATGTCGCAGAATATCTCCGTGTACGGCTTGTGCTGGAAGCGTTCGAGTCGGTCGTCTTCGCGGACGACGGCCACGTCCGCGCCGTAGGCGATGACGTCGTCGACGTGTTTTGACACGTCCGACCCGATGAGGACGGCGACGACACGTTCGTCTTCGTCGTAGTCGTCGTTGTACTGGTCCATCAGCTCGCGCGCCTTGCCGAGCATCTCTTTGGACACGTCGATGAGTTCGCCGGCCTGCGTCTCGCAGTAGACCCACATGTCGCGGTAGACGCCGCCGTGGAGGGAGCGAACGTGACGCTTGTCACGCGTCGGGTGGTCGAGGTCAGGGTGCCGCTCTTCTGCGGTTCGTTCGTCGACGTCGGCAACTGTGGCTTCCTCGTCGCTTCCCTGTACGGAGTCGATGCGCTTGTTGATGAGACGCTTGACTGCGCCCCGGTCTTCGCCCGCTTCCTCTGCTTCGAGGAGCGCTTCGAGGTCGTCGATTTCGTCGATGTCCTGAAGCGCGTTCCCCACGTCGGCCGTACTCATCGATGCGAGGTCGAGGCTGCCGGCGTCGGCCGGTTCCTCGTCGTCTTCGGAGAACTTCTCGATGCGACTCTCGATGAGTGCGATGACGGGTGCGCGGTTCTCCCCGCGATGTTCGGCCTGAAGAATCTCTTCTAACTCGCCAACGTCCTCGATATCTTTGAGTGCCGGACCGAGCTCCGAGATTTCGTACTCGCTGGGGTCGAAGTCAGTCATGGTCAGTCACCCTCCGCCGCAGAGGCGTCGCCACCGGCTGCCGACTGCATCGCTTCGAGCACCTCGGTCATCCCCTCGGTGTCGCTCGGGTCGACCATCGTCGCCTCACGCTCTGCTGGCGCTTTGGGGATGGGGTCGACAGACGAGACGATGGTCGGCGAGCCGTCGAGGCCGATGTAGTCTGGGTCGACGTTGATGTCGGCGTGGTCCCACACTGTCAGGTGGTCTTCGTAGTCTGGCGCACGCGCTTGTGTCTCCGCCCGCAGGTCTTTCAGTGTGAGCCGCTCGCCCGCCGTCCGGTACGACGGCACGTACTCGGGGTCGGTGACGACGAACGCCGGAAGCGAGACTTCGACCGTCTCGATCTCTTCGATGTCGCCTTCGACCAGTCGTTTCGCCCGCAGCGTTCGTTCTTCTTCGTCGATGTCGAGCGAGATGACGTGGGTGACGAGCGGCATGTCGAGACACCAGTTCGTCTGCGGCCCGGTGTGGCCCGTCTCACCGTCTGCCGTCTTGAAGCCCGCAAAGACGATATCTGGCATCTGGTCGAGATTTTCGATGCCCGCACTGAGCGTAATCGCCGTCGCCCACGTGTCGGCTGCCGCCATCTCCCGGTCCGAGACGAGATAGAGATCGTCGGCGTAGACCGTCTCCATCGCCTCCTGAAGGACTTCCTTGTATCCGGGCGGACCCATACTCATCACGCTGACGGAGCCACCGTGTCGAACCCGTGTCTGGAGTGCTGCCTCCAGCGCGAACTTGTCGTTCGGGTTCATCACCGTGGGCGTCTTCCCGCGCTCGAGGTGCCCGTCTTCGTCGAACGATACCTGTCCCTCGCGAAAGTCAGGGACCCCTTTGGTTAGTACCACCGTGTGCATTGAGAACACTCTCTACTTAGTGCTAGCACATATTCATAATAATCTTTTGTGCTACCCGGGTGGAAATTCAGCGATAGCGTTCGCTCTCGACTGGGCACACGAGCAGGCGTAACTGACGGTGTGCCGACTAGATGCGCCCTGCTCGACCGGGGTCGACGTCGATGGCATCGACCGGACAGACGTCGACACAGAGCATGCAGTCGATACACTGGTCTTCGTGGGTTGGTTCGGCTTTGATATCGGACTCCGGGTGACCGGGTGAGTCGACCCACGTGAACACGTCGACGGGGCAGTCTTCGAGGCACGCACCGTCTGCGAGACAGATATCGAAATCGACGGCGACGTGCGTCCCGTGGATGCCGAGTTTCTCCGGCGGGTCGGTCGGGCCCCAGACCGCGACACCGCTTCCATCGTCGACACGTTCTCTGTTCTCTTCGAAAGATGGGTCGATTGGCATGGTTCTTGTTACCATTCCGTTGACAAGGGTATAAATCATGCCCCGAATCGGTGCCGATGGTGTCTACTCGGTGGGGTGATTATGCCCCGGTCCCATTAGGGGTGTATGGACCTGTTCTTCTGGCTTGCGCTGGCCCTCCTCGTCGTCGGCGTCGCTGGGAGCATCTTGCCGTTCCTCCCCGGCGCGATTCTCTCGGTGGTCGGTGTCCTCGTCTACTGGTGGTCGACCGGATTTTCCGACCCTGGCCTGCTCTGGGTGTTCAGTCTGCTCGTAGTTGGCCTCATTGCGATTGTCACCGACTACGGTGCTGGCGTCATCGCCGCCCGTGTCGGCGGTGCATCGACTCGGACGGCCATTCTCGCCGGCGTGGTTGGGTTCGTCCTGTTGTTCGTCCTCGGTCCCATTGGGCTGGTTCTCGGCGTCGCGGGGACCGTCTTCGTCATCGAATATCTCGAACATCAGGACACCCATGAGAGCGGACGACGGGCACTCTACACGACGATTGGCGTGCTCGCATCCTCTGTCGTGCAGGTGTTACTCACCGTCTCGATGCTCGTCGGGTTCGTCGTCGCCGTAGTGTTGTGAGGAGGTCTGGTCTCTGTTTCGGATATAAATCTTCGCGGAACACGAGTGGTAGCTCAGCGCGGCAACCAAAGAGAGCCCAGCGCAGCAACCAAAAAGAGTCAATCTGCCGGCGACGCCACTCCCACCGCTGTCACGTCTCGACGCGGCATCTCGCCGGGAGTTATACGACTTCTCCAACGGCACCGACTAACAGCGCGACCACCAGTAGCGCCGCGAACAACAGGAGCCACCAGTTGTCTGCCACGATTCGATTGGTTTGGTATGGCATTTCTCAGCACCAATGTTAACATAGGTCATGGAGGTGCTTATTCGTTCTGGGCCGCCGAAATCCCGCTCACGACGACGTTCGCTGACGCCGATTCCTCGACAGCGCCGCGAGAGCGACGGTGGTCACACCTCCGCAACGACACGGGCGGGTGCGCCGTCGGCATCGACACGAAGCGGCAGCACGAACAACTCGAACGGTCGGTCAGTCGGGAGTGCGTCCAACCCACGGAGATTCTCGACGATGAACCGACCCGCACCGAGAACTGCGTGGTGGACGGGCACGTCGTCACCGCCAGTCGGGTCTGGGCTGAGTGCGTCGATACCGACAGCGAGTCCCCGCTCGGCACACCATCGTCCTGTCTCGGGTGCGAGCGCAGGGTGGTCGGCCATTCGGTCGGTCCCCCACTCGGCTTCCCATCCCGTTCGGAACACGAGACAGTCGGTAGTCGGGTCGAGGTTGGTCGGAATCGCGTCTGGCGAAACGAGGCCGTTTGCGCCAGCATCGCGGCAGTCCACCAGTCGAGTGGTGACCCGAAAGTCTTCGACCGAGAAGGCGTCGAGTGTCGCGCCATCGGGTTCGGTGTGTGCCGGCGCATCGACGTGAGTCCCCGTATGGGTGCCGAGTTCGAGACGGGAGACGCGGTAGCCGTCTGTGTCGAACTCGGCGTGTGATTCGACCGATACCGGCGGGTCGCCGGGGTAGGTCGGCATGTCGGATTCGACACGTCGCGTCAGGTCTACGAGGGTCACGACTTGCCCTACGCGGGCGGTCGTAAAACGAGTGTTCGTGTGTAATCGGCGGGTCTGTTGTGGACGTTACTTGTGTGCGAAGTAGACGAGCGTCTCGTCACTGCCGCGTTCGTCCACGCGGACGAATCCGACGCGCTCGAACTGGACGAGTTCGTCGACCGGAACGTCACCGAAGTCGGGTTCTGCGACACCCAGTACGTCTTCGTGCATCGTGCGCATCCGAACCGAGACGCCGTCGGTGGGTGCCCAGTGAATCACGGCCACGTCGCCTTCGCGAACTACGTCGAGGTCGTCGCCGGTTGCGACGAGCGTCTCTCCGTCGCGGCGAACTGCGCCGAAGCCTTTCAGCCAGACACGCTCGCCCTCTGCGGGCACGTCGCCCGATTCGAGGAGGACGCTGTCGCCGACAGGGATGTCGCGAGTGCCTCGGTCTTCGAAACTCGGGTGGAGTGGCGGGTGTGCGACGTCGGGGCCGCCTTCGATGGCGAATTCCGCTCCGTTTCGGACGAAGAAGTAGCGGTCCGTCTCGTCGTCGACGAGGTCACGGTTGTTCGCGTAGATAGACGACATCGAGAGGTCGACGTTCGACGTGGAGGTTCCGAGGGCGACCATCGCGTCGACGATAGCCTGTCCGCGGATTCCGCGGCGACGAAGACTCTTGATGGTCGGGACGCGTGGGTCGTCCCAGCCGTCGAGTTCGCCCGCGTCGATGAGTTCCTTGATGCTCGACGTGGACATCTTCACGTCGTAGTCGTCGACCTGCACGTGGCCCCAGTGGATGACCTCGGGGTACGCCCAGCCGAAGTAGTCGTAGACGAACTGCTGGCGCTTCGCGGAGTCCTGCAGGTCGATGCCGCGGATGATGTGCGTGACGCCCGTGAGGTGGTCGTCCACGCCGGACTGGAAGTCGAGCATCGGCCACGCGCGGTACTCTTCGGCCTCTGGTCGGGGGTGCGGCGTGTCTATCATCCGGAAGGCGACCCAGTCACGCAGGGCGGGGTTCTTGTGTTCGATGTCGGTTCTCACCCGCAGGACCATCTCGCCGGAGGAGTACTCGCCGGCGACCATGTCCTCGAACTCTTCGAGCGTCGTCTCGCTGTCCTTGTCGCGGTGCGGACACGGCTTGGCGTTGTTCTTCAGGTTCGAGAACTCCTCGCCGGAACACGAACAGGTGTACGCACCACCCATCTCGATGAGGTCGCGGGCGTAGTCGTAGTACGTTTCGACCCGGTCGGAGGCGCGAATCACGTCGTCGGGTTCGAAGCCGAGGAATGCGATATCTTCGAGAATCGCGTCGTACGCGCTCATGTCGGGGCGCTTCGTCTCGGGGTCGGTGTCGTCGAAGCGGACGATGAACGAGCCATCGTACATCTCCTTGTACGTCCCGATGACCGCGGGCATGCGTGCGTGGCCGAGGTGCCACGGGCCGTTGGGGTTCGGCGCGGCGCGCATCCGAATCTCGTCGTAGTCGTCCGCGTTCGGCAGGTCGGGAAGCAGGGCGTCGTCTTCTTCGTCTTCGGCTTCCATCTCTGCGAGTTCCTCGGGGGCAAGTTCTTCCAGTCGCTCGCGCTTGTCTGCCGCCGAGAGTTGGTTGACGTTCGCGACGACGGGGCCGATGAGTCCCGGAATCTCGCCACCGTGCTGTCGGAAGTCGGGGTTCTCGCCCATCAGCGGGCCCATGATCGCGCCCACATCGGCGTCGCTGTCGTGTTTGACCGCGTTGAGGAGTGCGTGTTTCTCCGCTTCTCGCTCGACACGTTCTCGAAGCTCGTCGTCCATTATGGTCCGATTCCGCGGCACGCCTAAAAACAGGCCCGGATTGCGGGGACGGGCTCCTCGCGCGGGCAGGGGTACGTGAAATGCTAACACGCCTATACAGATATCAGTTGCGGCGGTCTGCTCGCCACTCAGACGGTGAGAAACGGTGAGTCGGGCGGTCCGTCCACCAGAACCGACGACCGATGTCGGGGACGTTCAGTACCCGCGGGTGATGAGGTAGTCAGCGATGTCGGACAGCAGGCCGCGTGCCTCGTTGTCCGGAAGGACGTCGAGCCGCGCTTTCGCCTGCTCGGTGAGGTCTTCTGCCATCTCACGGGCGTAGTCGATGCTGCCGGCGGCTTCGAGTTCCTCGACGGCAGCCTCGACGTCGGCTTCGGTGAGTTCCTCGGCCGACGCTGCATCGACGAGGTTGTCCACGTCGATACCCTGCTGGCGTGCGTGTAGGGAGATGACTGTCTCCTTGTTCTCGACGAGGTCCGAGCCTCGCTGTTTACCCAGTTTCTCCGACGGGACGGTCAGGTCGAGCACGTCGTCTTGAATCTGGAACGCGCTCCCAGACTCGATACCGTACTGGTAGAGCGCTTCGACGACATCGTCGTCGGCACCCATGAGGACGGCCGGGATGGCCGCCGCGGTACCGTAGAGGACGGCCGTCTTGAGTTCGACCATCGTGAGGTACTCGTCGGGCAGCACCTCGGTGCGGCGCTCGAAGTCGATGTCGAGCGCTTGGCCTTCACAGATTTGCGTACACGTGGTCGCGAGCCGACGGACGGCTTCGAGGCCGGCCGCTGGGTCTGCCCCCGTCTTCGTCAGCAGCTCGAACGCCTTCGCGTAGAGCGTGTCGCCGGCGAGAATCGCGGTCTCCGTGTCGTACTCTTTGTGAACCGCCGGGACGCCGCGCCGAAGGTCGTCGTCGTCCATGATATCGTCGTGGATGAGGGTGAACGACTGGATGACCTCGATGCTCACGGCGGCAACCATCACGTCGATGGCGTCGCCAGCGAGCGTCGGGAACTCGCGGTAGTCTTCCGACATCGGTTCCACGTCCGCGAGGGACTCGGCCGTCAAGAGTGAGACTGTCGGGCGGAGACGCTTTCCGCCGGCCTTCAGGAGGTACCGAGAGGCCTCGTAGAGCCGCTCTGGCTCGGCCATCGGCACGTCCTCGTCGAGCGCCTCGTTGACGAGTTCGCGTCGCTCACGAATCGCCTCGAGCACTCGCTGTTCCGTCGCGTCCGAACTCATCACTCCACCAGTTGGATCATGTTGCCGTTCCGCGTCACGTGGACGTCGCGGCCGAGGGCGTAGCCCTGACTCTCTGCGAGGTCCACGTACGGAGCGAAGCCTTTGAGGTTCTGGTGGGCCGGGATGACGTGCTGGGGCTGGAGCGCCTGCAGCATCTCGTAGTGGCCTTCCTCACGAAGGTGCCCAGAGACGTGGATGTCGTCGTAGATGCGAGCACCCTGCATGCGCAGGAGACGCTCGGACTGGTAGCGCTGGCCTTCGTTGGTCGGCTCCGGGATGACCCGAGCCGAGAAGATGACCTTGTCGCCGTCGTCGAGTTCGTACGGCGTCTCGCCACGGCCCATGCGGGTGAGCATCGCGCGCGGTTCGCCCTGGTGACCCGTGACGATTGGCAGGTAGTTCTCCTTGCCTTCCTTCATGATGCGCTTGAAGGTACGGTCGACGGACTTGCGGTGGCCGTACATTCCGAGGTCGTCCGGGAGGTCGACGAAGCCGAGGCGTTCGGCGGTGCCGGAGTACTTCTCCATCGAGCGACCGAGAAGGACTGGCTGCCGGCCGATGTCGTTGGCGAACTCGACGAGCGAGGAGACACGCGAGATGTGAGACGAGAACGTCGTTGCGACGATTCCGCCGTCGTAGTCCTCGACGGAGGTCATGACGTCCTTGAGGTGGCGACGAGCGACGGATTCGGAAGGCGTGCGACCCTTCCGGCCGGCGTTCGTACAGTCTTCGATGTAACAGAGGACGCCGTTTCCTTCGCGGCCAATCTCACGGAAGCGCTTCATGTCGATCGGGTCTTCGAGGACCGGCGAGTGGTCCATACGCTTGTCGAGCCCGTAGACGACGGCACCTTCCGGCGTGTGGAGGACCGGGTTGATGGCGTCGATGATGGAGTGTGTGACGTGGACGAACTCGAGGTCGACCTGTCCGGAGTCGCCGATGGACATCGTCTCACCGGCACTCATCTTGATGAGGTCGTTGTTGACGTTGAACTTGTTCTCGCCCTCGATCTGCTGTTTCACCAGTTCGATGGTGAACGGTGTCGCGACGATGGGTGCGTCGTATCGGTGGGCCAGCTTGGAGATGGCACCGATGTGGTCGAGGTGGCCGTGCGTCGGCACGATTGCCTGCACGTCACCTTCGAGGTCGCTCATGATACGGTCGTCCGGGATTGCGCCCATATCGATCAGGTCGAGGCTGTGCATCTTTTCCGTCTCAACGTTGTCGTGGATGAGGACCTGCGACAGGTTGAGACCCATGTCGAAGACGACAACGTCGTCTCCGGCACGGACGGCCGTCATCTGACGGCCGACTTCTTCGTATCCGCCTATGGTTGCGATTTCGATTTCCATGGTTTGAATTCTCGATATTCCGAGCATCGAAAGCCACGATGTGGCGAAGGTGCTCACGGAAAGACGGGTGTCTGGGGGCCATCGGCCCCGGCGTCTTGCAGCTCGTCGGTCGATTGACCCCGCGTGCGAGATGCCCTAACCGGTCGATTTGGGTACATCCGCACTTACCCGCGGGTTTCTGGTATTCGCACCTACTCACCGGGGTACTAAAAACTACGTGGGTTCATCGCGCCCGCACAACTGACACTGTCTTTCGAAGGCTGTGAACTCGCGGTCCCCCGAATACCCTGGACGCTTACGTCCTGAACCCGCGCGATAGCCGCCGAATGGTAGATATGGATGACTGTTGCTGATTCGTGCGGTTCGGCACCTTTAAGATAATTACGGGACGGAATTGAACTATGAGCGGTCGACCTCTCGACGTCCTCGAAGCGTCACTCGACGAACCGGTGACAGTTCTCCTCAAGGACGGCAACGCATACTACGGCGTCCTCGCTGGTTACGACCAGCACATGAACGTCGTACTGGAAGAATCGCTGGACGAAGACGCGGTGCCCGGGGATATCGAACTCGAGCAAGTCCAAGACACAACCATTATACGCGGCGATAACGTCGTCACCATCAAAGCATGACGGGTGCAGGAACCCCTAGCCAAGGAAAGAAGAACAAGACGACGCACGTGAAGTGCCGTCGCTGCGGCGAGAAGTCCTACCACGTGAAGAAGAAGGTCTGCTCGTCTTGCGGCTTCGGTAAGTCGAAGAAGCGTCGCAGCTACGCCTGGCAGTCGAAAGCCGGCGACAAGTAACGACCCTCGACGGTCTCTGACCGTCACATTATCTCCTGTCTCGCCTCTCGTGGGCGAGCAACAACATCGAGTTCCTGACGCTCCGTCCGTCTTCGATTCTATGCGACTCGGTACCAACCGACTAGCTACACAGAGACAGGTCTGGCGGAGAGACAGGTGTAGCGGAGTCGTGTCGAACGGTCGCTCCGACACGAACTGCCTCGCCCACCATGTATGCACGTTCGTGAACATTCTCCGGTGTCGAAACCCGCAGTTACTGCATAAGGACGGGTTTTTTACCCCCTCCCTCCTCTAATTCCACCTATGGCAAATGGGCGGGACGACTCCCACCACCTCAGCGGACCAACCGAGAAGTGCGGTGTCGTCGGCGTTGCACTCGACGAACGAAGCGCTGCACGACCCCTGTACTACTCGCTGTACGCACTCCAGCATCGGGGCCAAGAGTCCGCAGGCATCGTCACCCACGACGGGTTCCAACAACACAGTCACGTCCAGATGGGTCTCGTCGGCGACGCGTTCAGCGCGGCGGACCTCGATGGCCTGAACGGACAGGCCGGCATCGGCCACGTTCGGTACCCCACTGCAGGCGACGTCTCGAAGTCCTGCGCACAACCCTTCGCCGTCTCGTTCAAGTCGGGGTCGCTCGGCCTCGCACACAACGGCAACCTCGTAAACGCCGACGAACTCCGGGACGAACTGGAGAATCTCGGTCACGCGTTTACCTCCACTGGCGACACGGAAGTCATCGCCCACGACCTGGCGAAGAACCTCCTCGAAGAGGACCTCGTCCGCGCCGTCAAGCGAACGATGGAGCGTATCCACGGGTCGTACGCGCTGACCATCATGCACGACGAGACGGTCCTCGGCGTCCGCGACCCGGAAGGGAACCGTCCACTCTGCATCGGCAAACTCGACGACGGCTACGTCCTCGCGTCTGAATCTGCGGCAATCGACACCCTCGACGGGGAACTCGTCCGCGACGTTCGACCGGGCGAACTCATCGTCCTCGAATCTGATGGGTCTGGATTCGACTCCTATCAACTCGTCGAGCGCGAGAACACGGCCCACTGCTTCTTCGAACACATCTACTTCGCCCGACCCGACTCCGTGATGAACGACACCCTCGTCTACGAGGCACGACGTGGCCTCGGGCGCAAACTCTGGGAAGAAGCAGGTGTCGATACCGACGTGGTCATGCCGGTCCCCGACTCGGGGCGAGCGTTCGCCTCCGGATACGCCGAGGCGGCCCAGGAAGACGACGCGAGCGTCGAGTTCGCAGAGGGGCTGATGAAGAATCGCTACGTCGGCCGGACGTTCATCATGCCGACACAGGACGAACGCGAACGCGCTGTTCGCCTGAAGCTCAACCCGATAAAGAGCACTGTCGAAGGCAAATCTGTAACCATCATCGACGACAGCATCGTCCGCGGAACCACCTCGAACCAACTCGTCGCACTCCTCCGTGAGGCAGGTGCCGAAGAAGTCCACATGCGAATCGGTGCACCACCCATCATCGCACCGTGCTACATGGGAATCAACATGGCCACGCGGGAGGAACTCATCGCCTCGGACAAATCCGTCGAAGAAGTGTGTGACACAATCGAGGCAGATAGTCTCGCGTACCTCTCTATCGACGCCGTCGCGGACGTTCTCGAGAAGTCACGGACTGACCTCTGTCTCGGGTGTGTCACCGGCGAGTATCCCTACGACATCGACGGTGAGGCGACCGACCGTGACATCAGTCGCCCCATCGTCGGTGCGGACGCCCCCGCCGACGACTAACGCCACTTCACGTCACGTCACGCATCCTGACTCTCAGCGGAATCCGTGATAACATAATCAACGCGCCGTTTCTTTTGGGTTCCGTACGTATCTCGATGCGTACTTCGCCCCCCCCAGAAACCGGGTGTCGGGCCGGAGTACGCACGGAGTGCGATACCGACGATGCGAGGTGAGAGACTCTTCGTGAGTCCCCGCCACGTTCAGTCACGTGACCTGCCGGTCACACACCGTACCAACCCCTGTTCAGGGAAGCCAGCGCGGTGGGAGATGGTCCCACCAACGTCCCCGAACAGGGAACTCCCTTTCCGAACTCAGTAGACCACGTAGAGGAGGACGTAGACGACGTCCCCCAGCACGAACGAGATAAGCCAGAGTGACGCTGCGATACGGCCGAACCGTGCGTGCTTCGTGTCGAACACCTCTGCGATGGGTCGGGTCAGCGCCAGGAGGAGGACGTAGTAGACCACCGGGACGCAGACGATTGCGAGGAGGATGTGAACTGCGAGCGTCGGCAGGTAGACGAACTGGTAAACCGAGTCGGGTCCGGGGAAGGTTTCGGTCCCCTTGACGACGAGTTTGTAGAGGTAGAGGACGAGAAACGTCGCGAACAGGCCGAACGAGGTGAGCATCATTCGCCGGTGGTTCTTCGTTTCACCGCGCCGGATGAATCGAACGCCAGCGAGAATCGCCACGATTGCGACGGTGCTGATTGCCGCGTTCATGTGCGGAATCGCGTTCAAAACGCTGTCCGGTGCCTGCGGAATCGTCCCTCGCGGAATCGCACCGAGAACCGCGCCGAAGACGAGTGCGAGCGAGACTACCGAGAGGACAGCAGTGAGGCCGCGGACGTGGTCGCGTGCTCGAAGTTCCATGGACGTAGTGGCGGGTTGTAACGGGAAAATCGTTCTGTCCAGTATCGCGCTACGTCGCCTGCAAACGCCCGACATTGCCGAGTCGAAAGGAAAGTCATTTAAATTACCGTGGGGTACACGGAAGTGCAGTAAGACACAGCGAGCGTGGGTAGCCAAGCCAGGCCAACGGCGCAGCGTTGAGGGCGCTGTCCTGTAGAGGTCCGCCGGTTCAAATCCGGTCCCACGCATCGTATATGCGAACTCACAGTTCGCAATGAGGCGACGAAGTCGCCGAATGATGCAGGTGATTTCCTACATGGACATCACCCACGCACAATCCTTCGAAACCTACCGCCCACGAGGGACTCCTCTCGTGGGATTTTCCACCTTCACACACAGAAAGCGATGGCGCTGTCCTGTAGTGGTCCGCCGGTGAGAATCCGGCTTGCCGGATTCGAACGTCGAGACGAGCGAACGCGAGTCTCGGAAGTTCAAATCCGGTCCCACGCATCGCATATGCGAACTCACAGTTCGCAATGAGGCGGCGAAGCCGCCGAATGATGCAGGTGATTTCCTACACGGACATCACCCACGCACAATCCTACCGAACCTACCCCCACGAGAGACTCCTCTCGTGGGATTTTCCACCGTTCACTGACAGCAGAGCGAGTCTACGCTCTCGAAAGACGCTCGCCACCCCCTCGTGGTGCCGCGAGTTTAAAAGGGTCGAACGAGTAACACGCCACATGGCCAAGTATTCGACGAACCGGGGCGGCGGTGACTCCGGCGGCGATAGTTGCGAACTCTGCGGGCGAACGACGACGAAACTCCGCCGAGCGAACGTCGCGGGTGCGAACCTGCTGGTCTGTTCGGACTGCGCACCCCACGGTGAGAACCGTCACACCGACAAGAAACGCGAGGGCACGCAGTCTACTCGTGACGACTCCGAACGCAGTCGTCGTAAACGCGCCGCCCAGCGGACCGCGAAGATGTACGACAGCGCCAAGGGAAGTTCGAAACACTGGGAAGAGAAAGGGACGAACTACGAGAAGGACCGGCTCCCGTATCTCGTCTCCGGATACGGCGGAATCGTCGAGTCTGCTCGACAGGAGGAGGGTCTCCAACTCGGCGAACTCGCTGAGGAACTCGAACTCAAAGAGAAACAACTACTCGCCATCGAACAGGGGCGAGCGACGCGGGCGAACATCGGTGGGTCGGTCATTCGGGCACTCGAAGACCGCCTCGATGTGAGTCTGGTCGACGAGTAGCACGATTTTTCTCTCTCGGGCGTCTCGTCGCCCACATGTCATCCGCGCTCGCATCTGACAACCCAACGGTCCGGGCCTTCGAGGCGTCTGTCACCGATATCGACGGGACGGCAGTCGTCCTCGACGAGACGTACTTCTACGCGGAAGGCGGTGGACAACCGTCGGACCGTGGCGTTCTCGGCGATACCGAAGTCGTCCACGTCCGAGAAGTAGACGGTGCTGTCGTCCACGAACTCGCTTCCGAACCCGACTTTTCTGTCGGTGACGAGGTGACCGGCGTCGTCGACGACGACTTCCGAACCTACTGCATGCGAGCGCACACTGCCAGTCACGTTCTCTACGGCGCGGCGCGCCACATCTTCGATGACCTCGGCTACGGTGGATTCGGAATCTCTGACGAGAAGGTTCGCGTGGATTTCGAAACGACGACAGAGATCGACGACGCCGCCCTCGTCGAGTTAGAACGCCTCGTCAACCGTGCTGTGTGGGATACGCGAGACGTGTCGTGGGAAGAGATTCCCGTTGCAGAAGCCCGCGAGCGCGAGGAAATCGCGTTCAACGTCAAGACCGAAGAAGGCGTCTTCGCCGACTCCGACACGGTTCGAATCGTCACCATCGAGGGGTGGGACTGGGCTGCCTGCGGCGGCACGCACGTCTCGAACACCATCGAAATCGGACCCCTCGAAATCCTCGGTCGGTCGAACCCCGGTGAGGGATTGACGCGAGTCGAGTTCACGGTTGGACCGTCGGCCATCGACCACCGCGCAGACATTCAGCAGTCGGCATACGAGGCGGCGAGTGCCCTCGGGACGAATCTCGAAGACCTCGGGTCGGTGGCAACGACTGCAGTCGAAGCCAGAAACGAACTCGAATCTGAACTTCGCGACCTGAAGGCGGAAGTCCTCAGTTCGCGTCTCGCGCAGTTCGAGACGGTAGAACGCGATGGGATGATGTGGAAGGTCGGGTCAGTGGCCGGATTCGACGCCAACGAAGTCGGTGAGGCGGCCAAAGCAGCACGCGGGGATGCCGACGTTATCGTCGCCGTTGGCGAGTCGAGCGCGCCGTTCGTCGTCGTTGCGAGCGCCGGTGATATTGCTGCGGGCGACGTCGTCTCCGAGGTGACCGACGAATTCGGAGGCGGTGGTGGCGGGAGCCCAACGTTCGCGCAGGGTGGCGGTATCGGCGCTCCCGCCGACGAGGTGCTGGCGTTCCTCCAGAACTGAGCAATCGCCCGCCCAAGTGGCAGTCTCGTAACCGAGGCGTCACATTCTCGCGGCCGTTCAATCATCTTTTTCAATGATGGTCCGTAGTGACTACCATGGAATCAGTAGGGTCTGCTACGGGTCTGACTGACGAGCAACGGGCCATCAAAGACCTGGTCCACGAGTTCGCTGTCGAGGAAATCCGCCCGACTGCCCGCGAGGCCGACGAGACGGAGACGTTCCCAGAAGATGTGTGGGACGGACTCGCGGAACTCGACCTCACCGGGTTGACCGTCCCCGAGGAGTACGGCGGATTCGGTGCCGACCGAACCACGTACGTGGTGGTCAACGAGGAACTCGCCTACGGCCAACTCGCCGTCGCCACCGCACTCTCGGTTCACTGTCTCGCCACCGAGTGCATCGCGGAGTTCGCCACCGAGGAACAGAAAGAAGAGTGGCTTCCGAAGATGGCCGACGGACGCCCAGTCGGCATGTTCGCGCTCTCGGAACCCGAAGCGGGGTCGAACCCCGCCGAGATGTCCACCGTCGCTCGCCGCGAGGGTGACGAGTACGTCATCAACGGCAAGAAACAGTGGATTACCAACGGCCAGCGCGGCGGTGTCTGCATCCTTTTCGCGAAGACGGACCCCAACGACCCGAACTCAGTCACGCAGTTCCTCGTGCCCAAAGACGCCGGCTACGAAGTCGGGAAGAAAGAAGAGAAACTCGGTCTTCGTGCCTCCGACACGACAGGCCTCAACTTCGACGACGTGCGCATCCCCGCCGAAAACCGACTCACTGAAGAAGGTCGCGGCCTCTCTGCGGCGTTCCATATCCTCACGGGCGGCCGGATGGGCATCGCGGCGCAGGCGACCGGTCTGTCGCAGTCGGCACTCGACGATGCTATCGCCTACGCAAATGAGCGCGAACAGTTCGGCAAACCAATCTCGAAGATTCAGGCGATTCGCCACAAGATTGCGGAGATGGGGACGAAAGTCCACGCGTCGCGTACGCTGGTCCGCGAAGCGGCCCGCGTCGCCGACGCCGGCGAAGACCCACGGACCGCCGCGTCGATGGCGAAGTACTACGCGAGCGAGGCCGCAGTCGACGTGACCAACGAGGCCGTACAGGTTCACGGTGGCTACGGCTACACGACCGACTTCGAAGTCGAACGCTACTACCGCGACTCGAAGATCACGACCATCTACGAGGGGACGAGCGAGATTCAGAAGGAAGTCATCGCTCGGTCACTTCTGGACTAACTCCCGATTTTCGTTTTTCAGGCGACAGATTTTGCTTTCCGGCGTGCGACGGCGATACCACCCGCTCCGACAGCGGCGAGGAACAGACATCCCACGAGTGTCACCCACGCGCCGGGTGCGGGGATGAACGCTCCCTGCCACGACTGAATGAACCAACCGACTGCGACAGCGCCGCCGACACCGACGACGAGTTCACCGCGTCGCAACCGGCGGCCGGCGAGTGAGAGAGACGAGAGTAGGATGACGGCAACGAGGAGCGCGATTCCGTGCGGGAGTTCGAGTCCACTTCCCATCCCGGGGTAGTAGATGGTGATGACCGGGCCCTCGTGGTTCGGGTCCACTTGTACCCACGGCATGAGGATTCCCGCCACGACGACGATGGAGGGAAGGACCGGAGCGAACCTTTCACGGAGAGCGGGCGGAATCCGCTCTTGGAGGGTGGAGGACATGTCGTTCGAAATGTCACTGTCCAGTATAGTCTTTCTCCCGAAGCGTCTTTTCACTCCGGCACCCTACTCCGACCAATGAGTCTCCCAGACCTCGCCGATTTCGATGCCGTCGTCTACGACCTGGACGGTACACTCGTGAACCTCCGCGTCGATTGGGACGACGCCGCGACCGACGTCGCGCTCGTCCTTCGAGACGCTGGTATCGAAGCCACCTCGATGGACCTGTGGGACATGCTCGACGTGGCCGACGAAGCGGGCGTCCGCGACGAACTCGAACTCGAACTCGCGTCACACGAACGACAGGGGGCGTGGGTTTCTGACCTGCTCCCGCTGGCTGACTACCTCCCTGACGACGGGGTTCCCTCCGGCGTCTGTTCGCTCAACGCTGAGGACGCTTGCCGCGTCGCCCTCGACGTTCACGACCTGTCGCACCACGTCGATGCCGTCGTCGGCCGCGACACCGTGGCGACGCGCAAACCCGACCCAGAGCCGTTGCTGACGACGCTCGACCGGATGGACGCCGACCCCGACTCGGCGGTGTTCGTCGGCGACTCCGCCCGCGACGAGGTCACCGCAGAACGTGCTGGTGTCGCGTTCAGATACGTCGATGGCGGTCCTTCGGGCGTCTAACGAGGTGAACATTGCGAACAGGCGGCACTCTGCTCTCGCGAGGCGACGTGCCGCACACCCGCGTCGCGCCCCGCGGCGATGGTCAACGCACGGGCCGTCTGGCCGCGTGTTCGTATATAAATCTCAGCAGCGGGAGGATTCGACCCGCCGTGTCCGTTAAGCATCCCGAAGCCTACGAATTCTCCATGGGATTTCCGGTCTCGTACTACTGCCCGCACTGCGGTGCCGTCGTGGAACTCGAACGCGACGGCTATCTCGCCGACAAGTCGGTGACACCGTATCCGCTGGAGGGATGGGAGTACGCCACTCCGGTGGATGAGTTCGAAGACGCCGATGGCGTCCACTTCGTCTGCGGCGAGAGCGAGGCAGCTCGTGTGTCGTGGACAGAACTGGTGAGCGACGCCGACGACGTCGAGAACCCCGGATTGGATTCGCCCTGCGGACGCGACTTCTACCTCTCGTTCGTCAAGTACGAGAACGGCCGAGAAGTCGAATCCGTCCCCGAGACAGATTACGTCGTCATCGGGGGACAGGGGCCAGCGAGTCCCCGCGGGCCGAAGCCCGGACCACGCGGCCCGGGACCGTTCTGAGACTGTTTTCGACGAGGGCTGTGACCACCTGTCACTCTTGATTGAATATCTGACACGACGATATCGTGGATATGATATCGATACAATCTGGCTTCACGCTCGGCGACGCGTTGTTCTTCGTGCCGTTCGTCCTCCTCGGAGTCGCCATCCTCGTCTTCGGGGGCGTGGTGGTCTACTTCGAACACAAAAAGGAGATGGCCCTCATCGAGAGCGGCCAGTACGCCGACGCGAACACGGACTCCAGAGCGTGGATTCTCGGCGGCGGTCTGCTGGTCCTCGCACTCGGCCTCGGAAGCGTCGTCTCGGCGTTCCTCTCTGGCGGTGCGGTTGGCGACGGCGTCTCCGCCGTCTTCGTCGGCCTCGCGGCGCTCGCGTACTACTTCTACAAGCGCCGGGTCGTGGCGGCGACGACTGCATGAAAATCTGATTTTGGCCGGTTCAGTCGTTGGTCGGTTCAGTCGTTGTCGATTCAGCCTTTGATGTTGCAGACGGGGAACGTCCGCGCAACCTTGTCACCGATGCCTAACTCGTCGGAGACGCGAACGACTTCGTCCACGTCTTTGTAGACGCCGGGGGCCTCTTCGGCAACCGTCGCACCCGACTGCGCTTTCACGTAGATTTTCTCTTGCTCGCGGAGTTCTTCTCGGACCGTCTCGCCCCAGTACTCCTGTTTCGCCTTCGTCCGACTCATCAACCGCCCGGCACCGTGGGCGGTCGACCCGAACGTGAGGGTAAGAGACTCGTCGCCGCCGCGGAGGACGTAGCTTCCTGCGCCCATACTGCCGGGGATGATGACCGGTTGGCCAACGTCGGCGTACGCAGGCGGGAGTTCGGGGCGACCGGCGGGGAACGCACGGGTCGCGCCTTTCCGGTGGACGTAGAGTTCGCGCTCTTCGCCATCGACGGTGTGGACCTCTTTCTTGGCGATGTTGTGCGCCACGTCGTAGAGCAGACGCATCTCCATGTCGCGCCAGTCGCGGTCGAACACGTCGGCGAACACCTCGCGCGTCCTGTGCATGATGAGTTGGCGGTTCACCCACGCGAAGTTGATGGCGGCACACATCGCGCCGTAGTACTCCTCGGCGAGTTCGGACCCGGCGGGTGCGGCGGCGAGTTCCTTGTCAGGGAGTTCGTCGAGCAGGTCCTTGTGTTCCTTCTCGATACGACGGAGGTAGTCCGTGCAGGTCTGGTGGCCCAGTCCGCGAGAGCCACAGTGGATGAGGACGACGATTTGGTCGGCTTCGAGGCCGAACTTCTCGGCGACGTCGTCGCGGTAGATGTCGGTGACGCGCTGGACTTCGAGGAAGTGGTTCCCGGAGCCGAGACTGCCAATCTGGTTCCGACCACGGTCTTTCGCCTTCTGGGAGACGAACTCCGGGCGTGCGTCGTCGCGGAAGCCTTCGTCCTCGCAGTGTGCCAGATCGTCTTCCGTCGCGTAGCCTTCGTCGAGTGCCCACTGCATCCCGCGTTCGAGGATGTCGTCGATAGTCTCTGCGTCGCCCTTCACGACACCGCCTCCGCCGAGGCCAGAGGGGATGGCCTCGAACAGCGCGTTGACGAGTTCTTCTTCCTTGCCCTGCAGGTCCTCGTACGTGAGATTCGTCGTCATCATCCGGACGCCGCAGTTGATGTCGTAGCCGACCGCTCCGGGTGAGATACAGCCATCAACGGTGTCAGTTGCGCCCACGCCCCCGACGGGGAACCCGTAGCCCTGGTGGCCGTCAGGCATGCAGATTGCATGGTTTGCGATGCCCGGCAGATGCGTCGCGTTCCGCAGTTGTTCGAGCGTCTTGTCCTGCCCAATCTGTTCGAGGAGCGCCTCGGACGCTAAAACCCGCGCAGGGGCGTTCATCTCGCCGGTCTGGGGGATCTCCCAGACGAACTCGCGAACGCGTCGCAGTTCGATATCTCCGAACTCGCGTGTAGTCATAGGTAACAGTTCGAGACGGCGATTCAATAGGATTCCGTCACGCGTTCAGCTCGACGACCGTGTCACACGTCGAAGACGACGTACGACTCCCACCCGTCGTCAGTTGGGTCGAGTCGCATCTCTGAGTAGGTGACTGCCTTCACGTCGCGAGCGTTCACGTCGTCGAATGGGACGCCGCGCGCCGACGCCTCGACGACCCACTCGTCGCCATCCTGTCGAACAGCTGCTTCGTGTTCGACGGGGAGCACGCCGCGAACGTCGCGTTCGTAGATGAGCTGGTCGAGGTAGTCGAACAGCGTCGCTTCGAGACTTTCTGCACGAACAGCGAACGAAAACCGCTCGCCAGTCTCGGGTATCTCGTCGCACATCGCCGCAGTGAGTCCGTCGGCGACGGCGGCGAAGACCCCGCCAAGTGTCGGGGCATCTGCCTCGACGGCCACGTCGGCGGTGTGCTCACGAAGTGTAAATCCCATATGCATTCGTGTGTGGCCATCTATCCTCGTCCTTTCGGTCGGCCACCGTGACCCAAGAGTGGTCCTGACGGACGGTGGAGTTATATTCTCGCTCCGGTTACCACGGACTGTGAGCGTCAACGTGGAGATGCGGGTCGACGGTCCCGGTGAGACCGAATACGCCGAAGCGGCGTGGGCCCTCAAAGAGAACATCCGGGTCAACGAGGGCCTCCTGAAACAGCGCCGGGGCTTTTTCATGGACGCCTATCGCCGTTCGACGACGTATCTCCTCATCGAGAACGAGACGCTCATCGCCTTCGCGTCGACTCGACGCGACGGCTACATCCTCTTTCTGGCAGTCGCCCCCGAGGCCCGCGGCGAAGGCCACGGGAAACATCTCGTCGCCGAGGTCGCACGAGAACATCCCGTCGTGACGTGCCACGCTCGAACGACGAATCAGAACGCCCTCGACTTCTACGAATCGATGGGATTCGAGATTCAGCGTCGTATCGAGAACTACTACGAAGACGGCGGCGCGTCGTACTATCTCCGACTCGGTGAAGAGGCAGGCCTCAGAGAACGCCTCTCGGAATTCTTACTCGGCTGAACGTCGATTCGGTACGTACCGTCCGCTACGACACCACGACCAGCGGTTCTGTCTCGAATCGTGCTTCCGGGGTCATATCCTCAATTTTTATTCGGTCCGTAGTAGTAGGGCCGTGTATGTACATCGGAGTGCTCACTGTCCCACTCGGAAACGAATCGCTCGACGACGCGCTCGACTACCTGTCGGGAATCGGTGTCGACGGCGTCGAACTCGGTGTCGGTGGCTGGCCCGGCGAAGACCACGTCGACCGAACAGCTGTCCTCGACGACGACGACGCGCAGGCCGACTTGCTCGCCGCCGTCGAAGAACGGGATATGCGGATTAGCGCGCTGGCGACGCACAACAATCCGCTTCACCCGGACGAAGCGACTGCCGCCGAGGCGGACACGGAACTCCGCGAAGCCATCGAACTCGCCGACGCACTCGACGTGAACACCGTCACCTGTTTCTCTGGACTGCCAGCAGGCGGCCCGAACGACGAGGTGCCGAACTGGATTACGGCCCCGTGGCCGACCGAACACGCCGACGCTCACGACTACCAGTGGGAAGTCGCCGTCGACTACTGGAGTGACCTCGCCGCGTTCGCAGACGACCACGGCGTCGACATCGCCATCGAGATGCACCCGAACATGCTCGTCTACGAACCGACTGGCATGATGCGCCTCCGTGAGGCCACGAACGAACGCATCGGCGCGAACTTCGACCCGTCGCACCTCTACTGGCAGGATATCGACATCACCGAAGCCATCCGCTTCCTCGGCGAACAGGACGCTATCCACCACTTCCACGCCAAGGACACGAAGGTGTACGACCACCACGCGAAGGTCAAAGGCGTCCTCGACACCACCTCCTACGCCGACACGGCCGACCGCTCGTGGCTCTTCCGCTCTATCGGCTACGGCCACGGCGAAGAACACTGGAAAGACGTGATCTCGACGCTCCGAATGGTCGGCTACGAAGGCGCACTCTCCATCGAACACGAAGACGCGCTCACCTCTTCGAACGAGGGACTAGAGAAAGCTGTCGACGTGCTCTCACGCGCCGTCTTCGAGACACAACCCGGCGACGCCTACTGGGCGGAGTGATTCTGAATGAGTGACAAACTTTCCGTCGGCGTCCTCGGCTACCGCTTCATGGGCAAGGCCCACTCCAACGCGTTGGCCCGCCTCCCGATGTTCTTCCCCGAGGCACCCGACGTCGAACGCACGGTCATCGTCGGCCGCGACGAGGACGCTCTCGCCGACGCCGCCGACCGATTCGGATTCGAATCGACTGCGACCGACTGGCGCGACGTCGTCGACGACGTGGACGTGTTCTACAACCTCGGTCCGAACCACCTCCACGCCGAACCCTCTATCGCGGCGCTCGAAGCGGGTGCACACGTCTTCTGTGAGAAACCGCTCGCACCAACGCTCGACGAAGCAGAAGCGATGCGCGACGCCGCCCGCGACGCAGATGGCGTGGCCGGCTGCGCGTTCAACTATCGCTTCGTCCCGGCAATCCAGTACGCGAAGGGTCTCATCGAAGACGGCGAACTCGGAGAGATTCACCACGTCCGCGGTCGCTACCTCCAGGATTGGCTGGTCGACCCCGAAGCGCCGTGGGCGTGGCGCATGGACAAGGACCTCGCCGGGTCCGGCGCACTCGGTGACCTCGGCGCACACACGATAGACCTCGCACGATTCCTCGTGGGGAACACCGCCGGCGACATCGAACGCGTCTCGGGCCACCTTCAGACGTTCGTCGAGGAACGCCCCGTCCCCGGCACGGACGAGTACAAGCCAGTCACCGTCGACGACGCCTACACCGCACAGGCCGAGTTCGAACACGGTGCTATCGGGTCGTTCGAAGCCTCACGCTTCGCCAACGGACACAAGAACGACCACACTATCGAGATTCACGGCTCCGAGGGGAGCCTGAAGTTCTCGCTCGAACGACTCAACGAGCTGGAGGTCAAGACGGGCGACAACCGTGGCTACGAGACGGTTCTTGTGACGGACGAATCCGACCCGTACATCGACCACTGGTGGCCACCGGGGCACGTCATCGGGTGGGAACACACGTTCGTCCACGAGAACTATGAGTTCCTGACGGCCGTCGCAGAGCGCCGCTCTGCGGGCAGCCAGACGGCGTCCGGCGAGGTCGCTGAGGACGGCGAGTTCCACCCGTCGTTCGACGATGCCTACGAGGTCCAGCAGGTACTCGATGCCATCGAACGCTCAGACGCGTCCGGCGAGTGGGTGAGTCTCGAATAGGCTGGTGGGTGAGTCTCGACTAAGTTGAGTGCAAAACAGGAAACCCAATTTTTCGCCGTTCAGGAGAATCGAACGCCGCGTTAGAACGTGACGACGCCTTCGTCGGTGATGACCTGGTCGATGAGTTCGACCGGCGTCGCGTCGTAGGCAGGATTCTCCAACTTGATGCCTTCGACGGGTTCGAGCATGACTTCGCTCGGTGAGCGAATTTCGTTTTCGAACCGGAAGCCGCTGTCGACGATTTTTGCGCTCGACCCGACGACGGTGACCGGGACACCGAGTCGGTCGGCCGTCACGGCGAGCGGGAACGTTCCGACGCGGTTGTAGAGCGTCTCGTCGACGATGCAGTCCATGCCGATGATGACTCGGTCGCACTCGCCGAGGAACATGCCCGAGGCACCGTCGACCATCAGGTGTGGTTCGACGCCGTCGATAGCCGCGAGTTCGCGGGCGAACTTCCGGCCGAGGAATCGCGGACGCGCTTCCGTGACGTAGGCGGTCAGTTCAGCACCGCCAGAGACGGCGAGTTCGACTGCTTCCATCACCGTCGACGAGTAGTCGTGCGTGAGGAAGGTGTCGCCGTCTTCGAGGGCTCCTGCTGCGTTCTTTGCAGCGCGCCGCTTGCCCATCTCGACGCTCTCGACCACGCGGTCGATGGTGTCGAGCGTGAGTTCGCGTGCGTCTTCGAAGGTATCCGCCTCGCCCTGGACCGACTGGAGAACGTCCTGTAACGCGTTGTAGAGAGACGCGTGCGATGGGTTCGCGCGCTTGAGGGCCCTGACGTTCCGTTCGAGGTCCCGTTCGAACTCTTCGACGGTCGCGTACTCTCGCTCCGTCAGTTCCGCGAGCGCCCGTGTTGCCTTGACGGCGACGACCGAGGAGCTGTGTGTCTGCATCTCACGAATCTCCTCGATGGTCTCGTCTATCATACGAGAACGTCGCCGTATCGTGTGAAAGAGTTTCCGGCACTGCCGCCGAGGTGTCAGTTCTCAGGGTCTGCGCTGGGGCCAGCTCCACCGTCACCAGCGCCGGTCCGCTTGGCGTAGACGTACAGGACGATGGCGGTCACGAACCAGATGACTGCACCGACGCGGATGGCGAACGCCGCGCGAGCGCTCCACGTCGGCAGCGTGGCGTTCAACGAGAGCAGCGCCACGATGGGTGACCCGACGAGAATCGTCGTGACGAAGGTCATCTGCATGACCCATCCAAAGTCGACACCCTCCGGATTCGTACGTTCGACTGGTTGCACGAGTAGAGCTATTCGGGCGGGGGCTAATGCGTGCCGGTTCAGCACGGACCGGACCCGTCGGGCTCCGATTCGACACGAGGACATCGGCAAACCACGAGTCGTCCAATCACGTCGCCGAAGAGTGATACTCATAACCCAGACGGGCGAAGACAGTGCATGGTCACGGTACGGTCCCTTCGAACGAAGGCCGGCACAGAACCAATCACGATGCTCACGGCGTACGACGCGCCGACGGCGCGCATCGTCGACGAAGCGGGTATCGATATCATCCTCGTGGGGGACAGCGTCGGAAACACGTCACTGGGGTACGATTCGACGCTTCCGGTGACAGTCGACGAGATGGTGAGTCGGACGGCGGCGGTGCGGCGGGCGACGACTGACGCACTCGTCGTTGCCGACATGCCGTTTCTCTCGTTCGGCGTGGACGACGCATCGAGTATCGAAAACTGTGGCCGAATGCTCAAAGAGGCGGACGCGGACGCTGTCAAGTTAGAAAGCGGCCCGCACACCGTCGAGTTGACCGAACGCCTCGTCCAGCTCGGCATCCCCGTGATGGCGCATCTGGGCTTGACGCCACAGCGCGTCAAGGAAGTCGGCTACAGCAGACAGGGCGCCGACCGTGACAGCGCCCGCGAGATTCTCGAACTGGCGAAGGCTCACGCAGATGCAGGGGCATTCTCGCTCGTCTTAGAGCACGTCCCGGCGAACGTCGCAAAACAGGTGACTGAGGCGATCGACATCCCGACGATTGGCATCGGTGCGGGCCCAGACTGTGACGGACAGGTGCTCGTCGTGGACGATGTCATCGGAATGAGCGAGCGCGTCCCACCCTTTGCCGCCCAGTTCGGCGACGTAAAATCGGAGATGCAGAAGGCAGTGCGGGCGTACCGAGATGCCGTCGAGTCCGGAACGTTCCCGGCCGACGAACACAGTCACGTCGAAGACGAGTTGGACGAACTCTACTGAGCGAGTCAACTGAGCGCCAATTGCGGTTCGATTAGACGCGTCGGTCAAGGAACGATTTGAGTGCCCCGTTGAACGCGTCTGGTTGTTCTAACATCGCGAGGTGAGCGGCGTCTGCGACCGTCGCCAACTCGCAGTTTGGCATCTCGTCGGCGAGATATTCGTGATACGACGGCGGTGTCAATCGGTCGTACTCGCCGACGAGAGCCAGTGTTGGGACGGTGATTTCAGAAACTTCGTCGCGAACGTCGAACGTGTGGCAGGTGCCGAAATCCCGACTGGTGACGGCCTGTCCGGCGTCGTACATCGCCGCCTTCGAGGCGTCGAGTAATCGCTCGTCGTCGCTGTGGAACAGTTTGTCTTCACCGTGAAGAAACGAGACGGCGCGTTCGAAGTCGTCGTCGAGCCAGTTCAGTAGGTCGTCGAGGACGGCGAGTTTCGCGCCGGTTCCTGCGAGAACGAGTGCGTCGAGGCCGAGGTCACGTTCCAGAGCGAGCGTCATGACGACGGCACCGCCCAGTGAGTTGCCGACGAGGACGCTCGCGTCGATCTCTTCGGTGACGGCCACGACGTCGTCAACGTACGCCGAGAGCGCCTCGTAGCCAGTCTCGGCGTCGACGTCGTCGCTGTCACCGTGTCCACTCAGGTCCAGCGCGGCGACAGGGTAGTCGCTGGCGAGACGGAACTGTCCGCGCCATGCAGCGTGTGACCCGCCGCTCCCGTGGACACACAGTATCGTGGGTCCCTCCCCGCCCGCGTCGCGAAGTCGATAGCTCGTCGTCCGCCCATGGTGGTCTACCGTAGCCGCGTCCATACCACGAAATTCGTCGTGGCGAGTGAATAAACCCCTACGACACGTCCGGCGGTCGGTGTGGATAGATGGCAACGTGGCCACTAGTTTGACGTTGCTACCCAGCAAACGATATGGCGAGGTGTGAGGAGTGTGAAATGGGGTGAGATAGGTGTGAACCGCAAAACAACCATTTGTGGTGCAACACCTCGTCGTCACCCGATTCACTGCCGCAAGGTTTAAATAGTCCGGTCGCTAACCTTGGGTTATAGTTATCATGAGCATGCAGCAATTCGCCGGTGGAAACGAGCGCTTCATTCGCCGGTACGAATACGAAGACAGCTGGGTCGTTGCTGCCGATATCGGCCTCTCGGACGACCAGATCGACGTCGATATCGTCGGTTCGACAGCTATCGTCGTAGCCGACACCGGTGAGCACATGACCGAGACTGAGTTCGAACTCCCAGTCGGTGGAGACGCCGACGTGTTCGTGAACAACGGCGTGCTCACCATCACCATCCAGAAATAAATGAGACTTACTGTCAAACCACTGAAACAGAAGGACGCCGGCCGAGGACTCGCTGCCATCGACCGTGCTGCGGTGGCCGAACTCGGCCTCGAAGGAGGCGACTTCATCCGCATCGAAGGTCCCAACAACGCGACTGCAATCGCGCGGGTCTGGCCGGGGTACCCCGAAGACCAGGGAACGGGAATCATCCGAATCGATGGCCGACTCCGTCAACAGGCGGGCGTCGGTATCGACGACCGGGTCGAAGTCGAGAAAGCAGACGTAAAGTCCGCAAAACGGGTGACCATCGCACTCCCACAGAACCTCCGTATCGGAGGCAACATCGGGACGTACATCCGCGACAAACTCTCCGGCCAACCCGTCACGAAGGGCCAGAACGTCCAGCTTCCGCTCGGATTCGGCTTCATGAGCGCCTCGAGTCAGTCGGTGCCAATCAAAATCGCATCGACCGACCCCGATGGCACCGTCGTCGTCACCGACAGCACCGAGTTCCAGGTGAGCCAAAAACCAGCAGAGCAGATCAAAGACGCCGCGCCGTCGAGCGGTGACGGCCCGTCTGTCACCTACGAAGATATCGGTGGCCTCGACAAGGAACTCGAACAGGTTCGGGAGATGATCGAACTCCCGATGCGTCACCCTGAACTGTTCAAGCGTCTCGGAATCGAACCGCCGAAAGGCGTGCTTCTGCACGGCCCGCCAGGCACCGGGAAGACGCTCATCGCGAAAGCCGTCGCCAACGAAATCGACGCCGCGTTCCACACCATCTCCGGTCCGGAGATTATGTCGAAGTACTACGGCGAGTCCGAAGAGCAACTCCGTGAAATCTTCGAAGAGGCAGCGGAGAACTCACCTGCCATCGTCTTCATCGACGAAATCGACTCCATCGCTCCCAAGCGGAGTGAGGCAGGCGGAGACGTCGAACGCCGTGTCGTCGCCCAGCTCCTCTCGCTGATGGACGGGTTGGACGAACGCGGTGAACTCGTCGTCATCGGCGCGACCAACCGTGTGGACGCAATCGACACCGCGCTCCGCCGTGGTGGCCGGTTCGACCGCGAAATCGAGATTGGTGTCCCGGACCGCGACGGACGCAAGGAGATTCTCCAGGTCCACACGCGGAACATGCCACTGGCAGACGGCATCGACCTCGACGAGTACGCAGACAACACCCACGGCTTCGTCGGTGCCGACCTCGAATCCCTCGCCAAGGAGTCTGCGATGCACGCCCTGCGCCGCATCCGCCCGCAACTCGACTTAGAGGCGGAGGAAATCGACGCCGAAATCCTCGAAAACCTCCGCGTCACCGAGGACGACTTCAAACAGGCGCGCAAGAGCATCGAACCGTCGGCGCTCCGCGAGGTGTTCGTCGAAGTCCCCGACGTGACGTGGACCGACGTCGGCGGCCTCGAAGCGACCAAAGAGCGCCTCCGCGAGACCATCCAGTGGCCACTCGAATACCCCGAAGTGTTCCAGCAGATGGACATGGACGCCGCCAAAGGCGTCTTGATGTACGGCCCACCGGGGACCGGCAAGACCCTCCTCGCGAAGGCCGTCGCCAACGAAGCGGAGTCGAACTTCATCTCCATCAAGGGACCTGAACTGCTGAACAAGTTCGTCGGCGAGTCCGAAAAGGGCGTCCGCGAAGTGTTCAAGAAAGCGCGTGAGAACGCCCCGACGGTGGTGTTCTTCGACGAAATCGACTCTATCGCGACCGAACGCGGTCGTGACTCGTCGAGTTCGGGCGTCACCGAACGCGTCGTCTCGCAACTCCTGACCGAGTTGGACGGCCTCGAAGCGCTCGAAGACGTGGTCGTCATCGCGACGACCAACCGCCCGGACCTCATCGACTCGGCGCTCTTGCGCCCGGGCCGACTCGACCGCCACGTCCACGTGCCCGTCCCCGACGAAGAGGCGCGCCGCGCCATCCTCGATGTCCACACGCGTGACAAACCGCTCGCCGACGACGTTGACCTCGACAAGATCGCGTCGCACACCGAGGGGTACGTCGGTGCCGACCTCGAAGCACTCGCCCGCGAAGCGTCGATGAACGCTTCTCGCGAGTTCATCCAGAGCGTGAAGAGAGAAGAAATCCACGAGAGCATCGGCAACGTCCGCGTGACGATGAAACACTTCGAGGACGCTCTCGACGAAAGCACCCCGAGCGTCACCGACGACGTGCGCCGCCGCTACGAAGAAATCGAAGAGCGCTTCCAGAAGAGCGAGGTCGAACGCGACCGCGAGACTGAAATCGGTCGGACGTTCCAGTAAGTCTGGACGCCCATCGTTCGGATTTTTCTGACTGTCGGTCGTCCGTGTGAGTCCACCGGACCGACACGTTCATATGAGTCCTGTCTACTACGTAGTGGTACCCACTTCGAGAGATACTAAATTTTCAACTAGCTACGCGTTTGTTTCACCGGAAATGCGGTGTGTCCCTCACAGTTTGTAAAGATACTACTCGGGGTGGAGTACACAATTTCCGCTGTGCGGGCCACAGGGGAGAACGGGGCTGAAGCGGGTCAGCAGTCGATGACCGAAAATCGCCGCCATGCGGCGGTTTCAGGCGTTTGTCGTCGGGGGCATACGCAGGCGGAGGCCGTCGAGTTTGTTCTCAGCCGTCGGTCATCAGGGACATACTCAGGCGTCGGTCGTCGGGTTTGTTCTCAGCCGTCGATGTCGGCGAGAATCTCTTCGGCGTGGCCGTCTGGAGAGACGCCCTGGTAGACGTGTTCGATTGTGCCCTCTGGACCGACGACGAAGGTGTTGCGGAAGACGCCGTCGAACGTCTTTCCGAACATGTTCTTTTCGCCGTAGGAGTCGTACTTCGTGGATACCGTCCCGTCTTCGTCAGAGAGGAGCGAAAAGGGCAGGTCGTACTTTTCGGCGAACGAGTCGAGGTCCGAGACGGGGTCGTCGCTGATACCGAGAACCGTGATGTCGCGGTCGGTGAACTCGTCCCACGCGTCGCGGAAGCCACACGCCTCTGTCGTACATCCCGGCGTGTCGGCGCGGGGGTAGAAGTAGACGACGACGTGTTCACCGCGGAAGTCTGAAAGCGAGGTCGTGTCGCCGTGCTGGTCTGTGAGTTCGAAGTCGGGAGCGTCGTCTCCGATAGCGAGCATAGCTATCGGTTCGAACGGCGAACTGAAGGATGTTTCCTACTCGAGTTTCTCTGCGGCACCGCGTTCGACGAGTGGGTCCGCATTGGCCGACGGAAGCGTCACGACGTCTTCGCGAGCGAGTTCGTACTCTCGTTCGTCGACGCCGAAGATAGTCCCGACGTCGGCGGTGATGCGAACCGTCTGGCGGTCGTCGGCGAGTCCCGAAAGAGGGTCTTCTTCGTCCGATTCGGGGTTCGAACCGGCACCGTCGGCCGAGGAAGTCGGCGACGGACTGTCGGTGACATCGTCACCGATGACGGTCCGTGCCTCGTCAGTCGACCGGTCGGTGGGAGACGACTCGTCGTCGCGTCCGTCTGTGGCGTCGGTCGAATCCGATGCGGTGTCCGCCCCACCGCCCATCGCGTCGGCGAGAACGTCGCCTGCGGCGTCGGTGGGTGACGGAGATGTAGACGCGTCGGTCTGTGTCTGTCCCGGGTCGGGTTCGTCCGGCGGTATCGCCGGCTCGGTCGACGACGACGACGACGTGGCCATCTCAGATTCAGACTGGTACGGCGACGACGACTCCAGTGTCGTGGGTTCGTCTGTCGTGACGGAGTCTCCCCTAACGTCCGGGTTCACGTTTTCGTCGGCGGCCACGTCTTCGAGCGTCGAGAGCACAGTGGCTCGGTTCTCTTCGATTCGCGTGACGAGGTCCTCGAAGAGACGTTTTTCTTCGTGGGTGAGGCCCTCCGTCGACGAAGACATCCCAGCGGCCGCGAAACTGGCGGCCTTGACGACTTTGCCGACGCGGCGTTCGTAGATGGAGATGACGACTTCTTCGGCAGTCTCGATTTCGTCGGTGAGACGCCGAATCTCCGGGGAGTAGTGGGTGCCGAGTTCCTCGGCTTTCTGATTTCGTATCGCCTTCTGCTGGGCGATGAACTCCGCGACGTCTTCGTAGAACGACTCACGGAGTTGCTGTAAGCTATCTTTCTGTCGCTCCGTCCGCAGCACACTCCTGAGTTCGTCTACGTTCATTCTGTCACCTTCTCTGCTCGACCGCGGGCCATGAGAAACACCCCGAGGCTTTCGCGTACTGACTGCACGCCCGACTCAAGTGTAAAGGTATCGTCATCGAAAGTCACCGTGCCGGGGTCGGTGACCTCGACCGTTATGTCACGGCCACGGAATCGGTCCGGAACGGCGTCGACCAGCGGGTCGAACGATTCGATTTCGTCGCGGTCGAGCGGTTCGACGACGAGACCAGACCCACCGTGGAGGCTCTTCGGAAGCCGAATCAAGCGTTTCGTGTCGGTCGTCACAGGTTCGTCTATCGGCGACGTCTCCTCAGTTATCGTTTCGCGCGCGAGCGCGTTGACGAGCGTTCGTACACCGGGGCCGCCTGCTTCGACGTTCCCCTCACGGATTGCATCGGGGTTGTTCCGGAACGCGCCGAGAATCGTCTTCGCGCGTCCGTCGCCGATGCCGTCGAGTTCCTTCAACCGTTCGAGGGCCGCCGCTTCTTCGAGCTCCATCAGGTCGTCGATGAACGCGAGGAGTCGCCGGTGGGTGCGTTGGCCCCACCCGCCTTCAGTGCGGAGGACGCGTCGCGTCGTCGTCCCGTACTGGCGCGTCTCGATGAGGCCGTCGAAGTCGAGGTCGATGGCGCGGACGTAATCGACGACTTCGCGACGTGCTTCGCTGTCGAGGCCGCGAACCGACTCGTCGCGCACGTGAACGTGGTACCCCCGGCCACCAGAGAAGACGGCCTGCATCTCCTCGAACGCGAAGTCGGTTTCGAGAATATCGAGGAGGTCCAAGAGCGCTCGTTTTCCTGCGTCGAGCATCTCCGCGTAGGGTGTCTCTTCGGGGTCGACACCCGGGAGGTGGTCGGCGTCGATGTCGAAGACGAGGTCCGCCTCGCGCCACTCTTTGTCGTCCATCGACGACGCACCGGGGTTGGCAAATCGGGCCGACGAGAAGTAGACGTGCCGGGGCGCGCTCCGAGCGAGATAGTCACTCAGGTCGCCAAGGTCGAGCAGCGACTGGTGACGGTGCATCCGTGTTCCGCCCGCAGACCACGGGATGACGCCCCACTCCCGTTCGTTCGGTGCAGGGGGGAGCGGGATGTCGGTACTTCGGTAGTAATCACCGAAGCGACCTTCGAGGTACTCGCGTGTGCGCCCATCCATACACCCCGGATTCCAGAGGGGCGAATAAAGCGATTACGCCTCCCGGGCCCCGTGGGCGAGTCTCGCACGTCACATCGGTTCCCGCCACCGACACGTGCTCTCGTCGTCGAATGGGGTCACCACTCCCGTGAATGGCTGAAAACACGGACGAGCGGTCCGATGACACGTGGATATGCTGACATCCACTGAGAAAGCTCACCAGCAACTCCGCGAGCGTACGCGACTGGTTCATAGCGGGGGGAGTTAAGTTTCAGTACGCCAAACATATTCGATATATGTCGGTTCGCTTCGCTAGCCGGGGTTGCGGAGTGACAGGATTACTGACAACCAGTTTACTACAACAGCGGTAGTAGCCGTCACCGAAACTATAAATAATCACTAATTGTAGAGTACAAACTGTAATGGTTGATGCTGACTCTCGCAAGGGCAAGCGGAATGGCGTCTCTCGTCGCAGCTTCGTGAAAGCTGCCGGGGCGTCTGGTGTCGCAGCAGGACTGGCCGGCTGTGTGAGTACAGGCGGCGGCGGTGACGGCAACGGCGGCGGTGACGGCAACGGCGGCGGTGACGGCAACGAAGACACCGACACGCCGATTGACACCGAAGAAACGACCGAAGAGATTACGATTCAGTGGGCTGCCGACACGCGTGTCGGAGACGCGGAATCAGAGGTGCAGCAGGCACTCAGCAATGCTGGCCTCCCGGATAACATCACGGTCGAAATCGTCGCCGGGTCGCAGGTTACGGACAACCGCCAGGCGCAGTACCAGCAGTGGCTGAACGGTGGTCGCGAAGAACCCACGCTCCTGATGATGGACAGCGGGTGGACGGTTCCGTTCATCGCACGGAACCAGTTGCAGAACCTCTCGCAGTCACTCCCGTCGGAGATGATTTCGACTATCGAAGACGAGTACTTCGAAGCCAGTGTGTCGACGGCGAAGGGTTCCAATGGCGACCTGTACGGTCAGCCGCTGTTCCCTGACTTCCCGACGATGCAGTACCGCAAGGACCTGCTTCGGAACGCGGGCTACACCGACGACGACTTCGACACGTGGGCGACCGAGTCCATGTCGTGGGAAGACTTCTCACGAATCACGAAGGAAGCGCTGGATGCAAACTCCGACATCGACAACGGGTACACGTTCCAGGCTGACGTCTACGAGGGACTCTCGTGCTGTGACTTCAACGAGTTCATGACCTCGTGGGGCGGTGCCTACTTCGGTGGCCGCGAGAACCTCTTCGGCCCCATCGGTGACCGACCGGTTACGGTCGACGAAGAACCTGTCCTCAACGCCATCCGAATGGTCCGCACCATGATTCACGGCGAGAACGACGAGCACGCGCTCGACGGTATCACGGGCAACATCGCACCCGAAGCAGTCCTGCAGTGGACCGAAGAAACGTCCCGCAAGCCGTTCACCGATGGAAACGCAGTCATGCACCGCAACTGGCCGTACTCCATCAACATCAACGGTGCCGAAGACGTCTTCGGAGAAGACCTCGGCGTCATGCCGATTCCGTACGGCGTCACCCCCGACGAGGCGATGTACGAGGGCACCGGTGGCCCCGTCGCTGCGCTCGGTGGCTGGCACATGACGATGAACCCGAACGCACCGGACCGAAAGAAGCAGGCGGCAGTTCAGGTTCTCAGAGCGATGCAGGACGAGCAGTTCCAGCTCGACCTCTTCGAGATTATCGGCTGGATTCCACCGCGTCCGTCCCTGCTCGACTCCGACCGTGCACGTGAAGTCCCAGTCATCGGTCGCTACCTCGACGCGCTGAAGGTCGCTGGCAACAACGCGATCCCGCGTCCGGTCACCGTCGTCTGGCCACAGCAGTCCGGGAAGGTCTCTCAAGAGGTCAACAACGCGATGGCCCGAGAGAAGTCGCCCGAACAGGCGATGTCCGACCTCAAGTCGCAACTCGAGCAGATCGAGCAGAGCGCCTCGTAAACTCCGTCTTGGGTAAGACGTAATATCACCCACATTCGTTATCAATTGTCATGGCTACAGAACAACAATCGGGGGAGGCACTGTCTGAGCCTCGACGCTCAGGTCCGTATGCGTCAGCCGTCAACTGGATGGAGACGCTCTCGGAGACGCAGTTCGCGTACTTGCTTCTGACGCCCGCACTCATCCTTTTGGGGGTAATCGCGGTCTACCCGCTGGCGACGACGTTCAGCATGTCGCTGTTCGCAGACCAGCTTACGGGGACCGCACGACTGGGTGAGTTCGTTGGGATTCAGAACTACGTCGACCTGTTCACTGGTGCGCGAGACTTCGCGCTCCCGTCGTCCTTCCTCCCGACGTTCACGACACAGTTCCCGTTCGTAACAGACATCTACTCGAGCGCGTTGATGGTGACGCTCATCTTCACCGTGTTCAGTGTGCTCTTCGAAACACTCATCGGCTTCGGCCAGGCGCTCATCTTGGACCAGGACTTCCGTGGTCGACGATGGGTCCGCGTCGCCATCATCATCCCGTGGGCTGTGCCCATCGTCATTCAGGGGATGATCTGGTTCCTGATGTTCCAACCGAACATCGGATTCCTCGTGGGGACGTCGAGCGACCCCGCCATCATGAACCAACTCGGCCTCATCGGAACGACGCCACTCCGTGACACCGCGGACTCGTTGTTCCTCATCATCGTGGCCGACGTCTGGAAGACGTCAGCGTTCATGGCGCTGCTCATCCTCGCAGGGATGCAGAGTATCGACCGCTCGCTGTACGACGTGGCGAAGGTCGCTGGCGCGTCGCGCTGGCAGCAGTTCAAGCTGATCACCTTCCCACTCATCCTGCCGACGGTGCTGGTCGCGATGCTGTTCCGCACCATCGACGCGATGCGCGTCTACGGTATCATCGAGACGATGGCAGGGTGTCAGACCGTGCCGTCACTCTCGTGTCTGGTCGTCACGACGTTCAACGCACCGCTGTACGGAACCTCGGCGACTGTGGCGTTCATCACCGCCGGCATCATCGCCATCGTGGTCTCCGTCTACATCGTGAACTTCGCCAGTGAGGGAATCTAAGATGTCCAACCAGAACTCCGGAATCGGCCTCGGTTCCGACGATGCAGAGATGAAACGCGGGCCACTCGGCCGGTGGGTAAACAAGGCCATCAAGAACCCGGACAGAGCGTACCGTTCGATGTTCTACGTTGCGATGGTGTTCTTCCTCGTGACGACGCTGTTCCCGTTCTACTGGCTCCTGGTCATCGCGCTCACGCCGAATCGCCTCATCTCGAACATGGGGCTGCTCCCGAAAGGGTTCAATCCCGCGGTGTTCATCGAGATGTTCCAACGGGTCCCGTTCCACCAGTACATGTTCAACAGCTTCGTGTTGGGCATCACGACGACGATTATCGTGTTGCTCCTCGCGAGCCTCGCGGGATACGTCTTCGGACGGCTCCGCTTCCCCGGGAAGAGCCTCTTGATGCTCGGCATCCTGGCTATCTCGTACTTCCCGCCAGCGGCGTTCCTCATCCCGCTGTTCGAACTGTTCACCGGCAACACCGCCATTAGCATCGGGTTTATCACCATCTCGTCGCCGGACCTGTTCAACACGCCGGCACCGATGGTGTTCCCGTTCAGCGCGCTGTTCCTGCCGCTGTCAATCTTCATCCTCACGACCTTCTACGGACAGATTCCCGACGGGTTGGAGGATGCAGCACGGGTCGAAGGGACCACGCGACTCGGCGCACTCTTCCGCGTCATCGTGCCACTGTCGGCACCCGGCGTGGCGACCGCAGGGGTCCTCACGTTCATCGCCGTCTACAACGAGTTCTTCTTCTCGTTCCTGATGAACAACGGTGAGGCCTCCTCGTGGGCACCAATCGTCGCTGGTATCCTGAAATATCAGGGCCAGTTCGACACGCCGTTTAACCTGATGGCCGCTGCTTCCATCGTGGGAGTCTTACCCGTGGCCATCCTTGTCATAATCGCACAGGAACGTATCGTCAGCGGACTAACTGCAGGAGCACTGAAGGAGTAACCATGGGAGACGTCAAACTCGAACACGTAAGCAAGCACTACGACGATGTAACGGCTGTCGACGACATGAACCTCGACATCCAGGACGGCGAATTCATCTGTCTCGTCGGTCCGTCAGGATGTGGGAAGTCGACGACGATGGAGATGATTGCGGGACTGACCATCCCCTCGGAGGGGAAGGTCTTCATCGGTGACCGCGAGGTCACCAACCTCCCGCCGAAGGACCGCGGGGTGGCGATGGTGTTCCAGAACATCGCGCTGTTCCCGCACATGGACGTGTACGATAACATCTCGTTCGGCCTTCGCCTCCGCAACTACGACAAAGAGGAAATCGACCGACGTGTCAACCGCGCCGCAGACGTCGTCCAACTCGAAGGCATGCTCGAACGCATGCCCGACGAGATGTCCGGTGGGCAGCGCCAGCGCGTCGCTATCGCCCGCGCTATCGTCCGCAACCCCGGCGTCTTCCTGATGGACGAACCGCTCGCAAACCTCGACGCGAAACTTCGCGTCCACATGCGAACGGAACTCCAGCGCCTGCACAAGGAACTGGACACGACCATCATCTACGTCACGCACGACCAGGCAGAGGCGATGACGATGTCCGACCGCATCGCAGTCATCGACTCCGGTCAACTCCAGCAGATCGACCCGCCGTTGGTCTGTTACAACGAACCGTCGAACCTGTTCGTCGCCGGATTCATCGGGTCGCCGTCGATGAACTTCCTCGACGGCGAGGTTACCGACGCTGGCTTCGTATCACAGAACGTGAGCATCGAGTTCGACCCGGCAGACGTCGGCGTCGAAGTCGGTCAAGACGTCACACTGGGCATCCGCCCTGAAGACGTCTACCTCACCGACGACCGGGGCCTCGTGACGAACCCGAGCCACGAACTCGACGCGATGACGGACGTGCTGGAACCGATGGGTGACGAAATCTTCGTCTACCTGAAACTCGAAGAGGATGCGGAGACGAAACTCGACGAGGAGGCCGTCGCGACGAACGACCAACTGCTGATGAGTGTTGCTCCCGACACCGACATCGAAGAAGACGAAGACGTCACCGTGATTCTCGACCGCTCGAGAGTCCACCTCTTCGACACCGAGACGGGTGAGGCCCTCAGTCACGGTATCGAAAGCGGCATTCAGACGAGTGGGCCGACCGGCACGGAAGCCGAAAGCGACGACTGAACGTCCGGCACTCCCACACAACGTTTATTCGGCCTAACCTGTATCACACACCCATGGTCAACGAACTCGGCTGGTTCTACCTCGGCGGGATGACGGTCCTGTTTTTCTTCTGGGCGTACGGCATCGTCTCGTTCCTCCTCGACGTGAAGAACAAATTCATCCCGAAGGGCCGGCAGTACCTCCGTGGCCGTCGCCGAATCAAAGAGAAGGAACGCCGCGAGCAAGAACGCGAAGAACGCGAAGAACAGCTCTACTAACCTGACGTCGCCTCGCCTCGGTGGTCGATTTCTCGAACGTCCTCCACCAGGCGTTCGCTTTCCTTCTGTCGATTCTGGTAAATCAGACCAAAGAACGTGAAACTTAACACCTACTGTAGTTAACGATTGGCTTATGAGTACAGCGCCATCCGTCCGAGTCGGCATCGTCGGACTCGGGAACATCGGACACCACCACGCAGACCGTCTCGTCGACCTCGGTGCGACGCTCGTCGGCGGCCTCGACATTCAGGCAGACGCCCGCCGGACGTTCGCAGAGAAGTACGACGTGAACACCTACGAGGAGAAAGCAGAACTGTTCGAGGAAGTCGACGCGGTCGTCATCACGACGCCGAACCGCTTCCACGAAGAGTACGCAGTGGCGGCCCTCAACGCCGGCCTCGACGTGCTCCTCGAAAAACCGCTCGCACACTCGTTAGAATCTGCCGAACGCATCGCCGAGGCCGCAGCGCGCTCGGATGGGTTCTGTATGGTCGGGTTCAACAACCGCTTTGCAAACCCGGTCGAAGTCTTCCGCCACAACTACGAGGCCGGCCGCTTCGGCGACATCACGCACGTCGAAGCCAACTACGTCCGTCGTCGTGGTATCCCCGGCCGTGGGTCGTGGTTCACCTCGAAAGACATCGCCGGCGGTGGCGCACTTATCGACATCGGCGTCCACGCGATCGACCTCGCACTCTACTTCCTCGACTTCCCAGATGTCGTCGAAGTCTCCGGCGTCACCCGGTCTGAGTTCGGTGACAAAGACGACTACACCTTCGTCCAGATGTGGGGCGACGACATCGGCCCAGACGGGTTCGACGTGGACGACTCTGCCAGCGCCTTCATCCGAACCGACGAGGGAACCACGATCTCGCTGGAAGTCGCGTGGGCGACGAACCGCCCGACCAACGACGAGTTCTTCCTCCGCGGAACCGACGGTGGTGCGCGATTCGACCGTGCCAGCCAGGAGCTGCAGTTCTACGAAGGCGGCGTCGGTGGCGGCAACCACCTCTCGACTGTCGACGTAGAGACGCAGACCAACGACACCCACAAATCCGAGCAGAAAATCTTCCTCGACGCAGTCGCTGCGGGCGAACATCCACAGCGAAACACGGTCGAACAGGCGCTCTCTGTCCAGCGCGTCATCGACGCAATCTACCGCTCGTCCGAGTCGGGACACGCAGTTCGCCTCGATACCGTCGAGACGACGCCGACGAACTGAGACGATATCCCAACAGCGAAACACCCTCACGACCAATTTTCTATCCATGTCCGTCATCGACTCACTGAAACGACCCGAACACACCGGTGAGAATCGGTGCGTCCCGTGTACAGTCGTGAACGCTGCCATCGTCGCTCTCGCAGGACTCGCACTCGGCGTGCTGTGGCTGCCTGCCGGATTCGTCGTCCTCGCTATCGGTGCGCTCTTGGTCTACCTGCGAGGCTACGTCGTCCCCGGAACGCCGACGTTCGCGCCACGTCTCGTCGCGGCAGTCGGCCTCGGCGGCGTCTTCGGACACGACGACGAACCCCGAAAGTCCGAGACGCTCGACGCGAACGTCGACCCGGACGTGATGCTGTCGACGTTGCTCGACGCCGACGTGCTCGTCGAACGTGAAGATGGCCTGTTCCTCACTGACGGCGCACGAGACGACTGGGAGTCGACGATGGCGACGCTCCGAAACGCGTCGGACGACGAACTGGCAGACGCTGTCGCCGCAGCGCTCCCGTTCGAAGCCGAGGTCTCGGCCGAGTTCGATGGAATCTCCATCGACGGGCCGTCGATGTCCGTGTGGATTTCGCGACCACAGGCCATCGCCGACGTGGCGACGCTGCTGGCCGTCACCGAACGGCAGGTCGACCCGATGGTCTCGCTCGCGGCGACCAAACCGCTCCGGATGTTCGCCGAAGTCTGTCCGGACTGTGGTGGCCCCGTCGAGGAGACGACGGTCCGGAACTGCTGTGGCGGCACGGCCGGCATCTACGACTCGCCGGAACACGAGGTGCTCGGGTGTGCAGACTGTGGCGCAGTCGTCTACGAGTTCGGCGACGAATAGACGCGAATTCGTCTCTAACGCAGAAACGAATCGAGACAGTTCAGTGAGATGGGACGGTTCAGAGCGGATGGGACGGGTTAGTGAGGAAGAGACGGTTCAGAGCGGATGGGACGACTCAGAGCGGATGAGACGGTTTAGTGAAGAAGAGACGGTTCAGGTCAGGTCTGTGACTCGACGATTTTCGGCGCGAACCAGAGTGATTAGTCGAACTGGTCGCGGTCCGGCACTTCGTCGAGACCAAGCAGTATCTCCTGGCCTTCGACGTCTTCGAGTGCTGCGACGAGACCACCGACTTCGACGACGCCTTCGTCGGTTTCGATGTGGAGCGATGCGACTTCTTCGGTGTCTTCGAAGGCCGTCTCGATGACGCGCCCTTCGACGACGATGGGGTTTCCACTCTCGACGTCGCGCCCGGAGACGGAGGCGTAGAAATCGCCTTCTATCTCACGAATATCCTTGACGGCCCGGCGGATGGACGCGTAGCGGCGTGGGAAGGGGCGGCGCTTGCCAGTCGCGACGATGGTCTCTGCGGTGGACCACAGCACCGTCCCGAAGAACCCGCTGACGAGGAAGCCGAGCGCAGAGCGGTTGAAGATGACGCCGTAGCGGTCGCGGTCGTCTCGCAGCGCGTCCTGAGTCGCGTAGATGGAGTACTCACCGTCGGCGACCGCGAGCACGGGAGAGGTGATACCGCGGCGAGCACGGGCGATAGTCGCCACGTCGAGGTAGTTGAACTCGTCCGGGTGCGGCGCACGGGACGCGGGCGTCACCAGCAGGTCGATGCTGACGCCGCTGTCGATAGCGGCCGCGAGGTCGTCGCGGAAGCGACGAAGCAGGTCGGGCGTCAGCGACAACACGAGTTCGTACTCGGCGGACTCGATAATCTCCTCGATGTACCGAAGGATAGTCGAACGCGATTTGACGAGCGAGACTGCCTCGGTGTCGCGTGCGGGAGCAGTGTACCGTGCTTCCAGCTCTTCGATGAGTTCGTCGAGCGACGTCTTCACGTTCGAGAAGGCGTCTTCCGGGTCGACAGCGACGATTTTCATCGGTCGCGACTCGCGAAGTTCGACGAGCCCACGGTCCGAGAGACTCCGAACCGTGTCGTACACACGAGGTTGCGGGATGCTCGTTCGGTCTGCAATCTCGCTCGCGGTCAACTGGCCGTGTTCGAGGACGGCCAGATAGGCGTCTATCTCGTACTCGCCGAGGCTGAAGCGCTCGCCGACGCGCTCCATCGTTAGCCGCAGTTCATCAGCCATAGATGTGACCTCTCACGCATCCCCTAAGTCATTTACTGATATCCGAGTAGCACCGAATTTCGAAAATGGGTGGTATGTGTTAGTTACATGTCCGATTCGGCCTGCCCGCCGGGTACGACACCTGACGGCTCCTCACCTTCTGTATCGCCGATATACGCTCACCAGAGTCCCGCTCCAACGACTCACATGTACATCCGGTCTTCCGGGAGGTCAGCCTGGCGCTCTTCGATTCTGTCGGCGAGTTGGCCGTAGTACTGGCCCACGTCGTCTGCGAACGATTCGAGCGGTTGGGAGTCCACGCCCAATCCGTAGACCTCGTCGACGGCATCGACGAGTCTGATCGCTGCTTCGACGTCCGGCACGAGCGCGTGCACGGGCGTCACGTAGACGCCGACACCGAGTGGTGAGTCGATGCCGCGTTCAACCAACGCCGCGTTCGTTCCGCCAAAGAATCCCCGTCCCATCGGCGGAATATCGACGTGCTGGAGACGTGCGTCTCGGTAGTCGTCGGTTGCGACGTAGAAGACGCGGTGTTCCTCCGGGCCGTGCGCGATTGGGACGCCCGTCAGGACGGCGAGTTCTTCGACGTCGTGGTCGGTCATCCAGTCGGTGATGTCTCGACTGAACTGCCCTGCGAACTCCGCCGGAACGAACAGTTCTCCAACGAGGAGTGTCACGTCGAGGTCAGACCGAGAGTACAATCGCGTGTGGTGGAGGGGGTGGCCGTCACGAAACGGCGTCACAGTCGGCACTCCTTCGACCGTCAGATGTCCAGTCTCTTCGAGGCCCAGATGGTCGACGATGAAATCGACGGCGGTCAGTCCGGCGAGGCCGAACGAAGAGAAGCCAGCGATGAGAACCTGACTCGGGGGTTCGTCGTGGGAGATGTGGAACGTCGGGTGAGACATCGCTGTGGTATCCATACTATCCAGTACGCTCTAGTGCCGCATAGTCGTTCACTCCACCCAGAACCACCGGAGTGACAACCCTTTTTTCAGCGGTCTACGTTGCTGTTTCTATGCACGGAGTCCACAGCGTGGGAGACACTGCAACACGTGTCGGTTCGAACGTCCCGGACGCGGGATTGCCCACCGTGGTTGTGCCACTCCAATCCGGCCTCGTGACGGCCCCTGACTTCATTCCGGACTATCTGCTCTTTCCCGGATGGCAGTACGTCACGGCGTTCGTCGTCATCGTCCTCAGCGTCGTCGTCTCGAAGTTCGTCGTGCGCTTACTGGGTCGGACAGTTGCGCGGCAGTTTACCCGCCAGAGCGTCGCACAGACTGTCCTCCGTATCGTCCGTCTGTCCGTCTTTCTCGCCGGGGCCGCCGTTGCGGCGACCATCCTCGGCCTTGAGATCGGGAACATCGTCCTCTCGGTGACGGTGTTTTCGGCCGTTCTCGGTATCGTCCTCGCACCCATCGTCGGGAGTATCATCAACGGCGTGTTCGTCCTCTTCGACCAGCCCTACGAAATCGGGGACATGATAGAACTCGACGACGGAACTCGCGGGTTCGTCGACGAGATAAACCTGAGTTACACGAAGATGTTCACCCTCGACAACACCTTCCTCGTCATGCCGAACTCGACCATCCGCAACAGGGACGTCATCAACTACTCCGCCGAGGACGAACGCACGCGGATGACGCTCGACGTGCTCGTCACCTACGAATCGGACATCGCCGAGGCACGTGAGATGATAGAACTCGCCGCCCGCGACACCGACCAGGTCATCGAAGGCGGTCCGGACATCCGCGTCGGCAGCGCCCGCTACCCGGCGAAACCGACCGCATACATCGCCACGTACGCCGACAGCGGCGTCCTCTTGCGCCTTCGCTACTGGGCGATGAAACCGTACAAGATGCCGCGTATCCAGTCGGACGTGCAGACGCGACTGTGGAGCCTGCTCAAGAACTCCGACGCGAACGTCGAGTTCGCCTACCCGCACACCCACGTCGTCTTCGACGACACGAGTGGGTCGCTCCAGATCGGTGGCGACAGTGCCGACAGCGCGCGACACAGTGTCGCAACACCACCGAAAGCAAGTGGCGAGACTGTCGAATCATCTGAGACGGATAGTTCACGAACGTAGGAGAGAGTCGCGAGTGGTCGTTGCGAGCGTCCGAACTCAGTGGTCTGCGCGGACGGTGATGACCGTCGCGTCGAGTTTCTCACGGAGGAAGACGTCGATATCTGGGTCGTCGAGGAACCGCCGAAGCATCCGCCGCCAGCGACTCGCCTGTTTCGACCCGATGACGACGATATCGGCGTCTTCGGCGGCCACCTCTTCGAGGATGGTCTCTTCGACGAGGAACCCCTTTCGGACGACGTATCGCGCACGAACGAGTGGGCCGAACTCGCGTTCGACGGCGCGCTTGAGGTCGGTCCGCGTGACGCCGCGGTTCGACTGATAGAGGTCGACGTGGAGAATCGTCAACTCTGCGTCGCGTTCTCTGGCGATTCGCACCGCCTCTTCGAGCGTCGCGCGCGAGTGCTTGGAGAGCGGATATCGGACCGGCACCACGACCCGTGTCATATTCGGGACACACTCACTGGGTGTGCGTCAACCTTTCCTTCTCGGACGAGGTGGCCGGTGTTCCGGACTCGCCGACCCATTTCAGTTCTCCGCACGACCACTTGCTCGTCGCTCGATTCGGCCGTCGATCTCGGCGTCGAACCCGACTTCGCGGGCGTAGCGCGCGAGTGCTTCGTGTTGAATCTCGAACTCACCGGCGCGGTGGGCCTGCGTCACTGCCGGGAACTCCTGTGTACTGTGAAGCATGTAGTCGCTCGTCGCGAGCGTGTACAGCGCATCCGGGTCGATTGGGTCGCCATCGACTGTCGCTTCGACCACTTCGTTTCGGTCGTCGTCCCAGACGATTCGGGCACCGCTAATGTGTGCGTGCCACCAGTCGGGTTCGCCGAACCCCATACTCGACCCGCGGGCGGCACCGAAGACGGCGAGCAGTTCTTCGCCCGTCAGCTCGGCGACGACGAGATGTTCTTCGAACGGGACGAGACTCACGAGGTCCGCGTGCGTTATCTCGGGACCGATAGGCGGGCCAGAGCGAATTCCCCCGCTGTTTTGGAGTCCCACGTCCGCACCGGTTGCCCAGCGGTACGCGTCGGCGATTGTGTTGCCGACGCGGCACTCACCGGCGGCCACCGTCTCTTCGGAGCGGTCCATCGGACGCTCGATACGACAGAGCACCTCGTCGAGGCCAGCGGAATCGACACGGCCGTTGAGCGCGGCCACGAGCGACTCGTCCGGGAGATACTCTGCGGTCCGATGCCGAACCGTTTCGATTCGCTCGCCATCGATTCGAATCTCCCAGACGACGTGGCCGTTCGCACCCGGGCGGACGAGTGGAACGCCAGCCACGACGTCGTCGCGTTCGGCGTGGACGTGGCCACCGAGGACGACATCCACGTCGCATCGGCGGGCGAGTTCGTCGTCACCGCTCCCGAGGTGTGAGAGCGCGACGACCACGTCTGCACCGGCATCGCGGAGCGCTTCCGTCGCTTCGGTCGCCGCGTCGGAGGCGTCGTCGAAGGTGAGTTCGACTGCTTCGGGGTTGATAGACCCCGTCGCAGGGTCGGTCACACCGAAGAATCCGAGTGTCACGCCGTCTACCTCGTGAGTCGTCCACGGGACAGCGCCTTCGGCGGCGGCGAACCGGTCGCCGGCTTCGTCGCGGATGTTACAGGTGACCCACGTGGGGCGACTCGCAGCGACGAGTTCACGGGCTCGCGTCGGACCGTAGTCGAACTCGTGGTTACCGAACGTCTCGTAGTCGGCTCCGACTGCGTCGTAGAAGTCGAGCGCCTGGCCGCCCCGTTCGACCAGCGACAGGACGCCGGGGGCGATGGTGTCGCCGGTTCCGGTGACGAGTGTGTCGTCGCCGTCAAGGGCAGCGATACATCCAGCGAGGCGGCCCGCACGCTCGGGGTCGTCGAAGACGTTCTCGATATCAGAGTAGTGGAGGAGACGAGGCATTCGCGTTTCTCATGTGGGGACGCGAGAAGACAAGAAGCCGTCGGGATTCGCATTCTCGACGGCGTTGGTGGGTCACGGTTCGACCCAGTTGTCGTCGTCTCCAACTTCGTATCGTCGTCACCGACTTCGTATCGTCGACACCGATTTCGTCTGTCGTTACTCGGCTTTCGCTTGCAGTTCGAACGCGACTTCGACTTCTGCCTGGTACTCTCTGTTCTCTACGGACGCGAGTTCGACGCCGAGTTCTTTCACTTCGACCCATTTGACACCCGCAAGGGTCTCTTCTGCTCGGTTGATTGCGTCGTCGACTGCGTCATCGAAACTCTCGGTACTCCGGCCGATGAGGGTGATTTTCTTGAACACCATCTCTGCCACCTATTTGTCGTACTATCACAAATAATCGTCCCCGTTGTCATGTGGAGACGGGTGGCGAAATCGACGCATGCTGTGACGAGGAGAAACTATCGTGCCGACGTGACGGGGAGAACCTATCGTGCCGACGTGACGAGCGAGGATTACCGTTCCGACCCGTCGAGTCGACTTCGGATTGCACCGACGACGTCGGTGAGGTGGGCGGTTCCCCAGATTGCCACGATGAGGCCGCCAATCGTATCGAACACGAGGTCAAAGAGGGTGTCTTCGAGGCCGTACTGGGTCAACACCGACCCCGTCCCGGCGAGGGCGGCGACCGAAGAGATACCGAACTCGATGACTTCCCAGAAGACGCCGAAGGCGATGACGAACAGCAAGATGAAGACGAACATGAATCGCCCGGGGAGGTAGATTGCGTCGCTGTGGAGGTCTACCGCACGAATCGTCGCGTACCCAGCGGCGGCGACGACGGACGACGACAGCGCGTGTGTCATGTGGTCCCACCACCAGACGTTGGCGTAGAAACTCGCTTCGGACCCCGGGAGACCGACGGTTCCGACCGCGTGGAAGAACGCCGCCGCCGATATCCAGAGCGTCAGTCCGGCGTCCAGCGGGATGCGGTAGTCGCGTTCGAGAATCGCCGGGAGATACGTCACGCCGAGGCCGACAGACGCGTTGACGATGATGCCGAGATTACCCCGGTCGAGACCGATGAAGATGAGGCCGATGAGGATGAGTTGCATCGCACGCGAGAGTTGTCGCTGGCGATGCTCGTCGATACGGAGCATCCGACGAATCTTCACGACGACCCACCCATTTCGGATTCGGTCAACTCGGTGGCCTCGACGACTTCGGCCGGAAGGCGTTCTCGCGAATACGCCCGGCGGCGGAAGTAGTACTCGAAGAGCAACCCGGCGAGGAGCCCGGCGAACGTTGCGGCCACGAAGTCCCACATCATCGTCGTCTCGATTACCGCCTCGGGGCGTCCGTTCAACAGGAGTGCCGTCCCGAGGTAGATGTCCGACAACCACTGGACGACGGCCCAGACACCGGCGGCGGCCATCGTCGCGATGACGACGAAGAAGACGGCGAAGGAGTGGTTCATCCGAACAGGCGTGAACACGTCGAGTTCGACGGCGATGATGAGCGCGATTGCAGCGACGGCGAGATACGTCGAGACGCGTCCAGTGAACGTCATTCCGCCGATCGTCTCGCCTCGGACGAGCACGCGAGCGACGATGGGTAACGAGGCGAGCGCGATGACCTCCCACGGGAGCATCGCTTGCACTTCGCGATGCACGATCGCGGGCACAACAGTCAGTGCGGCGACGATGAGGGCGAACCCACCCCAGACGTGGTCGTTGTTAGTCACGACGCTCGCGATGGCGACAGCAGTGAGGAAGCCGACGAACAACCACGCGAGGAGTGCGTTGAGTCGCCTACTTCGGACTAACCGATGCAGTCCCGACTGCGTGGTCCTCGGCATACCCACCCGTTGGCAGTGGGTTTAGAAAACGTTTGGGCGCGAGACTACGTGTTCGCGCCGCGGATTACTTCGTAGTCGTCGGTACCACCATTCGACACGCCGATAATGGCCCACTCGTACGGAAGGTCGACACCGCGAAGTCGTTCTGTGAGCGTCTCGATGTGCTCGTCCCACGTCACGAAACAGCGGAGGCGATAGCCTGCATCGTCTCCGCCATCTGTAAGTAATGGTCGGCACTCGGACGCTTCACGCGAACTCAGTGCGGTCACCTGGACCGTACGCCACTTGTGTTCGGCCAGCAGTTGGGGTCCGTCCCCCGAGACGGTGTACCCTAACCGGCCGAAGATTGACCGAGCCTCCTGAACAGGGGGCATCGAAGCCTGGGCCATGCAGGTCTACCTACACTTGGTCACATGATAAAGCTTGTCACGTCATACCATACCACTCGAAAACGAATGTGTAATTATGGAGAACGTTTCACTCGTGTGCAGCGTCCCACTCCTCGGGTTTCCGGACGTTTCCGCACTCGTTGCACTCGATTCGACCCATCGTATCCATCGCCGTGTCGAACGAGTCGCAGTTGCCACAGAGATATCCCCAGCGGGTCTCCGCATCTTCAGTCGCGTAGACGACGTAGAACTCCCCTTTCGACCCGCGTTCGGCTTCGTCACGAGCGACGTAGACAGTCTGTCCCTCGGCGACAGTATGTGATTGTAACTCGGCCATGGAGGTGGGTTCGCAGGCAACTGGCTTAAGAAGTCGGACGTTACGTTCGGAAGGACTCGCCGCATCCACAACTGCTCGTCGCATTCGGGTTCTCGACGTGGAATCCTGCGCCCTGTAACCCACCTTCGTAGGCGAGTGTCGCACCGCCGATGTAGTTGATGCTCGCTGGGTCGACGAACACGCGAAGGCCGTGTTGTTCGACCACGGTATCGTCGTCTTCGGGTTCGTTGTCGAAACGCATTCCGTAGGAGAGTCCGGCGCACCCCCCCTGCTGGACGAACAGACGAAGTCCGGCAACGTCGGTGTCCATCGACTCGCTTTCGAGGAGCGAGACGGCCTCGTCCGCGGCGGCGGGCGTGACCGTGATAGCCGCGTCGCCGCTCCCACTCGCGGATTCAGTACTCATACTTCCCGTTATACTGTGGGGACGGATAACTGTGGCGCCGGCTGGTGTGCGGTGAAGAAGTGATGTGAGAGGAGCACGTTGTGTCGTCCTGCCTACTCCTCGGCGTGACGACACTACGCCAGTCTACCTGCTGAGTACAACACGCGTGTCTGTCGCAAGACCGCCCCCGCGTCGAACGTATCGGACGCGTTCCGGTCGGAGCCATCTCTAGTTGACGGCTTTGGACAACTCTGCCCCTGCCTTGAATTTCACGACGTTCTTCGCAGCGATTTGTATCTCTTTGCCGGTTTGCGGGTTGCGTCCAGTCCGTGCGGAACGCTTCGAGATACTGAACGACCCAAAGCCATTGAGTGACAGGCTCTCACCGTTTTTCAGCGTCCTCGTCGTCGTACTGATAAACGCGTCCAGAGCCCGCTTTGCGTCGGCCTTCGACAGCCCACTGTCTGTTCCACGTCGGGTTTCGCGTGCGATTCGCTCTGCATCAATCACGACATCGGCATTGTGACACCGGGAACTGGCTTCAGCACGGTGCTTATCACCCTCACCGGGACTGAGCCCGAGTGCTGCCGCGAACTCCGGGCAAGCCTCGAAGGCAACTGCTGACTCGTCCGTGAGCCCGTTTCCGTTCCCCCTAGTCGTGCGCTTCGAGACGCTGAACGACCCGAAACCAACGAGTGCGACTGTGTCTCTCTTTTTCAGTCGGTCTCCTTTTTTCAGCGCCCCACTGGTCGCAGTGGTGAACGCGTCCAGGGCACGTTTCGCGTCTGCCTTCGACAAGCCGGCTTCGCTCGCCATTTTTTCGATCAGTTCCGCTTTATTCATCGCCGCTACCTGCCCCGTCGCAGTCGTCAGAGCCAGTCCGAGAGAGGCCGAGAACACCGCGCCTCTCAGTAGGACGGTTCGCCGCGAGAGCCCGTCTCGAGCCATCTTCTTCTTACTCATGACACTATCACTCAATGCGTAATGATAAGCATATTGTAAATATCATGAAAGTAATAATTCTCTATTCTATCGGAGCTTGCTGAACACACTCTCTATCCAGCACGTCACTCCTATCGACCCCAGCGGAACTCGACAGAGTCAGTCAGTCTACTCTTCGAATCGCTCGCGAACGCTCTGGGCGTGCGCGTCGAGGCCTTCCGCGTCGGCGAGTGTCGTAATCGTCTCCGAGAGGCCAGCTAACGCCTCGCTGTCGAGTCGCTGGACTGTCGTCGACCGGACGAAGTGGTCCACCGAGAGTCCCCCCTGCCGTTTCGCACCTGCGCCGGTCGGGAGAACGTGGTTCGTCCCGGAGGCGTAGTCGCCGGCGGCGACGGGTGTGTACGGTCCGAGGAAGACGCTCCCGGCCGAGTCGATACGGTCCAAGAGCGCCTCGTCGTCGTCGGCCTGAATCGACAGGTGCTCTGCGGCGTACTCTTCGGCGAAGAGGACTGCCTCGGACATCGACCGTGCGAGGAGGACGCCCGATGCGTCGCTCTCCAGCGCCGCTTCGATAGTCTCCGTTCGCTCTCGGTCGGCGGCCTGTCGGTCGACTTCTTCGACGATGTCGGCGGCGATGTCGGCGTCGTCGGTGACGGCGACGACAGACGCGTTCGGGTCGTGTTCGGCCTGCGCGACGAGGTCAGCGGCGACGAATCGCGGGTTCGCCGTCTCGTCGGCGACGACGAGTATCTCGGAGGGGCCGGCGAGGAAGTCGATATCCACGTCGCCGCGGACTTCGGCCTTCGCGGCGGTGACCCACTTGTTGCCCGGGCCGACCACCTTCTGGACGGCGTTCACCGTCTCGGTTCCGTAGGCGAGGGCGGCGATACCCTGTGCACCGCCGACTGAGTAGACGGCGTCCGCGCCTGCGACGTGCATCGCAGCGAGCGTGACGGGGTTCATCGGGTCTGCAGGCGGTGTTGCGACGGCGACGTGCTCGACACCGGCGACTTTCGCTGGGATGACACCCATGAGGACGCTCGACGGGTACGCGGCGGTTCCGCCGGGCGCGTAGACGCCGACGCGTTCGAGCGGTCGGTAGCGACGGCCGAGTTCGCGCGTTCCGGGTCCGTCGAAGTCCTCGCGCCAGTCTTCGGGGACCTGCCGTTCGTGGAACTCACGGATGTTCGCCGCCGCCGTCTCGATAGCCGTCCGAACGTCGTCGTCGATTTCGTCGTAGGCGCGTTCGGCCGCATCGGTCACGTCGATGTTTCCCACCTCGACGCCGTCGAACTCGCGAGAGAACTCGCGGAGGGCGACGTCACCTTCTGTTCGGGTGCGTTCGACGATATCGCGGACGTCGGACCTGACCTCGGTAACGCCGGCGTCGCGCTCGAAGAATGCACGACGGGCGTCGGGGCCGAGACCGGCCAGTTCGCGAACCTCGATGTTCATACCCGGCGTTCGGTGTGGGCGCGAAAAGTCGTTGCGGAAGTGGTCTCCGGGGGCGAACGCGTCTCGTCGCCTCGGCGGACGACTGACCGTCTCGGACGCGAACCCTCTTTTTACGTCACGTCTCGACGCTCGGTGTACGTCAGCGTCCGCTGGTCGGTCTGGATGGTGGTTTGCACCGTTATCCAGCCGTCTGCTTGCTGGACGGCGAACGCCTCGGAGTACGAGAGTTCGACGCGTCTGGTCGTCGAGAACGACTCGCCAGCGTCGAGGGCACCGACCTCTTGACTTCCGCGCCACACTTCGTCTTCGGACGCCGTACTGTTGCCGGCGAAGATGCGACTGTAGACGGTGACGCCTGTCGCGTCTGTGTCTTGCTGGTTCGTCAGCGTGCTCGTCACGTCGCGACAGGTCTGTCCACACTCTACGATGCGGTTGATGGTGACGGTGAACGGCGGTGACGACGACGCAGCATCGGTGCTGTCGCTGCCGCTTGCGTCACCGCTCGTCCCGTCGCTGCTTCCGCCGGAGTCGCCACTGTCGCCGGACGACGGAGTCGAGGTGCCAGTCTGTGTCGGGAACGGTTCTGTCGATTGGTCGCCACTGTCGGCCCCGCCGGGGAATGGGCCGAAACCGGTGACCATGCCGAGGCCAACGCCTGCTCCGACGACGAAGAGCACTGCGACGGTGGCGAGGAGTGCCCGCTTCATGGTATGTAAAGAAACGTGTTCGTGAGGGGAATGGTTGTGGGTGGGTTAGTTGGCTGGTTGTGTGTGGACGACTCGGTTAGTTGGCTGCGTCACTCGACGCCGTAGATTGGCCCGCGTGGTCGCTCACTGCGGGGCCGAGCGTTCCGTCGAGCGCGCCGTCGAGGAACTCGTTAATCGTGTCGTGGATGTCGGACACGAAGTCGGGGACCTGTTCGGGGAGTTCACTCGGCGGTCCCTGCTGGGCCGCGTCGTTTCCGTGCTGTTCGTCTGCGCGGTCACCGGGTGCGGCAGCGGCGACGCCCGCAGTCGCGACGAGGACTGCGAGCACGACGCCGAGTAGCGTGATTCGTTTCATCGTGATTTGCTCCAGTCGCCACTCACGATGCGAGGATAATGAAAGGGAGAAATCGTGGGGGTCGGATTGCACCGGTTGTACGGACCGTTGAACCGGATTAACTCGAATTATCGGCGAGTGAGGCCGGATTACTCTTGCAACTGTTCTCGCATCGCCGCAAAGCCGGCGTCGACGTCGACGTCCGCACCCTGCGCTTCCAGCGCCTCACCCAGCGCAGTCATCAGGAACGAGACGTTCTTCGGGTTGGCGGAGTAGCCCATACACCCAATGCGGAAGATGTCGCCCGCGAGTGCGCCGAGACCGCCGGCGATTTCGAGGTCGTAGTGTTCGAGGACGTAGTCGATGGCCTCGCCGGCGTCGACGCCGTCGGGGACGAGCACCGCGTTGAGACTCGGGAGCCAGAACTCGTCTTCGGGGTTCAGGCCGAGGCCCATCGCTTCGACGCCCGCTTTGAGCGCACTGGCGACGCGGAGATGGCGGTTCCAACGGTTCTCGATCCCCTCTTCGGCGACGAGACGGAGCGCCTCACGAATCGCGTAGACGTTCGTGATGGGTGCGGTGTGGTGGTACGCTCGGTCTTCGCCCCAGTAGCCTTCGAGGAGCGAGAGGTCGAGATACCACGAACGCGGGTCTTCCTCGCGCGAGAGCACTTTGTCCATCGCGCGGTCGTTGAGCGTCAACGGACTCGCACCCGGTGGGCAGGAGAGACATTTCTGCGGGCCGGAGTACGCCACGTCGATACCCCAGTCGTCGACTTCGAGTTCGACGCCGCCCAGCGAGGTGACGGTGTCGGCGACGACGAGCGCGTCGTGGTCGTGCGCGATGCTCGTCAGTTCGGGGACGTTCGGTTGCTTGACACCGGTCGAGGTCTCTGCGTGGACGAAGCCGAACACGTCGGGTTGGTGTTCGTCGAACGCCTCCTGGACGTCGACCGGGTCGAGTGGTTCGCCCCACGGCGCGTCGACGTGAACGACGTTCCCACCGGCACGTTCGGCCATCGACTGCATCCGACCGCCGAAGTAGCCGTTGGTCGGAACGAGCATCGTGTCGCCCGGTTCGACGAGGTTGCCGATGGCCGCCTCCATCGACGCCGACCCAGTTCCAGAGACGGGAATCGTCCACTGGTTGTCGGTTCGGAAGGTGTACCGCATGAGTTCCTGGACTTCGTTCATGATCTCGATGAACGATGGGTCGAGGTGACCGACGAGCGGTGTCGACATCGCGCGGAGTACGCGAGGATGTACGTCACTCGGGCCGGGGCCCATCAGCGTCCGATTTGGTGGAGCGAGTTCGCCAACCTCTGGTGCGTCCGTCATGGTCTACCGTGACGTGCCCACTCATAGGGCTAAAAACATATGGTAAGGGAATCGCTTTCTGGAATCAGCGGTCGTCCGTCAGTACCGATTGACGTCGGTGAGGAGTTCGTCGAGCGTTGGCCAGCCAATACCTGGCGGACGAGCGACTTCGGTCGTCCCGTAGTCGTGAATCGTCGTCTCAGTGTAGATGTGCTCCGACCCGAAGCAACTCTGTTCGACGATGCGAGTGATTCGGCCAGTCTCGACGGAGACGAACACGCGGAGTGAACACGGTCCGGTCGTCGATTCGGCCGATGGGTCGATACCGCTAAGCTGTGCATAATCGGTTTTGTTCGTCGCACCGACGACGACAGTCGATTCGTTCCGAGAGAGAACCGACCACCCCTCGCGAGCGTCGTACTCGTCGAACACGCGGTAGCCTTCCGTGTAGAGCGCAGGTTGACTTCGGTGCGATACTCGTACCTCACTCCACGTCGGGTCCGAAAGCGCCGACTGCTGGTCGGGTCGGGTACGCGCAGAGACAGTCTCTGTAGACGCCCGTGCGAGGGCGTCGTGGACGTACGTCACGCCGACAAGCCATTCACGAACACCCTCCTCACTCTCCGAGTTCGGGGTGACGAGTGTCGAGAGACGCGTTCGTGTCCGTGGGTTGTGTCGATACTCGAGCGTCGCGAGCGGGAGTCCGGGCTCGACGAGTCCAGTCCGAACGGTCGCGGTGTGACTGTCCCACTCGAGATGTTCGGTCCCCCGGTCGAGTATCTCCACCGGTGTTGCGTCCGCGGGAACGGGCGTTTCAGCGGGGGCCGAACTGCCGACGTTCAGGCGGTAGTCCAGCAGTTGGACCGTTACGACACCGCCAAGTATCAGGGACGGAACGACGATTGCAACGAGCAGTATCCGACGCCACGACAGACCCATGTCTGGAAAATTATGTGTGGGTTCCTAAACGTTCCTACGATGTCACTACTTCGGCAACTTTCTCGATTGGGTGTGGTGGCCGGTCCGTGGCCCCGTCACGGTCACCGAGTTGCGTCCGACACGACGCCCCCGGTGCGACGACGGTGTCACCGTCGCTGTCGTCTACCTGCCCGAAGAGGATGCGACCGATAGATTTCGAGAGGTCGTAGTGTTCGGTCTCGTAGCCGAAACTGCCTGCCATCCCACAGCAACTCGAATCCAGTGGGTCGACGTCGTAGCCGACTCGCCGGAGGACGCCCACTGCGTGATGGTCTTTGTTCAGCGCCTTCTGGTTGCAGTGGCCATGGTACGTCAGTGATTCGGGTCGACCACCATCGGCGGCGGCCTGACCGGCGCCCCCCGTCGATTCAACGCTGTGGGACGGCAGGTCGAACGCCTCGTCCAGACGGTACACGTCGATGAACTCCATGACGCCGTAGGCCGCCGCACCGACGGTCGTGACGGCGTCTGCATCCAAGAGGTCGTAATATTCGTCTTGGAACATCACCGCGTCAGAGGGTTCGGTGAACACGACCGACCAGTTATCTTCGACGTACGGCGCGAGCGTTTCGACGTTGTGCGCGGCGCGTCCTCGTGCCAAATCGAGGAACCCACTGGAGAAGGCCGCACGCCCGCTGGCAGCGACGTTCTCTGCCAGTCGGACGTGGACGTCTGCGGCTTCGAGCGTCCGCACCGCCGCCTTACCGATTTCGGGTGTGACGTAGTTCGTGTACGTGTCGGGGAACAAGAGGACCTTGTGTGCGGCGTCGTTTGCGGGCACCGCTGGCGTTCGATTCGCCATCCACCCTTCGAGCGTGTCGCGGGTGAACGTCGGAAGCGAGCGGTTCGGCGCGATGCCGAACAGGCGGTTCATCACCATCCGCGAACCCGGAATCTTCGTCATCCAGTTCGAAACCGGTGCGAGCGTACTCCCTAATCTCGCCGCGTTGTCTATCTGTGCGAACAGTCGTTCACGGAACGACGACCCATGTTTCGCGTGGTGTTGGTGTTTGACTTCGGCTTTGAGTTTCGCCAGATCCACACCGGTCGGGCAGTCGTTCTGACAACCTTTACACCCCACACAGAGGCCGAGGACTTCCTCCTGGAAGCGGTCTGTGTAGAGTTCGTCTTCCGGGAGGTCACCGCTGATTGCCGCCCGAAGCATGTTCGCTCGCCCGCGGGTTGTCTCTGCTTCGTCTTTCGACGCTCGGTAGGTCGGACACATCGTCTCCGACCCCGTCTGTCGGCAGGTTCCACAGCCGTTGCACAGCTCGACGAGGTGTGAAAACCCGCCTTCGTCGTCGAAATCGAGCGCTGTCGTCGGTTCGAGCGACTGATACTCGGGGCCGTAGCGGAGGTGTTCTCGCATATCCGCCGGGTCGTCGTCGCGGTAGACGACGTTCCCGGGGTGTAACTGCCAGTCAGGGTCGAACGCCGTCTTCAGTTGCTTGAACGCGTCCCACAACTGCGGCCCGTACATCTTCGGGTTCCACTCGGTCCGGGCCATCCCATCGCCGTGTTCGCCCGAAAACGCCCCGTGGTGTTCCAACACGAGGTCAGTCACGTCGTCGGTTATCGAGTGCATCGTCTCGATGCCGTTTGCGTCTTTGAGGTTCAGGATGGGGCGAATGTGGAGCGTTCCGGACCCGGCGTGTGCGAAGTACGCCGCCGACGTTCCGTGGTCCGAGAGCACCTCCTCGAACGACTGGACGTACTCCGCCAGTTCCTCGGGTGGGACGCTGGCGTCTTCGATAAACGGATACGGCTTGGGGTCGCCCTGAAGCGACATCAGCAACGGAATCGCCGCCTTCCGGAGTTTCCAGAGGTTCGCCTGTGCCTCGTCGGTGTAGGCTTCGATGACGTCGAAGGCGGTTCCGCTGCCGCCCGATTCCTCGGATTCTTCCGTGTCGCTGTCGCCCGACGCCGACCGCAAGAAGTGGCTGTTGGCTTCCTCGATAGCCGCCTCGAAGTCGTCGTGGAGTTCCGAGTCGAACTCGAGCATGAGCGTCGCCGCCGTTCCATCTGGAATCTGTTCGACGTACTGGGCGTACTCGCTGGACTCGCTGGCCATCCGGAACACCTCGTCGTCCATCAGTTCGACGGCACTGACGTCGTAGTCGAGGGCGTCCGGAACCGCTGCCATCGCGTCTATCAGGTCGTCGTAGGCGTAGAGGACGAGCGCCGTCTCTTCCGGCACCGTCACCAACGAGAGTGTTGCTTCGACGACGACGCCGAGTGTTCCTTCTGCGCCGACGAACAGTTTCGAGAGGTTGACGACCGTCTCGCCATCGTCGTTTTCGAAGACGACTTTGTGGAGGTTGTAGCCCGAGACGGAGCGTTTGAGCGTCGGATACCGCGCTTCGATTTCGGCTTCGTTCTCCTCGACGAGCTGGAGAACCGTGCGATAGAGGGCCGCCTCACGGTCGTCTTTCGCCACGAGTTCGTCCCACTCGTCGCTGTCGACGACGACATCGCGTGTGTGGATTTTCGTTCCATCTGCGAGTATCACCTGCAGCTCTTCGGTGTAGGCGTCTGTGATACCGTATCTGACCGAGTGCGCGCCAGTGGAGTTGTTACCGATACCGCCGCCGATAGTCGCGCGGTTCGACGATGCCGGGTCTGGAGCGAACTTTAAGCCGTATTCGGCGAGCCTGTCGTCTAAGTCGTCTTGGACGACGCCGGGTTGCACCGTCGCCAGTCGTTCGTCGGCGTCGATGGAGACGATGTCGTCCATATATTTCGAGAAGTCGAGGACGACACACCCGGGGCCGACGGTCTGTCCCGCCAGCGAGGATCCGGCACCGCGTGGCAAAATCGGAACGTCGTGGGCCGTCGCCGTCTCGATAGCCGCCTGTACGTCGTCGGCGTGTTTCGGGATAACCACGCCAGCGGGTCGCGCCCCGAATATCGACCCGTCGGTGGCGTACAGTACCTGCGTGTACTCGTCGAAGCGAACCTCGCCGTCGACGACGTCGCGTAACGCAGACGCCAACTCGGCGTAGGCGGCGACATCGGTCACCTCGTACCCACGAGCGTCCTGAAACTGTTGGAAGTCGCTCAATACGGAGCCATGCTCTGCCGTCGTGACTCGATTCGCGTGCGAAGAGTCGCCACCAGCCATTGTAATGTATAATTGTTCAGGACGAGAAAAACCTGTGTGCGGTTCGCTATCTTTGCCCCGAACGGTATCGGTTCGGAGGAAGCGACACTGTCGCTGTTTTTCTACCGAATCTCCCCGGACGAGGCAGGTGTCCGAGTCGACGTTGTGACCGAATTTGCCCCGATTGCGGAGACGAACCGCCACACAAGCACGATGCCGACAAGACTGAACGCACCGAAGGTGACCACCTGGGGAACGACCACGGTCTGTCCGTCGAGGGCCATGAAGACGACCATCGACAGGACGGCTAGCCCGAGCGTCGTCGCTTTGACGAGCAGAATGCCGGTCAGTGCGTAGCCTCGTGTCTCACCGCGCCACAACCAGTACGCAGTCACGGCGAGCGCTGGGAGGAAGACGGCGAGGTCCAGCGAGTGAATGACGTTCACCGGCACACCCATCTCGCGGATGCTCGACGGGATAGTCTCCGCCAACGTGGCCGGAATGATTTCGGACAACCAGAGTCCGGCGACGACCACGGCGACCGCCACCTGAAACGCGACGTACGAACGAACTGGATGGTCGCCCATCGTCTCCCGAAGGGTCGTCGCGTCGAGGCGGAGTATCCCACCGACGAGTGTGAACAACGTCAGTCCGAACAGTGCGACGTAGACGAGGTAGAGTTCGTTGAACGCGGTCATGAACGCGTACGACGCGTACGTGTAGAGGAGATAGCCGGTCACACCAAGCCAGACGACGTACCCCCGAAGCGACCCACGGGCGGCGACGTACAGCGACCCCGCGAGGGCGGGCAGCGCGACGACGAGCGTCAGCGCGTCTTGTCCGTACAGTTGTGCGACGAGTTCCGGTGCGTCACGGTAGAAGTCGGAGACGAAGAGTCCGACGACAGTCGCGACGACGGCCAGTCCGAGCGTCAGAACCGACGCAACGATGGACGACCGAGGAACTGAAACGGCTGGTGAACTCACGCCTGCGTCTCCTCAGGTTCTCCGCCGGCGGCGGTGTCACCCGTCTCGACGAGTGCGGCGAAATCAGTGGCGAATGCCTCGACTTCGTCCCAATCTGTGTACTCGTAGTCGCGTGACGTGTCCGTATCACCGGTGGCGTCTTTGGCGATGCGCTTCATCATGTAGCGCGTGAGGAACCCGTACTCGGAGTAGCGAAGCGCCCCACCGAATTTGGCGATTCGATCGGGGTGCCAGTCAGTCGCTTCGACGAACTCGTCGATGTACCCGGCCGCCTCGGCCTGTTTCTCTTCGTCTGGCACGGCAGACGACAACGACACCTGGAAGAACGCGTTCGGCCGTGCGTCGAGGACGTCACGGTTCTCGCGGACGAACTCGTACACCGTCTTCGCGTGCTTGCCCAGGTGAATCGACGACCCAACCAGTATCGCGTCGAACGAATCGAGCGCAGTCTCGGTATCGACATCTTCGACAGCGACGGCGGTTGCGTCGTGTCCGCGTCTGTCGAATACCTCGACAATTTTGCCCGCTACTTTCGCAGTTTGTCCCTCACGACTTCCGTAGACGACGATGATCGACACCATCTGTACTCACCGTCCAGAGATTCGTCGTCTTGGAGGATAACTCCCGTCTCAGAGTCTCAGACTGCGGGAACGAGGAGAGACAGTGAGAATCAAACTACCGGCCTTCCGCAAACTACCGGCCTTCCGCGTCTGTACAATAGCACACCCGAAACCGGGCACCAGAGTTCGTCACACCGTCATCTGGAGTTCGTCACACCGTCATCTGGACCCCAGGGCGGTGATTCTCGAAATGTAATATCCTCAATTGGTTTATTTCTCTGTGAGCACCGTCTCTTCCTTCATGAACTCTGATTGGCCCCCACAATTCTCCGACGAAAGCGACGATGGTGCTCCATGGTCTTCGGAGGAGGGTGTGTGACGATGCCGGCAATCCAGACCGACGGGCTGACCAAGCGGTACGGGGCTGACGTGTACGCCGTGTCGGACCTCTCGTTGACCATTGAAGAAGGCGAAGTGTTCGGGTTCCTCGGACCGAACGGTGCGGGGAAATCGACCACCATCGACATGCTGATGGATTTCGTTCGCCCGACCTCGGGGTCGGCAACGGTACTCGGATACGACGCACAGGACGAAGCAGATGCGATTCACAAACGGGTCGGAATTCTCCCGGACGGCTACAGCCTCTATCATCGCCTCTCCGGCCGAAAACACATCGAGTACGCCATCGCGCTCAAAGAGAGCGACGACGACCCGGACGAAATTCTCGACCGAGTCGGACTGGAGTCGGATGCGGCAGCACGCCCCGCAGGGACGTACTCGAAGGGGATGGGGCAGCGACTCGCGCTGGGCATGGCGCTCGTCGGAGACCCCGACGTGCTCATCCTGGACGAGCCGTCGAGTGGCCTCGACCCTGACGGGATTCGAGACATTCGCGAGTTGGCCCGGTCGCACGCCGACGCCGGCGGAACAGTGTTCTTCTCGTCACACATCCTCAGTCAGGTCGAAGCAGTGTGTGACCGCGTCGGCATCCTCGCTCGCGGCCGTCTGGTCGCCATCGACACTATCGACGGCCTCCGAGACGCGGTCGGGACGGGAGCGACGATTGCACTGGCGGTCGATGCTGCACCTACCGGGGTCGACCTGAGCGAGATTCCGGGACTCGCAGACGTGACTGTCACGGACGGCGTCCTCAGAGCGACCTGTACTAACCCCTCCGCCAAGGTCGAACTCATCGACCGGGTGCGGGACGGTGGGAGCGCCGTACTCGACATCGAGACGCACGAAGCATCACTCGAAGAGCTGTTTTCGGCCTACACGCATGCGACCGACGACCGACTCGTCGTGGAGGGAGACCGATGAGTTGGCAGGTCATCGCCACCAAGGAGTTCGACGACGCCGTTCGGTCGCGAGTGCTGTGGGCACTCGTCGCCGTCGTCGCGCTCGTCATGGGCCTCACGTCGCTCGTCCCGATGCTCATACCCGAGTTCGACGCGTCGGTGCTCATGGGACTCGGTGCTGCGACTGAGTTCGCCGCGATGCTCGTGCCGATCGTCGCCCTCGTTGCCGCCTACCTCGCAATCGCCGGTGAACGGGAGTCTGGGAGTATTCGGCTCTTGCTCGGCCTGAAACCGGCACGCGGGAGCGTCGTCCTCGGGAAGTTCGTCGGTCGAAGTGGCGTCGTCGTCACGGGTATCGGTATCGGCGTCCTCATCGCTGGTATCCTCGCGTGGGGCGTCTACGGAGAGTTGCCCCTCGTGGCGTTCCTCGGAGTTCTCGTCCTCACTGCAGCGCTCGGCGTCGCATTCGTCGGCATCGCCATCGGCATCTCTGCGTCGACGGCGACCCGAGCGCGGGCGATGACTATCGGTATCGCCGTCTATCTCGTCCTCGCACTCCTCTGGGACCTCGTTCCACAGGGTGTCCACCTCGTCGTCCGTGGGTCGTTTCCGAACGGGCCGGTCCCCGGTTGGTACCTGCTTCTGGAAGGGCTGAGCCCATCGGGGGCCTACAGCGCACTCGTCACCGTGGTGTTGCACGCGAGCGACCCGTCGATTCCCGGCGCGGCGACGCTCGTCGGTGGGCCCGTTCCCATCTACGCTCAATGGTGGGTCTTCGCACTCGTCCTCGCCGCGTGGACGGCGATCCCGCTCGCCGTCGGCTTCACGGTGTTCCGACGGGCCGACCTGAACTGAACCACCCCCGCCGAATCGGATTTCTCTGTTTCGACACCGACGACAGGGGCAACTGTTTTGTCAGCTCGCGATAACACTGATTACTACAACTGATGAATATCTCGATGGGCACCTACCTCGTCACCCAGTCAGACCTGTCCGGGTCGCGCTCGACGGTCGAGGTGGTGTCGTCCGCCATCGCCGGCGGTATCGACGTCGTACAGCTTCGAGAGAAACACGCATCTGCCAGAGAGCGCTACGAACTCGCTCGCGAACTCCGTTCGATGACCGCCGATGCGGACGTTACGTTCGTCGTCAACGACCGGGTCGACATCGCCGCGGCAGTCGACGCGGACGGCGTCCACCTCGGCGACGACGACGTTCCGGTCGAGGTGGCACGCGCACAGTTGGGCGACGACGCACTCGTCGGTCGGTCGGTGTCGACCGTCGCGGACGCGACGGCCGCAGCGAAGGCCGGTGCCGACTACCTCGGCGTCGGTGCCGTCTTCCAGACGTCGTCGAAGGAGACGACTCCCGAACAGTCGGAAATCGGCGTCGAGACTGTCGCCGCAATCGCTGATGCCGTCTCGATTCCGGTCGTCGGAATCGGAGGGATAACCCCGGAAAACGCCGTCGACGTAGTCACGGCGGGGGCCGACGGCGTCGCCGTCGTCTCTGCGATTACCGACGCGTCAAATCCAGAACGGGCGACACGAACTCTCGCGACCGCCGTCGAAGCAGGGAGGGAACGACGATGACCGTCTCAGAGCTCGACGTCTCGCTCTCGGCGACACTCGATGCAGTGGAATCCGCCGAACCCCTCGTCAACGCGGTGACGAACGAGGTGACGGTCAACGACGTCGCGAACATCACGCTCCACTGGGGCGGTCTCCCGGTGATGTCGGACGACGCCCGTGAAGTCGCCGACATGGTCGCGCTCTCGGACGGGTGTTTGCTGAACATGGGCACCGTGAGCGAGCGCGGCGAGGAGACGATGTTGACCGCCGGAACGGCGGCAAACGAGAACGACGTTCCCCTCGTCGTCGACCCAGTCGGCGTCGGGGCGACACCGACTCGGACCCGCGTGGCGAACCGGCTCGTCTCGGACCTCGACGTGGACGTACTCAACGGAAACTACGGCGAGATAGCTGCACTCGCGGGCGAAGACGCGGAGGTTCGCGGCGTCGAATCGGTCGGTGAGTACGGCGACATCGCCGTCTCGGCCATCGCGTGCGCCCGCGAGACGGGTGCCGTGGTCGTCGCGTCCGGTGAGACCGACATCGTCGCCACAGACGAGGCAGCCTACGAAGTCCACACCGGCCACGAGATGATGGGGAACGTCGTCGGAACGGGGTGTATGCAGGGCGTGACGCTCGCCGTTTTCGCCGCCGCGCTGGACGACCCACTTCGGGCGTCGCTAGCAGGGACGGCGTCGTACGGCCTCGCTGGCGAACTGGCTGCAGACTGTCGATTCGGAACGCATCACGGCCCCGCGAGTTACAAGGTGGCGTTCCTCGACGCCGTGTCGGGTCTCGCAGACAGTTCCCTCGACGTCTCCGACCGAATCCACCGAATCGAGGTGTGACCCGTGACGGAACGGACGAGTTCCGGCGTGCAGTCGCCGGCCCCGGAGACGCCGCCGTACGCACTCACCATCGCATCCAGCGACTCGGGCGGTGGCGCGGGTATTCAGGCCGACCTGAAGACGATGACCCGCCTCGGCGTCTACGGCGGGTCGGTGGTCGTCGGCGTGACCGCCCAGAACTCTTGCGGCGTGACCGACACGCGGGTGCTTCCGCCAGACGCGATTCGCGCCCAGTTCGACGCTGTCCACGACGACTTCGACGTCGGTGCCGTCAAACTCGGGATGCTGGCCACGAAACCGGCCGTCGAGGTGGTCGCCGTATGCCTGCAGGCGTACGACGGTCCGGTCGTCGTCGACCCGGTGATGGTCGCCACGTCTGGCGACCGATTGCTCGACGAGGGTGCTATCGACGCCTACACCGACCTGTTCGAGCAGGCGGCGCTCGTGACGCCGAACGCAGACGAGACGGCTGAACTCACTGGTATCGTCCCCGACACACCCGACCGAATCCGAACTGCCGCCGAGCAGTTCTTCGACTGGGGAGCGGACGCCGTGCTCCTGAAAGGCGGCCACGTCGAGACGGGCGATGGGTCGGTCGTCGACTCACTCGTCACGCCCGACGAGACGACGACGTACACCAATCCACGTATCGACACCGACGCGACACACGGGTCTGGCTGTACGCTCTCCAGCGCAATCGCCGCGAGACTTGCTCACGGCGACGACCTGCCGACAGCCGTCGAACGCGGCGTCGAGGTCACCCACGCGACACTCTCCACGCCAGCGGTGGTCGGCCGAGGCCCGGGGAGCGTCAACCACCTCGTCGACGCTGACAACGAGTGGGTCTCGGTCGGTGACCTCGACCGGCCGTAAGTTCAGTAGAGCCCCCACCGCTCGACTCGGCCTCAGCCCCGCAGATATCGAACGCGACGGGGCGAACGAAGCGAACCTTCGGCAGGAAGCGGTCGAAACAGCGAGACAGCGCAGCAGAGAACCCGTCTCGGCGATGTTCACACCCACGTCCACCACAGGGACGGACTCGACACCGACGTGGACGACGGCGAGGAGATACACGGTCGATGCTGAACAGAGATGGGAGCACTCCGTTTCGGACGGTCCCCTTTTTGCACCCTCCTGTCGTATCGCTGCCATGGATGAGCTGCAACGCACAAACGGTCTCAAGGCTCGATTCGAAAACGGGTCGGTTGCATTGGGTGTCCTCGACAGCGTCTACAGTCCGGCCCTCGTGGAATTCTACGGTGACCTCGGCCTCGACTTCGTCTGGATCGACCTCGAACACGGCGGACCGAGCCCGTGGGATTCGAGTGCGATAGAAGACCTGCTTCGGGCGGCCGAACGAACGGGAATCGAGATGGCGGTCCGCCTCCCGAACACTGACCCGACACTCGTCCGGAAGGCGCTGGACCTCGGGGTGAGAACCGTGTTTCTCCCGCGAGTCGAATCGGCGGAGGAGGTCCGAACAGCGGTTCGGTCGTCCCGGTTCCGGTACGATGGTGGCCCGGGTGACCGCGGACTCGCATCACCTCGCGCTCGACGCTGGGGACTCGCCGAGGACTACGTCGAGACCGAAGACAGAGAGACACTGGTCGGCGTCACCATCGAGAACCGCCAATCGCTTGCGAATCTCGACGAAATTTTGGCCGTTCCAGCGTTGGGATTCGTCTTCATCGGCCCGTTCGACCTCTCAGTCTCGCTCGGCTATCCCGGCGAGATAGACCATCCGAAAGTCCAGGAGGCAGTCGAGACGATTCGCTCGACCGCCGTCGATGCGGGTGTCCCGGTCGGTGGACTCGGGTTCGGGATGGACGACGTGAACGAGAAAGCGCAGAACGGCTACCAGATGCTCAATCTCGGGAGTACCACCGGTGCGCTCAAAGGCGTCGTCGAAGGGTGGTTCGATGGATACGACGGCCATCGGTCGGACGAACGCTGAGAAGTATCGAGAGAACTGCCGAAAGAGGTGCTGAGAGAGGTGCCGAAAGAGAAGTGTGGGCGATAGTCGTCTCGGGTGTGGAGGGCCGACGCCAGACAGGGCAGGGAAGAACCGACACCGCTCTCTGTCTCTCGTGTCGGTGCAGCAGCCCAAAAATGCTCCCTGAAGCGATTTTATGTAATCTTTGACTCACTTCTGTGTCTGAGCGTACTGGGTCGTTGGCGGCAGCGCTCACTCGACCGTGACGGCGCTCATTCGACTGTGACAGCGCTCACTCGACTGTGACAGCGCTCACTCGAACCTGACGACGCTTACTCGACGTACTGAAACGCGACGCTGTACATCTCACCGACCGATTCGTCACCGATAGCCATCACGAGACTGTCTGCCTGTTTCACCATCGAGTCACCCAGTTCGGCCGGTAGTTTGGATGCGAGTGACCGAACTACGTTCGCGTGGGCCCGTACGTGGTTCGCTGTCCACGGAACCGGGTCGAGGAGCGTTCGCGTTCTGTCGAACTGCCAGCCGGACCCGACGAAGAACTGTCGGAGGACGTTCGAGGGATAGAAGGTCAGTGCAGGGCGTCCGGTGGCTAGTTCGGAGACGGCGTTTTCGAGCGCGAACAGGTCATGCATCCTCGCGCCGTCCGGGAGCGGTTCGTAGTCGTCGACGACGAGGTGACATCCCGGTGCGGCGACCCGAGTCAATTCGTGTCCGATTGCATCGAGGGACTCGGGTGAGACGACGTTGAACAGGCCGTGCGCGGTGATTATCTCGACTGAGTCGTCTGCAAGCGGCAGGCTGCGGAGGTCTGCGTGTACCACAGCGGTTCGGTCTGGGTCGTCGCTGGCGACGCGTTCTTCGACGGTTGCCGCGTGGTCGGCGTCGTTCGTGATGGCGTAGACGCGACTCGCGCCCGCTGCGAGCAACCCGGCAGTCGTGTTGCCGACTCCAGCACCCGCTTCGAGACAGACTGCACCGTTGACTGGTCGGTCTTCGAGCGCGGTGGAAACCGTCGTCGGAACGTCCATCCTCGGTCAGTGATGGAGTTGCTCGGGGACCGGACTCTCGTCGTGACGCACCCGTTCGACGAGCGACCGCTGTGCGGATTCGTCCATGCCGTCGTACCGAGTTGCCGCGTCGAGAACCATCGCCATCAGCTTTGGGTCGCCCATACTGACGACGCTCGTCAGTCCCTGTGCAGCAGCGAAGTCGAACCGTTCTTCGATTTCTCGCGGTGTGTCGACCGGTTCGTACCAGTTCGCGTAAGGTCGGTCTGTCTCGGGGAGTTCGTCTGTGGACGGCCACGGTCCCTTCGCGAACGCCTTGATTCCGAGCGTCCCGATTCCTTCCTCGGTGGCGCGTTCGAGCACCGCTTCGTAATCGTGGTCTGCGTCGTCTTTCCCCACGACGACTGGATTCATCGGGAACATCAGCGATTCGAGGTCGTCGATGCGGTCGATCGCGTCGAGGATGAGTTGGGGTCCGCTGTGACTCGTCACCCCGATGTGGCCGATGCGGCCCTCGTCTTTGGCCTCGCGGAACGCTTCCAGTGCCCCACCCGCACCCGTGATGGTGTCGAGTTCCTCCTCGTATTCGAGGCCGTGAACCTGATAGAGGTCGATGTAGTCGACACCGAGTCGATTGAGCGACTGCTCGAGCTTTCGTTTCGCTCCCTCGTAGGTTCGCTCCTGGGTCTTACACCCGAGGAAGATTTCGTCGCGGTGTTGCCGAAGCTTCGGCCCTAACTTCAGCTCGGCGTCTCCGTACATGGGCGCGACGTCGAAGTGATTGACTCCCCGGTCGAGGACGAGTTCGACCATCTGGTCGGCACCCTCCTGTTCGAGCCAGTTGAGCGCAATCGTCCCGAACGTCATGATGCTGCTGTCGTGGCCAATCGCACCAAGCGGTCGTGTCTTCATACATACACAGTCACTGGCGACCACCAAAAACGTGTGTCACCACCCGAACGCCACTCTTGTCTTTCGGTCTGTCGGGAGCCGTGACTGGCCGCACACACGAATCTAGCGAGTATTTCGTGTCAGGGAGTGTCAGTAGTATCGGTGGTGGAAATGCCAGCAATTCTCGTCAAACATGCCGTCAAAGATTACGACTCGTGGAAACCGTACTTTGACAACCACGATAGTACCCGGAACGAGTATGGATCGCAGGGGTACCGTCTGTTCCGGACCGCTGAAGATTCGAACGACCTCGTCATGGTGTTCGACTGGGATACGATGGAAGACGCACAGAAGTTCCTCGAAGAGTCGGACCTCAAGGACGTGATGGAAGACGCCGGCGTCATCGGTGAACCCGAGATATACTTCCTCGAAGAAATCGAGTCGAAACTTCCCGAAGAACCGTTAGCGTAATATTCGAACCGCTGGGCGCGGTGCGCCCGACGATTCATATTGGCTAGATAACTGTTTTTCATCGGTGGACAGGAGGGAAGGGTACCGCATAATCACACGCAGACGTTCAGTTCTGTATGTGTGAATCTAGCAGTCACACGTTCGGGTGACATGGGTCGTTTGGAGGGGTAAACGAGGATGGTTCACTTCCATGTCGGCCGTTTTGCGTTCCAGTGGTTCGTCTCACCGCATTGAACGGTCATCGTTTCGGACGCATTTTACAACCGACTGAGTTTTAACACCCGCTAGCAGACCGCCGACTGTAGAGTATGGACACCGACGAACGGATCGATGACCCGATTGCGACCGCACTTCTCAGCGGTTCGACATACGAGCGCCTTCGGATTCGCCGACGCAGTTTGTTCAAACAGCCACTGTCACGGAAACTCGCCTGGCAGAGTCTCATCCTCGCCGGGCTAGCAGTGGTCTTCCCGCTGGCCCTGGCCCTCCCGGAATCGACACGCGCGCTCTTTTCGACGGGCGACCCGCTGGCATCGACACCGAAGATTCTCCTCTTAGGCGCGTACGCCGGTGCGATCGAGGTCGTCGCGGCGCTGTGTCTGATATACGTTGGCGTGAGACGGATTCGGAACCGCGGGTCACTGACAGAACGCCAAGCCCGCCGTCTTCTCGATATCGAAGACATGGCCTCGCTGTTCAGTCTGGTCACGGGGCCGTTCGCTGTCGCCGCCTTCACCGGCGTCTTCCTCCTCGGATTCGGCGGACAAGAGACGATGATGTCGTTCTTCGCTGTCGGTGGCGAGAACCCGTTCGCGGCGGCGACGATTCCGATTACGCTCTTCGATGTGACGGTTGCTGCGGGCGTGATGGCCGTCGCCGTCTTCGCAGTCAGTCGGCTGTTCGAACGCCGTCTCTGCTGCTGAAGACGAGTCTTCGCCTGTATTCGACTCGTTCTCGGAATGTCCTGCGATAGTCGAGTGACGAGGATGCCATTTTTAATCGACCGCGTGACAGTTCGACACGATGGACGTTCCCGACGACTGGACGACAGGGACAGTCGATTCGAATGGCGTGACGATACAGTATTACCGGACCGGAGCCGGCCCACCGCTCGTTATGGCACACGGGTTCACCGACAATGGTCGTTGTTGGGAACCGCTCATTTCGGACCTTGCAGGAGACTACGACGTCGTTGCCTACGACGCCCGCGCACACGGCCGCTCGGACGCTCCCCAGACAGGGTATGCCATCGAAGACCGGGTTGCTGACCTCGTGAACGTCGTCGATGCACTGTCGCTCGACGACCCGATTCTCCTCGGACATTCGATGGGCGGGAACACAGTCGCCGCTGCGGCTGCAACCCACCCTGAACTTCCGCGAGCAGTCGTCCTCGAAGACCCAGCAGGAATGCTCGAGAGACAGGATGCGACCCCCGAAGAGCGAGTAACTTCGGTCCGCGAAAACGTCCGCGAGTGGTCGAACCGCACAGTAGACGATATCGAAGCTGAGTACGCCGAGACGCGGCCCACTCTCGCCCGACGCCTCGCCGTTGCACGAACCGAATGCCGGCCAGAGATAGCCGAAATCGTCCGGTCAGGATTTCCGAGTGCAGCAGACTCCTTTCCCAGCATCACCGCGCCAACACTCGTGTTGAAAGCCGACGACGACACCGCTGGGCGGGCCAACGACCTCGCTGTCGCGTCCACGTTACGCAATGGCCGCCTCGTCCACGTCCCTGACGCCGGTCATTGCGTATTTCGCGACCAGTACGACGCCGCGTATGCCGAGTTGCGAGGGTTCCTGCAGTGGTGCCGACTACGCTGACGGCTTGACGATTACATCGACGGCTTGATGTTCTGATTCACCCGGAACAGGTTCGTCGGGTCGTATTCGTCTTTGACGCGCACGAGTCGCTCGTACGCCGACCCGAACGTGGTTTCCATCATCTCGTCTCCTTCTTCGAAGAATCCGGGGAAGTTCAGATACACCGAGCCATCGGAGAACTCCTGCATATCGTCGATGAAGTCGCGAACCCACGCGACGTTTTCGTCGTCGGTATCGGGGTCCTCCCAGTTTGCTTCGATGCCGAGGAGGAACGGTGCGTGACGCCCAGCGAAGGCACTCTCGCTCACGTCGATGTCTGTGATTGCCCCGCCAAGGTGCCAGATATCGACGGTCGAAAGCGGTGACGGAGCAGCGTCGGCCCAGGAGGCAATTCGCTCGATCGCGCTGTCGGAGAGTCCGTCGAGGTAGAGCGATTTCCAGTAGTAGCGCATCCCATCGGGGTAATCCTCGTCGAGGACTTGCTGGAAGTCGGCGTACGAGACAACGTCGCTGAAGTCTGCGAGTGGCTCACCGAACTCTCGAAGCGGTGCCAGTGCTTCGACTCCCGCTTCCGCCGGACCAGCGTAACACCCGATGATACCAATCTTCGGAACGTCTACCGCGTCGGGGAACAGTTCTTCGTCGGGTAACACACCAGCGAATGCGACTGTGCTGACCTCCTCGGGAGCACGCTCCGTGTACTCGCGGTACGCTTCGAGGATTCCAGCAGGGTCCTTGGCGTCGTAAAAGACCAGACAGCTCGCGACTTCCGGACCGACTGGGTGGAGGTCGAACTCGAATCCGGTGACGACACCGAAATTGCCACCACCACCACGCAGCGCCCAGAAGAGGTCTGGATTGGTGTCAGCACTCGCCGTCACGAATTCGCCGTCGGCAGTGACGAGTTCGACAGCACGGAGGTTGTCACAACTGAGACCGTATTTGCGGCGAAGGTGGCCGAGTCCGCCGCCGAGTGTCAGACCCGCGACGCCAGTCTCTGAGACGACGCCACCGGGTGCTGCGAGTCCGAACAACTGGGTCTCGCGGTCGACGTCAGCCCACGTCGCGCCTGCTTGCACCCACGCGGTTCGTCGGTCTGGGTCGACACGGACGCTCCGCATCTCCGAGAGGTCGATGACGAGTCCGTCGTCACAGAGCGCTGTCCCAGCGACGTTGTGGCCACCGCCCCGAATCGCCACGAGGAGGTCGTTCTCCCGAGCGAACGTGATCGCACTGACGACGTCTGCGACGCCTCGACATCGAGCGATTAACGCCGGGTGTTTGTCTATCATCCCGTTCCATATCGCCCGCGCGTCGTCGTATTCCGCGTCGGTCGGGAGAATCAGTTCGCCGTGGAGCGACGCTGCGAACTCCTCTCTTTGCTGGTCGGTGACGAGGTCAACTGACATACCATGATATTAGGTCGCATGGCGTTAGCCTCACCTACCGAAACGCGTGTCCTGTCGTGAGATACGTTTCAGACCGTGAGAATCCTGTCGTACGATGGATAGAGTTAGTACCGTCACTGACCTACTAGAGAGTCATTCGCATGCACACATCGGGTGGCTCTCAGGACGAGAACGACGACGTATCTCGGACACCGAGTGCGTCGATTGTAGACGCCCTCCTCGACAACGCACGGAACCGTCGCCATCTCGGCCAGCGGTTGGCGGAGGAAGGCGACCGTGTCTCCACAGAGGAACTCGTCGATATCGTTCGTCATCGGCCACTTCTCGAACTGCTTCTCGACGGCCCACGCGACAGGAGAGAGATAGAAGAGCGCCTCGACGTTTCGAAGGCGACCAGCCACCGGTTCACACAGTGGTTAGATACGGCGGGACTCGGAGAACGCATCGACCACCGGGTCCAGTTGACCGGTCGCGGCACGGCCATCGCAGAAGAACTCCTTCGATTCGAAGCGAACGTCCGAACCGCTCATCGACTCACACCGCTTCTCGACGCCATCTGTGACGACCACGACGAGTTCTTCGTCGAACCGTTCGTGGACGCAACAGTGACCACGGCGGAACCCGAAGACCCGTACCGACCTGTCGAACGATTCATCGAACTCGCCCGTGCGTCTCGGACACTCCGTGGGTTCAACACCACGCACATGGCACCGCTGGTCCTCGGAGAGTTCCACCAGCAGGTGTTCGAAGAGACAGAGACCGAGCTGATATATCTCCCATCGATAGTCGAGAAACTCTTCGAAACCTATCCAGAACACGCCAGCGAAGCAATCGAGCGTGGTCATCTGACCCTCCGGACGCGCGATGAACTCCCGTACGGGCTTGTTCTGTTCGACGACCGTATCGGTATCGGTGGATACGACAGGTCGACGGGGCTCATGCAGGTGTTCGTCGATACCGACGCCCCCATCGCACGCCAGTGGGGCGAACGCGTCTACGAATCACTGAGAGCGGATTCAGAGCCGTTCGACTCGCGTGCCTAAGGGTGTTGGTTTCGTCTCGGAAGAAAGCGCTCAGCAGACGAGGTGAGGGGAACAAACGCCGAAGACCGCCAATAGGAGGTGACACAGTGCCCAGTTCGTGTGTAATGCGTCACGGCCGTTCGCGGCGTTCGACATGGTTATTCGGGGGCGACCCCGATTCGCATGGTTGGTGGTGTGCCTCTGATTCTGTGCTCGTTCGTGTGGGTTGAACAGTGTGGCGTCCCATCGTGCGCTTCGAAGGCACCCACGACACCCGCGTCGGTGGTTCAGCGTGGTCGTGGTTGGGACGACTCAGGACGAATTCCTGCTCGTTCCACAGATTCTCACAAGGGTCCACTCGGTAAGTCATCACTCACTCAACAGTAAGCATCCGTTTCGAGGTGAGGCTACGTACCTAGAGTGACCCCGACGTAGATTGGGTACTTTTCCCGTTCGGTCCGCCACCCGCTTCGGGGGAAATCGAGAGCCGTACCGACAGAACGCTCTGTTTCTCCTGTAGACAGGAACGGATGATTATCTGCGAAACAGGAAATCCACGGGACAGTATACTAGTTCGACCGCTTACATGATTACCACTGGGGCCCTCTCTGCAGATGGTGAGAGGTGTTGGAAGAGAGACAACCGGATGAGAGTACTCGGGACGATACCGACTCGGAAAGCGGAGCGTTCGATGACCGTTGTCGCGAGGTCTTTTCGACGCTCGACCGTGTGGATGACGCAGTTTTCGCACTCGATACAGCGTATCACGTGACCTACGCGAACGAATCAGCGCTCGCTGCGTACCGACCACCAGGATTCAGTGAGGACCTCATCGGCACTGTGATTTGGGAGAGTTCGCCGCGAGCGGCGGCGTCTCGGATTTCGACGGAAGTCCCCCGGGCGTTCGAAACCCAGGAACCAGTACGGTTCAGGGAGACGTACGAACCACTCGATGCCTGGTACGAAACGCGAATCTATCCCGCTGCCGATGGTGTGACTGTCTCCGTCAGCGACGTCACGGACGAGGTACACCGACAGGCGGAACTCGAACGGTACGAGACGGTTATCGAATCGATGGTAGCGGGTATCTACGTTCTCGACGAGCGGTTCGAATTCGTGTTGGTGAACGAGGCATACGCCGAGTTGGTCGGGGGCGAACCGGAGGCGTTGCTGGGCGAGCACGTCTCCGTCGCCGTCAACGAGGAAACGGTATCGACGGCCGTCAGTATTCGTGACGAGCTACAACCCGGGGAACGCCGAATTATCGAAACCAATCTGACGCGACAGGACGGGACGACGATTCCCGTCGAGTGTGCCTTCACGCCGTACCCGCTCGACGGAGCGTGGAGTGGGACGATCTGTGTGGTTCGGGACCTCTCGGAGCGAAATCGGTTAGCGGCCGAGCGGACGGCCGCCGAGTGGGAACACGCTAACGCGTTCGACCGGGTGAGCCACGCCCTCGACGGGACCGATACCGGCATCTGGGACTGGGACATCGAAACCGACGAAGTCGTCTGGCTGGGACCGATGAATCGGTTGTTTGGACTGGCCCCCGACGAGTTCGACGGAACCTACGAAGGATTCTTGAACAGAGTCCATCCCGACGACCAGTCGTACGTCGAGCAGGCTATTCAGGCGTCGTTCGACGGGTCCGACCCATACGTCGTCGAGCACCGAATCCGAACGCCCGCTGGCGAAACCCGATGGCTCGAAGGGCGTGGAGAAGTGTACGAAGATGACGAGGGGAATCCGATTCGGCTGACTGGTGTGGCAACAGATATCACCAGTCGGAAAGAGCGAACGCGTGAACTGGAAGAAGCGAACACACGTCTCAACCTCGCGCTCGAAGGCACGAACACGGGTATCTGGGACTGGGAGATTGCGACAGACGAAGTCGTCTGGTGGGGGCCGACCAGTCGATTGTTCGGAATCGACCCGACCGAGTTCGAAGGAACGTACGAAGGGTTCATCAATCGCGTCCATCCCGATGACTTACCCGACGTGGCTCGAAGCCTCAAACACACGCTCGAAGAGTCCGAACCGTACTCGGTCGACCATCGAATCGTTCTCCCCGACGGGACGACACGGTGGATTGGGGGGCGGGGAGAACTGTACAAAGACGACGACGGCAGCCCGCTACGAATGGTCGGGGTTGCCACGGATATCACCGAACAGAAACACCTCGAACAGGAGCTTCGAGCGTCCGAAGAACTCCACCGGACCACCCTGAGCAACATCACGGATACGGTGTTCATCACCGACGATGAAGGGCGGTTCACCTACGTCTGTCCGAACGTGGACTTCATCTTCGGTGACTCGGCAGACGATATTCTGGCGCGAGAATCTGTCGACAACCTCCTCGGTGGCGACCCGGTACCCGACGACTTCGGACCAGATGACGTCGTCGAGAACATCAAACGCGTCGTTAGTGACGCGGACGGCAACGAACACACTGTTCTCATCACGATATCGCCAGTTTCGATTCAAGGTGGGACGCGCCTCTACAGCATCCACAACATCACCGAACTCGAAGCGCAAGAACAGGCGCTTCGAGACAAAGAAACAGAGCTCCGAATCGTCGTCGAGAACGCGCCACTCATCCACTTCATGTTCGACGCTGACGGATTGTTCACGCTCTCCGAAGGTCGCGGACTCGATGTACTTGGGTTCGAACCGGGTGAAGTCGTCGGACAGTCTATATACGACCTGTATAGTCAGTACCCCGCTATCATCGATATCGCCAACCGCACACTCGACGGCGAACGGATATACTCTATCGTCGAACTCGACGACGTCACGTTCGAAGCGTGGTACGAACCGGTCTACGGAGACGACGAAACCGTCGAATACGTCATCGGTGTCGCAACCGACATCACGGAACTCCGTCGAAAAGAGCTGACGCTCACCGCACTCCATCGGTCGAGTCGCGAGTTACTCACCGCCGAGACAAAAGCGCAAGTCGCAGACATCGTCGTCGACGCTGGAATCGACGTTCTCGGCCTCTCATCCGTCTCGGTTCTGCTCTTCGACGAACGAGCGGGCGACCTCTATCCGGCCGCAATCGCCGGGGAGAACGACACGGCAGCGAAACGACATCGCTATGGCCCCGATTCGGGCTACTGGAAACAGTTCGTCGAAGAAACCACCGGGTCAATCGGCATCGACGACGGCGAGCTAACCGTTCCGCTCGGTGGCCACGGCCTGTTCGTCGCAGAGACACAGGGTAGCCAGTCGGTGACGGACGATATGGTCGAGTTGGCCGAACTTCTCGGTGCGACTGCAGAAGAGACGTTCGACAGAGTCGAACGCGAAGAGATGCTTCGAAACCGTGAACGGAGCCTTCGAGAACAGACCGCACGGCTCGAAAACCTCCACGAAATCAACGAGCAGATTCGAAACGTCGAGCACGTCCTCGTGATGGGCGAAACTCGGAGCGACATCGAACGGGGTGTCTGTGAACGGCTCGTCGAACCCGAACGGGTGGCGTTCGCCTGGATTGGTTCGGTAGACGGGGGGACGGTCACGCCGAAGTGTTCGGCAGGGTCAGAACGAGGGTATCTCCCCGCGCTCGCTGACATCGACGACGAGACGGAACCGTCGAGAATCGCGGCATCGACGCTCGAACCGGTTGTCGTTCGGTCGGTTGCCGATAGACTTCGAGAAGAGCCGTGGCGCAGAGAGGCGCTCGCCAGTGGGTATCAGTCTGTGATGAGCGTCCCGCTCATCTACGATGGTCACACCTACGGCGTCCTGACGGTGTATGCGACCCGAAACGATGCGTTCGACCGGTTGATACAATCGGTCCTCGACGAACTCAGCGAAACCATCGCGTACGCCATCAACACAGTCGAGACCAAACACGGCTTCCTGTCGGACCGCGCCGTGGAACTCGTCTTGCGGACCGAAGAGACGAGAGACCCACTCGCCCGACTCGCCCGTCAGACTGGTGCAGTTTCCCGGTTCGATGGACTCGTTCCCGGCGCGGAGTACCAGCGCATCTTCTTCACTGCCAGCGGTACCAGCGCGGACGCGATTGTGGCCGCAGCAAGCGAGAGTCCAGACATCGAATCTGTACACGTGATTTCGGAATTCGACGACGGTGGCTCCTTCGAAATCGTCTCTGCGTCGCCGGTATTCGCGAGCGTGTTCGTCGACCAGGGGGCAATTCCGAAATCCATCGAATCGACACCGCAGGAGACGAGAGCAGTCGTCGAGTTGTCCCACCAAGCGGACGTCGGTGCGTTCGTCCGTACGCTTCGACGCTGGTACTCCGACATCGAACTGATTGCCCGACGCGACCGTGACCGCGCCCCGTTGACGAGAGACACGTTCAAGGCGAACTTCAAATCGGAAGTGACCGACAGGCAGTTAGAGGTGCTCCAGACCGCGTACTTCTGCGGGTACTTCGACTCGCCACGCTCCATGAACGGGCAGGAAGTCGCGTCACTGCTGTCGATTACGCAACCGACGTTCAACTACCATCTCAGAGCGGGCCAACGGACACTGCTCGGGATGCTCATCGACGACCAGGACGACGACTCTAGATAGTGAGTGTCCCGGTTTCTCGGGACCGAACAGTTGAGAGCGAACCGTCTTCCGAACACCACACGATTCTCCGCGTAAGATGAGTAGGGACAACCAGATACGTAGGGACAACCAGATACGTAGGGACAACCAGATACGGTTGAACGACGGACACATCGCACCCATCAGTCGGGAAGTCATCAACGCCGTCGCGGCGGCGAAAGACACCGACCCACTTTCTCTCAAACCACTGTACGAATATATCGACCCGGATGCGCTCGAACTGTTGTTTGCGTCTCCGTCCCCCCAGACGATTCGACCGGGTGGGAGCGTCGAATTTTCCGTCGAAGGCTGTACCGTACGCATCACCGTCACACGGGGCGACGTCGCCGTAGAGGTGAGGAACTGTGAGGAACCGAGGTAGGAAACACAACCCTCCACCCACCCACGTAACCGATGGGTCAGGACAGTCTGACTCGACGGTCTGTGCCTACTGTGGCGCGCGTATCGACACGACTGAGTGGTATCCCATCTTGACAGCTTTCGAAAGCGAGATTGTCGTCTTCACCCCGTTTTGCGACGAGTCGTGTAAGCGAGCGTGGCAGGCAACGAATCGATGAGCGACTGAACGGGGAGACGACGACTTCGACGGTGAACTGGGATTCGTGACGCTCGGATTTCTACACGGGGTGACAACACCGGTGACCGGCAGGCATGCGTCGACCACACCAGTGACCGGCAGGCATGCGTCAACCACACCGGTGACCGGCAGTTATCTCCACCACGGGAGGGAGACCCCACCGCACCCGGTAACACTCACGTCGCCAGAAACTCAAGTCCTTCCAGCCCGTACCCACGGGCAATGGCAGACCCAACACCAACACCGGGAATCCACCACGTGACGTGTATGGCGGGCGACCCACAGCAGAACCTCGACTTCTGGGTCGAGACACTCGGCCTCCGACTCGCCAAACGCTCCATCAATCAGGACGACCCCAGCACCTACCACTTCTTCTTCACCGATGCTGAGGGCACGCCCGGAACGAGTATGACCTTCTTCCCGTGGGAGCATCTCTCGCAGGGAAAGGTCGGGACCGGACAGGTCTCTCGGACTGCGTTCCGCGTCCCCGAAGGAAGTCTCGACTACTGGGAAGACCGATTCGACCAGTACGACGTCGAGTACGACGAGCGACTCGAACGGTTCGGCGAAACCGTCCTTCCGTTCCGTGACCCAGACGGCCTCCCTGTCGAGTTGGTCGAAGTCGAACTCCCCGACGACGACCCGACCGTCCCGTGGACGGAGTTCGTCCCCGAGGAGTCCGCTATCCGTGGCTTCCATTCGGTGACACTCTGGCTTGCGGACCCCGACCCCACGATGGACCTGCTTCAGACGATGGGATTCGAGAGAGGGGAAACAGAACAGGCGCAGGGAGATATGGCAGGTGACGAGCGAACACGATTCGCCGCAGCGGGACCAGTCGGCAAGTACGTGGATGTCGTCCCCACCATCGAAAGCGGTAGACAGGGTCACGGAACTGTCCACCACGTGGCGTTCCAGACGCCGACTGACGACGACCAGGCGGCGATGCGGAAGGCAGTCCAGTCGAAAGGACTGCGGCCGACCCAGCAGATCGACCGTCACTGGTTCCGCTCGGTCTACTTCCGTGAGTTCGGCGGCGTGTTGTTCGAACTCGCGACGAACGGCCCGGGATACGCCTCTGACGAACCGCTCGATGACCTCGGCGGCCGCCTCGTCCTTCCCGGCCCGTTCGAATCTCGCCGTGAAGAGATAGAAGCGGGATTGGCGGACGTGACGATACCTCGCGCGGAATCCGTCGAAGCGGACGACTAACCGGCCCACACCCACGTGTCCGGTTTCCCGTTCGAATTTCGACAGGCTAGTTCATCTGCAACTGTGCGTTCGGCACCTGCACTTGCTTCGGAAACTGAAGCGAGACAGTCGTCCCCGAGGATTCCGACGCCTCGACCGTAATCTCTCCACCGACAGCCGAGACGACCCAGCTGGTGAGCCACAGGCCGAGGCCGTTGCTGTGTTGCAACGGCGTCTCGGTGTCGCTTTCGAGGACCGCCTGCTCCATCTTGGGTAACCCCACCCCGTTGTCGCTCACTGTGACGAGTGTCTGTGTGTCGGTGACCGTGACTGTGACATCGACAGCAAGTGTCTCTGTGTCGTTGTGTTCGACGGTGTTCTCCAGGAGATTCTGGAGCGTGATTCGCAGTGCCTGCTTCGAAACGAACACAGGTGCTTCAGAGGCAGAAAACGTACTCGTCACCGTCACTGTCGGGTTCTGCTCACGATACTCGTCTAACAATGTCTCGACCACTGAGACGACATCGACCGGTTCGGCCGCAGTGGGAGTGTTCTTGTCGATATCGGCTATCTGGCGAGCTTTTTCGCTGAGTTCGACGAGGCGCTCCGCAGTGGCACTGATTACGTCTGCACGGTTTCGCTCCTCGGGAGACGATGCACTCGCCGCCAGGGTGTCTGCGTAGCCCATGATGACGTTCATATCGTTTCTGAGGTTGTGTCTGAGGACCCGATTCGTCACGACGAGTCGTTGCTCGTACGCATTCTGGTCGGTGACGTCACGCAGAACGACTGCGAACCCTGCGTTCGGCCCCGACTCAGACGCGAGTTCTGTGATGTAGAGTTCGTACACCCGTTGCGTGCCGTCGATGGTTCCGAGCGTCGTCGTTCCGTGGAGGTGTCGAACGTCCATCTCCCCGAGAACCGTCGAGATGTGGCTCGTTTCGGAGTGGTCGATATCGTACAGGTGTCTGGCTATGCGATTGCTATCGACGACGTGGCCGCTCTCGTCGACGACGATGAGGCCGTCACCGGTCAGTTCCATCGCGCGCTGCCGAGCGACCGGTGTCCGTTCGAGAAGGTCGAAGTGAAACAGGGCGAGTCCGTAGACGATGCCCGTAAACGAGAACACGAACGGCGTCAAATCGAGTCCGGGTACCGGGCTTGCTTTCACTGTGTACAGTACGTGTGAGATGAACGCCGGCACTGCACCCACGAGGATGAGCGACGACTGTTTTCGATAGATACCGGCCGACCGAAAGTAGACCGACAACACCGCCCAGAAGCCAGCGGTAACGACGAGATATGCGAACAGGATGTGAATCTGATAGCCGAGCGCGAACTCGACGTCCAGAACCGGAGAGAACAGCTGGGTGGTGAGTGTCGCCCGCGTCCAGATGAGATGATGAATCGGATTCGAGACCGTGAGAACCGAAAACAGAAACCATTCGGCGGTGAGAACGGCGGTCACGACCTGTGTTAACTGGTTTTCACGTCCTGCATACTCGAACGCGAAGAAGAGAAACATCATCGGAACCAACCCACTCGTGACCAGCGTTACGCGTTGCCACAGCAGTTGTGCCTGTTCTCCCTCGAATCCGAGTTGGATTCCATACACGACAGACCAGAAGAAGACTGCAGCAATGAGCGCTGTGAACGCCCGAGAATCGTTCTGTCGACGCCACACCACACCAACGAGTGCTGCGAGAACTCCTGCAGCGAGGAACGAAAACAGTGAGAGTGCGGTGAGATTCCACTCCATTATCAGTTGCACTTAACACATCAAGTTAACACTATCTCCGCGCAAGAACACAAACATCGTCTGGGTGGAAATCGACGGATAACAGCACCCGCACCAGTAGTACTTCCTGTAGCTCAGAGAGATTCATTCCGACGGTTTCGGACAGATACTAATACTAACTACCCACTATGATTGTCACGAACTATTATGATATTGTGGCCCTATCTAGAGGGGTATGGGTGACTACACATTTTCCCGGCGGTCGTTCCTGTTTGGCTGTGGGATTGGTCTCGGAACGCTCACAGGTGGGACAGGAACTGCACTCGCGCGACCCGACGGACGATACATCGTCGGAACGAGTTCACCCAGTTCAACGCGGGCGGCGAAACAGGCGGCGCGAACAGTCCATCGAGAACTCGACTTCGGGACTCTCGGAACGGCCGTCGCGGGCGTCTTCACCGAGGAAGCGCTTCGAGGACTTCGCCAGAACCCGCACGTCCGCTACGTCGAACCGGACGGGACGATGCACGCGATCAGTATCGACTCGGCCGACCCAGAAGTGCCCTGGGGCGTCGACAGAATCGACGCAGAGAAAGCCCACGCTGGTGGTGCAACCGGTCTCGGGGCTCACGTTGCAATCATCGACTCGGGTATCGATTCTGACCACCCTGACCTCCAGAACAACCTCGGAACTGGGAGGGCATTCGTCTCGGCACGCGGCCCCTACGCGGAATCGTGGGACGACGACAACGGCCACGGTACCCACTGCGCTGGTATCGCTGCTGCCGTCGATAACGGTTCGGGAGTCGTCGGCGTCAGCACGCACGCGACGCTCCATGCCGTGAAAGTCCTGGACAAGAACGGAAGTGGGCGCTACTCCGATGTCGCCGCTGGAATCAAATACGTCGCAGACCAGCAGTGGCACGTTGCGAGTCTGAGTCTCGGTGGGCCAACGTCGAGCACCATCGAGGACGCCTGTCAGTACGCCTTCGACCGTCAGGTGTTACTGGTCGCGGCGGCCGGAAACGACGGGAAGAACGTCGCTGATGCGGCACCGGCGACGTACCCGACAGTTATGGCAATCAGCGCGACCGACGACCAGGACCGACTCGCCAGCTGGTCCAACTACGGCGACGATATCGAACTCGCCGCGCCAGGTGTGAATATCTACTCGACGTACCCCGGTGGCTACCGAACGTTTTCGGGAACGTCGATGGCGTGCCCACACGTGAGTGGTGCCGCCGGCCAACTGATGGCACAGGGTTACACGCGTGACGAAGCACGGCAACGCCTGAAAGAGAGCGCCGAAGATATCGGTCTGTCAAGCAGTCAGCAAGGCGCTGGCTTACTCGACGTTGAAGTGGCGGTTTCCGGCACCACAGACACCACCGATACCGCGCCCAGTGCCTCGTGGGTCACACCTCAAGACGGCGAGGTGGTTTCGGGAACAACAGTGCTTCGAATCGACGCGAACGACGACAACACAGCGCCCGAGAATCTGCTCGTCGAATACGAACTCGATAGCAGTGGAACGTGGCGAACCGCGACCTACGACAGCGAAAGTGGATCGTTCCGAGATTCGTGGGACACTGACTCGGTCAGTGACGGCATGCACAGTCTCGCTGCTCGGTCGACAGACGGGAGTAACAACACCTCGACAGCCGCCGAGATCTCGGTCGACGTGAACAACACGAGCAGTGGCCCAACCGGAGCAATCGACGTGACGGATATCACGGAAGCAAACGCACGGAATCCTCACGCTGAGTTCTCCGTTCCGTGGAGTGCGTCGGACGCCGACGGAAACCTCGACACGGTCGAACTGAGGTTGACGCAGACATCGCCAGCAGGTGGCATTGAGGATTCGGTGGTTATCGACGTGAGTGGTGGGAGTGCGAGCGGGACGACGATACTCGCGGCCAAGCACGACGACGGAACCGGCCACACCTACGACGTGTCGATATCGGTGTTGGACACGACCGGAAAGACGGGTGGTGAAATCGTCTCGATTACCGAAGATAGGAGGTGACTGGAGCGTAGGTGAACCAACTATCTTAGCCCTCCGAGTCACTCGTCGTATACTAGCAGTCTATCGAATATCGCCGTCCAAATCGATGCGTTCGGCTACCATTCTGCTGAACCCCGTGCGTACTACCGATCGTCGAGTACGGACTGGCAGTTCTCCGGAACGCCGTGCGGAGTGAACACTTATGTCAGAGACTCCACTGACTACTCCCATGAACTCTCAAGCTGGGGGTATTATCAGGTGAATTTTACTATTGGGCTCTGTCAGATGACGTTCGATTCTACGGAGACCGTTAGCGAACTCAACGCTCGAATTACAGACGCAGTCCGCCAGGCAGGCCCTGCCGATCTGTATATCATGCCGGAACTCCTCGGTGCAGGGCCGACGTACGACCCTGCTGTCCCGCCGACTGACAGACCACTCTCTGACGACGGTGTCCAACAACTCCATGGCCATCTCGCGACACTCGCAGAAGAGAAAGACGCAATCGTCGTTGGTGGGAGTTATCCTGCAACTGGGCCAGAAGACGGGATCTATAATCGGTGCCCGATTGCGACACCGGAAGACGTACTGACCTACGACAAACGGAATCCAATCCCGGAAGAACGAGAGTACGGAACTCGGTCCGGGGATGCTGAACCACCGTTGATTCGTCACAAGGGGGTGACAGTCGCACCGTTGGTCTGCTACGACGTTGAGTTCCCCGAACTAGTACGCTCAGTCGTCGACCGAGGCGCAGAGATTCTCGCAGTTCCGTCGTGGACCGGGTCGACAGCAGGTGCAGAGCGCGTTCGACGTTGTGCTGCCGCCCGTGCGGTCGAGAACCAGTGCTACGTCGCGCAAGTCCCGCTCGTCACCGAGCAGGGTGCCGATCCTTCAGGGACGGGCCGGAGTGTTGTTTTCGCACCGTGCGACGACGTCTGTGGCTCAGGTGGGACTCGATTGACTCTTCCACTCGATCAACAGGTCTCTGCCGCATGCCCAGTTGACGTCGACGAACTCCGTCGCTCGCGTACGCACGCTAGCGTCGGACCGTACACGGATTACCGGTCTGGGATGTAACAGGATTGTCGGGGGAGCCGACGATAGTTGTGTAATTATTGGCGTTCCCCGAAAACCTTATGGAAAAATGTCTTTGTTACCATAATGGATTTAGCATATGACAGCGCAATTCAATCAATACACTACTTCTTCCTGGACAGATAGTCCCCATCTGCGTGGTGGATCTGCGTGGGGGGTACCGTAATGGGAGTGAATTCAGACCAGGCGGGGGGATCCGATACCTCGTCACTCGTCAGCGAGTTCACTGTTCGCGTGCGGAACCACCGGTTTGGTCGCCTTGCAGTCACCATGCTTCCGGCAACTGGATGGCTCACCGTGTTCCTCCTCCTTCCATTGACCGTCATGCTCTACTTCAGTTTGGGGCAAGTCGGTGGCTACGGAACCTTCTATCTCGCCCTCGAGGACCTTGGCATCCACCAGTACACTCGCTTTTTCCTCCCTGATGAGACGGGTGTAAGCGGGTCCATCCTGTTGACTGGCGGTTGGCTGCTCGAACAGCTTTTTCCGGTGGATGTCGTTACAGGAGAGCCGACGGCATACGTGAAACTGCTGTTCAAGAGTCTCTGGTTCGGTGTTCAGACGACGGTAGTCACACTGGCAATTGGGTATCCTCTCGCGTACTTTATCGCTCGAATCGCACCCGAGAAGTACCGAGACGTCCTCCTCGTTGCTGTTGTGCTCCCGTTCTGGGCTTCGTTCCTCGCACGGGTCTACGCGATTAAGATACTCCTCTCTCAGAACAGTATCCTCATGCGTGTGCTCGGGAGTCTTCCCGGTGTTCCTCAATCTATCTCTCTCATGAACTCTCAGGAGGCAGTTCTCTTCGGACTCGTCTACATGTGGTTACCGTTCATGGTGCTCCCCATATACACTGACCTCGAACGGTTTGACTTCCGTCTTCACGAGGCAGCAATGGACCTCGGCGCAGACCGTATCGCTGCGTTCCGGTACGTCACATTACCACGTTCCAAACAGGGCATCGTCACCGGGACGAGCCTCGTCTTCATCATCGCAAGCGGTTCGTATGTTATCCCAGAACTGCTCGGTGGACCGAACAGCCAGATGATTGGAAATCTCATCGCTCACGAGTTCGGTGCCGCAGGCAACTGGCCGTTCGGTGCGGCAGTTTCCTTCGTCATGATGACCGTCATCCTCCTCTTGACACTCGGCTACTACTGGGCAATCACGGGTGGTGAAGCATGAGCGCACTCGCTTCAGCTATTCAGTCGCTCGTCAACGTCCGGCAGACGCTCGTGCAGCGGTACAGTTCGGCCGTAATCACGACCGAGGCCATTCTGATGTACCTCTTTCTGTACGGACCGATCGTGCTGCTAGTCGCCCTCTCGTTCAACTCCTCACGGTCTGTCCTCGTCTGGGAAGGATTCACCACGAAGTGGTATCGACAACTCTTTTCGGGCGAGATATTTGCACAAATCGACCCATCAGTCGCAGCCACTGCCCTCTGGAACTCCATCCAGATAGCTGTCGTCTCAGTCGTGGTTGCGCTCGTGTTCGGGACGATGCTGGCCATCACTCTCGACCGGCACGAGTTCCCTGGCAAACGAGCACTTCGCGGGTTGGTTTATCTCCCTATCATCGTCCCGAGCGTCGTGACTGGAATTTCGCTCCTGATGTTCTATCAACTCGTCGGGCAGGACCTCAGCATCTGGACCGCAACGGCAGCGCACATAATGTTCAACATTAGTTTCGTCACCATCGTCGTCTTCACACGCCTGCAGCAGTTCGACCGGTCGATAGAGGAAGCCGCGATGGACCTCGGTGCGAACGAACTCGAGACGTTCCGCTATGTTACCCTCCCCGCCATCAAACCGGGTCTCATCGCCGCTGCCCTGCTCGCGTTCACGATGAGTTTCGACGATTTCGTTATCACGTTCTTCGTCATCGGGAACCAGAACACGCTACCAATCTTCTTTTTCTCGATGGTTCGCCAGGGCGTCACACCAGGCGTGAACGTCATCGCCACCCTCATACTCATCGGGACGGTTGCCCTCGTCATCGGTGCCAATCGGTACCAGCGCGTGACTTGAAAGAGATATTATCGCTTTTATCCGCTGCTTTCCAGAACTAATTCGGAGAATATTGTAAAATACCGATAACTATTTGGAAGGTGGACCGTGTCATGTGTACACACTATCATGACCCGAGAATCCGCAGTAGGACGGCGACGCATACTGAAATACACCGGTACACTCGCTGCAACTGGTCTGACTGGCCTCGCAGGGTGTACTGGAAATAGTTCGAACAGCGGTGAGAATACGAGCGAGTCGGAGAACACGACGACGTCGGGCGAAACGACTGCTTCCGAGACAACCGCAACGAACGAGGTTCGTGAGGAACTCGGTCTTCAGTCGCTAGATTACGAACTCGAAGACTCGCTCAACATCCTCCAGTGGGCCCAGTACTGGCCGAGCGACACCGTCGCCAACTTCGAAAAAGCGTACGGTGTTTCGGTGAACGTCTCGAACTACGCCTCGAACGAGGAACTGTACAACAAGCTGAAAGCTGGTGGGACCGACCAGTACGACCTCATATTCCCCTCCGACAGCATGCTCACCATCATGGCGAACCAGGACATGCTGAAACCCATCGATACGGGGAAAATCCCGAACTGGGACAACCTCCTGTCGAACTTCCAGAATCCGTCTTACGACCCGGGATCAGAGACCTACGCTGCACCCTACCAGTGGGGGACCACCGGTATCGGATGGAACACCGATGTCATCGGTGACGTCGAAATCGACTCGTGGAACGCGATGTGGAACAGCGAGTTCAGCGGGAATATCACCATGCTCGACTCCATGCGATCCAGCTTTGGGGGAGCACTCAAGCGCCTCGGATACTCACTCAACACGACCGACGAAGACAAGGTCGAAGAGGCGAAGCAGGCGCTCATCGAACAGAAGAGCTTGCTTCAGGCGTACGATTCGTCGACGTACCGTGAGAAACTCGAGAACTCATCCGCCAGCCCGGTTCAAGGATGGTCTGGTGCGGTGCTCCGTGCCCGTGAGAACACGATGTCGAGCGGTGAATCACCGGTCAACTACGTCGTGCCGAAAGAGGGCGCACCCATTTGGACCGACTCCGGCGCCGTTACGTCAAAGGCCAAACATCCCAATGCCGCCCACGCGTTCATCAACTACTTCTTGAATGCGAAGGTCGGTGCAAGTATCAGCAACCTCGTCCGATACGCCAGTCCGAACGACGCGGCGAAAGAGTACATGGATGAGACACTGGTTCAGACCGCCTACCCGGACCAGAAGACGATGGACAACCTCGAATACTTCGAACCCCTCGGTAAAGCGACCCAGATGTACAGCGAGGCGTGGACTGAAGTCAAGACGGCCTGACCGATGAGTACGTACGACGTTCGATTAGACGGCGTCTCGAAGGATTTCGGAGACGTGACCGCCGTAGAGGACGTGAGTTTCGAGGTCGAACAGGGGAAGTTCCTCACCCTACTCGGCCCCTCAGGCTGTGGAAAGACGACGACACTCCGGATGATTGCGGGGTTCGAGACACCCAGCGAGGGCGACGTCTACCTCCGCGACGAACGCATCAACGACATGCAACCGTTCGAGCGGGACACGAGCATGGTGTTCCAGTCGTACGCGTTGTTTCCCCACATGACTGTCGGGGAAAACATCGCCTTCGGGTTACAGATGCAGGGCATTCCTGGTGACCAGACTGCCACAGACGGTGGGTCGACTGCCACGCAGTCATCTGGGCTCGCTGGTGCGTTCAAGCGCCTCGTGAGTCGGCACGGAAGCGAGGAAATCGAATCGCGTGTCCAGCGTGTTCTCGACCTGGTGGAACTGCCAGAGATGGCAGACCGTCAAATCTCAGAACTCTCTGGTGGCCAACAGCAACGCATCGCGCTCGCTCGTGCACTCGTGACGGAACCGACCGTGCTTCTGCTAGACGAACCCCTCGGTGCGCTCGACCTGAAGCTTCGAAAGAACATGCAAGTCGAGCTGAAAAACCTCCAAGAAGAGCTTGGAATCACGTTCGTCTACGTCACACACGACCAGGAAGAGGCGTTGACGATGAGCGACGAGATCGCGGTGATGAACGAGGGGCAACTCGAACAACTCGGCACCGCGACCGAAATCTACGAAGAACCCGCGTCCGAGTTCGTCGCCGACTTCATCGGAGAGACCAACCTCGTCCACGGGTCGTACGCCGAAGACGCCGACGGTGCGACCATCACCGACGGCAGCCTCACGTTCCGCGTCCAACCGCACGAAGAGGCGTCCGGTGACGATGCGTTCGCCATCCGGCCAGAGAAGATTCGGCTCGGAGACGACGCTCGTGGACTGGACAACGAGTTCAGCGCTGAGGTCACCGACGAAATTTACAAAGGAAACGTTGGGAAGTTCGTCGTTCGACTGGAGAACGGCCGCGAACTCACCGTGGACCTCCAGTTGACCGACCAGGAGGAGTATCTCTCCATCGGCCGCACCATCCGAGTCGGGTGGGATGCGTCGAACGCGGTCACACTCGTCCGGTAATCGGGGTTCCCCACCGATTCAAAACCGTTTCTGGTGAGGAGAGTTCGTGCTTTTGTCGCGAACTGACGTGACTGCACCAGTGAAGTGACGGAATCAAAAGTACCTTGCCACCCCGCTACACAGTGGACCTTACTGAGGTGGTTCCTGTGACCAAGAAACGCGAATACAAAGACAGCTACCCGAAGAAGACGCTGTATATCCCCGGTCCGACTGAAGTGCGTGACGACGTTATCGACGCGATGTCCGCGCCGATGTTTGGCCACCGGATGGACCAGATGACCGACCTCTATACGACCATCGTCGAGGACACGAAGACGTTCCTCGGCACCGACAACGACGTCATCATCCTCACCGGGTCGGGCACGGAGTTCATGGAGAGTTCGATTCTCAACCTCGTCGACGAGAACGTCCTCGTGACGACGTGCGGGAGTTTCAGCGAGCGACAGGCGAACATCGCCGAACGACTCGGAAAGAACGTCGATACCCTCGAATACGAGTGGGGACAGGCGGTCAAGCCAGAAGACGTCCGGGAACACCTCGAACAGAGCGACACCGAGTACGACGTCGTCACCTGCGTGATGAACGAGAGTTCGACTGGCGTTCGCAACCCAATCGAAGAGATTGGTGACGTCGTCGCCGAGTACCCAGACACGTACTTCGTCGTCGACGCTGTCTCCGCGCTGGGTGGCGACTACGTCGATATCGACGAGCACAACATCGACGTCATCTTCACCTCGGTGCAGAAGGCTTTCGCGATGCCACCGGGAGTGGCAGTCTGTGTCGTCAGCGAGGACGCGTACGACCGAGAACTGGAGAATCGAACTGCCTCGTGGTACGGCGGGTTCCAGCGCTCGATCGATTACTACAATCGGAAAGGCCAGACGCACTCCACCCCCGCGATTCCTATCATGCTGGCTTACCGAAAGCAGATGAAGCACATGCTCGACGAAGGTCACGAGGCGCGTGACCAGCGACACCGCGAGATGGCCGAGTACACCCGAGACTGGGCTCGTGAGCACTTCGCGATGTTCCCCGAATCGGGCTACGAATCCCAGACGGTGGCTTGCATCGAGAACACGCAGGGCATCGACGTTGCAGGAACGATCAAACAGGTCAACGAAGCGTACGACATGGCCTTCTCGAACGGGTACGGGTCTGCACTCGGCGAGAAGACGTTCCGTATCGGACACATGGGCGAACACGACGTGGAGTCCATCAAGGCGCTGACCGACGCCATCGAAGACGTCGCTGGGTTGTAACGCAGAGACACTCGACTGCGGTACGTTCCCGAGGGAGGGGCGAACCGTTCACGGACTCGTTTCTGTATCTATCACAACGTTCTCGGGGGCTCTCGCTGCTTGTTTGGCTGCCGCGATGGTCGCTTGATCGCCGAGTTCTTTGAAGTGACTGTAGAGTGCGTAGACGAATGGAATCCCGAAGATGAGGCCCACAGCACCGACGACGGCCATTCCGAGTGGCGTCAGTGTCGTCTCATAGTGTCCCCCTGCACCGACCACGACTGCACCTTTCATCCCCAATCCGGCGTGTGGTTCACAGACGTACATACTGATGCCATCTCCGTCAAATTCGAGCGCAAAGGACTCTCCCTGCTCTGTCAGAAGCTCACTCTCGAAGGAGCCGTCTGTTGCGGCGACGTTGTGTGCACCGCCTTGGCCCGTCCACTCCCAGATGACTGTCGTTCCGGGGTCGATGCGGACTGATGCCGGTTCGAAGGCGAAGTTACCACCGTTGCCGGCCGACCCGACGCTGATTGTGACTTCTGTGAGTCCGGTCGCATCGACAGTCCCAGCGTAGTTATCTACATCGTCGAACCACGTTCCGAAGTCCGGTTCAGGGAAAGATGAGACGCTACTCCCAACGAGGACGTTTCCCACGACGATTGCCGCACGCATTCCGATGGCCTCGTGTGGAGTACAAGCATAGTAGCTCACTCCCTCTCCATCGAAAGTGTGGTCGAACGTCTCGCCGACCGCACTGAGCAGGTCACTTTCGTAAGCACCGTCTTTGGCGGCGACGTTGTGCAGGCCACCGTCGCCCGTCCACTCCCAGACGACTGTGGTCCCTGGGTCGATACGGACTGCGGCTGGTTCGAACGCGAACCCACCACCGTTTCCCTCTGCGCCGACGGCGACAGTCACGGTCGATTCGCCCGTCATGTCTACGACACCACGATAGTTTTCCACGCCGTCGAACCACGACTCGAAGTCGATCTCTGTTTGTGCACGCGCTGTGGGGAGTGTCCCAACTGCCCCGAGTGTGACGGCCGTGGCGGCAGTTGTTCGCATGAACGTTCGCCGGTCGACCACCGGCTCACTGCGATTCGAACTCATGGAATCATACATGAAAGAGTAACGACGTGTATATGAAAATCTGCTTCTCAAGTTCTCACGCCCGGAGAATAAGCGTTTTAGGATATGTTATCTCGCCACCTATTTCCCGCTGTCTAATGACTCATCCATCGATAACCAGAAGACAAATGTTACAGACGGTTGGCGTCGGTGGGACGCTCGCTGTTGCTGGCTGTCTCACAACCGAGCGCGTCGGAAACGTGACGGTGAAGTCCGTCGCCGCCCCGGGGTCGCTCAATCCTGCGTTGGCTGTCGATATCGACCGAATTGCGGCAGACCCCACAGACATTCCCGGTCCAATTACACGGACGACTCCCGACACAGTCGTCGTCGAACTCGAGACTCGCGAGTTGGTTGCAGAGATCGAACCCGGCGTGACGTTCACGTACATGACGTTCAACAGCCAAATCCCCGGGCCGCTCATCCGTACTCGGGTTGGTGACACTGTCGACCTCACCATCACGAACCACCCCGAGAATACGATGCCGCACAACATCGACCTCCACGCCGTCCGTGGACCAGGTGGTGGTGCCGAAGACACGTTAGTGATGCCAGGAGAGACCAAACGAATCACGTTCAAAGTCACGTACCCCGGTTTGTTCGTCTACCACTGTGCGGTTCCAAACCTCGATTACCACATCTCGGCAGGGATGTTCGGTGCAATCCTCGTCGAACCAGAAGAAGGCCTTCCGGCAGTCGACCACGAGTTCTACCTCGGTCAGCACGAACTGTACACGAACGGAAAGACAGGCGAAGAGGGCCACCACGACTTCGACTTCGAGGCAATGGCACGCGAAGACCCCACGTACGTCCTCATCAACGGCGAAAAGTACGCCATCGGACCGCAGGGCTACAACGACATGCAGATGAATACGGGTGAGACTGCACGCGTGTATTTCGCCGTGGGCGGGCCGAACCTGTTCAGTAGCTTCCACCCAATCGGGTCGGTTTGGGACGAAGTCTATCCACAGGGTGCCATCCTCTCAGATCCACATCGGTACGTCCAAACGACACCCGTCCTCCCCGGGAGCGCGGTTATCGCAACGCTTTCGTCACCGGTTCCGCTCCCAATCAAACTCGTTGACCACGCGCTCAGTCGCGTTGCTCGAAAAGGGTGTCTCGCCGTCATCGACGTGCAAGGCGAACCAGACCCAGAGGTGTACAACCCAACTCCGTGAGGAATCCACCAACTGAACTGACGACGCACAACTGGTCGCGACAGTTTCTTCTGAATCGACCGTATGTCTACCCCTCGAACTGGCACTGAATTCTTGGCGCGTCGAGGGCGCCTGCGACTACTCTCTGAGGAACGACTCGTCGCCGTACGTCTCACGGTGTCGCTGGAACTGTTCGTGCTGTTCGTGAATCTCCGATGTCTGCTCAGCATACGTGTACTCGAACATCGAGTTGGGGTCCGCCTCGAACGACTCCATTCGGTCGACCGCGTCCGCGAGTACGTCGGTACTCTCCTCGTCTATCGCCTCGATTTGCTCGTCGTCGAGTCGCCCGGTTTCACGAAGAAACGCCTCGAACCGGTCGAGCGGGTCTTTCTGTCGCCACTGTTCGACTTCCTCGTCGTCCCGGTACACTGATGGGTCGTCTGCTGTGGTGTGCGCGCCGTACCGGTACTGCACCGCCTCGATGAACGTTGGACGAGGAGCCTCGTTCGACGCGTCGAGTGCCTTTTCCCGGGCCGCCTGTGTCACCACGTACATCGCGAGCGGGTCCATCCCATCGACCTGCACGCCTTCGAATCCGTACGCGTCGGCTTTCTGTGCGAACGTTCGACTCGCAGTCTGTTCGCCCTGTGGCGTCGATATCGCCCACTGATTGTTGTTGCAGACGAAGAGCGCAGGAACGTCGAACACGCCAGCGAAGTTCAGCGCCTCGTGGAAGTCTCCCTCGCTCGTCGCGCCGTCACCGAAGTGCGCGACTGCGACGCGCGATTCTTCGCGGAACTTCATCGCCATCGCCACCCCGGTGACGTGGGGGAGATGGTCTCCGATGCTGATGTTGAGTGGGAAGATGTTCCGGTCTGCGAGTGCTCTGTGGCCGTCCTCGTGGCCTGCCCAGTAGAGGAGATACTCCCACGGGAAGCCACGTTCGACGACGGCCCCGTGTTCGCGGTACTGATACGAGACGACGTCTTCGTCCGAAAGTGCGTACATCGACCCGATCTGGGAGCCTTCCTGCCCCGCGAGCGATGCGTAGGTTCCGATGCGACCCTGTCGCTGGAGGCTAATCATCCGCTCGTCGAATCGCCGGCAAAAGCGCATGTCGCGGTACATCGAGACGAACGCCTCGTCGTCCAGATTCGGGACGAGTTCTGGCGCGACAACCGTTCCGTCGGCGTCTAGCACTCGAAGTTGCTCGTCAGATTCCCGCGAGAACACGTCGGCTGGCAGAGCCATAGATGAGATTCGCTTCGCAGACGAACGATATGAAACCCCTCCTACGGTCGACTACCCGCCCCGCAAGGGTCGCCCTCGTCGTCAATCCCACAGCGAACAGAACGGGAAGTCGCGACCGAGGTCGCTGAATCGGTCGAGGGCAAACGCCTCGACTTCGAGGTCGACCGCCTCGCCGGTGACGTATGACCGCACGATGTCGCCAATCGCCAGCCCTGCCATGACACCCGCGCCGTGGAACCCCGCGGCGACGACGAGGCCCTCCGGGGCGGCGGCCGGGGCGTCGATTATCGCCCTCGCGTCAGGCGTGGTCGCATCGGGAATCGGGCACGTCTCCCAACGAACCACGTCGAAGTCGTCGAACGCGAAGAACGTAGAGAGGTCCTCGTCGACCAGCCGTTCGAAGTCGGCGTCGATTTTCGGGTCAGCGTCGAACGTCTGGTTCTCTCGGCCGACGAGGAGGTCCCCTGTGGGCATCGTGCGCCAGTAGAGTTGGTGTTCCGTGTCGCCCCCCATCGGCCAGTTCGTCACGTCTCCGTCGACGTCGAGATACACTGCGTTCCACGTGAAGGGACGAATCGGCAACTCGACGTGCTCGGCGACCACGTCGGGGGTGGCTGAGCCGGCAGCAACGACGACATCGTCCGCGTCGATTGGGCCGTACTCGGTGTCGACCCCGACGACGCGGCCGTCCTCCACTCGAACTCCCGTCACCGTCGTGTCGGGGCGGAAGTCGACGCCGCGACGCTCACATTCGAATTTGAGTGTCGCGAGGAACGCGCTCACGTCACACGTTCCGACGTTGTCGTAGACGGCCACTCCCTCGGCACCGGGCGACGAGACGACGTCCCCGAATCGTGCCATCGACTCCTCGGGGCCGAGCATCACTGCATCGTCGCGTCCGCGGACCATCGCGGCGTACGCTGGACTGTGAACCAGGCGAATGAAGGGCTGCTCGTCGAACGTGAAGACTCCACGGCCGTCTAACTCCCGGAAGGAATCGATGGCGCGACTGGCCCACTTCGGGAGGTCAGGGTAGTCGACCGGTGTCGTGATGACCCCCGACGCGCGACTCGACGTACCCTGACCGACTGCGCCCCGGTCGACCACCAACACGCGACCCTGGTCGGCGAGCTGGTGAGCGCTGGAGAGGCCGGCGATTCCCGACCCGACGACGACGATATCGTACTCTGCCATGGTCGCTCATGGCAGGGGCTGTCGAAAAATCATTCCCCACAGTCTCCGTGAAGCGACAAAACGAGGAGACAGTTAGGTCGTCGTCGAACCGATGAGATTGCAGTCACACGGTTCGGGTTCGGCCCCGTACCGTCGGTTATTCGCCGCCACCGAGGCGCTGGACGATGTCGATGAACTCCGAGTCGGTGTCGGTGTGGTGGTGGATGATGTGCCACTCACCGTCTTCGCGTAGATACACGTTCGTCGCGCGGTACTCACCATCAACGGTCTCTCCGCCGAGGGACATCGACGCTTTTTCGGTGACGAGTTCGATTGCGACGTCGCCGTAAACTCGGAAGTGCTGGTCGGTCGGTGTGACCTCCCCTCCATCAGCCATGTCGGCGACTCCCTGCCACGGCCCCTGAACCTCGTCCCATCCAACTTCGCGCCCACCGATTGGGTGCATCGTCGTTACGTCGTCTCGGTGTGGCCAGAGTTCTAACATCGGTGCGGCGTCTCCACTCGCCATCTGTGTCAGTGCGTTGTAGAATTTGTCCGACGCCGCCCGCACGCCTTCGTCTGTTTGTTTGATTGCCATAGTAGACTCTCAGTAGAGTATCGCTTGCGACGGCAATAAAGTATCACTCATATTACCATAAGGAGTTGTCAACGACGAAAAGAGCGTCAGAAATACAAATATATCGAGATTTCTGTGGGCTGTAAAAATATCAATTAATTGATTTGATTTGGTTCTTACCGACGCCCTGTCTCTTCTCCTTCACACCCGCTCCACCAACATGCCTCGTACGCCCCGACGACCGGGCAGCGGACGCGGACGATTGCACGCCTGTACCCCGCTCAATCCGGAACACAGTCGGAGAAGAACCGACTGCCTACCCCTCAATCTACGTCTTCAGTCGTGGTAGCCCCAGAATCGCTCGTACTTGATTCGCTCAGGAGGGACACCCATCGATTGGAGTGTGTTCCACAATCCTTGGACCATGCCCGGCGTTCCACAGAGATAGAACATGGGTTCGTGCAACTCACCTGCAATCTCTTCGAGTAAGTGTCGGTCGATACGACCCCGCCGACCGGTCCACTCGCTTCCTTCGGGTTCGCGGGTGAGTGTGTGAACGAGTTCGAACCGCGGATTCGCCTCGGCTAGCGCTTCGAGTTCCGTTCGGTAGGCAATCTCGTCTGCAGTCCGGTTGCTGTAGACGAGTCGTACAGCGATGTCGAGTTGTGCATCGGTTGCATACTCGGCCATCCCCTTCAGCGGCGTGATACCGATTCCACCTGCGACGAGAACGGTGTCGTGGTTGGGGTCCAAGAGGAAATCGCCACGAGGCCCTTCGACTAACACCGTGTCTCCAGGCTCGAGGTCGACGAACGCCTGTTTGTACGCACTCTCCGAGACACGGACGCCGTATTCGAGGTAATCCCGGGTTGGGGTCGAGGCCAGCGACATCGGTCGAGAGTCGTTGAATCGCCCTCTTCCCTCGGAAGTTGTGAGTGAGAGTTTGGTGTACTGCACCGGCTTGTACTCGAATCGGGGGTGTCGGCTGGTGCGTATGTGATGGCTCGTTGGCGTCAATGGCCGAGATTCGAGTACCTCGGCTACAAACGCGTACCCGTGTTCCGTTTCACGAATCGTGGTGTCGTTATCCATCGCGCTAGCATAGGTCGCCGAGCACGATGGGCATATCTCACGCTCGTGGGACTGTTCTGGCGTCTCTGTCCGGGGTCGGGGCGGACTATCCGGGAAGATCAGTTGGGGAGACGTCGAACCGCTTGAGGAACTTCTGTACCGCCTCGTCAGCCCCGACAATGGTTATTCGTTCGTCGCCGGTGAATCGTCGCTGTGGGTCGATGTCCACTGTTTGCCCGTCACCGTTCTCGATAGCGATGACGCGACAGCCGGTTTGTTCGTAGATGTTGGAGTTTCCGAGTGTCGACCCCGAAAAGGGCGTGGCCGGGACGCGAACGAGGCGAATCTGACTCGCCGGTGCGAGCACGTCCTCACCTCGAAGCTCCTTCGCAACCATCCTCGCGCTCACCCGCGGGACCGACAGAACGTAGTCCGCACCGGCGCTGAACGCCTTCTGCGTGGCATCTGCGTCACCAACACGGACGAGAACCTCTATCTCCGGGTTGAGTGACTGTGCTAGTACGGTCGTCAAGAGCGCAATCGAATCGTCTGGGACGCCGATGATGATGGCCCCGGCGCTCTCGACACCTGCGGCGAGCAACACGTCTCGGGAGCCTCCGTCGCCGACGATATCGACCCCAGGGCGGTCTTCGACGTCGACCGTGACGACTTCACCACCGGATTCCTCGATGACCTCCCTGGCGGCGTGGCCGACTTCTCCCAGCCCGACGAGCACGAAGCGCTCGTGTTCGGTGAACGACCGGGGCGGCCGAGTGAACTCGCTCAAGTTCTTGAGTGCGGCCTCCTCACCGGACACCAAGAGGACGGTGTTCGGACGGACGATAGCGTTCGGACTGGGTGGGAGCTGAAGCTCGCCATCGAGCCACGCACCGACGATATTGGCTCCAGTTCGCTCTCTGACCTTGGTTTCTCGGATGCTGCGCCCGACGAGTTCGCTCGAATCCGAGACTGGGAGTTCCATCAATCTCGTGTCACCCCCGAGTTCGATGGTGTCTCGCAGTTCGGAACTGAACGACGCGACGGCTTTCTCTGCGAGACGGTGTCCCAAGACGCCGTGCGGTGACAGCACGGTATCTGCGCCGACGGCGCGCAGTACCTCCTCCATTTCGCTGTCGTCGGTCAGTGCGATGACGTCGATATCCGGCCGCATTCCTCGAACGGTGAGTATCGTGTTGACGTTCGCGTCGCCGGCGTCGGTGATGACCGCCCGTGCAGTCTCGATGCTGGCCCGCTCGAAGGTTTCCGTCGATTGCGGAGAGCCGTGGATGGCGGCGTAGCCGCGATTCGAGAGTGACTCAGCGCCCTCCCGTGAAGAAGAGATAAGCACGTACTCGATGCCGAGTTCTCGGAGTTCGTCAAGGAGAATCGCAGAGTCGCGGCGGTACTCACAGATGATGACGTGGTCGGTTTTGGGGCTGAGCCGGTCGTCGAGGTTGACCTCTGCGCCGGTGAAGAGTGGGATGATGATGAGACGGAGCGTAAAAAACCCGATTGCGATGCCGGAAATCTGAATCAGAGCGACGAAGAGAAACATCAACGGGTGGCTCCAGATATCCGAGTCCTGACCGTAGCCCGTGGTGGTCATCGTCTGGATGACGAACTCGAACGAGGCGAAAATGGACTGGTTAGCCCCTTCGAGCCGAAACAGCGCATAGTTGTACGCCGCTGTGTAGAAGATTATGAGTAACACGAGTCCTGTGAGGTAGTAGATGACGTGTCGGATTCGACGGCTTGGTTCCAACCGGCGAATCGACTCGGGGAGCGAGAACATGTTCGGATACCTATGATAGTACCGACGCCGTGAAAACAGTACGTGTCCCCACGGTTCGGCGGACGGGTGGGTTACTCACCGCGAATGTCCCTCGATTCTACGTCTCTCCCGTTTTTGCGGCAATGCTCGAACAGGGCGAGAGCCCATTCGCGGACGGTTTCGTCCTCGGAAATCAGCCCTCCCTTGAGAACTCCCTGGTCGTCGGTGAGATTGATTCCCACTTTGCCATCCACGATTCCCACCGACATCGGGATGTCCTCGCAGACGGTGAATCGGACGTTCGGTTGGTCGAGCATCTCGTTGAACTGCTGGCAGGCGGTCTGGTGTCCCAAGACGACGTCGAGAACCTCGGGTGAGATGACGAAGTCGATGTGTGTCTCACCGTGGACTGCCAACTCCCACTGATTTTCGACCATATCTGGGGAGACGCTTCGTGTGACCCCACGAATCTGGTCGCCAGACGCCTGAAAATCACGGACACGGCGGAGAAAACGGGTCACGTCGCTTTCTTCGACGAGGATGAGTTCCGCATCGCGGAGGCGTTGGACGTCGAACGTCAGTTGGTCGTCCGGTAACCACTGTATCGGTTCACGCAATCGATGTACGGCTTCCATCTCGGCGACGAGATGGGTGAACTCGTCGTAGACCCATTCACCCAGTGGCGTCACCGCGTACGCCTGTCCGACACTCGTTATCCAGTTCCGATCTTCTAGCCCCCTGAGGACTCGGGTAATCGTCGCCCCCGACGTATCGACCTGGTCGCGTATCTCGGAGCGACTCTTCGGATTCTCGACGAGAGCTCCGAAAATCGCCACCCTGTTCTCCGAGTTCGCGAGAAACGCGATGTCGTCGAAGGGAGTGTTCATAGCTAGCCTAGTGGTGTCTGAGAGTAGATAATGGTGATTGCCAACTATCACGTTTGCCGCACCAGACCAGTGGTAACAGCGGAGTGTGGGCTAGCGTTCACCGGAACCACCAGTCCTCTCGAAGCGCTGTGTCGCCTAGCACTTCACCAATCGATACGCGCCTCGTCGACGCAAACACGTTGGACAGTCGTAAGTAATTACAGCGGAGAGTGAGTGGCCGTCACGATGGCAGCCCCCAGATTCGAGTACGACGCGGCCGTTCCGCAGACGGTCAGAGGGATGCTCTCGCTGTTCGTGGGTATTGCAGCTCTCTCGTCGGTTTGATTCGCACCGTCCCAGCGCGAACGCTTTTGCCTCGACGGAGAGAATCCCGCTTGATGGATCACCCGAGGTCGGACAGGCCCGTACTTGTCGGAATCGAGAGCTTGGACAACGTCCAGCAGTTGGTACGTACCGCCAGCGACCTCGCCGACCTCGGGACGGGCGAGGTTCGACTCGTGACCGTCGCAGTAAAGCGGTCAGACTCCCCGTTCAGTGTGTTCAGCGACGAGACCATCGTCCGCGAGTTCGCCGACAGTAGCCACGAACTGCTCGACCAGGTGACCACACCAGCGGGTGTCGCCATCGAACGCGACGTACTCGTCGCGCGGTCAGCCACGAGAGGGCTGCTCGCGGCGGTCGAAGAGACAGACCCTGCCGCGCTCGTCGTCGGATGGCGAGCGCAGGAACGACGAACCGACGCTGTCTTCGGGACGACCGTCGACGCGCTCGTCAAGCACGCACCCTGCGACTTGTACGTCGAGCGGGTCGGCCACGAAGCGAACGGCGTCGACTCCGTCCTCCTCCCAGTCGCGGGTGGCCCACACGTCGAGACCGCTGCTCGGGCCGCGATAGCTATCGCTGCCCGGAACGACGCCCGCGTGGTCGTGTTTTCGGTCGAGACATCCGACGACGCCGCCGCATTTGTCGCCGAGGGACGCGAGGCGCTGGCCGACGTAGACGGCCCCGAAGTACCGGTCGAGACGACGGTTCGGGAGAGCGACGACGTGACCGAGGCCGTCGTCGACGAGGCGGCCGCCCACGACGTGGTCGTGATGGGAGCAACCCGGCAGCGCTCTCTCCGGCGTAAACTGGTCGGGTCGGTCCCCCGACGGGTGGTCAATCGAACCGACCGGACGGTAATCCTCGCCCGGAACGGCGACGTGGTCGGTGGCCCGCTACACAGCCTCGGTCGATTATTCCGCCGATGACGGCTATCGTGTTCTGGGTCCTCGTCGCGCTCGCAACCGTCACCAGCTTCGCCACCGCGTGGGCGCTCGGTGCGAACAGTAACTCGCCGCCGTTCGCCCCTGCAATCGGTGCGAACGCCGTCTCGACGATGCGCGCCGCCTTCCTCATCGGTATCCTCGCTGCACTGGGCGCGCTCACGCAGGGAGGGAGTATCTCCGAGACCGTCGGGTCGGGGCTCATAGACGGTGTCGCGTTCACGTCGTTGGCGGCGACCACCGGACTCCTGACCGCCACCGCCTTCATGGCGTTCGGTGTCTACACCGGCTACCCGGTTCCGGCCGCATTCGCGACCACGGGGGCGATGGTCGGCGTCGGACTGTCGCTCGGTGGCGACCCGGCGTTCGAAACGTACCGGCGCATTGCGACGTTTTGGGTACTCGTCCCGCCTGTTTCCGGTGGGCTCGCGTATCTCACGGCCAAGTTGTTGCGGCGCGACGATATCCCAGAGACGGTGGCGATTCCCCTGCTGGCGAGCGTCGTCGGTGGCATCGTCGCGAACGTCCAGTTGAGTATCATCCCCTCGCCGACCGGTGCGGCACAGGAGTCGGTCGCCGGGTTCGTCTCGAGTTCCCTCCCGGCCCTGACCGTCGCAGGCGTCGACGTCGCCACCGGCGTCGTGACGCTGCTCTTCGCCGTCGTGAGCTTCCAGCTCATCCGCCGACGAACTCAGGCATCCGTCGACAAGGGGGTCAAGACGTTCCTCATCGTGCTCGGAAGCGTGGTCGCGTTCTCCAGTGGTGGAAGTCAGGTGGGGCTGGCCACTGGCCCGCTGGAGAACCTCTACCGGGCCGAATTGGGACTGCCGGCGATTGGGTTACTGGCACTCGGTGCGACCGGTATTCTCAGTGGAGCGTGGATGGGCGCACCGCGTCTGCTCCAAGCGACGTCCCGCGAGTACGCACAGCTCGGTATCCGACGCTCCATCGCCGCGCTCGTCCCCGGATTCATCATCGCACAACTCGCTATCACGCTCGGCATCCCGATATCGTTCAACAACATCATCATCTCAGGCGTCATCGGTGGCGGGCTTGCCGGTGGCTCCGCGGGCATCTCGCGTCGGAAAATCGGCTTCACGCTGGGGTTTTGGATCCTCACGCTCGGGATGTCGATTGTGATTGGCTTCGGGCTCTACCGACTCTTCGCCACGTTGCTCGGGACGTAATCACTTGATGACCGTCACCGGCACGGAGGCCTTCCCAACGACGGTCGAAGCGACAGTCCCGAGGAGACGGCGACTGAGTGCGTTCCGGTCTCCTCCGTGTCCGCCCATGACGATGTGGTCGACCTCGTGTGTATCGACGTACGAGAGGATAGCCTCCGCTGGGTCGCCGGCCTCGACTGCGGTGTCGACGCTCTGGCCCGCCTCCTCTACCCGTCGTTTCGCGTCTGCGACGAGATTTTCGGCCCGTTCGTGAGCGGCCGCTTCTCGTGTATCGTCGACCCCGATTACACCTCCTTCGCTCATCCCGCTATCGAGTGGCGTCACTACGTTCAACACCGTTACCGGACAGTCGAATGTGTCGAGCGCGTGTGCCAGCGCGTCGTCTGCGAGCGGCGACCCGTCCAGTGGGACGAGGACGTGAGATGGTTCCATACGCACAGTCCGGGGGCGAGACACAAGTATGTCGACGGTGACTCACGGTGCGCGACGGTACTGTGTCCGAACCTGCGAACTCACAGATTGCTCTCAGAGGGTGTTTGAATGCCGCCCGGGACATTAGCAGTCGACAAACTACTAGTGACGACTACGAGAAGCACGACAGTACTCTGAATACATCAGCACACCAATTTCGTCACGTGCCCGTAGGGGTGCCTCATACGGACGGTTCGATAGCCGATTTCTGGTCGACCATCTTCACGACCGACATATCTGGCATCCCCTTCACCCCAGCCTGCGCCATCCGCTCACGCATCTCCTCGGACCCGAAGAACGCACGAGGGTCTTCGTTGTCGTCCCAGTCGAATAGGACGACGACTTCGTTCGGGTCGTCCACACTCTGGAAGGTCTGATAGCCCTGTTCTCCATGCTCAGTGCGGAAGGAATCGTTTTTATCGAACGACGCTCTCCACGCCTCAAAATCCTCTACAGCCGATTTTGCCAGTAGGTACACCATCTATATCACCACCAATAATGTAGACTCTGGAGAGCTATAAAGACGACATGTGTTATCGTGGCACAAGCTTCTGTCGGCGAACGTGAGTCTCTCTGTCGGACACGCTGACTGAACTAGTGTCCACGTGTAACCGATTCACGTCCCGCATCTATCTCAGATTTGAGCTAGTGTCTGATTGCTTCTCAGACTGGGAGTAGCGGTTAGATGATTGTAGTAATGTCTCTGTGTCGTCGTAAGTTGTCGCCCGGAACACTACCGGGCGAGAATCTACTCTAACCTGATACTGCGACCCTCGTCGGAAGATTGCTGGATCGCGTCAAGAAGTCTGTGCACTTCCAACGCATCCTCAAAGCTGGGAGCAAACGGTTTCCCTTCTTGAATCGCCTCTGCCATGCGTACATACGCCTGTCCCACGTTCTGTGGTGGGCCAAATGGTACCGATGCTGGCACTACTCGCAGTCGTTCAGGAATTGGCAATTCGACGAGCGGTTCGTCGCCTTGAGCACCAACAAGTTTGATCGGCGTGATCTGGGGTAGCCCCTGGGCCGTTGCTATGATTGTTCCCTTACTACCATACACAGCCATCCGCCACCCGTCTCCATGGAATGGAACAGCTGATAACTGGTAAGAGAGAAGTGCGCCATTGGTGAGTACGCCGTTGATAAGTACATTATCGGCTGCTTCTGCATCAACCATCTCACCAGTGTCAGCCATACGCAACTTCTTCACTCGTGTTGCTACCCTGGCTGAAACCTCAGCCAGTGACCCGAAACAATACGCGATGTAAGCAAGCGTGTGTCCACCAATGATTGTCATAAAATGGGCACCTCGATGGATCTCACGCTCGTATTCCATCCGAGAGGGGCGGTCAGGGATACTCGTCCCAAGGAATGTCATCTGAACGGAATGAATGTCGCCTAACCAACCTTCATCACATAACTCCTTGATGTAGGTAAGGGACGGATCGTGACGCCCTTGAAGCCCGATTGCTGTGACAACACCGTTGGCGTCTGCGAGTGCCGCCATCTCCTCTGTTTCTGTGAGACTTGCACCGAGCGGCCACTCACAATAAACGTGCTTTCCAGCGTTTAGTGCTGGCACCACAATTTCGTAATGGCTTGGTATGTTTACGACAGCCGCGATGATGTCGATGTCTGGTTGCGCCACCAGTTCATTGACATCATGATATGCACGGTCTACACCAAATGCTTCTGCGGCAGCAGCAGCAGATTCGGGACGACTTGTGCAGAGTGCCGCCAACTCGATCTGTTCTAGTTCGCGCAATGCTGGGATATGAGCAGCTGGTCCCCAGCCCTTGCCAGCGGCATCTGCCCCCACCAACCCTAACTTTAGTTTATTTTCCATACGGCCCCTTTCCTGAGCTACTGTTCACTCTTCTACGAGAAGAAGCTGTGTTACCAACAATTGTCTACGTGAAGCGTAGTATTCTGATTCCTAATCACTCAGGAGGAGCTGCTGGCGGGTCCGAAACGGGCGGACAGGTGGGCGTTCCGCAATACAGAGAGCCGACAACTCACCGATTGAGCGGGATTGGAGCGCGAAGAGGTCCCCGTCGTATTCTCGCTCTGTATCGGTCGACTCACCCCGTCGATTTCGACCACTCGGCCGTGACCGACTCGCGCCCTGTATTAGCAGAGGCCGTCCGACTCACCCGGCTTCTGTCAGGTATGCCGTGACCGTCTCAGAGGATGAGTTCGGTGTCGCTCCAACGCGCGGAGACGGTGTGATATCGGGAATTACCACCTGCTTTGCACAGTCTCACGCCCACCTACCCGTCATCAGTGCAGTAACGTCCAGGAGTGAGTACACGGACTCCTACGTGATGTGGCTCCGTGAGAGATTCGGCGTAGAGAGGCGAAACGGCAGCTGGAAACTTCCCTTCGGGAACCGACAGGGAGCGACCGGTGGTGTCAGGCTGAAGTGGGGGTCGACCGGGACTCTTCGCTAACCGAGAGAAATGTCTCGAGATCGTTCGGTTCGATGCCGTAGGCCTCTGCGTCAGCTATCGGGTTGACACCATAGCCGACCTCCTCATACCAGACATACATGTCTGCCATCTCGTCACCGACCATCTGACGATAGTCGTCGATATCGGGGCGGACGTGCGTGATCTCGTGGCCTCTCACCGTCGAAAGGGCCGCTGCTATTTCAGCTGGCGTGCGGTTGTCGCCAGCGAGTTCGATCGTCTTCCCGACAAAGCGCTCGGGATCGGCTAGTGCCATCGCGGCGGCCTTGCCGATGTCCGTCGCGTCGAGGAGTGCCAGTGGTGTCTCTGATGACATCGGCACCGAGAGACCTTCTTCGGCGAGTTCCTCACCGTAGAAGCGCGTGAGATTCTGCATGAAGAACACCGGGCGGATGATCGTGTAGTCGAATCCCAGCTCCTTGACCCGGTCCTCGACGCGTGCCTTCGACGCGAAGTGTGCCAGCGGCGCCGTGTCCGCTTTACCGACCGACGAGAGGACGAAACGTTCGACTCCGGCTTCCTTTGCGGCCTCGGCGAAGATGACCCCTTGTTCCGTCTCGACGTCGGTGCCAGCCTCGTAGAACGTCGTCACACAGAAGACGGCATCCATCCCCTCGCAGCAATCGCGCATGCGCTCTGCGTCGGTGAGGTCTCCCCCGAGTACAGTCACGCCTCGCGCTTCGAGGGCCCGAGCCGCGTCACTGTTGGCGTTTCGCGTCAGCCCGTACACGTCGTACTCTCCGAACTTGCCAGAGAGAAGTTGATCGACAACGCTCCCTCCCTGTGTGCCGGTCGATCCGGCTACGAGTATTTTCATCACGATACGATTTCAGGAACGCTCTGTGGACGGATTAGGATACCTATGGCACGTGTCACGTGAAAACAGACACAGTCTGTGAGGTCTATAGGAACTGTTTGCAAAACCACTCCGAATTGCTGTCAGACCAGTCTCATCTCCCCGTACATGATGTCTCTCCATAGTCTCTCTGTGATTCGTTCATTCATCGAGATGGGAGAATTTCGGTCGCGTTTTCGGCTCGTTCGTCGACGGCGTCGTGGAAGCAGTAGAGATGTATCTCCGATAGGTCTGAGTTGTCGCCCGGAACACTAACGGCCGGTATCATCCCGAGGCGGCGTGCCGCGTCAACCGGGAAACCCTCGTGCCAGGCGGTCCGTCTTTCGGGCGCGGACGTTCCGAAGTACGCCGGCGTCAGCCGGCCAGTAGGTGTGGCGCACCCGGGTTCGCCGTTCTGTCATCGCTCCCAAAGTGGGACAACTCGGACGGGGACTTGAGGTACGCAGAGGAGTCTAGTTCGTCAGGGGTAAAACGAGTTCCGACCGCGCGGTGGGAGTCGAATCGACGAAATAGCCGCCGGCGGCTTACAGCGTGTACTCGGATTCCGTAATCTGGACGTACTTGCCCTTTCGGTACTTCAGTTTCGTCTTCTTGTACCGGGTGGCGAGTTTGGCCGCGCTGAACCCGGCGGAGAGTTTGGCCCGGTCGAACGACTTGTATCCGCCGTCTTCCGCGAGGAGTTTGCGTGCCGATTTGAACGTCTTGTCCCAGTCGCTCGGGCCGTAGTCGTGGACGATTTCGGCCATCGCGACGTTTCGGAGGATTTCGTCGCCGATGGCGTCTTTCCATCGCGTGTTGTACTCGCTCAGGTCACCGTCGGCAGCGAGTTCGCCTGCGATTGCGCCGGTCCGAACCGCGACGTGGTCGCCGCCTTCGTGGAATGCCGACGTCGAACCCATCGCACCGCCGGTGACGGCGATTCCGGCCCCGACTGGTGAGTCGATCGGCCGCGTCGACGAGATGGCGTAGGTTTCTGTCCCTTTGGTCTTTCCTCGGTCTTCGACGAGCGGGAAGTCCTCGTCGATATCGTACTCGTCGCCGTACTCCTGTTCGAGCAGTCGGCGGACGTACTCGCGTCCCTGCGGGATGCGCTCGTCTTCCGGGCGAAGCAGTTTGTAGTCGTCTCGGTCTTTCACTTCGTCGATGTCCAGACCAATCGGCATCGTGAGGCCAACCCGGCAGACGTTGTTGTCGTTCGGGAAAATCCACGGATAGGCCGTGTGGCCGGGCATGTACCCCCACCAGAACTTGATTGCGCCGTCGACTTCGTCGAACAACTCCGTCGGGAACTCGCGGTGTTCCTGATAGGCGATGTGGTTTGCCTTCGGCGCGGCGAGGCGGTCGGTGACGTCGAACGACAGATATCTGTCGAGGACTTTGTTCGTGACCGTCCGCTGTGGGCCGTCCGCGAGGATGAGGAAATCGGCACCGATGTCCTCACCCCTCGCAAGACGAACGACGTGACGCGGGTCGTCTCCGTCACCGGCGGCGTCGAGGTCAGTCTCGACGTCGCGGACGGACGCTTTCACTCGGTACTCTGCACCGGCGTCCTCTGCACGGCTTCGCATCCAGTCGTCGAACTTCGCCCGGTGAAACGTGTACCCGAACTCGTCGTACGACGACTCGATACCCGTACTCCGCATCGTCAGCGTCTCGGTTGGTCCGATGAACTCTGCCCGGTCGAGGATGTCGAGGACGACACCGTCCGGCATCTCGTCGGGGTCGATGCCCATGATGTCCACCCAGTAATCGAGGATACCCGCCGCATCCGTCGAATCCGGACCGAGCCCTGCTCGGTCCGCTCGGGGGACGCCCTTCTCTAAGACCACAGCGGTGGCGCCAGCCGATGCAGCGGCGTGTGCCGCCGACGTTCCGGCCGGGCCGCCACCGACGATGGCGACGTCTACGCGTTCCATACCGCTACAGGATTTCGCTCGAGTATTAAACCTCCTGAACCGACGTGCTTGCTCGCGTGACTCAGTGCAGTGATGCGTTCCCAACGGGTGTCGCGTACGGTGGAACCGGCAGTCAGTCCACTACCGCCTCTGATAACTGGGGCCGGAGGTTTATCAGGGAGACCGCAGGAGTTCGGCGTAGATGGACGATGAACGGTCGGGTAGCGAACGAGCACCTGTGGTGTTCAGAGACGAGACCGGTGACCTCGTCTTCGTCGATGGCGGCCCCGCTCCGCAAGGATACGCACCTGTCGCGTGGAGACTCGGTGACGACGGGTCGAGATTCGTCGTGGACCCGACTGTCGATGCGGTCGCCGTCACGAGAACCATCTCGAAGCACCACCGCCCTCACGGCGACTACTTAGACGACTAACGATTTCGACGAGCGACCCGCCCGAAACCACGAGACTGCCACTTCGGACAGATTCATCACGCTCTTCGAGAATTTTGGTCCATGAGCGACCCAGATATCGCGGTTTTACGCCAGAAGATACACGGATTGTCCGCCGAGGAACTTGCCGAAACGCTCCGTGCACGCCTCCCAGACAGAGAGATTGCGCTCGCACGAACCCCCGCAGAGGAGCGTGAATTGCTCTCTCGCGCCCGGGTCGCCACCGGATACAGCGTCGACGAAGCGGCGCTCGAATCGGCCGAAAACCTCGAACTGTTCGCCTGCCTCTTCGCCGGCACTGGTCACCTCCCAATCGAGGTATTAGACGCACACGGCGTCGCCGCCACCAACGCGGCAGGAGTTCACGGGCCGAACATCGCAGAACAGGTCCTCGGGAACATCCTCTACTTCGCCCGTCGATTCCACGTCGCAGAGCGGCAACAACGGAACGCACACTGGCAGTCCTACCAGACCCGTGAACTGCAGGGTTCGACGGTCACTGTCATCGGACTCGGTGCACTCGGACAGGCCATCGTCGAGCGGCTCGAATCGTTCGGCGTCGAAACCATCGGTATCCGCTACACCCCCGACAAGGGCGGCCCCACCGACGAAATCCTCGGGTTCGACGACGAACAGGGACTTCACGAAGCGTACGCTCGCTCCGAGTACATCGTCGTCGCGTGCCCGTTGACCGACACGACGCGTGGCCTCGTCGATGCGAACGCCTTCAGGTCGATGGGGCCCGATACCGTCCTCGTCAACGTCGGACGCGGCCCGATCGTCGATACCGACGCACTCGTCACTGTACTCCAGATGAACGAACTTCGCGGTGCGGCACTCGACGTGACCGACCCCGAACCACTCCCGTCGGACCACGAACTCTGGAACTTCGAGAACGTCTTCATCACGCCACACAACGCCGGTCACACACCGAAGTACTGGGACCGCATAGCCGACATTATCGTAGAAAACGTCGAGAAGTTAGACGCTGGTGACACCGACTTCCGCAACCGCATCGTCTAGCGATAGCGAGTTCGAGGAGTGTGAGTTCGAGGGGACCGAATTCGAACGCTAGTCGTCCCGCGTCAGTGCTGGATTCGTCACAGCACCGTTTGCCGCCGACCCGAAGTCACGAGCGTACTTCGCCAGCACGCCGGAGGTGTAGTTCGGCGGTTTGGGTTCCCAGTCGTCTTTTCGGGCGGCGAGTTCGTCGTCCGAGAGGTCCACGGAGAGTTCGCGGTTCGGGATGTCCACGGTCACTTCGTCGCCGTCTTCGACGAGTGCGATTGGACCACCGTCTGCGGCTTCGGGGGCGACGTGGCCGACCATCGGGCCGCGCGTCGCACCGGAGAACCGACCGTCGGTGAGCAGTGCCACGTCGTCTTCGTGGCCCTGTCCGACGACAGCGGCGGTGACGCCGAGCATCTCGCGCATGCCGGGGCCACCGCGCGGTCCCTCGTTGCGGATGACGATAACGTCGCCAGACTCGATGTGTCCTTCCTGGACGTAGCGCATCGCGCCTTCTTCGTTCTCGAAGATACGGGCGGGGCCGGTGTGGTGGAACTTGTCGTCGCCGGTCACTTTCAGCACCGCGCCGTCGGGTGCGAGGTTGCCGGTGAGAATCTTGATGGCTCCCTCGGACTGGTAGGGTTCGTCCACCGTGTAGAGGAAGTCCTCGTCGATGTCGTCGTCGTCAGGCAGGTCGAGATGGTCGAGTTCTTCTTCGATGGTTCGACCCGTCACGGTCATGGCGTCACCGTGGAACAGCCCAGCGTCGAGGAGGCGACGGATGACGACGGGGACGCCGCCGACTTCGTGGAGGTCGTTCATGACGCGCGTGCCACCGGGTTGGAGGTTCGCAATCTTCGGCGTGCGCCGGGAGATTTCGTCGAACTCCTCGATGTCGAGGTCGATGCCGGCCTCCGCGGCGAGTGCGAGGAGGTGAAGCACGGCGTTGGTCGACCCACCGATAGCGACTTGCAGCGCGATGGCGTTCTCGAAGGACTTCTTCGAGAGCACGTCCGAGGGACGCAGGTCGTTTTCGACGCACTGAATGACTGCCTCGCCAGCGCGGCGGGCCACGTCGTAGCGTTCTTTCGACTCGGCAGGTGCCGACGCCGACCCGAGCGGTGCCATGCCGAGTGCTTCTGAAATCGAGGCCATCGTGTTCGCGGTGAACATCCCGCCACACGACCCTGCGCCGGGGCAGGCGTGGCGTTCGAGGTCGTCGAGTTCTTCGGCGCTCATCTCGCCTTCGGCGTACGTGCCGACGCCCTCGAAGACGTTCTGGACGGTGACTTCGCGCCCCTCGTGTTGGCCGGGCATGATGGACCCGCCGTAGAGGAAGACCGACGGGAGGTCGGTGCGGATGGAGGCCATCATCATGCCGGGGAGGTTCTTGTCACACCCCGCGACGGTGACGAGCGCGTCCATGCGCTCACCGAACGAGACGAGTTCGACGGAGTCGGCGATGACTTCGCGAGAGATGAGCGAGGCCTTCATTCCCTCCGTCCCCATCGAGATGGCGTCGGAGATGGTGACGGTGCCGAACTCGATGGGCATCCCGCCTGCTGCCTCGATACCCCCGATTGCCGCGTCGGCGACGTCGTCGAGGTGGACGTTACACGGCGTGATGTCCGCGGCGGGGTTCGGGACGCCGACCATCGGTGACGAAAAGTCTTCGTCGTCGAATCCCATGGCACGGAACATCGCTCGGTGTGGGGCCTTGTCCGGCCCTTCTGTGACCTCCGAACTCCGGAGGTTCGGGTCCTTCCCGGAAGAGAACACGTCGTCTGCGTCCTCTTCGCGTGGGGACTGTTGGCTCATACCTGTCCGAAACGTGTGCGCGAACTTAAATGGAGGCGACTGGGCAGACGTTGCAGTCGGGTTGAGAACTCCCGAACCGGTTCGGGGGAATCAAACGTGTGTGTCGCTGAAGGGAGTTCTCCGATTGTCGGATTCGAGTTCTCGGACTATCGGATGCGAGTTCTCCGACTGTGGAGCGGAAGCGAGCGCGACAACACGTGCACTCACTCGTCGCGTCTGGCGAGCCCAGTGAGATGCGGTGCTTCGGCGACGATTAGCTCTTTCGTGCCGAGTCGTGCGGCGTGCTCGCTCCCCGGCAGGCAGAACGTCGGGACGCCATCGACGATGCCTGCGGTCGCTCGCGTGCCGACGACACGCGTCCCAATCTCGTCGAACGAGAGGTGGCGGAACAACTCACCGAACCCCGGAAGCGTCTTTACGAAGAGTTGTTCGGCAGCTTCGACAGTCTGGTCGTCGGGTGTGACTCCCGTCCCACCGGTCGTGATGGTCGCATCGACGTCCCCACGGTCTGCCATTCGAGCGAGTGCTGTTTGAATCTCGTCGAAGTCGTCGTCGACGACGCGACGAACCGAGAGAGAGTGGCCGGCATCGTGAAGTATCGTTTCGATGGCGTCGCCCGACGGGTCGTCTTCGACCGTTCGAGTCGACGAGACGGTCAAGACTGCGAAGCCGAGTTCGGTGACGTCGTGGTCGTGATGGTGGTCGTGGTCGTGGCCGTGGTTGTGGCCATGCTCGTGGTTGTGGTTCTCTTGGTCGTGCTCGTGGTTGTGCTCGTGCCCGTTGCCATGTTCGTGGTCGTGATGGTGGTCGTGACTGTGCTCGTGCCCATGGCCGTGCTCGTGGTCGCTCACGACGGTGGCTTCGTCGTCGGGCGATAAAGTTCCCCGGTCAGTCGTCAGTGGTCTCGTCGGGATATTTTTCGAGAATCGACTCGAGCGTCAACACGTTCGATTCTGCCTGGAGCGACTCGAACAGTTCGACCACCCACGAGATGGCCGCTTCGTTTTCGTTGGTTGCGACCCCACCAACGCCGGTGTCGGTGTAGACGATGATGCCTGCCTCGTCGTCAGTCGCCCACAGCCCGAATCCGAACGGAATGTCGCCACGGTAGACGTTCACCTCGTCTTTCTGGATGTTCTCGATAATGACCTCACGCGAACGGGGTGATTCGAGCAGTTTCTCGGTGAGCTCGTCCGCGACGAGCATCTCGACGGCGGTGCCGCCTGCTGTCGCCGCGTCGTAGAACGCTTCCAGTTGCCCCTCGATGGCGACGGGAGCGATACCGTACAGCGTCTCACTGTCTTGGATACTCGTGAACAGTTGCTCGACGACAGCATCCGGAATGTCGGGACTTGACGTGTGCACGGCTGCGCCGGAAAGCATCACCGGGTCGAGTGGCGCGTCTGCTGGGAGCATCGACAGGAGTTCCTGTGCGTCCGCAAGGCCTCGAACCGTCTGTTCGTACCGTTCGAACGCCTCGAGTGCACATCGTCCCGAAAGCGTCAGTTCGTATCTTCCATTTCGCTTTGTGACGAGTTGCGTGTCGACGAGCGTCCGGAGTACTCGGTCGATAGTCGAGCGTGACGACTCGAGCGTGTCTGCCAACGACCGTTTGTCCTGTGGGCCATCCTCGGCGAGGACCGACAAAAAGCCAGCACGAGTGATGAGAAGGCTCAACAACTCTTCTCCGTGATGGTCGCTGTCTCGCTTCACAGACGATCACCACGGGGAGAGAGCCACGAATCGTCGGGGACGGCATGTGTGTGTCGTCCGACGTGAAACTGCATTTGAACAATCATGTCAAAGATGAGGTGAGTATGGGATTCGTCACTGAGTACACAGTACCACCTAATGAACGTGCCCACTGTTCTCACATACTGCGCTCACTCTATTCGACAGATATCGAATTAGGGGTAAGACATGTGACGGAAACCTATGTTTTTATCGTTCGGTTTCATGGGTCGATTCGAGATGAAAGCGGTCCAATTCACCGAACACGGTGACCGAGACGTACTCGAATATGGTGACTTCCCAGACCCAGAAGTCGGACCAGAAGAGGTACTCGTCGACGTAAAAGCAGCATCACTGAACCACCTCGACATCTGGACACGCCGCGGACTCCCGGGTGTTGAATTAGAGATGCCACACATCCCTGGCAGTGACATGGCAGGTGTCGTTACCGAAGTCGGTGACCGCGTCAGTCGATTCGAAGAAGGCGACCACGTCGCACTCATCGCGGGCATCGCCAACGGGGGCGACGAGTTCTCTCGCAAGGGTGACCCGACGCTCGCCCCCGACTTCCGAATCATCGGCGAACACCAGCGCGGTGTCCACGCCGAATACGCGGCCATCCCCGAGGAAAATCTCGTACCCGTCCCCGACGACGTCCCGTGGGAAATCGCGGGGTCGGCATCGCTCGTCTTCCAGACGGCGTGGCGGATGCTCATCGACCGTGGCGAACTCCGTCCAGGAGAGAAGGTTCTCGTCCTCGGCGCGTCCGGTGGTGTCGGACACGCAGCCGTCCAGATCGCCGACTACGCCGGCGCAGAGGTTTTCGCAACCGCTTCCACCGACGAAAAACTCGAGTACGCCCGCGAGTGCGGCGCAGACCACGTCATCAACTACGAAGAAGAGGACTTCTCGAAAGAGATTCGGAAGATGACCGATGGTCGCGGCGTCGACATGGTCGTCGACCACATCGGCGACGCCACGTACAAACAGTCGCTCAAGAGCCTGGTCAAAGGTGGCCGCGTCGTCACCTGTGGTGCGACGACCGGACCGAACCCCGGGGCAGGTCTCAACTACATCTTCTGGAACCAGTTGTCTGTCATCGGGTCGACGATGGCGACGCCCGGTGAGGCGGACGAAGTGCTCGACCTCGTCTGGGATGGCACGTTCGAACCACGAATCCGCGAGACGCTCCCGATGAGCGAAATCGACCGGGCACACGAACTCATCGAGGAACGACAGGGCTTTGGCAAGGTGGTCGTTATCCCAGATAGTGAGCTCTGACACCACATCTCGGGAGGATACGTACGTTCACCGACCGGGTGAGACTGACATCGGGGCGGACGAACCCGAACCGAAAGGATTCGGGACCCGTGGCTGGGCCCTCGTCGGTGTCGTCGCACTGTGTTTCCTCGTCGTCCCCGGTGCGGTGTATCTCGTGCCGTCGCTTCCGGCGATGGCGGGACTGCCGTACATCGCCGCGATGCTGGCACTGCCGATGCTGCCAGCGCTCGCACTCGGTGCCGTCGCCGTCTGGTCGATGACGGCGGCGACCCGTGGCGACGGATAGTTCGACACTCCGCCGCGGCGTGACCGACCGAACACAACGCTTCTTTCACGCCGCTGGCACGCTATTTCGAGCGGTAGAATTGCGGTCCAATATAAATAGTTCCGACAACGCTTATCTTCAACTGTGTGTTATGATACCATGTGTCGATGTTCGAACGATTCTCGAGCGGCTACTATCTCGGCCGGTTGTACGTCGAACCGTACGACGGGGACGAGGCAGCTATCCAGCGGACTGAACACGAGCAGCTCAATGAGCACGTCTACGCGAGCGGAACCGGTGTCGAACGAATCGACTATCCGCTCGTCATGAAACTCGACAGTGCACACTTCCCGGTCGTCGGTGACGACAGCGTCCCGACAGGGACACTCGCACTCCCCCGAGAAGTCATCTCCCCCGAGGCGCTTCCCGACGACAGACCCGTCTTACTCGCTGACGGAACACGCGCGGTCGAACTACTTCGATACGCTGGCTACGACATTGACGACCTCGACCCGTCACGACGACGGACGTAGTCGAGTCCATCGCCGGACCGAAACCTCAAGTGGTCGGCCCGCACGATTCCGCGTATGTTGGACGAGTTGTTGGGCCGGGCCGAACTCAAAGAACGCATCGACGAGCTGGAAGACGAGCGCGATGCGGTAGCTGGCCGTCTCGAAGGTGAGTCGGACCGGCGGAAAGAGGCCGTCAGGGCACGACAGGAGGCCGAAGCCGAGGTCAACCGTCTCGAAGACCGTATCACTGAACTCGAAGACCGAGTCGAACGACTCTCCGGCGACGACAGCGCACTGGAGTTCCGTGGAACCGAAGAACTCCGCGGTGGCCGTCTTCGTGAGGTTCTCCGTCGTCTGGAGTCAGTTTCCACAGGGGCCGAAGGCGCACTGACCGCCGTCGTCGCCGACGAACAGTCGGTCCCATCGTCAGTCGAGACGGCGTTCGGCGACAGGGCCTCGCTCGTCCGCCGGGCCGCGCCGTGTGTCGCCCTCACCGATGACGCAGGACTCGTGAGCGTCGCGCTCTCACCGCCACGACTCCCAGATTCGTTCGACGCGTGGACCGACGGGTTCTCCCTCGAAGCGGAGTGGTTTGCACCCAGTTCGGAGACTGTCGTCGCGCTCGTCCGTGCAGATTTGTTCGCACTCGGCCACTACGACGACGGAACGCTCGTCTACCAAACAGGTTTCGAAAGCGACGTGAAATCGGCACACTCGAAGGGCGGATTCTCTCAGCGGCGATTCGAGCGCATCCGCGACGGCCAGATAGACGACCACCTAGACGAGTGCCACGAGGTCCTCGACGACTCGCTCGACGCTGATTCGGACCTCGTCGTCCTCGGTGAGCGAACGGTCCTCGGTGAGTTCCGCAAGCGGGCCTCGCTGACCGCGACTGTCGACGCCAGTGGTGAGCCAGAAGCCGCCCTCGAAGAGGCGTCTCGTGAGTTCTGGACGACACGGTTGTACCGTATCTGAACCGCATCGCATCTGAATTGTACCGTATCTGAACCGCATCGCATCTGAATTGTACCGTATCTGAATTGTACTGCATCTGAATCGCACCGTATCTGAATCGCACCGTATCTGAACCGCACCGGATCTACGTCTACGACTTCGTGCCGGATTGCTGCCGGTCACCACCGAACAGTCCTCGACAGTCACTGCCGAATCGCCCGTCCTTTTAGGGTGGGACGTACTCACATCCTGTATGAGCGACCCACAACGAGTCGTCGTCCTTGCCCACGAGAAGTTCCCTAACCGCGCGAAGACCGCGACAGGCGTCCTCAAATACGCCGACTACGACGTGGTTGCCGTCCTCGACCGGGACAAACCCGGAACCTCCACTGCAGACCACCGTCGTGACCTCCCCGACGTTCCAATCGTCGCTTCGATGGCCGACGCCCCCGACGCGGATGCACTGCTCATCGGTATCGCGCCAATCGGCGGCGGATTCGACCAGACGTGGCGCGACGACGTTCGGACCGCGCTCGAACGCGGATGCGACGTTATCGCCGGCCTCCACTACTTCCTGAACGACGACGAGGAGTTCACCGAGCTCGCCGCCGAACACGGATGTGAAATCAACGACGTTCGCAAACCCCACGACGACATTGGCGTCGCCAAGGGCGTCGCCGCCGACGTAGACGCGGAAATCGTCCTCACCGTCGGGACGGACTGCTCTGTCGGGAAGATGACCGTCTCACTCGAACTCGTCAAGGCCGCCCGCGAGCAGGGTATCGACGCGGGATTCATCCCGACTGGCCAGACCGGCATCATGATTGCCGGGTGGGGCAACCCCGTCGACCGGGTCGTCAGCGACTTCACCGCCGGGTCGGTCGAAGAGATGATTCTCGAGAAAGGCGACGAGTACGACGTCCTCTTCGTCGAGGGACAGGGCAGCATCGTCCACCCGGCGTACTCCGCTGTCACCTGTGGGATTCTCCACGGGTCGATGGCAGACAAACTGATTCTCTGTCACGAGTCCACCCGTGAGGTGATTCACGGCTACGAATCGTTCGCGCTCCCCCCGCTCTCGGAGTACGTCTCGCTCTACGAGAACCTCGCCGCTCCCGTCCACGAAGCCGAAATCGTCGGCGGGGCGCTCAACACGTCGAACGTCGACGACGACGACGAGGCCGCTGCTGCCGTCGAGGCGTACAGCGACGAACTTGGCGTCCCCGCCGTCGACCCGGTCCGACAGGACGCTACCGCCTTCATCGACGAGGTGTTCTAGGATGCTCTCAGCCGAGTTCGAACGCATCTCGATGCCGCTCGCCGACCCGTTCGGAATCTCTCGTGGGACGCAGACAGCGGCCGAAAACGTCGTCGTCCGCATCGAAGACGAAGGTGGAATGACGGGCGTGGGTGCGGCCGCGCCGTCCACTCACTACGGTGAGACTGCAGACACCGTCGAGGCAGTCCTTCCGAAATTACTCGAAATCGTCGAGGACGTCGGTGACCCGCATGCAATCGACCGCATCGAGCGGCGGATGGCACAGACGGTTCGCCGCAATCCGGCCGCCCGAACCGGCGTGAGCATCGCACTCCACGACCTCGCGGCGAAGCGACTCGGCGTCCCGCTCTACAAACTCTGGGGACTCGACCCCGAGCGCACACCTTCCTCTTCGTTCACCATCGGCCTCGACGACATCGAGACCATGCGTGAAAAGACCGCAGACGCCTACGAAGCGGGTTACGACATTCTCAAAGTGAAGGTCGGAACCGACCGCGACAAGAGAATCATCGAGGCCGTTCGCGACGAAGCACCGGGCGTCACCATCCGCGTGGACGCCAACGAGGCGTGGACGCCCCGAGAGGCCGTGCAAATGAGCGAGTTCCTCGCCGACTACGGCGTCGAGTTCATCGAACAACCCGTCCCGGCCGAGGACTACGAGGGCCTCAAGTTCGTCTACGACCACTCGGAACTCCCCATCGCGGCCGACGAGTCCTGTCTCACCGCCGACGATATTCCGAAGATTGCCGACCGCGTCGATATCGCGAATCTGAAACTGATGAAGTGCGGCAGTCTCACCGAAGCCAAACGCATGATTCACACCGCGCGTTCCCACGGCCTCGAAGTCATGCTCGGGTGTATGATAGAGACGAACGCTGCCATCGCCGCCGGCTGTCATCTCGCACCGCTTCTCGACTACGCCGACCTCGATGGCTCGCTCCTCCTCGCGGACGACCCCTACGAGGGTGTCCCGATGCCAAACGGCGCGATCGGCCTCGACGCACTCGACCGCGCCGGGACCGGCGCTCAACTCGACTGAGTCGAGGGGGAGACTGCTTTTCGGGTAGCGCGTTCTCACGACTCCCAGTCGAGATTCTCGTCTCGCGTCTCCGACCGCAACACGAACGGGCCGATAGAGAGCGTCCGCTTTGCGACCGTCGAGATGCGGAGGACGTAGGCCGCGAGCACCGCGAACGGAGAGAGGGAGACGGCAGTGACGAACGCGACGACGAGCAGTAAGTTGGAGATTCCGAGCGTCGCCCCCGGAACGCTTCCGAGGTTGTCGAGGAACAGAATCGCGCCGATGCTCGCCACGAGCGCGGGAATCGCGGTGTAGAACATCGCCCGCGAGAGGTCGACGAGTTCCCACCGGAAGTAGAGCGTCTTGACGTGTTCGCGGGCGGGGCCGAACAGTTCGAGAGCGTCCCGCAAATCGTCGAGGGCCGACTTCGTCTCCGACGAGAGGTCGTCGTGGGTCCGCTGCAGTCGCGTCGCCTGATATATCTTCCACGAGTAGTTGAGGTCCAGTGCCGCCGAGAGGACTTCGAACGATCCGAACTGCCGTCCTTCGAGTCTGTCGGCCACCTCTTCGGCGTTCTCTGCGACCTGTGTGGTGAACTCGCGGACGCGCTTCGTCACATCGTCGGGAGTTCCGTCGGTGTCGGTGTCGTCCGGGAGCGTCTCGGTGACCGCTCGTGAGCGCGCAGCGATGTCCTCGGCCAGTGCGCGCAAGAACGCCGACGGTTCGGGGGGCGCGACAGGAACGCCGAGCAAGTCGGCGACCTCTTCGCGGAAATCTATCGACCCCTGCATCCGGTCTCGCTGCTCGCCGAGCGGCCCGAGTTCGCGCGACAGGACGAGTTGGTTGATACTGACGACGAGCGTGACGCCGGTCACGATCGACGTGAGGAGGCCCTGTGCGAGCGTCTCGATTGGGTCCGTCGACTCGACGGCGCTCCGAAGTGGCGTCGGATCGAGTATCCCCAAGACGACGATGCTGAGGAAGACGATGACGAGCGGGACGAGCGCGACTGCCCAGCGGTCAGCCCGGAGGTAGATATCGAGTTTGGCACGGCTGGTTGCACCACGTGCTCGCATCCTGTCTTCCGGTTCGCCTGGCGACGACCCGTCGTTGTTCGACATGGTGTCGTTCAATATCGTGGTAAAATCGGTCGTGTCGGTCTGTCGAAGTGAGTCACGTCGGACCCGCTCGCGTGCTCCGTCGTCGGTCTCAGGACGACGACTCTTCGTCGTTCTTCAGTTCTTCGAGTTCGGCCTCGACTTCTTCGTCGACGACTTCCGCTTCGATGTCGACCTCGGCGTCGGCCTCTGCCTCCGATTCTTCTGCCGGGGCAGACGACTTGCCCATCTCGGCTTTCAGCGTCTCCAGTTCGGCATCGACTTCCGCGTTCGTGCGGCCCGCTTCGAGTTCACGCTCGATGGAGTCCTTGTCCGAGAGGACGTCGTCGAGGGCACCGGACTCCATGAGTTCGTCCATCGCCGCCGAGCGGGCTTCCATCTCGTCGGTACGCTCTTCGGCACGTTCGAGTGCGCGCCCCACGTCGGCCATCTCGTCGCCGACACCGGACATCGCTTCGGAGACGCGACTCGACGCTTCGGCCGCTTCGTAGCGTGCTTTCATCGTCTCCTTCTTGGTCCGGAACTCTTCGATTCGGCTCTGGAGTTCGTCTTTCTTCTGGACGAGTGTGTCCTGTGTATCCTGCAGGTTCGCAATCTGGGTGTCGAGCTCCTCGATCTGGGTCATCTTGGCCTGCTTCTTTTCGAGGGCCTTGCGAGCGAGGTCTTCGCGGTCCTGTTGGATGGCCTGCCGCGCCTGGTCGTTGTGTTTCTCGACGTTCTCCTCGAGACGTCGTTTCTGTATCTCGAGGCGCTTCTTCTGCGTGGTGAGGTCCGCGATGCCCTGTTTGACCTGCTGGAGTTCGTCGCGCATCTTCTCGTAGGAGTAGTCGAGCGTCTCCGTTGGGTCCTCTGCACGATTGAGGAGGGCGTTGATTTTCGAGCGAATGACGTACGACGTGCGAGAGAGAATTCCCATATCCGTTTAATACGCGACGTTCGGCTTAAAACCTCACCAGTGTAAGAGGTCGGTATGACTGATACGATTCTCGTCCCCGGTGGCCGAGACGTCCGGGCCACGCTCGACGAGTCTGCCGACAGGGCCGACGCTGTCGTCGTCGCCTGCCCACCCCATCCGCAACAAGGCGGCCACCGCGGCGATGCACGACTCACCGCGGTGAGTGACGAACTCACCGCACACGGCATCGACTGCCTTCGGTTCGATTACGGTGAGTGGGACGACGGCTACGGTGAACTCGCTGATACCCGGAACGCAGTCGCGTGGGCGAACGAACGATACGACCGTGTTGGGCTCTTCGGCTTCAGTTTCGGCGGCGCGATGGCACTGCTTTCGGCCGCTGACGGCGTGGAAATCGAAGCAGTCTCCGCACTCGGCCCGACGGCCCGTCTCGCCGACGACCTCGACGTTCCAGCGGTGTTCGACCAGATTCGCGTGCCAGTACAGGTCGTCTACGGGACACGCGACGACATCGCGGAGTGGCAACCGGTCGTCGACTGCGCCACCGACTTTCACCAATCGACCGTCGAGTTCGCTGCCGACCACTTCTTCGTCGGGCAGACCGAGAAAGTCGCTGTCGCTGTCGCGGAGTTCCTCGTTCCGAACCTCGTCCAGTAGAGTCTCTGGGCTGACGGCGTCGGGTGTTCGAATTTCGGTACGTTGCTCCTGCAACACGACGCTCGGCAACAGAGTCCGTTCTTCTTTTCCGGAGGTTCTCTCGCTTCGTTTGCTGAGGTTTTCCCGCTTCGTTTGCTGAGGTTTTCCCGCCTCGATTGCCGGATTCGAATTGTGCGTGTAGAACAAGACAACAGTCTTCTCTGGAGACGGCCATCCCGACTCTGGAAGTGGAGGCTATTTCGTAACAATTGCCTTCATCTGGCGCTATATGCGCTGACTTTGAGCCTCTTGAGACTCGACATGGCGAACGTACCCATTCACACCCATCAGACACTAACCCGAATATATTGCTTTGTCTCCACAATACTAAGGTAACTCTTATACTCCGTCGAGCCACATCTGAGAGTACGACACAATGGCAACCATCCCAAGTATCCAGCCACACGAACTGAAGGAGATTATCGACAGCGGTGCTGACGTCACAATCGTCGACGTACGCGGTCCGCACGACTTCGACGAGTGGCACATCGACGGTGACAACGTCGAAGCTGTGAACGTGCCGGTGATGCAACTGCAAACAATCGACCCCGCAGAACTTCTCAACGGTGCGTCGGACGGAGAAGTCGTCGCTGTCTGCGCATCTGGCCAGACGAGTCAGATGGCGGTTCAGTTGCTCCAACAGTCGGGTATCGACGCCAGGAATCTTCAGTACGGCATGAACGGGTGGGCGAACCTCTACGTCCACCAGGAACTCGAGACAGATACTGCGGCGACGATTCTCCAGTTCAGTCGCCCGTCGAGTGGGTGCCTCGCGTATATGGTTCTCTCGGGTGACGAAGCAGTCGTCGTCGACCCGCTTCTCGCCTTCGTCGACACCTACATCGAAGTTGCCCGTGAGTACGGTGCAGAAATCACCGCCGCTGTCGACACGCACGTCCACGCTGACCACATCAGCGGCGTCCGGGCGTTCGCAACGCGTTCGTCGGCCGACGTCGTCGTCCCCGAAGCCGCCGTCGCCCGCGGTATCGACTACAGCGTCGCGTACAAAACAGTCGCCCACGGTGACGTGATTTCGGTCGGAGACAGCACCATCGACGTCGTCCACACGCCCGGCCACACTTCGGGGATGACTTCGTTCCTCGTCGACGACGCCGTCCTCCTCAGCGGTGACGGCCTCTTCACCGAGAGCGTCGCTCGTCCGGACCTCGAAGATGGTGATGAAGGCGCTGCTGACGCGGCGTCGACGCTCTTCGATTCACTCCAAAACCGTATCCTCACCTTGGCCGACGAAACTGTCGTTGCGCCCGCACACTACAGCGACAGCGCCACCCCAGCAGACGACGGGTCGTACACCGCGACGCTGGGAGCGTTGAAAGCGAAGATGCAGGCGCTTTCGATGCCCAAAGCCAAATTCGTCGAGTACATCACGGCCGACGTGCCTCCGCGTCCCTCGAACCACGAACAGATCATCCAGACCAACCTCGGACAGATTGACACGCCAAACTACGTCGCGTTCCAGCTCGAACTCGGGCCGAACAACTGTGCTGCGAGTCAAGAGTCGATGACACAGTAAGTCGATGACGCTGTAACGTTCCCGAACGCGACCGTTCGGTGACATCGTCCAGTTTTCCTGGCGGGGTCGTCCTCCGCCGTTCGTCCTGTAATTCTACCGCTTTTTCGTCGCTGCAACCGACGTTGGCGTCACGGTGTACTCGATTCCCCAGATGGTGAACGCCACGACGACGCCGCTTTTCGTGCCTCTCGGTTCTTGGATGAGTGCGTACAGGGCGTCGAGGTCTATGACGTCTTGAATACGGGTTGGCTCCCCTCGCGGGTTGATTCCGAGTTCGACTGCGATATCGACTATTGTCTTCGTAAGTACATCTCGCCCGGCTCGCAATCGTTTTTCCACGTCTGGTTTGGAGGGATAGGTAGCTGTGTTCATGAACATTCCTGATGAGCATCTGTCACTCAGTGGTGCTCTTGCAGAGTTTACGCGTCCGACGAACGTATGATACGCGGTCATTCTTGATTTGATAGAACAACGCACTATCCATCGATTTACTCACAATTGGAGACGGTAATTTGACAGAATAGTCGTCTTATCGTGGGCGAGGATTGTCAGTGTATGAGGTCAATGAAATAGTCGATTCTGGTTGTCATGATGGTCTGTGAAACTTCGAAAAACGGCTATCTCGTACCCAAACGATTCTAGTCGGTGGGGAGCAATGACAGACAAACAATTCGACGAGGAGTACGTCGTGCCACCGCTATCGTGGCAGGAGGTCATTCGAACTGCTCACCGTCGAGCACTCGAAGAGGAGCGACAGAAGAAGGTAGCAGAGACTGCGGGGACAGACACACCAGCACCCGCCTGACTCGGTTTTTCGGAGATAGCGGTTCGATAGGCGCACGACAGACACTGTTCGTGAGAACTAGTCAGACGAGCGTGTCGTCGCTTAATTGTACTCCCGCCACCGATACCCGCACTCCTTGCACTTGAAGAATCGCGTCGGCGGTTCGTCGGCAGACGCCGTCTGCTTGATGGTGTACCACGCCACCGTGTGGCCACACTCGTCACAGTGAACGTCTTTTGCAGTCGGTTTGCCCTCGAACTCGGCACCCTCGACCGTCTCGATGAGTTCGTCGTCCGACTGCGCTTCGGTCGAGACGAACTGCTCGGCGAGTTCTTCGTCGCGCTCGGTAGTCGCGCCACAGTCGTCGTTCGTGCAGGACATCACCCCGTCTTGGGAGACCATCATCGACCCGCAGTCGTCGCAGAATTGCATGCACAGCGGTAACGGGCCCGACACTAAGAATCTGTCACTCCGGTCGCTCGAAGACGGTGAAGACAGCGCCGGGACTCAGTCATCGTCTTCGACGAACGGACAGTTTCTGACACGGAAGGAGTCGCTGTCGACGACTTCGACGATAGTCGTTCCCTCGTGGTCACACGACAGCACCGGCGGAGCACCGAAGAACTCACATCGCTGGCAAAATCCGGATTTTGGGATGATGTGGTCTGTGGCCCCTGCTGTGTGGTCGAGAGGTTCTGCCTCCGCACCAACACCAACACCATCGTCACCGTCTGGGTCGTCCTGGGCCAGAGAGGCCCACACCTCACTGGATTCGAGTTCGGTGACGCGAACCTCCTCGAACAACGCGTCGCGTTCGTCGGCAGTCGCGTCGGCGGTAGTGCGACGTGCATCGATGCGGTCGGCGAGCCCGGACAGTGGTGCTTCGTCGTCCGTGCGCCCAGAGTCGTCTCGGTCGCCGTGGCCTGTCCGTTCATTCGGTGGGGCTTCTGCCGGTGCGTTGTCGCCCGACTGCTCGTCGGTTGTCTCGTCAGTCATTGGTGTTGGTGTTCGGTGTCGTCTCGTGTGTCAGTTCATCACTGTCGTCGGCGCCTGAGTCACCGGCCGATGTAACAGCGTCCGCCGAATCAGTCTCGACATCCTTCCCCGTCTCCCCCTTGCTGTCGAGATTCGTCGCTCCGTCGGCGTCGGCGAGTGTCGTCACATCGTCGTTCGGGGACGACGCGGCTTCCAGCGCGAGTGGTTGACCGGTACGGAGCGTCGCAGACCCGAAGAATCCCTTCGAGGGCGACAACGCCTCGAACGCCGACTGGCACGCCGGGCATCGAGGCTCAGTGAGAAGGTCCAGATGGACTGTCTCCTCGCAGTTGTCACACGTCGCTTTCCGTTCGCCGGCGTCGTTCGCAGTTCGAAGAAGCGTAGAGAGTTGCTTCCGCTCTCGGTGTGCTGCTTCGATGTCGGTGACCCGCGACCGCACATCGGCGAGTGACGCTGCAACAACGTCGAGACGTTCGTCGAGGTCAGTCGTCGTTTCGTCCAGGTATGTCAGAATCTCTTCGTAGTTATCGAACCCGCCTTCGACTCGCGACTCGACCGCGGAGAGTTGCTCACGGACTGTCTCGATATTGGCCGTCACATCGTCGATGTCCTCGCGCAGCGTCGGATGGTCGTGGGCGTGGGCGGCTTTCTCGTCGGTCTCTCGTTTGACCTGTACGACGCGCATCCGAACGTCGTCGATCTTCTCGCTGACGGTCTCTTCGAGTCCATCGACACGCCCTTCAACAGTGTCGAGTTTTTCAGAGACGGCGTCGATATCGTCGAGTGACGCACCCAGATCGGTCACTGCGAGGCGATACGTACTGACCGCTCGCGTGAGCACTGTCTCTGGGTCGACTCCCTGTGCCTCGGCACGGTCGTCGACCCACGCTCGGAGGTCCTCCGGCAACGTCCCTCCTGTGTCCCCGTCCATTTCCATGGGTGGTTCGTCGAGTAGGGGTTAAGAACTATCGCTGTGTGAGAATGATTCGCAGCGCGATGCCACGGTCAGCGAATCTTTCGAACGTCGCTGACGTCGAGGCCGCTCTCGCTGATTTCGGTCTCGAACTGGACGATGTTCTCACTCTCCAGTTGTGAGAGCACACCACGGAACTCCTGGACGACCATCGTTCGTGCCCGCTTCGACCCGCCGGTCTCCCACGAGAACATGAGCGTCCCATCTGTCGCTCCCTTGAGGATGCCGAGTTCTCGGTCAGAGAGTGCCTCGGTACTCACGAGAACGAGGATGAGACCGCCCCACTGGTGTGACGCCTTTTCGAGTCCTTTCATCACCATGGTGATGTCTGCCCACGTCATGTCCTCGGACCGACTCGCCACGAGGTCGGTCAACGAGTCGACGACAACGAGATTTCCGGGGGCGTGTTCGCTGAGTGTGCTCCCGAGTGCACTCAACACGGACTCTCGGTTCTGTCTGTCACCGAGGTCCTCCAGTTTCGTCGGCTCTCCGAGATACCACTCTCGTGGAATCGAACTCAACTGGAAGTATTCGGGCGAAAGGTCGTGAAATTCGATGGTGTCGAGCGCGGCGTCGACCATCTCGTCGTCCATCGTGTAGAGCATCTCCCGGCGAAGATGCGTCTCACCGGACGTAAACGAGATGTAGTGAATCTCTGGGGGCGGACTGGCCGTCTCGGCCAGCGTCCCGTAGTGCAGGTCGAAGAGGTCTTCGTCGGCCTTCGAGAGCGCGTTCATCGTCACACTCGTGTAGAGGAACTCACGAGCACCTGCCCCGGACTCCCCTGCGAGGAGAAGGACGTTTCCCGGTGGTGCCCCTCCGCCGATGATGCTATCGAGTCGAGGGACGCCGAAGGGGATAGAGCGCATGTCCAACCCGACTCAACCACGAAGGTTAGTCGTTTCGGGGAATATTGTACCCGAGACCAGCGCGGCGTCAATCGGGCGTACTCGCCTGCTACTCACGTACTTGCCTGCGCCACGCATACTCGCCTGCTACTCGACTAATGCGCCGTGATTTCGTCCGCGAGCGACGGTCACTGTTCCCTCGATACCGGCTGCTGCGAGTGCTTCCTCCCCGGCAGTTATCGCTTCGTCGACGTGGTCGGCGTCGGTGACGCCGTAGACTGTTGGCCCCCACGACGACTGTCCAGCGCCGTACACTGCTGGCGATTCCGAGAGTGTCGAGACGAGTGCGCCGACTGGCGGGCGATAGACGCCACCCTGTTCGTCGGCGTACCACGTTCCGTTGAGTCGGCCGACCGATTCGACCGCTTCACCGAATCGTTCTGCAGACCCCTCTGCGAGTGCTGGAAGGAGGCGTCGTGTGACGATGCCGGCGATTCGGTCACTCGTCACCGGGTCGGCGCGTTCGACGACCGACCGCATACTCGCTTCTTCGGCCGCCCCGTTTCGACCCGGGTCGACCTCAGGGACGAGGAGGAGGAACCGCCAGTCGTCGGGGACCGAATGCCGCGCCGCCACGGCCGGGACAGTCCACGACCCGTCTGCTGGCCGGTCGGTCGTGAACCGCGCGGTCGGATGACCTGCGTCGAGGATGGCACCGCCGTCTTCGAACGACGCGACGCCGACGCCGGAGCGACCACCGCGACCCATCTCTGGGGCCAGTCGGCGAATGTCGACAGTCGTCTCAGTCGCAGTCGCCACCGCTTGCAAGACGGCGAGCGCGAGTTGCGTCCCGCTCCCGAGACCAGCGTGCCGCGGGAGGGTCCGTTCGACCGTAACGTCCACACCCGGAACGTCGAGGAGGTCCGCAGCACGCTCGGCGTACTCACGCGCGTCAGGGTGTCGGCAGTGAACCTCGGTGGCGGGTTCGGCCGAGACGGTCACCTGTGGCTCGTCGAGCCCGACACCCAGGCCACCGTACAACCGGTCGCGGGAGAGACTCAGATTCAAGAAGCCGAAGTGGATGCGTGCCCCGGCCGAAACCCGTGCCATGTCATCGGAGGTCAGAGACCACTGATAAAGGCAGTTGCGACTATGGCAACGAGGGCCGCCATCTGTCCACGCTGTCGTGCGAATCCGGGGAGTGAGTTGAGACTGTCCACTGGGAGATGCAGCGAGAACAGTAAAATGGGGGACGTCAGCGGGTACCGACGTGGAGGGTGGGCAGAGGCACCTTGGGAGTGGGCAGAGGCACCTTGGGAGTGGGCAGGGGCACCTTGGGGGATGGGCAGGGGCACCTTGGGGGATGGGCAGGGGCACCTTGGGGCTGGGCAGCGTGTCAGCGGGAACTGACTCCGTTAGGCCGGGTAGCGGGGACCAGCGTCGATGGAGGGGTCAGCGAGGACCGACGTGAGTGGAGGGAGACGGGAGTGGCGCGTGAGGTTCGGAGACTACTCGCTGGTCGTTGTCGTCGCCTCGCCTTCTTCAGTTGTCCCTGGTTCTGCCGTCGTCTCTGTTTCAGCAGTCGAACTGTCCGTCGTCTCGGCTTCGGCCGTTTCGTCGGACTCGTACGTCACGGTCACTTCCTCGGCGACGGGTTGGAGGACGTACTTCCCAGCGTTGCCGGCTTTCACGGGGGTGAAGTCGGCCGTGAACGTGGTCGTCTCGTCCGCCCGGATTTCGAACGACTGTTCGAACTTGAGGGGTGCCGAACCGGGAACTTCGAGCGTCGCGTCGGACCCATCGGCGAGTTTGGCATCGGTTCCGCTGACCTCCACCTGGAGGTATTCGTACGTGCCTGTCTCGAGTTCGGCGTCTTTGACGAGGGCCGAAGCGTCGCCCTGGAGGTCCACGAGGTCGACTTCTGTCTCTCCAGCGTCGAACGATTTCACGTCGCCGTCTGCTGGTTTGACGCGAATCGTCGAGAGCGTTACCAGACAGGACTCGAAGTCGTCGATGTCACCGGGTCTGTCGCTTACGCGGGTAGAGAGCGTTCCAGTCTTCGCGGATGCGAGGCCCATACAGCCGGCGATTCCAGCTGTACTTGCGGCAGCAATTCCTGCGGCGCTCTTGACGAATTCTCGTCGGTTCAGTGTCATTGTGATATCAGTGTAATCTACGGGGTATCGCGGTTCGATTTGGCTGTTCGCATTCCGGTTCGTGTTCCACTCGTGCCCGCCCGTCGCGTCGTGCGACCAAAGGGAGGGGGATGAGTGGACATACTCATGCAACGGCCTGCTAGCCGTGTTCCACGACGTGCCACGCTTGCGGGTGGTGTGGGAGCAAGCGTCCGGCGCGTCGCGGCAATCCTGCCTGAGGACGCTGGGGTATTGAAGGGTGGAAATCGCTGCACTGGGTTGCGCTCGTTGGACGGAGATTACCCGCTATTCGAACCGAATTTCGCCGAGTTTCGACGAAAACGAGCGCCCGATTCGGCCGGTCGGCACCGGATTGCGTCGGGTTTCGACCCATGACCAGTGAGGAGGTGAGAGCGGGGGTGGCTCGCGCGGTGAGTGTGACGAAGACTCGCCGGTGCCCACTGTTCTACGGTCGAACGAAGGTTTATCAGAAATTCCGACGCAGATCGCCCATGGCTTCGGGCGACGGCGGCGCTTCGTGCGACGTGCGGAGAGTCGCCTCCGACGAGGAGGTGGCCGCCAATCGAGAATGAGAAGAAGACCGCGAAACGCGACTTCAGGTCTAGTCGGGGGAGTCCGACTCGTCTAGACGATTTCCTCGGCGACCACGTTGGCCGCGAGGAGTTCTGGGTCGACGGCGAGGTCGGCTTGGCCCTTCGCGAACTCCGGGAGCGAGTCACGCGAGTAGGTAACCACACGAACGTCCGGATTCAGTTCCTTCGCAACCGAGATGGCGGTCGCGTCGTCCATGTCGGTGAGGACGAACAGGTCGGCCTCCTCGATGCCCGCCACTGTGAGCGAGTCTGCAGAGGCGATGCCGTCGACACGGACCACAGTCGCACCTTCGTCTTCGAGCGCTTCACCGAGTCCGTCGGGGTCCGCCCCCGCAACGACTGCTGTCGTCATTCGTACTCGATGGTCGCCGGTGGTTTGTGCGTCACGTCGTAGACGACGCGGGCGACGTTCTCGTTCGTTCCGGTGATACGCGACTGGATGCGCTGGAGGGTGTCCCACGGGAGTTCCTGCGCACGAGCGGTCATGCCGTCGCGCGACTCCACGGAGCGAACCGAGACGATCCAGCCGTGGACGCGGTTGTCACCCTTGACACCGGTGCCTTTGCCGATGACGGCGGCGAACGCCTGCCACGGGTCGTGTTTCTCGACTTCGTCTTCGACGATGTGGCACGCTTCCCGAGCGACTTGGACCTTCTCGGGCGTGACTTCGCCGAGGACGCGAACTGCGAGACCCGGACCGGGGAATGGCATCCGCTCGGCGATGATGGATTCGAGACCGAGTGCGCGAGCGACGTCGCGGACTTCGTCCTTGTAGAGGTCACGAACGGGTTCGACGATACCTTCGAAGTCGACGACATCGGGCAGGCCACCCACGTTGTGGTGCGATTTGATGTTGCCTTCGGACTCGATGCGGTCGGGGTAGATGGTCCCCTGTACGAGGTACTCTGCGTCCGTGTCCTGTGCTTCGCGTTCGAACTCTCGAATGAACTGCTCGCCGATGACGGCGCGCTTTTCTTCGGGGTCGATGACGCCTTCGAGCGCGTCGAAGAACCGTGCTTCGGCGTCGACGACGCGGAGACTCTCCATGAAGGAGAACGTCTCTGCAATCTGTTCGGTCTCGCCTTTGCGCATCAAGCCGGTGTCGACGTAGACCGGGGTGAGCTGCTCACCGACGGCCTCGTACGCGAGGGTTGCGGCGACGGAGGAGTCCACACCGCCCGAGAGGGCGATGATGGCGTGTTCGTCTCCAATCTGGTCGCGAATCGATTCTTTTGCGTCTTCGATGAATTCGTCTACGTTTACCATTATGCTGTTACCTCTTCGCTGTCGAGTTCACGTGCGTCGAGTTCGCCGAGAACGCCGCGCAGGAAGCCGATGAACGGTGGGCTTGCGCGGTCGGGTCGGGAACGGAATTCGGGGTGGAACTGCGTGCCGAGGAAGAACGGGTGGTCTGTCAGTTCGACGATCTCCATGCGGTTTTCTGCGCGTCCGGAGAATCGCAGGCTTCCAGATTCGAGTTCGTCGATGAGTTCCGGATTCACCTCGTAGCGGTGCCGGTGGCGCTCCGTACAGGAGGTGTCACCGTAGACGACTTCCGCGAGGCTGCCGGACGAGATGTCCGTCTCGTGTGCGCCGAGTCGCATCGTCCCGCCCATGTCGTCGATTTCGTACTGCTCGGGGAGCAGGTCGATGACAGGGTAGGACGTGTCGGGGTCGAGTTCGGTCGAGTGGGCGTCTTCGTGGCCGAGGACGTTGCGTGCCTGTTCGACGACGGCCATCTGGAAGCCGAGACAGAGGCCGAGGAACGGGACGTCGTTCTCGCGGGCGTAGCGGATGGCGTCTATCTTTCCGTCCGTCCCGCGGGAGCCGAACCCACCGGGGACGACGATGCCGTCGGCGTCCTTCAGGCGCGCTTCGTGTTTGTCGTCCATCTCGTCGGCGTCGACCCACAGGATGTTCACTTCGACGCCGCACTCGATGCCGGCGTGCTTGAGCGCTTCGTGGATGGACATGTAGGCGTCTTCGAGGGCGTACTTGCCGACGAGCGCGATATCGACGGACCCGGTGCGCTCTGCGGTGACGAGTTCGCGCCAGCGACTGTCGCGTTCGGCTTTCGGGAGCGCTTCGTCGACGATGTCGAGTCGCTCCATCACGTACTCGTCGAGACCTTCTTCTTCGACCATCAGCGGGACGTGGTAGATGTCCGGAACGTCGGGGTTCGAGAAGACGGCGGCGTCCGGCACGTCACAGAACTGTGCAATCTTGGTCTTCGTCTCAGGCTCGAGTTTGTCGTCCGCGCGGCCGACGAGAATGTCGGGTTGGAGGCCGATGCTTCGGAGTTCCTTGACCGAGTGCTGGGTGGGCTTCGTCTTCTGCTCGCCGTTTTTCGAGTACGGGACGAGCGTGACGTGCGTAAAGAGCACGTCGCCGTCTTCTTCCTCGGAGGCGAACTGGCGGAGGGCTTCGAGGAACGGCATGGATTCGATGTCGCCGACGGTGCCACCGACTTCGACGATACACACGTCGGTTCCGTCTGCCGCCTCGCGGATGCGGCGCTTGATATCTTCGGTGACGTGCGGGATAATCTGAACCGTCTTTCCGAGGTAGTCGCCAGCGCGTTCCTTCTGGATGACGTGCTGGTAGGTCTTTCCCGTGGTGATGTTGTGGTCGGCGGTCATGTCGATGCCCAGGAACCGCTCGTAGTTCCCGAGGTCTAAGTCGACTTCCGCGCCGTCTTTCAGCACGTACACTTCGCCGTGCTCGTAGGGATTCATCGTCCCCGCATCGACGTTCAGATACGGGTCGATTTTGACTGCGGTGACGTCGAACCCGGCGTTTTTCAGGAGTCGGCCAGTGCTCGCGGCCGTGATACCCTTCCCGAGGCCGGACATGACACCCCCGGTTACGAAAATGAACTTGCGCCCCATCTCTGGGTCGTATTCGTCCGTCGGCATACTGACCGTGTGCGAGCGTCCTTCAAAACGATTTCGGAGCACACACCGTGTGTCAGCCGCCCGCACATGGCCGATAGCTGAGGAATCGCGAGACGGCAAGTGGGCGTCCAGTCACTCGATTCGGTACTCACTCCAACGTTCGGTACTCACTCCAACTCTTTGACGACGCGTGCGGGGTTCCCACCGACGACCACACTGTCGGGCACGTCTTTCGTCACGACTGCGCCGGAGGCGACCACCACGTCGTCGCCGATGGTGACGCCCGGGTTGATGACGGCCTGCCCACCAATCCACGCGTTGTCGCCGATAGTGACCGGTTCAGCAGATTCCGGGCCTTTGATTCGCTCCGCCGCATCGAGTGGGTGCGTCGCGGTGTAGATGTGGACACTCGGCGCGAGCAGGGCGTTGTCGCCGATGGTGATTGGGCAGACGTCGAGGAAGACGCAGTCGAAGTTGGCGTAGAAGTTCTCTCCGACGCTGATGTTGTAGCCGTAGTCGCACTTGAACGTCGGTTCGATGTAGAGTTCGTCGCCAACCTCGCCGAAGAGTTCGCGGATGAGTTCCTCACGGCGGTTAGTTTGCGTCTCGTCTGTGTCGTTGAACAAGCGTGTCAGTCGTCGCGCGCGTTCCTGTTCGGCCTGGAGTTCCGGGTCCGTCGAGTCGTACAACTCGCCCGCGAGCATCTTCTCCTTCTCAGAGGGCATGATTCGACCACCGGCGGTGGAGACGTAAATGTGTCCACAACCTACCGCAACCGCAGAATTTGAACCCCTCCAGCGAGTGTACTCGTGTATGAAGGAGTTCCCGCAACTCGGCTACGGAACGTACAAACTCGAAGACCGCGACGAGTGTATCGAGGGCGTCACCACCGCACTCGACATCGGATACCGCCACGTCGACACGGCGCAGATGTACAACAACGAGGAGTACGTCGGCGAAGCGCTCGCGGAATCCGACGTGGACATCGACGACATCTTCGTCGCGACGAAACTCAAGCCTGCAAATCTCGGCTACGACGACGCCATAGAGACGGCCCACGAGTCGGCCGAGAAACTCGGCGTCGACACCATCGACTTGCTGTACGTCCACTGGCCGCTCAACACCTACGACGAAGACGAGACGCTGCGGGCCCTCGACGAACTCGTCGAAGAAGGTCTCGTCGCCAACATCGGCCTGAGTAACTTCCGCCCCGACCAACTTGAGTCGGCCATCGAGAAACTCGACGCGCCCGTGTTCGCCCATCAGGTCGAGATGCATCCGCTTCTTCAACAACACGAACTTCGCGAACTCGCAGACGAGTACGACCACCACCTCGTCGCGTACTCGCCCATCGCGCGAAACAGCGTCGCAGACAACGACACCATCGTCGAAATCGCCGAGAAATACGACGCCTCTCCTGCTCAGGTGTCGCTCGCGTGGATACTGGCGAAAGGCGCAGTTCCGATTCCGAAAGCCGCCTCGCCCGACCACATCCGCGACAACTTCGCCGCTCTGGACCTCGACCTCGACGACGACGATATCGCTGCCATCGACGCGCTCTCCCGAGACCACAGAATCGTCGACTTCGACAACGCCCCGTGGAACCGGGTCTGAAGCGAACTGAGCCATCAAGGGTATCCGCGATTTATTGACAGTTTTTGCCTGATATATCAAGCCAAACGAATATCATTCAGAAGTATATTACCGAAATAAATGTGATTCGGTTACGCTAATTCTCGAGCTAGAGAACCTCTAACGGACGTTTTCGGCCTACCGGATGGTCGTGTGCGAACACACCACACACTAGGTAAAATATATGTTGAATACGACCGTATCTACGAACATGTCGTCGGTGGTGGTGGTGTGCCCACACTGTGGACAACAAGTAGAATCGAGATACGACGGTGACGCCGATTTCGACGGTGTTCGGCAGCGCCTCAAGAGCGAATACCGTATCGCGCGGGAGACCTGTCCGGTCTGTTCCAACGCGTACGACTTACGCCGCGCGTGACGGCCCACGGGGAAGACGACTGCTTCGGTGGTGGCCGAAGACGCCGACTTATCCCGTGTTTTTCATCCCTGCGGCGATTCCTTTGACCGTGAGCCGAAGGGTTCGTTCTTCGTCGTCGGTTCGGTGATTTTGCGAGAGGAGGTGCGTCTGGAGCACGTTCAGCGGGTCCACGTAGGGATTTCGCCGTTCGAGACTCTCTTCGAGCCATTCACGTTTGAGGAGACCGCTCCGGCCGCTGATGTCGAGCATCAGGTTGGCCGCCGATTCGTACTCCGCTTCGAGTCGTGGGAAGAACTCGTTTCGGAGCTCCTCGTCGGCGAGATTCGCATATTCGGTGGCGATTTCGAGGTCCGTGCGTGCGAGCGACATCGCGGCGTTGTCCAGCGTACTTCTGAAGAACGGCCACTCGTCGTACATCTCGCGGACGGTCTCGAGGCTTCCCCCGTCGTCGAGATAGGCGTTGACACCTTCTGCCAGCGAGTACCATCCCGGGAGGATACACCGCGACTGCGTCCACGAGAACACCCACGGGATGGCGCGGAGGTCTTCGACGCTTCGCTCGTCGCTTCGAGATGCGGGACGCGACCCGAGGTTGAGTTCTTCGATGACGGTAATCGGTGTGGCCTGTTCGAAGTAGGAGACGAAGCCCTCAGATTCGAGGAGGTCGCGGTACTCTTCGCGGGCGGCGGCGGCCATCGTGTCCATCGCGTCGACCCACCGGTCCGGAACGTGTTCTTCGGATTGCCGAATCGCGTTCAGGCGAGCGCGAATCTGGGCGTTGAGCATCTGTTCGAGGTTTCGCTCTGCGACACGCGGGTTGGCGTACTTCTCGGCGATTGCCTCGCCCTGTTCGGTGAACTTAATCTGGCCGGTGATGGTCTCGTTCGGAAGCGCCAGCATCGCCTCGTTCATCGGCCCGCCACCACGGGAGATGGACCCACCGCGGCCGTGGAACAACCGCATCGTCACGTCGAAGTCGTCGCAGATGTCCGCGAGACGACGTTGGTTCTTGTAGAGGTCCCAGTTTGCGGCGAGGAAGCCGTTTTCCTTGTTCGAATCGGAGTAGCCCAGCATTATCTCCTGGACGTTGTTTCGTGCGGCGAGCGCCTGCGCGTATGCCTCGTTTTCGAACAGCGTCCCCATGATGCGGCGTGCGCCGTTGAGTGCGGACTCAGTCTCCAGAAGCGGGACCACGTCGATTCCGCAGTGGTCGGGCAGGGAGACGACACCCGCCTGGTCGGCGAGGAAGAGCACTTCGAGGACGTGGGACGGTTCTTCCGTCATCGAGATACAGTAGGTGTCGATGGCGGCGACGCCGTACTCTCGCTGCCACTCACCGAGTTTGCGGAAGAGTCGAAGGACGCGCTCGGCCGTCTCGGAGAGTTCGCCGGGGTCTTCGAGGTCGATGACCGGTTCGGTCTGGAGAATCGCGTCGGTGAGGAGTTCGACGCGCTCGTCTTCAGACCGGCTGTAGTAGTCGATTCCTTCGTGAGAGAGCGCCTCGTGGACCGCTTTGGTGTGGTTCTCCTGGTGGTCACGGAGGTCCAGGCTGGCGAGCGTAAATCCAAAGGTGTCGACCTGTCGCATCAGCGGTTCGACGTAGACGTCGGCGACCTGCGCCGCACCGACAGCACGGAGACTGCCGTCGATGACTTCGAGGTCCGCCATGAGTTCACTCGCGTTACTGTAGCCGTTGGGGCGAACGTCTTCGATGCGGCGGAGACGCTCGCGCATCAGTTTCAGTTTCTGCCGATACGGTTCGTCGGGGTAGCGTTCGTCCGCTTCGTCGGCGACGACAGGGAGGAGTTCGCGGTCGGCTTTCAACGACCGTTCGAGTTCGTGACCGGGAGAGACTCGCGTCGCATCCTGACTCAGCACACCAGAGAGCCGTTTCAGTGCGTCGCTGTACTTTTCGAGGGCAACAGTTCGCTGGCGAGCGAGCGTCTCTTCTGTGACTGCTGGCGTCACGAACGGGTTGCCGTCGCGGTCTGACCCTGCCCACGACCGGAATTCGAAGAGTTTCGGCACGTCGAGGTCAGGATAGTCGTTGTGGAACTCCTCTTCGAGTTCCTCGTACACTTCACCGACGACGTCGAACAGGATGTTTTCGAGGTACCACTGAACGTTTCGTGCTTCGTCAGTCGGTTCTGGACGGCGGTTTCGAACCTGCGAGGTCTGCCAGAGGCTCGTCACTTCAGCGACGACGTGTCGCCACTCCTGGTCGTGTTCGAGGTCGGTGAGACGGCGCTCGTCGAGTGTCTCTAATCGGTTGGCAATCGACCGGAGTTTCGCCTTGACCGTCTTCCGACGTGCTTCCGTGGGGTGTGCCGTGAACGTCGGTTCGATGAGAACGTCTTCGAGGACCTGTCCGAGGAGTTCCTCGTCGACTTCTTCGTCGCGGAGTTCCTCGAGCGTATCGAGGATGCCGTCTTCGAGTGTGCCATCCTGTGAGGCCTGTCGGATGACTCGGACTCGTTCTCGTTCCTCGGCGAGGTTGATGAGTTCGAAGTACGTCGTAAACGCGCGTGCGACGACACTCTCTCGTTCCGGGTCGAGATTACCCACCACATCGTACAGCTTCTCGCGGGAACCAGATTCGCCCTTGCGGTAGGCGATGGCCGCCTGCCGAAGTTCTTCGACAGTTTCGAACGACGCCGTCGAGGTCTGTGCCTCCAGAACGTCCCCGAGTAACGCACCAAGCTCGCGGACGTCCTGTCTGACGTCTCTGGTATGCAATTCCATACTACACGAATACGAGTACCATCTTGTAAAACCCAAGAGTCCGGTCGAAAAATTGCCCGAAGTACCGTTGTAAACGAATGTTTGTGCACGACTTGTAGATTTCTGTAAAACGCCACAGTCTGTCGATTATCATCAACCTCAGTACTGAGGCCCCCAATTTCGTGGGGTACACTCACACGGTGGATTCGTCACGCTTTTACTGGACGGGTCGAACTTCAGGGTATGAGCGATAGCGACAAGTACCCCGCCGATTCGGGTCGTCGTCGGTTCGTCAAGGGCGTCGTCGGGGGCGCGGCGCTCGCTGGCGTGGGAACGACTGGCGCGGCCGCAATCAACAGCGCGACCACCTCACCGGGTGCAGGTGGCGGTCCAACGCAGGCGTACGCCATCGAGAACACTGGCGGTCCCGCACCGCGTGGGATGCCACTTATCCCGATCGAAATCGACGGCGACGGCTTCATCAAGGGCGTCTGGCCGGAAGTGCAGACGGTCACTCAGAACGGTGTCGATGTCCAGATTGCACAGACGGACGACTACGAAGGAACTGGCGTCACGTACTCGCAGGCGTGGTTCCAGTACTGTGGTGTGCAGTCCTACGAGGGCATGGCACCCGACTTCGAGTCTGACAACTACTTCCGCTCCGACAGTGGCGGCTACGATTGGCAGCGAGAAACCTACAGCGTCGGTGACAGACTGAACGTCAACGACTTCGACGACTACGAGACGTGGGGCAACGGCATCGGGAACGCCGGCCTCGGAAAGCCCGCAACCGGAACGTGGCGGTCGGAGGACACCGAAGACACGATGCCGATTCAGGTCCTCCGCTCGTCGCGCATCGAGGAGGCGGCACAGGACAACGACTTCCTCGCTGCCGCAACCGATCAGGGCGTAATCGCGTGGCTCAACAAATGTACGCACTTCTGCTGTGTCCCCGGATATAAGCAGGCAGCCGACTCTGCGAAGTTCAACGCAGAAGACGGTGTCTACTGTCAGTGTCACCAGTCCGTCTACGACCCGTTCTCGATCGTCCAGACGCTCTTTACGGCGCTTCCCCGCCCCGAAGAGTAACCTCGGCCTCGGTTTTCTCTCTGTGCCGACGTGGAAACAGTACTATAGTAGCGCCGCGGCCTATGGGGTGATATGCCAGACGCCCCCTCCGCGCCACTCTCCTCGGACCGAACTGCCGCGCTCGCCGAGTTGGTCACCCCACTCGCAGACCGTCCGCAACTCTCCGTGCGTGCCCCCTACGACGACAGCGTTATCGGGTCCGTCCCATCGTGCACTCCCGACGACGTTGACGCAGCAGTGACCAGTGCCCGACGAGCAGGAGACGAGTGGGCAGCGTGGCCCATCGAAGACCGTCTCGCCGTGTTCGACCGCTTCCACGATGCCCTTCTCGACCAGCGCGAGTCGCTGTTGGACGTGATTCAAAGCGAGACTGGAAAGGCACGCGGCGACGCATTCGAAGAGATTCTCGACACCGCCGCGACGACCAGATACTACACCGCAATCGCAGAGCGAGAACTCGCCTCCACCCAGCGAAAAGGGGCGATACCACTGGCGACCAAAGCCGTCGAGCACCACCACCCCGTCGGTGTCGTCGGCATCATCTCTCCGTGGAACTATCCGCTGTCACTGTCTGTCTCCGAGTCGATTCCGGCGATGCTCGCTGGCAACGGTATCGTCCTCAAACCCGACGAAGGGACGCCGTTTACGGCGCTGTGGGCGCTCGAACTGCTCCAGGAGTGTGGGCTCCCAGACGACCTGTTTCAGGTCGTCACCGGCGACGGACCGCGTCTCGGTGAACCACTCATCGAACGCGTCGACTACGTGAGTTTCACCGGGAGTACCGACGTCGGCCGCGTCGTCGCCGAAACCGCCGGGCGTCACCTCACGGACTGCTCCCTCGAACTCGGCGGGAAGAATCCACTGTTGGTCCTCGACGATGCCGACGTGGAGAAAGCCGCTCGCGGTGCTGTTCGCGGCTGTTTCGCCAACGCCGGCCAACTGTGTATCTCAATCGAACGCATCTACGTCCACGAGGCAGTCGCCGACGAGTTCCGCGACGCACTGATTCGAGAGACGCGAAGTCTCTCGCTCGACGCAGGCTACGACTATGACCACGACGTTGGCTCGCTCCTCGACCGTGAACTGCTGGAGAAAGTCACCGCACACGTCGAAGACGCCGTCGACAACGGCGCAGCAGTGCTCAGTGGCGGCCGAGCACGACCCGACCTCGGACCGTTCTTCTACGAACCGACGATTCTGACCGACGTGACGCCCGAGATGACGCTCGCCGACGAGGAGACGTTCGGTCCAGTCGTCTCCCTGTACGAAGTCGAGAGCGTGTCTGAGGCAATCGAACGCGCCAACGACTCGGCGTACGGATTGAACGCGAGCGTCTGGACAGAACGACCACAGCGAGGCGAGCAGGTCGCCGAGCGACTGGACGCGGGAACGGTCAACGTCAACGAAGCGTACGCCGCCGCGTGGGCGTCTCTCGACGCCCCGATGGGCGGCATGAAAGATTCCGGCGTCGGCCGCCGACACGGTCGACACGGTCTGTTGAAGTACACCGAGTCGCAGACGGTTGCCACACAGCGACTGTCTCTCCTGTCGCCTCCGAAGCGTGGAAAACGACTGTGGACGACTGGTGCGACGCTCGGACTTCGTGTGTGGAAACGACTCTCTGAGGTGCTTCCGTGAGCATCTTCCTCACCGGATTTCCCGGGTTTCTCGGGAGCGCACTCGTCGAACGCCTCACCGACAGAACCGACGAAATCGTCTGTCTCGTCCAACCTCGATATCGAGACGCGGCAGAAACACGCGCGTTCGACCGTCTCGGCCCCGACTGGCGCGAGACCGTAACCCTCGTCGAAGGTGACATCACAGACCCAACACTGGGCCTCTCGGCGACGACGCGTTCGACCCTCGAATCGACCGTCGAAGAAGTGTTTCACCTCGCCGCAGTCTACGACCTCGCCGTCTCCCCAGAGGTCGGACAGGCAGTCAACGTCGATGGCACACGACACGTTCTCGACTTCGCTTCGGCGGCCGATGTCGCGCGGGTTCACTACGTCAGCACCTGCTACGTCAGCGGCCGCCACGACGGCGTCTTCACGGAATCCGACCTCGACGTCGGGCAGTCGTTCAACAACCACTACGAAGAGACGAAGTTCCGCGCAGAGGCGCTCGTTCGCGACCGGATGGAGTCGGGCGAACTGCCAGCGACCGTCTACCGACCGGCCATCGTCGTCGGCGACAGTCGCACCGGCGAGACACAGAAGTACGACGGCCCGTACTACCTGATTCGCTGGCTTCTCCGACAACCCCGTGTCGCGCTCGTGCCTCGCCTCGGTAACCCCGATGCGACGGAGTTGAACGTCGTCCCGCGAGATTACGTCGTCGATGCAATCGACCACCTCTCGCGTCTCGACCGGTCGACGAACGTCACCTACCAGTTGTGCGACCCGAATCCGCCGACGATTCGCGAGTTTACGTCGGCAGTTCTCGATGCGACAGAGCGCGTCGGCATCCCGACGCCCACCCCCGTCAGTCTCGCACAGTCGGCGCTCGAACGGTGGGACACGCTCAGACTGGCCGTCGATATCGAACCGGAGACACTTCCGTACTTCACGCACCCGACTCGGTACGTCGGGGCGAATGCACGGGCACACCTCGCCGACACCGGAATCGAACCACCAGCGTTCGAATCCTACGTCTCAGAGCTTGTCGCGTTCGTCCGGGAAAATCCGCACGTTCGCTCCGACGCGATGGTGTAACCAGTCGTCGGTCGTAAGTCGTCTATCTGTGTCTCACCCGCCGCTGACCGGCGGGAAGAGCGCGAGTTCGTCGCCGCGTTGGGCGTCGTCGTCGAGCGACGCCGTCTCGCCGTTTCGCAGAACGTTGATGTGGTCGTATAACTCGCCGTCGTCGGCGTACACCCGAGATTCGAGCGACGGGTACGACCCGACGAGTGCGTCGAGCGCCTCACCGACGGTGGCGTCGTCAGTAACGTCCACACTGATGGTCCGCGCACCAGCAACCTCGGCGAGGTCAGCGAACAGTTTCCACTCCATACTATCGTCTCCTCGCTCGGTGGTCATGAGGATTGCGCCCCCGACTGTGTCGTCGATGCATCCGATTTCGTGGTCGTCTGTGTCCGCTCACCGTCGTCACGCTCGGGTGGTTCGTCGTCTCCGTCGCCGTCTTCCTCGTCGTCGGAACCGGAGAGGCGGTCGGCGGTCGTCGCCTGCCGTTCGACTTTTCGGAGTATCTCGGGGCGGCCAACGACGTAGAGCGTGTCACCGGCGTGGAGTTCGGTTCCGCGGGCTGGGATGGCCTCGACAGACCCGCTCGACGGTCGGATGGCGACGACAGTCGTCTCTACGTCCGAGACGACGCGGCCATCGAGTGTCGCATCCGGTCGAATCGTGGTGACCGCCATCGTCTCGTCGGCGTTTCGCAACAACGACGCGAACTCGCGGTCCACTCGCGGGTCGGCCGGGAGTGTGACGATTCGGTACTCGTCGGCACCGGAGAGTCGCTCGGCGTCTTCTTCGTCGAGTGCGACGGTGGCAACGTCGTCTGCGACGCCACGAAGCTCTCCGAACGCGATGCGAGTCGGTTTCGACTCGGGTTTCGCGTCTCCGGTCTGTTCGACGCTTCCGTTTCCGCTTCCTTTGACCGCTGAATCGGTCGTTTCGGTCGTTTCGGCCGTTTTGGTCGCTTCGGTCGCTTCGGACGTTTTGGTCGCTTCGGGCGTCTCGTTGGGAGAACTAGGCGGGACTGCCCACACCTGGACCGGGTCGCCGGCGGCAGCACCAGGGCCGGGGTCACCGTGAATGGCGAGCGCGACAGTTCCCGGCGAGAGCGTCGGGCCAAGTCCGGCAGCACGACTCCCGAGAGCGAGATACGACACGTCACCGTCGTCGAAATCCACGTCGACGTGGCCGATGCCGTGGTCGTCTTTGATGCGTTCGACCAGTCGGTCACGGAGTTCTGTCTCCGTCAGTCGCTTCGGAAAGAGGAAGCGGTTGCCGGTCAACTGCAATTTCACCGACTCTGCGACCGGGTCGTAGCCTTCGATATCGCCTATCTCATCGGGGAGCGTCACAGTCCGCACCCGACCGACGGTCCGAACGAGACGACTCACGTCGGCGTCGAGTTCCGTCGCGCCGGCGACGGCGAACACGTCGGTTGCGAGCCGGTCACCCACGATGCGCCCAACGGGTGACGCGAGCGCCGCGCCCGCCAGCGCAGAGGTGTTGAACAGCACCGTCTCGAGTCGGAAGACGGCGGTGTCGGTTCCGGTGACGAAGTCGCCGAACAGGCCGACGGTGTTGAGATACAGCGCGACGACTGACGCCCCGAAGAGGATCGCGAGCGCCTGGGGGATGACTTCGCGCGTGTACCACCGATAGGTGAGCGCGGCGACACTGGACGCGAGGAACGCGCCCACGATGAGGCCGATAACTCGGAGGACGTTTCTGACGAGTGGGTCGCTCGCGGGAGGGAGCGACACCTGTCCTGCGAGGGCCGAGCCGAGGTCGATGACGAGGGGTCCAGTCATTTGACCGCCTCCTCGAACGCGGCGAGGTCAGTTCGAGACCCAACCGCGTACACGGTATCGCCGGCAGCGGTTTCCTGGTCGCCTCGAGGCGCAATCGTCCACGTGCCACCGTGTCGGACGGCGAGGATGGCGACGCCGTAGCTATCACGGACGCTCGCGTCTCTGAGCGTCACGCCATCGAGTGGGCCGTCTTCCCCGACAGTGAACCTCGAAAACCGCTTTCCGGCCCGTCGGAGGAGCGAGACGAGTTCGAACTCACGGCGAACGCCGCGAGATTTGACGACGAACTGTTTCGAGTCACTGCCGAGAAGCGACTCCACGTCGGTTCTGTCGACTGCGAGCGTGACGCGCCCGTCACCACCGATTGCGGTCGGTGCACGGGGTGCCGCTTTCGGTGCGTCTTCGTCGGCATCGTCGTCTTTGTCGGTCGTCTCTGTAACTGATCCGACGCCGACGACGTTCGCGGAGACAGTCCCGCCGTCAGTGACGACGACGACATCGTCGCCCTGTGCGAGCCCAGTCGGAACGAGCGCCTCGACCGAGACTGCTCGTTTCCCGGCAGGGAGTCGTTTCGAGAGGCCGCCGAGTGGGGCCGCCGCAGCGACGGTTGCACGGGCCTGTTCGTCGATTTCGACTTCCACTGCAACGAGGTCGAAGTCGGTTTGCAGGCGGTCGGCGAACCGTGATTCGAGTTCCACGAGTGGGATGTCTGCAGGGAACGTCCACTCTCCGTCGCGGATCGCGGTTCGCACGTCGACGGGGACCGGTGGGTAGCCCTCGATGTCCTCGACTTCTCGTGTGACGGTGACGCGAACCTGTCCGCGTCCGCCCACGAGTTCGACCACGTCGGTCGAAAGCGACCGTTCGGTGAGTTTCCGAAGCGACATCTTCCGCGGGATTTCGTTTGCAAATGCGTCACCTCGGTTGTGAGCGTACAGCGCGCCCATCAACACGACCAGCAGTGCGACGGTGAGTCGGACCTGATTGTCCGACTGCGTAATCGTCGGGTCTGTGAGGGCCATGAGGCCGCCGCTCGCACCGGCGATGGCCACGCTGAAGACGACGACTGCGAGGCCCGGGATGGTGACTCCGGTCACGTATCGGAACCCGAACCCGAAGAGCCACGCGACGGCGGCCGGGACGAGTCCCGTGAGAATGCCGAAGTAGAGACCGTACACAACTTCGACAGGGAGTGAAGCCATAGCCCAATTCACTCACTGACGAGGTAAATGCGTGCCGACGCCGGAAGCGTTGGCACTGTTCTTCGCACTCGGTCACAGTTGGCCGTCGAATGTGGCTGTCGTCGCTGTCCGATTCCCAACCCTTTTTTCGTATGCCCCGCGGAGGTTCGGCCGACATGGTGTCGGTACGCGACTGGGTCGGCCCACGGACGACTGTGACGACGGTCTTCATCGTCGCCATCCTCTCGGCAGCGACTGGTATCATCAACATCAGTTCGCCCGTGACTGGCGGCGTAATCGCATCAATCGTCCCCGAAGTGATTCGCATTACGGCGGGGTTCACCGGCACGCTCACCGGATTCTTGCTTCTGGTCAGTGTGTATGGCCTTCGGCGTCGGCTTCGCGCGGCGTGGTACTCCTCGATTGTCCTCCTCCCGGTCTCCGCCGCACAGGGCCTAATTCAGTCGCCGGAGCGTGCGCTGCCGCTGATCGGCTTCTCGACGGTGAGTTTCGTCCTTCTCTCGCTCAACTACCGCGCCTTCGACCGTGACCTCGACCTGAACGTCACGCAACTGTCTGCACTCCTCGCTATCGCCGGCGCACAGACCTACGCGACGGCGGGCGCGTATGCACTCCGCGAGCAGTTCAACGGCATCGACTCGCTGTTCGACGCGTTCTACTTCGCGCTCGTCACCGGGAGCACCGTCGGCTACGGAGATATCACCCCTCGGACACCAGTCGCGAAGATATTCGGGATGACGGCCCTACTCGTCACTGTCGCGAGTTTCGCAGTGGCGCTCGGTGTCCTGCTCACGCCCGCCATCGAAGCACGACTCACCAAAGCACTTGGACGTATGACCGAATCACAACTCGAAATCCTCGACAACCACATCCTCGTCCTCGGACACGGGGAACTGACCGAACCGATTCTCGAAGAACTCGAAAACCGCGCTGACGTACTCATCATCACGCCGAACGCGGAGCGAGCACAGCGTCTCACCGACCGCGGGTACGACGTGTTCACTGCCGACCCGAGCGACGAAGAGTCGCTCAAACGTGCTCGCGTCGAAGTCGCTCGCTCGGCTATCGTCGCCACCAACAACGACGCAGAAGACGCACTCGCCATCCTGACCGCTCGGCAGCTCAACCCCGACATCCACATCGTCGCGGCGGCGACGCAGCGAGAAAACGAACCGAAACTCCGCCGGGCAGGTGCGAACACGGTCATTAGCCCCGCCGCACTCGGTGGTCACTTCCTCGCGGAGTCCGCGATGGGTGGCGGTGGCCTCGAAACCGTCGAAGAACGACTCCTCGAAGAACAACCGGACGAGATGGTCGCCGACGCGGACACCGAAGACGCAGGAAACGAGGACACCAGCAACGGTTCTCCCAGCGACAACGACGAAACGACCGGCGACGGCCCGACCAGCGACGACTAGTTTCCGCGGTCGAAGACGGCGACGTCGCAGTCGATTTCTCTGATTCGTTCGAATGTCGGCGGCGAGATGAACCGAGACGCCCCAGAGCGCTCACCGCTCGACCCGAGAACCACGAGGTCGTACGACTCGGCGTTCGACGTGATGAACTTCGTCACCTCGGTTCGGGCGACTCGGGTTTCGATGTTTCCCTCCGCCGTCTCGACGAGATTTGCGAGTTTCGACTCCGCCCGTCGCCGCTCGACCTCTGCGGAGATACAGGTCGTGACGCTCACGCTCCCTGTCTTTCCGGCTAACCGGGTTCCGAAATCTATCATCCCGTGAGCAGTGTCGCCGGGGCGAGCGATGAGGACGAGAATCCGTCGCCACTGAGACGACTCCCCAACCGACCGAAACGCCACGGTGTCGTACGCACCGCCGAACAGACCACGGACGTAATCTGACAGCAGGCCACGGTCTTCTTCGTACGGGGTGACGACGAGGTCAGAGTTCGTGTTCCCGGCCGCTTCGACGGTCGCAGACAGCGGGTCGCCGCGAGCGACGACGACTTCGACAGGGACGCCCAGTCGGGTCTGAATATGGTGGGCAGTCTGTTCGAGTCGCTCGACTGCAGCGTCGGTGGCGGCGGTCACGGCACTCGCGTCGGGTTCTCCAGCTTCCGTCTCGTTGGTCGAGAGAACGTCCAAGAGGACGACTTTGCCTGCCTGGTGAGCGGCGGCGAGTTTGGCGGCGAAGAAGGCCGTCCGGTCTGCTGTCTCACCGCGCATCGGCACGAGAACGTGGTCGTCGCCAGTGACGGTGCCGTAGAGATACTCGGCTCGGCGTTCGTAGAACTCGTCGCGCCACACCGAGAACACGACGGCGATGACGAGACTCGCGAAGAAGATACTCACCACGTACTCTTCGGGGTTCACGTTCCCGGTGACGAGCGTCAACAGCGCCGTCGAGAACGCAGAGGGCGCTTCGACGTCCAGTGCCCACGTCGCAGCACCGGCGAGAAAGATGGCGAGTGCGGCAGACGTCGGGTGCACGATTGCAGTTCCCAATGGTCCGTAGACCCACGTGGTGAATCCGTAGGCGACGAGGCCACAGAGCGCGCCCACAGTGAGCGCGAGGACGAACTTCAGCGGCGACGCGTACTTGCCTTCCGGGTCTGAAAACAGCGTGTACGACCCAGACGCGAGTGGCGGGAACAACAGGAACGAGAGGGTACTCACCGCGTTCGAGACGAACGTCACCACCGCGATGAGGAGCGGAATGATGAGGAGGACGGTGAGATGAAGGAGGTTGTTGGTGTTCTCTATCCACCGACTGAACGCCACCGCTTCGCGCCGCTCTAACCGCCGGATTCGGGAGCGGAGGTCGCTGACGCGAGCGACCATGCGGAGCGCGAGGGAGCGTATATCCACGTCTCGTCTCTACGCGAGGTCAGCAACGGCATCGAGCGTGATGCTGATGGCGCGCTCGACGTTGTTCTTCGCCTTCTCGGGGAGTTCTTCGTCGGAGTCTGCACCCTTCTGGGTGCCTGCGACGAGGTTGCCGTCGACGGTACAGATGGCACCGGCGCGGAGTCCCTTCCGTCGGGCGAGCGAGAAGACGGTCGCCGCCTCCATCTCGATCGCGAGGAGGCCCGCCGCGTTCCAGTCTTGGACGTAGTCGTCGGATTCGTTGTAGAACGCGTCGTCGGAGACGATGGGACCGACGTGAACGTCTTCGTCGTTCGCTTCCGCCGCGTCGACGAGCGACGTGAGCACCTCGTAGTCGGGGACAGCCGGGTAGACTTCGGACTCGTAGCGCTTGGACGTGCCTTCCTCCTTGGCGGCACCGGTCGCGACGATCATGTCGCCGATTTCGATATCTTCCTGCAGTGCGCCGATGGTTCCGACGCGAATGAACGTCTCGACGCCGACGCGCGAGAGTTCTTCGAGTGCGATTGCGGCCGATGGACAGCCAATACCCGTCGAGGAGATGGTCAGGGGGACGCCCTCGTACTCCGCGTTGACGACCTTGTATTCGCGGTTCTCGGCGACTTCTTCGACGTTCTCACACTGCTTTGCGATTCGGTCGACACGTCCGGGGTCGCCGGGGATGAGTGCGATGTCGTTTACGTCGCCTTCTTCGACGAGGAGATGGGGCTGCTTTGCCATAATTCGACCCACACGTGTCGCGGGCAAAAACGACGCGGTTCGCAGAGAACGACACGACAGCGGCCACTTATAAGATACCAGCGAACAGCGCTGGGCCGAGAACCAACAGCGCCGCCCCGAAGACCACTGACGACCGGAGCCACTGCCCCCGAACTGCCGTCGCACGTTCTTCGTAGATACTGCGACCCGCCCGAGGCAAGACGAAGTACGAAAACAGGAAGTTGATACTCACGACGACGACGACCATCGAGAGCAGGTGCGGCGTGAAGTCGATGCCGACGAGTGGGAGTTCCGGAAGCACGGCGTCGGCGAGGAGGTAGACGGCGGCGTAGAGCACACCCGAGAGGAGCCCGGCGATGTGATGGACGAGGTTCGCGTCGAGGAAATCGACGCCATCCAGGTCTGTCTTGCGAATCACCGACGCCGCGATGTACGCGGGCGTAAAGCCCTCGTCTTGACGCCACATCGGGATATCCATCACGACAGCGGCGGCTAGCCCGACGACGGCACCGAGTGCCAGTCGTCCAGCGAGCGTCCCGAGATTGGAGAGCGCTGCAGTCACGGCAACCAGAGGCGACACCTGCAACAGCATTGTCCCACCGAACGAACGGTGAGGATAAAATTGGTTGGGTCACGCTCGAAAATAGATTCACGCCCACCGACAAGATGCCGTCCAGCGGTGACGAGCGACCGTTAGCGCTCGAGCAGGTCGTCCAGTCGCCGCCAGTCCAGTTGCGTCCGCGCACCGGGTTCCGCCGCGGTGAGCGCGCCACACGCGTTTGCGATAGCAAGCGCCCGTTCGTACTCCCGCCCGTCCAACCGTGCGGCGATGAATCCAGCAGCGAACGCATCACCCGCGCCGGTCGTATCGACCGCATCGACCGGGTAGCCGGGGTGGACGTGTCGCTCGCCACCGTCGCGGACCTCTGCGCCCTTCGGCCCGTGTTTGATGACGAGTGTCGTCTCGTCGAGTGCGTCACCGACTGCGCCACCGTTGCCGCCCTTTCCGGGGTGGTTCGTGTCAGCCTCGGCCGCTTCTCCAAGTGCTGTGGCGGCCTCTCGGTCGTTGAGGAAGACGAAATCGACCAGTCGGAGCGCGTCGGTGTAGCCTCTGTCGCCGATGCGCCGACCGGGGTCGAAACTGACCGTCGTTCCCACCTCGATTGCTCGCCGTGCGAGTGCGGCGGCGGTGCCGGGTGACTGACTCGTCAGGTGAAGGTGGTCTGCATCTGCGAGCGTATCGGTTGGGAGGTCAGACGCATCGAACGCCTCGTTGACACCGGGCGACCCGAGGACGAACACGTCTCCGTCGGCGTCGACGACGATGTATTTGACCGTGGTCGGGCCGTGGTCGACACTGACGACGTGACTGCAATCGACGCCCTTCGACGCGAGTTCGGCGATAGCAGCGTATCCGTGCTCGTCGTCTCCGACACTCCCGAGAAGCGACGCGGGAACGTCCAATCCGACGAGGCCACTGGCGACGTTGGCGGCGCTCCCACCGCCCGCTCCGACGCGCGATTCGACCGTCGCTTCCCCATCGGGTTCGGGGAGGGCGTCGACCCGGAGCGTGACGTCCCAGTTCAGGTGACCGGCGCAGATGACACGGGACATACGTCTCCGAGAATCGTTTCGCCGCGCAGATAACTCTCCCGGCACAGTCGGTCCTCCGGTCGGTGAGTTGGATTGGAATATCAGCCAGTCAGTCAACCAGCCAGCCAGTCAGCCTGTTAGTGGGTCGTCGTCGATGGTCAGACACCGGCGATGGTGAACAACAACAGATTGTGGACACCCGGGCCGAGACCGACCGCCGCGACGAGGCCCAGGAGAAGCGCGCCCTCGGTCGGTTCCTCCTCGACGTACTCGGCGAGGAGGCCCACGACCAGCCCCACGACTGCGAGTTTGACGAGGACGAAGAGCCAACCGACACCGACGAGCTCCGCCGTCGGGAGCGCGCCGGCAGCATCGAGGATAAACCGTGACAGCGGCGTTCGTTCACTGAATCCGAGGACGTCGATACCGACGGCGGTCGAGACGCCATCGAGTGCGTGGCCGAAGATTGCGAGGAGGCCGAGCGTGCCAGCAGCAGTCGCCATCGGGTCGATTCGAGTCAGGACCGCCCACGTCGCGGGGGTGAGAAGCACCGCGACGACGAGGGCGATACCGGGCCACAGCGGCGACAGCGTCCCAGCGGACAGTCCGCTGGCGAGTCCGACGACGACGAGTCCACCCGCGAAGACGATGCCGGGGAGCGCGATGTTTCGCGGTGATGCACTGCCTGCGGCGTCGAGTCCGAGGAAGGTTGCGCCAGCGAGAACGGCGACAGTGAGATAGACCGCTGGCGTCCCACCGAACGGTTCGACGACGGGTGGGAGCAGTCCGACGACGTAGAGGACGTGGAACGCCGACCCAGACACCATCCACGGAACGAGCGCGAGAACGTGCTCGTCGGTGACGGTCGGACGGCTTCTGGCCACGCCGACGGCGATGCCCGCGAGACCGACGACGAGGACGACGAGATACGGCAGTGGGGGAAGCGCGAACCCTTCGGGGAGGATGGCCATGCAGGAGGCCCAACGCGTCGCCGTGAAAGCCTTACGTTCTTTACGCACCCGTCTCCACCTCTCGGTATGAACCGAGACGATATCGCGCCCCGTATCGACCACACGGTACTCGGACCCGAGACGACGATGGCAGACGTCGAAGCCGTCCTCGACGAGGCCGACGAGTGGGGAATGAACGCCTGTATCCCGCCGTGCTACGTCGAAGAGGCGGCCGAATACGCCCCCGACGTGGTGCTCGCGACGGTCATCGGCTTCCCGCACGGCCAGAACACCACGGCCGCAAAACACGAAGAGGCAGTCGACGCGTGGAAAGCCGGTGCGGACGAACTCGACATGGTCATCAACATCGGCCGACTCAAAGCGGGCGAGGACGACGTTGTCACCGAAGATATCTCCGAGGTCGTCGCCGCCGTCCCCATCCCGGTGAAGGTCATCATCGAGACGGCACTGCTCACTGAAGAAGAGAAACACCGGGCGTGCGAGGCCGCAAAAGAGGCAGACGCCGCGTTCGTCAAGACCTCGACCGGATTCGCCGACGGTGGCGCGACGGTCGAAGACGTGGAACTCATGGCCGAATATCTCCCCGTCAAGGCGTCTGGCGGCGTTGGCTCGTACGAGGATGCGCTCGCGATGTTCGAAGCGGGTGCCGAGCGAATCGGTGCTTCCTCAGGCGTCGAAATCGTCTCGGGCGCGCCCGACGAATAACGGTCTGAAATAACGGTCTACCCCGTCTGTCCTTCTTACTCGGCCCGCAACGCGACCAATTTCGCAGACTCGTTTTCACCGCCCGCTTCGACGACGAACAGTGCGTCGTGCGCAGGCGTCGGTCCAGTCACTGCGCCTCCGTCGAGCGAGTACTTCCAGCGGTGGTTGCCGAGTCGTGCACTGCCGACGCCGACTCCACCCGAGCGGTCGTACGCGATGACGCCGCCGTCGTCGCTCGTGTCGGAGACGAAGATAGTGTCGCCGGCACCCGCGGGGGGTGCGAAGAAGTCGCCGACGGAGGTCCACGAGGGTGACCCATCGCGGTCGTCGTAGGCGTGGATGCCGCTTCCGTCGGTTGCGAACACACGGTCCGGACCAACGACGACGGAGCGATGCGGCGAGGACTCTCTTTGATGCCATCCAATTCGACCGGCACGGGCAGCACCTCGCAGGCGGGCAACACCTGCCCCGAACGCTCCTGCGACGACGTCACCACCCGAGACCACGGAGAGTGCCTGTATCGACCCGGGGAGTTTCGTCCGCCACATTCCTGTGGCTTCTGCCCCTGAATCGAGGAGGGCGAAGACTTCTCCTGCTTCGGTTCCGACGACGAGTTCGTCCCACCGGGCAGCCAACCGTACTGCCGGACCGAACACTTTGGTTTTCCACTCGACAGCACCGTCGCTCGCACGGATACGGAACACGTAGCCGTCGGTGTCGGCCGCGTAGATGTGGTTGTCGTCAGGATTCGGTCGGAGTATCGGTGCCCAGACGCTCGATTCGGTCGGTGCGTGCCACGCTTCTTCGCCGTCGTGGGTGAACGCGAGGACGCCCGTTCTGGTACCAGTCTGTCCGATGTAGACGTGGTCGGAATCGACGGTCACCGGCGACCTGAACCCGCTATTGGACTCAACGTCGACCGACCAGCGTTCGGTCCCATCCTCGACATCGAACGCCCGGAGTCGCTCACCCGTCGCGTAGTAGACCGTCTCTTCGTACACTGTCGGGCGGGTAGCTCCCAGCCCACCGACCTCGACGCTCCACGCTTCGGTTGGTTTCGACGAAGGGCCGGTCCCACGGGGATTGTAACTCGTCCCCTCCGGCGAGAAGTGAGGGTGTGGCCAGTCGGGCCGGCCCTCACCGGTCGAACCGTCGTCTTCGCCGCCGAGACACCCGGCGAGACCGGTGAGCGTACCAGCGCCGACCGCTTTGAGCGCATCGCGTCTGGAGAGTCTCACGCCGCTTCACCCCCTTGCGTTGCTGCCGACCCAGCCGTCGACTGCCCCGACACCGACGCGTCGGCGACCACGGTGAGGCTCATCAGGCCGTCGTCGCGGAGAACCGGGCAGAACACCCGCCTGTCGGTGGCGGCCATCGAGTGACCGACGTTGCTGCCGAGGTCGATGGACCAGCGCTCCCGGTCTTCGAGTACGTCTGTTCCGCCGCGTTTCAACGCGACCAACCGCCCGTCGTCGGTGCCCACGTAGACAGTGTCGGCTGCGATGCTCGCGGCCGACGTGCCGTCTCGCGGGTCGAACGACCACTGTTCTTCACCGGTCTCGGCGTCGAGGGCGCGAAGGCCGCCTCTGGAGGCGTATAGCCGCTTCCCGTCGAACGCGAGTCGCTCGTGGACGCCGCCGTCGTCTTCCCAGACCACGTTGCCGTTCCGCTTCTCCAGTGCGGCGATGCGGTCCCATCCGGCGATGTAGACGCGTTCGTCGCCGACGACGGCCGGGTACGGTTCGGCGGTTTCGAGCGCCGTTTGCCAGTAGCCACTGCCATCTGTTCCGAGGCAGTAGAGGCGCTGACCCTGTGTGACGACGAAGATAGCTCGGAGGTTGACAGCGAGTTGCTGGTGGACCGCGCCGTACAGTTTTCGGGTCCACTTCACTTCGCCGGCGTTCAGGTCCACGGCACAGAGTTGCTCGTCTCTGAGGCCGAGAAACATCGTCTCGCGGTCGTTCGAGAAGGCGGGGGCCGTCGTCGGTGCGGCAGGGAGTTCGATGCTGCGGAGGGTGCGGCCGGTTTCGGCGTGATAGACGCCCATTCGACGAGGGGCATCACTGATGCCTGACGAGTACAGCGACCCATCGAGGACGGCGGGCGTCGTCCACCGGTCGCCGGGGACAGTTTCGACTTCTTCGCCCGCCGCGGCATCGACGATTCGAAGCGGGTCGCTGGCGGTGTAGGCGAACGACCCGATTGCGGCCGGTTCCCACGTCGGCATTCCGAAGTCCGCTTCGTACTCGACGACCGGTTCCGTCACGGCATCGCCTTCCTGTAAGAAGGCAGTGTTCGCGTCGTCGTGTGCGTAGGTGGGCCACTCGGCGTCGAACTGCGTTCCTTCTGGCGAGTCGTCGGCGGCGGTGTCGGCCCCACCGAGACACCCGGTGAGGGCAGTAAGTGCTCCCGACCCAGCGAGAGCGAGTGCGTCACGTCGCCCAAGAGACGGTGGTGACAGTGGCGCACCTCGTTGCGCTGAATCGCGATTGCTGGAGGGCATACCGCGGAGATTCATGTGCAACAGAATTCATAACGTGGTGACAAGTAGCTTTTCGTCTCCGGACACGGACAGTGCGCACTCCGGAGTCGAACAGTCGAAAATCGTAAAATTGGGCCGGTGTCTCGTCGTGCGTGCTCAGGCTGCGGGTCTGCCAGTGCGTTCGACAGAGCGCTCTTTCATCATGCTGCCGACGGCGCCACCGAGTGCGCCTGGGATGCCGGCGAGGACGATGATGACGATTGCCGCTGCGAACGTGGTCAGGCCGAAGAACAGCCCGGTGAACAGGATGTTGAACACGACCAGCCCGATCGCGACGAAGATACCACCGAGCGTGGTTGCGACGAGGCCGTTGAGCGCGCCGTCAGTCGTTCCGGTCATCACCATGTATCCGGCGACGAAGCCGCCGATAATCCCGGTCAGGATGTAGCCGACTGTCGGCAGAGTTACACTGGTGAACGGGATGGTAAACCCGCTGAGTAAACCGATGACGAGTGTCGCAACAAAACCGTATGCGATTGCACGTACGTTGAGTTCCATAGCATCCCTATATACAACGTATGAGAGCTTGAATTATGTTCGCAGTTTTGCGGATGATACTGGTGAGAAGAGTATCTGCTGGGCCGGAACCTCCAGAGTTCGAGAGACGGTTCGTAGAGAGAGCGTGCTCACTCGGCAGGACGTGGTCACTGCCAACCCGGTCTGCGAGCGTGACACACCCCCGTCTGATACCGCGTCGTTTTTGGCCGCGCATCCGGTAGATGACGTAACCGAATGGCCCGATACCACATCGAGACGTATGGCTGTACCTCGAATCGCGGCGAGAGCCGTGCCATCGAGAGTGCCCTCCGCGATGCGGGTCACTACCGCGTCGATGGACCTGCGGAAGCCGACGTCGCCATCATGAACACCTGTACGGTCGTGGAGAAGACGGAGCGGAACATGCTCCGCCGGGCCAAAGAACTCGAACAGGAGACGGCAGACCTCATCATCACCGGCTGTATGGCGCTCGCACAGGGCAACGACTTCCGCGAAGAGGGAATCGACGCCCAGATTCTCCACTGGGACGACGTGCCGACGGCCGTCACCAACGGTGAGTGTCCAACCCCCGGCCCGGGTGTCGAACCCGTCCTGGACGGTGTCGTCGGCATTCTCCCCATCGCTCGCGGGTGTATGTCGAACTGTTCGTACTGCATCACGAAGTTCGCCACTGGCCGGGTCGACTCCCCGTCTGTCGAGGAGAACGTCGAGAAAGCCCGTGCGCTCGTCCACGCCGGTGCGAAGGAACTCCGCATCACCGGCCAGGACACCGGCGTCTACGGCTGGGACAAGGGTGACCGGAAGCTTCCAGAGCTGCTGGACCGCATCTGCTCCGAAATCGAGGGCGACTTCCGCGTCCGCGTCGGCATGGCCAACCCCGGTGGCGTCCACGGCATTCGTGAGGAACTCGCCGACGTGTTCGCCAAGCACGACAAGCTCTACAATTTCATCCACGCGCCCGTGCAGTCAGGGTCCGACGAAGTCCTCGAACACATGCGCCGCCAACACCGCGTCGACAAGTTCCGAGACATCGTCGAAACCTTCGACCGGGAGTTAGAATACTGGACGCTCTCGACGGACTTCATCGTCGGCTACCCCACCGAAACCGACGAGGACCACGCGAAGTCGATGGACCTCCTCCGCGAGATTCGCCCCGAGAAAATCAACGTCACGCGTTTCTCGAAGCGCCCCGGCACCGACGCCGCCGACCTGAAGGGTCTCGGCGGGACCATCAAGAAGGAACGCTCGAAGGAGATGTCCGAAGCCAAGATGGATATCGTCGCCGCCGCCTACGAAGAGATGGTCGGCACCGAACGCGACGTACTCGTCGTCGAGGAAGGCACTGGCGACTCCGTGAAATGCCGCGACGAAGCCTACCGGCAGATTATCGTCCAGAACGCGTCCGAACACGACCTCGAACCCGGCGACTTCGCTCGGGTGACGGTCACCGCACATCAGACCGTCTACGCCTTCGGTGAACCAGTCGAGACGCGAGTCGAGCCGAAAGCTGCCTGATTGACGCCTGCAGTTTCACCCGTGAGTTCTCCGCCGATGGCCCGCACGACCAGATAATTCAGTGTCTCATGGGCGGTCTGCGGCGGAATCGTATTTGAACCTTCACACGGTCGGTGGTCGAACGGAGTAACCGACAGATTGGTGTCACCGGTTGCATAGTACCCTGTATGTCCTCTGACGGTCCTCCACTGTCTCGTCTCGTCGCCGGCGACGTCCTCCGGACGGTTCTCGGGGTCGTCCTCGTCGGTGCCGTCCTCTTTGCTGCCACGGGCGTGTGGCCACCGATGGTCGCCGTCGAAAGTGCGAGTATGGAACCACACCTCGAACGCGGTGACCTCGTGGTCGTCACCGACGAGGGTCGGTTCGGTGGCCCCGCGGCCGACGCACACGGTATCGTCACCGTGAACGCCAGCGAAGGCTACGGCAGAATCGGCGGCGAGGGCGACGTTATCGTGTACGCACCCCCGTCGAGACGTGGGTCGCCGATAATCCACCGAGCCGTGTTCTTCGTTGAATCCGGTGAGAACTGGTACGACGAGGCGAACACGTCGTACGTCAACGGTGCTGGCTCCTGTGCCGAGTTGCAGAACTGCCCTGCACCCCACGCGGGATACATCACTCGCGGCGACAACAACGGGTACTACGACCAGGCCGGCGGTATCGCGGCACCGGTCCGGCCAGAGTGGGTCGAAGCGAAAGCCCAGTTCCACATCCCGTATCTCGGAAACCTTCGCCTCGAACTGCAAAAACGGCTCTGAGGACCGAATCGACGCTGTACCCTCGCTACTTCTCTCCACTCCCGTCCGGCGTGTACGGGGTGTATCGCTCGTCTTCCGGGCCGTCTTTCCACTCGCCGAGTTCTCTCGGGTCGATGTGGACGAACACGTCGTCGACTTCGTCGATGTCTCGAATCGCCTGGACCACCCACGTCTCGATATCGTGAGCCTCTGCGAGCGTCATGTCGCCTTCGACTTCGATGTGGAGACTCACGTCGATCTCCGGGCCGACGTAGTGAGCGACCACGTCGTGCGCGCCGTGAACGTCCGGATGCGACAGTGCTCGTTGGACGATGAGTTCACGGAGATACTCCGGCGGGGCGGCCCCGACGAGATAGTTGACGTTGTCGCGGACGATTTCGACACCCGTGTAGACGATGCCGATGGAGACGACCATCGCGGCGAGCGGGTCCAAAATCGGGTAGCCGGCCTGTGCACCGAGAACACCGACGAGCGCGGCACCCGCGGTGAGAATGTCGTTTCGGTTGTCGAGTCCGGCGGCGACGAGTGCTGGTGAGTTTCGCTCGCGGCCCACGTCGTAGCAGTAGCGGTAGAGTCCGTATTTGACCACGCCGGCGAGGGCGAGAACGACGACGCCGAGCGTTCCTGCCGTCCCGCCGAAGGTGCCGTCGAGGATTCTCGTGATACTCTGCCAGAAAATCGCCCCGCCGGCGGCGAAGACACCGACGGCGACGAACAACGAGACGAACGGTTCGATTCGTTCGTGGCCGTGTGGGTGTTCGAAGTCCGGCGGTTTCGTCGTCAGATAGAGGCCAGCGAGAATGATTGTGCTGTAGATGGCGTCAGCGAGACTGTTCACTGCTTCGGACCCCACAGCTAGACTACCCGTCGTCCACCACACCGCCCCCTTTCCGAGGACGAGCAGGACGTTCGCCACGAGGATGACAGCACCAACCCGACGGATAGCCTGCTTCCGCTCCATTACCGTGACGTTCGGGAGTGGGGTTGAAATGCGCTTCGGGTGGTAGCAGCCGTTTAGACGCCACTCACAAGAGTTTTTGAGTCAGTCTAAATCGAAGAAAACCGCTGTGTCGTCGTCCCCGACGACGGCCTCATCGAGGTCACTGAAGGCCTCGTGGAGCTGTTCGTACGAGTCGTCGAGCGCTTGCACGATGACTTTCGTATCGGAGACGATCGGCATGAAGTTCGTATCGCCGTTCCACCGTGGGACGACGTGCGTGTGGAGGTGGTCGTCGATAGACCCGCCGGCGGCCGACCCGCCGAGATTCTCCCCTGTGTTGAACCCGTTCGGCCCGAACGCCGCGTCGAGCGCGTCGAGCGTCAGCGATTTTAGTCGGGCGTGGTCGAGGAGTTCCTCGTCGGAGAGGTCCGTGAAGTCTCCGGTGTGCTGGTACGGAATGACCATGACGTGACCGGGGGCGTACGGAGAGTTGTTGAGAATGACGAACGAGTGTTCCGAACGGGCGACGATGTTGCTCTCGGCGTCGTCGTCGCGTTCGGGGAGCGCACAGAACGGACAGTAGTCTTCGTCTCTGTCCTGGTCGTCGTCCCGCGTCACCCAGTCGATGCGCCACGGAGCGAACAGTTGGTCCATAGCGAGGAGAACGAACGGGGGGATGCAAGCAGTTTCGGTTGCTGAGATCCGGCCGCTTTGCCGAACGAACTCCCTACCGGGTGATGTTCTCGTAGCCGTCTTCGGTGACGATGACGGTGTCTTCTGCCTGTCCGACCATCGCCCCCGCTTCTTCCTTCAAGACGGGGTAGCCACGGAGCACGCCCTGCTGTTCGAGACGGCGAATCGCCATCTCGGAGCGGCCACCTTCGAACCAGCGGGCGGCGAAGGGAAGCAGTTTGTACTTCTCGCGGACTTCGTCGAGCAGTTTGCGCGACATTCGGTCGCGGACAGACCGGTCGTGAACGAGGCTGTAAATCTCGTTTTTCGACCCCTCGGTGACCTTGCCCGACCCGTCGGTTGCGAACGGTTCGATGGCGACGACGTCGCCGACTTCGAGTTCGACGCCGCGGTCGGCACCACGGTTTGGAATCGTGGGGTCGGTGTGGGCGTCCCACCGTTCGACGCCGTGGCCCGAGAGATTGAGAACCGGCGTGTAGCCGTAGCCACGAATCACGTCTTCGATTTCGGCACCGATTTTTCCGGTGTGTGCGCCCGCTTCGACCATATCGAGTGCGGCGTCGAGCGCCTCTTCGGCGGACTCGACGAGTTCGTCGTTGCCCGAGAGGTCGATGGTCACCGCCGAGTCGGCGATGTAGCCGTCGACGTGGACGCCGAGGTCGAGACAGACCATGTCTTCACCGAAGACCGTCTCGTCGTTGCGGCTCGGACTCGCGTGTGACGCTTCTTCGTTGATGCTGATGTTGGCCGGGAAGGCACAGCCATCGGCGAGTTCGCGGATGCGCGCTTCTGCGTGTTCGGCAACTTCGAGGTGGGTGACGCCGGGTTCGACCATCTCGGCCGTCTCGTCTAACACCGTTCGGAGGACCGTTCCTGCCTCTCGATACTTTTCGACCGTCTCGTCGTCGAGGGGTCCGATGCTCATGTGCTCGGGTTCGGGGGCCCGCCGGAAAGCGATTGCGGGATACAGAAGCACAGATTCACCCTCCTCCGGCCCCCGTCGCGTGACTATATAGTTCATACAAGTCCTCCTAGAAACGCTTTCTAAACGACAGAGGAACTCTCCTGCAAGACTGGCTACTATGAGTGCACTCACGTTCCACCCCGACGTCGCCGAAACGCACCTCCACGTCAACCTCAACGACTGGGACGATGTCTACGTCGTCGGCGACGTACACGGGTGTCTCCCCGCGCTCGAACGCCTCGTCGACCGGCTCGACCCCTCCCCCGAGGATTTGGTCGTGTTCGTCGGCGACCTCGTCCGAAAAGGCCCCGACAGCAAAGGTGTCGTCGACTACGTCCGCGAGCGCGACAACTTCCTCACCGTCCGCGGCAACAACGAAGAGAAACTCATCCGCGGGACGAAAGAAATCGACGCGTTGACCGACGACGACCTGGCGTGGATTGAGAGTCTTCCGGTCGCAATCTCGTGGGAGGGTGCACTCGTCGTCCACGGCGGCGTCCACCCCGACGTCCCGCTCGAAGACCACGACATCGAAGCGCTCGAAAACACGCGTGCGATGACTCCCGGCGACAGTTACGATGGTCCATTCTGGTTCGAACACTACGAGGGCCCCGAGCGGGTCTTCTTCGGCCACACCGTCATGGCCCGCCCGGCAGTCTACGAATACGCGATGGGACTCGACACGGGAGCGGTCTACGGCGGCGCACTCACGGCGTACGACCTCCACGCTGACGAACTCGTCTCGGTCGACGTCGAAGTGACCCACGAATCACGCAAAGAGTCGAAAATCGTCGAGCCTCGACAACCCGCACTCGTCTGACGAGGACAGTCGGTCTCACGTCAGTCTCGCGTCGTCTCGTCCGGTCGCTCGGAACAGGCGGCGAAGTAAAGTCCACTGCAGTACCATATTCTCTCAATCGATGTCCGAAGACGACGCATCCGTCGGTGGAAGCTACGAATCTCAAGGGGAGGCTACGGACGGTCAGCGTCCGACGACCGCCCCTGTTCTGGTCCGCGATAGCACTGACACGTCGTCAGTCGCAGCCGAGGTTGACCTCTCGGACACGACGCTGTATCTCAATCGCGAACTCAGCGAACTCTCCTTTCACGAACGCGTGCTCAACGAGGCGTTCGACGAGCGCAATCCGCTGTTCGAGCGGGTGAAGTTCCTCTCGATTCTCACCACGAACCTCGACGAGTTCTTCATGAAACGAGTCGGCGGGTTGAAACAGCAAATCGTCGCAGACGTGACGGAACTGTCGCCCGACGGCCGGACTCCTCGCGAACAGTGGACGCTCGTCTTAGAGCGTGCACGCGACCTGTTAGACCAACAGACCGCCTGTTTCGAACAACTCGTCAGACCCGCGCTCGCAGACGCGGGTATCGAAATCGTCGCTTACGAGCAGCTCTCGTCGGACGAACAGCAGGCGCTCCGTGACTACTTCGAGACTGCTGTGCTCCCGACGCTCACCCCGTTGACGTTCGACCCAGCACATCCGTTTCCGTTCATCTCGAATCTCTCACTCTCGCTCGCGGTCCGCACCCGCGAACACGACGACGCCAGGACGAAGTTCTCTCGTGTGAAGGTTCCGGGGAATCGGCCGCAACTCGTCAGTGTCAGCGCGCACACTGGCGACGGCTCAACTGCCCCCGACGCATCAACCCGGTTCGTCCCGCTCGCTCGCATTATCGAGCACAACCTCGACTTGCTGTTTCCGAACGTCGAACTCATCGACACGTCGCTGTTCAGGGTGACGAGAAATGCCGAGATTCGGCGGAACGAAGAGGTCGCAGAGGGGTTGATTGCGATGATAGAAGACGTGCTTCATCAGCGTCGGTTCGCGACTGTCGTCAGACTCGAAGTCGAGAGCGATACGCCGAGCGAAGTCCGTGACCTCCTCGTCGAACAGCTCAACCTCGACGACAACGAGGTGTTCGAACGCGAGATTCCGATGGACTTCACTGGATTGACCACGCTGTTCGACCTCGACCGACCAGAACTGGAAGTCGAACCGTGGCACCCGCAACCGCACCCGAGATTCACAGGTCTCTCGGCAGACGACCCAGACGCACTCTTCACCGAAATCGCCCGGAAAGACGTGCTCGTCCACCACCCGTATCACTCCTTTACCGGGACCGTCGGAACGTTCCTGCAAGCGGCGGCGAACGACCCCAGGGTGCTCGCAATCAAGGCGACGATTTACCGGACTGCACCTGACTCGGAAGTCATCGAGACACTCATCGAGGCGGCGAAGAACGGGACACAGGTCGCCGTGATGGTCGAACTCAAAGCCCGATTCGACGAGGAGAACAACCTCAGATGGGTCCGGCGTCTCGAAGAAGAAGGAATCCACGTCGCCTATGGAACCATCGGCCTGAAGGCACACACGAAGACGGCGCTCGTGGTCCGCGAAGAGGGCGACGGCGTCCAACTCTACTCGCACGTCTCGACGGGGAACTACCACTCGCAGACTGCCAAACACTACACAGACCTCGGTCTGTTCACCGCCGACCCAGACATCGGCCACGACCTCGTGCGCCTGTTCAACTTCTTCACTGGCCACTCACGACACGACACCTACCGCAAACTGCTGGTTGCGCCGACCAACCTCCGCGAAGAGATGACGCGACTCGTCCGCCGCGAAGCGGACCACGCGCGTGCCGGGCGGGAGGCCCGAATCGTCGCCAAGATGAACGCCATCGAAGACCCGAAGATGGTCCGCGAACTCTACGAGGCGTCGATGTCCGGTGTCGATATCGACCTCGTGGTTCGCGGCATCTGCCGTCTCCGCCCGGGAATCGAGGGTATCTCTGAGACCATCTCGGTGTCGAGCGTCGTCGGCCGCTTCCTCGAACACTCCCGTATCTTCTACTTCCACAACGACGGTGACCCCGAGTACTACGTCGGGTCTGCCGACTGGATGGTGCGAAACCTCGACCGGCGAGTCGAAGCCATCGCACCCGTCGAAGACCCCTCGCTGCGGGTCGAACTCGAAGCCGTTCTCGATGCGCTCCAGTCGGACAACCGCCGACGCTGGACGATGGACAGCGAGGGACGATACGAACAACTTCGACCACCCAACGACGACGACAAAAGAGAAGCCCACAGAACCTTGATGGACCGGGCGCTGGCGGAGTCCGAGCGCGTGAGAAACGAGCAGCACGAGTCGTGACGGATCTTCTCAGTCGATACGCCTCTCCGACCGATCCGAAAAATAGCCGTCCTCAGGCGCTCGGCTGAATCCGAGCGAGGACGTCACCGCGTGTGAACTCGCCACCCTCCGCGACGACGACTTCCGTGACGGTTCCACTCGTCGGGGCGGAGATGTCGATGCTCACTTTCTCGACTTGCATCTCGCCGATGGTCTCGCCTTCGTCGACGGCGGAGCCCTGGCGGACGAACCAGTTCGAGAGGTAGCCCTCGTCGACGTCGTCCGAATCGGCCGGCCAGAGCGTCGTCGAATCGATATCGACGGTGTCGGTCATCTACGGCCTCCGTATGAGTTCTGTGTCCCGCTCATTCGTGGAGTCTGCGGATGGCCGCCGCGATTTTGTCAGTGCTGGGGTTGACTTCGTCTTCCAGCGGGCGCGCGTAGGGTATCGGCACGTCCGGGATGGCAAGCCGTTCGACCGCCTGGAGGTCGTCGAGCGCCCCTTCTGCGGCGCGGGCGATGATTTCGCCAGTCACGCCGAACGACCGGTAATCTTCGTCCACGACGAGGAGTTTCCCGGTCTTCCGGACCGATTCGAGGATGGTGTCGGTGTCGAGCGGGACGAGCGTCCGCAGGTCGATGACTTCGGCGTCGATGCCGTCGTCTTCGAGTTGGCTCGCCGCGTCCAGCGACCGGTGGACTTGCAGGCCGAGCGTGACGACGGTCACGTCGTTCCCGTGGCGCTTGATGTCGGCTTCACCGAACGGAATCGTGTAGTCTTCTTCCGGAACGGGCGTCTTCGGACCCGGCGGCGACGGCATCCAGCCGAGACCCATGAGGCGCTTGTGGAACATGTACATCACCGGGTCGTCGTCGCGGATTGCGGTGTGCATCAGGCCCTTGGCGTCGTAGGCATTACTCGGGACGACGACTTTCATCCCGGGGAGGTGGGCGAAGGTCCCGAAGAGCGTCTGGGAGTGTTGCCCAGCGTCGTTGTAGGTGCCGCCGATAGCAGTGGTCAACACCATCGGAACGGAGAACGACCCGCCGCTCATGTAGGTGTTCTTCGCCATCTGGTTGTAGATCTGGTCCATCGCGACGCCGAAGAAATCGACGAACATGAGTTCGGCAATCGGGCGCATTCCGGCCTGTGCCGCGCCGACTGCTGCGCCGAGGTAGGCCGTCTCGCTGATGGGAACGTCCATGATTCGGTCGCGGCCGAACTCGTCTAAGAGGCCGGTCGTACTGGAGAAGATGCCGCCGTAGTCGGCGACGTCTTCGCCCATGTAGAACACCTCTTCGTTCTCACGCATCTCCCACGCGATGGCTTCGACCATCGCTCTGCTCATCGTCAGTTCTCGGTCCGTCTCGGTCGCCTGTGTAACGTCTCGTGATTCAGTCGCCATTATTGCTCACCTCCCTCGTTCCCGCCGTCGGATGCCGCATCCGACGTGTTTCCTCCGTCTGCGGAACCACCGTCTGTCGCTGTCTGCGCTGGCGGGTTCGTAAACACGTCCTCGTACGCCTCCGACGGGTCGGGTTCTGGCTGCTCTTTCGCCCACGCGATTGCCTCGTCGACGCGCTCGTGTGCACGCTCTCGAATCTCGTCGAGTTCGTCGTCGGTCACACCGCGTGTCCGCAGGTCGTCGGCGAGTCGGACGATCGAGTCGCGTTGTTTCGCATGCTCGATATCCGCTTCCGGTCGGTAGGCCTCGGCGTCGCCCATGAAGTGGCCCATCCGGCGATGGACCTGCACTTCGAGGAGCGTCGGCCCGTTGCCATCGCGAGCACGCATGATGGCTTCTTCTGCCGCCTCGTAGACGGCGACAGCGTCGTCGGAATCGATTCGCTTTCCGTGCATGTCGAATCCTCGGGCGCGCTGTGAGCCGTCTTTCACGTCGGTCACGCGGTCTTTCGGCATACTAATCGCCCAGTCGTTGTCCTCGATGACGAAGACGACGGGGAGGTTGTGGACTGCCGCGAGGTTGAGCGATTCGAGGAACCCACCCTGGTCGATTGCCCCCTCACCGAGGAAGGCAACCGCAACCGAGTCGGTGTTGCGTTTCTTCGCTGCCATCGCCGCGCCGACTGCGGGCGGGCACCCTTGCGCGATGATACCCGAACATGCGAAGTTTACGTCCGGGTCGAACAGGTGCATGTGCCCGCCTTTTCCTTTACAGAGTCCCGTCTTCCGGCCGAAGATTTCGGCAGTCATCTTCTTCAGGTCCACACCTTTCGCGATAGCGATGTGGTGGGGCCTGTGTGGCGCTGTGACCGTGTCGTCGTCTCGGAGATGGATACAGACACCAGCACCCGAGGATTCGTGCCCTGCAGCGAGGTGCAGTTCACCCGGAATCGGCCCCGCAGAGATGTCGAATGCCGGTTGCTTCCCGACCAGATACTCTTCTTGTAATCGTTCTTCGTAGTACCGAGCAGTAACCATCTGCTCGTACATCGTTTGGAGTTCGTTAACACTCACCATGTGCTATTGAGACTACACGATATACTATATTAACATTAATTGTGTAAAACGCGAACCTCGTGTCGGCTGAACAGTCGAATTTCGCAGCGGACGCGCTCTGGCGTACAGAAATAAATTGGCTCGCGTCGTATCTGTTCGTATGGCTGACAAGACTCTCGAATCGGTCACGATACCCGTCGATGGCGTCGAACTCGAAGGTGACCTCAGAGTTCCTGCCGGCGCTTCGGGGCTCGTCGTCTTCGCACACGGCAGTGGAAGCAGTCGGAAGAGTCCACGGAACAACTACGTCGCAGAAGTCATTCGCGACCGAACTGTGGGGACGCTCCTGTTCGACCTCTTGACCGAACAGGAAGACGAGACGTACGAGACTCGGTTCGACATTCCGTTGCTGGTCGAACGACTGCTCGGTGCAACAGAATGGCTCCGGAAGCGAGACGACACGAAAACCCTCGACATTGGTTACTTCGGGTCGAGTACGGGTGCATCAGCAGCATTGCTTGCGGCGGCCGAACTGGGCGACGAGACGGGCGCTGTCGTCTCTCGCGGCGGCCGTGTGGACCTCGCTGACGCACGTCTGGGAGACGTCCGCGCGCCCACGCTGTTCATCGTCGGTGGCGCAGACGAGCCCGTACTCAGTCTCAACCGCGACTCGTTCGAACGACTCGACTGCGAGAAGTCGCTGGAGGTGATACCGGGCGCCGGCCACCTCTTCGAACGACCCGACGAACTGGAGGACGTGGCCGAACTCGCGGCCGACTGGTTCGAGACGCATCTCGGGTGAGGTGGCCTCGTGTCTTCGACGCGTTCAGCGTGAGAATTTGAGGTCCTTTGCCGGGTCTTCGACGACGACCCACCAGCGAACGTCATCTTTCGGATGCCGGCGTTCCACGTGTTCTTTCAGCTGTTCACCGGTGTCGAAGTCACGGCCACAGAGATTGCATCGGTGGTGTCGCTTGGCCATAGAATACCTACGGCAGCTAACACGATTAACCTAGCCAACAGGTGACGAATCTGCTGTCTGTAGAACGCTCTGAGATGTCAAAATCGAGCGACGTGGCGCTCTACTGTGTGAAATGGTTTGGGGTAGAACGAACGGTTAGACGCCTTCGACGAGTCGTTCTAACTGCTCTGGTGGAACTGCACCGCGAGCAGCATAGCCTTCGTAGGCGAACGTCGGGACGCCAGTGACACCGTGACGCTGTGCTTCGGCGAACTGTTCGCGAACTTCTTCGAAGAGCCCATCGTCGTCGAGGGCCGAGCGAACTTCGTCGCCAGCGACACCGGCGTCTTCAGCGAGTTCGACGAGTACGTCTTCGTCACCGATGTCCGCACCATCCTGCCAGAGTGCCTCGAAGATGCCAACGTCGAATGCGAGCCACGTCTCGTTGTCGTAGTGCTGTTTCACGTAGTACGACACCACCTGTGCCGGAAGCGAGTCGATATCGGTCGCAATCTCCAGTTCCATCTCGACGCCGTACCGGTCTTGCAGCCGGCGAACTCCCTGTTTCGCCTGTTCGTAGTAGTCGTCGTCCTTTCCGTCGTCCACAGAGAAGTCGATACTCCCGTCGGGGCGGCGCTTCTGACTTCGCAGGTCGAACGGATGCCAGTCGATGGCGAGTTCTTCGTCACGAGTCTCCTGATATCGTTTCAGTGACTCGCGTCCGAGATAACAGAACGGACAGACGTAGTCGGAGTAGACGGTGATACGTTCGGCCGGTGAGTCGGTCATACAGACTCGTATTAGACGAGGTTACAAAAACGAATTGCTTGGTTGTGCGTCGGAGGCGAGCACGCGTCGCCAGCGACGTGCGAGGTGGTTACTCGTCACCTGTGTCTTCGAGCATCCGGCGAATCGCGACTTCCATCTCTTCGAACTCCGAGAGGTCGAGTTCGTCCGTGGTCACGATGACACCGTGGTCACCGGCGACGACACGGCCGACGAATCCCCCTGAAAAGACGCGGAGGGTGAACTCGTACTCACCGAAATCAGGACCGTCGTCGGTCGGGTCTTCCTTCCGGTTGTAGGTCTCCTGTGGGCCGAACCCAGTCCGTTCGCTCTCGACGAGGTCGGCCTTCACCGTCCGCATCTCTTCGTCGTCTCCATAGAGGTCCTGTCTCACGTAGAGCACCTCGAACTCCTCACGGGTGAAGTAGACGACGCTCCGGAGCGAGTCACCGAGGGTCGTTCGACAGGTGGAGACGATTGCCGTGTTGAACGTTTCAGGTGTGATAGATGTACTCGTCATGTCCACTCATAGCACTCGCCAGTATTTGGACATCTCGCTGGATAGAAGGGCTGAGAGTGGAGAATAGTGGCTTCGACAGAGTTTCACGCGAGTCGGAACTGCGTCTCCGTCAACTCCTCGGAGACTTCCCACAGTCGTTTCGCCGTTTTCGGGTCTCTGGCCCGCTCGTGTGCGTCTGTCGTCCCCGGATAGCCACGCATCTCAAAGACACCCTGTGGGCCGATGTAGTCGCCACTTTCGACTGACGATTCGGTGGCAGCGTAGAGAAGCGGCAGCGCGCCGTTCGCTGCTGACTGGGCGAAGACGGCGTTCGCGAGTTTACTCACGACCAGCCGAGCAGTCGACCCGCGTTCTTCGGGACCGCGGAACTGGAGGTTCGTGTCCGCGTATCCGGGGTGTGCACCGACGCTCACCACGTCGTCGATGCCAGAGGCAGTCAGTCGGCGGTCGAGTTCGAACGCGAACAGGAGGTTCGCGAGTTTGCTCTGGGCGTATGCCTCCCACTCGTCGTATCGACGCTCGCCGTGGAGGTCATCGAAGTTCATGTGCCCGCGCTCGTGGAGGGCACTCGATACAGTGACGAGACGCGTCTCCCCCGGGGTTTCACGGAGACGCGGGAACAAGCGTGCGCTCAGCACGAAGTGACCGAGATGATTGACGCCGAACTGGGTTTCGAACCCCTGTTCCGTCTCGTCTCGGGGTATCGCCATCACGCCCGCGTTGTTACAGAGGACGTGCAGTGCGTCGTACTGGTCTGCGAAGTCGTCGGCGAATCTGTGAACAGCGTCGAGGTCTGCAAGGTCGAGTTCTGAGACCGAAAGTGACGCATCCGGGACGTCTGTTCGAATCTCAGCCATCGCATCTTCGCCCCTGTCGAGGCTTCGACAGGCCATGACGACGTGTGCACCCTTCGCAGAGAGTGCCTTCGTCGCCTCGAACCCGAGACCACTGTTTGCCCCTGTGACGATGGCAGTCTTCCCGGAACAGTCGGGCATATCTTCGACAGTCCACTCGCTCATGGATGTCGAAAGGGACCGACAGAGAAAGAACGTGGTGGCTGTTTTGGTCCCGAACCGAGACGGTTATCGACTCGCCGTGCTGGTCTGCATCCCTTCGGAGTTGAACGCCGACCCGAACCCGTGGTCGTCGAGGAGGATGACGCCGGCGGACGACCCGGTGAGTTCGCCGAACGCTTCGATAGCGAGGTCAGCGGCGGTCTGTGCGTCACAGCCACGTTCGACGTGTCGAACTGCCCGCCGAGCGAGAGTCACACGAGCGATGTCCTCACCGGCACCCGTCGTCGATGCCGCACCAGCAGGGGCAGCGTAGAAGCCAGAGCCGATTTGCGGTACGTCCCCGACGCGACCAGCGAGCGCGAACCACCGCCCACCTGTCGAGGTTGCGGTGGCGAACGTCTCGCCGTCGGTCGCGACAGCACCGACTGTGTCGTGGCCGGGAAGGCGAGCGTCGTCTGCCCGGACGTGTCCATCGCTTTCTTCCGCCGTTGGGTCGCTGGTACTTCCGCCGAACCGGTCTGCAAGCCAGTCGAGATGTGTCTGTGCGGACCCGTCTGGTGCGTCGGCCGCCTCCCATCGCTCCCGGGTCTCGTCGGTGAAGAGGTCGACAGCCGTCTCGACGCCGATATCCGCTGCGAAATCGACTGCTGGGTCGCCGACCAACAGCACGTGTGGTGTCTCTTCGAGGACAGCACGAGCGACGGAGACAGCGTGTTCGACGCCGTCCATCCCCGCTGCGGCACCGGCACGCCGGTCGCTCGTCATCACGCCGGCGTCGGTTCGGACGACGCCATCAGACTGCACAGCACCACCGACGCCTGCATTGAACCGGTGGTCGGATTCGAGTACCCGGACAGATGTTTCGACCGCCGAAAGGGGGTCAGATGCTGTGACACCTGCTGCGGCCGCCTCGTCGAGAACCGCCTGTCTGGGTTCTGGTTCGTCAGGGACGCCACCTGCCCCACCGTGGACGATAATTCGCATATGTAGTCGCAATCGCAGACTGTTGGTAAACGTGTCGCCGCCCGGAAGTCGAGTGGAAACGTATCGATAGACTGCGAAAATCGGTGAATATTGCAGAACGAGCGGGAGAACGGCAGGACTTTTACACCGCGATGAAAACCCCTGATTGTTCATGAGTTACGACCAGATTGAGGTTCCTGAAGACGGCGAGAAGATTACGTTCGAGGACGGCGAGCTCTCTGTCCCCGACAACCCGATTATCCCCATCATCCACGGTGACGGAATCGGAACGGACGTCGGTCCCGCCGCACAGAAGGTTCTCGACGCTGCTGCCGAAGCAACCGGTCGCTCTGTATCTTGGATGCGCGTCTACGCCGGTGCATCCGCTCGCGACAAGTACGACGAGAACCTCCCAGAGGACACCGTCAGCGCCATCCGCGACCACCGCGTCGCAATCAAGGGCCCGCTCACGACCCCTGTCGGTGCAGGCTTCCGCTCGCTGAACGTCGCGCTCCGCAAGAAGCTCGACCTCTACGCGAACGTCCGCCCGACCTACCACCTCGACGGTGTCCCGTCGCCCGTCAAGAACCCCTCGGCGATGGACATGGTCACGTTCCGCGAGAACACCGAAGACGTCTACGCCGGCATCGAGTGGGAAGCCGGTACCGACGAAGTCCAGCAAGTCAAAGAGTTCATCGAGAACGAGATGGGTGCCACGGGCGTCATCCACGACGGCCCCGTCGGCATCGGCATCAAGCCCATCACCGAGTTCGGGACGAAGCGCCTCGTCCGCGAAGCAATCGAGTACGCCCTCGAAAACGACCGTGACTCCGTCACGCTCGTCCACAAGGGTAACATCATGAAGTTCACCGAGGGTGCCTTCCGTGACTGGGGCTACGAACTCGCAGCAGAGGAGTTCGGCGACGTCACCATCACCGAAGACGAACTCTGGGAGGAGTACGACGGCGAGAAGCCCGAGGACAAGGTTGTCGTCAAGGACCGCATCGCAGACAACATGCTCCAGCAACTCCTCACCCGCACCGCCGACTACGACGTCATCGCCACGATGAACCTCAACGGCGACTACATGTCCGACGCCGCGGGTGCACAGATCGGTGGCCTCGGCATCGCCCCCGGTGGCAACTTCGGTGAGGGTCTCTGTCTCGCAGAGCCCGTCCACGGCTCCGCACCCAAGTACGCGGGTCAGGACAAGGTCAACCCGACCGCGATGATTCTCTCCGGCCGTATCATGTTCGAGTACATGGGCTGGAAGGACGCCGGCAAACTCATCCGCGACGCTGTCGAGAAAACCATCTCCGAGGGCGACGTGACGTACGACCTCGAACGCCAGATCGAAGGCGGCAACAAGCTCGCAACGAGCGAGTACGCCGACAAGGTCGTCGAGAATATCGAGAAACTCTCGTAGAGAGTTTTTCGAGCGCTCGGAAATCTGTGATTTCCGAGAACATCGAAACGCTCGCGTAAGCGAGTCTCTCACCTATCGTGGCCGAGTGAGCCCCCGATTTTCTCTCTTTCTACAGTCTCCGAGAGCGACGTCTCACCCCATCAACCGACTCCACAGCGGTCGCACCACGCCGAAGACGACTGCGCCGGCGGTGTCGGCGACGATATCGGCCCACGTATCTTCGAGATAGTACGCCATGGTCCAGTCGACCCAGAAGTCGGTGAAGAGTCGCTCGTACACTTCGAACCACGTGCCGATGGCGGCGACGGCCATCGGAAGAACGACGAGCAGGGCGACGGGTGACCGGAGCAGTCGAGGGTGGAGGACGTACAACAGGGCCGCAACACCGAATCCGGATGCGGCGTGGACGAAGAGGTCCCACCACCAGATCTTCGTGTAGAGGAACAACGCCATGCTCGTAAAGTGAGTGAAGGTGACAGCACCACCCCACGCGAAGACGACAGTCATCTCCCGCGGACGTTCTTCCCAGCGCGGTGCTACCATCTGATTCCACGTTCGCCTTAGCATTCGCGGCGTGGGAGGCGCAGTGCGCCGAGCGCGGTGAAGTGTGTCTGTGTCAGAAGGCGGTAGCCGAGCGTTCCCATACGGGAAGAACGGGAATCTGTGATATGTACGTTATTCAGGCGGAGCGACTGGTTTACGGTTAATTTAATCCGAATCCGTCGAGGCACGTAGCGTTAGCGCCGAGACACGTGGTGTTCGCGACGAGGCACGTGGTGTTAGCGACGAGAGCGTGGGCCACGTCGGGGCGAGTGAGCCTGCCTCGAGTGGACCGAGTTCTCGTCGAGAACCGAACGGTGACCACCGTCAGACCGCAGGGTGGTTCGGACCGGAGTGGAGTGCGGTTCGGTCGGTTCCTCGACCGGGGTGTCCGTCAGTCGGACCACGCCGTCTACGACGACGAGGAACCCGAGTGCGCCGACGACATCCACCACAAGGTCGGTGAGGGTGTCTTCGGCGTAGTACGACGCCGACCATCCGTACCAGAAGTCCTTGAACAGATACTCGTACACCTCGAACCCTGCGCCGATAGCGAGTATGACCCCCGCGACGACGACTGGTGCGCGAGGGCCGTCGAACATCCGTGGAAAGACGACGAAGAGGACGCCTGCGACCCCGAATCCAGACAGTGAGTGAGTGAGCAGGTCCCACCACCAGATCTTCGTGTAGATGTCGTACGCGAGGCCACCGAAGTGGAGGGCACTCACGAACACTGCCCAGATGCCGACGAAGAACCAGACCCGCGGGCTTCGCGAGAGAGCGAACCGACTCATCGCCGTGCGTGAGTGGGTTTTCGTTGGTTTTCGTCCGGTAGGCTGGGCGCTAGCCATACTGGAGATACGCGTGTGGAGGGCATAGTTAGTGACTACCGTCAGCAGTCTAGTTACAACCTATTGATAAATGCTTTCTCGTACGGTGGTATACTCCGCCGATGCGACGGTCAGTCCAACCACGGTGGGTTGTCTCTGGGCGGCGAGAATACGTCGATGCCGATGACTGTCTCATCTCCGCGGTTCTCTGCACCGTGCGGTTCCTCGCTTGCAAGTGAGTAGGAGTCGCCGGGGCCGACGACGATCTCCTCGCCCTCGTCGCCGACGATGAAGGTCAACTCGCCGGCGAAGATGTACCCAACCTGTTCGTGTGGGTGGTGGTGAACCGGCACCGAGCCACCCGGTTCGATACGAACGTGTTGGATGTTCATCTTCTCGCCACCCGCAAGGAGCCCGAGATAGACGTCTTCGACCGCCTCGGTCGATTCTACGTCGTCGGTTGCAATTCGGTCCATGGTGACAGGCCACTCGCTGCGGAGATAAAACCGATGGACACCTGCCAAGAGTGGTGACCCGACTCCGCCCCCGAACGTTCAAACCGGATGCCGGGCAACTCACCACTATGTACGCGGTTGTCGGGTGTACCGACTGTGCGAATCTGTGGTTGCTCTCGGACCCTCGCGAGTCGAAGACGGCGACCTGTCCGCGATGCGGGCGACGACATCAGACCAAAAAGCTCCGCCGGTTATTCGAATCCGAGGACCGAGATGCAGCGAGACAGGCCCGAGCAGCACTCCTGGCAAAGAAACACGGCGACAGCGAAGCGTTCGCACAGGTCGAACACGTCTCTGAACTCGGCCGACAGGTGGCCGAGTCAGGTGTCGACGACAGAGAGTATCTCGAAGCGTCGGGACTCGACGCAGACGAAGTGTTCGACGCCGGCGAACAGGCGAAACGCGGGCGAGCAGCGTCGTCAGGGTCGGTGAACCGGCTGACTGCCGTGAAAGAAGCGGTACGCGACGGCGACAGACCGACAGAAGACGAAATCGTCGCTGCCGCCAGCGAACGCGGAGTCCCCGAAGAGAAGGCCCGTGACCTGCTGGAGAAACTCCGCCGGCGCGGCGACGTGTCCGAGTCTGGCGGCCGGTATCGGTTGCTCTGAGCACGGAGCGGGAACGACGAGTACTCAGAGATACCCGAGCAACTTGGCGATGGTGAGCGCCGAGGCGACGACGCCGAGTGCTAACTTCAACAGACGCAACGCGAGTGCGATGCGGCGTACGTCGTCGTGGTCGTCGTCCGATTCGGGGTCGGTACTACGGGAGGGTGCGTACATGGTGGGGAAGGGAGTGTGGACACGCCCGCAGGTGCTCTCCTGACGGACGCTCGTAAACGTACCAGAGAGAATGGATTAAAATCGAGCCACGAGTGTAGAGTGAAAGTGAACGTCGTGTGTTTACAGCTGAGAGACCAGGTTTCGACCGAGTGAAGCGCCTGTACCCGACGGTTCTGTTGAGAGCCTCCCACGAAAGTGAACACCAGTCAGCAGTCGCCGGACGTTAGCGTGATTCTCGGAGGAAACTGACGACTTCGTCGACGAAGCGGTCCGGTGCAGTGTTCATCACGGCGTGAGCGTGCCCGTCGAAGACGACGACTCGGTTGTCAGGGAGCGCGGTTCGAAGTGCCTCGATTGCGGCCTTGAGGAACGGTGCGCTCTCGCTTCCCGACAACAGCAACGTCGGGACGGTCAGGTCTTCGAACCGAGTGGCGTCGAACTCGTACTGGTCGTCGAGCGAAACCTCACGGATGACGGATTTGACTGCGGCGACGCGGGCGGGCCAGTTCGGTGCCGCCCGGAGCGCGTCGAGTTCCATCGGTGGGACTCTCGCAACCTCGGTGAAGAACAACACGAGCGCTTCCTCGGCGTTCCCGTCTTCGTACAGCGCCATCATCTCGGTGACGACGTCTTCAGTGTCGGGGTAGTGGTCTCCAATCGGAATCGGCGGTTCGTACAGGATGAGTTTGAGCAGATTGTCGGTGCGGAGGGCCGCCTCGAGGGAGCAGAGCGCCCCGAACGAATGGCCGAGAAGAATCACCGGTTCGGCGATCGAGTCCACGACTGCGGCGATGTCTTCGAACTCACGTTCCAACGCGTAGTCAGGGCTATCGCCGCTCTCACCACGGCCTCGACGGTCGATTGCGTACAGCGTGGCGTGCGCTTCGAGGGGTGACCGGACGATTTCCCAGCGTGTGTGGTCGGCGGAAGTCCCGTGGACGAGGACCAGTGGCGGACCGTTGCCGGTTCGTTCGTAAGCAATCTGGGTACCGTCCATCGACGAGATGGTCTCCATACTCGTTCGAGGCTAGAACTAGGTCGCCAATCCACGTTAGCATTTCTCACGAGTTGCGGCGAGCCATCTGTACACCGGTCGTTCACAGGGTACCGACAGTACTGAAGGTGCCACTCGTTCGAGAGTTGTGTTCTCGATTAAGCTTACTTTCTTTCGTCGTCGGAACGTCCCGATTTGAGAATGACTGGATTCGTCGGCCCTCCGGTGCCACCTGGGACGTTCAATGGTGCAGCGGTGAACAGGAATTCGTAGACACCATCGTCAGCACACGCGGCACCGAGCGCGCGCAAGTCGAGAATCTCGAGCAGGGACATCCCAAGGTTTCGAAGGAGGGCACCATGGAGTGGTGCGAAGTAGACGGTTCCATCGATAACTTGCGCGGCGCGTTCGAGAGCCACGTTGTCTGCGCCGACGACGGGAATCTCCATCTCGTGGAACCACCGAACGAGCTCTTCACTGAAGACGAGACCGGGTTCTTGGAGTGGGTTGTACGTCGCTTCTGGGTCGCGTGCACGCTCTATCGACCCGGTCCGAATCAGCACGATATCGCGCTTTCGGATATCGACGTTCTGTGCGTCTGCGGTCGCCAGCAGGTCGTCTAACGTGATACCGTAGTCCGACGGGAGGCGACCGTTGTCGTCGCCCTCGTATCTGCCGACGTCGAGGAGGATACCGCGACCGGAGACTCCTGACCCTGCCGCGGCAGTGATATCAGCAGCGCCGAGTCCGTAGGTCGTGTCGATAGGCGTCGATTCGACCGACCCGTCACCGTCGCCATCGCGGAGTCCGGTGACAGCGTCAGGGTACGTCGTCGGTGTTGCCGTCGTCGACTGGTGATACCCGTTGTACAGGTGTTCGCCGTACCAGGCGTGACCGAGTGCGTCGAAGTGGGTCGTCCCCTGCAGGAAAAACCGAGTGACGAACGCATCGTCGGCGTACTTCAATCCGCCCGGAAGCGGGATGGGACTTCCCTCGACACCGTCGAATCGAGCGTCGAGTGTGTTGTCTTTCCGTGCGGGGAATCGTCCGACGAACAACGGGTCTGTGGCTTCATCACCCGTGACCGACAACTGAAGTGTGAACCGTTCGACGTGCTTGCTCCCACCGCTGATTGCGGCTTGCAGACCGTCGAACGACTCGCGACTGCCGAGGAAGTTGAGCGCACCGCGTTCGTCGTCGTCGCCCCACCGCCCCCAGTTCGTCGGGAGTCCGTCGAGAAGCGAGTGTAAGTCGCCAGATTCTGGCTCTGCAGCAGCGACTGTAGGCGTCGATGCAGCAGCGAGTGCGAACACTGCACCACAGCCTCGAAGGAATCCACGTCGGTCGATACCGCTTCCACAGTCACACGAATGGTGATGTTCAGTCATGGTCGGGTACGTCAGCGGGGGGTTGAACACCGACGACGCATACCAGTCAAAACATTCACGATTATTTATTATTATATTTGAACAACACGTGTGTGGTTCACTGCACGACCCTCGCATCGTTCTTCGGTCCATCGTCGGCTGTTCTATCGAGAGTACACTACCGGGATGCAGCGACCGGTGGTGGGCGCGGCACCTCGTCCGAACTGGTCATCGTCTGCGACCCCCAGACGACTGCGAGAACGCCGACGAAGACGACCCACGAAACGGTCGCAATCGCATCAGCACGCGGTGTGAGTGCGATAATTTCGCCCGTGAAGTTGACCATCCCGTGCAGGATGATAATCGCGAGTATACTCCGGGTCGTGTTGTTGAACACCCACGTGAACACCCCCGTGAGGCCGACGACTCCAATCATGAACGACCAGAATTCGAGCGTTCCGACGCCGAGTCCCGCTTGATACGTCCCTTCGACGAAGAACAACGGAAGGTGCCAGACTGCCCAGACGAGACCCAAGATGAGACTCGCAGTGAGGGCAGACCACTGCAACTGTAGACGGTCGAGCACGTATCCACGCCATCCTAACTCTTCGATGAACGGTGGGAGCGTCGCGAAGAACACCGCCGGAAGTATCGCGAGTGGACTCACCGCAAAGCCCCGAACACCCTCACTCCACGTTGCCCCAGTCCCACCGAGGAGGATGTCTACTGCCGCCCCGACGAGACTTATCGCGAGGGGGAGAAACAGGATGACGACGAACCATTTGAGACCGATTCGACTCACGTCAGTGAGGCGTCTCCAGTAATCTGTCCGTCCTCGCTCGTCGTAGACGAGATAGGTGAACCCGATGCCGGCGATGCCCGGGCCAGCGAGTCCAGCCAACAGCAGCACGAGGCCTTCTGCACTCTCGAACGAGATTCCAAGTGCAATCGCCGCCACCCAGAAGGTCCACGTAATCAGGTACGTAACGCCGAAAAACGCCAGCGGGCTCGTCACGAACGAAGACGTTACTCTCGGTTGGACTTTTGCTGTTTCGACCATGGTACTACCCACCTAATGGTCGCGAAAGCTATTGACTGAGATACACGAATCTCAGTTCGTGGGGGTCACTGTCGCGACAGAGTAACGCGGGTAGTTCACGTCCGAGAAACCAACCCCGGATGGGACCACTCCGGATGGGACCACTCCAGATGCAACCACTCCAGATGCAACCACTCCAGATGCAACCACTCCAGATGCAACCACTCCAGATGCAACCACTCCAGATGCAACCACTCCAGATGCAACCACTCCAGATGCAACCACTCGGAGGGTAGGACTGGTTTACCGGCCGAGTTCGGCGTGGGCGCTCGAAAGGTGTCGAGACGCGAGCGCAGAGAGCAGTGAGAGTTCGCCTGCGAGCGACCCAACCGCGATGCACTCGGCGAGGGCGTCCGCGTTCGACCCGGCGGGGTCGCCACCGCCACGGATACCGAGGATATCGAGGCCTTCGGACTGCGTGGGCAGTTTCGTCCCGCCGCCGACCGTCCCGACTTCGAGCGACGCGAGCGAGACGGAGACGTAGAGGTCACCGTCCTGGACATCGGCAGTCGTGATGGCGTTCGCGCCCTCGACGACCTGTGCTTCGTCCTGTCCGGTCGCGAGGAACATCGCGGCGACGACGTTTGCGACGTGAGCGTTGAAGCCGAGACTCGCGGCCTTTGCGGAGCCGATGAGGTTCTTCCGGGTGTTGAGTTCTGCGACCGCTTCGGGCGTGGTGTGGAGTCGTTCTTCGACGATTTCGCGAGGGATGCGAACGTCGGCGGAGACGCTTCGGCCACGGCCTTCGACGGCGTTGATGGCGGCGGGTTTCTTGTCGGTACAGAGGTTGCCCGACAGGGCGACGAGCGACCCGGTGGTCTCGTCTTCGACCACGTCACACGCTGCTTCAGTTGCGATGGTGGCCATGTTCATCCCCATCGCGTCTTTCGTGTCGTACCGAAAGCGCAGATAGACGGAGTTGCCGACGACGTACGGCGTCACGTCGAGGAGTTCGCCGTGGTTGGTCGTCTCCTCGGCGGCGTCTTTCAGTTTCTCGAAGTTGTCGCGCGTCCACGAGACGAGCGCTTCGGCTTCGGCAACGTCGGCGACGCGGAACACCGGCGCACGAGTCATTCCCGATTTCAGGACGCGGGCAGTCGCGCCTCCGGCGGCGTTGATGACCGAACAACCGCGGTTGACCGACGCGAGGAGTGCGCCTTCGGTGGTCGCGAGCGGGAGGTACTTTTCGGCCGAGACGGCGGCACCGTTGACCGTCACGGGGCCGGCGACGCCCATCGGAACCTGAATCGCACCAATCATGTTCTCGATGGCAGTGTCGGCGATTTCGGCAGGGAAGCCGTAGTTTCCGACGGCGTCGAGCGACGCTCCCGACTGCTCTTCGACGAGGAGGCGGCGTGCTTCGGCGGCAACGTCGGCGTCGGCGTGTGCTTCGAGTTCGTGAAGGCGGAGTTCGCCCTCCCGAACGCGGTCTGCGAGAGACGCGGCGTCTGTCATGCCCGGACGTATTCTGGCCCTGCCCTAACGGTTTCCGGTTTTTGGCCTCAGTGGAATTCCTCAGGAGATGATAGGAACGGTGTGCTGAATAGAGAGGGTACTTCTCTCACCGGTTACGTGCCGTATGACTACACGCACTTCACCAAGAGAGGGTGGCGAGTGGTCGTCTCACTCCTCCTCGCCGGTAGTGACCTCTTGCCACGACGACTCACCGAAGAAGGACTGAAGCGCCATGAGGGCACCCACATACGTCCCGAGGACAACAATCACGAGCGGAACCACAAGTGCCAGTATTACACTCCCGAGTGGGTTGATTCCGAACATCTGGAGGGGTGTCATGGCATCCGGTAGACAATGCTCTTGGATAAAATTGTGGAAGGAAAGCACAACAAATCCGTGCCTGTGAGTGCCGGACGTGCCTCAGACGCGCCCTGTATTCAGCACACCCCTGAGAAGCGGTCACGAACCGAGAACAGCAACGGAGTCGACCCGTCGGAACGGAGCTGAGACATCCCGAACGATTTTGCCCTCCCGCGACGGGGTCGAACGTATGACTGCGGCAGCGGACCTCGTACTGACGAACGCGGAGGTTCACACGCTCGACTCACCGGACGAGACCCACGAAGCAATCGCGATTCGCGACGGCGACATCGTCCGCGTCGGCCGCGCGTACGACGTTGCACTCCTCGCTGGTGTCGAGACGCGAGTCGTCGATTGTGACGGTCGAGTCGTCCTGCCAGGATTCATCGACGCCCACACCCACCTCCCGATGGTCGGCCGGTCGCTCGTCCACGCCGACCTCTCGAACGCACGCTCGGTGGACGATGCTGTCGAACTACTCCGCGAGCGAGCGGCCGAACTCGACGACGAGACCGAGTGGGTTCTCGGCTTCAACTACGACGAGAGCATGTGGGACGACGCCCGCTACCTCACTCGCGATGACCTCGACAGCGTCTCCGACACAGCACCCGTCGTCGCCTTCCGCGAGGACCTCCACACTGCCGGCGTCAACTCCGTCGTTCTCGACCGTTTCCGCGACGAGATGGCCGACGAAGGCGTCCAGACCGAGCGAGGAGAACCAACCGGCGTCATCGTCGAGGAAGCAATCGACGTGCTCTGGGCCGCGACCGAACCGGATCGCGAGGAGATGACCCAACTCGTCCGTGCCGCACAGGAGTATGCCACCGCTCGCGGCGTCACCAGTATCCACGACATGGTCCGTGGCTCTCGTGCCCCCGAAGTCTACCGTGACCTCGCCGCCGCAGGAGAGTTGGACCTCCGCGTTCGCATCAACTACTGGTCGGACCACGTCGACGCCCTCTCCGAAATCGGTCTCCGGACGAACCACGGCCATGGACTCGTCACCGTAGGTGCTATCAAGACGTTCACAGACGGCAGTTTCGGCGGCCGAACCGCCAAACTGACCGAACCCTACGCGGACGCATCCGACGAAACAGGCCAGTGGGTCGTCGCTCCCGGCGAACTCCACGAACTCGTTTCAGAGGCGGACGACGCAGGCTACCAACTCACGGCACACGCCATCGGCGACGAGGCAATCGACACGGTTCTCGACGCCTACGAAGCAACGGGCGACCCAGCGTCTGCCCGCCACCGCGTCGAACACGTCGAACTCGCCTCCGACGAAGCAATCGACCGATTCGCTGAGCTGGGTGTCGTCGCGTCGGTCCAACCGAACTTCCTGAAGTGGGCCGGCGAGGATGGCCTCTACGACGCCCGCCTCGGGGAGCGTCGTCTGCAGACCAACCGCTATCGCGACTTGCTCGATGCCGGCGTCCATCTGGCGTTCGGGAGCGACTGTATGCCGCTCGACCCGTTGCTCGGTGTCGATTTGGCCACCGACCACCCGAACCCCGACCAGTCACTGTCGGTCACCGACGCACTCCGCGCGTACACCTCGGGCGGGGCCTACGCCGGGTTCGACGAAGACAGACTGGGAACCGTCGAACCGGGAACCACCGCCGACCTGGTCGTCCTCGACGAGTCGCCGTGGGAGTCCGAGTCGATTCGTGACATCGACGTGGCCACGACAGTCGTCGACGGCCGAGTCGTCTTCGAGGCGCGGGACTGAATGCAACGAGGGATTCGCTCGCCGGTCGCGAAATATTACGCCTACAAGAGCACCGAGTACGTCTCGTTCACGAACGCGATCTGGATTCTCTTCGTTCGGTCGCAGGGCCTCTCGTTCGCCGAAGTTGGTGCGCTCAACAGCATCTGGTGGCTTGCACTCGTCGCCAGCGAAATCCCGACGGGCTACGCCGGCGACAGACTCGGCCGGCGCTCCGCGATGATGCTCGGAACAGCCATCGTCACAGTCTCGACAGTCGGGATGGGACTCTCGTCCACGTTTCTCCAGTTCGCGCTCGTCTACGGCCTGTGGGCAGTCGGCCAGACCTTCCGTTCCGGAAGCGACGACGCGTGGCTCTACGATTTGCTCGGCGAGACGGACGAGACGCACGAGTTCGCGAGCGTCCGCGGACGCGCGACAGGCATCGGCCTCGCAATCGGCGCTGTAACCACACTCGCGGGCGGGCTCATCGCCGACGCGACGAACTACTCGGTTACCTTCTACGCGACTGCGATGGTGACCGCACTCGGGATTCCGATTCTTCTCTCGGTTCCAGCGACCTCGGGGAACGGTGATAGCTTCACCCCGCAGACGGCGCTTCGACTCGTCCGAGAGAAACTGGCTCGCCCGCCGCTCCGGGGCTTCGTCGTCTACTTCGCACTCCTCTTCGGCGTCGTCAACATGGTGTACATCTTCGACCAACCGATTCTCCGTGACGTCGCACTCGATTTGGGCGTCCCCGAGTCCGCGTCGAACACCGCCGTCAGCGCCTCGTACGCCGTCTTTTCGCTCGCCGCGGCGGCAGCGAGTTATCGGGCGGGGTGGATTCGTGACCGGGTCGGTATCCGTCGGTGGTTCCTCGCTGCACCCGTCTTGATCGCGGTGTCGTTCGCGTCGCTTCCACTCTTCGGCCTGTTTGCGTTTCCGGCGTTCATCGTCGCTCGCGGCGTCGCCAACACCTCACTCGTCCTCGGCAACCAGTACGTCAACGACCGAATCGACTCGGTGGGCCGAGCGACGGTTCTCTCGGCCACTGGGATGCTCTACTCACTCGCAGTCATTCCCTTCGAACTCGCCGGCGGTGTCGTCGCAGACGTGTTCTCTCCGGCGGGAGCGCTCGCGGCCTTCGGCGGCGTGCTCGCCGTCGGTTCCGCTGTGCTCTGGGTCGTCGACCGACCTGTGTAATCGAGGTGAAACGGTTCTCCGTGTCCGAGTCTCGCTCGAACACGTGCAGATTTGGGCCGAAAGGAAAACCCCTTAGTTCCGCTCGTCGCACTCGCGTGCAATGGGCTTCTTCGACGATCTTCGGGACCGAATCGAGAAGACGAACAGCGTCGTCTCGGTCGGCCTCGACGCCGACATCGACCGCATCCCCGAACACCTCCTCGACAAGGACCTCCCCCGGTGGGCGTTCAACCGACGCATCATCGACGCGACGCACGAACACGCGGCGGCCTACAAGCCGAACGCGGCGTTCTACGAGGACGCAAACGGATGGCGGTCACTCCGCGAGACCATCGCCTACGCCCACGGAAAAGGAGTTCCCGTCCTGCTCGACGCCAAGCGCGCCGACATCGGCAACACGACCCGAAAGTACGCGAAGCTGCTGGACGAGGCGGATGCGATTACGGTCAACCCCTACATGGGTCGCGACTCGCTCCAACCCTTCCTCGATAAGGCAGACAAAGGCGTGTTCATCCTCTGTCGAACGTCGAATCCCGGTGGGTCGGACCTCCAGTCGCTCGAACTCGCGTCGGGCGAACCGCTCTACGAACGCGTGGCAGCGCTCTGTGACCTCTGGAACGAACACGGGAACGTCGGCCTCGTCGTCGGCGCGACTGGCCCCGACGAGTTAGAACACCTCCGTGAACAGGTTCCCGACCTGCCGTTTCTCGTCCCCGGCGTCGGCGCACAGGGTGGCGACGCCGAAGCAGCAGTCGAGTTCGGCCTCGCAGATGGCGTCGGCCTCGTGAACTCCTCTCGCGGCATCATCTTCGCTGGCGAAGACCAGGGTGAACACTTCGACAAGGCCGCTGGACAGGCCGCAAAACGGCTGAAGAACCGGCTGAATCAGTACCGCTAACCCCGTCGAATCGAGGCGATTCCGGTGTGGCGTTCCGGCGAGACGTTTACCCTCGTGCACTCCGTATGTGCGCTCGTGGATCGGGACCGACTCGTCATGGGCCTCGCGGCGGTGTTCGCGGGTATCACCATGCTCATCGTGGTGTTGGCCTTCGCCTACCAGCCGTTTCTGCTGGTGATGGCCATCCCCTTCGGCGCGACGACGTACTTCATGTACGCCCACGTCAGCGGTCGCTTAGAAGACCGATTCTACCAGGAACGTATCCGGATGAACGACGGCCGAATCGGGTTCCAAGCAGACGGCAACGGTGCGACGCGCCGGGAAACCGGTGGATTTGGCGCTGGGCCTCGTGGCGACCCGCGAGAAGGCCCGGGTGCTGGTCGTTTCGGTGGGCTCGGTGGGCAAACGAGCCAACGAGAACGGTACCAGCGTGTTCGACCACCTCGACGTGGGCTCACTCGAAGCGAAGCGCTCCGAACCCTCGGACTCGACGACGGTGCCTCCTCCGAGGACGTAAAACGAGCGTACCGAGAACGGGTCAAGGAGACACACCCTGATTCGAAGACGGGCGACGAGGAGTCGTTCAAACGCGTCACGCGGGCCTACGAGCGCCTCAGCGAGTGAGGAGTAAGTGAGGTAGGAGCCTCCTTTGTTGACGCAGATTGCTATCCAGATAGGCCGCTGACGGGTCAGCACTGTTCAGTGAGTGGTATTAACATGGTAAACCATGCCGCGGAAAGGGTTTTCACGGTCGGTTTCCTACGGCTCGCCATGAGCGCTGACCGGGCTCTCCTCGACGAGGCCCTCGAGCGCGGTGAGGAAGAAGGCGGGAACATCGAGTTCAAAGAACGCCTCACCCGTGCTGTTCACCTGTCCGACGGCCGGATGGAGTCGCTTGCTGCGCAACTTCGACACAGAGTCCTCTCCGGCGATGGCGTCGCGATCTACGTCGTTGGCGTCACCGACGACGGTGGCATCGCTGGAATCTCTCCTGACGACTTCTCCGAAACGATGGACGTGCTCTCACTCCTCTCAGAGGAAGCAGGCGCACACATCGAAGACGTGGAGACGTGGGGTGTCGGCGAGCGCGCGAAACGCGGGCTCGTCGGCGTCGCGACCATCCGTGAGGGTGCGATGCTCGACGTCGACGACGACCACATCGTCGTCGGTACCGCCGGCCACGTCGACCACGGCAAATCCACGCTCGTCGGGTCGCTCGTGACCGGTCAGAAAGACAACGGTAACGGCCAAACGCGGTCGTTCCTCGACGTGCAACCGCACGAAATCGAGCGTGGTCTCTCTGCAGACCTCTCGTATGCTGTCTACGGATTCTCGGACGACGGCCCGGTTCGCATGCGGAACCCACATCGGAAATCTGACCGGGCACACATCGTCCAGGAGGCCGACCGACTCGTCTCCTTCGTCGATACCGTCGGCCACGAACCGTGGCTCCGAACGACGATTCGCGGCCTCGTCGGCCAGCGACTCGACTACGCCATGCTCGTCGTCGCGGCCGACGACGGCCCGACGCGGACGACTCGCGAACATCTCGGCATCTTGCTGGCGATGGAACTGCCGACGATCGTCGCTATCACGAAAGCCGACGCGGTCACCGACGAGCGTCTCGACGAGGTCGAGCGCGAAGTCGAGCGACTGCTCCGAAACGTCGGTCGAACGCCGCTGAGCGTCGAACGACACGGTGTGGAGGCCGCCGTCGACGAGATTAGCGAGTCAGTGGTGCCGATCGTCCTGACGAGCGCCGTCACCATGGACGGACTGGACGAACTCGACCACATGTTCGAGGCGCTCCCGAAGCGGAGTGCCGCAGAGGGTGAGTTCAAGATGTACATCGACCGAACCTACTCGGTCACTGGTGTCGGTGCCGTCGCCTCAGGCACAGTCAACTCTGGCGCGGTGGAAGCGGGCGATACCCTCCTGTTGGGCCCGATGGTCGACGGGTCGTTCAAGGAGGTCGAAGTCCGGTCAATCGAGATGCACTACCACCGAGTCGACCGAGCGAACGCCGGCCGAATCGTCGGTATCGCGCTCAAAGGCGTCCGCGAGTCCGACGTCCAACGCGGCATGGTGTTACTCCCCGCCGACGCCGAACCGAAGGCAGTCCGCGAGTTCGACGCGGAAGTGATGGTGCTCAACCACCCCACGCGAATCCGCGAAGGATACGAACCGGTCGTCCACCTCGAAACCGTCTCCGAAGCAGCCATCTTCCACCCAGAAGGTGGCCAACTGCTGCCGGGCGACACCGGAACGACCCGTGTCGAGTTCAAGTTCCGCCCGTACTTCGTCGAAGAGGGCCAGCGATTCGTCTTCCGAGAGGGTCGGTCGAAAGGCGTCGGAACGGTGACGAAGGTCTACTAAGCAGACGTCGAAGCGTCTGACCGCTGCTACTCAGGCGTCGACAGCGACGTAGCCGCCGTCTTTTGTCTCCACTACTTCGAACAGCACCGCCCAGTCGAGGATATCCTCGACTCGGTCGCGCCAGCGACTCTCCCACCCGGTTGGGTCACGGTGGCGTTCCCAGTTCGGAATGGTTGACTCGAACGCCTCGAAGACAGCATCGACCGTGACTGGACCGTCACTGTTGGCGAGGATGTCGAGCACTTCCCGAACGCCGAAGACGCTCGCTTCGAACGCTCCCGCGAGGTCATCGACTGTCTGTTCGTCGCGGATGCGCTCGAATCCGCGACTCGTCTCGCGGGCGAGTCCGAGCGACTGACAGAACACCAGCCAATCGCGCCCCTCGTCCGGCGTCACGTCTACGCGTGTGGCGAGGCGGCCACAACAGTCGTCTTCGGTTCCCGGAATCAACGGGACAGCGCGGTGAGCCTCCCACAACCTGTCGAGCGAGTCCGGAGCGGGGGGAACCGGCTTTCGCCTCACAGTCCGAACGAGTCGGCGAGCACCGAGTCGTCCGTCTCACCGAACGTGTAGGTGGGGCCATCGACCACGTCGATGGTCGCCTGTGCCGGGCCGAACACGCCGGGGTCTACTTCGCCGAAGTCCCACTCGGCGTCTTCGAACAGGTGCTCGAACGGAACGCCGTACTCCTCACTGGCTGTCGAAATTGCGCGGTCGAAGTCGTCGAAGTCCTCGGCGACGGTCATGTGGACACGGCCGCCGTAGGCGACGGCATCGTTCGTTCGACTCATGGCGACGCTCTCGTCGAAACTGACGGGTGCGAGGGGGGCAGACCCGTTGACGGAGATGACGCTCGACGGTTCGTAGCCTGCTTCGAAGAGGTTGAACATCGCGAGTTCCGCCGCGCGGGCCGCACCCGTGACGCTGCCGGCGAGCGAACCGGTTGCGTACGTCGGCAGGAAGACGGCGCTCGGCTCGACGCCACACATGTCTGCGACGTGTTCTGCGACTTCGTCTGTCGGCAGGGTGATGCTCTCGACGGTGAGCGCCGTCAGGTCGAACTCGTCGTAGTAGCCGAGGTGGTGGAACTCTTCTTCTTCACCGACGAGGGCGCGGGCGGGACCGGACCCGAGTCCGTCGAAGTCGTCGAAGACGAGTTCCCACCCGGCCTTCTGCGAGCAGAGGAGTGCAAGCGCAGGGCGGTCTGTCGAGAGTTCGACGTAGGGGCGTGGCGTGTCTGCAACCTCCCCCAGCCGCGTCTGTACTGTCGCGAGGCCGGCGGTCTGAATCTCCGCGAGGAGCATCCCCGCTTCGATACCGCCGTCGGCGTCCACACCGAAGTCGATAACCGTCGCACCGGAGTCGAGTTCGTAGGCCTCGATGCCGAGTTCGGCGGTGAAATCGAGTGCCTCGTCCACCAGTTCGATGGCCATTCGATTGATGCTGTCCATGCCCGCCGATTACGTGCCTTCAGCTAAAGGGTTTGTCAGTCCCACTCCACCTTTTTACTTCGGCGGGTTTCCTCACGAGCCTTCGGCTCGTTGCGGGAAACCCACCTCGCAAAAATCTGGACCATCGCCAGAAGTCAGGAACTTCTGGCTATTCAGCCAGAACGCTCTGCGTTCTGGCGACAGAAAAGAGCCGCGAGTCTTCGTGCTCACAAATCAGAGATTTTTGGCATCACGAGAGAGCGTTGCTCTCTCGAACGACTTCGCTCGGCTCGCGGTACAGTATAATTGTATGCAATCAGTTCCCCGTCGACCCCAACGTTCGGTGAGTGAATGATGTCACCCGCTGAGCATTGAGCCAGGAAGTTACAGCGCCGAACAGAGTCATTCGAATGATGTGCAGTCTTTCGTGATAGCGAGACGTTTTTGGCGTCTCGAACCATGTGGCGACCGCCTTCAGCGATCCAATTCTCAGCGGTCCCGTTTGGCAGTGCGACCGAGATGTTCTTCGACAGCAGAGACCTTGTCTGCGGCCCGCTGGTCGGAGGTTCGCTTGTCGTCTATCTTCAGGAACGTACTCACTCGATCGCCATTGACCGCTTTGTGTGCTGCGCCGACTGCTGCGAGGAGTTCGTCGATATCGTCCGCCTCGATGATCGTTCCCATCGGATTCGTCTCGTACGACACGTCGAAGTCGTCGAGTGCGGCGACCGCCTTGGCGACTTCGCCCGCCATACTGCCTTCGATGACCGGTGCAACGCTCAGCATCGCGATGACTGTCATACCGATGCCGTCGTCCCGACGAAAGGTAAATCAACGTGATATCATTCAAACACGTGTGTCCCGAACCGACGAGGCTATCTGCCAGACAGTCATCCATTCAGATATGTCTCGCAGTGATATCACTCGGGCGGCACTCGTCTTCGCCGCGGCGATTGTCGTGGGTGTCGTCATCGGTTCGGTGGTTGGTGAGTTCGTGGGCTATGCAACTGAGTGGACTGCAACGGGTGGCGTGTTCGGTATCGCTCTCGGACTCTTCACGACCACGCGCTGATACCGCGGCGCTGTTTTTTCTCTCTTCCCGACGTATCGGATTCCATGAATCAGCGCGCAACGCGTGCACTCACCCTCGGACGAGCCATCGTCCACGAGGTTCGTGCCGAACGGCTCACGTTCATGGCAGGCAGCATCGCCTACGGGGCGTTCGTCTCACTCCTCCCGCTTTTCCTCCTCGTTCTCGCTGCCGTCTCGGCGCTCGGGGGTGTCGGCCTCCGCCAGAGCGTCATCACCGTCATGCAGTCCGTCCTGACTCCCAGTGCCGGAGCGATCATCGTCGCGGAAGTCGAGGCGTCGAGTCAACTCACCAGTCTCTCGCTCGTCGGTGTCCTCGTACTCGTGTGGGGGACGCTGCGCATCTTCCGGGGCCTCGACACCGCGTTTTCGGACATCTACGAGTCGGAGGCGGCCAACACGTTCACCGACCAGGTTACTGACGGACTCGTCGTCCTCATCACCGTCACGCTCGCAGTCGTCGTTGGCGGCGTCGTGGAAACGGTGCTCCCCACACTCGACGGGACGCTCGGGTGGGTCGCTTCCCGGTTCATTCTCATCAGCTTCCTCTTCGTGGCGTTCTACCCGATGTACTACATCTTTCCCGACGAGGACGTGTCGTATCTGGAAGTCGTCCCCGGGACACTCGTCGCTGCCGTTGGCTTGACCGTCTTCGCGTCGCTCTTTCGGCTCTACGTCCGGTTCAGTAGCCAGTCACCCGAATCGAGCGTCATCGCTGGCATCCTCGTCCTTTTGACGTGGCTCTACTTCAGCGGCCTCGTCATCCTCCTCGGCGCGGCGGTGAACGCGGTGCTCTCGAACCGCTCGCGCGACGTGAACGTCCGCCCGCTGTTCGGTGGTATCCCCATCAACTCACAGACCGGAGAGACGAAGCGAGACGACGTCGTGGTGGCCATCGAGCAGTTCAACCAACTCGTCGCCGAGAACCCGAGCGAAGACGTGGAAATCCGCATCGGAACAGAGACGATTCGGATTCCATCCCCCGAAAACGTTGTCGTCGATACCAATCTGAGCAGGTTCCTCCCCGAAGGTCCGGTTCGGTTAGAACTCAGATGGTCGTCGTGGCCTGACACTCAAGAAGACTGACGTCGCTGATTATGGTGCCAGCGAGCGTACCCTTCGTATGGCATTCGACGAATCTACCCGACCGGTCACCCCACCCACGCAGAAACCGATACACCCGACTCGCCCGCTCGACGGAGACCACACCACGTGGGAGACGATCGAGACGAGTCCGACGACCACGTCTCGGGCGGTCCTCCCACCCGTCGTCGTCGAGAACCGAACCATGGGACACCACCACCTCGGTGAAGCGTTCCTCGTCTGGCGGTGCGACAACTGTGGCGAAGTTGGGTCACTCTCTGCGTTCCCGACTTCGTGCCCCGACTGTGGCGCTGGGCGAGAAGCGCTGTATTACTACACCGAAGACTGACATCGGAGACTCACTGACGCCTCCGAGTGTCGGCGCTGACCGCGACGGTTTTCCCACCGGCCATCCACCGACGAGTATGTACCTCTCTCACCCTGTCCGCCGGATGCGTGACAACCCGTTCGACGACGAGACGGCGGAACTCCGCGTCGAACCCGTCGACGACGACGCACGAATCGCCCTCGACAACCGCGTCGCATCGCTCGGTGGGTCGGTCGAGAAAGAACTGCAGTTCGGGGGCGTCGTGGTCGTTCTCCCCGAGTCTGACGTGGCGGCACTCTGCGAACTCGATGGTATCGAACGAATCGAGACGGTCGACACGCTCGGATATTAATTTCTTCTTCGCCCACACGCGAGCGTCGCGTCGAGGCTGACAACCTGCAGGCTGACCACCTGCGAAGCTTTTTCCCCACTGGTCGTACCGTATGCATGGACCCACGAATCACAATCGTCACACTCGGAGTCTCGGACCTCGATGCGTCGATTCAGTTCTATCGAGACGGCCTCGGGCTTCCGTTACGCGACCGCGACCCGGACAGCGACATCGCCTTCTTCACCCTCGATGGGACGTGGTTGGCGCTCTATCCGTGGGAGTCACTCGCCGAAGACGTGACTGTCGCCGCGGAAGGAAAGGGGTTCTCGGGCGTCACCCTCGCACACAACGTGTCCACGAAAGCCGAGGTAGACGCGGTTCTGGCCGAGGCGAAAGCCAGCGGTGGTCAAATCGTCAAACCGGCACAGGACGCCTTCTGGGGCGGATACTCCGGATACTTCGCCGACCCAGATGGGCATCTGTGGGAGGTGGCGTATCCGATGTTGGACGGGATGTAGCGGATATTCGACCGGATTTGAACCACGGTCGCTCACTGGCGTTCGCTCCCTGATTCAAATCCCAGTTCTCGCATTCATTCCTCACAAGAACCGAGAGACACAGAGGTCTCTCGGAGATTAGTGTTCGGAAGAAGTGCGTCGGCTGGGATTTGAACCCAGGTTGTGACCATGGCAAGGTCACGTGATACCACTACACTACCGACGCAATGTGGAAGTGCGCTGGCTGGGATTTGAACCCAGGTTGTGACCATGGCAAGGTCACGTGATACCACTACACTACCAGCGCATTCCGCGTGTATCGTGGCGCGTTCTGCACTTCTGGGTAAACCGGATTGATAAATAAGACTTGCGAAACGGGGAAGAAATCGGGTGACAGCGCGGCACCTGCTACCACATGAGATTCGGTCACACCGACCTGTCGAAATCCATGTAATTCACTAACATGCGTCATTCGCCAATCCCCCACAGAATGGGTCGTGGGAGCCTGTACCACCCCAGATTGGATTCGCTACTCTTTTAGGTAGGCCCCCGGTACAAACGCCACAGTCTAGACGATACGAGGATGAACACGGCATGACACTCAGCGTACTCGTGCCGACTTCACTCGTCCGGGAAGCCGAAGACCAACGCGAGGCAACTCGCAAACTCGGCTACGTCGCCCGTGCGGCGGCGGTCTTCCGGGCGGACGAACTCGTCATCTTCTCCGACGAAGATGGCGAGAACAAGTGGGGCGGTGAGTTCGTCGAAACCGTACTTCGGTACGCCGCGACCCCACCATATCTCCGGAAGGAGGCGTGGGGGAAACGGGACGAACTTCGCTACGCTGGAATCTTGCCACCCGTTCTCGTCTCGTCTACGACCGCGGGCGACTCCGACGAGTTGCCTGCGTTGCGAGAAGGAATCGTGACCGAGGTCGGACCTGACGACCGCGTTCGGGTCAATTGCGGAATGCAACACCCGATCTCCCTGTTCGTCCCCCCGGGGATGGACGTTTCAGAGGGAGAGCGCGTCGCTGTCAGGATCTCTTCGCGAGAACCGGTCCGTGCGAGGATCGTCGACGACCCCCTTCCGGGGTTCGACGTATCCCGCATGGACCTCACGGAAGCACTCGGCAGGCCAGATGCGGGCGTGCGAATCGCCACGTCTCGCTATGGCGAGCCGCTGTCAGTCCCCAGATTGGGTGCACTGACTGCCCGCATCGCCGACGCCGGCGGTATGACCGTCGTCTTCGGTTCACCGGGCCGTGGGCTTCCGGACATGCTCGGGATGTCTCCCGAGGATGTTGCAGACGTCGAACCTTCCGGTGGTCCGGGGTTCGACCTCTGGCTCAATACGATTCCGCGACAGGGAAGCGACGTGGTGCGAACGGAAGAAGCGATGTTCGCCTCACTCGCCTCCCTGACACTCACGGAGTGAATACATGCCACAACCAAGCAGACCACGAAAAGGCTCGATGGGCTTCAGCCCACGCAAGCGTGTGACCAGAGAGGTTCCGCGCATCAAGTCGTGGCCAAGTGACGATGGCTCTCCTGCACTGCAGGGATTCGCTGGCTACAAAGCCGGCATGACCCACGTCATGATGGTCAACGACGAAGCGGACTCCCCCCGAGAGGGTATGGAGGAAGCAGTGCCGGTGACCGTCGTCGAGACGCCACCGATGCGTGCTGTCGCTCTTCGCGCCTACGAGCAGACGTCGTACGGTATGAAGCCGATGACTGAGGTCTGGACGAACGAGTTCCACGACGAACTCGACCGCGTCCTCAACCTCCCGGCAGAAGACACGTTCGAAGAAGACGCCGAAGCGCTTCGCGAGGCCGTCGAGGCCGGCGAAGTCGATGACCTCCGCGTCATCACGCACACGGTCCCGTCCGAACTCAAGAACGTGCCCAAGAAGAAACCCGACGTGATGGAGACTCGCGTCGGTGGCGGCTCCCTCGTGGAGCGCGCCGATTTCGCCCTCGAACTCGTTTCGGAGGGTGGCGTACACGAGATGTCCGACGTGTTCCGCGCTGGCGAGTTCCTCGACGTCGCCGGTGTCACGAAGGGTAAGGGTACGCAAGGTCCCGTCAAGCGATGGGGCGTCCAGAAGCGGAAGGGCAAGCACGCCCGTCAGGGCTGGAGACGCCGTATTGGCAACCTCGGCCCGTGGAACCCCTCGCGCGTTCGCTCGACGGTTCCGCAACTCGGTCAGACTGGTTACCACCAGCGCACCGAACTCAACAAGCGCCTCATCGACCTCGGCGACGGCGACGACGCCTCCGTCGACGGTGGCTTCGTCAACTACGGCGAGGTCGACGGCAACTACGCGCTCATCAAGGGCTCGCTCCCGGGCCCCAACAAGCGTCTTCTGCGGTTCCGCCCGGCCGTCCGGCCGAACGACCAGCCGCGCCTCGACCCCGAGGTGCGCTTCGTCTCTACCGCATCGAACCAGGGTTAAACCATGCAGGCAACTATCCGAGACCTGAACGGTGACGACGCAGGCAGCATCGACCTGCCTGAGGTTTTCGAGACGGCTTACCGTCCGGACCTCATCAAGCGTGCTGTCATCGCAGCTCAGGCAAACCGAAAACAGCCGTACGGTGCCGACCCCTACGCTGGCATGCGAACGCCGGCAGAGTCCATGGGAAGCGGTCGCGGCATGTCGCACGACCCACGTCAGAATGGTGTCGCACGACGTGTCCCGCACGCCGTCTCCGGTCGTCGCGCACACCCGCCGAAGGCCGAAAAGGACCAGGGCAAGGAAATCAACACGAAGGAGCGCAAACTCGCAGTCCGCTCGGCGCTCGCCGCAACGGCGAACCCCGAGATCGTCCGCGAACGCGGTCACCAGTTCGACGACGATGTCGAACTGCCACTCGTCGTCTCTGACGACTTCGACGACCTCGTCAAGACGAAGGAGGTCGTCGACCTCCTGCAGTCGCTCGGCGTCTACGCCGACATCGAGCGCTCCGAAGAGAACAAGAAGGTGAAGGCTGGTCAGGGGAAGCTCCGTGGCCGCAAGTACACCCGTCCGAAGTCCATTCTCTTCGTGACGGCCGACGAGCCATCGAAGGCTGCCCGTAACCTCGCCGGTGTCGACGTCGCAACCGCTGCGAACGTCTCCGCCGAGGACCTCGCACCCGGTACGCACGCCGGTCGCCTCACCCTCTTTACCGAGAGCGCACTCGAGGAGGTCGCAGAACGATGAGCATCATCGAGCACCCACTGGTCACCGAGAAAGCGATGAACCAGATGGACTTCGACAACAAGCTCCAGTTCATCGTCCACATCGACGCGAACAAATCCGAGATTACGGAAGAAATCGAGTCGCGCTACGATGTGACCGTCGACAAGATCAACACACAGGTCACGATGAAAGGCAAGAAGAAAGCAACCGTTCGTCTCTCTGAAGACGACGACGCGCAGGAAGTCGCGTCGCGAATTGGGGTGTTCTAACGATGGGACGCCGAATTCAGGGCCAGCGTCGTGGTCGCGGTTCGCCCACCTTCCGGGCACCGTCGCACCGCTACAAGGCCGAACTGTCGCACAAGAAGTCTGAACAGAAAGACACCATCTCGGGTACGGTCGTCGACATCCAGCACGACCCCGCCCGCAGTGCGCCGATCGCCCTCGTCGAGTTCGAGGACGAACAGCGCATGATCCTCGCGCCCGAGGGCATCACTGTCGGTGAAGAGCTTCAGATCGGCGTCTCCGCCGAGATCAAGCCCGGCAACACGCTGCCCCTCGCCGAGATTCCTGAGGGTGTTCCCGTCTGTAACGTCGAGCGTCAGCCCGGCGACGGCGGGAAGTTCGCCCGTGCCTCCGGTGTCAGCGCGCAGCTCCTCTCGCACGACCGCAAGGTCGCTGTCGTGAAGCTGCCGTCGGGTGAGGTCAAGCGCCTCAACCCCGACTGCCGTGCCACCATCGGCGTCGTCGCCGGTGGCGGCCGCACGGAGAAGCCGTTCGTCAAGGCAGGGAAGAAGTACCACAAGATGAAAGCGCGCGGTATCAAGTGGCCGCGCGTTCGTGGTGTTGCTATGAACGCCGTCGACCACCCATTCGGTGGCGGTGGCCGCCAACACCCCGGTCAGCCGAAGTCCGTCTCGCGGAACGCTCCGCCGGGCCGGAAGGTCGGTGACATCGCCTCCAAACGCACCGGTCGCGGTGGCAAGGGAGGTAAGTAATCATGAGCACGCAATACCGTACCGGCCGCGAAGGTGAGTTCACCTACCGTGGCTACACGCTCGAAGAGCTGCAGGACATGGAGCTCGACGAAGTCGCGGAACTGCTCCCCGCTCGTCAGCGGCGAACCATCACCCGTGGCCTGTCGGCCGAGCATGAGAAACTGCTCGCGAAGGTCGAAGAGAAGACGGAAGAGGAGACGGCGAACGCGCCAGTGCGAACACACCTGCGCGACATGCCGATTCTCCCCGAATTCGTCGGTCTCACCTTCGCCGTCTACAACGGTCAGGAGTTCGAGCGCGTCAAGGTACAGCCCGAGATGATTGGGCACTACCTCGGCGAGTTCCAGCTGACCCGCTCGTCAGTGACCCACGGTCAGGCCGGTATCGGCGCGACCCGGTCCTCGAAGTTCGTGCCGCTCAAGTAATACCATGGGAATCAACTACAGCGTCGAGGCCGACCCGGACTCCACGGCTAAGGGTATGCTCCGGGACCGGCCCATCAGCCTCAAGCACAGCAAGGCCATCGCCCGCGCCATCAAGGGGATGACCGTCGCCGACGCCGAGGACTACCTCGCAGCCGTCATCGACGGCGAGCGGTCGGTTCCGTTCAAGCAACACAACTCTGGTGTCGGTCACCGAAGCGACATCGAGGGCTGGGACGCAGGACGATACCCTGAGAAAGCGTCCAAGGCGTTCCTCGAACTCCTCGAGAACGTCCGCAACAACGCGACCGAACAGGGATTCGACGGACCAGCCATGGAAATCAAACACCTCGCTGCCCACAAGGTTGGCGAGCGTCAGGGTCGCAAGCCCCGTGCCTTCGGCCGGGCCGACCCGTGGAACACCCCAATCTGTGACGTCGAACTCATCATCGAAGAGGTCGAAGAATAATGGCTGACGAACACCAATTCATCGAGAACGGACTGCAGCGGTCCCAGATCGACGAGTTCTTCGCAAAAGAACTCGGCCGCGCCGGCTACGGCGGCATGGACGTCGCCAAGACGCCGATGGGCACCCAGATCGTGCTCAAGGCCGAAAAGCCCGGGATGGTCATCGGGAAAGGCGGGAAGAACATCCGCAAGGTCACCCGCGAACTCGAAGAGCGATTCAATCTCGACGACCCACAGATCGACGTGCAGGAAGTCGACGAGCCGGACCTCAACGCCCGCATCGTCGCAGACCGTCTCGCCAACGCACTCGAGCGTGGCTGGTACTTCCGCAAAGCAGGTCACACGACCATCGACCGGATCATGGACGCCGGCGCCCTCGGTGCCGAAATCGTCCTCTCCGGAAAGGTCACCGGTGCCCGCTCGCGCGTGGAGAAGTTCAACCGTGGCTACATCAAGCACAACGGTGAACCCGCACAGGAAATCGTCGACGAGGGCCAGGGCGTCGCAGTCATGAAGCTCGGTACCATCGGCGTTACGGTCAAGATCATCCCGCCGGGTGCGCGCCTCCCCGACGACTTCGAAGTCGAGGAAGACGCCCAGCCCGAAGCGGTCGAACAGATCGAAGAGACCGAGAGCGTCGAAGACCTCCTCGAAGAGGAGCCGGAAGACGTTCCGGACGTCTCCGAAGACGTCGAAGCCGAAGCCGAACCCGAGACGGAAGCCGTCGACGAGGAAGTCGTCGAGGAAGCCGTCGAGGAAGTTGTCGACGACGAAGAAGTCGTCGAGGACGAAGCGGCCGACGACGACGACGAGGAAGCTGTCGAGGAAGAACTCGACGAAGACGTCGCCGAAGAGGCGGCCGACCTCGTTGCGGAGATGGAAGACGACGACGAAACGGAGGAAGAATAAATGGCAATCCTCTACACCGAAGAGATTCGCGACATGACGGCTGCAGAGCGCGTCGCCGAGCTCGAAGAGCTCGAGACGGAACTGCTCAACGCCAAGGCCGTTCAGGCTGCGGGTGGCGCACCGGACAACCCGGGACGCGTCTCCGAGCTGAAAAAGACCATCGCCCGAATCAAGACGATTCAGGGCGAAGAAGGCGACCTCGACGAAGAATAAGATGCCACTGACACCCGAGACCCTCACGCGACACGAACTCAACGGCCTCCACGTAGCGGTCGTTGCTGCGGCGAACCCCGACCTCGTCGGGATAGCCGGGCGCATCGTCGTCGAGACGATGGGGACCCTGATGGTCGACGATGGGACTCGGGTGCGACAGGTGCCAAAACGAGGGGCGACCTTCGAATTTGCGATTCCGAACACAGATGAAGCCGCCGACGCTGAGAAGGCGTCGGGGACCACGTCCAAACTTCGGTCGGATACTACTGGCGGATTAGATGCCAGTCAGTCTGGCCGGCGCGCCGACTCATCATCGGCCGCTTCCCACACCGGGAATTGCGAGGGCCTGGCCTACGTTACGGTGGATGGCTCACAACTGCTCTCACGACCCGCCCTGCGCACCGAAACTACAGGTGACTCGAAATGGCGATAGGACTAGACGTTCCAATGCCTCCGGAACCCGACGAATCCGAGGCTTACGACTACGAAAAATGTCCGTTCTACGGCTCGCTCTCCGTCCGGGGTCAGACCCTGGAGGGAACGGTCGTTTCCACGGACATGGCAAAGACCGTCATCGTCGAGCGGGAGTACGACGTATTCGTTCCGAAGTACGACCGCTACATGAAGCGACGTTCGCGCATTCCGGCACACGTGCCGGGCGTGCTCGACCACGTCGCTGTCGGTGACGAAGTAAAGATTGCGGAGACACGCCCACTCTCGAAGACGAAATCACACGTTGTGGTGGAGATCATCGGAGGTGACGAGTGATGGAAGCGCTCAAAGCAGACATCACCAAAGGCGTTGCTCGTGGCTCGCTGGTCACGTGCGCCGACAACACCGGCGCTCGTGAACTGAAGATTATCAGCGTCGCGGGTTACTCCGGCACGAAGAACCGACACCCCAAGGCAGGCATCGGGAACAAGGTGACCGTCTCGGTTACCAAAGGTACCCCCGAAATGCGCCGCCAGGTGCTCGAAGCCGTCATCGTCCGCCAGCGGAAATCCATCCGCCGGCCGGACGGGACGCGCGTGAAGTTCGAGGACAACGCCGCCGTCATCATCGACGAGATGGAAGAGCCTCGCGGGACCGAGATCAAGGGTCCTGTCGCGCGCGAAGTGGCCGAGCGCTTCGGGAGTATCGCATCGACGGCTACGATGATTGTATAGTATGACCCGACAACCGCGCAAACAGCGAAATCAAGTTCGCAATGCGCCGCTCCACGAGCGGCAAAATCAGGTCCGCGCACCGCTGTCGGCCGACCTCCGCGAGGAGTACTCCACCCGCAACGTCCGTGTCAACACGGGCGACACCGTGGAAGTACTTCGTGGCGACTTCGCCGGCGAAGAAGGCGAAGTGACCGAGGTCGACCTCACAGACGCCGTCATCTACGTCGAAGGCGTCACTGTGGCCAAAGCCGACGGCGAGGAGGTCCCACGACCCCTTCAGGCCAGTAACGTCCGCGTGACGGAACTGGACCTCGAAGACGACGTGCGCGAGGCCCGACTCAAGGAGGATAACGAATGACTCGACACCAGAAACGACTGTCCGTACCGAAGTCCTGGCCGGTCGAGCGCAAGACAGGCACGTTCACGGTCAAAGCCGGTGCCGGTCCGCACGGCAAGGCAGGGGTTCCCCTGCTCATCGTCCTGCGTGACGTGCTCGGCTACGTGGACACGAAGAAGGAAGCGAAGTACGCCCTCAACAACCAGAGCGTTCTGGTCAACGGCGACGCCGCTTCCGACGTTCGCCGTCCCATCGGGATGTTCGACATCCTGGCGTTCACCGAGCGTGACGAATACTACCGCGTCTTCCCCGACGAGGGTGGTCGCCTCGCGATCAGCCCAATCGACGCCGACGCGGCATCCAGCCGTCTCGGCAAGATCGTCCGCAAGACGCAGGTCAACGGTGGCAAGTTCCAGTTGACCCTTCACGACGGCGCGAACCTCGTCGTCGACGACGCCTCGGAGTACCACAACAAGGACTCCATCGTCGTCGACAACGAGACGAAAGACGTCATCGCACACTTCCCGTACGAGGAAGGTGCACTCGTCACCGCCGTCGCTGGCTCCCACGCCGGCGAAATCGGTGAAGTCGTCGAGATTACCACGACGATGGGCAGCGGAAACAACTCTGTCCTCGTCGAGACCGAAGACGGCGAGTTCGAGACCATCGAACAGTACGTCGTCGTCATCGACGAGAACTTCGCAGGTGATGACGAATGAGCGAGGCTGACTTCCACGCGATGCGCGACCCGCGTATCGAGAAAGTCGTCGTCCACATGGGCGTCGGTGAAGGTGGTCGCGAACTCGCGAAAGCCGAAGACATCCTCGAGGAGATTACGGGCCAAGAGAGCGTTCGAACCATCTCTGGCCGCTCCTCGCAGGACTTCGGTGTCCGTCGAGGCGAACCCGTCGGCGCAAAGGTCACACTTCGTGGCGACACCGCCGTCGAATTCCTCGAAACCGCACTCCCAATCGCGGACCTCTCCGTCTCGTCGTTCGACGAGACGGGTAACTTCGGCTTCGGTGTCGAAGAACACACCGAGTTCCCGAGCCAGGAGTACGACCCGCAGATCGGTATCTACGGGCTGGACGTGACGGTCAACCTCGTCCGCCCCGGCTACCGTGTGAAAAAGCGCGACAAGCGTTCCCGACAGATTCCGTCATCCCACCGGATGACCGTCGAAGACGCCGTCGCGTTCATCGAATCCACGTTCGACGTGGAGGTTGAAGCATGAGCGATAGCGAAACAGAACAGACGGGCGAGCACGCGACCCGCCGCACCGGCCAGGAGAACGAGTGCCGGCGCTGCGGTCGGAAACAGGGACTTGTCGGCAAGTACGACATCAACCTGTGCCGCCAGTGCTTCCGAGAGATTGCCCGCGATATGGGATTCAAGAAGTACCGATAATATATGGCTGACAACGATCCACTCAGTAGCGCGCTTTCCGGTGTGAACAACGCCGAGAGTGTCGGACACCTGTCCCACGAGATCCAGCCCGCCTCGAACATCATCGGCTCCGTCCTCGAGGTCTTCTACGACCGCGGGTACGTCGACGGCTTCGAATTCGTCGACGACGGCAAGGCCGGTAAGTTCGAGGTCGAACTAAAAGGCGCAATCAACAAGTGTGGCGTCGTCAAGCCGCGGTACTCCGCGGGTGCTGACGACTTCGAGCGATGGGAGAAGCAGTTCCTCCCTGCCCGTGACTACGGGGCGCTCATCGTCACGACGAGCCACGGCGTCATGAGCCACTACGAGGCCCGCGAACAGGGCATCGGTGGCCAGATTATCGCCTACGTCTACTAGAACAATGAGCCGAATAGAAATCGAAATCCCGGACGAGGTAACCGCCGAGGTCGACAACCTCGAACTCACCGTCGAGGGTCCCAACGGTAGCGTCACCAAGCGCCTGTGGTACCCGAACATCTCGGTCAGCGCCGAAGACGGTTCCGTGGTCATCGAAACCGACGTCGATAACGCGAAGACGAACGCGACGATCGGCACCTTCGAAAGCCACGTGAACAACATGCTCTACGGCGTCACCGAGGGATGGGAGTACCAGATGGAAGTCCACTACGCTCACTTCCCGATGCAAGTGAACGTCGAAGGCGACGAAGTCGTCATCAAGAACTTCCTCGGCGAGAAGTCCCCGCGACGAGCGCAAGTTCGCGGCGACACCCAGGTACAGGTAGACGGCGAAGAAGTCACCCTGAGCGGCCCCAACAAGGAGGACGTCGGGCAGACTGCCGCCGACATCGAACAACTCACTCGCGTCACGGACAAGGACACTCGCGTGTTCACCGACGGCGTGTACATCACCCAGAAGCCAAAGAAAGGTGGTGCCTAAATGTCGGACGAAATTACCGAACTCGAAGACATCAGCGGTGTCGGCCCGTCGAAGGCTGAATCGCTCCGCGAAGCAGGCTTCGAAACCGTCGACGACGTGAAAGCCGCGAGCCAGTCCGAACTGGCCGAGGTTGACGGCATTGGGAACGCGCTCGCTGCGCGTATCAAAGCCGACGTCGGTGGCCTCGAAGTCTCCGAAGAGGCGGAGGCTGAGGTCGAAGACGAGACCGAAGCAGTCGAAGAAGAAGAAGAACCTGCCGAGGAAGTCGAGACGGAACTTCGTCCCCGCGGCTACGCGGATAAGAAGCCCGAACTCGACGCCGAAAAGGCAGCAGCCCTCGCACAGAAGCGTCGCGAAGGCAAGCCGCAGTTCAACCGACAGGACTACCACAAGAAGAAGCGCACGCCCACGTCGTGGCGTCGCCCCCGTGGTGGCCTGTCCAAGCAGCGCCGCGGCATCAAGGGCAAAGGCCCCAAGGTTCAGGCGGGTTACCGCACGCCGAAGGCCGCCCGTGGTCTGCACCCATCCGGCTTCGAGGAAGTTCGTGTGTTCAACGCGGACGACCTCGAGGGCGTCGATGGCGACACGCAGGCTGTTCGTATCGCATCCTCGGTCGGCGCACGCAAGCGCGAGCGCATCGAGGAAGTGGCTGAAGAGCGCGAGATTCGCGTTCTCAACCCCACCTACGTCGAAGTCGAGGTGGATAACTGATGACGGACCTGAAAGCACAGAAGCGCATGGCCGCCGACGTCCTCGACGTTGGGAAGAGCCGTGTGTGGTTCGACCCCGACGCACAGTCCGACATCGCGGAGGCCATCACGCGCGAAGACATCCGTGAACTCGTCGACGAGGGCACGATTCGCGCCAAGACCGCCAAGGGCAACTCCAAAGGTCGCGCACGCGAGCGCGCCGCCAAGCGGTCCTACGGTCACCGCAAGGGTGCCGGTTCCCGCAAGGGACGTTCCGGCGCTCGGAAGAACAAGAAAGACGCATGGGTCAGCCGAATCCGCGCCCAGCGCCGTCGCCTGAAAGAGCTGCGTGACGATGGGACGCTCGACCGTACCCAGTACCGCTCGCTCTACAACAAGGCGTCCGGTGGCGAATTCGACAGCGTGGACCGGCTCGAAGCATACATCCAGAACAACTACCAGGTGGAGATTCAATAATGGCGACAGGACCACGATACAAGGTTCCGATGCGTCGCCGCCGCGAAGTCCGGACAGACTACCATCAAAGGTTGCGCCTGCTGAAATCGGGTAAACCCCGCCTCGTTGCTCGCGTGAGCAACAAGCACGTCAGGGCGCAGCTGGTCACTCCGGGCCCGCAGGGCGACGAGACCCACGCTGCAGCGACCTCTGCCGACCTCGCCGAGTACGGCTGGGAAGCCCCAACGGGCAACCTCCCGAGCGCGTACCTCACGGGGTATCTGGCAGGCAAGCGGGCGCTGGCCGCCGGCGTCGAGGAAGCAGTCCTCGACATCGGCCTCAACACGGCCACGCCCGGGAACAAGGTATTCGCAGTGCAGGAGGGTGCTATCGACGCTGGCCTCGAAATCCCCCACAACGACGCAGTGCTCGCAGACTGGGACCGCAACCGCGGTGTCCACATCGCTGAGTACGCAGAGCAGCTCGACGAGCCGCTCTACAGTGGAGACTTCGATGCCACGAACCTCCCCGACCACTTCGACGAAGTGCTCGGGAACCTTCAGGAGGACGAATGAGCAGAGATAACAACGGCTGGGAGCCGCGAACGCGGCTCGGCCGCATGGTGCAGAACGGCGACGTCACGTCGATGGACCAGGCGCTTGAGACTGGGCTTCCCCTCAAGGAACCCCAGATCGTCGACCAACTCCTCCCCGGACTGGAAGACGAAGTTCTCGACATCAACATGGTTCAGCGCATGACCGACTCCGGCCGCCGGGTGAAGTTCCGGTGTGTCGTCGCAGTCGGGAACCGTGACGGCTACCTCGGCTACGCTGAAGCCCGCGACGATCAGGTCGGCGGCGCTATCCAGAAAGCCATCGAGGTGGCGAAACTGAACATTATCAAGGTTGACCGTGGCTCCGGTTCCTGGGAAGACCGCGCAGGCGGCCTCAACTCCCTCTCCCGCAAGGCAGAAGGGAAGGCAGGCTCTGTGACGGTTCGTATCATCCCAGCACCGCAGGGTCTCGGCCTCGCGGCCGCAGAGACGGTCCGCAACATCCTCGAACTCGCCGGTGTCCAGGACGCCTGGACCAAGAGTGACGGAAACACGCGGACGACCGTCAACCTCGCAAAAGCAACCTACAACGCACTCAAGAACGCGTCGCAGTCCCGCACGCCGCGACGCGCTCGTGAAGTTCGTCAGGAGGTGCGCGACTGATGCAGGCTATCGTCCAACTTCGTGGTGAAGTCAACATGGCACAGGACGTTCGTGACACGCTGACGATGCTCAACATCAACCGCGTGAACCACGCGACGTTCGTCCCCGAGACGGACACCTACCGTGGAATGATCACGAAGGTCAACGACTACGTCGCACACGGTACGCCGAGTGCTGACGTCGTCGAGACACTCATCCGCACGCGCGCCGAACCCGCAGAAGGCTCGGCAGACGTGGACGACGAGTGGGTCTCGGAGAACACCGACTACGACGACATCGCCTCGCTCGCGCAGGCTGTCTACGACGAGGAGACGACGCTGCGAAAGCAGGGTCTCTCCCCGGTGCTCCGACTCCACCCCGCACGTGGTGGCCACCGCGGCCAGAAGCACGTGACGAAAGAAGGCGGTCAGCTCGGCAAGCACGAGACCGAGCAGATCGACGAACTGCTGGAGGCAATGCGATGACGTCCAAGAAACGACGCCAGCGTGGCTCCCGAACGCACGGTGGCGGTACCCACAAGAACCGGCGTGGTGCCGGACACCGTGGTGGCCGCGGCCGTGCCGGGCGCGACAAGCACGAGTTCCACAACTACGAACCGCTCGGCAAGCACGGCTTCAAGCGACCGGACGCCCTGCAGGACGACGTCGCCGAAGTCAAGATCCAGAAGCTCGACGAGGACGCTGCACTCCTCGCCGCCGACGGAGTTGCTGAGAAGGACGGCGACGCTTACACCATCGACGCTCGCGACGTGGCCGAGGACGGCTGGGACGCAGACGTCGTGAAGGTGCTCGGTGGCGGCCAGGTTCGTAACGAACTGAACGTCGTCGCTGACGCGTTCACGGCCGGTGCCGTCGAACTCATCGAAGCGGCTGGCGGCAGCGCCGAACTCTCCGAACGCGCAGAGAAAGCGGCCGAGGCTGAAGCGGAAGCCGAAGCCGACGCTGACGAGGACAACGAGGAATAAATCATGGGATGGAAGGACGCCGCCGAACCAGTGCTGTCACGGATGCCTGCAGTCGTCCGACCGGAGGGACACGTACCGTTCCGCCGGAAGCTCGGGTGGACTGGTGGCATTCTCGTGCTGTACTTCTTCCTGACGAACGTGACGCTGTTCGGCGTCGACGCGGCGGCCGCGAACGACCTCTTCGGTCAGTTCCGGTCGATCCTCGCCGGTCAGCAGGGCTCTGTGCTCCAACTGGGCATCGGTCCCATCGTCACGGCGAGCATCGTCTTACAACTGCTTGGCGGTGCTGACCTGCTCGGGCTGGATACCGACAACAATCCGCGCGACCAGGTGCTCTATCAGGGTCTACAGAAGCTGCTCGTTGGGGTCATGATCGTCCTGACGGGCCTGCCGATGGTGTTCGCTGGCGGATTCCTGCCGGCCGACACGGCCGTCGCGACTTCGCTCGGCATCGGTACGTTCGGCGTGAAGATGCTTATCTTCGCGCAGATCGCCGTCGGTGGTGTCCTCATCCTCTTCATGGACGAGATCGTCAGCAAGTGGGGCGTCGGCTCCGGTGTTGGGCTGTTCATTATCGCTGGGGTCAGCCAGCAGCTCGTCGGTGGGCTGTTCAGCTGGCAGGGCCTCGGTGGCGCGTCGGGCTTCTTCCCGACGTGGCTCGGTATCATCACCGGCTCGGTCCAACTGCCGAGTTCGCCGACCGACCTGCTGTCGACCATCTTCCTCGGTCAGGGCCAACTGCTCGCGCTCATCACGACGGTGCTCATCTTCGGCATCGTCGTCTACGCCGAGAGTGTCCGCGTCGAGATTCCCCTCTCACACGCTCGTGTGAAGGGTGCTCGCGGACGCTTCCCGGTCAAACTCATCTACGCGAGTGTCCTGCCGATGATTCTCGTCCGCGCCCTGCAGGCGAACATCCAGTTCCTCGGGCGCATTCTCGACAGCCAGTGGGCGGCGATGCCCGCGTGGCTGGGCGAGTACGCGAGTGGACAGGTCACCGGTGGCCTGTTCTACTACCTCGCGCCCATCCAGTCGCGCTCTGACTGGATGTGGTTCCTGGGCCTCACGTCGGCCGACCCGCTCGACATCGCGATCCGCGTGCTCATCGACCTGGTCTTCATGATCGTCGGTGGCGCGATATTCGCTGTCTTCTGGGTCGAGACGACGGGGATGGGCCCCGAATCGACGGCACGACAGATTCAGAACTCCGGGATGCAGATTCCCGGCTTCCGACGGAACCCGCAGGTCATCGAGAAGGTCATGGAGCGGTACATCCCGCAAGTGACCGTCATCGGTGGCGCGCTCGTCGGCCTGCTCGCCGTCATGGCGAACATGCTCGGCACCATCGGTGCCGTCTCCGGGACGGGGCTGCTGCTGACGGTCTCCATCACGTACAAGCTGTACGAGGAGATCGCAGAAGAGCAGCTCATGGAGATGCACCCGATGATGCGCCAGATGTTCGGCGGCGAGTAAGGAACAGCTGTCACATTTTCTTTTTACCCTGCCCGTGAGAGGCGTTGCTCGTCGACTTCGGTGACCTCCCTGCCGGGCCAGCACGTGCGCAAGAAATACGGTAGTCTATCCGCCGCTCACCGCGTTGGATGCACCATCATATCGAGTGCGACGGTGCAGGCGATGACGAGTCCGTCGTCCATCTCGGGAGAGACTTCGATACCGTAGGAGTCGCGGACGCGGAACCACTTCTTGGAAACCTCCGCGACGCGCTCGCCATCCCGCGTGAGTTTGTACTCGTGGTCGAGGATGTTCCCCTGCACCTTGAGGTCCGGTCCGTCATCGACCGAGACGGTAAATCGCTCTCGAAGCGGAGTGACGAGCGCCTTCTTGACCGTTGCCGTCGGACGACCGTTCTTCTGAATCGTCATGGTGTCTTTGACGCGGACGATTCGCTCTTTGATGGAGTACGACTCACCACTCTGACGGTTGTACATCTCGAGCGTCTCGCGGACACGAAGCGCCTTCCCGTCGATTCTGAATACCTTCTGACCTGCCTGATTCTCGACGTAGTAGTCGTCTCCGATGGAGACGAGTTTCTGCGTCATCTTGTAGCGGTCCCACTCGCGTCCGCCACCGCGCCGTCCAGCACCGCGGTCTTCTCGTCGCGTTTGTCGTGTCTCCGCTCTTCCTCGTCGGGCCATACCCAACCTATCGCGTGGAGATTGGATGAAACTGTAGCATTTTCTAGATGAATATCGTCGAAGCCAGATGGTCACTGTCGTGAGAATGCCTCGTTGAGAGGGGACTCCCGAGTGAGACAGAACGGTCCGTTCAAAACGTCCGAGCGGTGAGTTCAGGAGGGATCGTCGGCACGTCTTCGCTCACCGAGTCGGATGGGCCATCATATCGATGGCGACGGTACAGGCGATGACGAGACCGGCATCCATCTCTGGGGAGACTTCGATACCGTAGGAGTCGCGGACGCGGAACCACTTCTTGGAAACCTCTGCGACGCGCTGGCGGTTGTGCATCATTCTGTACTCGTGGTTGACGATGTTCCCCACCACCATAATCTCAGGCCGGCCCTCTATGGAGACGGTAAACCGGTCTCGAAGCGGCGTGATGAGGGCTTTGTGGACCGACGCTGCCCGACTGCCGTTCTTCTGAATCGTCATCGTGTCTCTGACGCGGGCAATCTTCTCTTGAATCTTGTACGTGTCGCCGGTCTGGAGGTCCTCCATCTTCAGGGTGTCTCGAACCCTGAGCGCCTTGCCATCGACTTTGAACATCTGCTGACCGGCCTGATTTTCGACGTAGTAGTCGTCTCCGATGGAGACGAGTTTCTGGGTCATCTTGTAACGGTCCCACTCACGTCCCCCACCGCGTCGTCCAGTACCGCGCTCTTCTCGTCGTGTCTGTCGTGCATTCGCTCTGGGTCGTCGAGCCATACCCAGATATCGACCGTAGATGCCATCAAGATGTAGGATTATTGAACTGAATGTCGTCGAGAGCTGACGTTCATCACCGATAGAATACCGTCTACACCGTCACTGGGTTGCGATAGTCGAGGCCATCGACCGAACCCGGCCGTTTTTGTACTTAATCCGAGAGGACCTGTGTATGAACGAGGGGCGACTCGCACTGGACATCGAGACAGCGAGCCCGCGGGGCGAACCGAGCGACTTCCAGAACACAGCCGACTTCGAGTTGGTTGCGGTCGGGCTTGGCTATCACGACGGTGGTGAGACCGAGACCACAGTCATCCTCCGCGACGGAGACTGGGAGACGAAACACACTGCAACGCTCCTTCGAGCAGTCGTCGAGTGGTGTGAACAACGTGGTGGACCTGTCATAACCTACAACGGCGAGTTTTTCGACGAACACCATCTCCGGGCGTGGGCGACCACCGTCGCAGAGGAGGGATTGTGGCCCGAAGCGCCTGCCCGCGTCGACGCGCTCTTTTCGGACCACATCGACCTCGCAACGCTCGCCGCAACTGCCTATCCGCACGCTGTCCGCCCCAACAGAGAGATACCCGCACTTTGGAAAGCCTGCAAAGAGGCCGGTATCGACCAGCCGACAGTCTGGTACGACGACTACGACCTGCCGGCGGCGTATCTGGAGGGCCTCGGCATCGACGACGCACACGTGAAGGGGGCACACATTGGCGAAGCACTGGGAGAACAGTACGTCGAGAACGTCGCCACCGGCCTCGAAAACACACGAACGCACGACGAACTGACCCGGTTGGTCGTCGAGTACGCCGCAGGCGATATCGAACCGCTGTTCTCGCTCCACGACACACTTCGTCGTCTGGACACAGAGTCGTAGCCCCTGCTGGGCTGTCTCCCGTTGGTCACCTGTCTCCTGCACTCCTGTCTCCCACTGGACTCCTGTCTCCCACTGGACTCCTGTCTCGCGGCAAACGTTTAGCCGGCGGGAATCGTAGCACGTCCCATGAACGACCTCGAACCGGTCGCCGACATCGAGGAAGCGCTCCGTGGGAACGGTATCAGTGTCGAATCGCTCTCGGTCGACGAGACGGTGTCCGTGACCTATCTCACGGCGTTCCCCGATGTCGAACCCGACCACGGCGAAGTCGGGCGAGCGGTCACAGCCTTCCTCGAACTCGCAGAGGGTGACTGGACACCACAGACCGTCGAAGCGACGATTCTCCGGAGTGAAGACGACGTTCAGGCGACGTGGCGACTCGAAGACGACTGGGTCGAGGCGTACAACAAGTACGCCCTCGACGACGAGGACCTCTCTGAGCGCGTCCTCGCCACCCTCTACGAGGAGGATGCGCCGTGAGCGCGTGGCGTCACCGTGGTGAGCTGCCGGCAGCCCGTGGCCCCCGTCGGCCTTCACACTTCGACTACTCCCGTGTCAGTCTCACGTTCACGAGCGACGGCACGGACTGCGCTGGGTGGCTCTACCGACCGGACGGCGTCGAGTCGCCACCAGTCGTCGTGATGGCCGGTGAACTCGCCGCAGACCGCCGATTCGGTCTGCGAACCTACGCCGAACGATTGGCCGAAGCGGGCTACGCCGCGTTCCTCTTCGATTATCGCAACACGGGCGACTCAGACGGCGAACCGCGAAATCTCGTCGACCCAGAGCGGCAGGTTGCCGACTGGCACGCAGCGGTCGAAGGCGTCCGAGAAATCCCGGAAATCGACGAGCGGCGCATCGTCCTCTGGGGCGCTGGGCTCTCTGGTGGGTACGCCCTCCGGGTCGCTGCCGAAGACCGGCACGTCGCAGGTGTGGTCGCACAGAACCCGATGCTCGACGGGAGTGCAGTGTTTGGTGGACGAGGCGTTCGTGGGACGCTCAGCGCACTCGTTGCAGGTGTTCGTGACAAAGGTCAGTCGCGTCTGCTCGGCCCGTATCGCGTCCCTGTCGTCGGCGACGGCGTCTCGATGTCTGTCTTCGAAGACCCATCTGTTCGGGTCGCCTACCGAGAACTCGTCTCACCGGGGAGTGCGTGGCGCGACGAGACGCCGGCGCGAGTGTTCCTCTCGATGTTCCGGTATCACGCGCTCTCCGACCCCGACGCCATCACCTGTCCTGCACTCCTCGTCGCTGGGACCCGTGACGAACTGTCACCTGCGGATGACGTTGCTGCCCTCGCCGACGAACTCACCAACGCGACGCTCGTCGAACTCCCGACAGCCCACTTCGACCACTACGATAGCGCCTTCGAACAGACGTTTGGGCATCTACTCTCGTTCTTACAGACCGTTCGGGAGTAGAGCTGACAGAGAGTTGAATATTCGCGGGAAGCATTATATCAGTTGACGCCGATGATAGCTCGACTATGTCTGCCGTACACCGTCTCGTCACGCTGTTTCTCGTCGTCGCACTCGTCGTAACCTCGACAGGACCAGCGCTCGCCCAGGAATCCCAAACCTCCAGCGACGAGATGAAGGCACTCCTCGACGAGGGTGTCGCACTGTACAACGAAAACGTCGACCAGCTAGACGTCTCGTTCGCCGAAAGTTTCATCGCCGGCAAGACGGTGAACGTCTACATCGAAGATGGCGACGAGACCCACGTGTTCTCCGCTGTCGTCGAAGACGACATGCAAATCGCCGACGTGAAGACGGGCCCGAACCCGGACGCCTCGATCCGCATCACCACCGACTACGACACGCTCGAATCGATTTCCTCGTCGTCGGACCCCCTGGGTGTGGTCGAACAGGCAATCCGCGACGACAGAATCCGCGTCACGGGTGAGAAGGGCAACTTGGTCGACCAGACCATCTGGACCCTCGCCAACATCATCAAGGGACTGCTCTTCTGACCGGGTGAACCTCCCGAATTTCATCGTTTTCCGGACCCTGTCACTCCCCGGAGTCGACCGTTGGGTCCGTAACCGACTTTAGCCCCACAGTCATTTCTCCGGCAATGACGAACACGCGCACCGTCGAACTCGAAGGCCACATCATCGACTCCGGGATGATGCAACAGGCCTTCGGTATCGTGATGGACCTCGGGGGAGAGTTCGACGTCGAGCAGTTCGACGTCGGGAAGCAGAAGGACAAAACGTCGTACTGTCGAATGTCTGTCTCGGCGGACGACGAGAAGAAACTTCAGGAGATTCTCCACGAACTCCACCAGATCGGGGCGAACCTCACCGACCCAGTGGACGCGCACGTCGTGCCATCGCCCGCAGACCGAGTGGTTCCAGTCGGATTCTACTCGACGACCAACCACCCGACCGACGTCCGCTACAACGGCCAGTGGCTTTCGGTCGAAAATATCGAGATGGACTGCGCCATCGTTGTCGAGCCTGGCGGCTCGACAAGCAACCAGAACTCGACGAGTTCTGGTGACGTTGTCGACCCGGACGCCGAAGACGGCCCTCGTGCGTACACGAAAGTCCTCAACAGCGTCACGGAAGGAGACCTCATCGTCACCGACGAAGCGGGTATCCGTGTCAAACCACCGGAGCGACCACGTGACTCGTCCGGTCCCTTCGGGTTCATGCAAGGCGGCGTCTCTTCGGAGCGCCCCTCGGAGTCGCTCATCGGTGAAGTCGCCGATGAAATCCGAGAGACGAAAGAAGCCGGTGGGAACGTTCTCGTCGTCGCTGGCCCGGCGCTCATCCACGCTGGTGGTGGCGACGCCCTCGCAACACTCGTTCGCGAAGGCTACATCGATATGATTTCGGCCGGCAACGGCTTTGCGACGCACGACATCGAACGCGGCCTCTACGGAACCTCTCTCGGGATGGATATGGAGACGATGGAACACCCCCGGAAGGGCCACAAACACCACATCTACACCATCAGCGAAATCATCCGAGCGGGTGGCATCGCAGAAGCCGTCGAACAGGGACTCATCAAAGAAGGCGTGATGTACGAGTGCGTGAAAAACGACGTTCCGTACGTCCTCGCAGGCTCAATTCGCGATGATGGTCCACTTCCCGACACCATCACCGACACCATCGAAGCACAAAATGCCATCCGCGAGCAGGCACACCAGGCGGACATGGTGCTCATGCTCTCGACGCTTCTCCACTCTGTCGCCGTCGGCAACTGCCTGCCCTCGTCGGCGAAGACTGTCTGTGTGGACATCAACCCCGCAACCGTCACGCAACTGCTCGACCGTGGGTCGTCACAAGCAATCGGGATGGTGACGGACATCGGGACGTTCGTTCCGACGCTGGCAGAGAAAGTGCTCGGCGAGGCAGACGAGTAGCGGTCGTCGGGGCACGAACAGATAGTCTCGACGCGGAGACAGTCCGAGCCACCACCATATTATACCCATCCCATCCATGGGTGGTGTATGAACGCATTGTGGAAGACCCTCCTCGTTGCACTGCTGGTCCTCGTGGCCGGGTGTTCGGGTGGGGTGGGTGGCGAAGACACACCGACTGCGACGACGACGGGCGGTGGAGATGACGCGACTGCAACCGCCACTGCGACGGCGACTGCCACCGACGGCAGTTCTGATGGGTCGAACAGCGCCAAACAGGCCTCGTTCGACTTCAACCAATCGTGGGACAAGCAGTTCCGTGCCGGCCAGTACTACCGATACGAAGTCGAGTCGCCGAACCTCGAAGAGACGGCGACGTACGAGTGGGAAGTCGTCTCCATCACCGAGACCAACGTCACCATTCAGACGACGGTGAAGACTGACGAGATGACGAACACACAGACCGTAACAGCGTCACGAGACGACCTGTACGGTGAACTCTCCGGGAGTCCCGCCGGGTCGATCGCGACCGTCGGATTCAACTCTCCGTACTACAGCGGCGTCGATGGCGAGACGCTCGAAGTCGGCGACGGCTGGGAAGTCTCCGGGACGAACGGGAACGTGAGTTTCGAAGTCGTGAGCACCTCCAACTACGCCGGCCTGCAGTGTGCTGACTTCGTCGTCGAGATGAACGGCAGCGTCTTCTGGCAGAGCTGCGTCTCCCCAGAGAGTCCACTGCCGGGGTACATGGCGTTCTACGAGGAGGAAGGTGACGACGAACCGGCGTTCGAAATGACGCTCGTCGAGTACCGACCCGGAAACTGAGCGACTGTCTCAGTACACTTTCTCTAACGGAACGACGGACATCGGGATGTTCGAACGCAAGAGCACGTCCTGTGCAGTGCTTCCGAAGACGATTTTCGAGGTCGGATTGCGCTTCCTGACGCCGATGATGATTTCGTCAGCACCGTGTTCGTCGGCACATTCGAGGATGTCTTTTGCCGGGTCGTTGCCGCGGATAAACTGGTGTGTCTCGACGGTGACGAAATCACCGAGTCGGGAGGTGACGACGTTCAACGCGTCGTCGCCGTCGCGAACGTCGTCGCTATCTGTGCTGTCGCCGCCGACGTGAGAGTTGACGACGTGAACGATGTCGCCAGTTTCGATACGTCGCGAGAGATAGTCACAGAGTTCGGCACTGGTGTGTACCGAGTTCGTGCCCATAACGTACGTTGCCATATCTCATAACCCTCTGCCGTCCTATAAAAATCCACGCTTCAGTCAGTCGGATTACACCATATTCAGCATCGCGTTCACGTCACTGACCGTCTTCGGTGTTCCGTGTGTGTCATCTGCGTGATGCTGAATGATTTCGATACTCTCGGCTTCGTTCTCAGATGTGACACTGCACCCACACGAGCACGTCGCTTCAGTATCTTCGTCAGTGCACCGAAATCACGCACATTGCGGCGAAATACGGTATGGACAGTTCCACAGAGAGTCTCGAACGAGGACTATTCAAGGACAAAACATTTACCGAATCCCAAATGTCAATCGACTATGGAAAGGAACGCCCTCCTCGCTGGCGGGGCCGTCGGCGTCCTCATCGTCGCGGCAGTCACCGCCGTCCTCGTCCCCGGTGTCCTCGCGGACCCGACGGACGAGGGACCGATTCGGCCCGGACCGGTCGACGTCCAGGACGTCTCCATCACCGCCGGTCAGGCAACCGGGGAGACGGTCACACTCGGTATCGAGACGCAAATCGACCATCGCGGAAATCCGACTCAGAACGTGAGCGTACTCGTTCGTGCTGTCGACGCCGAGTCTGGACTACTGACGAAGACAGAACGCGTCGACGTGGGGAACCTCTCCCGCGATGGTGAGACGACTGCGGCGACGAATCTCACCGTCCCACGCGAAGGCGGATACGACATCGAAGTCGTCCTCTATCGCGAGGCAGAACGCGTCGACCAGGCGAGACGGAGTGTCAGCGGCGTCTCGGCCATCAAACCGCCGTACCTCCAGTCGACCACCTCGTTTACCGACTCCGAGGCGCTTCCACCCGTCTCGTTCTCTATCGAGGATGCCGGCGAGAACCGAACGACGCTCGACCTGACGGCGACGCTCACCAACACCGGCGACGAACCCGCCGAAGACCTCTCGGTGACGTTCGTCCTCCGGCAGGCCGAGTCGAACATCGTCGCGTCGCGGACGACAGTCGACGCCGGCAGTATCGCCGCCGGCCGAACCGAATCCGTGGACGCGACGGCCACTGTACCGGACGGCTACAACTACTACATCGATGCCGTGCTCATGCGGGATGGTGTCGTCATCGACACCGCCCGTGGCGCGGCCAACCTGAACCCAACGAGGACGATTAGCGTGAACGAAACCACAGAAGAAGTCGAACTGCGCGTCGAAGACTTCGAAGACGACAACGGCGCAACGCCCGACGACTACGACCCTGAACGAACGCAATCTGAATCCGCTGCACCCGGATTCGGTGTCGTCGTCGCACTCGTGGCGCTCCTTGCGACTGCCTTCGTCGCCCGGAGGTGGCGACAATGAGCGAAGAGACGCCGACCAAGTCGGGGACGAAGAAGTCCGCACAGACGCAGACTGCCCCCGACCCTGACGAGGACCCGACCGACCGCGAGAACCGCGAATTCAGCGCGCGCGTCCGTCGGTATCTGGACTACGCGGTCCTCGCAGGACTGCTGTTGCTCGCGCTCATCGCGGCCTTGCAGTTCTACCTCAACGCCTCGCAGACCATCTCGACGTGGGTGAACCCCGAGTTCCGTGCGCCGTTCCAGGCGGCGTTCAACCTCGTGTTGCTCCTCGGCGCGGCACTCGGTATCTCCATCCAGCTTCGACGGTTGACGAAGAACTGACGACGCAGTCGGTGACCAACTGAACCCGATTTTTAGTTCGACCAACAGTTTTCACGTCGGCGTTCGTGTGTCCGGTATGAACTTCCTCTTCGTCTCCATCGACGGACTCATCGGAGACCTCGCGTGGCGCGTTCGAAACGAAGGCCACGACGTGCGATACTGCATCGAAAACGAAGACGAACGCGAGATTACCGACGGATTCGTCGAGAAAGTCGTCGACTGGGAGGAACACACTGAGTGGGCCGACACGGTCGTCTTCGACGACGTGTTCGGACAAGGAACGCACGCAGAAGAACTGCGAGCGGAGGGCGTCGCCGTCGTCGGCGGAACCGCCTACACCGACCGTCTCGAAGAAGACCGGAACTTCGGCCAACGGGAACTGAAAGACGCTGGCATCGACGTCCTCCCGCACAAGGAGTTCACCGACTTCGACGCCGCAGTCGAGTGGATTCGGGAGAACCCAGACGCCTACGTCATCAAACCGAGTGGAAACGTCCAGAACGTCAAGCGCCTCGTCTTCGTCGGCGAAGAAGACGACGGGTCAGACGTGATTCGCATCCTCAAGTCCTACCAGCGGTCGTGGGGCGACAAGATTGAGCGATTCGAGATACAGCGCCGTGCAGACGGTGTGGAAGTCGCCGTCGGCGCGTTCTTCAACGGCGAAGAGTTCGTCGGCCCGGTCTGTATCAACTTCGAGCACAAGCGACTGTTCCCCGGCAACGTCGGTCCATCGACTGGCGAGATGGGAACGAGCATGACGTGGACCGGGAAGAACGACATCTACCGACGGACCCTCGAACCACTCGAATCCACGCTCGCCGACGAAGGCTACGTCGGCTACATGGACCTCAACTGTATCGTCAACCACGACGGTGTCTACCCACTCGAATTCACCCCGCGATTCGGCTATCCGACCATCTTTCTCATGGAAGAGGCGATGGAGACACCGATCTCGAGGGTGTTCGCCGACATCGCTCGCGGTGACGACCCCGGCATCGAAGTCAGCGCAGGGTTCCAGGTCGGTGTCCGTGTCTGCCTCCCGCCGTTCCCCTTTACTGACCCACAGACGTTCTCCGAGTTCGCGTCGAACGCCCCAATCGGGTTCGAGTCCAAGCCGCCGAGCGAGTGGACAGAGCGCCATCTCCTCGAAAACGCCCCTGAGGGCGTCCACATCGAGGACGTGAAGTGCACGAACGACCAGTGGCGCGTCGCTGGCACGTCGGGTGTCGTCATGACCGTCACCGGGATGGGAGAGACGATGGTCGAAGCGCGCGAGGTGGCGTACCGCCGGGTCGACGACGTGTTGCTTCCGAACATGTACTACCGCGACGATATCGGCGAGCGCTGGGTCGAAGGCGAAGGCGACAAGCTACACACGTGGGGCTATCTCAGAGACTGAACCAGTCGAGCGTTAGCCGACGAGAATCCACGCCCCGAAGACGGCAGCGCCACCGACGACGGTACTGACCGCGGCGTGGAGTCGGAGTCTGTCGAGCACCGCGTGTGCGTGGTCGTCTTCGACAGACAGCAAGTCGTGAATCTCGCTGCCGATTTCACACCGCGGAAGGAAGTCCATCGCCACGTGGAGGAAGACACCTGAGGCGAATCCAAAGACGATACCACGGAACGCGCCGGTTGCAGGGAGCGACACGGCGCTCGAAACGATGGCGGCGATTCCCAGTCCTGCCGCTGGCAAGAGGAGCGGATAGACGGATTCCCCCTTTCCCGAGAGCCGGCGGGCGGCGGCGTATCCTGCAGGCCCTTTGTGTGAGACGATGGCGAGACCGAGGCCGACGCCAACGTCGATGTTTCCGTAGACGATACCGATGATTGCACCAGCAGAGATGGCGTGCGCAGAGAGTTCCGTCACGGTGCGGTCCATCGGCAAGTCCATGTGTGCAAACCGATGGCCGACGGTGTGCGCACCGAACCCAGCGAGGATACCGAAGGCGATGCCGAATCCGCCGAACTGCGGGTGGTGGCCGATTGCCTGCGGGACGAGAAAGACGGCAGCACTCGTCACCATCGCACCGCTAGCGAGACCGTACCCCCAGACGAGGCCCTCGGCGTGTTCGGTACGAGAGCGGGCACCAATGGGTGCAGCGAACGCCATCGCCGCGAAGGCGGCCCACGAGACGACGAGAAGTTTCCACGCCTGTGTGGCCACCGCGTACGCCGAGAGCGTGACGAGGACGACGACGCTCCCGACGCCGATGGCTGTCGAGCGATTCATGTTGTGAACGAATTGGTTCGGATTAATAAGACGCCCGGTTCGGACAGCACCGACGACACGGTGGGTGGACGCGACTGTCGCTCAGCGAGTTGCCTTCTTCCACGCCGAGAGGCCGACGACGTCCCCATCGAGCGTCGTCGGGTCGGCGTCGGTTGCTGCCCAGACGAACAGGTCGGAAACCTCGTCTGGGTCACGTCCCTGTCCCTCGGTCAGGTCGGTGGCGACGAGGCCAGGGTCTATCACGCAGACTGTTTGGTCACAGTCGACGGCGAACTGTCTCACGAGCGCTTCTGCGGCCGATTTCGAGACGGCGTACGCACCCATCCCTGCCGTTGCGTCGCGGGCGACAGACCCCGACGGGACCAGAATCCGCGCGTCGGTGGCCATGTGCGGGTGCGCCTCTTTGATCGCCGTGAAGACGCCGCGAGCGTTCGTTCTGAGCGTATCGTCGAAGGCGGCGTAGGTCTCTTCGGCTATCGGCATCGCTCCGGGCGTGCCGTGGGAGATTCCGGCGTTGGCGACGAGCACGTCGATTTCTCCGCCTGCGCGGGCGGCCATCTCCATCAATCGCTCCATGTCGAACTCGTCGCGCACGTCGGCGCGAATCCCACTGACGTTCCCGCCGGCGGTTTCGATGTCGTCGACGACGGTCTGGAGGGCCTCGTCGTCACGGGCGCAGACGACGACGGTCGCCCCTGCGGTGCCGAACGCTCGCGCGACTGCGGCACCGATACCCGAACTCGCACCTGTGACCACGACGGTGGTGTCGTTCATGGGCGTCGTAAGGACGGACCGGGCCTAAAGATGTCTGCCGGGAAACGTACAGAAACGGGAGGTTCGACCCCCGAGAGACGGGCGGTACTGGCCGATTTGGTCAGTCGATTTATGGTCTCTAGGTTCTTACACGAGACCATGAATTCTGTCTCGGACCTCGACTCTCTCGCTGGAGAGTCCGTCGTCGTCATCGGCGGCGGATTCGGTGGTCTCTCGACGGCGTGTTATCTCGCTCACGCCGGCGCGGACGTGACGGTGCTAGAGAAGAACGAACAGCTGGGTGGCCGGGCCAGTACGCTCGAAGTCGACGGATTCCGCTTCGATATGGGTCCATCGTGGTATCTGATGCCCGACGTGTTCGAGCGCTTCTTCGCGTACTTCGGCAAGCAGCCGTCGGACTACTACGAACTGGAGCGGCTGGACCCCCACTATCGCATCTTCTTCAAAGATGGCGACCAGGTCGACCTCGTCTCCGACATCGAGACGAACAAGGCACTCTTCGAGTCGTACGAACCCGGTGCGGGCGAGAAGTTCGACGACTACCTTCGTAAATCCGAGCGCAACTACCGCATCGGGATGGAACACTTCGTCTACACCGACCGGACGAAACTCAGGGACTTCATCGACTTCGACGTGTTCAAAAACGCGTGGGGGCTGTCGCTCATCGGGTCGATGCAGGACCACGTCGAGAAATACTTCGACCACCCCAAACTCCAGCAGATTATGCAGTACACGCTGGTGTTCCTCGGTGGCGCACCGAACAACACGCCGGCGCTCTACAACCTCATGAGTCACGTCGACTTCAACATGGGCGTCTACTACCCCGACGGCGGGCTGAAAGCCGTCGTCGACGCGATGGTCGAACTCGGCGAAGAACTCGGCGTCGAGTACCACACGGACTCACCCGTCACCGAAATCGCAGGGCGACGCGGTGGATTCGCCGTCCGAACCGAAGACGGCCGAGAGTTCCTCTGTGACCAGGTCGTCAGCGACGCCGACTACGCCCACACCGAACAGGAACTGCTTCCTCCCCAGAAGCGCCAGTACGACGCCGACTACTGGGAGTCGCGGACCTACGCACCTTCGGCGTATCTCCTCTACCTCGGTGTCGAAGGTGACGTGGACGAACTCGCTCACCACACGCTCGTCCTCCCAACCGAGTGGGACGACCACTTCGAACACATCTTCGACGACCCGGCGTGGCCCGACGACCCGGCGTACTACCTCTGTGTTCCGTCGAAGACCGACGACACGGTCGCTCCTGAGGGCCACAGCAACCTCTTCGCACTCGTTCCCATCGCCGCCGGCCTCGAAGACACACCAGAGATTCGCGACTCGTACCGTGACTTGCTCCTCGACGACATCGCGGCGAACACCGGTGTGGACCTTCGGGACCGCATCGTCTTCGAAGAGACGTTCTGTGTGAACGACTTCGCAGACCGGTACAACAGCACGAAAGGGACCGCTCTCGGCCTCGCACACACACTCACTCAGACTTCGCTCCTTCGCCCACCGCACGCTTCGAAGAAGGTAGACGGCCTCTACTTCACGGGGTCGTTCACGACGCCCGGTATCGGCGTCCCGATGTGTCTCATCAGCGGCCAACTCACCGTCGAAGAGATGGCCGAAGACGCTCGATGACCACCGACATGGCGACGACGCAGTCGAACGGCGGGTTCAGAGACCGACTCGAATACTTGTTCGTCCTCTCGCGCCCACGATTCTGGCTCTATCTGGCCGGACCAGTCCTCGTCGGTGTCGCCGCCGCCGCGACTGACCTCGCGGACCTGTACTCAGTCGAAGCCCTCGTCTTGTTCGCGTACTTCCTCGTCCCGGCGAACGTGTTTCTCTACGGCGTCAACGACGTGTTCGACGTCGACGTCGACGAAGCCAATCCCAAGAAAGACGAGAGAGAAGCACGCTGGCGCGGCGACCCGGTAAACCTCGCTGTCGTCGTCGGGAGCGGCGTCCTCGGACTCGGTCTGTTCGCACTCACGCCACAGGTTGCGTGGCCGTGGCTGGTCGCACACTTCTTCCTCGCTATCGAGTACAGCGCCCCACCGTTCCGGTTCAAGACGACGCCGTTTCTCGACTCGATTTCGAACGGCCTGTACATCCTCCCCGGCGTGGCCGCCTACGCGACGATTGCAGGGGTGAATCCACCGGCGCTCGCCATCGCAGGCGCGTGGTTCTGGACGATGGGGATGCACACGTTCTCCGCGATACCCGACATCGAACCCGACCGTGCGGCCGGGATTCGAACGACTGCGACACTGCTCGGAGCGCGGTGGACCTACGCCTACTGCGCGGTGACGTGGGGACTCGCCGCCGTCGCGTTCGCCCTCGTCGACGTGCGTCTCGGTGCCCTCTTGGCAGCGTATCCGGTCGTCGTCATCGGCATCGCGCTCTCGGACGTCGATGTCGACGACGCCTACTGGTGGTATCCGCTGTTGAACACCATCGTCGGCATGCTCATCACCTTCGGGGCACTCTGGAGTGTCGTGAATGGCTGATCTGCGAACGACCCTTCCTCGGACGCGCCGGGAAGTCGAACTCGCGCTCGATGAACTCGTGCGCGACAACCGGTTTACTATCTCCGTGTTCTTCCCCCTGAACGGTGCGGTCCTCCTCGTCGGGAGCGCCATGGGATGGGTGCCAGAACCGCTCGCGTTCAACGCGTTTCTCATCCTCTTCGGGACGCTGGTGATGCGGTCGCCGCTCATCGTCGGTCTCCTCCCCCTCGTGACCCGTCGGGCCGCCATCGCCGTCGGCGCACTCACCGCGTACGCCTACGCCATCGAGTACACCGGCATCACGACTGGGTGGCCCTACGGGTGGTTCACGTACGGCGTGGACCTCGGTCCAACCGTCGCGGGCGTCCCGCTCGGCCTCCCCGTGTTCTTCATCCCACTCGTGATGAACGCCTACCTGCTGTGTCTCCTCTTGCTGGGTGACCGCGCTCGCAACACCATCGTCCGTCTCGTCGTCGTCATCGCAACCGTCCTTGCGATGGACGTGGTGTTAGACCCCGGAGCGGTCGCACTGGGGTTCTGGGAGTACTACCGATTCGGCGACGATGCCATCCTCTTCTACGGCGTCCCGCTGTCGAACTACGCTGGGTGGGTCATCAGCGCCACCATCGCCGTCGTCCTCCTCGACTGGGGGTTCGACCGCGAAGCACTCCTCTCTCGACTCGCCGGCACCGAGTTCATGCTCGACGACCTGGTGAGTTTCGTCATCCTCTGGGGCGGCATCAACGCGTGGTTCGGCAACTGGGTTCCCTTCATCGTCGCCGGTCTCTTCGGCGTTGGACTCCTTCGAACCGACCGCTTCGACTCCAGTTTGCTCAAGATTCCGCGTGGGTTCCCCTGGCAGTCCTGAGTTAGCAGTAGAGAGCAGAAACACGGGGCTGCAGGGCGCTGGTGAAACCCTCAGTTACTGACGGTTCGTCGAGGCCGTGCTGAAAACGGAGGCGTATCGTGCAGATAGTCGGAGCTGATGCGTCAAGTTACCCGTCCAATTGTTCGTCCCGAGATTCGTATATCACTGTCAATTTGCCGGGGGTTGGCCTTCGCGTGGCGTTTAGAATCGTCTCGAACTGTTCTAACATCTCTGTCGAATCGCTCGACCCCTTTCGAAGCGTCCGTGATTCCTCCCGAAGCGAGTCGTACATGCGCTCCATCAGTCGTTCGACGGCGTGCGCGTCTGTCTTCGAATCGACCTCGAATACAGCCGTATATTCGTCCATATATCTTCTAGTTTCATCCCCATGATAACAATTGTTTCCGAAGCATCGTGGGGGGTATCCATGGGAGCCGTTGGTCCCGTTGACACCACCGCTGTACAGAGGTCATCGCTGTGCTGTCTGCATCCTCTCTACGCAGTACGCGACATCAATCAAATTCTACGGATTTCAACAGACCCGACGAGAGAAGACGAACGCGAACTTACTCGGAATCCCAGCGATTCAGCGAGCGAAGCCACCCGGAGACGCGACTCTGGCTTGGCGAGTTCCGGGCGGGTGTCGAACCGGGGCCGAAGTCGGCGTCGAATCCCTCGTCTTCGGGGTATGGAACGACGCTGACGGCTTTGAACACCGCCACTGGGTCGCGCCAGATTGCCCAGTACGCCGACGACTTCACGAGCAGGGTGACCTTTCGCGCGAAACTCAACTCGGGCGTGGTCGAGAGCGTGTCGTAGCCGAGTTTTCGAATCGAGCGATGGTGGTCGGCGTAGAGGACCGCAGCCAGCAACACGGGAAACTGGCAGTCTGCAGGAAGATGCTCGATGCCGGCGACACCGTCACGGTACAGCGCCTCCGTCCGGCGGAGTTCGTCCTGCATCACGGCGGCGACGCGCTGGTCGAACTTCAGGTCGAGAATCTGCTGTCGGTCGACGTTGTGGCGGTCGAGCGAGGTCTCTGGGAGATACACCCGGTCACGTTCGACCACGTCTTCGCCAACGTCACGGAGGAAGTTCGACATCTGGAACGCCTGCCCGAGCGCCGTCGCGTGCGGAAGCGCCGTCTCCGGGTCGTCAGGGCGCATCACGTCGGTCATCATCCGACCGACAGCCGACGCCGACCCGTCCATGTACGTCTCTAACTCCTCGTAGGTCTCGTAGTGGTCTTTCTCGATGTCGGCGGCCATCGCGTCGATGAAGACGTTCACGTCGTCGGGGTCGATATCGTACCGCTCTCGGAGTTCGGCGAACGCTGACAGCACCGGGTCGTCCGTCTCGATGTCCCCGAGCGCTTCGGCACGGAGTCGTTCGAGTCGTTCCCGCTGTTGGGCTGGTGGGGCAGTCTCTTCGGCATCGACGACTTCGTCGGCAACGCGGAAGAACGCGTAGAGCACGTAGGTGGCGTGCCGCACGCGTTCTGGCAGCAGTCGCGTCGCGAAGTAGAACGTCTTGCCAGTTCGCTGTTGTATCTCCTTTCCGGCTTCGACCTGTGATTCGTTTACCATCGTTTCGTATTCGCGTGACCGTCTTACCTCTCGTGAGTGAGAAAAGGGCCGGAGGGCCGCAAGTGGTCTCACTCGTTTAGTAGGCCGCTGTCGACATAACATTTCCCTCGATGGTGCAAATCACCACGAAATCCGATGACGTTGCAGTGACAACGTGCTGATGGGCTCATGTCAGGTATCGCTACCAGAACGTGTCGCTACAGTCGTAGACGACACCATGTTCAGGGCAGATGTATTTGCAGTGACGGTGGTTCATCGACGCCCCACAGAAGGGACACGGGCGACCCCTCGGGGATTCGATTGTACACGCTTCTCCACTGGGGTCGTCCATACGAGATTTGCAAGGACTGGACTAACATATTGTTTTCTGCCAAAGTCGGCACCTCCTGCCGGTTCGCGGTCGGTGTTCCGAATCACACGCTGCACTCCTATTGTGAAGATACCCTCGCAGCTGGTGTTGTGCGAAGATGTCCACGCAGCTGGTGTTGTGCGAAGATGTCCACGCAGCTGGTGTTGTGCGAAGATGTCCACGCAGCTGGTTCTCAAGTCGAAGCGCACTACCCAGGACGGTGCGCCTCAGACGCCAGTCTGTGTTTCTTGAAGCTGGGTGGTGCCTCGCGTCGTCATGGCAGCGACCAGCGCAACGCCAGCCAATGCGACGGCCGCGACGCCCATCAGTGGACGGTAGCCAACGGCAGTGGCTGCAGCGGCGAACACCACGGGACCGGTTGCCCGGCCGAGGAACGTCGTGCTATTGCGCAGTCCCAGCAGGCCGGCGCGGTACTCCTGGGTAACCCGGTTGCTGACCGCTGCATCGACCGCGGGCATACTGAGGCCGAGGCCCGCACCGAACAGCAACACCGAGACCATCACGAGTACCGGTGACGGAGCGACGTACACGCCCGCCAGTGCGAGCGCGTAACAGACGAATCCGAGCGTGATAATCCGCCCATTAGACAGCGTCTTTGCCAATCGCCCGTTCGCACTGGCAGCACCGATCGCGCCTGCTTCTGCGACCATCAGAACCAGCCCGATGTAGAGCGGGCCGACGCCGTAGACCGCTGTCAACAAGAACGGGAGCGCGGTCACGAGGGCCCCGAACAGGAAGAACTCCGTGATAAACGCCGTCGTGAGGAGCGCGCCCATCCCGAGTGTGAGTGCGGATATCGCTCCGCTGAGGTACCCTGCGGTTTGCCCGGAACTAGTCGAGGCATCGTCGCTCTCTTCACTGGGTTTCTTGACGGTCTCGTCGAGTGCCACGTAGGCGAACAGTGCCACCGGGAACCCGAACGCGTAGGCGATGAAGGGCGCGTTCCACGCGACCGTCGCGAGCGCCCCGCCGAGGACGGGAAACACCGCCGCACCCAACGAGAGAATTGCGATGTTGGCTCCGAGGACGGCGTTTCGTTGGACGCCTTCGAACACGTCGCCGATGACGGTGACTGTCGTGACGAAAAGCGCCGCGGCGGCGGTTCCCTGAATCGCTCGTAACCCGAGTAATACGAGGTAGTTCGGTGCGAAGTAACAGGCCAACCCAGCGACGCTAAAGACCAGTAAGGCGGGGATGAGTACTCGCTTTCTTCCGATTCGGTCGGCGAGGAGGCCGACGAACGGAGAGACGACGATGCCGACGATGAAGTACGCGCTGACGAGCAGACTCGCTTCGGCGTCGGTGAGAACGAACACGTCGCGAATCACAGGAAGGGCCGGTGCGACCAGCGGCACGCCCAACGGTGCGAGGAGCGTACTCGCGAGAACGACCTGTACAGTCGGATTCTGCCAGGGAACAGCACCCGTCTTGGACCGTCGGAAAGACGGAATCTTCATCCTCACACCGTCCTGCCCGCGATGTTGGACCCACCACACCCACCGTATGTGACGAACGCGTGCTGTCGTTCAGCCATGCACACCTAGACGCCGTCTCTGAGATTAAACGCATCTTTGCGACCGTCCAGCGTGTGGCTCGTGGTGTTCTGCTCCCGGGGAGACGAACTGACCCCAGATTTGGTACTGAAGTGGAACAACCCTCATGTAGGCTCCACTCCGAGAATTACTGTCGACGTGTCGTATCAGACCAGTGTGAATATAACGACGTCCGACGAATGAGTACGCAGAGCAGTCGATGGATAAGGCGCTTTGGTATCTACTCACGGCGACACGGGGCGGTGAAAACCGCGTCAGAATCATCCGTGTGCTGTCGGAGCAACCACTGAATGCAAACCGCCTCGCCGACGAACTCGACGTCGGATACAAGACCATCAGACACCACCTCGACGTCCTCGAATCGCACAACGTCGTCGAGGCCGGTGGGGACAAGTACGGACAACTGTACTTCCTGACCGACCAGTTCGAACACTCACGCGACACGTTCGAAGAGATCGCAAAACACCTCGATTGAATCATGTCAATGGGCACCCAAATCATGGCAGCCAGCGTCCTCTCGGGCGTGAATATCGTCTTCCTCACGGCGTTGACCGCCGTGTGGATACGCAATTACCGGACGTTCCGCACGTCCCTCGTCCTCGGCTTGCTGGCGTTCGCCGTCGTGATGCTCGTCGAAAACGCGTTCGCACTGTACTTCCTGTTCACCATGCAGAGTCTCTACTCCGGCGACCCGCACGTCCAACAGGCAGTGTTGGTCCTCCGCGGCCTCCAACTCCTCGCGCTCACGTTCTTGACCTACGTCACGATGCGCTGACCTACGTCACGATGCGCTGACCTACGCCACGATGCGCTGAAGCAACAGACAACCAAACGTCACGATGCGCTTAATCAGCAGACAGTCACGCCCTCGTTGCAAAATTTGGTACTAATTTGGAAAAATCAACATCAAGTCATCTCACGTCTGGGTCTCTGTGGAACTACCCACACGTGAGAGACGATGACCGACAACCAATTTTCGACGACACGACGAACCGTCCTTGGACTAACCGGTGCTGGTGCGCTTACAGCACTCGCCGGGTGCCTCGGTGGAGTGACTGTCCCGGCACAAGCAGACGGCAACGGTAACGGAACTCAGTCTGCCCGCACCTACCGCGTGACCGTGGCGAACCTCACCTCCGGCCAGCCGTTCACCCCGCCTGTCGTGGTTGCCCACCAACCCAGTGTGGAACTGTTCTCGGTCGGTGACCCCGCGAGCGAGGCCATCAAAGAACTCGCCGAGAACGGGAACCTCGCCCCACTCGGTGAGCTAGCCGAGAGTCTGACCGAGGTTCGCGGCGCTGCCATCGCCGAGACCCCACTCGTTCCAGGCGACCTCCCTGCGAGCGATATGTTCCCCTCCTGGACTACACTCGAACTCCAGACCGACGCAAGCGGGGCGTTCCTCTCTTTCGTGAGCATGCTCATCGGGACGAACGACGGGTTCACCGGCCTCGACACAGTCCCCCTCCCGGACCAGGTGAACGAATCACGGTCGTACTTCGCGGCCAGTTTCGACGCCGGAACTGAGGAGAACACCGAAGATTACGCCGACATGGTGCCGCCTGCACAGGCCCTCTACGGCATCGACTCCGACAAAGAAGGCACGGGGATGAGCAATCCTGACCTCGCCGAAGACGGCGTCATCACGCCGCACGGCGGTATCGTCGGTGACGGTGACCTCGACCCTGCTGTCTACGGATGGGACGACCCAGTCGCGCTGGTCCACGTCGAGCGGATGGCCTGACCCTGAAACACGACTCGCCCCAAAGCCTGCGACAGCCTGTGCTGTGACGCATCGCCCCTCACATTCGTCGCCCCTCGTTCATTCTGCCACGATTCAGTTGTCCTCCTCGTTCTCTCTGTTGCTACGCAGGTGTGGCCCCGCGTTACCTTTTGAACCTTCGCCCAGACCTGACTTCGTTGACCAACAGTAATGTGCAACGTTGGCCATCGAAGAACGCTTTTTGTAGATGGGATGAATCATCACGGACATCCATGTCAGACGGAGATTTCGAGGGCTACGGTGGCCGGTACGTCCCCGACGTGCTCGACGACTCACTCGACCAGCTCGCAGGCGCATACGACGAAATTTCGAACACCGAATCGTTCCAGGCCGAATTTCGCGGCCTCCTCGCAGAGTTCGCGGGGCGGCCCACACCGCTGTACCACGCCCGGAACCTCAGCGACCGATACGGCGCAGACATCTATCTGAAGCGCGAGGACCTGCTCCACGGCGGCGCGCACAAAATCAACAACGCACTCGGGCAGGCGTTGCTGGCAGAGAAAGCCGGGAAAAAACGCCTCATCGCCGAGACCGGCGCTGGCCAACACGGGACGGCGACGGCGATGGTTGGCGCGCTCTTCGGCCTCGACACAGAGATTTACATGGGGAAGAAAGACGCCGACCGGCAGCGTATGAACGTCTTCCGGATGCGCCTCATGGGCGCAGAGGTGAACGAAGTGACTCGCGGCAACTCCGGACTCGCCGACGCTGTGGATGCGGCCTTAGAGGACTTCGCACAGAACATCGACGACACCCACTACCTGGTCGGGAGCGTCGTCGGCCCCGACCCCTTCCCGCGGATGGTTCGTGACTTCCAGAGCGTCATCGGCGAAGAGGCACGCGAACAGTTCCTCGAACGGACCGGAGAACTCCCAGACGCTGCCGTCGCGTGTGTCGGCGGTGGGTCGAACGCAATCGGCCTGTTCCACGCGTTCCGTGACGATGATGTCGCATTCTACGGTGCTGAAGGCGGTGGCGAAGGGTCGTCGAGCAAGCGACACGCCGCCCCGCTGGCGAAGGGGAAAGACGACGTTATCCACGGGATGCGAACGCGCGTCATCGACGAGGATGTCGAAGTCCACTCGGTCTCTGCCGGCCTCGACTACCCCGGCGTCGGCCCCGAACACGCCATGTTCCGAGCGCTCGGCCGCGCAGAGTACACCGGCGTCACCGACGACGAAGCACTCGCTGCGTTCCGCGAACTGAGCGAAACCGAGGGCATCATCCCGGCGCTTGAATCCAGTCACGCCGTGGCGCGAGCCATTCAACTGGCCGAAGACGGCGACCACGACACCATCCTCGTCAACCTCTCCGGTCGTGGTGACAAAGACATGGAGACTGCGTCTAAAAAGTTCGACCTCTAACCGACGAGAGACCCGTTCGTCGCGGTGAGTGCGCTCACTATGGCTCGTGTGTATTGTCGAACGGACCGAGTCGAAAACCGGTGACCCACCCGGACCAATCCCGTTAAAGAGAACTGTACGATGCCGGGGACTGAGAACATCGCACGGTGTGTCTTCCGCGTTCTGCTGTCGGAGTATGGTAACTGCTCTGGTGGAGTGTGTTTGTGGGGGGAGTCTGGCCGACAGACTGTCGAGTCAGACGAGAGGACCTCCAACAACAGCATATACCACATGGTTATCAGAGTAGTAAAAGGTATTGGCAGAAAACAGCCACGTTGAGTCGAGATACCGGAGTTCAGAGATTCTCTCTGGTCGGAATTAAAATGTTGAAGACGGCTCCCAACGCGCCGGGCCCGTCACCTCTGTGACGACGACGAAACGAATCTCTGGTCGCGTGATATCTCACAAAATCGAGTAGTGCCCGGGGTGGGCTCCGAACCCACGATCTCCGCATGTCCCAGGTGCGAAGCCGGCATGACTTCGCGAGGGGCGGAGGCTTCCAAGGCGTTCCGCACCGATTGTGAAACCCTATGAGTGCGGCGCTATGTCCAGCTAAGCCACCCGGGCTCATCTTCGGGTTGCATGCTGATTGTATTTAACCTTCTCATCTCGAACGGCCCCGTGGCGAGTCACCACGCCACTCGGACCGGCTGACGGAGGGGACATGACAGCAACTGAAAACGTCAGCGAGTGTTGACTGACCCACGGATTTATGCCCCGGCACTGGGTGCACACACGCATGAGCCAACCGGAGATCGTCCAGTCCGTCCTGGGTGAGGAAGACGTGGTCTCCCGCGTCCACCTCGGGGGCGAGGACGAACTGTTTGTGACGCCAACGAGGACGCTCGTCTATCGCGCGGAAGGGCTGCTCTCGGACGAATCTGTCGACGAATTTTCGCACGCTGCGGAGCGGCTTTCAGTGAGTGAGGGACGACGCAAAGGAAAGATACTCCTCGATTACGGACTCGACGGGTCGAAGACCATCGGTCTCTCGGTGAAACGTCTCGACGAGGCCCTCCAACCAATCGTCGAAGGCGTGCTCGCTGCGGCCGGTGTCATCGAAGATGGCGAGAGCGTGGTGCAGTCGTTCCGATTCAGCGAACTCACGTTCGTCGTCGCCGAGCGTCGCGTGGTCCGGCACATCGGAAGCGCAGTGTGGGACGAAGATTACGAGTCGTACAACTACAACGACGTGACGAACCTCGAATTCGAATCCGGGAGCGTCGCGACGACAGTGGTGCTCACGGTCGGCGGGCGACAAGAGCGGTTCAAAATCCCGAACGAGGAGGCTCGTATCGTCCGCGAGAAACTCTCGAAAGCACTCTGTGCCCACTTCGACGTGGGGAGCCTCGAGGAGTTCCGCGTCATGATGGCCGAACAGAAAGACGACGAGGAGGGTGAAGAACGGGACAACACCGATTTCGGTGCCGGTCCAGACCCACTGAGTGCGAACCCCGGCGAACTGTCCGACGAACCGACGAACGCAACACGAAGTGCAGACGACGCCGAACCGACCGAGGGACAGACCGTCGAAGCGACGTCCGTCGGGAGTTCCCCGACAGAGACGACCACTGTCGAACAGCGTGCGGAGAAAGTCGCCGACGCGTCAGACCTCGGATTCGAATCGTCGGGATTCGAACCGGCGTCTAAACCAGCAGACGACACCGCCGAACTCGCGGCCGAAGTCGAAGCACTTCGTGAAGCAGTCGAGGCGCAGAGCGAGCATCTCTACTACCAGCAAGAGCTCATCGAACAACTCATCGAAGAACTGCGTCGCGGTCGGTAAGCTACGTCAGACTCTCTATTTCTGAAATCGCGTCAGACTCTCTATTTCCGAACACGCGTCGGCCTCTTCGACTCATCGCTGTCTCTTACTCGCGGCCGAGAACTTTCCGGATACACGACGACCCGAAGGGGCCGAGTTCCCCCGCATCGAAGCGGACGAAGTGCCCTGTCGAGATGGACGCACCGCACCGTCGACAGTCGAAGTCGCCCTCGCGCTGGACGACCTGGCTCTCGAATCGGACGAACGTGCCGCCGCGCTGGTGGTGGATTCGACCGCCCTCGCGTTCGATGATGCCACGGAGTTCCGCCGTGTCGAGAATCTCACGTGTGAGCGTCGGGTCCGTCGTCACCGTCTCGATTCGGTCGACGACGTCTGCGAGCGAGAGTTCGTCCGCTTCGAGGTGTGCGAGGAGTTCGAGCCCGAGTTCGACGCGTTCCTCGCGTGTCTGTTCCGTCACGAATCAGCTCCTAGTCGATTCGCATCGGGCTAAAGCCCTCCGAAGCACAAAGGGTTTGGTCGCCCGGGGACGACGCTTTGCCGAGCATCCGTGACTCGCCCGCGTCTCGTCGCCGGCCTCGCACTCGCCGTCGTCATCGTCGCTGCATTCGTCACCTCGCCAGCGACAGTCGTCGCCCACGCGACGTGGGTCGCCGCCGACCCCGTCAGATTAGTCGTCGCGGTGAGTCTCCTCGCACTCGTCCGCCCGCTTCTCGCGTGGCCGACCACGCTTCTTGCGCTGGTCGTTGGATACGGCCTCGGCCCAGTCGGGATACCCTTCGCGCTGGCGCTCATCGTTCTCACGAGCATTCCGCCGTTTCTCTTCGCACGCCACTACCGCGAGACGACGCGCCTGGCCGAGATTGGCGAACAGACCGTCGCCATCACTGGATCGGTCAGAGGCGTAACTGCAAGCCGGCTCCTTCCGGTTCCGTCCGACGTCGTCTCGGTTGCGGCAGGCGTCGCGAACGTTCGACTCGGTGCCTTCGCGCTGGGAACCGCCATCGGCGAACTGCCGTGGGCTATCGCCGGTGTCGTCGCCGGCGCGTCCGTCGAGACGCTGACGACAGATTCGCTGCACGCACTCGTCCGACCCGAGTTCGTCCTCCTCATTGCGTTCGCTGGAGTTGCACTCCTCGTGCCGCCCGTGTACCGGCGGTATCGGTCGCGTTCGGAGCTACGAACTGACGCCAACTGAGAAGGAAGACGCGCCGACTGCGACCTACCGCAACAACGACTCGCCCGTCATCGCAGTCGGTTGCTCCACCTGAACCAGTTCGAGGAGCGTCGGCGCGATGTCGCAGAGTGACCCCTCTTCGCGGATGGTCCGGCCACCAGAGAGCGGGCGGTCTGATTCGTCGGTGTCGGCAGGCGTCTCGTCACCATCCTCCGTACGTTCGTCAGACTCTGCGGCGAGGTAGACGAACGGAACGGGGTTGAAGGTGTGCGCAGTGTGTGGGTTTTCTTCCGTTCCCATGTCGTCTGCGTTGCCGTGGTCGGCGGTGAGACAGACGTGCCCGCCGTGGGCGCGAACGCTCTCGACGAGGCGGCCGAGTTGCTCGTCGACTGCTTCGACTGCCGCAATCGCTGCGTCGTAGTCGCCCGTGTGGCCGACCATGTCGGGGTTGGCGTAGTTGAGCACCATCACGTTCGGGTCGTCTGACTCGATGAGTTCGATGGCCGTGTCGGTGAGTTCCTCGGCCGACATCTCGGGTTGCAGGTCGTACGTTGGCACGTCCGGACTCGGGACGATGCGGCGAATCTCTCCTTCGAACTCGATTTCTCGGCCGCCGTTGAGGAAGTACGTGACGTGCGGGTACTTTTCGGACTCGGCGAGGCGCAACTGTGTCAGCTCAGCGTCTGCCAGAACGTCGCCGAGCGTGTCTTCGGGTTGCTCTGGTGGGAACGCCACCGGGATGTCGAACGTCTTGTCGTACTGCGTCATCGTCGTCATGAGCATCTCCGGTGGCGTCGTCTCGAACTCCCACTCGGGGCCGATGTCGCAGAGCATCCGAACGAGTTGGCGTGCCCGGTCTGACCTGAAGTTGAAGAAGATGACCGAATCCCCGTCTTCGAGCGCGGGCGCGTCGTCGACGAGCGTCGGTTCGACGAACTCGTCTGTGTCGCCACGGTCGTACGACCTCGTGACGGCATCGACAGCGGTCTCGGCAGTCCACTCTGCCTCGCGCTCGACGATTGCGTCGTAGGCGCGCTTGGTTCGCTCCCAGTTCTCGTCGCGGTCCATCGCGTAGTAGCGACCAGAGACGGTCGCAACCTGCCCTGTTCCCTGTTCGTCGACGACTGCTTCGAGGTCCGTGAGGTACTCTTCGCCCCCGGTGGGGGAGGTGTCGCGTCCGTCCATGAACGCGTGGGTAACGGCCTCGACGCCGCGGTCTGCAGCGAGTTCGATGAGTGCGTACAGATGTTCTTGGTCGGAGTGGACCCCGCCGTCGGAGACGAGACCCATCAGGTGGACGCGGCCGCCCGTCTCTTCGACGTGGTCGTAGGCGGCCGTAATCGCCTCGTTCTCGTAGAACGACCCGTCTTCGATGCTATCGCCGATGCGGGTGTAGGCCTGCTTGACGACGCGACCAGCACCGATGTTCAGGTGGCCGACTTCGCTGTTACCCATCTGTCCGTCCGGGAGGCCGACGCGTCGGCCATCGACGATGAGTGTACCGTACGCCCCGGTGTCGCGGTAGCGGTCGAAGTTCGGTGTGTCCGCTGCTTTGATCGCATCGCGGCGGTCGTGGTCACCGAGACCCCATCCATCGAGGATGATGAGGGCTGCATTCATACCCGGAGGTTCGGAACCACGGGGTAATTGTCCTTTGCTCTCGGCAGCGATTCCCACCCGGTCGCGACGACCTCGTCGGAGACGACTCACGCAGACGACCCCGACGCGTTTTTCCCCCGGCGTGCCGTCCACACCGTCGATGCGTCTGCGCGACTTCGACTTCGACGCCGCCGTCGACGAGTGGGCCGAGTACTACCTCGGTAACGGCCCGAGTCTCGTCGTCTTTCTCGTCCTCCTCGCCTCGGCGTTCCTCGTCGGCGTGAGTTTTTACGTCCACTCGGACCCCTCGTTCGCCGATATTCCGACGTTTCTCTACCCACTGTTCGGTGACTCGCCGACCGCGCTCGCGTTGATGACGCTCTCGGCGGCGACACTTCTCCCCAACCTCGGGCGACGTGTCGCGGACGCCCCCGTCAACCGGCCACTCGCGTACCTCCACACGCTCGCGTTCGTCTGGTTGGTCAAGTACGGCATCTGGACGGCCGTCGCGTTGAACCTCCGACCCGACCTCTACGTCGGCTTTTCCGGCGCGGCACTCTGGGACTACTGGGGCATCATGCTCACGCACCTCGGGTTCCTCGTCGCAGCCTATCTCGTCCCGCGCTACGGTGCGACGACGCGCGGGGCACTCGCCTTCGCCCTCGCACTTGCCCTCGTCAACGACGTGTTCGACTACGGATTCGGCTACTACCCGCCGCTGAAGTACGATGCCGGCGTTCTGCTCGCGGCCATCACGGTCGGCCTGTCGTTCCTCTCGGTGTATCTCGCCGCGCGGGCGTTCGACCGCCTCCCGACAGCGACGAATCGATAATCGATTGACAGCGTAACATTGCCCATGAGTCAGGCTTTTGGCTACCCGCAGACTATGGATACCTAATGGACTCCGCGGTACTGCTTGACCTACTCGGGAACGAAAACCGCCGCCGTATACTGCGACTGCTCTCGCAGAAACCGTGCTATGTCACCGAGATTAGCGAGTACCTCGGCGTCAGCCCAAAGGCCGTCATCGACCACCTGCGAAAGCTAGAGGATGCGGGACTCATCGAGTCGCGCACCGACGACCAGCGGCGAAAGTACTTCCACATCTCGCGTAACCTCCGTCTCGAGGTGAACGTCTCTCCGTACGGCTTCGGCGCGAAGAGCGCCTATCCACCCAGCCCCAGCCTCGACATGGCCGGACGCTGTCCCCACGTCACGCTCGACGTGGAGAACGCCGAGACGAACGACATCGTCGACCTCGCGCGCGAACTCGGGAAGCTACAGGAACTCGACAACGAACTCTCGCTCGCCCAGCGATGGGTCCAGGGGCGACTGACTGACGTTCTCGATAAAATCAACGACCGCATGGGTGTCGATGCTGACAGCCGATTCTACGCAGAGATTCTGGCGTCGCTCTCGAACGGCGCGGATACGGTCAGTGCCGTCGCAAAAGACCTGAACGCGGACCCCAGCATGGTGGATGCCGCACTGCATCGCCTCGCAGACGGTGGCCTCGTCATCTACAACGGCAACGGCTGGGAGATTAACTGAGTCGCACCTTCCCGTTCGAGAGGTCGGTCAAACGACTCTTTGTGCTTCCCGAAAGACTTCACGTGACAGTACCCATACAGCTCGTGTGAACCGCCGGACGTATCTCGTCGGACTCGCTTCGACGGCTGCCCTCGCTGGATGTACAGGCTCCGGCCCGCCGACAGCGGGTCGTTCGGAGACGACAGGGGAGACGACGGGCCGTTCGGAGACGACGAGTCACTCGGAGACTGTCGTCCAGTACCGCGACCTGAGCGACGAGGGGAAGAACGTGTTCGAGGCGCTGCTCGAAACGGACTCATTGGTCGGCCCCAAGTCTGACTTTCCGACCGACATCTGGACCGCCGACTACGTCGAATACGAGGGAACAGTCTACGCCATCGAGCGAGACCAGACGGGCGACTACATCGCAGAGTATTCCGTGCACACCGAGTTCGTAAACGAGACGGCTATCGAGGATGACGCCGCCGTCATCGCCTTCGAAGAACTCACACCGACTGCGCAGGATATCTTCGAAGCATCACGGTTCGGAGAGCAGCAGGAGTCGGTCGGAGACCCGTCGAGCCACTTCGGACAGTACGACTACGTGCGATACGAAGGAGACTATTATCGAGTCGCGACAGTCGTCGGCGACATTCCAGAGTGGGAACTCTCGGCGATGAAAACCGACCGATAACGACAGGGCGCCGACTACAGGTCTCTCGTCAACCCGTCTTTCAAATCCCGGCCGAAGTAGTGGCCGACGAGTCCGGCGAGTGCGCCGCTGACTGCGCCGACGCCGGCGATGGCCAGCCCGTAGTCCGCGAGCAGCTGCACCGCAAAGGGTGCGAACACCGAAAACAGCGTCGAGAGGACGAACGCGAGGCCGGCGGCGAGCGCGCCTGCGAGGCCGATTTCGACGTACCGCCGCTTCGACCCGACGAGTCCGAAGAGGAACCCGGCGGCGGCGATGCCGACGAACCGACCGATGAAGCCGACGATGGGGATTGCACCACCGACGAGCAGGCCGCCGATGGAGAGCACGAGTGCGAGGAGGAACGCACGGAGCGAGAACAGGCCACTGAGACGACCACCACGACGTTTCGACTGCTTCTGCGTCGTCGGTTCGTCGTCGTCGAGGTTCAGCCCGGAGAGGATGTCGTCGACGGACCGCTCAGACTCCTTTTGGTCCGACCGTTGCATGTGTGAGATGTGGATGTGGAGGCTGATGGCTCTTGTGCCATGTTCGGAGACGTTGTTGAAAAATTCCCACTTAGTGATAGTTTTCACAGGCCGTGCTGAATAGAGGGCGCATATTCAGCAAGGTACCCTGCCAGAAAACCCATAAATTGAGCGACTAATCTATTTGACATGATATCTAAGGGGGTGGGTACTGGCGTCATCATCCTCGGGGTCGTCTTCCTCGGCATCTCCTGATACGGCTTTTACATGATGGCAACGGCGAACGTCGGAGCGAGCTATGCGATAACGGCTGTGGAGCCGGTTGAAAACGCTGCTGATTCCACGAGGGTCATCGAGTACAGCAAACTCCCACCAGCGGCGCAGGCCTCGTTCGATGTCGCTCAATCGAATGCAACAGCAGTAGCCCCGGTGTGGGAGTCAAAAGACCCCGAAGCGGTTCGGAGCATCCTCACCCATACCTACGTGCGAAAGGACGGGCAGCTCTTTCAGTACGAAGTCATCCACGGCGACCACCCCGCCCCGGGGATTTTCCAGGTGGTGTTGTTCGGCCTCTTCGGGATTGACGGGTTCGTGTTAGTGGGGTATGGGCTCGACAAGTGGTACGGTCTCAGCGAACCACGTTGATGGTCCCTAGATGAGCGATGGAGTGCTCCAATTCTATCAACTGCCCTTGTGCTGAACTCATCCTCTGTCTGTGTCACGTCAAAACTGTCAGCCTCTGAGGAATTCACTACGCCATGCTGTAGAATCCCCCTCTGACTTGTACCGAGAGACGAGCGAAGCGAGTCTCTCGGCCTTTTTCCCTCCAGGTTTTTGTCGGAGGGGTGGCTTGGCCACCCCTCCGATAAAAAGGTGGGTTTGAAGTCTGCCCCCGCGTTATCCCGCGATATGAACGCAGGGGACCGCGTCCGTGTCACACGCGCGGATGTTACGAACGAAGGTGTCTTGATGCCCTCTTCGACCGACGAGTATCTCGTCCTCAAACTGGAGGGTGGCTACAACGTCGGCATCGACCGCGCAGATGCGGACGTCGAAGTGCTCGAAACCGACGTCTACGACATCGAAGAGGTACAGACCGACAGCGACGGGACGTCCGAAATCGAATTCGACGGCGACCTGCCGACCATCTCGCTCATCTCCACCGGTGGGACCATCGCCTCGACAGTCGACTACCGAACCGGTGCGGTGACGGCGCAGTTCGACGCCGAAGACGTGCTTCGGGCCGTCCCTGACCTCGCGGGGCGCGCGAACTACCGCGGTCGCGTCGTCGCCAACATCCTCTCGGAGAACATGACGACCGACGTGTGGGTAGACCTCGCGGAAGCCATCGCAGAGGAAATCGAAGCAGGGTCCGACGGCGTCGTCGTCATGCACGGAACCGACACGATGCAGTTCTCCGCGTCGGCGATGTCGTTCATGCTCGACACGCCCGTCCCGATCGTCTTCACGGGCAGTCAGCGCTCTGCGGACCGGCCGTCGTCCGACAACGTGATGAACGCCGTCTGCGCCGTCGAGGCCGCCAAAGCCGACGCTGCAGAGGTCATGATTTGCATGCATGCGTCGGAGTCCGACGACACCTGCGCCCTCCACGAAGGCACGCGCGTCCGCAAGAACCACACTTCGCGGCGCGACGCCTTCCAGACGATTGGCGCGAAACCGCTCGGCGAAGTCGATTACGAGGCCGAAGAAGTCACCTTCCGCCGCGACTACACCAAACGCGGCGAGCAGGAACTCGCTCTCAACGCCGATCTCGAATCCGGCGTCGAACTCGTGAAGTTCACACCCGGGATGGACCCTGCGGCACTCGACTACCTCGACGGCAAGGCAGGCCTCGTCATCGAAGGAACGGGTCTCGGCCACGTCCACACCGACCTCATTCCTCGTATCGAAGAACTCGTCGACGACGGGACCGTGGTCGTGATGACGTCGCAGTGTCTCGAAGGACGCGTCTGTGACCGCGTCTACGACACCGGTCGTGACCTGCTCGATGCGGGCGTCGTCGAGGCCGGAGACACCCTCCCCGGCACCGCGAAGGTGAAACTCATGTGGACACTCGCCAACCACTCTGACCCTGCAGGTGCGATGGGTCGGAATCTCGAAGGCGAACTGACCGAGCGCTCGGTCCCCTGGGAGTAACCCGATGGAGGTTCGACCTGCGCGGCCCGAAGACTACGACGCAGTCGCCGAGTTCACTCGGGATACGTGGTCCGACCGCGGCGGGTCGGACTACATCCACGACATCTATCATCAGTGGATAGAACCCGGTGAAGCCGAACAGGCAACGCTGCTCGTCGACATGGGAGCCGAGACGCCCTCGGACGACGTCGCGGCCATCGCGCAGATGGTCATGCTCTCGGAGTACGAAGCGTGGGCACAGGGGATGCGGGTCGCCCCAGACTACCGCGAGCAGGGTATCGCGACTCAGCTCACACACGCGCTCTTCGACTGGGCGCGCGAACAGGGTGCGCGGCGAGTCCGGAACATGATCTTCTCGTGGAACGTGCCGAGTCTGGCCAACTCGCGACACGTCGGATTCGACCCCGGCATGGAGTTTCGATGGGCGACCCCCGAACCCGACGCCGACGCCGACCCAGCGCTGGAGGTGACCGCCGACGCAGACGCGGCGTGGGCACTCTGGACAGGCAGTGAGATGCGGACCGCACTCTCTGGACTCGCGTTAGACCCGACCGAGTCGTGGGCCGTCTCGGAGTTGACTCGCTCGAAACTCCACGATGCGGCCGCAGACGACCGGTTGTTCGTCGTGGCCGACGACCGAGTAACTGGCTTCACCTACCGAAACCGAACCTACTCCCGCGAACTCGAAGACGACGGTGAAGTGACGTGGGCCGAGTACGCCGTCGCCGCGTGGGACGACACCGACGCCTGTCGTGCGCTGGTAGATGCGATTCGACGTGACGCCGCGTCGGTCGGCGCGGACCGAACGCGCGTCCTCATCCCGGAAGGAGTCGAGTGGGTCTCAGACGTCTCTGTCGCTCGATGTGACGTGGCAGAACAACCGACGTTCGTCATGGAAGCGGATCTCTCGTAAGTCGCTTACAACCACTTGACGCCGCTTATCTCGAACCGTGCGCCCCCGAGCTCGGACTCTGAGACGGAGAGTTTCCAGCCATGGAGGTCGACGACCCGTCTGACGACAGAGAGTTCGACCGAATCGTAATCGACGCCAAGAATCTGGTTTTCCCCGACAGTCGCACTCCGCTCTTCGTCAGATGGAGATGGTCCGTCGTCGACGACGTAGAATCCATCGCGGGTCACCCCGGTGAGGACTTCAGATGGATACCCCGGGAGAGAACTTCGGTCGATGATATGGGTGAACAACGACGCGAGCAACAGTCCAAAGAGGTGGTCGTCTGCTGAAAGCATCCCACTGCGTATCACCTCGAACGTCGTCTCTGTTTCGTGACCGACTTCGTTCCACTCTGTGTTCGCATATTCTCGGAAATCGACAGACGTGAGTTCGAGCGTATTCGACTGGTCTGCGAGTGTGATGCTCTGGTCGATGATGGCATCGATACGCGAGAGGATTCTCGAGAGTTTCGACGCATCCGGGCCGTCTTTCGCGACGAGTCGCCCTGCCGTCTCGAGCGCAACCGACAGTGGTTCTTTGAGTTCGTCCGAGAGAACCCGCGCCAACAGCAGCAGATGCTGGTTCTTCTCGTTGACCTGTAACTCGGCGAGTCGTCGCTCGGTGATGTCGAGATGCGTGACGATGACGAATTTCCCGTGGCGGGGCGTATCGAAGGGGACTGCGTGCATCAAGAACCACCGATAGACCGTCGGTGAATGACAGGGGTATTCGACGGTCAGCAGGTCCTGTTTGCCATCGAGGAGTGCCCGAATCCCGTCGGCAACGATACCAGCAGTCTCACTCTCGTCGCGGGCGGCCTCACAGACCAAGAGGTAGTTGACACCAATCGAGTCATGGTCTCCAGCGTAGTCGTTTGCCTCTGCGAACATCCGCCACGACCGATTCGTGTAGACGATGTCACCATGCGAATCGAGGATGGCGACTTCTGCTGGCAGTTCGTCAAAGCCACGCTCAATCAGCGATTCATCCCCCATACATCTCTTATAGGTTGTGCGTATGCTTGACAGTACTCTTAATGAGGGGTCCGCAGTTTCACCGTGAAAACGACTCACCACGCTGAATTGCACCGCTCGGCGAGAGATTATGGTTCGTATCTGGTAGAAATAGAGCGCGTGGTGTTAGACTCGGTCAGTCCGAGGCAACGACTCGACGCTTACGGCCATTTCCCTCTGGGCTTGCCATGGAGAGAACGTCGTCGAAGAAGCCAAGCGAGTCGTGGGGGCCGGGATGTGCTTCTGGGTGGTACTGCCGCGTGATGATGCTCAGTTTCTCGCTGGCGAGCCCTTCTGCGGTGTCGTCGTTGACGTTGAGCTGTGTCACGTCGAGGTGCTCACCGGGGTCTTCGACGGTGTAGCCGTGGTTCTGCGTCGTCATGATGACCTTGCCGCTTTCGAGGTCACGTACCGGTTGGTTCACGCCGCGGTGGCCGAAGGCCATCTTCCCGGTGGTGCCACCGAGTGCGCTCGCGACGATTTGCTGGCCGAGGCAGATTCCTGCGATTGGCACCTCGCCGGCGAACTCCTCGACGAGTTCGCGCGCGGCACCGAAGTTCTCTGGGTCGCCAGGGCCGTTCGAGATGAACAGCACGTCGGAGTCGAGCGCTGAGACGTCGTCCGCCGTCGAACCGTACGGAAGGACGTGGACCGTCGCACCGCGTTCGACGAGTGAGTCGATGATAGACTGCTTCGCGCCACAGTCGATGAGGGTCACCGTCTCGTCTCCGTCACCTTCGTAGGTGGTTGGTTCGGGCGTCGTGACCTGCGTGCCGATGTCGACGTGCTCGCTCATGCCTTTGCACTTCGCGAGTTCTTCTTTGGCGGCTTCTGGGGTCGCATCGTCGCCGACGACGATTCCAACCTTCATCGCGCCTTCTTCGCGAATCGACGTCACGAGGTCACGGGTGTCGAGATGGTCGACGGCCGGAACGCCCTCGTCTGCTAACCACTCGACGACGTCGTCGGTGAACTCGCGCGCAACGGCGGCACGTGGGTGGACTCGGTCGGACTCGAATCGCTCGGCTCGGACGCCGTAGTTCCCGATGAGGGGGTACGAGAAGGTGAGTACTTGTTCTTCGTACGAAGGGTCGGTCAGACTCTCTTCGTATCCCGTGTATGCGGTCGTGAACACCAGTTCGCCACGTGTACGTCCCGGAACGCGACCACGCGCTTCGACCACGCGGCCATCTTCCAGGGCCAGATAGGCGTCCGACATTACGAGAAACGAACGGAACACGGGTGCATAAGTGTTACTTTCGAAGCCGAGTTACGAAATTCGTAATCGGTAAGTCACTGGGGTGGAGAGATGGAGTATGGACGAGTTGGACCGACGCATCCTCGACATCCTCCGACGGGACGCACGAACCCCGAACACGGAGATTGCGGCAGAAGTCGGAACGTCCGAAGGGACGGTTCGCAACCGCGTCGAACGGATGGTCGACGAAGGCGTTATCGAACGGTTCACCGTCGCAACCCGGACGGGGAACCTCAAGGCGATGATAGAGGTGACCGTCGCAGTGGACGTAGACACGAACGACGTCTCGGAACTCATGTCCGAGTGGAAAGACGTCGACTTCGTCTGGCAGGTCTCCGGTGAGGAAGACATCGTCCTCGTCGTCGACGCGGCCGACACACGAGCGGTCAACGACCTCATCACTCGCGCACGTGAACACGACGACGTGAAGAGTACGAAGACGCGCCTGATTCTCGACGAGCGTCTCGGCTGAGTCGCAGTTCAGCATCGAAGCATAATTTACCCCTCCCTCCGACGACAGGGACATGAGCAATGCAGCGGCCGACGAGGCCACGGAACTCCACAAGAATGCAGCACAGGATGTCATCGCGGTCGACTCCGACGACAACGCCGAGGGGACGGTAAACCGTCTCGAGGCCCACACGGGCGACGGAATCCGCCACCGCGCGTTCACGTGTCTCGTATTCAACGAGGAAGGCCAACTGCTCCTCGCACAGCGCGCGCCGAACAAGCGCCTGTGGGACACCCACTGGGACGGCACCGTCGCCTCCCACCCCGTCGAAGGACAGTCGCAAGAAGACGCGACCGAAGAGCGTCTCGAAGACGAACTCGGTATCACGCCCGACCAGTACTCCGACCTGCGGGTCACGGACAAGTTCGAGTACAAGCGCTACTACGAGAACGCTGGACTGGAGTGGGAAGTCTGTGCGGTCCTGAAGGTCACCCTCGAAGACACCACGCTCGACCCCGACGAAGACGAGATTGCAGGGATGCTCTGGGTCGACTACGAGCACATCCACGACCACCCAGAGTGGTACCGGCAACTGCGTCTGTGTCCGTGGTTCGAGATTGCGATGCGCCGTGACTTCGAGTAAGCTCTCGATTTCGGCACACGCTCGCGACGAGCTCCTCTCGCACGCCCGCGAGGGTGCCGCCAGAGACCCTCCTGAAGAAATCTGTGGCGTCCTCGTCGGCGACGGACAAGCAAGGCGCATCTCTTCTGTCCGCCCCGTTTCGAACATCGCAACGGACCCGCGAGTCACCTACGAACTCGACCCCTCGGAGACGGTGGCCATATTCGAGGCGGTCGAATCTGCGGGAGACGACGTGATTGGGTTCTACCACTCGCACCCCGAATCGGCACCCGTCCCGAGTGACACAGACCGAGAACGCGCAACGTGGCCGGGATACGTCTACCTCATCTGCACCCCTGACGGCCGACTCACTGCCCACGAGTGGACCGGCGACGACTTCCGCGAACGCGGTATCATCGTCGAGTGAGCCACACCCGCACAGTCGGGAGTTTCCGGTGAGAATAACCCTCCCCAGTCCCCACCGGAGCGTATGAACCCCGACGTGTACGACGACTTGGATGGACAGGTCGCGCTCGTCACTGGCGCGAACCGAGGAATCGGCAGGCAGATTGCCGAAAACCTCCGTGACCTCGGTGCGACGGTCTACGCCGGGTCCCGAAGCGTCACGAACGAGACGCCCGACGGAACCGAACGCGTCCTCCTCGACGTGACGCAGGAAGGAGACATCGAGGAAGTCGTCGACGGCATCTTCGCCGACCAGGCTCGCCTCGACATTCTCGTCAACAACGCGGGAATCGGTGGGTTCGGTGACGACATCGTCGCAGAACCGACCGACCGAATCGACAAGACACTCGCCGTCAACCTCCGCGGGCCGATGCTCGTGTGCAAACACGCCGTCCCGCTGCTCCTCCAGAACGACGGTGGCCGCGTCGTCAACGTTTCGTCGGGTATGGGTGCACTCGAAGAGGGACAGTCCGGCGGTTCTCCGGCGTACCGAATCTCGAAGACCGGTCTGAATGGGCTCACCGTCTACCTTGACGGCCAGTACGGAAGCGACGGCCTCATCGCCAACTCGGTCTGCCCCGGATGGGTCCGCACCGACATGGGCGGCGAGAACGCGTCACGATCGGTCGAAAAAGGTGCTGAGACGCCGACGTGGCTTGCCCAGTTCAAGCCGGGGAGCCCCGCCGGGAAGTTCTGGCGGGACAAACAGGTTATCGACTGGTAAATCGGCACCTTCGCCGTGTTCGTGTCAACGGAGCAAACTTTATTTTGCACTCGGCCGACACGTTCCTATGGTCGTCTCCAGATACGCAACCATCCTGTTGTTTCCACCGTTAGGGTTCGTCACAGGGGTGCTGTATCTGCTATTCGTCGAAGGAGCGATTGGCTTCGAGGGTGTGACATCCCTCGCTGCGATGATAGGGTCGGCAGTGTGTCTCGGGGTGTTTGCGTCGGTCATACTGCAGGACTCGCTCTCACGCGGCGTCGTCAACGTCTTCTTTACCGTTCTCGGTGCGGTAGGGCTGTTCCTGTTTTCCCTTACCCTCCCGGGCGTCTGACTACGTCGCGCCGCCACTTCGCCGGTCGAACTGTTCGTACTCCGTTCCATCCAGTATCTCGCGGAGAGAGTCGACTGCCCGATACACGTCTTCGAATCCGACGTATTCGGGTGCACGCTTCGTTCGAACTCGGATTAACTGCCGTCAGTTTGACTCAGACGCCTGCGTTTCTGAGCGAATGCCTCGCCGTAGCTCGAGTACCGAAACGAGCACGTAGTATAGCCCGACGAGGCGTGTCGCTTGGTACACCCACGGTCTCCACTGACAGGCGTCGGCGTCGGTGTACGCGAGTTTGGTAGCGTATCTGAGGTACTGACGTGGGTACAGGATGGAGAGCAGTCCCATGATACCGAGGAACTTCTTGAACGTCGAATACGAGCCCCCACGCCGCCGAACGAGGAATAAAAAGACCACCCCCTCCGCCCGAGCGATGGGTACTGTCCACGGCCGTAACTCGCACTCTTCGGGGTTTTCGAGTGCCAGTCGTTCTGCCGACCGGATGAGCACCTCCGGTCGGAGGATTTCGGCGACACCGAACACGGTGAGTATCGTGCGCAACATGACACTACGAGATACGCCGTTCAAACTAATGAACCGTTCCCGGCGATTCGTCCGCCATGACGGTCTATCTCCGATTTCTAACGGTTCATGTCACGCCGCCACTTCGTCGGTCGAACTGCTCGTACTCCCTGCCGTCCAGAATCTCTCGCAACTGTTCGACCGCCCGGTACACGTCTTCGAATCCGACGTAGGTGGGTGCCGGTGCGAGACGGACGACGTTCGGCGGGCGGAAATCCACGACGACACCTCGCTGTTTGAGCGCGAGACTGAGTCGGTACGCTTCGGGATGTTCGACGGCGACGTGACCGCCACGAGACGAGGCGTCGCGGGGTGTCCCGACCGTACACTCCGGGAGTCGGTCGTCGACGAGCGCGATGAGGTAGTCGGTGAGTGCGAGCGATTTCTCGCGGAGTGCAGCGACTCCCCCGGCATCCTCCACGATGTCGAGTGTTCCGTCGAGAGGTGCCGCGGCGAGAATCGGAATCGTCCCGATTTGGAACGCACCTGCTGAGTGTGCGGGGTCGTACGTCATCGCCATGTCGAACTGCGTCTCCTTGTCGTTGCCCCACCACCCCGCGAGAGACGGCGTCGCGCCGAAGTGTCGTTCGTTGACGTAGAGGCCGGCGATTGCGCCGGGACCGGCGTTGAGATATTTGTAGTGGCACCAGACGGCAAAGTCGACACCGGCCGACGACAAGTCGTGTGGGACGACGCCCACTGTGTGCGCGAGGTCGAATCCGGCGAGTGCGCCCACGTCGTGGGCCGCGTCAGTGATGGTCCCGATGTCGAACAACTGGCCGCTTCGGTAGAGGACCGACGGGAGAAACACCATCCCTACGTCGTCGTCGATGGCCGAGAGAACGTCGTCTGTCTCGATTGTCCGCCCATCACGACTTTCGACCACGCGGAGGGCGTCGTCCGGGTCGCGTCCGAACTGGCGGAGTTGGGCGCGAACCGCGTAGTGGTCGGTCGGAAAGTCGAGGGCGTCCACGACGATTTTCTCCCCGCGTTCAGGGTCGTAGAACGTCCCGACGAGCGTGTGGATGTTGACCGTCGTGGAGTTGGCGACGACGACTTCCGCGGGTTCCGCGCCGACCAACGGTGCGAGTCGTTTCCCGAGGCGTTCACCGTAGGAAAACCAGTCGGGGTCGGCGTCGGTCCACCCGTGGATGGCGAGTTCGCGCCACTCGTCGACGACGTGTTCGAGCGCCGCCTCGGCGTCTACCGAGAGCGGACCGAGTGAGTTGCCGTCCATGTACAACTCGCTGTCGGGGACGTAGAACCGCTCGCGGAGGGCAGAAAGCGGGTCGGCCGCATCCATCTCGCGGGCGGTTTCGAGTGTGAGGTGGTCGCCTCCGTGGTCGCCCTCGTCGTTCATAGACGCGAGTTGGCCGGCCGACGCAAGTAGTTTTGTGACCCGGACGGCGTGGTGTTTCCGGACGGCGTGGTGTTTTTCACCGTCGCCCACGCGAGAGGGAGCATGGGTCTCTTCGACGACGCACCGACAGACGCCGACGCCACCGTCCGTACCGACGCCGACGCCACAGCCACGCTGAATGAACAGGCACAGGCCGTCGTCGACGAAGTCGCCCAACTTGGCATTCCCGAGTGGTCCGCACTGGGAATCGAGAGCGCCCGCCGCATCGAAGACGAGGTGTTCGCATCGGTGGATGCCCCCGAGATCGAGCGCATTACGAACATCGAAATCCCCGGTCCAGCGGGTGAGGTTCCGCTTCGGATCTACCACCCTGACCCGGAGCAATCACCGCCTGTCCTCGTCTTCTTCCACGGCGGCCTCTGGGCGATGGGGACGTTGGACTCCATCGACGGTGTCTGTCGCCGCCTCGCCAGACGAACCGGTCACGTCGTCGTCTCCGTGGACTACCGACTCGCGCCCGAACATCCGTTTCCGGCGGGCCTCGAAGACTGCGTGTGGGCGACTGAATGGGTCGCAGCCAACGCGACCAGCATCGGTGCAGACTCCGGCCGACTCGCAGTCGCTGGCACGAGCGCTGGAGGCAACCTTGCAGCGGCAATCTGCCTCTGGGTCCGCGAGTTTGGAGGCCCAGAAATCGACCAGCAGATTCTCCTCTACCCGATGACAGACATCTCGGACGACCACCGCTCACTCTCGGAGAACGCCACTGGGCCACTGCTCACCCGCCGAGACGTGCTGTGGGCCCACGACACCTACCTTCGGTCACGAGTCGACCGCTACAATCCGTTTGCCGCACCACTTCGGGCAGATTCTCACGCGGGACTCCCGCCTGCCTACGTCGTCACTGCTGGATTCGACCCGCTCAGAGACGAAGGTGCTGCGTACGCATCGGCACTCGATTCGGCCGGTGTTCGCGTCGTCCACGACCACGAACCCGCGATGTCACACGGGTTTCTCAGCCTGACCGCGGATGTCGACGCGGCGGACGCAGCGCTCGACAGGGTTGCAGATGCGGTGCGAGACGGGTTTTGATTCGAGTGAAGACGGTCGAGAGAGTCGCGGTGGATGAGACAAGAGGTCGCGGTGGCTGAGATGAGATGAGCTGAGCTGAGATGAGCTGAGATGAGATGAGATGAGCTGAACTGAGATAAAAAGAACCGACCTGTGCGACGTTAGGCCATCGGTTGACTGGTCTCTTCTGGCTCTTCGCGTGGATACATGCCCCCAATGAGGCCACCAACCGTCGCAGGAATCGAGTGGAACAGCACCAACAAGAGGAGTGAGAGCGCGACGCCGAGCGTCGCAAAGGTCCCCCCGAGCGAGAGCTGGGCAATGGAGACGGCGAGGCCAGCGAACGTCAGCATCGCAATGGCGACGAGTCCACCAATCGACCCCGCGAGAAAGCCATTCCACACACCACTCACTCGGCCGTTACCGGCGTAGTATCCCGCCGCCCACCCACCGAGTAATCCGCCGACGACGCCACCGAGTAGTGCGAGTTGCTGGACGAACCCAGCCAGAAGCGAGAGGATGAGCGTGATTCCGAACCCAATCGCGACTGCACGCCACTTTGTTTCTACCATTACCGACAGGTATACGCGCTGAACTGGCTTGAAATCGGTTTCTCAGCGTTCGGACAGTCCTGAAACATTGTCAGTTGCAGCGGAGTGTCGGCCAACGACAGTCAGGCCGTTATTCACCCTTGGCGAGGCGCTCGTACGCCGCCCACGACGGGTCGATATCTGGGTGGTCGATTCGGTCGCCATCGACGACGACGCCCTCGCCGGCGACGACAGTTCCTGCGATGCCGACGGGCGTACCCCGCGCTTCGAGGGCGGCAACCACGTCGTCGGTGACAGACGGGTCGGTGGCGACGACGAGTGACCCCGCAGTGGTCGAGCGCCACGGGTCGATGTCGAGATAGTCACACACTTCACGGACGCCCGGTCGAATCGGGATGCTCGATTCGTCGATTTCGAGCTGGACGCCTGCACTCTCTGCAATCTCGTTGAGCGCGCCGTGGACGCCACACTCGGTGGCGTCGTGCATCGCGTGGACGTTTCGGCCACCGGCAGCAGAGACGGTCATCGCGTCGCGGACGGCGTCTGTCTCGTCGAGACGCGCCTGTGCAGTCGCGAGCAGGTCGGCATCGAGCCCATCGAACCCTTTGGGGAAGAGTGTCGTCAAGAGGCCAGTCGTCTCGACTGCGGGACCTTTCGTCACGAGGACGTCGTCACCCGGCTGAGCACCGTCGGGGCGAATCACGTTTTCGTGCTCGCCGACTGCGAGTGCGGTTGCGCCCCCGACCCACGGGTAGGAACACCCCGAGTAGCGAGCGGTGTGGCCGGTGACGATGCTGACGCCGAGGTCTGCTGCCTCTTCGTGCATCGCGTTCCAGAGTTCGGCGAACTCGCCGTCTGTCATCTCCGGCGGGAGGGTGAACGATATCGCGATGTGAGATGGGTCGAGACCGGAGACGGCGATATCAGAGAGGACGATATCGAGAGCGAACCGGCCCGCTCGGTCGAATCCGAGTGCAGGGAGCACAGATATCGGGTCGGTCGCGAGCGCGACTGCAGTCCCGTCGATATCGAGGAGGCCGAAGTCGACGCCGTGGGTCGGACCGAGCGCGACGTCGTCTCGGTCTGCGCCGAGGCGAGGGTAGATGAACTCGTCGAAGAACGCACGGTCGACCTTTCCGAGGTCGGTCATATCGAGAGTCAGTGGGCCGCCAGTAAGAACGTACCCATCCGTCCATCGAGACCGAAGCAATCACTGGACTATCGACACGCACCATGCTCGAGAGGTGGACGTGGGACGGTCCCCCGTCCCAACTCATGAAGAAGGACGCGGAGACGGTTCGACGGGAGCAATACGTCCCACCACCACCGGCGTTAAACCGCGTCAGTTCAGTATCTGCTCTGGACCTACAAGAAGTTCGCTAAGTCCCCTCGAAGGCCATATATAGGGGAACAAAATCCATAAAAAACAGTACCGACTTCGAGACGCATCGACCACTCAGACTGGCCGATACCCCGCTTCGTCGGGAGTGTTGTTCGGCGTCCACCAGACGTCGTCGATGTGTTCTATGACGGCGCGGGCGACGGCGACCGGTTCTTCGTGTTGCACCCAGTGTGTCGCGTCCTCGAACGTGCGAATGTGGCCGTCGGCACAGTACGAGAGGCTCTCCCTGGCCATCTTTGGGCGAAGGAATCTATCGTTGGTCCCCCAGACGATGAGCGTCGGTGCCTCCACGGTACGTCGCTTCGGCCGGGGGCGGTCACGAACGAGTGCGCGATACCAGTTGACCATCGACCGATACGCACCGGGAACCGACCACGCAGCCCGATACCGCTCCATATCCGTCTCCGAGAACGTCCCCGGAAGCGACGACGAGCGCATCATCCGCTCGAGGACCGCCCAATCGCCGACGGGTGCGAGAAGTTCTGGAAGTTTCGGGAGTTGGGCGAACAGCATGTACCAACTGCGGAGTTGCTGCGCCGGGTCGCGAAGGAGATGCCGACGGTAGACTGTCGGGTGCGGGAGATTCATCACCGTGAGCGACCGCACTCGGTCTTCGTGATGGAGTGCCGTCCACCACGCGACTGCTGCGCCCCAGTCGTGGCCGACGATGTGTGCCTTCTCGTAGCCCAGTGCGTCGACCAGGCCGACCACGTCGCCTGCGAGCTCGTCGATCTGGTACGCCGAGACATCTGCCGGGCGGTCACTGAGGTTGTATCCTCGCTGGTCCGGGGCGACGACCCGATAGCCATCTTCGACGAGAGGGCGGAAATAGTCCGCCCACGCGTACCAACATTCGGGGAACCCGTGGAGGAGAACGACCAGTTCTCCGTCTTCGGGTCCTGCCTCGACGACGTGCAGTGTGACGTCACCGACCTCGACACGGCGACCGGACGCATCGACGAGAAGTTCTACGTCCTCACACGAGAGGCCCGATTGACTCGACATATCTCTCGTTACGTGGTCAGAAGACAAATGTGCCGCGGCGAAAGTAGTGCGGCAGACGTCCGCGAAATTCGGCCAGATTCGAGTCGAAAACGTGGCCGAACCGGGCTATCCGAAGAGTCGCTCGCGGAGACTCCGTTTGCGGGTTCGTTCTGCGAGGAGCACCGAACACTCGACGTCGTCGACGACGTCCAGCACCAGCGTCCCGCGGACGAGACGCGACAGGAGGCCGCGTTCGGTCGCCCCGATGACGAGCAGCGACTTATCCTGTGCGTGCGATTCGATTGCCATTTCGACGTCGCCAGATTCGACTGCCAGCGTGGCGTCACTCAGGCCGCGCTCTTCGGCCCACTTGCTGAGGAACGCTTCGCCCTTGTCCACGTCGTCTGCGACGTGCAGGAGCGTCACGTTGGCGTCGTAGAACTCCTTGAGCACCAACGCGATGGACGCAGAGAGGTCGGAGTCCGGCCCGCCGGCAGTCGGGACGAGCACCTCCGATGGGTCGAATCCGCGGTCTTTCAGCACCAACACGTCGTACGGGAGCGTGTTGGTCATCTCTTCGATGGCCGACTCTGCACGGCCGGGTGCGCCGTGACTGTCTGGGCCCCATCCCATCACGACGAGGTCAGCGTTGTACGTCTCTGCGGCGTCGAACACTTCCTCGAACGACCGGTGAGAGAGCACCGTGTGCGTCTCGATATCAACGTCGAGTTCGTCGGCGTCGAGACGTGCCTGTTCGAGCAGCTCGTCTGCCTCGGCGAAGTCGTACTCTGTCCGGGCGGATTCGAGTGCCGTCTGGTCAGGTACCTGCACGATGTGGACACCGACGAGGGTTCCGTTGTTCGCTTTCGCGACAGACCCGCCGAGCGTGACGAGGTCACGTTCGCTCTGGGGATTCGCGAGCGGAACCATCACCCGGAACCCACCGTCGGGCTGGACCGACGTCGTCGCCGAGACTGCTGCAGCAGGCATCTCCTCAGACCGCTGGAGTACGTACTTGCCGAGAATCCCCTGCTTGGTGGCCTTCCCACGGGCGTAGACGGCGTACCAGAGCATGGCGAACACGACGAACCCGACTGCGAGGAGGACGATCGTGTCTGCGAAGAACGCGATGAGCGCGAACGACGTAATCGCCCCGAGAATCGGCGTGAATGGGTACAGTGGGACCGTGTAATCCGGTTGGTAGTCGTCAGGGTCTGCGATACGCATCACGATGAGCGAGACGTTGAGGAGGCCGTAGATGATGAGGTGCAGAACACTGCCCGCGTTCGCGAGCGTCCCGACGTCGGCCAGGAGGATGAACACGAGGATGAACCCGCCCGTGATTGCGATCGAGCGGTACGGTGTTCCGAACCGGGGATGAATCTCGTTGAGGTTTTCGGAGACGATACGGTCGCGCCCCATCGCGAAGTTGATACGCGACGACGCGAGGATGGACGCGTTTGCCGACGACGCCGTGGCGAGAAGCCCACCGAAGAGCATCGCGGCGGCCCCGACAGGGCCGATGAGGATGCGCGCGACGTCGACGACGGCGGTTTCGTTGCCGGCGACGACGCTGTTGTCGACGGCGGCTAACACCGTCACGAGGACGAGCGCGTACACTGCCGTGACGATGATGACGCTCCCGAGGACTGCACGCGGGAGGTTCTTTCCGGGGTCTTTGATCTCCTCAGCGACGGACGTAATCTGGACGAATCCAAGGTAGGAAACGAAGATGAGGCCCGTCACGGGGAGCAGTGGACTCACACCCTTGTCCGGCGGGATGAAGGGGCGGAGTTTCGCGAGGTCCGCGTTCAGGAGGCCGAAGACGGTGAACACTGCGAGGATGGCGAGCAAGATGAGGACGATTGCGTTCTGGAGTTTCCCCGTCTCTTTCGCACCGACGTAGTTGATGAAGACGAACAACAGGCCGCCAGCGAGCGCGACCAGTTTGACGCCGGAGATAACGACCGGTCCGATAACGAGACTCGGCACAGAGAGGAAGGTGACCACGTACTGGCCGAACCCGGTCATGTAGAACGCGGACGCGAACGCGAGCCCCATCCAGTTCCCCCAGCCGGCGACGCTGCCGAACAGTGGCCCGAGAGCGTGATTGATGTAGTAATACGCACCACCGGATTTCGGCATCGCCGTCCCGAGTTCACTGGCGGACGCGGCGGTCAGCAGTGCGATGACGCCCCCGAGAACGAACGCCGCGGCGGCGAGTGGGCCTGCCTGTAAGACTGCCGCACCGGGCAGGACGAAGATACCTGCACCGATCATCGTCCCGATACCAATCGTCAGCGCCGCGAGTGGGCCAAGGTCTTTTGCGAGTTCCTCGTCTGTCATTTCTCACCGTCTGCCGTTTCGTCCGGGTCGTTTTCGCTCTCTTCACTGGTTTCGACACCGTCTCCGGGCAAGACGACCACCGGACGATCGCTCTTGCGAATCAATCGGTCGCGAACGTCGCCCGAAAAGAGGTCCCACCACGAGCGCCCGCCACGGGGCGTAAAGACGATCGCTGACGCGTCTACCTCGGCCGCAGCATCGAGAATCGCGTCGCCAACGTCGGTATCGAATCGCAGGTCGGTCGCTACGTCGATGCCGGCCGTGTCGGCGGCGCGGCGAGCGATGTCGAACACGTCGTCTGCGAGTTCCTCACGTTGTTCGACACCTGCTTTGTCCGGTGCCCCACCGGCTTTCTCGATGACGTGGACGACGAACGCCCGGCCGTTTGTTGCCGCAATCCGTGGGAACGCGACGTTGCACGTCACCTCGGCGTCTGCTTCGTTCGCAAGCGGAACGAGCGGACGAGAGAACAATGGCTCGAAGTCCGTCGTCATCGTCGTGTCCCCGTCTGTTTGTTGCTTGATACGCGCGATTCAACCCGGCGGAACGGGATCGTGTCGGGCTCGGCCGCACCCGATTCACCATGTGACCGTCGGGAGTTCATATCGCCGGCTTGGGCGCGAATTGGTATAGAAGTTCGCAAATCCCGTCCCCGAGTCGGCGAAATTCGCCGGAATAATGAGACGTTCGTTAACTTTAGAGATTCAGATGGCAGTAACCCACGCTCGGTAGTCGTCTGCACGACCGTACACTGCCTGAAATGCACGGTCTGCGAACCCCGCGAGACGGTTCGCGTCAGAGCGCGCAGAGATTCTCACGTTCGTTCCTTCTGCTTCGTCCGGACTCTCCAGTTGGTCGATACGGAACTCGGGGAACTCCGAAAGCAGGTCTTTCAGCCGGTCGAGTTCCTCGTCGGTCACGTCCATATTGAACGTCCGGTCGCCAAACTGAATCCACGGGCCGGGGTCTTCACCGTCGATGTCGGGGTCATGGGCCGCTTCGAGCGTGAGGAACGCACTTCCTCGGTTGCGATGTGCTACGACGGCGTCGGCGAAGAGTTTCCGGCGTTCTCGGGGTGAGTCAGCCTCGAATCGGGTCATAGTCGTGGCTACTGTCGCTCGGTACAAAAACCGCCCGCGTCGTCGCGGCGGTCAGATAAACAGGAGCACTGCTCCGAGACTCACCGTGCTGATGGTGAGTAACTGCACTGCGAAGACGAAGACAGGGGCCATCCCGGTCTTTCGCATGGTCTCGAGACGGATGCCGAGACCGAGGCCGACGAACGCGAGCGCGAACAACGCGTCGCTGGCGGTGTCGATGGTCGCCAACACACCGGGTGAGAACAGCCCAACGTTTGCGAGGACAGCGACGACGGCGAATCCGACGAGAAACGGAGGAATACCCTCTACGACCGCTTTGACGCCCGTCGATTCGGCACTGGCGTATCGAACGGCGTACCACAGCGCGACGGCACCGAGCATCGAATTCCGGGCAAGTTTCGTCACCGTCGCCCACTGCCCGGCAACGTCGGAGTGAGCGAATCCGGCCGCAGTGACTGGCCCGGTGCTGAACATACTCACGCCTGCCCAGACGCCGAACTGCTGGCCAGTGAGCGGGAGTATCTCTCCCGCCACAGGAAACACAGCGAGCGTAATCGCGTCGAACAACAGCACCGTTGCGACGACGTGGGTGAGTGTTTCCCCGTCAGCGTCGATGATGCCCGCGATGGCAGTCGCCGCCGAGACGCCACAGATACTCGCGCCTGCTGCGAGGAGTGAACCGGTCTTGGCCGTGAGTCCGAATCCGCGCGCGGCGACGACTTCGACGAGAGCGATACTCGCGACGACAGTCGTGACGACGAACGCGAGAACGACCGGGCCAGACGCGACGACTTCGTCGAAAGCTATACGAGCGCCGAGGAGGACGATACCCGCCTCGAGCAGTACCATGTGTGTTCGCACTCCCTGTTTCGCCCACGAAGGAACACCGACCGTGTTCGCGACGAGTGCTCCGAAGAAGACACCCAGCAAGAGGGCGTTGAGCCCAGAGACAGCCCCTGCGACGAGTGTTGCCACACCAGCGAGGAGGGCGAGAAGTCCGAGGCCCGGAAGGAGGCGACGAACGCGAGAGACACTCATTACACTCACGGTTCGTCGCGGAACCTGTCGGAGAGGCCATCTACATCGAGAGATGAGTCACGCTCGAGAGGCGAGTCACGCATCAGTTGGGAAGACGAACGACACCCCGTTGAACGTATCGTTCTCTGTCACAGAAACCAGCAACATACTCCCACAATTGTGGCAATGTTTTGCATCCACACACAATTGTCGGGAGAGAACTGGCAAATATCGCCAGTTGCACGGACTCGGGTCGGTGCATATCTGGGTTGGTATCTTCAACACTATATGCTCTCGCTGGATGGTAGTCGATATGGGCAAGCGCATCCTCCTGCTCGGCGCTCCTGGCGCGGGCAAGGGCACGCAGTCGAAGCGACTCGCCGAGCAGTACGACATCGAGCACGTCACGACCGGTGACGCGCTCCGCGCGAACAAGGATATGGAAACCGAGTACGGGACGCCTCGGTCGTTCATGGAGAAAGGAGAGCTCGTCCCCGATGCAGTCGTCAACGAAATCGTCCGTGCCGCACTCGAAGATGCGGACGGCTACGTCCTCGACGGCTATCCGCGAAACCTCTCGCAGGCGGAGTATCTCACCGAGATTACGGACCTCGACGCTGTCCTCTACCTGAAGGTCGCAGAAAGCGAACTCGTCGAGCGACTCACCGGCCGGCGTGTCTGTTCCGAGTGTGGGACGAACTTCCACGTCAAGTTCAACCAACCCGAAGAAGAAGGCGTCTGTGACGAGTGTGGCGGCGAACTCATTCAGCGCGACGACGACACAGAAGAGACCGTCCGTGAGCGTCTCTCCGTCTTCGAAGAGAACACCGCACCCGTCATCGAGCACTACCGCGACGAAGGCGTCCTCGTCGAAATCGATGGCGAACAGACACCGGACGACGTGTTCGACGACATCGTCGTCGTCCTCGACCAATAAGATTCGGCGAGCACCCAGAACCCGAAGCGTTCTGGTGACGCCGTCGGCGACGCGTAATCGAAACACTGCTTCGGGTATTCTGGCGCTTTTTAACGGGTGAGACACCACGTCACCAGTTGCGCGTCCCCTCGTCCGCAGAGTAAAAGCTTGATAACAGCCGGTTGCTAAGGAGTCGGTAATGGCACGAATCGAATCTAAAGTGCGTGACCTCGTCGGTTCGGACTCCGACATGCGCGCTGCCGTCGAAACCGTCCTCGAACGGGCGGACGACGGCGAAGTCGAGTGGGCCGACGTCCGCGACGAGCTCACGAGCGGCCAGTGGGGTCGTCTCATCGAGAAAGGAATTCTCGTCGATGGCGACGAAGGCTTCCGTCTCGCAGACGCGACGGCGACCCGCGCCGGCCTCGAAGCCGACGACTCGTCGTCTGAGTCGTCCAAATCGTCGACCTCGTCTTCCTCGTCTACTGATACTGGAGACTCCTCGTGGTCGAAGTACGACAAAGCCGCGGCAGTCATCACTGTCGGCCTGTTCCTCGGCTACTCGGTCGCCGAAGTTCGCAACGTCATCGGCGGAGTCATGGACGTCGCACTCGGTCCGCTGGCCGAGTTGCTCCCGTTCTACGCCGTCGTGATGGTTCTCGCACTCGCCACGGGTCTCTACTCCACGCTCCTGCAGGCGAACCTCATGGACATGGAGAAGATGTCCGTCTACCAAGAGCGGATGAAGGACATCCAGAAGCGGCAGAAGGAAGCCCGTGCGAACGACGACGACGCCGAACTCGAAAAGATTCAGGAAGAACAGATGGAAGCGATGGGCGACCAGATGGGCATGTTCAAAGAACAGTTCCGCCCGATGGTCTGGATTATGTTCCTCACCATCCCGGTGTTCCTCTGGATGTACTGGGCCATCGGCGTCGGCGGCGCGAACGCCCAACCGCACGTCACGCTCGAACCGCTCGTGCTCCCGATGATCGGGGAAGTCGCGTGGAAAGATGGCGTCATCGGCCCGATGCAGGCGTGGATTGTCTGGTACTTCCTCTGCTCGATGGGCTTCACCCAGATTATCCGCAAAGGGCTCAACATCGACATGACGCCCTCGACGTCGTAACTCTCCGACCCCGTTTCTTCTCTCGACCGGCGTGAGAAGCCCCCACAGGGGCCGACGCCAACGATAACCTCTTTTAGTGAACCCCACGGAGCATGGATATGTTACTGACTGTTTCCGGGCCACCGGGCAGCGGAAAGAGCACGACGGCCGCCGCACTCGCCGCGGCGTTCGACCTCGAGCACATCAGCGGAGGCGACATCTTCCGCGAACTCGCTGCCGAACGCGACATGTCCGCCGTCGAATTCAACAAACTCGCCGAAGAAGACGACCAAATCGACCGCGACCTCGACCGCCGACTCCGCACCATCGCACTCGAACGCGACGGTGTTCTCCTCGAATCACGACTCGCAGGGTGGCTTGCAGGTGACGAAGCAGACCTTCGACTCTGGCTCGACGCCCCCGTCCACGTTCGTGCGGCCCGAATCGCGGACCGCGAAGACAAGTCCGCAGAACTCGCGCGCGAAGAGACCGTCACTCGCGAAGAGAGCGAAGCACTCCGGTACAACGAGTACTACGACATCGATATCACCGACCTCTCTATCTACGATATCGCGCTCAACACGGCCCGCTGGGGTCCCGAAGAAGTGACCGCCATCTGTACCGCTGCAGTCGAAGCCTACGACGCGGACGCAGACGAAGGCAAATACCCTGTCGAAGGCGTCCGCTACGACTTCTAACCATGCTCCGCACCCCACCCGAAGACCGAAGCGTCGACGAACTCCTCTCGTTCGGCGTCGTCAACCTCGACAAACCACCGGGGCCGTCGGCCCACCAGGTGACTGGGTGGGTCCGCGATATGGCCGGTGTCGACCGTGCTGCGCACTCGGGAACGCTCGACCCGAAGGTCACTGGCTGTCTGCCGATTCTCCTCGGTGACGCGACTCGCATGGCGCAGGTGTTCCTCGAAGGCTCCAAAGAGTACGTCTCGGTGCTCGAACTCCACGGGCCCGCACCCGCGGACATCGACTCGACCGTCGCCGAGTTCGAGACCAAACTCTACCAGAAACCGCCGCGCAAGTCGGCCGTCTCGCGTCGCCTCCGTGTCCGCGAGATTTACGACCTCGACCTGCTCGAAGTGAAAGACCGTCAGGCCCTCCTTCGCATTCGCTGTGAGTCGGGGACGTACATCCGGAAACTCTGTCACGACCTCGGCCTCGCACTCGGCACCGGCGGCCACATGGGTCACCTGCGCCGAACTGCGACTGACCCCTTCGACGATTCGGACCTCGTGGACCTCCACGACCTGCAAGACGCCCTCGTCTTCGCCGAGGAAGGTGACGAGTCGTGGCTTCGTGACCTCGTCTTCCCGGCCGAACGCGCACTGACACACCTGCCGTCGGTCACGATTGCCAACACCGCCGCCCGCGAAGTCGCCAACGGCGCACCGGTCTACGCCCCCGGCGTGTTCGACGTGGATGCCGACGCGTCTCGTGGTGACCTCGTCGCCTGCTACACCGAAAACGGGTCGGCCGTCTGTCTCGGCGAACTCGTCGGCGACGCGGACGCTGAATCTGGCGTCGTCGTCTCGTTAGAGCGTGTGTTGGTCTGAGAACTCCCTCTTATTTCGGCGCTGTCGAGGCCACAGATTTCAACTCACGAAGGACGCAGTCGTGTCTCTGACCAGACACCAGTAACGACAAGCACTTCCAGACTAGTTGTCTCCGTATCAGATGCCCTCCGCTGCCAAGACCGCACTCCTCCTCGTCGCACTGGGCGGCGTGATACTCGGTGGCTCGTACGCCCTCGACGCGACGACACCCGATACGACGATAAACTACGGTGTCTACGAGATATCACAGTCCGACGGTTCGACACCGGCAATCGTCGCGTACAACACCCGGCGCACACGTTCGCTCTCTAGCTCCGAAGACAACCGTGGTCCAGCAGCGGGAACTATCTCTCTCCAAGACGAGGTTCGACAGTCGGTCATCCGGAATGCACGAAACGGCTCGTACACCATCCCAGCCGACGACGAGGGGCGGCTTTCGTATCTCACCGAGTACCAGTACTATGCAGTCGAAGGCGACGAGAACGCAGACGGCACAGAGGTGTACCACCCATACCGGGTGACGACCACCCGGAGTGACGACACTGTACGGATTTCGGCTGAACGGGTTTCGCTGGAAACCTACTACGGGGCACTGGCACTCCCTCTCGAGCAGGCAGATTCCCGCACGCAGGACCTGCTTCGAGATGGGTCGCTTGAAACTCACGACCCGATTGGCTGGACAGTCATTCGCGACGGCGACCAGTTCTACCAGATCTACGTCGACGAAATAGAGCCACACACTGGCTTTCGGGTTTCACTCCACGACAACGGTTACATCGTCGGGTGGGTGCTGGTAGTCGTCGGCGGGCTCTGGTGGCTCTCTCTGCGTGGCCGCGAGACCACACCTCACGGAGGAGAGTATTCGTGAAACGTCGCGACAATCTTGTTGTTCGAGAGTCCGACTCGAACACCCACTGCGTGGTCGAGACTGCGACCTCATCGCACGACAGACCGCCGCAGTCCGACAACGAAACGAAGGGCTTAACCGCGAGACACGCATCGCTTTGAATGCACCCTGGGACCGTGGGGTAGTGGTATCCTCTGCCGATGGGGTCGGTAGGACCTGAGTTCGACTCTCAGCGGTCCCACTCCACCTTTTTACTTCTTCGACTGTCGCTCTTCGAGCGACAGTCTCCTCGCAAAAATCAGTCTCCGTGAGCGAACGCGAACGGAGGCTCGTGAGACGCGCTGCGTCTCACGGTGGACCAAAAACTTCCCGCGAAGCCTCGTTCCGCTCGGTTCGCGGTCCAAAAACAGTGAACCATCCCGAGCCGTGAGTCCGCTAGAATCCGGCTGTGTCGAGTAAATTGTACGCTCTTGGTAATTGGAGAGACAGTCAACGAGCGTAAGTAGTCGAATTCCTATACTCCCATACTCCAACCCATTCTGTCGTCTCCGAAAGGAAATTTTATTACACGCTACTTTGATGGCGCGCCATGGAACCCCACGGAATCGCACAGGCTGTCGAACGAATCGCTGAGACCTACGAAATCGAAGTTCACGACGTACACGAAACGGACGACACCCTCGTCATCGAGCAAGACGACTTCGACGAGACGAGATTCACGATGACCGCAGCACTTCTGTTCGACAGATACGACGCCCATTTCGACCACGTCGAGGTTCGACACTCCGACACCGGGGAGACGACGCAAGTCAGCAGAGACCAGATTCGCGAGTCGTTCCACCGACTCTCTGACTTCGTGACCAATTAATTCGTCCGCGAACTCCCGAGAGACTCCGTCTGCGTCATCGACACCAATCGCACCTGAGACGACAGTTACCACACGCCAAGATGTCATTTGTCCAATAATTATATCTCAACTGACTGTCTTTATTGAGTATGAATCGACGTGCCTTCCTATTCACAGCAGGGGCGATATCCCTCGGTGGGTGTATCGCGTCAGACCCCCCTGCTGGGACACCGACCACGACGACTGCCCCAACAACGACGACAACAGCGACACCGACCAGGACGACGCCGGAGACGACGACGCCGGAGACGACAACCGAAACAGAAACCCCAGAGACACCAGACGAAGTCGAGCAAACCCTGAACCAAATCACGGTGCACCTCGACAGGACCGTTGAACGATATGCCGCTGCTGCGGGCAAAAATAAGGGATTTCTTGACCTGAACTCGACGTCTCGGTTCTCGTTCAACCAAAACGCCGAACATCTCTACGCTGCACGGGAGCTGTTCTACGATATCGAAACTGCCAGCGAAGACCAACGAGAGCGCCAGTCGCGCCTTCGAGATGTGTACTGGTTCCTCTGGTGGGCGGGAAAATCGTTCGAGCAACTCGGCGAAGCGAATCGCCGATCGAAGAACGCCGTCTCGAGGTTCTATCTCGGTGAGTACGACCAAGTCAGCTCACGAGCAGACGAAATCGTTTCGGCAGTCGAGGACGCAAAGAAGGCTGTTTCTTCGATGAAAGAAGAATCCAAAGCAAGCAGTCTCGGCGCAATTACCGCGCTCAAGCCGGCCGCGTATACGAAAACGGTCGCTCAAATCGAAACCGAACTCTCCGTCTTCGAACGATTTGCAGATTTAGTCGCCAGCCTGAGCAGTCACGTACTCGAACTGGACCAGAGCTTTAGCGAATATTTAGAAGAGAACTACGACGGCGCGGCGAGTAGCTTCTATAGACTCTCTCGAGAGTTTGAAGACCTACACGGCTCTCTCGCCGAAACGACAAAGATTGCGGCAGTCAAGGAACCGCTTTCAGAATTTGGATGTATGACCGACGCACTCGCCAACGGATGTCGCGTCCTCCAAGATGCCGCGATGGCGGGGATGAACGGACTCCCTGAAAAACAGATGTACGCCGAAGGCGATGCGAAAGACGAGTTCGAAGAGTGTGACCTCGTCCCGACCGAACTCGAGATGGTCACGGCTTTCTTCGACGACCTTCCACGCCAACGTACATAGTCGGCCGCCTCCCGGCTCGGAATCGCTCGTCTTCCAAACCCTTGCATCGTCCCCCGATCGACTCGAAACCGGTCTTACTCTCGTTCGACTGTTACTCCTGCTGCGCGTCCACGACAGCCGTCGCCGCTAAGTTGACGATATCCTTCACTTCGTCGCCGCGCTGGAGGACGTGAACCGGTTTGTCCATGCCGACGAGCATCGGGCCGATTGCTTCTGCACCGCCGAGACGCTGGAGGAGTTTGTAGGCGATGTTCCCCGCTTCGAGATTCGGGAACACGAGGACGTTTGCCGGTTTGTCGAGTGCCGCGAAGTCGTAGGTGTCGGTGAGCATCTCTTCGACCACGGCAGTGTCTGCTTGCATCTCGCCATCCACTGGGAAGTCGACGTCCGGGTCGTCGTGGAGGAGTGTGACTGCATCTCGTGGTTTGCGAACGCCTTCGTTGTCCACGCTGCCGAAGTCCGAATACGAGAGGAGTGCGGCGCGTGGTTCGACGTTGAACCGACGGGCGAGTTCTGCGGTGTGTTTCGTGACTTCGGCGAGCACCTCGGCGTCCGGGTCGAGGTTGACCGTCGCGTCGGCACAGAAGACGACGCGATTTTTGAACGCGAGCATGTAGACACCGGCCGCGTAGTTGGCATCTTCTGCGGTGCCGATAACCTGCAGCGGCGGGCGCAATGCAGACGGATAGTGGTGGGTGAGGCCGGTGAGCATCGCATCCGCGTCGTTCATCTGGACCATGACGCTGGCGAAGTAATCCGAGTCGTTCCGAACGAGTTCTGCTGCTTCGCTGCGAGTGAGTCCATTCCGCTGACGGTGTTCGTAGAGAGAGTCGACGTAGTGGTCCCACGTGCCGCCGTGTGGGTTGGCGATCGTCGGGTCGAAGTCGAGGCCGAGTTCTTCTGCCGTCCGGAGGATGGCCGTCGTCTCGCCGATGAGGATGGGATGGGCGATTCCCTCTTCTTGCATCTGGTAGGCCGCCCGAATCATCTTCTCGTTGGAGCCTTCGGCGAGTGCGACCCGCTTGGGGTCGGACTTCGCCTTGTTGAGGACCACCTGCATCATCTCTCGGGACTTGCCGAGACGTGCGTGGAGTTCTTCGCGATAGGCGTCGAGGTCGCGTTCGACCCGTGCCGACCCGCTTTCCATCGCCGCCTTCGCAACGGCGGGTGTCACCTCAGAGAGGACGCGCTGGTCGAGCGGTTTCGGGATGAGATAGTCGGGACCGAACTGGAGTGGTTCGTCACCGTAGGCTTTGACGACGGCGTCGGGTACGTCCTGTCGGGCGAGTTCGGCGAGCGCTTCTGCAGCGGCACGTTTCATCGCCTCGTTGATTTCGGTCGCGCGCACGTCCAGGGCACCGCGGAAGATGAATGGGAATCCGAGGACGTTGTTCACCTGATTGGGGTAGTCGGACCGGCCCGTGGCCATAATGACCGTGTCGTCGCGGGCGTCTTTGGCATCCTCGTAGGTGATTTCGGGGTCCGGATTCGCCATCGCGAAGATGATAGGGTCGTCAGCCATCGACCGAACCATCTCTTGGGAGACGATACCGCCGACAGACAGGCCGACAAATACGTCCGCATCTTCCATCGCATCGGCCAACGTCCCGTCGTCGACGCCTCGGGCGAACGGTTCTGTGTACTCGTTGAGTTCGCCCGCGTCGGCCCGCGACTCGGAGAGGATGCCGTCGATATCACACATCGTGATGTTCTCGCGGGGGATGCCGAGTGAGACGTAGAACCGGGCGGTTGCCGTCGCCGCCGCACCCGCACCCCCGAAGGTAACGTGGAGGTCAGAAAGCTCCTTGTCGGCGATTTCGGCGGCGTTGAGGAGGGCCGCACCGGAGATGATGGCCGTCCCGTGCTGGTCGTCGTGGAAGACAGGGATATCCATTCGCTCCGCGAGTCGCTGTTCGATTTCGAAACACTCCGGGGCCTTGATGTCCTCCAGATTGATGCCCCCGAACGTCGGTTCCATCGCGGCGACTGCCTCGACGAACGCGTCGGTGTCGTCGATATCGAGTTCGACGTCGAACACGTCGATGTCGGCGAAGCGCTTGAACAGCACACCCTTCCCCTCCATGACGGGTTTCGACGCTTGCGCACCGATATCCCCGAGACCGAGGACAGCAGTCCCGTTCGAGACGACACCGACGAGGTTCCCTTTCGCGGTGTACTCGTACGCGAGTGTTTCTTCAGTCGCAATATCGCGGCAGGGTGCGGCCACACCCGGCGAGTACGCGAGGCTCAGGTCTCGCTGTGTGTTCGTCGGTTTCGTCGTCGCAATCTCGACTTTTCCGGGTGGGTCACGGCGGTGGTATTCCCGCGCGTCGTCATCGAGCGTCATTATACCCCATCCTGTGATTGAAGTAGGTAGCCTCTTCGTTCTGCCAGAGTGGTCGTGTTAGTAGGTTACAGTGGTAGTTAGTGGGTTACAGTGGAAGTTAGTAGGTTACTGTCCCTTCTTCACGAGCCTCGTCGAGCCACTCGGGGTCCGGAACGTCGGTCGAACCGAGGGCTGTCAGTTCGAAGCGCCACTCGGCAGTGACGCGTTCACCGGTCTCGGTCTCACCGACGAGTTCCCACCCGGACGAGCGGGCGATACCGTCTTCGTCCACGAGAACCACGAGCGTGAAGTCGGTGATGGTCACGTTCTGGTCAGAGCCAAACGTCCCTGCACCGTACTGTCTCCAGAGCATCGGGTCGGTGTACTCGTATCGCTGCACGGTGACGCCGTCGAACGTCTCGGTGCCGACGAACGTGGCTTCTTCGACGTCGTCGTAGGCGAAGGCTGCGCCGCGGGCCAGCGCGTAGTCGAGCTGGTTGCCATCTGCGGGGACGACCTGATAGATGACGTCGCTGCCGTCACCGAACCGAGTGTAACTCATCCCATCGGCGATGAACCGCTCGTAACTCGCGCCCTCACCATCGCCAGCGACGGTGAACGTCTCGCTCGTTCGGTTCGCATCGAGGTCCACGTAGTAGGCGTTGGTGAGCGTCGATTCTTGACCTTCGGAGTCGACGAGACGGAACGACCACGTGCTCGTGAAACTCCCTGCATCGACGAGGGCGGCCTCGGAATCACTGACGGTGAACTCACCCGTGCTGTCTCCACCATCTGAACCACCGCCGGACCCACCAGACCCTCCGGACGACCCGCCGCCTGGTGTTGCTGTCGGGCTCTCTGTTGGCGCGCCGGTACACCCCGCGAGGACGAGGAGGAAGGCGACGAAAACGGTGAGTATCTGGTTTCGCATAATCACAGCTACAACGTCGTACGATGGCTTAATCTCGCTGAGCGACAGCCTCGCACGGTCTACCCGCTGAATTCAGCGCTTTCCGTCAGTGTTCGAGAGAGACCTGTTGTCGAGTCACGGCTTCTGACGCGACGGCGAGCAAGACGACACTCACGACGACGATGCCCACCTCGACGGGAGACGAGAGCAACCCGAGCGAGACGATGAGCGTCGTCGCACACGCGGGGGCGTGGACGGTGTCGGTGACGACCATCCCCCAACTCGTCACGACGAGCGAGACGAGCCCACTGGCGACGAGTCGGAGCCCACCGACTGAAAACGCAGGCGGCGTCGCCGTGAGCACCACGTCGCCTGCGAGGATGGTGTACGCGAGAAAGCCAGCGACCGCGCCGACGACGTGTCCTCCCACGACGCGACGACCACTGGGTCTGTCTCCGGGGCGTGCGAACGCGAGGGCGAACGCAGAGGGGCCGAGACTCGGGAAGACGAACGCTCTCCCCGTCCCCCACGCGACGAGTCCAAGGAGCGCGAACAGGATGCCCGCAACGAGCGCAGTCTCGGCACCTCGTCGTCCCATACCCACACGTCCACAGGTGCACACTGAAAACGGTGTCTGACTCTTCGTGCCGGGACCGACACGCGACAGCGAAGCGGACTGTTCCTTCTGACAGGAACTCAGGACGGTCTACGTAGAACTACAAGTCAGTTCGAGAAGAGATTCTAGCCATGCCCGGGGCAGTGTTCATCCAAGGTGAGAATATCGAACTCCACACCATCGAGACAGAGGATATCGACTTTCTTCACGAGCTGGTCAACGCTCCGGAAGTCCGACAGGGAATCGCCGCTGTCGACCCGGTCACGAGGACGACCGAACAGCAGTGGGTCGAGTCTCGTGGCGACGGTGACGACATCAACTTCCTCATCTGTTACGACGGCAATCCAGTCGGTACCATCGGTCTCAAACCGCCGGACACCATCACGGGCGCAGTCGAAGTCGGATATATCGTCGCGCCGACGCACTGGGGAGAGGGCTACGCGACTGATGCAGTCCGAGCCATCTGCGGATACGCGTTCGACGAGCGCCGGATGAACAAAGTCTACGCCAAGGCGTACGAGACGAACCAGCCCTCGGTTCGCGTCCTCGAGAAAGTCGGGTTCACGAGAGAGGGCGTGCTCCGCGAGGAGGGGTTCGTCGATGGCGAACACGTGGACGTACTGAGATACGGCCTGCTGGCCGACGAGTGGCGAGCAGCGTCTGACGAAATCGAACGCTCAGAAGCCGAGAAGAAGTTGTTTCGTTAAATCCAGCCTTCTTGGACGAGCAGTTCGCCGTTGAGGACCGAGGCACCAGCAGCGCCGCGAATCGTGTTGTGGGCGAGGCAGTTGTACTTCACACCGTTGGGCGTCTCCTGAATCGCACCGGCGGAGATCTGCATGCCGTCGCCACGGTCACGGTCGAGGCGTGGTTGCGGTCGGTAGTTGTCGTCGAAGACGTGGATGAGTTGCTCGGGGGCGCTCGGGAGGTCCACACCGGGGAACTCACGCATCGCGGTCGCGACGTCGTCGGGCGAGGCGTCGTCTTCGAGGTCCGCGAAGACGCTCTCTAGGTGGCCGTCGAGCGTCGGAATGCGGTTACACGAGGCGTTGACTTCGGCGTCGTGGAGACTGAGTTCCGCGCCGTCGAACGAGCCGAGCAGTTTGCGCGACTCGGTCTCCATCTTCTCTTCTTCGCCGCCGATGTGCGGGATGGCGTTGTCGATAATCTCCATCGAGGTGACGCCGTCGTAGCCAGCGCCCGAGACGGCCTGCAGGGTCGTCACGTGAACTCGGTCGAGACCGAACTGGTCGAGAGCGGCGAGCGTCGGAACCATCGTGATGGTCGAACAGTTCGGGTTCTTCACGAGCGCGCCGTCCCAGCCGCGTTCGTCGCGCTGGACTTCGATGAGGTCGAGGTGGTCGGGGTTGATCTCCGGAATCGTCAGCGGCACGTCGGGTGCCATCCGGTCGTTCGAGGAGTTCGACGAGACGACGTAGCCTTCTTCGAGGAACTTGGGTTCGACGTCTGCGGCGACAGAAGAGGGGAGCGAAGAGAAGAGAAGGTCGATATCGTCGGGGACGTCCGCGGGGTCCGTTCGGCCGACTTCCATCGATGCGACGTCGTCCGGGATGGGCGTATTGACGCGCCACTTTGCCGCGTCGTCGTATCGCTTGCCCGCACTCGACTCACTCGCGGTCAGGGCCGCGAGTTCGAACGTGGGGTGGTCTTCGAGAAGTTGGATAAATCGCTGTCCTACTGCACCGGTTGCGCCGAGGATTCCGACTCGTACTGCCATTATCCGTGTCGTAGTGTGTCACACGCATAAGGCCGTTTGGATTTGGGCCGATATTCGTTCCCAATAATTGCCACGAACGGGGGCGTCAGCGCGTCTATCACGGTCGAACACACAAATCGTCAATCGTCGAACGGGACACCGACACACGTTGGTAAAAACCGATAGAATAAGGTGCAACTCCCAGAAAGTCTACCGCAAATGTTTAGCAAGGTTCTCGTCGCCAACAGAGGCGAGATCGCAGTACGTGTCATGCGTGCATGCGAGGAGTTAGGAGTCCGAACCGTCGCCGTCTACAGCGAGGCCGACAAACACGGCGGCCACGTGCGCTACGCCGACGAAGCGTACAACATCGGTCCCGCCCGTGCGGCCGACTCCTATCTCGACCACGAGTCGGTCATCGAAGCGGCACGTAAAGCCGGTGCCGACGCCATCCACCCCGGATACGGCTTCCTCGCGGAGAACGCCACGTTCGCCCGCAAGGTCGAAGAGTCCGAGTTCAAGTGGATTGGCCCCTCGGCGGACGCGATGGAACGACTCGGGGAGAAGACGAAAGCCCGCGCCCTCATGCAGGACGCCGACGTGCCGGTCGTTCCCGGAACGACCGAACCCGCCGAATCTGCCGAGGACGTGAAGGCGGTCGCAGACGACTACGGCTACCCGGTCGCCATCAAGGCCGAAGGTGGCGGTGGTGGCCGCGGTCTGAAAGTCGTCCACTCCGAAGAAGAGGTGGAAGACCAGTTCGAGACGGCCCAGCGCGAGGGTGAAGCGTACTTCGACAACGCATCCGTCTACGTCGAAAAGTATCTCGAAGCCCCCCGTCACATCGAGGTGCAGATTCTGGCCGACGAACACGGCAACGTCCGCCATCTCGGTGAACGCGACTGTTCGCTCCAGCGCCGTCACCAGAAAGTCATCGAGGAAGCACCGTCGCCGGCACTCGACGACGACCTGCGCGCACAGATCGGCGAGGCGGCACGGCGCGGTGTCCGCGCTGCCAACTACACCAACGCCGGGACGGTGGAGTTCCTCGTCGAAGACGGCGAGTTCTACTTCATGGAAGTCAACACGCGGATTCAGGTCGAACACACCGTCACGGAGGAAGTGACGGGCCTCGACGTCGTGAAGTGGCAGATTCGCGTCGCCGCCGGCGAAGAACTCGACTTCTCGCAAGACGACGTCGAAATCGACGGTCACTCGATGGAGTTCCGTATCAACGCAGAAGCCCCGGAGAAGAACTTCGCCCCCGCGACGGGCAAACTCACGACCTACGACCCACCGGGCGGCATCGGCGTCCGCATGGACGACGCCGTCCGTCAGGGTGACGAAATCGGCGGCGATTACGACTCGATGATTGCGAAACTCATCGTCACCGGGTCGGACCGCACGGAAGTGCTTGCCCGCGCCGAACGCGCACTCGCCGAGTTCGACATCGAAGGGATTCGGACGGTCATCCCGTTCCACCGCCTGATGCTCACCGACGAAGCGTTCCGTGACGGCACGCACACGACGAAATATCTCGACGACGTAGTCGACCGAAGCCGAATCGAGGCAGCAGTCGAGCGCTGGGCACCCGAGGCAGTCACGAGCAACGACGACGACGAAGAAGTCACCGAGCGAACCTTCTCTGTCGAAGTCAACGGCAAGCGTTTCGAGGTCAGTCTCGAAGAACGCGGCGTCCCGGCCATCCCGGTCGGTGGTGCTTCGGCGGCGTCCAAACCATCAGGTCCGCGCACGCGCCGTGACGACGGTGGCGACGACGGACAGCAGGTTATCGAAGGCGATGGCGAGTCCGTCACCGCCGAGATGCAAGGGACCATCCTCTCTGTCGGCGTCGACGAAGGCGACGACGTCGAACCCGGCGACACCGTCTGCGTCCTCGAAGCGATGAAGATGGAAAACGACGTGGTCACCGAACGCGGCGGCACCGTCACGCAAGTCCTCGTCGCAGAAGGCGACAGTGTCGATATGGGCGACGTGCTCATCGTCATCGAATAAGGTCGCGACCGACCGAGAACCGCGAACCTCTTTTCCCGGCCTGAAGAACCACTCTCTATGAGCGACACGCGACGTGCCCTCCTCGCCGCACTTGCCGAGGGCCCCGTCTCCGGCCCCGAACTCGCGGAGCGACTCGGCATCTCTCGCGCCGCAGTCTGGAAACACGTCGAGTCACTTCGCGACGATGGCTTCGGCATCGAGAGCACCGACGAGGGCTACGTCGTGGTGGACGTGCCCGAGTACGGCGGCCCGGCAATCGAATTCGGACTCGATGCCGACTACGACGTGGAGTTCCACGAGACGCTTGGCTCTACCAACGACCGGGCACGCGAACTCGCTGCCGACGGAGCGAGCGACGTCGTCGTCGTCGCTCGCGAACAGACTGCCAGCAGAGGCCGGAAAGGGCGCGAGTGGGCCGCACCGGACGGAACCGTCTCGATGAGCGTCCTCATCCGCCCCGACGAACCACCGGCGTTCGCGGCGTTGTACACGCTGGCGATGGCCATCGCGGTGTGTGATGCGGCGCGTGAAGCGGGTGTGGATGCGAGTATCAAGTGGCCGAATGATGTGATTGTGAGCAGCACGCGCGAGCGTGCTGCGAGCAATCGCTCGTCGGGCGCGTCAGCGTCCGACGGAGTCATCGTGAGCGAAGTGAACGATGGCACGTCAGGCTCATCAGAGCCTGACGGAGTCTCCACGAATGACATGAGTGGAGGCACGTCTGCGAACGCAGACGGCGTCCCCGCGAGCAAAGCGAGCGGGGGAACACCCCCAGCCAGTCACCCCACGAACCACAACTACCGCAAACTCTGCGGCATCCTCACCGAGATGGAAGGCGAAGCAGACCGGGTGTCGTGGATGATTATCGGGGCCGGCATCAACGTCAACGTCGACCCTGAGACGCTCCCCGAGGGCGCGACCAGCGTGGCCGCCGAAGCGAACGAAGTAGAACGCCGTCTCTTCGTTCAGCGAGTGCTCGAACTGTTCGACGAACACCGAACAGCCCTCGACGGCGTCCTCCCGGCGTGGCGCGAGCGAGCAGACACGCTCGGCAGACGAGTCCGTGTCCACACCGCCGGTGGCGTCGTCGAAGGCGTCGCTGTCGATGTCGAACATCCCGGGACGCTCGTCGTCCGAACCGACGAGGGAGATACGCGGGTCCACGCCGGAGACTGCGAACATCTTCGTCCGGTGCCTGAGAACGACTAACTGCTATTCTTCGCCATCGGCCGCGGCAGTCGGGTCGGCCGTCGTTTCGGTCTCGACGTGTGACTCTGCAGCGGCGTCGCCAGTCGTCTCGGCACCGAGGTCCGCAGACTCCTCGTCCCCGCCTTCGATACGAACGGTCAATACCGGAACCGAAGACGCGCGGACGACTTTCTCTGCAACCGACCCGAGGAGCAGACGGTCGATGCCGCCCCGTCCGTGTGTCCCCATGACGATGAGGTCACACTCGCCGCGTTCGGCGAATTCGACGATTTCACGGCTTGGACTGCCTTCCAGGATGTGGGTTTCGACCGGGACACCCTCGCGTTCGGCCGCCCGCTCGACGAGTTCGAGTGCTGCTTTGGCGTCCGAACGCAACAGGTCGTCGAGTCCCTCCCACGACGACTCCATCGGGAGTCCAGCGAAACTCCCGGCGTTTACGACGTACACGCCGTGCAGTTCTGCACCGTGAACGTTGGCGAGTTTGGCGGCGTGAATCGCGACGCGACTCGACCCCGCAGACCCGTCGATTGGAACGATAATTCGGTCGTACAACACCATGACACTTAGTGACATATTACCACAGCAGGTAATAACACTTTGCGACGGACAGAATACGTCGAGAATAGCGACGAACAGGCGACGAAGGGGGGACAAAGCGGCAACAAAGCAGCAACGAGGGCCGCAACGACTCAGAAGGGTGACGCTCAAAAGAGCGACGACTCAGAGATAGACGTCTGTTACGTCGGCGAGTCCAGCACGGCGGACGACGGCCCGAACCACGTCTTGGACGCCAGCGAGGTTGTCCGAGTCGCCGTCGAGGACGAGCAACTTCGCGTCTCGGCCCTCCTCGACGAGTCCGTAGTTCAGCCCGGCGATGTCCGCGCCGTTGATGGTCGCCATCCGGAGCACTTCGGCGGCGGGTACGTCCGTGAGTTTCGCAGTGAATTCCATCTCGCGGAACATCGAGGGACTGTTCAGCATCACGTTGTCAGTCCCGAGTGCGACAGTCGTGCGTTCGGAGAGTTCTCGAATCGGTGGGACGCCCACGCCCGTGACGAGATTCGACCGCGGACAGACCACGATTGGAATCTCGCTGTCTTCGACGCGTTCGAGGTGGAGCGGTTCGGGGTGAACCATGTGGACGAGGAAGTCCGGGTCGAGGTCCAACGCGGGGTTGATGTCGAGTGCGTCTCGCTCGCCAGCGTGGATTCCGAACAGTTTGCCGGCCGCCTCTGTGGCGGTTCGGAGCGCTCCGAACTCGGCGTCGCGAGCCCCGGAGGCACCGAATCCGTCGGCGATCTCCATCGCGTCGGCTGTCTCACGGCCGAGGACGACTGCGTCGATATCGCGTCCGTCGAGTGCCTGTCGAATGATATCGACGCCCTCGACACCGCCTTCGCGGAACTCGATGCAGGCGGCGGTTCCGCCGTGTTCCATCATGCGCAGTGAGCGGGCCATCGCGGCCACCTTCTCCTCGGTGCTCGCCGCTCGGAGGAGTCGGTGTTTCAGGCCGTCTGGCGGTGCGACAAGTTCGTCGAGCGACAGACCACCGCCCGCTTCTTTGGCGATAGAGTCACCGAGATGGGTGTGTGCGTTGACGAACGCCGGGATGATGATATCCGTCGAATCGGTGTCGGTCTCCTCGATGGCCGTTATCGTTCCATCTTCGACGACGACGCGCCCCTCGACCGGTTCGAACTCGCGCCCACGAAGTACGGTTCCCTCGAGTTGCATTGCTCTCGAATCGTGTCGCGCGCGGCTTGAACCTCTCGTCTCGGAACGAGGGAAGAGACCACCTTACTCGAACTCGTCGAGCGTGGCGTTGAGGTTGCGTCGAACCGCTGAGACGAGTGCGCCGTCGATGTCGAGTCCGAGGGTGTCGGCGGCAGCGCGTCCGACGCGGTCAGTCTCCCCGTCCGGTGCGTAGACGCCGAGACGCCACTGCTGTTCTTGTGCCGTCCGAAGCGCTTGCACCAGCGGTGATTCGCGTTCTAACTGCCGAATCTCGCCGTTGACCATCACCCGCGACGACGACTCGGTCATCGACGGACGCGGTGGGACGTCGAGGATGACCGACTCCCGCGAAACGTCGGCGACGTCGGCAATTTCCCGCTCGAAGTCGGCAATCGTCTCGTGGTCGGCGTCGATGACCGAGTCGGGAACGTCCGGAATTTCGGCCCAGACAGCACGTTTGTACAGATTTCGAGTGGCGAGGCGCTCGGCGAACTCGCTCGTCGAGGGGGTGAGTCTGAGTGCGACCAGCAGGTCGTAGTCGTCCATTCGCCGGAGTTCGTGGGCATCGATATCCGGTTCGGCGAGGAGTCCTTCAGACGCCCGTCGGAGCATCGCTTTCGAGATGCGCGCGACGTGGTGTTGGTAGACGGTCGGATTCATCAGCGCCCGCGCCAGCAACAACGACTCCGCCGTCTGGACGTTCCCTTCTGCGAGGACGAGTTCGCCATCGACGAACGCGAGTTCGCGAATCAGGCGCTCGTTGTCGATAGTACCGTAGGGGACGCCCGTGTGGTGGGCGTCGCGAACGAGGTAGTCCATCCGGTCTACGTCGAGTTCACCCGAGACGAGTTGGCCGTACTGCCCGTTGCCGGCGATGAGGGCAGCGACGCGGTCGGGGTCTAGACCGTGTGCTTCGAGCGTCTCGCCGATGGTTCCGCTCGTGACGAGTTCGTTCACGTCGTCGTGGTACTTCCCGGTGTGTCGGTGCGTCACGTCCTCGATATTGTGGCTGTACGGACCGTGGCCAACGTCGTGGAGGAGGGCCGCCGCTTCGATGTGTGAGGCAGCGTCACCTTCGATACCGAGGTGTGAGAGCGCCCGCGAGGCGAGGTGATAGACACCAAGACTGTGTTCGAACCGGGTGTGGTTCGCAGATGGATAGACGAGTTGGACCGTCCCCAGCTGCTTGATACGCCGGAGTCGTTGCATCTCCGGCGTATCGAGGAGGGCTTCGGCCGCGCCTTCGACCTCGATGTGGTCGTGGACGCTGTCCTTGATGGTCGTCATGGTGGGTCATTCGGCCGTCATCGGGTAAAAAGGATGGGCTGAATCGGGAGGAAAAACGCTCTCTCCGCTGATTTACACTGACGGAAAAACGGGGACGAAGGGTGACTGTGGTCTCAGGCAGCCGGGCTGCCCATGGCGTCTTCGCGGCCGCGGTGGATGTAGCCACCGACGATACCACCGACGGCACCGGGGATGCCAGCGACGAAGATGAGCGCGATGAGACCGAGGCCTGCACCGAGGCCGAAGATACCCGCGACGAGCGTACCCAGTACCGTCAGGATAATTCCGACGACGAGTGCACCGATGACCGTTGCGAGCGCACCATGTGTGGCGTCGCTCGTCGTACTTCGGTTGTTGTAATACCCGGCGACACCACCCGCAATGAGTCCGGCTAATCCCGACCCGATGAGTGGAAGGGCGAGGCCTGTGAACGGGATGACGAACCCGCTGAGCAACCCGAGGACGATTTGTGTACCAAAGCCGTACAGCACGGCGCGCCAGTTGATTGCCATGCCACAGATATCAACGTGAATTAGGATAAAAACCTCAGACAGATATCATGAAGGTGCTGGATTTGTGGATGAGATTTCTGAACATCAGAGCGTTCGTAACGTCGGTTGAACGAAAAATTCGAGCGAACACTGAACAAAACTGTCTATTCTAGTAGGTCTTGGATTCGCTCAGTGGCCTAGAAAACGGAGGTGAATGTGATGCCCTTGGCTCGCTCAGGCAGCTGGGCGACCCATCGTCTCTTCGCGGCCCTGGTGGAGGTAGCCGCCGATGACACCGCCGACTGCACCGGGGATGCCAGCGACGAGTATGAGGACCAGGAGTCCGAGTCCGAGTCCGAGCCCGAAGATGCCTGCGACGAGCGTCGTGATGAGCGTCACGAGGAGGCCGACGATGAGTGCGCCGATGACGACGCCGAGTGCACCGTGAGTGGCGTCACTCATCACCGAGCGGTTGTTGTAGTATCCGGCGACACCACCCGCAATGAGGCCGGTGAGTCCCGCTCCGACGATCGGGAGCGACAGGTCTGTAAAGGGGATTGCGATACCACTGAGGATTCCGAGGACGAGGCTGGTTCCGAAGCCGTACAGGACAGCACGCCAGTTGATTGCCATAGTGCTCAGATGGCTCTCTCACGAAATAAACACCTTAGACATTTTTCAAGAAGATTCCGAAGAAGAGTCTATCTTTTCAGAGGTTCTGGTCGGCAGAGAGCTGATTAAGCAACAATTTCACCAGACAATCTGAGAAACGTGGAAATCTGTGCTGGTTGGTCTTCCGGTGACGTGCGCACTCACACCGATGGCTATCACTCTGCGTCGTGTCCGGCGTCACGTTGGGTTCGGAGGAACCTGTAGTTCTGGGGTGTCGTTCGGGTCCAGACTCTCACGTCGGCGTCGTTCCACGTATCGGAACGTCGAGAACGTCGACTGCGGCGGCAGCGACGTCGTCGCGAATCGATTCCGGTGCGTACACCCCGAGTCGCCACTGTGAGCGTTCGGCGGCGCGGAGTGCCCCAACGAGTTCGGAGGCGTCTTCGAGGCGTCGAACGACACCGTTGACGACGACTCGCGAGCGAGACTCTTTGATCTGTGGTCGCGGCGGTGCATCGACGATGACCGACGCCGGGGCGACTCCTGCCACGTCGGCAATTTCGCGTTCTGCCGCGCGCGATGCTGCGAAATCGAATTCGACGACGTCTGCAGGGACGGCATCGAGAGCGGCCCAGACTGCGCGCTTGTACAGATTTCGACTCTCGATACGCCGACCAAGTTCGGGAACGCGGTCACCGAGTGCGACGAGCAAGTCGTGGTCTGCCATCCTGACGAACGTCTCGATTGGCAGGCCGTCTTCGAGGAGTCGTTCGGACGCACGTTCGAGCATCGCACCCGCGATACGCGAGACGTGGTGTCGGTAGACGGTCCCGTTCATCAGCGCCCGCGCCAGCAACAACGACTCCGCCGTCTGGACGTTCCCTTCTGCGAGGACGAGTTCACCGTCTCGGTAGCGAAGTTCTCTGACGAGTCGGCCGTGGTCGATGGTGCCGTAGGGGACGCCCGTGTGGTGGGCGTCGCGAACGAGGTAGTCCATCCGGTCCACGTCGAGTTCGCCCGAGACCAACTGGCCGACAGGCCCCTCGCCATCGACGATGGCGGCCACACGGGCGGGCGACAGTCCGTGTGCTTCGAGAATCTCACCGACGCGAGTTCCGTCGAGCAAGTGCTCGATTTCGTCGTGGTCACGGCCGGTCCGACGACGAATCAGGTCTTCCGTCTGGTGGCCGTAGGGGCCGTGTCCGATATCGTGGAGCAGCGCGGCAGCACGGACGTGGTCGGCACGGTCACCGTCGATGTCGAGATGTGACACTGCCTGTGAGGCGAGGTGGTAGACACCGAGACTGTGTTCGAACCGGGTGTGACTCGCAGACGGGTAGACGAGACGCACCGTCGAGAGCTGCTTGATGTGCCGAAGTCGTTGGAACTCGGGTGTATCGACGAGGTCGGCGGCCACTGGGTCGAGCGAGATGTAGTCGTGGACGCTGTCTTTGACCGCGGTCATACAGAGACCTGTGCGCCCGCCATCAAATATCCACACTGTCTCTCGGCGTCTTCGGCAGGAGATACCGGATCGCTAGCCGTCTATCTGCGCCATCGTCTGCGTCGCGCTGGCGTCGGCGACCGCGCTCACGAGGTGGCCGTAGTACGCCGGTCGAGAGATGACCCCCCGAGCGCCGAGGTCGATGTCGATGTCGGCCGTGACGGTGAGGTCTGCCCCCATTTCCGAGGAGTACTCCAGTGGTTCGTCCGCGAGCGCGGCGTCGACGTGTTCGGCGTGACCACCGGCGTCGAAGACGACACGCCACGACACGCTTCCAGACGAGAGGACGGGGGTCCACCGTGGGTTCCACTCGTCGACGACCACGACGACGACTGGACGGTCGTACGAGTCGCGGGCGTCGATGGGTTCGAGGTCCAGTCCTTTCTGCTCGAAGGCGGCGACGAGCTCGTCGGTCAGGTCGTCGCGGATGGCGTCCGGCGCGTCGACGACGAGGTATCCGTTGGAGACCGGTGGGAGCGAATCGAGATTCGACCCGGCGGCGGTCGTCGTCGAACTCGCTTTCGTCTCGAAGGTTGCCGCTTCGAAATCGGCGAGGAGGAATCCGCTGCCGATGGCCGCCAGAACGACGACAGCGACGAGGACGAGAACGCGAGGGGAGGGCGAAGACTGTGACACAATTCATATCGCCCGTCTGAAACGATAATCGTTCTGTGATTCGTGTTGTCCCGTCTCTCGCGCGACTCCCGAGGAGGGAACTTTCAAACCGACACTCGTCCTACGGCCGAGCATGACAACGTTCCTCGCCGGGGGCACGGGCACCCCCAAACTCCTCGCTGGCGCTGCCGAGGTGTTCGACCCGGCCGAGACGACAGTCGTCGCGAACACGGGCGACGACGTCGAACTCGGCGGGCATCTCGTCTGCCCGGACGTGGATACGGTTCTCTTTTCTGAGGGCGGCGTCCTCGACACTGACCGGTGGTGGGGTATCGCGGACGACACCACCGAAACCGACGACGAACTCCGCCGACTCGCAGCCGCCGCGGGCCTCGACGCCGGGCCGCGGTATCTCTCGGACGAGACCCAGACGACAGGCCGCGACATCGCCCGCTGGCGACGCTTCTCCGGCATCGCGGAGTTCATGGAGATTGGTGACCGCGACAGAGCGGTCCACATCACCCGAACCTCGCTTCTCGACGAAGGACAGTCGCTCACCGAAGTCACCCGAACACTCGCCGAGGCGTTCGGACTCGACATCTCGCTCCTCCCGATGAGCGACGACCCCGTGGCGACGCTCGTCCACACCGACGAGGGGACGATGCACTTTCAAGAATACTGGGTCCACCGCCGCGCCGAACCCACGGTCCTCGATGTCGAGTTCCGCGGCGCAGACGACGCACGCATCACCGACGCCGTCGCAGACGCCCTCACCGACCCCGTCGTCGTCGGGCCGTCGAACCCCGTGACGAGTATCGGCCCGATGCTCGCTCTCGACGAGTTCGAAACAGCGCTCGAATCGACACCAGTCGTCGCCGTCTCGCCGTTCGTCGAGGACACTGTGTTCTCCGGCCCTGCTGCGGACCTCATGGCTGGTGTGGGCTACGACCCATCGACGGCGGGTGTCGCCGACGCCTATCCCTTCGCGGACGCGTTCGTCCTCGACGACGCCGATGGAACCGACCTCGACCGACCCGTCGTCCGCACAGACACCCGCATCGACGGGCCCGAAGACGCCGAACGAGTCGCACGTGCGGTCGAATCGGCGTTCGCGGAGGTGTCGTGATGTTCGACCCGCGCGTGGCCGTCGCAAGTCTCAGCGGCGAGTCCGACGCAGCGTGGGCCCGCACAGCTGCTCCACACGTCGGGGCAGCGTTCCTCGGCGGCGTCGCGCTCGACCAACCCGCACAAGACGCCGCACGCGCCCTCGTGGCCCGTGGCCGCTCGGAGTTCCTCACCGACGACCCACTGGCCTTCGTGGAGACACAGCTCGACGCACTCGCGGACACAGACATCTTCGCGGCCGTCAACGTCCGCGCGACCACTGCGGACCCGATTCGCGGCGTGGCCGCACTCTGTGCAGACCACGGTGCAGGCGTCGAGGTGAACGCGCACTGCCGACAGGACGAACTGTGTGCCGTCGGGTGTGGCGAGACGCTCCTCCGCGACACCGACCGTCTCGTCGAATACGTCGCTGCGGCGGCCGAATTCGGTGCACCAGTCGGCGTGAAAGTACGCGCCGAAGTCGACGGCGTCTCGCTCCCCGAACTCACCCCGAAACTCGGAGATGCTGGAGCGTCGTGGCTCCACGTGGATGCGATGGACTCCGAATCCGTGATTGCCGACATCGTCGCTGCCGCCCCGGATTTGTTCGTCGTCGCTAACAACGGTGTTCGCGACCGGGAGACTGCACACGAGTATCTCCAGTACGGCGCAGACGCGGTCAGTGTCGGCCGCCCGAGCGACGACCCCGTTGTGCTTCGCCGGGTCAGAGACGCCGTTGACGAGTGGTTCGATGGAGACGAGACGGAACCGCTGTCCGAGAGCGAACGGGGGGTGTCGCCCTGATGGTCACTGGACCGGTTTCGGACCGCGGATTCGGACCCGCGCGACACGCCGAACTCGCCTTGCTCCTCGAAGTCGCCGGAACGCCCAAACCCGGCAACGTGGACCGCCGACGCGACCTTTCGGATCTCCACTTCGAACACTTCCTGACAGGCGCTGTCGGGTCTGGACCGGGACTTCGACTCGCCGAGGAAGGCGCGACAGTCGGAACAGCGTTCGAGACCGCTGTCGAAGGGATGAGTAAGCAAGGCGGTGGCAACACGCAGTTCGGATGCCTCCTCCTGCTGGTTCCGCTCGTCCGGGCGTCGGCCGCTGGGGACCTCTCTCCCGAGGGTGTGACCGACGTCGTTCGGTCGACCACCGTCGACGACGCGGTATCGTTCTATCGAGCGTTCGAGTACGTCGATGTCGCCGTGGGCGACCCACCCGAAGACGCACCTGACCTCGACGTTCGCAGAGGTGCGAGAGCAGAACCAGCGCTGAGAGAGCAGTCGCTCACGCTCTTCGATATTATGGTCCTCAGTGCAGACCGAGACGCGAACGCCCGCGAGTGGACAGGTGGATTCGAGCGAACCTTCCGCGCGGCTGCTGCGATTCTCGAGGACGATGGCCCAGTCACTGACCGCGTCGCGCGGGCGTTTATCGACCTGCTCACGGAAGAACCGGATACACTCGTCGTGACGAATCACGGCGAGACCGTCGCCCGCGACGTGATGGACCGCGCGGCGGCCGTCTCGACGTTGGACGAGGCCGAAGAACTCGCCGAGTCGTTCGTCGCCGACGGCATCAACCCCGGAACGACTGCCGATATCGTCTGTGCGGCGGCGTTCGTGGCACTCGAACGGGGGGTGCCGCTGTGACGGTTACTCCGAATGGTGATGACTCTCCACCGACCATCGAGTGGCCAGTCGAACTTCGCGGCGTCACCGAATCGGTGGTCGCGACGCTCGGCCCGAACGACCGGTGGAATCAGGCGGCGCTGGGGCTTCACGCGCCCGACGCCCCCGACGACCCGGTAACTGCGACGACGTGGGGGAACACTCGCACTCGTCGAAACTTCCACCGGCAGGGTGGCGGTGTCGTCCAGTTCGTCTCCGACCCGCGGGCGTTCGTGGAAGCGGCGATGACCATCTACGAGACGGACTCGCCGGTCCTCGACGCGGCGGACGCGTGGGTCGAAGTCACCGCGACGATGGTCGAATCAGGCGAGGACGACGGAACACACTGGGAGCGATGGGAACTCGCTCCCGTCGACGCCGGCGTCGAAGCGACCCGGCCGTTCACCATCAACCGAGGGTTCGGTGCGGTCATCGACGCGACAGTCGCCGCTTCTCGGTTGGACGTTCCTGCCTTCGATACCGACGAACTGCTCACTCGACTCGCGTACTTCGAAACGACAGTCGAGAAATGCGGCGGACCGAGAGAGCGTGATGCGTTCGAACGAATCGACGAGGTGACGGGGTGGCGCGAGCGGGCCTCGCAAAGACGGAACGAATCGTTTTAGTGTTCGTCCGGGGAAATTCTGCACATGGCAATCAAGCCCAAGTACGTCAAGCAACTTGGTAACATCCTGCTGGAGCGTTACCCGCAGGCGTTCAACACGGACTTCGAGACGAACAAGGACAGCGTCAGTCAACTGACCACGGTGGAATCGAAGAGCGTCCGTAACCGTATCGCCGGTTACATCACCCGGAAGAAAGGCAGCCAGGCCGCGTAAGTTCGAAGCAGACGATTCTCTCTGCGAATCCTCTTTTCCACCCGTGGCGGGAGCGGCAGCGCTGGCGCGACGGAGCAGGTGCTTCTCACACGAATCAACGGTCAAATCTTCTACCAGAACCGTACGACGTGGGTTAGAACCGGTCGGTTCGACCCGACGCGGCCCACGCGTTCGTCGGGGCACTGGACGGGACGCGACGGGCGCACCCGGTGACAGACCGGAGTCGTCCGGCGAACTGCCAGCGCTTGTCGTTCCACGTCTCTTCGTCGTCTGCTGCTGCGGCAGCGGCGGCGACCTGTTGGTCGTGGAGATGCGCACCGACTGCGGCGGCGATGGCTGCTGCCTCCTCGGGGTCGGCGTCGTCAGGAATCGAGAGCCCGGAGCGCAGGTCCTCGCTCATAGTGGAATATTACCGTGTTTCTTGTCTGGTTGCGACTTCCGCTTGGACTTCAGCATCTGCAGGTCCGAGATGAGTCGCTTGCGCGTCTCGCCGGGTTCGATAACGTCGTCGACGAAGCCACGGTCTGCAGCGGTGTAGGGGTTGGCGAACTCTTCGCGGTACTCCTCGATGAGTTCGTCGCGACGGGCGTCCGGGTCGTCGGCCGCTTCCAGTTCGTCGCGGTAGAGGATGTTGACCGCACCCTGTGGCCCCATCACTGCGATTTCTGCGGTCGGCCACGCGTAGTTCACGTCCGCGCCGAGGTGTTTCGAGGCCATGACGTCGTACGCGCCGCCGTAGGCTTTGCGCGTGATGACGGTCATGAGCGGCACCGTCGCTTCGGAGTAGGCGTAGAGCAGTTTCGCGCCGTGGCGGATGATGCCGTTGTGTTCCTGGTCGGTTCCGGGGAGGAATCCGGGAACGTCCACGAACGTCAGGATGGGGACGTTGAACGAGTCACAAAAGCGGATGAATCGGGCCGCTTTTTCGGACGACTCGATGTCGAGCGTTCCGGCGTTCACCCGCGGTTGGTTGGCGACGAGACCGACCGAATGGCCGTCGAGTCGGCCGAATCCGACGACGATGTTCTTCGCGAAGTCTTCCTGTACCTCGAAGAACGACCCCTCGTCGAGGACGCCACCGAGTACGTCGTGGATGTCGTACGGTTTTCGCGGTTGGTCGGGGACGACTTCCGCGAGCGAGTCGTCGACGCGGTCTGGGTCGTCCCACGGGTCGACACGTGGTGGGTCTTCGACGTTGTTCTGCGGGAGATACGAGAGGAGATGCCGAATATCGTCGAGCGCCTGTTCTTCGGTGTCGGTGGCGAAGTGTGCGACACCACTCGTGGCGGTGTGCGTCGTCGCACCGCCGAGTTCGTCGAACGTGACCTCTTCACCGGTGACCGTCTTGATGACGTCCGGGCCGGTGATGAACATGTGGCTGGTGTCGCGAACCATGAACGTGAAGTCTGTCAGTGCGGGAGAGTAGACAGCACCGCCTGCACAGGGGCCCATAATCGCAGAAATCTGCGGGACGACACCGGATGCTTCGGTGTTTCGGCGGAAGATTTCACCGAACCCGCCGAGGGACTGGACGCCCTCCTGGATTCGTGCGCCAGCGGAGTCGTTCAGGCCGATGACGGGTGCGCCGACTTCCATCGCCTTGTCCATCACCTTACAGACCTTCTCGGCGAACACTTCGCCGAGTGACCCACCGAAGACGGTGAAGTCGTGGGCGAAGACGAAGACGGTCCGCCCATCGACCGTTCCGTAGCCCGTGACGACGCCGTCGCCGGGGAGTTTCTTCTCTTCCATTCCGAACTTGTGGTTGTGGTGCGTTCGGAACTGGTCGAACTCTTGGAAACTCCCGTCGTCGAGGAAGTAGTCTATCCGCTCGCGGGCGGTCATCTTCCCCTTGTCGTGTTGGGAGGCAATTCGGTCTTCGCCACCGCCTTTCAGGGCTCGTTCACGCTTCTCGTTGAGTTCGTCGATGCGGTCCTCCATCGTCATGCCAGACCACCGTCGCTCATTGAAATTCGGTGCGTAGTCTGGGGTCAAAGGAGTTCCGCAATCCGGCAACCCTTGTTTCGACAACTGTCGTATTAGTTGTCACCTGAGTGAAATACGACGCTCCAAAATACGAAGCCTGGATGACAGCGTCTGCGGAGGAGAACTGGAGGTGAAAAATCGGAGACCGAAGCGTCGTTAGATAACCGAGCCGGGGCGACGCAGGCCGGCGAACGCGACAGCGCTCGCGGCGACAGAGACGAGGACAGTCGGCCAGAAGCCGATGGTCGTGTCCACGCCGAAGTGTGTCAGGAGCGTGAAGACGAGGAACAACGGGAGGACGACACCGGCCCCGAAGAGCCACGGCGTTGCGAGTGCGCGACCGACCGACCCAGCACCGGATGCGAACTCCTCGAGCGCGTCACGGCCCATGACCCACCCGATGAAGAGCAGGAAGGCGGCGAGGCCGGCGGTCAAGAGGATGTTGACGAGCGTGCCCGCGACGAATCCGAAGATAGCCGGGTTGAACGCACAGACAGTCCCCGTCACGGCGACGAGCGTCGTCATGCCGACCACTGCCTGCTTGCGGGAGATGTCGTACTCGTCGACGAGGAACGCGACGGGAATCTCCAGCATGCTGATGGAACTCGACAGCGCCGCGAGCGTCACGACGGCGAAGAATGCCGTCGCGATGAGCGTGCCGGCGGGAAGTTGCGAGAACGCACCCGCGAGGCCGACGAACAGTGCGCCGGGACCGGTCCCCGTCTCGGTTGGGTTGATACCCTGTGAGAACAGCAGGGGGAAGACGACGAGGCCGGTGATGACGCCGACGCTCGTGTTGAGGACAGCGATAGCCGCGCCGTCGAAGGGAAGTGAGCGGTCTTCGTCGAGGTACGAGGCGTAGGTAATCATCGTCCCGGCACCGAGCGAGAGCGTAAAGAGGGCCTGTCCGGCGGCAGGACCGAGGATGGCGAAGAAGTTCTCGGAGATGACCGAAGGGTCGAACCGGAGGAAGAATGCGTATCCGGCCGCGGCGTTCGGTTGGGTCGCGGCCCACGCTGCGAGGCCGACGAGCAGCACGAGAATCGCGGGCATCATGAGTTTGGTTCCCAGTTCGATTCCTTTGCGGACGCCCGCGAACACGATGAGGGCGGTCAATCCGAGGAACAGGAGGTGGTAGAGCGCGGCATCCGCGCCGGCGGAGACACCGCCGAAGTATTGGCCGGGGTTCGTGAAGTAGGCGGGATTCCCACCGACGACAGCTGCCCCGCTTTCGAGGAGGTACCGGAGAATCCACCCGCCGACGACGCTGTAGAACGACAGCAGCGAGATGCCGGCGATAACCGAGAACGCACCGACGTATCCCCACGTTTTCGACCCGGAGAGGTCACGAAGTGCGCCGACTGGTGATTTCTTCGCCCGGCGGCCGATGACGAACTCACCGAGGAGTCCGGGGACTCCGACCAGCAGTACGATTGCGAGATAGACGACCAGAAATGCACTGCCACCGTTTTCTGCGGTCTGCCACGGGAATCGCCAGATGTTCCCGAGGCCGACTGCGCTTCCGACGGCGGCGAGGATAAATCCAAGCCGTGTTGCCCATGTTTCTCGTGCCATTGGCTCTCATTCCCCGTTCGCCCCTCAAATGACTTTCGAACTGAAAAACCGTCATCGCAGAAATTTAACGGCTTTACCCCATCTATGCGCAATTATCAACACCAAATTGCCGAAAAATAAGCCTTGCCACTGACGATTCGTAACTGCTCAAAAATGGAACGTGTTTCTGCCCGATGCGACGAGAACTCGTCGCCTCAGAGCGGCGGGATGATGGCCGGGTTCTCGCCGAGGAAGAGGGTCTGGAAGCCCAGCGCCAGCGTGACGACGACGGCCACGATGACGAGCGTGCGGGCGAGCCAGAGCCACGTCAGGCCGACTCCTTCGCCGAGTCCGCTGCCCTTCATCAGTTCGTCGATGGCCGGTGCGCCGTAGACCCACGCCGCGAAGACGAGGATGCCGAGGACGCCAACCGGCAGGAAGAACTTGTACGCGAGCGTGTCGAACCAGCCGAGCCACGCCGTGTCGAGTGCCGACGGGACGCCGAGGAGGAAGATGATTCCACCGAGGAGGGTGGCCACCTGCGGACGCGACACGTCGTAGTTGTCGATGGCCCACGCGACGACGACTTCGAGGAGGCTGATCGCCGACGAGAGCGCCGCGATGAGGACGACTGCGAAGAAGACGACGCCGATGATGCGTCCGGCAGGCAGGCTTCCGAACGCGCCAGCGACGCTGATGAACACCGCACCCGCACCGCTCGTGTTGGGGTCGATACCCTGTGCGAACAGCAGCGGGATGACGACGAGACCAGCGAGGATGCCGACGAAGCTGTTCAGGAAGACGATGGTGATACCGTCACCGAACAGGCTCTCGTCGCCGTCGATGTAGGACGCGTAGGTAATCATCGCACCCATCCCGAGCGAGAGCGAGAAGAACGCCTGGCCGACTGCGAACGGGACGATTTCACCGAAGTTCGAGGCGAGTGCGTCGAAGTTAGGCGACAGGAAGTACGCGTAGCCTTCGGATGCACCGGGGAGTGTGAACGCGAAGATAGCGAGTGCGCCGAGGATAACGACGATACTCGGGACCATCAGTTTCGTTGCCTTCTCGATGCCGTCTTCGATACCTGCGGCGACGATGCCGATGACGAGCGCCATGAAGACGGCGTGGAGCACGAGTGCGTCCATGCCGGCGGAAATCTGGCCGAAGTACTCTGCTGGTGCACCGAAGTACGCACCGGTCACACTGCCACCGAGATATCGGAGGACCCACCCGCCGACGACGCTGTAGTACGAGAGAATCCAGAACCCGGTGAAGAGGCCGAGTGCGCCGACGATACGCCAGTTCTTGTAGCCGAGTTTCTCGAAGGCGCTGATTGTGTTGAGGTTACTCTTCCGCCCGATGACGAACTCGGCGAGGATGGTCGGAAGACCGATACCGAGTGCGGCAATCAGATAGACGATCAGGAACGACGCGCCACCGAACTGCGCAGTCTTGAACGGGAACTGCCAGATGTTCCCGAGGCCGACTGCACTGCCGACGGCAGCCAGGATGAATCCTGCCCTGGTTGCCCATGTTTCTCGTTCACTCATTTCTATCCCACTCTTGCCGATGTGGGTGTGATAAATGACGCGGTATGCAGTCGCATATCGGAGTGAAATTCGACATAATTCTCTAACCGAAGATAAATGATGGGACGTTTGTCCGGATTTTTCGCCTACTTCACCTCTATTTTCTAACGTGTGTCGTGTTCGTGAATCGCTCACGTGGTGTGTAAAAATCCGTGCGCGAAACTGTGGAAATATGTGGCATGGTTGGTAATATTATGCCCCGCGGTTGAGACTATCACACCTCGCCATAGACGGGGACGGCGGCCCCACTCGTCGCGGACGAGGCATCCGAACAGAGGAACAGAACGGTCTGGGCGATTTCTTCTGGCCTGACCCATTTGTCGAAGTCAGCGTCGGGCATCATCTCGCGGTTCATCGCAGTGTCGATGACACTCGGCATCACCGCGTTCGCCCGCACGAGGCCTTTGTTCTCTTTCGCAATCGTTTCGGTGAGGAGTCGAACGCCTGCTTTCGACGCTCGATAGATGCCGTCTCCGGTTCCGCCTTCGAGTGACGAGCGAGCAGAGACACTCACGATGGAGCCCTCAGTCTCTTTGAGGTGCGGGATGGCGTGTTTCGACGCGAGGAACATCGTCTTGAGGTTCACGTCGAAGAGGAAGTCGAACGTCCCCACCTCGGTTTCGTCGAGAGGTGTTCCACCACGCCACGTTCCTGCGATGTTTGCGAGGTGGTCGATGCGACCGAAGTCGGAAGCGATGGCGTCGACGACGCGGGCAACGTCGGCTTCGTCGGTGAAGTCACCCTCGTAGAACCGGACGCCGTCCGCGTCGAAAAAGCCGTCTTCGTCGTCGGGTTCGACGACATCCGCGGCGGCGACGTTCGCTCCCGCGTCGTGGAATGCTCGCGCGATTGCACCGCCGAGCGCGCCGCTGGCACCGGTTACGAGTGCGACTGTCCCATCGAAATCGTAGGTCACGTCCATATCCGTGTCCTACGTCAGCATTGCCCATAATTCGGTCGCGGCAACGTGTGTCCAGAACCCGGTCGCGGAAACGCGTGCCCACAATTCGGTCGCGGCAGTGTGGCCGCCGCACGCGTCGACTCCAACAACAGAGCCGGTCAGTGCTCAGGGCGTGATGACGAGTTTCCCGAGGAAGCTATCTTCCATCACAGCACGCTGTGCTTCGGCGGCCTCGTCGAGGTCGTAGGTTCGTGCGACGTCGATTTCGAACTCGCCCGCGTCGACCATTCCGGCGAGTTCACACAGTGGGGCGGCGAGTTCCGGGGTGTTGAACATACTCATCATCGTGATCGAGAGGTCCTTCCCACGCGCGGACGACGAGAGGTCGAACCCGACCTGTGGGTCGTTCTCGCCGATACCGACGATTCGGCCACCAGTCGCCGCGACGTCGGCGTCGAACTGGAGATAGTCGTCGAGGCGGTGGTCGAGCGTCAGGTCGACGCCGTCACCGACCGCGGCGTCTGTGACTGCCTCAGCGAGGTCGTCGCGGTTGTAATCGAGTACCACGTCTGCACCGAGTTCCGACACGCGTTCGTGGTAGTCGGGTGCCGCGGTTGCGACGACGTGTGCGCCTGCCGCTGCGGCGAGTTGGACTGCGGCGTGGCCGACGCCACCCGACCCACCGTGAATCAGCACCGTCTCACCGAGTTGCATCTCTCCGTGGTCGACGAGTGCGCGCCACGCGGTGACGCCCGCGACGCCCGCACCACCGGCAGCGACGAGGTCGGCGTCGTCTGGGAGCACTGCGAGACGGTCGGTCGGGACGGCAGCGAACTCTGCGTAGCCGCCGTAGTGGTCCTTCCCGATGCCGGTTCCGACGACGGCGTCGCCTTCCTCGAAGTCCGTCACGTTCGGTCCGACTGCGGCGACGTCGCCCGCAACATCGACGCCGGGAATCATCGGCATGGCGAACGGTTTGTACGACCCTTCGCGGAAGTAGGTATCGACGGGGTTGACACCCGCCGCGACGACTTCAACGAGGACTTCGTCGTCCTGTGGTTCTGGTGTGTCGATATCGTCTACTTGCAGTACGTCGCGTCCGCCGTGTTCGTGGAATCTGACCGCGCGCATGACTGGATGTGAGTCGGCATCATTGATAAAATCGGACACAGCGGCCAACCACGAAGCGTATCCGCCGAAGCCAGCAATTAGCCGAGAATCGAGGCGTAGAGGAACACAGCCCCGCCAACGACGACACCGAGAACCAGCAGTGCCAGCATGAGGCGTCGTTGCGTCGGCGTCAGTGGTGTCGGATTCAGCGTCTGTTCGAGCGCGTAGCCCAACGCAGTCCCCGTCGCGACGAAGATAACGAGGAGTATCGTTATCTCTCGGGTCATCCACCACCCGACTGCACCCAACACGAGGCCGAACACCATCCCGATTACCCACCCCGTCCCTGCCGGTACACGTCGGTCTGTCGCCTTCGTCGCCATACAGAGCGTACGTCGTCTCACACCTAACACACGCCGATATTCCTCAGCTAGTGAGAACGGAACCACCGGTACTGTGGGGTTCGTAAGCGCCACTCAGCAGGACTGGTTGAAAATATTAATTTTCCCACGAGTACTCCCCACTCGGCGAATTTCGCCGGATTACGCAAACCGAGATGGATGGGATTTAAGCGCGTGCCTTCCCCTCCCACGGATGGTAATGAAGCTTCACGAATACCAGGCGAAGGATATCTTCGCTGAGGCAGGGATTCCGGTCCCAGAGTCCCGTCTCGCGTCGTCTGTAGACGAGGTTATGGAGGCGGTCGAGGACATCGGATACCCGGCTGCAATCAAGGCACAGGTTCACGTCGGCGGACGTGGCAAGGCCGGCGGTATCAAAATCGCCATGGACGAAGACGAAGCTCGGCAGGCCGCCGAGGACATCCTCGGGATGGACCTCAAAGGCTACACCGTCGAGAAGGTCCTCGTCGAGGCCGGCGTCGACTTCGAGAACGAACTGTACGTCGGTATCACGATGGACCGCGGCGAGGGCAAACCCGTCGCGATGGTCTCGACCGAAGGTGGCGTCAACATCGAGGAAGTCGCCGAGGAGAACCCCGACGCCATCGCACGCGAACACATCGACCCCGCGTTCGGTCTGCACCCGTATCAGGCCCGCAAAATCGTCTTCGACGCGGGCATCCCGCGTGACGTCGCGTTCGACGTCGCCTCGTTCCTCTCGACGCTCTACGACCTCTACGAGTCGAACGACGCGTCCGACATCGAAATCAACCCCGTCATGATCACGTCCGACCGCGACGTCGTCGCCGCGGACGCCGTCATGAACATCGACGACGACGCGCTCTTCCGCCACGAAGACCTCGCGGCGATGGAAGAAGACTCCTACGAGGACGAGCTCGAAGCCAAGGCTGGCGAATACGGCTTCGACTACGTCCGTCTGTCGGGCAACGTCGGTATCATCGGCAACGGTGCCGGCCTCGTCATGACGACGCTCGACCTCGTGGACTACTTCGGTGGCAAACCCGCCAACTTCCTCGACATCGGCGGCGGCGCGAAGGCCGAACGCGTGGCGAACGCGCTGGACATGGTCTTCTCCGACGAGAACGTCGACTCCGTCGTCTTCAACATCTTCGGTGGTATCACCCGTGGCGACGAGGTTGCCAAGGGTATCAACGAGGCACTCGAAAGCTTCGACGAGATTCCGAAACCGGTCGTCGTCCGCCTCGCAGGCACGAACGCCGAAGAAGGCATGGAGATTCTGAACACGGACCTCGTACAGGTCGAAGGGACGCTGGAGGATGCAGTCCAGCGTGCCGTCAAGAACGCACAGGAGGTGTCCCAATGAGTATTTTCGTCGACGACGACACGCGCGTAGTTGTACAGGGTATCACCGGTGGGGAAGGCCGCTTCCACACCCAGCAGATGATGGAATACGGCACGAACGTCGTTGCCGGCGCAGTCCCCGGCAAGGGCGGTCAGGAAGTCGAAGGCGTCCCCGTCTACGACACCGTCTCGCAGGCCGTCGAAGAAGAAGACGCCAACGCGTCTGTCGTCTTCGTCCCGCCGGCGTTCGCTGGTGACGCCATCTTCGAGGCACTCGACACGGACCTCGACCTCGTCGTCGCCATCACCGAAGGTGTCCCCACGCAGGACATGGCCAAGGTGAACAAGCGACTCTCCGAAGTCGACACCAATCTCATCGGCCCCAACTGCCCGGGCATCATCACGCCCGGCGAGGCCAAACTCGGTATCCTCCCCGGCAACATCTTCGAATCGGGGAACGTCGGCCTCGTCTCGCGCTCCGGAACCCTCACGTACCAGGTTGTCTCGAACCTGACCGAACGCGGCATCGGCCAGACCACCGCAATCGGTATCGGTGGCGACCCGATCATCGGTACGTCGTTCGTCGACGCACTCGAAGCGTTCGAGAACGACCCCGACACGAAGGCCGTCGCCATGTGCGGTGAGATCGGTGGCGAAGACGAAGAACAGGCCGCGAAGTTCATCGCGGAGAACATGGACACGCCCGTCGCTGGCTTCATCGCCGGCCGCACGGCACCACCGGGCAAGCGTATGGGTCACGCTGGCGCTATCGTCTCCGGGTCCGGAACCGGCACCGCAGAGTCCAAAATCAACGCCCTCAACGACGCGGGCGTTCCCGTCGGCGACACCCCGAACGAAGTCGCAGACCACATCGAAGACTTCCTCTAAGTCTTCGCTCTCTCTCTTCGTTTTTCGACGCTCGAGCGACTGCTTCGGGACGGCACCGTGACCGGGAGTTCGAAGGAACGGGCGACTCCGTCACCGACCGACCCGATTTCTCAATCGCGTCCCACACAACCCACACCGAGTGCTTCCGGCGACGTTCGGCGCGCCGCACTCCGCGCAGGGAATCATCCGCTGACGCGATTTTTCCTGTGCCGTTCGGAGGAACGTCGTCGGGTCGACTGACGTTCCCATCTCGTGAGTGTCTTCGTCGAGTCTGTCGAGAACTCGTTCGACGAGCGCATCCTCTCGCATCCGGTCGAGGAGACGGACGAATCCGACGAACAACAACGACGGGGCGACGATGCAAACGCCCGCCACCACGAGTCGGAGACCAATATCCATGGGATACGCTAGCGTCCGACACATGTATCGATATCGGCGTTATCGACCGTGATGGTCTCGGGGAGTTGAACGGAAAGTTATCGGAGTTGATATTCGAGTGGACGGATTTATGCGCACCATTCTGGTTAGGTTCGGTAATGGCTAGTCCTACCGGCACGGAGAGAACTATTCGGCTACGGCCCTCGGTTGATACGAATCGAGTGTTCTATTCTCCATCCAGAACCGCTCTCGATCCGACGCTCAATTCGACGCTCGATTCGACGAGTATCGGTTCTAAATATCATACAGCAGAACCAGAAACGGCTGTCAAGATACGACGTGCCTCGACGACGAACGCCGATTCGCACCCAGTCACTGCAGTTCGGGTGTCCGACGACGACTGACGATGCGGGTCGACGAAGTCATGACCGAAGACGTGGCGACGATCGGCGTCGACTCCAGTGTCGCCTCGTGCGCACGGTCGATGCTCCATCACGGCGCAGGAAGTGTCGTGGTGACCACCGACCGCGGGCCAGTCGGTATCGTCACCGAATCTGACGTTCTCCGTGCCGGTGTCTCCAGCGACACGCCGCTGTCTTCGATTCCGACTCGCGCGGTCATGTCGCATCCGATCAAGTGGATCCGTCCGGACTCGACGAATCGGATGGCCGCACAGAAGATGCGCGACGAGCGCGTGAAGAAACTCGTCGTCGTCGACGGAACGGAGATGGTCGGCATCGTGACTGCCACCGACATCGCCTTCCACGTCTCCGACGTCGCCCGTGGCGTCGGAGAGATGATGGAACTCAAGAGCAAGTGGGAATCTGACCGGCGATTCAGATAGTCTCGAACTCCTGAATTCGATAGAGAGCGTCTCGCACGGCGAAGAGTTGATAGTACACACGCCCATCTAGCCGGTACCTGTGCGCCAGAGAGTAGCGTCGATTCGTGGCCGTGTGTGGTCGGGAATCGAACGTGCCTTTGCAGCCGAACACACGCCCCACGAGATTGCGGTGAGTTTCGCGTTCGGTGTGTTCTTCGTCGCGATGCCGACTGCCGGCACGGCGCTCGCACTGTTCGCACTCATCGCCTACTTCTTCGAGCGAGCGAGCAAACTCGCGCTTGCCTCCACACTCGTCATCTTCAATCCCCCCGTCAAGTTCGCCGTCTACGGCGCGAGTTTCTGGGTTGGGTCGTACATCCTCGGCCCCGTTCCTGGTGTGTCAGTCTCCGACGTATCGCTCAACTCGGGATTCGATATCCTCTCTCGACAACTACTCGGAAACACGATTCTCGCACTCGCGATGGCCGTCGTCGGGTACGCCGTCGTGTTGCAGGTGGCGCGAATGTACAAGCACCGGGCGGTTTCGCCGCCAGCGTTGCTGCCGGCGGACGATTAAGGAGCTTTGTAATTGACACGTATCTACCTACGCAACGAAGTTGCGGACGAAAAACGAAACCAATTGTAAGCTGAATCCAACAACTAGTAAAATCCCGAACACAACTGAGAGTCTATCTCTAAGACTCCTAGCAAACTCGGTCTCGAACTTCTCTATCGCATTTTGGACTACCGCCTGATTATATTCCTCTTCGTGACCAGATGCGAATTCAATCACCACCTTATCACCAAGTAGTGTATCCGTCTCTTCGTAGTCAAACGATTGGATGTCACCGTGGATGTACGGGTCAAAGACCTCGGCAAGGAATTTAAACGAATTCGTATCCTCATCGAGTCGACCTTCAGCTCTCAGGTCGTCGTAGGCTTCTCGGGCTGGCTCACTGAAGTCTTTAGTAACCCAACGGTTGGTTTTGTTCAAAAACCACTCGGTTCCCCCCATCGCCAAGAGGAGAGCGGCGATGAAGTCAATCAAGAGTCCACACAATCCTAATGCGGTCCACCATCCCGGGAATGCCAGCTCGATTTGAATTAAACCATTCAACATATTACTCAATTCTAAATTGTCAACACATAATATAATCCTGGAGTAGAAATTCTAGATGACTCTTCGTTAGTACGAATGGTTGACTGCTGGAAGATAGGCGATGTCGTGACTTAGGGCAGATTTGAACTTTGGTCGCTCCTTTCAGTCGCTCCCGAGTTCAAATCACCCGTCACCATTTTCGATTCCACAGACTCCTCGCTCCACTTCGTTCGCTTCGCTCACGGAAGCGTCGCTCAGAGTTGCGAGGAATCAGAAAATGGGTTGGGGCAGATTTGAACTGCCGGCCTCCTCCATGTCAAGGAGGTGTCATAACCAGACTAGACCACCAACCCGGAGTTGCGAACATCGACCGAACTCCGAAAACGTGGGAAGTGTAGTGGGTTGGGGCAGATTTGAACTGCCGGCCTCCTCCATGTCAAGGAGGTGTCATAACCAGACTAGACCACCAACCCGGTTACGGTGCTTCCCACGCCCGTTCGGACGTACTTCTCCGTTACCCGGGGTTACAATTTAAGCTTTCGAATCCGACCACGTGCGGCGATTCCTCCCGTGGTACGTCTGTGCACCATACACGGGCGATTCGACACACAGCGCGACCGTCCGAATCCGGCGAGTTTCGCCAGCCCGACATCCTTAAGTCGATGTACGAATTTGTACATCATAACACGAACACGTACACTGGTGATTACCAATGCAAGATTACATCGAACGCGTCACTGCTGGTTCTGATTTGACTGTCGAGGAGGCGCGCGACGCCGCACGCGCTGTGTTCGAGGATGCGACCGAGGCGCAAATCGGTGCCCTCCTCACGGGACTGCGGGCGAAGGGCGAGACTGAAGCCGAAATCGCAGGATTCGCACAGGGGATGCGCGACGCCGCGCTTACTATCGAGCCATCTCGTGACCCACTCGTCGACACTTGCGGAACCGGTGGCGACGACTACGACACCATCAACGTCTCCACGACGAGCGCGCTCGTGGCCGCCGGTGCGGGCGCGGCAGTCGCCAAACACGGCAACTACTCCGTCTCTTCGTCTTCTGGGAGTGCCGACGTGCTCGAAGTCGCCGGAGTCAACGTCGAAGCCGACCCCGAATCCGTCGAGCGGTGTATCGACGAAAACGGCGTTGGCTTCATGCTCGCCCCCGTGTTCCACCCCGCGATGAAGGCCGTCATCGGCCCGCGGAAAGAACTCGGCATGCGCACGATTTTCAACGTCCTCGGCCCGCTGACGAACCCCGCCGGAGCCGACGCACAGGTACTCGGTGTCTACGACCCCGACCTCGTGCCGATTGTCGCTCGCGCACTCGCACACATGCCTGTCGAGCGCGCTCTCGTCGTCCACGGCGCTGGCATGGACGAAATCGCGCTCCACGACGCGACGACCGTCGCAGAAGTCGACGGCGAAGACATCACCGAATACACGCTCACACCCACAGACCTCGGCCTCGACCAGGCTCCAATCAGCGCCGTCGCCGGTGGGTCACCACAGGAGAACGCCCGTGACCTCGAAGGCATCCTGACGGGAGACGTGACCGGAGCCAAACGGGACCTTATCCTCGCCAACGCAGGCGCTGCCGTCTACGTCGCTGGCCTCGCAGACTCGCTCGATGCTGGCGTCGACGTTGCCCGCGACGCTATCGACTCCGGTGCCGCAATAGCCAAACTCGACGCGCTTCGGGAGGCGTGAGATGGTCCGTGTGAAAGTCTGCGGGGTCACCCGCGAGACGGACCTCCGCGTCGTCGCCGACGCTGGTGCAGATGCTGTCGGCGCAATCTGCGAAGTTCCCGTCGAGACACCGCGTGAAATCTCGCGCGAACGCGCCCGCGAACTCTTCGATGCGGCACCACCGTTCCTCTCGACGACGCTCGTGACGATGCCCGACTCCGTCGACCACGCCCGCGAACTCGTCCGCGAGGTCAGACCCGACGTCCTCCAACTCCACGGCGACTTCTCGGCAGACGAACTCGCGTCGCTGCGCGACGAAGGCGTTCGGGTCGTCCCCGTCGTCGAAGCAACTGACGTGGCGCGTGCGCGCACGCTCGCCCCTGCTGTGGACGGTATCCTCGTCGACACCCCCTCTGATTCAGGTGCCGGCGGAACCGGCCAGACGCACGATTGGGACGCCTCACGCGCGCTCGTCGACGCAGTCGATGTCCCCGTGATTCTCGCCGGCGGACTGACTCCCGGTAACGTCGCCGACGCGATTCGAACAGTCTGCCCTGACAGCGTCGATGTCGCCAGCGGCGTCGAGGCCTCCGGCGGAGTCAAAGACCACGACGCGGTTCGAACCTTCGTCACCGAGGCCCAGAACGCACAAACCGACCAGAACGCAGAGGACCACGAGGAGGTGCCCGCGTGACGCGACCAGAAACCAGTCGTGAAGCGTTCGTCTCTGCTGTCGCCGACTACGACGAACCCGTCGTGACGCATCTCGTGACCGACCTCGACGTGGATATCGACCCACTCGCGGCGTACACGGCACTCGCAGACCAGAGCGAGTACGGATTCCTTCTGGAGAGCGCCGAGAAAGTCTCGTCGAGCAACCCACAGGGTGCGTTTTCTTCACCCGCAACGACGGCCGATTCGCACGCGAGGTTTTCGTTCGTTGGCTACGACCCCGAAGCAGTCGTCACAGTCGGCCCGGACGGAACCGAGATAACTGACCTCGGCGGCCCGGCAGCGGCGTTCGTTCGCGAAACCGACGGCGACGTACTCGATTCGCTTCGCGGCGCACTCCCAGACCTTCCGCGCGTCAACTTCCCCGAGATGGAGCGCCAGACGCTCACCGGTGGGCTCGTCGGATTCCTCGCCTACGAAGCCGTCTACGACCTCTGGTTGGACGAAGTTGGCCGCGAGCGACCCGAGACTGACGACCTCGACGCCGAGTTCGTCCTGACGACGAAGACGCTCGCGTTCGACCACCGCGAAGATACAGTCCGACTCGTCTGCACGCCGGTCGTCACCCCAGACGACGACGTCGCAGCCGTCTACGACGCCGTCGTCGAAGAAGCTGAAGCGGTCAGTGAGACGCTGACAACTGCTGACGACCCCAAACCCGGCGGATTCGAACGAACCAGTGCAGAGGCTGGATCGCGAGCGTCCTACGAGGCCGCAGTGAGAAAGACGAAAGAGCACGTCCGCGACGGCGACATCTATCAGGGCGTCCTCTCGCGCACCCGGAAACTCCGGGGACAGATCGACCCCGTCGGTCTGTACGCCTCGCTCCGCGAGGTCAACCCCTCTCCGTACATGTACCTGCTTCGCCACGGAGACCGACACGTCGTCGGCGCGAGTCCAGAGACGCTCGTCTCCGTTCGCGGTGACCGCGTCGTCGTCAACCCCATCGCGGGGACGTGTCCACGCGGGTCCGGCCCGGTCGAAGACCGCAGACTCGCTGGCGAACTCCTCGCAGACGGAAAAGAACGCGCCGAGCACACGATGCTCGTCGACCTCGGGCGCAACGACGTTCGCCGCGTCTCGACGCCGGGAAGCGTCCGCGTCGAGGAGTTCATGAGCGTCATCAAGTACAGTCACGTCCAGCACATCGAGTCGACCGTCTCTGGCGTGCTCGACGCCGAGTTCGATAGTTTCGACGCCACTCGTGCGACGTTCCCCGCCGGAACCCTGACGGGCGCGCCGAAGGTTCGTGCGATGGAGATTATCGACGACCTCGAAGACGACCCGCGTGGCGTCTACGGCGGCGGCGTCGGCTACTACTCGTGGACTGGTGACGCCGACATGGCAATCGTCATCCGGACGGCGACGGTCGAAACCGACGGTCACGAAGACGTCGTCACCGTCCGCGCGGGCGCTGGAATCGTCGCTGACTCGGACCCTGCTTCGGAGTACGACGAGACCGAACAGAAGATGGGTGGCGTCCTCGACGCACTCCGAAATATCGAGTACGAATCCGCGAGTTCTGGGGTCGGACAGACGGAGGTCCCACGATGACGCGCGTCGTCGTCGTCGACAACTTCGACTCGTTCACGTACAATCTCGTGGAGTACTTCTCCGAACAGACAGTCGATGGCGAACCGCTCGACATCGTGGTTCGAAAGAACACGGCCACACTCGACGAGATTCGCGCCCTCGAACCCGACGCACTCGTCATCTCACCCGGTCCGGGTCACCCGAAAAACGAGCGCGACGTGGGCGTCACGACTGCCGTCCTCACGGAACTCTCGACGGAGATTCCGACGCTCGGTGTCTGTCTCGGCCTCGAAGCGGCCGTCTACGCCTACGGCGGAACGATTGGCCACGCACCGGAACCGATACACGGCAAGGCGTTTCCCGTCGACCACGACGGCGCGGGTGTCTTCACCGGCATCGAAGACGGATTTCCTGCAGGCCGGTATCACTCACTCGTCGCGACCGAAGTCCCCGACTGTTTTTCGGTGACGGCGACCACGGACCACGACGGTGAGTCACTCGTCATGGGTGTCCGACACAGAGAGTACCCACTCGAATGTGTGCAGTTCCACCCCGAGAGCGTCCTCACGGGGTCGGGACACGGAGTTGTCAGAAATTTCCTCTCGGCAGTCGCCGGGTTCGACGTCGCCTAACGAATAACGGCAACCTGTCGGTCGATTCCACTTCGTCTCGTATCCTCCTTCGTCGTCTAGATGACGTTGATGCCGAAGAACGACAGCAACAGCAGCAATCCGACGATAATCGCCGCGATAGTGACGAGACGCCATGCGACTTTTAACACGAGACGGCCGACGAGGATGACGACCGCAATCGCGGCGAGGACGAGGAGAATCTGCCCGAGTGGTCCAGAGAGGAATCCGCCGAGTTGCAACGGCACGAGTGCGAGGGGTGATAGTACCATATCCGGATATGTTACCGGCGAGGTGAATAAGTTTGCTGCACGATATCGTGGGTCAGCCATGGGAGACTCACATGCCCGAAATCGGGTGTTCTCAGCCCCCACTAAAACCCCGATGTAAAAAATATACGCTTTGTGATAATTCTGGCCTTTATGTTTGTCATAGGTTCCTTTATATTACGGGCCAAAACGCGTGACACACACCCATGTGACTGTTTCAGAGGCCTCTCGTCCCCCCTCGTATTCTACTGCATTTCCGGATATCGTCTGTCGATTACATGGTGTATTATTTCACTTCCGCTCCGCTCTGGCTACCGTTATGTGGTCTGCTCTCCTCTAGAGAAACTGTGCGTTTCGGAACCGGGTTGTTCCCCTCCACTTAACTGCACAATATGTGATAGTTTCGGGGGTGAAACGCCCCGGAGTCCGAAGCCTTAACCGACCACGTCCCACACACCAATATCGTCACAATGAGCGGACTTTCACGAACCCTACGACACCACGCCCGAACACGCCTCGGGCGGGAGGTACAGTAAGATGAGCGACACAGAACTCTCGACGGACGAACTCGTCCTGCCGGTCAAACGGACCGAAGGAGAGACGCTCGCAGAACGGATGACTGGCAACGCCTACAACAACATCCTGCCTGCGCGGTATCTCCGCAAAGACGCCAACGGCGACCCGATCGAGACGCAGGAAGACCTCTTCCCTCGCGTTGCGAAGAACATCGCCCTCGCCGAGGCAGTCTTCGAGGCCGAACAGCGAGACATCGAAATCACCGTCACGCCCGACCTTCTCAAGCCCGACCACCCGCGCCGTGACGAACTCGCCGCAGAAGTCTTCGGAACAGGCGTCACAGCCGACGACACCGACGCCGAGACGACGCTCTCGGTCTACAACGTCAACAAGTTCGCGTACGACACGCTCGTTCCCGAACTCCCCGAGGAGATTCGCGACGTCGTCGTCGAAAAGCGCGCGACGTTCCAGGACATGATGGAACAGCTCTCCTTTATGCCGAACTCGCCGACGCTGATGAACGCTGGCGACGAACTCCAGCAACTGTCGGCGTGTTTCGTCGATTCCCCCGGTGACGACATCACCGACATCCACCAGACCGCGAAGGAGGCCGCAGAGGTCTTCCAGTCCGGCGGTGGCATGGGCTACGCGTTCTGGAAACTCCGCCCCTACGGCGACGCAGTCGGATCGACCGGTGGTATCGCATCCGGCCCCATCACGTTCATGCGAACGTTCGACCAGATGTGTGAGACCATCGCGCAGGGTGGTGCCCGCCGTGGCGCGCAGATGGGCGTCATGCGCGTCTCGCACCCAGACATCATCCAGTTCCTCCACGCGAAGAACAAGGACGTCTCGCTGGCGCACACGCTTCGTCTGAACGACCCTGACGACTTCACGCACACGAAGTTCGCAGACGCGCTCGAAGAAGCACGCGAACTCATCGACGAGGACGGACGTGTCCCCAAGCACCTCCGGAACGCCGTCGAAGGCCACCTCTCGAACTTCAACATCTCCGTCGGCATCACCGACGGCTTCATGGAGGCGCTCTACAACGACGAGGAGTTCGTCTTCACCAACCCGCGTACCGAAGAACCGCACATCGCCACGCCTGAGACGAAGGAAATCTACGACATGTTCGGCCTCGGCGAGCACGTCGAAGTCGGCGAAGTGCTGTCGATTCCTGCCGCCAAAATCTGGAACCAGATTATCGACGGCGCGTGGGAGAACGGCGAACCGGGTGTCGTCTACCTCGAACGCGCGAACAAGGAACACTCCTTCGACGTCGAGAAACACCCCGACCACCGCATCCTCGCGACCAACCCGTGTGGCGAACAGCCGCTCGAAGAGTACGAGGCGTGTAACCTCGGTCACATCAATCTCTCGACCCTCGTCGACGTGGACGCGCCCGACTGGCGCGTCTGGTACGCCGAACACGGCGACGAGTACGACGACCGCTCGGCCGCTATCGACGCCTTCCTCGAAGACGCTATCGACTGGGACGAGTTCGACTACCGCATCGAAAACGGGACGCGCTTCCTCGAGAACGTCGTCACGATGTCGGACTTCCCGGTCGAGAAGATCGAACAGAAGGTCCGCGAACTCCGTAAGATTGGCCTCGGCATCATGGGTCTCGCGCAGCTCTACATCCAACTCGGCGTCCGCTACGGCTCCGACGAGGGCAACGAGATGGCGCGTCAACTCATGACCCACATCAACCACCAGTCCAAGTGGGCCTCCCACGAACTCGCAGAAGAGCGTGGGTCGTTCGAGGCGTGGGCCGACTCCAAGTACGCCAACCCGACCGAGTACCGCGAGTGGTTCGAACATCACACCGGCGAATCCGCCGACGACTGGGCAGACGGCTTCCCCATCCGCAACCACAACACGACGACGATTGCCCCGACGGGCACCACGTCGATGGTGTCGAACACCACGGGTGGTTGTGAGCCGATTTACAACGTCGCCTACTACAAGAACGTCTCCGACGACGTGCAGGGCGACGAGATGCTCGTCGAGTTCGACGACTACTTCCTCCGCGTGCTGGAGGCCAACGACATCGACGTCGAGGCCGTCAAGCGCGAGGCACAAGAGCAGATGGCGAACAACGAGTTCGACGGCGTCTCCTCGCTCTCGTCCGTTCCGGACGCTATCTCCGAACTGTTCGTCGTCACGGCCGACCTGACCGGCCTCGAACACGCCGGTGTCCAGTGTGCCCTGCAGGAGGGCGTCGACTCCGCCATCTCGAAGACCTGTAACTTCCCGAACTCCGCGTCCAAGGAGGACATGGACGAAGTCTACCGCTACATCTACGACCACGGCGGCAAGGGTGTCACCGTCTACCGTGACGGCACCCGCTCGAAGCAGGTCCTCACCACGCGTGCGAAGAACACCGAGTTCTCCGACGACGAAGAGGCCGCAGAAGCCATCGTCTCGCAGATTCGCGACGTGTTCGGCGACGTGGAAGCCTTCCTCGAATCCGAGGAAGCTTCCGACCTCATCGGCGACGAACTCGAACTCGCCTTCGCCGACTCGCCCAGTGAGGTTGGCAAGAAGCGCCCCCGTCCGGACGTGCTCTACGGCGTCACCCAGCGCATCGACACGGGCTACGGGAAGCTCTACGTCAACATCAACGAAGACGAGAACGGTGAACCGTTCGAACTGTTCGCCAACATCGGTAACTCCGGTGGCTTCACTGCGTCCTTCACCGAAGCGCTCGCGAAGACCGTCTCCACGTCGCTCCGCTCGGGTGTCGACCCCGAAGAGATTGCGAACGAACTGAAGGGCATCCGGAGCCCGAAGGTCGCCTGGGACAAAGGTGAGCAGATCAACTCCATCCCGGACGCCATCGGCACCGCGATGCGCCGGTACCTCAACGGTGACATCGACAAGGGCTACCCACGGCAGAAGAACCTGACCGAAGTCGAAGCAGAGGCCGCCAAGGCTGACGACACCAACACGGACGGTGGCGTCGCCGTCGACGATGGTTCCAGCGAGAAGACCGACGCGACCGCAGACCTGCTGGCCGCCGGCGAGAGTCCTGAGTGCCCAGAGTGTGGAGAGATGAACCTCTACTACTCCGAGGGCTGTAAGACCTGCCAGAACTGCGGCTGGTCCGAGTGCTGAACGCGACGTAACCAACACGCCGGTCCGGCAACCGGCACTGCGACGTTCTTTTCTTTCGACCGCTCGACGCACTGCCGAGTCGAGAGTCTGAGCTAGTCAGTTTCGTCAGGAGCCTCGGTTGCGACGCGCCAGCAAGACGAGATGTCCGAACCACGAAGCGCCACCAAGACGCGATGTCCGTGCTCTCAAACGACACGATGAACGTGAGTATATCTCTCTTGTTCCGTCGCTCAAGCGCACTCTGGGGCCACTGACTCGTGATTGTGTGCTGTAGTCGTTCTTCTCTGCGTCGTCGACTTATCGGCCGTCGAATCGTCTCTCTCAGAGCACGACCGCTCGCACAGATGTTGGTGAGACTCAAGCGTCTATCAATCGGGACAATGCAGCGGAGTTCGCTCACAGCAGACAGACGGTGACGTTCTCGTGTCGGTACGGGAGCGACGCATCTGTCGGAGTCAGACGAGCGCAGTCGCTCACTGTGTGAGCGTCGAAAGAATGGAAACGGGCCGGGAGCGTTCCCGGTAGTTAGTTAGCGGTCGTTAGTCGCGGCGAATCGCGAGGAGTGCCGCAGCGATGAGGGCCACGAGGGCGACAACGACGCCGAAGCCAGGCGTGTTGGAAGACGTGGTGGTCTCCTCAGTCGTGGCTGCGGTCGTCGTAGTTGCCTCGGTGGTTTCTTCAGTCGTGGTTGCCTCAGTCGTCGTGGTCGTCTCCTCGGTGGTCTCTTCGGTCGTCGTCGTCTCGGTGGTCTCTTCGACCGCCTCGACGACGTTACCGTCGATCTCCTCTTCGTCAGCGACGCCGCCGGACACGGTCACAACGAACGTGTCGCCGACGTTCTGTTCGGAGAAGTCGAATTCAGCCGACCACGTGCCGTTGGCCTGGACGAAGGCCGTTCCCGTCTTGAGGAAGCGCGGCTGCGTGTCGCCGTCAGACTTCACGCGAACGGTGAGTTCCGAACCAGGTGCAACGGTGGACGAGCCCGAGATCATCTGGGCTTCAGCGTTCGTGACGTTGGCCGGGTCAGCGTCGAAGTCGTGCGTCGCCTCGACGTTCTGATACTCGGCCGTCATCGAGCTGTTGTCTTCGACCAGTGCGGTTGCACCGGACGGGACATCGTCCTCACCAATCATCTTGAACTCGACCTGGTATGCATCGTCGTCCTCGGTGTCGACGGCGGTGCCAGTACCGGTCCAGAGACCGTCATCGCTGGTTTCACGCTCTGCGTCGATGTTCTCCGAGTTGAAGACGACGAAGTAGGTGTCGTTGTCTCCGTCCGCGATGACCTCAGCGTCCGTCACGTTGAGCGTCTTGGGGTCGCGGTTCGGACCGGGGTTGGTCTGGTTGATGACGAGCTGGTAGGATTCACCGTAGTCGGAGCCGAAGAAGTTCGGCGTCTCGTCACCCTGAGCGCCGGTCTGGCCTTCGAGGCCCGACGCGACGATCTGGACGACGACCTTGTCGCCAAAGGCGATCTGGTCGTCCTGAGTGATGTTTCCATCCTCGAGTGCTTCAGCGACGTCGTCGAGGTCACTGAAGCTCTCACTGTTAGGTGCGGTCCAGGTAGCGACCGTCTGGACGCTACCTTCTTCGAGGACGAGCGTGCCGACGTTGTCGGCGTTGTCCTCAGTTGCGACCGTACCAGTGCGGACCTCGAGGTCGTAGTCACCGGCGTCGATGAGCGTACTCGTCGTCTCCGTGATTTCGGTCTGACCGTCAGAGCCGGTCAGGATGTCGTCGTCGCCGTCGTCGACGTCGAAGACAGCGTTAACGCTGGTGCTGGTGGATTGCGAACTGTCCCAGAGGAGGATAACCTCACCGTCGTCGTTACCGTCTTCGACGGTGACGTTAGCCTGGTAACCCTGGTCTTCCGTACCGATGGTGACAGTTGCCTCGTCGGTGTTCGAGAGTGTGATCGGAATCGCGACGACGTCACCACGCTGGTCGGTGACGACGTTCTGCGCGAAGTCTGCATCTCCGTCAGCGGCCTCCGAAACGGTGACCGTGTCGGATTCGACAGAGACACCGGAGCCTTTGTCGACAGCTTCGACCGTGTAGTCGCCAGTGTCGATGCTTTCTCCATCAACGTCGATTTCGAACTCGTATTCACCCTGACCGTTGAGGGTGACGTCGTTGATCTCGAACTCTTCGTCTCCGTCGTCGTCGAGGAGGTTCACGTCGATGGTGCGGCCGCCCGCGTTCGCGGAGACCGTTCCTTCGATGGTTTCCTCGTCGGTGACGTTCAGGTCGTCGACGGTGACGTCGAGACCGAGGTCACGGACCTGGACCTTGCCGTCAGAGCCGCCAGCGATCGAGACGTTGTAGCGCTCGAGTTCACGGTTCGCGGTGTTGAACGTGTAGACAGCAGAGGTGTCTCCCGTGGAACCGGAGCGGAAGAATGCCTCGTTGTCGTCTTGCGATTCGTCGGACTCGATCTGGATACTCGTAGCGGTGGTACCGTCGGTCAGCGCGACGAATTCACCACGGTAGGCGTTGACCGTACCGGTGTTGCCGTCCTCGATCGTGACAGTCGCGACGGTGATGGTCGCGTTGAAGTCGCTGTCGAGGCCTTCGTCGACCTGGTTACCGCCATTGTCGGTGACGCCTTCGAGGTTGACTTCGAGGTCACCCGTGTAGAGGTCGGTCGTCTCGATGACAACCTGACCGCTGGTGGTCTGAGTGATAGTCGGCGAAGAGCCAACAACGGTTTCGGTCACATCTTCTTCGTCACGGTAGACGGTGATGTTCTCGTAGTCGCTGCTGTCGATGGCTTCGTCGAACGAAAGCTCGAGCACCGGGTTGTTGCCGTCTGCGGTCGTCGAGTAGTGGGTTGCAGAGATGAGCTCTGGTGCACCTTCGACGTCCTCAGGTTCCTGAGGTTCGGTGGCGACGGTGATCGACCCGTTCGCTTCCGCCTCAGTCGTGCCGACAGTCACTCCACCAGCCGTCGCGGCTGCGGAGAAGTTGTACTCTCCGTCAGCGAGGGTGGAAGCGTCGAACTCGACGATAACAGTCTGCGAGCTTCCATCCGTCGTCGGAGTGAAGGTTGTGTTGGTTGCTGACAGTTCTCCAGAGTCAAGGACTCCATTGTCGTTCGCGTCATACCAGACAGTGGTGTTGTTTTCACCATTCTGTGGTGTGACGGTCACGGCAATTTCTTCTGTTGCGCTGTTGCCCATCTCCGTCGTGTCGATGGAGTTGACAACAGCGGCCGCACTACCCGAGAACGCGATGGACCCGGCGAAAACCGAGAAAACCATCAGCGCTGCGAGCAGTACAGCACGAATTTGTTTATTGCGTGTCATTGTTGTTTTGATGGGTGTTGCAGTCGGGGACACCGTTTTCGTCGACCCTCGGACGTAACCAAGCCGGGCGGGAACCCGGGCCGAGGCGAGGTACTCACAGATGCCTCCATGGGCAGGGGTACAGTAAGACATCTTGACCTTTCACGGTAAATACTTTGTGTGACTGACTATTCCTGAAACGGTACCAAACGGCACGCAGAAACACCGAGAATGCTGTGTGTGCCCGAAAGCATATATGTACTCAAATCATTTACAGTAACGCGTGTGCACGCACCTTGGGTAGGAACGGTGTCCTCGGATTTCCGAGGACATTCCGTTCTCGAACGACACTGAATCCCGAGCGACAGCTCCGTCGCCTAGTTCTGGTACCAACTGAACCACGTTACCGAGATCTAACTCTCGCGTACGCGCGCTGAATCATACACAAATTCACTCGTCGTTCAGCACCGTCCGCGACGAATAGTACTCGAAATCGCCACAACATGTCAATTTATACAAACAGTAATGAATTGTGAGAGGACATTCAGTATATAAACAACTTATAAACAGCTTATTAAACACCGATTGGAGAGTGATAATTGACCATTAATTTGGCAGCCACATTTAAGTAACCCGAGAGTAACCAACGATTACACACACCGCGACGGAAATCCGGGCACGGAGTGCGGGGTGATTCTCTCACTCCCGTGCGCCTTAGCGCACACATGTCGTCCGGCAATAACACCACCGTCCGGGTGTTGGACATACCATGCAACTCAAAAACCTCTTCACAGAAGACCGCGCAGTCAGTCCAGTCATTGGGGTAATCCTGATGGTTGCAATTACCGTCATTTTGGCGGCCGTCATCGGGACCTTCGTCCTTGGTCTCGGTGACCAAGTGAGCGAAACCGCACCGCAGGCGAGCTTTAGTTTCGACTACAACGGTGAGGGTAATCTTACTATCACACACGAAAGCGGTGAACAGATTGCAGCAAACCAAGTGACGATCACCGGAGATATCAACAACTCTGGCGGGAACTGGACTTCTTACGGTGGTTCAGACCCGATTTCTGCTGGTAGTTCTGTTGTCGTCAATTCCAGTGCCTCTGAATTCGCAGACGGCGAAACTGTCCGTATCGTCTGGACTTCGGAAAGTGGTGGCACCTCGTCGACACTCCAGAAGTGGACCTACAACGCATAAATGAACTTCAAAGAACTCCTCGTTGACGACGACGCAGTGTCTCCAGTTATCGGAGTTATCCTGATGGTTGCGATTACGGTTATCCTCGCGGCGGTCATCGGAACGTTCGTTCTCGGACTCGGTGATCAAGTCGGAGACACAGCACCGCAAGCCAGTTTCAGTTTCGACTTCCAAGACGCTGGAGGAAACGATAATCTCACTGTGACGCACGACAGTGGGACTGCAATTAACGCAGAGCAGATCAACTTGACCGCATCGACTAGCTTCAATGAAGTCAAAGAAGTCAACGGTACTGTAGGACCTGTTGGCGATTCGAATTCGAGTAAATCTTTCGCAGACATGAACGTCACTGGAGACGTTACTGCAGGAACGTCCGTCCAAGTCGGGGGCGCTCCCTTCGATAGCGCAACGTTCCGCATCGTCTGGACCTCTGAGAGTGGCTCCAACTCCGCCACGCTTCAGAAGTGGTCCGGACCTGACGCCTAATTAGCGAGCAACCTTCCGTTTCCGTTTTCTTCAACGTCTGACGCCCCGGTAGCTTTAGGTTCAAATGAGTTGAATGTTCAACTGAACACACAGTCAGAAATCATGAACTTTACTGACCTACTCACAGACGACGACGCGGTATCACCGGTCATCGGGGTTATCCTGATGGTTGCGATTACGGTTATCCTCGCTGCAGTCATCGGAACGTTCGTTCTCGGACTCGGCGAAAACACGGCGACTGCACCGCAGGCGAGTTTCAGTTTCGACTACAACTCCAGTGCAAACGGTAATCTCACCATCACGCACGAGAGCGGTGATTCGATTAATTCGGACCAACTGAACATTACTGCTGGAATTAACATTACTAACTCTAGTGGTTCACCCTTTGCGAAGAGTTTGAGTTGGACCGATTTCGACACCGGTTCGACAGTCGATGTCCAGGCTGGTTCGTCGATAACTATCCAACCGAAAACTGGCGACCTCAACAACCAAACCGTCCGCATCGTCTGGACCGACGAATCCGGTTCGACGTCCGCAACGCTCCAGAAGTGGAGTGGACCTGACGCGTAAAATTCGCTACAATCAGATTATTTCGACGCCGATTCCTGAGCGACGGCGTTAGACCGGTCGGCCGCCTTCGGACGTGCCGACCATCCACGTCCCGAGGACGATTGCTGCCGCGCCGAGGACGACGGCGTACGAGAAGAGCTGTTCTGTGTTCGGAAGTGCGGCTGGAAGCATAGCGACCGTTCCGACAAGCATCAGAACGACACCGATGAGTGCGTTTCGCGAACTGAGGAGTCCCATACGATTTCCTCTGAGGAATCAGGTGATATGGAACTTCCGCTTTCGGTCGCTACGGAGCGTCGTATTTCTTCTCGCCCGCGGGGACGACGATAGGGAGCCAGTTCTCCTCTGGTGGGAGCGGGCAGTCGAACGCCTCACTAAACGCGCAAAACGGATTGTACGCGAGGTTGAAGTCCACGACGATGTCGTCGAGCTCGTCGAGTGAGACGTCGGGAGTGAGTTCCATATATCGCCCGCCGTCGTAGGTCTGCTGTCCGGTCGTCTTGTCGCGGAAGGGGACGAACAGCGTCCGTGAGTCGTCGTGTTCCTGCTGATACGCACCGAGTTCGAGTTCGGTGTCGCGAAGTTCGAAGCGGAACGTCGCCACGCGGAGGTACCGCACTTCACGGTCCGCAGTCGTGTCCATCACGACGGGGTCCGGGTCGGCGTGCGTTTCGACGGACGCAGTGACGCGGTACGTCGGGTCCGGGTCGAAGTAGTCCAGTCCGTCGAAGGCGTCACGCTCTGCTGGAGGTATCGGCGACTGTGGGTGCGAGTCGAAGAACTCGTCTTTCTCGCCTCGCTTCGCTCGGAGTTCCTCGATATAGGCTTCGGAGTCGAACGCGTCGTCGGTCATAGACGGGGATTTCCGCCCGTGACACCTACACCTGACGGTTTCGACGCCGTAGGTGAACGCTCGAACTGGTGGATGAAGTTCCCACGCGGCATACGCGTCCAGAAGCGAGTGCGCCTGCGACGCACCGACTTCGACGCCGCCAGAGCTGTTCTGTCGGCTGACTCGTCACGTTCCGAACGCGATCTCCGAAACACTCGTCCCGGTTCGTCCCACCGGGACCATCTGGAGCGACATACTCGACTCGAAGAATGGCTTCAGAGACAGAGTCTCGAGTTCCGTTCACACCGGAATATCGTAGATTAACGGAATACTATCGCAGGTCTGGCGACCGAAAAATCAGTGTGGAGGAGGGGCGGCCCGAGAGCTTACGAACGGGCGTAGTTGTGACCGATTACGAGAGCGAGCGCGTTGAGGGCGACGAGCGCTACGAAGACGGTTAGTTCGCTTGCCTGCAGGCCACCGAACAAGAGTGGCACGTACAGGAAGGGGAGCGCGACGGCGGCCCAAAACCCGACGAAGCGGAGGGGTGCTGCGACGAGTTTTACACCGGTCGGTAGTTGCTGGTCGTCTGCGACCATCTCCCGGAGTCTGGAGATGCGTTCGCGGGGGAGGTTGGTTGATGAATTCGACATAGCGGGGGAACCTGCGTTTTCTATAACGACATGGGGGGTCATAATTACGTGCGAGAATTCGCTTCGTTTCACCCTCATTTATCGGTGATAGTCAGGTAAATGCGAAATTTCATCGACTACCGAGGGGGCATCTAACAGTTTATCGACCATCCTAACGTTTTTATTCTAAATTATTGTCCGTAATATCTGATTGTGTTCTCCCCGTGAATATCGCGGTCAAACGTGACGTTAGACATACACAAACCGGTGTACACTACCCCCTTCGACACGTCAATTAGGGGTGTCAAAATCGACCCCGCTGTGAGACTGTCTGACAGCTTAACCGTGGTCGTGGCCGGAAATCGGCCTGGTCCCGGCAGCTTACGACGGCGTTTCCGTATCGATTTACTGTGGGAGGCCGATTGCCGAACTATGTCTGACCTCAATCGCGTCGCCAAACGCATGTACAATATCCACCCGAAGGCGATGTCCCTCGTCGTCGGTGACGAACTAGAAGGGACGTTCACCCTGAAGAGTGCCGAGTTCTTCCAGACGGAGTTTCAAGCAGAAGGGACACGGACGGGCGACGATGCACTGTATCGGTTCGCAACCACCGACGACAACGAGGCAGTTATCGTCGGGCGACAGGCCGCCGGTGACGATGGGTGGTCGATGGTCGGGGAAGTCACGTCAGTCGAACGAATCGACGAGTAGCGACGCAGACGCTCAGTCTGTCGCCGTGACGCCGTCGCCGAATCGGTGCCGAAGCTCACGCCGAATCGCACCGCGTTTCAGTAAGATGAACCCGAGGAGGATGAGCGCAAAGCCGCTGACAGTCGAGACTGACGGCACCTCGCTGAGGAACAGCCAGCCAGACAGTGCAGCGAAGACCGGTGCAACGTAGGAGACGAGGTTGATTTCGATTGGTCCCAATCGGTCGAGCAAGTCGAAGTAGATGAGAAAGCCGATTGCACTCGCCGCGATAGCCAGATATCCGAGTGCGAGCAGTGATTCTGTGTTCAAGACGACGTCTGTCACCGATTCGTTCAGCGCCACGGAGACGACGTGCATCAACAGCGCACCGCCAATCATCGACCACGCCTCCATCGTCTCTATCGGCATCTCTGAGTCGATTCGGCGTGTGAGAACTGACCCAAGAGCGAACGACGCCGCTGCCCCGAATATGAGAAGTTTCGCAACGGTTCCTCCAGCGAGTAGGTTACTTGGGTCGAGTTCCGAGAGCACTGCGACACCGGCGAGTCCGAGGAGGAGGCCAACGATGCCCAGCGCCGTCAACCGCTCACTGGGGAGGAACACACGTGCGAATCCAGTCGTGAGTACCGGGCTGAGACTCACGATAACGGCCGCAGCAGCGCTCGTAACGAATGGGTCGGTCTCTCCGATGAACAACAGCGCGTGATACGCCGCGATGAGAAGCGTAGACCCAATCGCGATCTCTGTCCACTCTGCCCGTCCGCGTGGGAGTGGGGCGTCGGTCACGTAGAGGGCGTAGACGAGCATTATCACACCTGCAATGTCGTATCGGAGGGCCGCGAAGAGAACTGGTGGGAAGAACTCCAATCCGGCTTTGATAGCCATGAATGCAGACCCCCAGATGGCAGCGAGGATAACGAACAGTCCAAAGTTACGGTACCGTGTCACAGTTGTGATGCACTCGGTGGGGGCCTGAACGTTTCGATGTGGGGTGGTTTCACCGGCGTCTGTGGACTCGGCGAAGGCAGTACAGTCTGCGAAAAATCCGACTGAAGAGAGTTCAGTCGTCCGCTTCGATTGGGCTTCTTGCGGTCGTCTCGATGACGGTCACCTCGTCGGACCCTTCGAAGAGATGGCACGCCGCAGGGTGTGTCGCGTCGCCAACCGCGGGTCGGCGCGTCTCACACGGACTCTCGAAGCGCTTGCGGAGCGTCTCTTGTGCACGTTCGCTGTCACCCTCTGCGAGGTGGCCGAGCGCGGTATCGACGATACCTGCGACTTCACCGCGAAGTTCGGCGTCGACGTGACGAGACCGGGCTTCCTGGATGAACGCTTCTTCGTCCACTCGTTCGGGGTCTGCTGCGTCCCAGATGTGTTCTGGGTTGACGTCGCCGACGACGAGTGCGTCTCGAAGGTCCATCACAGCGCGGTAGGTCTCCTGGTCGATACTGAGGTCGTCCGGTGGGATAATCTTCGGACAGCGCGTCCGGAAACGACAGCCCGACGGCGGATTCCGTGGCGACGGAACGTCGCCAGAGAGCGCTTCGACACGACGGCCGTGTTCGGCAGTCGATGGCCGAGGCACACTCTCGAGGAGTGCTTGCGTGTAGGGGTGTTTCGGTGACTCGAACAGTTCGTCGGTCGGGCCGAGTTCGACGATGTTACCGAGATACATCACCGCGACGCGGTCACAGATGTGGCGGACGACAGAGAGGTCGTGTGCGATAAAGAGGTAGGTAAGACCGAACTCGTCCTGCAGGTCGTCGAGCAAGTTCAACACCTGTGCCTGCACGCTCACGTCGAGCGCCGACACCGGTTCGTCGAGGACGATGAAGTCCGGTTCGAGTGCGAGCGCACGGGCGATACCGATACGCTGGCGCTGGCCACCGGAGAACTCGTGTGGATACCGGTCGAGGTGGTTGGCCGAGAGTCCGACGCGTTCGAGTAACTCGCTGGCCTTGTCGCGTCGCCATTCGCGTTTCGACTGTTCGGCGTCGCCCTCGGGGATGCCGTGAATCTTCAGTGGTTCGGCGATAATCTCGCCGATCGTCATCCGGGGGTCGAGACTCGAAAACGGGTCCTGGAAGACGATTTGTGCGTCCTTGCGGAACGCCTTGAGTTCGCCCGAGTCCATCTCGAAGACGTCGTCTCCCTGGAATCGAACCGAGCCACCTGTGGCCTCTCGGAGGCGAAGGAGCGTCTCACCGGTGGTCGACTTCCCACACCCGGACTCGCCGACGAGTCCGAGCGTCTCGCCCGGTTCGATGTCGAACGAGATGCCGTCGACCGCTTTGACGCTCTGAGTCTCTCGGCCGAGAAGCGAGTCGATGAACGTGTCCTGTTCGTAGTAGTACTTCTGCAGGTCACGAACTTGGAGGAGTGGCTCAGTCATCGCCCAGCACCTCCGGGTTGATGGCCTCGTTCGAGTCGTACTCTCGTTCTGCGAGCACACAACGGACGCTGTGGCGGCCGTCGAGTTCGTACTCTGGGATGCGAGTCAGACAGTCGTTCATTGCTTTTGGGCACCGGTCTGCGAAGTAACACGCCTTCGGCATCTCCGAGTCGAGAAGACTCGGCACGTTCCCCGAGATGGGTTGGAGACGGGTCGATGGGTCGTCGACGTCCGGGATGGACCCGAGGAGGCCTTGCGTGTACGGATGGACGGGGTCGTCGAAGATGTCTTCGAGCGGCCCACGTTCGACGATTTCACCGGCGTACATGACACCGACGCGGTCACACATCCGAGCGATGACGCCCAGGTCGTGGGTGATCAGCAGGATGCTCATTCCTTCGCGTTCTTGCAGGTCGCGAAGGAGGTTGAGAATCTGCGCCTGGATGGTCACGTCGAGCGCCGTCGTCGGTTCGTCTGCGACGAGGATGTCGGGTTCGCCGGCGAGTGCCTGTGCAATCATCGCCCGCTGGAGCATCCCACCAGAGAACTGATGCGGATACTCGTGGGCCCGGTCTTCCGGGTCCGGAATCCCGACCTGTTCGAGCAGTTCGATCGCTCGGTCCATGCTGGCGTCCGAGACGTAGTCTCTCGACGGAAGCAACGTCCCGGCAACGAGTGACCCCAGACCGTAGCCCTGGGTCCGCGACCGAGTCGTTCGCGGGTTCGCTCGGGCACGGCGCTGGACCTCGACTGCCTCGGCAATCTGCTCACCGACGGTAATCGAGGGGTTGAAACTGCTCATCGGGTCCTGGAACACCATGCTGAACGACGGCCCGCGAAGTGATCGTCGGACGCCTTTCGGGAGCCGCCGAACGTCTACGAAGTCTGCATCGACGGCTTCGGGACGCGACCCACGGAACTCCTCCGCGAGCGATTCGTTGCGGTACCAGATTTCACCGCCGGTCACGCGACCGGGCGTGTCGACGAGGTCGATGACCGACAACGCGGTCACCGACTTTCCAGACCCGGACTCACCGACGATACCGAAGATTTCCCCGTCTTCGACGTCGAACGAGACGGATTCGACGGCGTTGACCTGTCCTTCTTCCGTGAAGAACCGGGTCGTGAGGTCACGAACCTTGAGGATATTCTCGGCCATCTCAGACACCTCCCTCCCCTTCGATGCCGGGGTCGAGCGCGTCTCTGAGCCAGTCGCCGACGAGGTTCAGTCCGATGACGGTCACCACGATTGCGAGACCGGGCATCGTCGAAATCCACCACGCAGTCGACTGGTACTGGCGGCCGAGTGCGATGTCGAAGCCCCACGACACGTCGGCCCCGGAAAAACCGAGGAACGACAGCGCGGATTCGAGGAGGATAATCGCAGAGACTTGCGTCGTCGCCAACACGAGAATCGGCGTAATCGCGTTGGGGAGGACGTGTCGGAACAGCGTCCGTCCGTCACTCGCACCGAGTGCGCGTGCGGCTTTCACGAACTCCTCTTCACGAATCGAGAGTGCTTCACCGCGTCCGACACGAGCGAACCACACCCAGTTGACGAGGGCGACGACCACGATAACTGTCCCCGGAAGGACAATCGTTTCGGGCATCCCCGTCGGTAACCCGACGGCGGACCGGAACGCGGGTGCGATTCCGGAGACGACGAACGGGTCGGGTATGGGTGCCTGTGCCTGTCCCCAGACGCCCACGAGGGCGATTGCGAGGACGAGCGAGGGGAACGCCAGCATGATGTCCGCACCGCGCATCAGGATGTCGTCCACGCGCCCACGGTAGAACCCCGCCGAGAGACCGACCACGACGCCGAGAATGGCGGCGAGTGCGGTCCCAAAGAGGCCGACGAGGATAGACGTTCGGGCACCGTAGATGATACGGGAGAGGATGTCTCGCCCGTTACCGTCGGTTCCGAGGGGGTGAGCCACCGTGGCGTTCGTGTACACCGTTTGCTCTTCGGTGACGACCTGGCCATTTTCGATGACCACACTCCCGTTTACTGTCTTCGTCACCTCCTTGGTCTCTTTCGTGCTGAATCCGAGGGGTGGTTGGCGTGCATTTTCGAGATTCTGTGTCCCCGGGCTATACGGCGAAATAAACGGCGCGAAGATGGCCATCGCGAGCATCAGGATGACGACTGCGATGCCGATCTTCGCGAGCAGACTTCGGTTTAGTTCCCGGCGAAGGTTTCTGCGTGTTCGTTCCGATATCATCGATTAACGACCTGGTTCAATCGTAGGCCACCTGTGGGTTGACGTAGGCGTACAGCGCGTCTACGAGGATGTTCACGAGGACGAAACCGACCGCGACGACGATGAGCGACCCTTGCAGGACCGGCCAGTCGCGTGCGTTGATGCTGTTGATGATTAGCGTCCCCAGCCCCGGCCACGCGAAGACGGCCTCCGTGATGACGGCCCCGCCGATGAGGGTACCGAGTTGGAGGCCGATGATGGTGATGACCGGGATGAGTGTGTTTCGAAGCGCGTGCTTGTAGCGGACGAGGGTCTCTGGAAGCCCCTTCGCTCGGGACGCCCGGACGTACGTCTTGCCTAACTCGTCGAGCATTCCACTGCGAGTGAGGCGCGTGATGAGCGCCGTGAAGTAGGTTCCCAGTGTTATCGCGGGCAGTGTGATGTGCCACACCCACGTGGTGAAGCCATCCACTGCCGCACCGAGGTCCCCATTGGCGACGAGCATGAGGATGCCATCGATACCGATGGGACGTTGACTCGTCGGGAACAGGTTCAGTTGCACAGCCAAGACGAGGATGAGCATCACGCCCAGCCAGAAGTTCGGCGTGCTGATGCCGATGAGCGAAAACACCGTCGCGGTGTAGTCGGCAGGCTCGTGCCGCCTCGTCGCGGAGATGACGCCCAGCGGAATCGCGATGATGACCGCGACGATCGTCGCCGCAATCGCGAGTTCGAGTGTCGCCGGGAGTTTCGTGACGACGCGAGATGCAACTGGCGTTCTCGTCACGAGCGAGAGACCGAGGTCACCGAACGGGATGCCCGAGATGAAATCCCAGTACTGGATGTACAGGGGTTTGTTCAGCCCGAGTTCTGCGATGACCGCCGCTCTGGTCTCGGGGTCGACGTCGGGCGGTAACAGCACGTTCGCCGGGTCACCCGGTGAGATAAACCGGAGCCCGAAGACGACCGTGATGACCCCCCAGATGACGAACAGCCCCTGGAGCGAGCGTTTGATGAGGAACCTCGACAGTGACATCGACTACTTCAGGCTCATGTCGTACGCGTCGATACGCTCGTCGGAGCGGGCTTCCCACTCGATAGCGTCGTTGACGCCGTAGACACTGAACTGCTGGTTCAGGAAGATCCACGGACACTGTTCGTGTGCCATCGCGTTTGCTTCCTGGAGCGTCGCGTCACGTTCGTCTCCGGACTGGTTGCCAGCCTGCTCGAGGAGCGCGTCGAACTCTTCGTTCTGCCACGTCGTGAGCAGCCCTTCAGACGACAGCAGTGCCGTCATGACGAGACCGCCGTCGAACGTCGCTTCGCCCCATCCGATGAGGAACCAGTGCGGGCGTTCTTCGATGGACCCGGCGAGGAGTTCGTCGACGAGCGAACCGAAGTCGCGCTGGCGGACAGATGCCGTCACGTTCGGCAGTTCGTCGATGTATCCGGCGACTGCCTGCGAGATTTCGAGGTCTTTGAGGTAGCGACCAACAGGCGTGTTGAGTTCGATTTCTGCACCTGCGTAGCCGGACTCTTCGACGAGTTGTTCGGCCATGTCAGGGTCGTACGGGTACGGGTCGAGGTCGGCGTTGTGGCCGACGAACTCGGGGAGCGTCGGTTGACTCGTCTGCGCACCGAAGCCACCGAGAACGTTCTGAACGATGCTCTCGAGGTCGATGGCGTAGTTCATCGCCTGACGGAACTTGACCGAGTCGAACGGTTCGACGTCGTAGCGCATCGCGTTGTAGATGATACGCGTCGACGGTGCCGCAGCGACACGGGTGTTCTCGGCGTTGTTGACACGCTGGACTTCCTGTGGCGGGACGTTGACGATAACGTCCGTCTCGCCCTGCAGGAGCTGGTTCACACGGGTGCTCGCTTCGGATGCGGCACGGAACGTGAGCGTGTTGACCGCAGCGGTCTCCTGCCAGTAGTCCTCGTAGCGCGTGAGGACGACTTCCTCGTCTTCGGTGTAGGAGTCGAGTTCGAACGGACCGGTTCCGTTCATGTTCTGGCTGATGAACGCCTTGCTGTTTCCTTCGACCCACGACCGCTGCATGACGTCGAGGTACGTCGCGAACTCGGAGAACACGATGGGGTTGAGCGACGAGTTGTTCACCTTCACAGCGTTCTCGCCCTCGATGACCTCTGCGCCGGCTACACCAGCGAGTTGGTCGGACTGCGGGCTTGCGAAGCTAACCTCAGGGTCGACGACGCGGTTGATACTGAACGCGACGTCTTCGGCGGTGAGTTCCTCGCCGTTGTGGAATGTGACGCCCTCTCGGATTTCGAATCGGACGGCGTTTTCGCCTTCGATTCGCGAGTAGTCGGTCGCGAGTGCTTCCGTCATCGCGCCAGTAGCGTCACGGGTCAACACTCCCTCGTACGCGTGGAGGACGACGATGTCCGTCGGCGTCTCACGGTGGTCCTGCGGGTCGAGACCCGAAGGCATCTGACCTTGCGTAATCGTCACGTCGAACGGTTCGCTCGACTCGTCCGGCGTCGACGTGGTCGTCTCTTCGCCGCCGGTTTCGGTCGTCGTCTCGCCACCACTTTCAGTCGTGGTCTCTTCGTCGCCACCGCCGGCACAGCCGGCGAGTGCGGCGGAGGCAGCAGCGCCGCCAGCGAGCTTCAAGTATGACCGTCGTCCGATGTGAGAATTGCTATCAGTCATCGGAGGATGATTGCGTCCGTCGTTCTTATATCCATTGCCTTGCGCCGGCGAACGGAATTATTACCCTATATATATTTACAGCATTTAACATAGTTTGCCACTACCACCGAGTATGTTTATTAGCCACTATCCCCGAACAACTCCTATGGCCGTGACCGGCCGTCCCACCCTCAGGGACTTGTTCGACGAGTCGCCCACGCCCCACATCGCGCACCCACCGCGGACCCATCACCGCCACTTCTACGTGGCGACAGACGGGTCGTATCGACCGAACGGCGGCGGTCTCGGTGCAGTAATAGAGACCCGCGACGGCGAGCGAGTCGCCCGTATCGCATTCTCAGATGTCGCTCCGAACAACAACATCTCGGAGTATCGAGCACTCCATCTCGGGTTGGACGTTCTCGCCCACCGCGCACCGCCGGGTTCTCGCGTCGGCGTCCTCGTCGACCACGACGACCTCGCTGCAAACGTGAACAACGCCGTTCTCGCTGGGAACCACCCCGACTGGAAGTCGCCGAAGCGCATCGTCGTCCCACCGGGAAGTGAGCACCACTGGCGCGGGATTGAGGCCCGCATCGCTGGATTCGACGAGGTGCGCGCCGCCCGCATCGACAGTCGGGACAACCCGGCACACCCACTCGCCAACTCACCCGCCGAGTACGAACACGTCAACAGACAGGCCGACCGGTGTGTCCTCCCCGAACCACCTGAGTTCGACACCGACAACGACGTGAGTTACCTCCCACCGTCGCGATTCGAAGGCCGAGCGAGTGACTAGCCACCCCACCTTTTTCCTCCTCGGGGTCGCTACGCGACCCGCTCGGAGCAAAAATCTGTCTCCGTGAGCGTCAGCGAACGGAGGCTCGTGAGACGTGGAGCGTCTCACGGTGGAGGGAAAAATGCCGAACCTCGCTTCGCTCGGTTCGGTGCAGTTCAAATAGCACACCACCGAGCGACTCGGCAGTCAGACGTGGAGAGAACCCGTTAGCACTGTCCGTCACAAAGTTGACAACGAAGTGTGATGTATCGTCGCCATGGATGCGACGAGAACCGATGGGTCGTTCGACCCGCGTGGACAGGGGTTGTCACCGCTCGGTGCCACACTCAGGCGTCACGCACTGCGACTCGTCATCAGTAGCCTCGTCGCGTCAATCGCCGTCTTTGGCTTCGTGCCCGACCCGGGTTACCTCGCGCCGACCGCAGGAATCCGCTCGGACGTCCTTCTCAGTCAGCCATCGGACCTTCTCGTCAGACTCGAACTGGCTTTGCTCGTCGGAGTTCTCGTAGGTGGCATCTACCTCGTCTCCCTGACCGGGCGTGACCCCGAAGTCGACCTCCGCGTTGCTGCGCCACATCTCACCGCCGCCGCCGCGTTGTTTCTCGTCGGAATCGCACTGACGCGATACGTCACTCCCGCCGTCGTCGACATCCTCGTCAGCGCAGGCCGAATCGCACCCGGGACCAGACAAGCGGTCCTCGAACTCGAACTGTTCTTCCCAGTCGCCGTGGGAGTCGGCGTTGCCACTGCACCGCTTCTGGTTGGGTTGGTTCGGGCGAGGGCGCTCCGCTCCCGGTTGAGTGGTCGCGTCAGCGGGTTGATTCTCCTGTTCGTCGTCGGATTCGCCGCGTTCTTCTCGCCGCCCGACCCGACGACGTTTGCACTCTACGCGATACCGCTACTGGTCGGGTTGGCGGTCGCTGTTGCGTGGGTTGAGTATCGCTGAGTCGGTGCGTGAATCGAAAAATCAGGCCGCCTGATGCGACGTTACTCTTTCTGCGCGTCCACAACCGCTGTCGCCGCCAGATTGACGATATCCTTCACTTCGTCGCCGCGCTGGAGGACGTGAACTGGTTTGTCCATACCGACGAGCATCGGGCCGATTGCCTCCGCTCCACCGAGTCGCTGGAGGAGTTTGTAGGCGATGTTCCCCGCTTCGAGGTTCGGGAAGATGAGGACGTTCGCTGAGTCTTCGAGTTCTGCGAAGCCGTAGGTTCCCTTGAGGATGTCCTCGACGAGCGCCGTGTCGGCCTGCATCTCGCCGTCGACTGCGAAGTCCACTTCGGGGTCTTCCTGGAGCAACTTCACTGCGTCTCGGGGCTTTGCCGTCGCATCGTTTCGGACACTGCCGAAGTTCGAGTACGAGAGGAGTGCAGCGCGTGGTTCGACGTTGAACCGGCGAGCGAGTTGGGCGGTGTGTTTGGTGACTTCCGCGAGAACCTCCTCGTTGGGGTCGAGGTTGACCGTCGTGTCGGCACAGAAGACGACACGGTTCTTGAACGTCATCATGTAGACACCCGCGGCGTAGTTGGCGTCTTCGGCCGTGCCGATGACGTGCAGTGGCGGGCGCAGGCCACCGGGGTAGTGGTGGGTCAATCCGGTCAGCATCGCGTCTGCGTCACCCAGTTCGACCATGATGCTGGCGAAGTAGTTGGAGTCGCGGCGGATGAGTTCGGTCGCTTCGGACTCCGTGACACCCTTGCGCTTGCGGAGGTCGTACAGTCTGTCGGCGTAGTGGTCCCACTCGCCGTCGCGTGGGTTGGCGATGGTCGGGTCGAAGTCGAGTCCCAGTTCCTCTGCCTTCCGGAGGATGGTCGTCGTGTTCCCGATGAGGATGGGGTGGGCGATTCCCTCCTCTTGCATCTGGTAGGCCGCCCGAATCATCTTCTCGTTGGAGCCTTCGGCGAGCGCGACCCGCTTGGGGTCGGACTTCGCCTTGTTGAGGACGACGCGCATCATCTCTCGGGACTTGCCGAGACGTGCTTCGAGGCGCTCGCGGTACTCGTTCATATCGAGGCGCTTGCGGGCCGCGCCGGAGGTCATCGCTGCCTGAGCGACGGCCGGTGCGACTTCGAACAGCACGCGCGGGTCGAGCGGTTTCGGGATGAGATAGTCGGGACCGAACTGGAGCGGGTGGTCGCCGTAGGCTTTGACGACGGCATCGGGAACGTCCTGTCGAGCGAGTTCCGCGAGCGCTTCTGCAGCAGCACGCTTCATCGCTTCGTTGATTTCGGTCGCTCGGACGTCGAGTGCGCCCCGGAAGATGAACGGGAATCCGAGGACGTTGTTCACCTGATTCGGGTAGTCGGACCGGCCCGTGGCCATGATGACCGTGTCGTCGCGGGCGTCTTTGGCGTCCTCGTACGAAATCTCGGGGTCCGGGTTCGCCATCGCGAAGATGATGGGGTCGTCAGCCATCGACTGGACCATCTCCTGGGAGACGATGCCACCGATGGAGAGGCCGGCGAACACGTCTGCACCCGCCATCGCATCGGCGAGGTCACCCTCTTCGACTGGCTGGGCGAACTCGGCTTTGTATTTGTTGACGTCGTCCGCATCGACGCGCGACTCGGTGATGATACCCGACGAGTCACACATCGTGATGTTCTCTTTCTTCGCGCCGAGAGAGACGTAGAACCGCGCCGTGGCGAGCGCAGACGCACCCGCACCGGAGAAGACGATCTCGAGTTCGTCTAAATCCTTCTCGATGATGTCTGCAGCGTTGAGGAGGGCCGCACCGGAGATGATGGCCGTCCCGTGTTGGTCGTCGTGGAAGACAGGGATGTCCATCTGGTCGCGGAGTTGCTGTTCGATTTCGAAGCACTCCGGGGCCTTGATGTCCTCCAGATTGATTCCTCCGAACGTCGGTTCCATCGCTTTCGTCGCGGCGACGAAGTCTTCGACGTCGGTGATGTCGAGTTCGACGTCGAACACGTCGATATCGGCGAAGCGCTTGAACAGCACACCCTTCCCTTCCATGACGGGTTTCGACGCTTGCGCACCGATGTCACCGAGTCCGAGGACCGCCGTCCCGTTCGAGACGACACCGACGAGGTTCCCTTTCGCGGTGTACTCGTAGGCGGCATCTTCGTCCTCGGCGATGTCGCGGCAGGGTGCCGCTACACCCGGCGAGTACGCGAGGCTCAGGTCTCGCTGTGTGTTCGTCGGTTTCGTCGTTGCAATCTCGATTTTACCCGGCGGGTCTTGCCGGTGATATTCCCGTGAATCGTCGTCCAGTCCCATGATTTAGACCTGTACACGCTGGAGGCAAAAAACTATCCACACCGTCGAATATCGGATTCGACGATAGTCGAACCGTCGCCGGACAGCGGACAAGTCGAACCGCCACCGGATGCTGGGCAGACGGTGGACAGGGACAGACGGGCGTCTCTAGCAGCGCATTACGCCGTCTCGATGTGGAGGATGTCGTGGCGTTCGAGTTCGACATCCCCTGTCGAGTCTGTGACCGCCGTCGTCGGCCACTGGCCAGTCGTCGTCAACACGTCGATGCTGTCGTCGGTGACGAGGACGGTGTCTTCGCTCTTTGCACCCTCGATAGTCGGGTTGTACGCGTACGCCATCGGGACCGAGACTGTGTCGGCAGCATCAGGGCGTGCGAACCACTCACGTCCGGCGTATCCCGCGGCCCCGCCTTGATGGTGATTCAACCACTCGTCGGACTCGCCAACTGCGTCGTACGAGTCGCGGATGGCGTCGAACACGTCACTGGCAGTCCCGCCGTCTGCGGCGGTTCGCTGTGTCGCCGCGAGTGCGTTCGTCTCGACTTGCATCGCCTTCTGGTGCCGCGATTCCAACCAGTCGGGGGCGTCGAACGCGACGGTGCGCGTACAACTCGCGTACAGGCCGTCACGCTGGGCCGTCACGGAGACGAGTGCGTAGTCGCCGATGCGCTCCTGGGTCGGCGTGTAGTGGCGATATTTCTGGGCGCGTCGACTCCCCCCGACGAGGACGACGGGTGTCTCGATGCCCATCGCACCGAGTGTGACACGGAGGGCCGATGCGACTTCGGTTTCCAAATCTTGCGGTTCGAGTTGCCGGCAGACGCGTTCGACAGCACTCGCCACGTCGCGGCCGAGTTCTCGGAAGGTTTCGATGTCGGCTTCGGTCAGTGGGTGTCTGAGTTCGCCCGCATCGACAGATTCGAACCCGGGAACGTCGAAGTCGGCGGCCGCCGGCGTCGGCGAGACTGCGGCGACACCTGTTGCGAGCGAACCCTCGTACCACTGGTACTGGTGGATTCGAACGTCTTCCTGCGGCACTTCCTCGTGGAGGAGACGAGTCGCTTCGATGTTGTCGGTCACGACGTGGAACTCGTCGCCGTCGTAGCCAGCGGCCGCGACGCCGACGGGGGAGTCCCTGTCGACGACGTTGTCGCCGCCGAGAAGCCACGCAAACGAGTTCGGGCGGGCGAACCAGACTGCTTCGAGGCCGGTCTCTTCGAGGTACGGGTCGAGGCGGTCGGCCCGAGATGCGAGTCGCTCGTTCATATCCCGGCGTCCAACTGAACCGACTTGAATGGGACGACTCGCGCTCGTGCGTTCCGAGACGCACCTTCGAGGCGCAGACCTACGAAGTATAAGTTTGCGCAGACCTGACCCTCGCTTATGACACCTCAGCTTCGCCGCCTCCTCGCGTGGGCTGCTGCGATGACTGGCGTCCTGATGGTGCTCGGGGTCTACACTGCCGCCTCGGGTGCCGGACTGACGTGTGCCGGTCGCTGGCCGTTCTGTGACGGGTTTCTGGGACTGTTTCCGGCCAACTGGGGCAGTTTCATCGAGTGGTTCCACCGACTCGTCGCCATGCTCACTGGCTTCCTCATCCTCGGGACGACGGTGAAAGCCTGGCGTGAAGGCGTCGAAGCACGCGTCCGCTGGGCGCTCGTCGTCGCAACCGTCATCCTCCCAGCGCAGATCGTGCTCGGTGCACTCACCGTCACCGAGTATGAGTGGGTCATCCTCACCGCCCACTACGTCGTCGCGACGTCCATCTTCACCGCCGTCGTCGCCGCCGCGGCGTGGGGACTCGCCGACCGTGGGATTCCACGCATCGCTGATGCCCTTCGACTCGCACTCGTCGGAACCCCTGTTTTGCTCGTGCTCGCACCACACAGTTTCGTCTCGTTCGGCCCGCTGACGCAGGCGACGTACTACGTCGTCGGCCTCACGACGTACGCCGCACTCGTGGCCGTGACGCTATGGGCGAACGCTGCCCACGGGTCTCGAGCGGACGTGTATCGCCGACTCCAATTCGTCACCGCCCCCGCGAGCGTCGTCGTCGTTGGCCTGCTCATCGCTGGTCGACAGGTGTACGGCCCGACGCTCCAACTCGCTCACCTCGGCGGAACCGTCGTCGCGTTGATTCTCGTCGCCGCCGCTGTGCTCGTGGTCCGTGGCGGACTGCCCGCACCACGTGACGGACCAACGAACGAACCAAACTGAGACAGACGCTCGTTCGAAAGGACTGAGAGAAACGCTCGTTCGAAACGTCGCTTCACCCATCGGCGCTGTCTCATCGAACGAATGATAGCTTCTCAGCGATTCGTCTGGACGTGTGGATTCGTCCAAAACAAGATGACATCCGATGATTGGACCAATATCCAATGTATTTCGGAGATGTCGAAGTCTGTCTGAAAAATCGTGCTCAATCTATTCGTTCAGCGGTATTCTTGGCAATTTTCACAAAATACTGCGTGAATAGAGGTCAAAATCGAAGAAGTGTTATAGGGAGGTGTACTACGATTCTGTGTTATGAAGCGACGTACCTATCTTAAAGGCTCCGCTGGGGCAGCAGCCGCGTTCACGTTGGCGGGCTGTCTCGGTGGTGGCGGTGGTGGCAGCGAGACGATTACGATCGGTTCCGACATTCCGTATCGTCCGTTCGAATACGAGACGACGGATGGCGAACTCACCGGCTTCGACGTCGACATCGCACAGGCAATCTTCACCGACGAACTCGGCTACGAGCACGAGTTCCAGAAGACGAGCTTCGACGGTATCATCCCGTCGCTGAACAACGGGAACTTCCGTGTCATCATGTCGGCGATGACCATCACCGACGAACGTGCAGAGAAGATCGACTTCTCTGACCCGTACTTCACCGCGTACCAGACCATCGTCGTCCTCAAGAACGGCAACATCTCCTCGAAAGAGGACCTCAAAGGCAAGACCGTCGGTGTCCAGAAGGGGACCACCGGCGCAGGTGCTGCTGACGGACTCAAAGAAGAGTTCGGTGGCGACCTGACCATCCAGCGCTACGACCAGATCACCGGTGCGTTCGACGCACTCATCAACAACCAGGTCGTCGCGGTCATCAACGACAACACCGTCAACGCTGAATTCGTCAACCAGAGCGGCGATGTCGAGTTCCTCGAGGGCGCAGGAGCCGCCGAAGAGGCAGGCAAAGATGCACCGCCGTACCTCACCCTCACCGTCGAGGAGTACGGTATCGGCTTCCGTCAGGACGACGACGACCTCCGCGAAGAGGTCAACGGCGCACTTGCAACCATCAAGGAGAACGGCACGTACGACGACATCTACGCGAAGTACTTCGCCGGGTAGACGGTCGTAGCGTTCGCTTTTTATATAAACACTGTGACAACAATTACCAATGGCTGAATCATACTCGGAGGGGAGGACCGCCGACGACGAGTTCCAAGAACAGATTTTGAACGACAAGACGCTCAAACTGGTGGGCGCTGCTGTCGCCATCCTGTTCACACTCGGCGTCGGTGCGTTCGTCGCCGCCATCATTTTCACACAGGTAGATTTCGAGCTGTTCGTCGAGATCATCTACCCGCAGTTCGTCTTCGCGTACCTCCGGGTGCTCGGAATCTTCCTCGTCGGGAGCGTCCTCTCTATCGTCGCCGGCGTCTTCGTCGGTCTGGGACGCGTCTCGAAGACCCGCGTCACCAACATGGTCGCCAGCGGCTACGTCGAGTTCTTCCGTGGAACGCCACTGCTGTTCCAGCTCATCGTCATCTTCTTCGGGATTCCTGCGTTCTGGCCGCCGGGCCAGTTCCCGATCACGAACTGGGCGATTCCCGCCGCAATCATCGGGCTGACGCTCAACCACGCCGCCTACGTCGGCGAGGCTGTTCGTGGCGGTATCAACGCCGTCCCCGAAGGGCAGATGGAGGCCGCTCGCTCGCTCGGAATGTCCTACGTCCAGGCGATGCGCGAAGTCGTGCTCCCGCAGGCGTGGCGCAACGCACTCGCTGCAATCGGTAACGACCAGGTCATCCTCGTGAAGGACACGTCGCTCCTGACGGTCATCGCCGTCCCGGAACTTATCAGCGCGTTCCGCCAGATCAACTCCGCGACGTTCGACCCGTGGACGCCGATTCTGCTCGTCGCCATCGCCTACCTCGGCATCACGCTGCCGCTCGGCAAGGTGGTTCGCTACCTCGAAGCCCGCTCCGAATGGGGAGGTGACCGCCGATGAGTCTCCTCGAATTCGACGAGGTTGACAAATACTTCGGTGAGACGCACGTCCTCAAGGACGTCGACCTGAACGTCGAAGAGGGCGAAGTGTGCGTCATCATCGGCCCGTCCGGGTCGGGGAAGTCGACGCTGCTTCGCTGTGCGAACCGCCTCGAAGAGATTCAGGGCGGAGAGATTCGTCTGGACGGAACGTCCATCTCGGACCCCAACGCGGACATCAACCACCTGCGTCAGCGCATCGGGATGGTGTTCCAGAGTTTCAACCTCTTCCCGCACAAGACGGCACTGGAGAACGTGTCGCTCGCACCGACGAAGGTCAAGGGTGCCGACGAAGCGACCGCCCAAAAGCGGGCAGAGACGCTCCTGGACCGTGTCGGTCTCTCGGCACAGTCTCACTCCTACCCGAACCAGCTCTCGGGCGGCCAACAGCAGCGTGTCGCCATCGCCCGTGCGCTCGCGATGGACCCACGCGTGATGCTCTTCGACGAAGTGACGAGCGCGCTGGACCCCGAACTCGTCGGGGAAGTGCTCGACGTCATGCACGGACTCGCCGACGAAGGGATGACGATGCTCGTCGTCACCCACGAGATGGGCTTCGCCCGTGAAGTCGGTGACCGAATCGTGCTCATGGCCGATGGCCGCGTCGTCGAAGACTCACCACCCGACGTGTTCTTCGAGAACCCGAAGACCGAGCGTGGCAAGAAGTTCCTCTCGAAACTTCTCTGAGCACGCCCGTACTTCTCTGAGCACGCTCTTTCATTCCACCCTCTGCGGTGGGTTACACGGGCACACACCCGACAACTATCCAACAGGCTTATAGCCGGGAGTGACGCTTTCTGCGGCATGAACTGCCCTCCACACACGTTCAGCAACGACCCGCCCGATACGCACCGACGAAAGACAGTCCTGTTCTGTCAGACCTGTGGCCGGACCGCCGGAATCGACGACTGGCCGGCACAGATGGACGGCGATCGGACTGACCGTCTCGACTGTCCCGACTGCGGCACGACAGTCTGGCGCGGACTCGACGCCGACGAGAGTGACGAGACGACACGCGTCCTCACGCCGACTGCCTGACGCGACACCGGTCCCCCTCCTCCACCCTGACGTTCACGTGGTCATGACTTCGACACCGACGGTGTCGTAGTCGGTCATCGCCGCTAACCGGTCGGGAACCTCGTCGAGAGTGACTTCCTTCGTCACGAGCGACCCCGGGTCGACCGCATCGGAGGCGAGGAGCGACAACAGGTCGGTGGCACTCGTCGGCGGCATCCCGCGGGCACCGACGAACGACACTTCGTGGCGCGTCATCCAGTCGGTTGGCAGCGACACCTCGCCTCGCTCTGCATCTGTCGTGAGTCCGACCTGCACGTGGACGCCACGGGGTCTGACACTCCGCACGGAGTTTCGACAGGTCTCCGCGACGCCGAGTGCGTCCACCGAGACGTGTGCACCGCCGTCGGTCACGTCGCGAATCGCCGCCACTGGGTCGTCGTCCGCCGCGTTCACGAGTACGTCGGCACCGAGTTCCGCTGCTACGTCGAGTGCTGACTCACGAACGTCGACGGCGACGACGCGCGCTCCGAGCGCGTTCGCCACCTGAATGGCCGAGAGACCGACGCCGCCACAGCCGTGGACGGCGACCCATTCACCGGCGCGAAGACCCGCCCGCGCGTCGAGGGCGTTGTAGGCCGTCATGAACCGACAGCCGAGCGCGGCGACGTCGCGCGATGCAACTCCGTCGGGCAGTCGAATGGCGTTGTAGTCGGCAGACGGGAGGTGAACCTGTTCGGCGAACGCGCCCTGTGCGGTGTGCTCGAAGCCCAATGCGTGTGGATGGTCGCCGGTACAGACGTTTCCATGGCCGGTCTGGCAGTAGCCACACGACCCGCAGGCGAGATTGAACGGGAGTGCAACGCGGTCACCTTCTCGAATCGTCTCGACGCGTTCGCCGACGGCGACGACGCGTCCGGCGGGTTCGTGGCCGAGAATCTGTCCGGGCGACACTGCGTCGTCTGCCCACTCGCCGTGGCCCATCCACGCGTGCCAGTCGCTCCGGCAGATGCCGCAGGCTTCGACGTCGACGACGACGCCCGCTGGGTCGAGTACTGGGTCGGGCACCTCGGTTACGTCGAGTGGTTCACCGTGTTCGCGGAGGACTGCGGCACGCATACTCACGGGTGGGTGCGGTATCGCATAAAAACCCTCGCCACACCGAACGCAGTCGAGAGTCGACTCCTGAGATGCGCAGGACGCGGTTCAGAAGAAGTCGGAGAGGCCGGCCTGTCCGTCGTCTTTCTCCGACTCCTCTTCGGTCTGGGCGGCGTCCTCGGCGTCGGGGTCTCTGTCGAGAACGTCGTCCGTGTCGGCGTCCGCGTCGGCGTCGTCCATCTCGACGTTCTCCATCCCGGCGAACGCACCGCCGGCGTGTTCCTCGACGAGTTCCTCGCGGAGTGCTTCCGCGTCTTCGACGATGGACTGGACCTTGTTCGTCGTCTCGCCGCTTCCGGTGACGAAGGAGACGTGCGATTCGTCGAACTCGTAGTACGCCGTCATGGCGACGGTCAGTTCGCGTGGTTTGCAGTGATGCGTCAGCGCCGAGAGATACGGCAGGACTTCTCGGCGAGCGGTCGCCATGCTGAATCCGCCCTTCTCTGCAATCTTTCGGACGACGGTGTCGCGCGTCTTGTCTCGCGTCGACCGATAGGGTGCGCCACCGTAGCGCGTCCATCCGCCACGCGTCCGGTCTCTGGAGGCGGCGACACCGGCGGCGAGGTTGTCCGTCGCGTAGCGCCAGTACGAGTAGTTCTGCGTGGCTCGAACCCGACCCAACCAGCGGTCGGCGTTCGCGAGGAACTCGTACGCGCGAGCGAGTTCGTCCGGTTCGTAGACGAGCGACACCTTGTCCTCTATCCACTTCGTCAGGTCGTCGGGTGTCTCGTCGACGTCGTAAGCAGTGTAGAGCGCCTCCTGTGCGGACTTCTCTTTGAGGACGGCGTCGAGGAACTCGAAGAGCCCGACCGACCGGTCGCGGTCACCCATGACCACGTCTTCTTCGGTGATACGGTCACGGCCCTCAGCGATGGCCTGCAGGTCGTTGATCGCCGACCGCAGGTCGCCGCTGTTCATGTCTGCGATGCGTTCCAGCGCCGCCGACTCGAACTCAAGGCCCTCTTTGCGACAGATGTCGCGGAGAACGGGCACGATGGAACGTGACGAGACGTCGCGGAACTCGATTTCGCGGCAGGCGCTTCGCAGGCCACGACTCATGTCGTAGAACTCGTTGGCGATGAGGACGATGGGCTGGCTCGACGACTTGACCAGTTTCGTCACGGCGCTCGACCCGCCGCGGTCGTAGTTGCCGTGGATGTTGTCCGCTTCGTCGAGGATGACCAACTGCCGAGTCGAGGTTCCGGTCGACGACCCCGAGAGCGTCGCGTTCTTCGCGGCACGACCCGCGAATCGCTCGATAACGTCACCGGTTCGCTGGTCCGAGGCGTTCAACTCGACCGTCTCCCACCCCATGTCTGCGGCGAGTGCGTGGGCGGCGGAGGTCTTTCCGATGCCCGGACTCCCGTGGACGACGACTGCCTCGTGGTGGTCGTCCCACGACTTGGCCCAGTCTGCGAGGGCGTCTCGGGCCTTGTCGTTCCCGCGAACCTCCGAGAGCGTCGATGGGCGGTACTTCTCCGTCCAGTCTACCATTACCGGAAGGAGGAACGAGGTGCGTTTAGTGGTTGCGGAGAGCGAATCACGACTGGGAAGAATCTAACCGGCCCTAAAGACTCGAAATCGCTCACACAGTCGAACGCGTGCTCACCGCACCACCAGAGTACTCACCACGACGGCCGATTCTGCCGTTGAGCTCCGTCCACCAGCACCCAGCCGAGTGCAACCACAGTCGTGAGCGACATCGCCGAAAACACCAGCATCGCACCGATTTCACCGAGTTGTGCGTAGTAGCCTGCACTGTTGATGACCGAGTAGAGTAACATGCCGAAGCCGACGAGACAGAGCGATTCGGCCCATTCGCTCTCTCGAAACAACCCGATTCCTGCACTGACCAGTGCCACCGCTGTCAACCCTTCGGCGACGAGATGGGTAAACATCGAATACGGTTCAGTTCGGAGCTCAGTTGCCTGTTCAGTCATCACGAGCATCGTCCACAACCCAAGTATCGCAATGCCTGTGAGAAGCGCGTACACTGCGACGACCTTCTTCCAGTTCATCCTCTCCCCCCCAAACACAGACGTGTCGGAGTAACAAATACTTCACACGTGATTCTTAGTGCGTGAGAGTGTCTCACACCACCTGCCTGCGGAAAGATAACGCTCTCAGCGCACGATACAGGGGGTATGACTCCGGACGACTTTCTCGAGTACGTCGACCAGCGGTACGACGACGTGGTACTCCACGACGCGTGGGGTGAGCGAGGGCTCTTCTACAACCCCGGCGAGCGACTCCCTCGCGGCACGTACTTCGTGACCGTCAAAGACAGCGACAGCGAGAACGACCACGCCTCGCACCTCTATCGCGACGACTGCTGGCGGGTGAACCTCGGCATCAGCGAGGCCACCTATCGGCGACTGTTCGGCCCTCGACCGGAACATCCTCCGACCGGTGGTGTTGTCGAAACAGGACACGACTTCACAGTTATCGACAAACTCACACCACACCCAGTCTACGGCTGGGCTGGGTGGGTGAGCGTGTTATCTCCCTCTCAGGCGACCATCGAGACGGTTCTTTCACCACTTCTCGACGAAGCATACGACAGGGCAGGTGTCCAGTACGGGAAGCGGGTCGCGTCCAACGACCAGAACGCGACGGCGTGACCAGCAGCAGGCAGAAAATCGTTATAGTGGGAACATCGTGCAATATTAATAGCCCAACCTCGGACACATTCACAGAGTGATGGTCAGGTACGTTCAGGGGATTCGCGAGAATTGGCAGCAGTTCGCCCTCCAGTTGCTGACGGTGTTCGCCGTCGGGTTGACGATCGGGTCAGAACGCAACGTCGTCCCCATCCTCGGACGCGACGTCCTCGGGGTCGAATCGGTCCTCGTCATCGGGTCGTTCGTCGTCAGTTTCGGATTCGTCAAGGCGCTCCTCAACCTCTACGGCGGGAAGTGGGCAGAGACGTACGGCCGAAAGCCGATTCTCGTCGCGGGATGGCTCGTCGCCCTGCCGATTCCGTTCGTGCTCATCTACGCACCGAACTGGTGGTGGGTGACGATTGGAAACGTCCTCCTCGGCGTCAATCAGGGCCTCGCGTGGAGCATGAGCGTCAACGCCAAGATCGACCTCGCAGGAAGCGAACGCCGTGGTCTCGCAGTCGGCCTCGACGAAGCCTTCGGATACGGTGGTGTCGCCGTCGGGTCGTGGGTTACTGGCGTCATCGCCGGCCAGTACGGCCTTCGCCCAGCCCCGTTCGTCTTCCTCGCTGGCGTCGTCCTCGTCGGCCTGCTGGTCGCTGTGTTCTTCGTCGACGAGACGTTGCCGTACGCCGAAGCGGAGGCAGAAGCGTCGAACAGCGACGACGACTCGGCGGCGAACCTCCCGTTCGTTGCCGTGCTGAAGCGAGCGACGTGGGGTGACAGGACACTGTTCGCGGCGGTACAGGCCGGCAGTGTCGAGAAGTTCGTCGATGCACTCGTCTGGATTGCGTACCCACTCTATCTCACCTCGGCTGGACTTACTGTCGTGGAAGTCGGCGGCGTCGTCGGCGTTTACGGTGGTGTCTGGGGCGTTTTCCAGCTCTACACCGGGAAACTCGCCGACGACATCGGCCGCCGACCACCGGTCGTGGTCGGAATGTTCCTCGCTGGCGCAGGGGTTCTTGCGACGGCGTTCGTCTCCGGCTATCTCTCATGGATGGCTACCGCCGGCCTCACTGGTGTTGGGATGGCGCTGTTGTATCCGAACCTCATCACTGTCGTCGGCGACGCTGCCCACCCAACGTGGCGGGCGACGGGACTCGGCGTCTACCGGATGTGGCGCGACGCTGGCTACGGATTTGGCGCGATTGTTATCGGCCTCGCTGCCGATTTCGCCTCAGTCCAGATGGCGTTTTACGTCACTGCTGCCGCGATGTTCGTCTCAGGTGGCATCGCGCTCGTCTGGATGCGCGAGACGCACCCGGAGTTTGGTGACTACCAGTCGGCGGGTGGACTCGAACGGAAAGACCCGCAGGTAGACGACTGAGCACGCGATATTCTTCCGAGGAGTAGCCGTCGACTGTCACGTAATTGGGACGCCCGCGGAGGCGAACGTCTCGCTGAAGTCCATCGGACGAACCAACTGCTCCCAGTCGTCGACCGGTCCCACCGCGTCTTTCCTGACGTGAGAGACGGAGACGTGACTCGTGTCGAACGCGACGGTGGCCACGTCGCCGAACTGGACGCTGTTGAAATCGTGGCGGGAAGCGAGTGCGACGAACCAGTCTGTCGAGCGGAGTTCCCCACCCGTCCTGTTCGGTCTGGTGAACCCGAGGCGGTACTCGAGGCCGTCGAAGTCTCGGTTCAGACGCCGTTCGAGTTCGTCGGTCGCGACGACCACACTGGAAGACGGTACAACCTCCGGATACTCTTCGGGGTACCACCCAAAGATTCGACGCTCACCATCCGACCAGACCCAACAGAGGTCCGCCCAGCGCATTCGTTCTTCGTACCGCCACCCGACGTGGACGCTTTTGTACGTCAACACACCTTCCTCGGGGAGTTGGATGCGGCCGATGCACCCGGCAGTTGTGATCATTCCGACCCCTGTGACACCGGCGAGTGTCCGGAGAAACATCCGTCTGGAGGGCACACACTGAAATCGGTGGAAACGACCATAAGACACGCCGAGAGGCATGCTCTCACGTGTCAGTATTCAGAAAATTTATTAGCTCTGTACGAGTTCGTTCCGGTCTATGTTCCCCGACGAAATCGTGACCCCGCGACTCCGTCTACGTCCGTTATCGCGGGAGGAAGTCGACCCGCTGGCGGCTTACGACTACTTCGCCGCGTCGCGGTCCGACACCATCGAAGAAGAGACGAAATACGTCACGTGGGGGCCGCACAAAACGCCGAAAGAGGCGTACGACTACTTCAGTGAAGCCAGTGAGGCCCACGAAAACGCCGAGGGAGCGACGTACGCGATCTTCCCACGCGAAGGCGAAGCTGGTGCTGGCGAGCTGGCTGGCACCGCCGGATTCGGCACCGACTGGGACAAGCGTCGCGCCGTCTTCGGGATGTGGCTCAGAAAGGAGTTCTGGGGCCGTGGCTACTCCGGCGAACGCGCCGCCGCGTTCTTCGCCGCTGTCTTCGATGTGCTGGACCTCGAAGTCGCGCTCGCGTACGCCATGCCCGAGAACGAACCCTCGTGTCGCGCCATCTCGAAGTACACCGAGCGATTCGGCGGCGACGAAATTGGAACCTTCCGCAACGATGCCATCGATGCCGATGGCACGCCCCGTGACGTTCGTGGGTGGGCTGTGACCCGCGAGCAGTGGTACGAGGCGACCGGCGGCGAGTACGACGCCGAGTTCCACTGGGCGGGTGACGACCGGTTGGAATGCGACGGCGGGGTGGAAGCAGGCGACCGATTCGAACGCCGTGACCCACTGGAGGCGGACGATGAGTGACCTCTTCCCGGACGTCGTCGAGACCGAGCGTCTCCGACTCGTCGCGGCTCTCCCCGAGAACATCGATACGTTCGACGCCTACGAGTTCTGCTCGCAACCGTTCATGGACGAGGTGACGAGATTCCAGACGTGGTCGCGTCACGAGACGCCGAAAACGACGACAGACTTCCTCGACCGGTGTGCGTCGGAGTGGAACGACGCTGAGAGCGCCCAGTTCTTCATCGTCCCACGCGAGGGTGAAGACGGTGCGGGTGAACTCGCGGGGTTCGGCGGCATATACACGGAGTGGGACCGCCGGATCGCGACCCTCGGCGTGTGGTTACAGCCGAAATTCTGGGGCCGTGGCTACTCCGGCGAACGAGCGAGCGCACTCGTCGCGTTGGCCTTCGACGTGCTCGATCTGGAACTCGTCGTAGTCGAGCATGCAGTCGCGAACGAGAACTCACAGCGAGCAATCGAGAAGTACATGGAGGCACTCGGTGGGCGGCGAGATGGACGAAAACCGAACCATCTGCCGACGGACGACGAGATTGCAGACGTGTACGTCTACAGCGTCTCTCGCGACGAGTGGCGAGACACGACCGGTGGCAAGTACGACGCCGAGTTCCACTGGGATGCCGCTAGCGCCCTCTGAAAATCGCGCTCAGTTCGCCGGCAACGACCCGGAGACGACGCGCCCACCCTTCATAACTGCCGACGGGTCGTTGAGGACGGTGAGGTCGGAGAGCGGGTCGCTGTCGAAGACGAGTAAGTCGGCGTAGGCACCGGGCTCGACGACGCCGCAGTCCGTTAGCCCGATTGCCTCTGCTGCCGTCTCGGTCATCGCGCGGATCGCGTCGACGGGGTCCATCCCGTGTTGTGCCATGAACTGGACCTCCGAGGCGTTGCCACCGTGGTAGTTGAACGGCGTCCCCGCGTCGGTTCCGCCGGCGATGGTGACGCCCGCATCGACTGCACTCCGGAACGAGTCGAGGTGTCTGTCGTAGACGAAATCGACTTTCGACACGTCTTCGTTCGTCGCCGCCTCGGTGTTGCGAGAGATGTGGTACGGCGCAGAGAGCGTCGGGACGAGCGTCACGTCGTGTTCGAGAAAGAGGTCGATGGCCTCGTCGTCGAGGAACGTTCCGTGTTCGACAGTGTCGACACCGGCCCGAATAGCTGCTTTGACGCCTTCAGCGCCGTGGGCGTGGGTTGCGGTGTGGACACCACGTCTGTGGGCCTCGTCCACGAGCGCGTGGAGTTCCTCGTCGGTGAACGCGACGGAACCGGGGTCGCTCCCGGGCGTCGTCACCCCACCGGTGGTCATGAATTTGATGAAGTCTGCACCGAGTTTCACCTGCTCGCGGACTGCCCGTCGGGCGTCGTCAGCACCATCGACTTCTCTGCCCATATGGTGGCCGTGACCGCCGGTGATGGTAATCGACCGGCAGTTCGCTATCATCCGTGGTCCGGGGACGTCACCGGCGTCGATTGCGCGTTTGAGGACGACGTCGATATCTCGTGCACCCATCCCACGGACGCCGGTGACGCCCGCTTCGAGTGTCTTTCGGGCGTTTCGCGCTTCGACGAGCGTGAGCTGAGCGTCGGAGAGCCCAACGACGTCTTCGACGCTTCGCTCGCCAGACAGCGAGAAGTGGAGGTGAGCGTCCACCAGGCCGGGAGTCACCGTCTTGCCAGCGAGGTCGACCACGCGCTCGTCGGTTCGGGCGGCGAGGTCACCGACGGACTCGATTCGTCCCGTCGCTGGGTCCGTTCGCACGTCGGTCTGTTCGGTGACGTGCCCGCCGTCTATGAGCCGAGCGCTGCGAAGGAGCATGTGAGTCGGTATCACGTCACGGGTCTTGAACGTGGCCCTTTTCGCTGATACGTTTCCGAGTGTGCGTGTTGGGTTCACCCCACACGGCGGCCACGAAACATATATGCGCCAACTCCATCGGTGCCGACTATCATGCCAGTGGCAACTGAATCGGCCCCCGAATCGACACAGACACGACTACGAACCGCCGGAATCGGTGCCGTGTCCGGTCTCGGTGCCGCCCTCCTCGGCTATCTGGTCACCTATCTCACGACGTCCGAGACTATCGAGAACTCGACTGCCAGTCAGATTCTCGAAGCGCTCGGGTCTGGCCTCCCGACGTGGAAAGTCGTCGGCTGGGTGTTTCTGAACACACACGGCGTCGTGACGAAGTTCCCCGGGCTCTTCGGCACGACCTCGACAGCCAACCTCGTCGAACAGTTCGAGGCGTTTTCGGTGCTCCTCTACGCGGTTCCCGTCCTGGCGCTCGTCGGTGCAGGTGTCGCCGTCGCAGTCGCTCGCGGCGCATCGACCGTGAAGTCTGGCGCAGTTGCGGGCGCGACGACAGTCGTCGGCTACCTTCCGGTCGCAGTCGCTGCAATCCTGCTCTTTGCAGTCACACTCGGCGACGGCGCGGCTCGGCCGGACCCAGTGACCTCGATTCTCCTCGCCGGACTGGTGTACCCGCTTACACTCGGAACCGCCGGTGGCGCACTCGCTGCTGCGCTCCGGTAACGTCGGCCCGCCCTCCGTTTTGTCGTGGGTTCAACGCGGCGCTCAGAGGTCGCGAGCGACGAGTTCGCCCCAGTGGTCGAAGCCGTAGCGGTCGTAGAACGCTCGCGCCCGGTCGTTCGCCTCGTCCACGTCGAGCACGAGCCGGTCGAGTGGGAGGTCTTGCGACCGCGCGTGGTCGAGGACTGCCTCCATGAGTTCGTCGGCGACCCCACTTCCTCGGTAGTCGGGTGCGAGAAAGAGCTCGTTGAGCACTGCGGCGTCCCAGATGAACGTCATCTCTTCGGGGAGGACGAACGCGTAGCCGACGAGCGTCTCGCCATCGTCTGCGACGACGACACAGCCAGGGTCGTCGGTCGCACAGCGGGCGACCCACGAGAGATACCGGGCTCGGTAGTCGTCGGTGAGCTTTGCTTCGTACTTCGAGAGTTTGTCGTCGCCGCCGGTTCCCTCACCGATGCCGAGTTCGAACCCGCGCTTGAGTTCCCAGAACGCATCGGCATCGCTCGAATCGTACGGGCGTATCTCGACGCCATCCGGTGTCTCACTCATAGAAAGCGGTGCGCCGGCATCGGATAAGAACCCTCGGAGTCGAACAGGTGTCGCGTGGGGTGACCGACTCTCGCCTCACTCTCGGGGCGACCACAGACGCTCAGCAACGAGTCGTCCACCGACGACACAGCCCCCGAGGACGACGAGCATGAGTTCGAGACCGGACGACGCGAGCGGCGCAATCCGTTCGACGTTCTCGGGTTCGTCACCCGGCGACGGGTCCACGACGGTGCTGTAGTGAAGTGTCTCTGTCGTCGGTGGGGCTGACTCGGGAGAGAGTTCGACGAACGTCTGGACGAATCCTCGTGTGCTGGACCACAGCGCTTCCCCGTTGATCGCGTAAAAGGCGTCGTGAAATGGGTAGAAGGCGTTGACACCGTTGGTAAAGAGGTCGGGCATGATACCACCGCCGAAGAGCGCGGCGAGTGCGACCCACGAGACGACGACGCCACGCGTCCCCCACTGTCCACGAATCACCGACTGCTCTCGAACTCGCGTGTCGTAGACGAGGAGTGCGGCAAGCACCAGCGGAAACAAGAGCGAGTGGAAGAGCGACCGATGGCTTCCGGGGAGAATCGTACTCGTAAACGAGTCGAGGTCCGGGATCGCCGCCGCCGCGAGGATGACGAGAATCGCCCGGAAATCGAACCAACGACCGAGGAGTGCCGCCCCGACGAGTCCGCCGACGGCGACGTGAACGAGGGTCGATGGCATAGCACACACTCCTCATCGAACGGACTTGAGACTTTGTGTGGGGTTCACTCGCTTCGCTCGTTCCCCGACGGGCGACGACTTCCGAGGTATTGACCGTTGCAGAATCCTGTCCAATCTAGGGAGAGTTTGATATTGTCTCCGTGAACTATCTGAAAATGAACATGGCAAATTGTCACCTCTGTGGTGCCCCAACCAACGAGAACGGCCCACCGTATCGATGTGCATACTGTGGCGAATTAGTCTGTGAAACACACCGACTACCGGAGAACCACCAATGCACAGGAGAAAGACTCGCTGACGATGAATCTCTTGAGGGACGAGGCCCGAAGTCAATGGATCTCTCTGGGAGAAGTTTCCCTGGTCGAACACCGGAGAGTAAGCATCAAAAGACCGATAGCAGTCCTGACGTGGCTATCGATGGTTCGGTACAGCGAACAGAAAGCGAGGAACACCACGAAAAGCCAGAACAGAAATGGTGGTGGAAACGGATTCTTCCGTGGTAAAATCAAGAAGCGTAGATGACATCCTCGTATGGCCGTTCTTCTTTCTCGGGGTCACTACTCTCAACCCATTCAAATGCGGGCTAAGTATTCCTCTTGGCGGCTTCCCACACCAGCACTTATGAAACTCCTGCAAGTTCGTCAGGCGACGACTACCACTTTCGACACGCTTTTGCGGCGGACTCCCGCACGTTATCGCATGTCTAGCCCCCGCGTCGTATGGAGGTGTAGCCGGTGACCGCAGCACCCCGCGACGACCTCGCCCGCAGAATCGCGGGAGAGATTACCCTCTCTGACGACCCAGGTGCAACGCTCCGGAAGTGGCGCACTGACTTCGATATCTCGCAGACTGCGCTCGCCGAACAGCTCGACGTGTCGTCGTCGGTCGTCTCGGACTACGAGAGTGGTCGCCGCGAGAGCCCCGGTATCGGCGTCATCCGCCGCATGGTCGAAGCGCTCCTCGATATCGACGAGGCCCGCGGTGGCAGTCGCATCCGACAGTACGCTCGCGTCCTCTCGGCCGGGTTCGAGAGCGATATCGTCCAGGACCTCCGCGAGTATCCGACTTCCATCCCGCTCGATACGTTCTACGACGCGATCGGCGCGACCAAAATCGTCGATGGCGACGAGGACCGAATCAGCGGCCACACCGTCATCAACAGCATTCAGGCGATCACGCGCCTCTCGTCGGAGGAGTTCTACCGACTGTACGGTCAATCGACGAGTCGTGCACTCGTCTTCACGGACGTTACCCGTGGTGAGTCGCCGCTCGTCGCGATGCGCGTCGTCACGCCGACACCGAACGCAGTCGTCTTACACGGCCTCTCGGAAGACGACCTGTGGGAGCACGCGCCGTCGCTCGCGACCATCGACGGATTCGGCCTCGCAGTGACGAACCGTGACCTCGACTCGATGCTCGAAGACCTGCGAAAACTTCCATAACGCCGTCGCTCGATTTTCCTCGCCCATCGATTTCCGTCCAGACTCGTGAGTGTCTGCCAGAGTGCGAAAAAAGCCGAAAGGGGCTCGCGTGCTACTGCCCGTATGGAATTTCATGCACTCCCCGCATTCCTCGCCGACGAGTTGACCTATCCAGTCGAGTCCGAACGCGTCGTCGAACAGGTCGGTGACGTTGAACTCGACGCGCCAGACGTCGACGATTCCGAGACGATTGCGACCGTCCTCACACCGCTGGGAGCGACGACGTTCGACTCTGCGAACGACCTGTACAACACGATAATCGGGAACGTGAGCGACGACTACATCGGTCGGAAGTTCTACGACGACCGTGGCGGAGACCCAGCGGAGTCGTGGTCGGCGCTCCCCGACGAGATTCGGTCGTTTTGAGCCTCCGTCCGAGTAGTCAGCGTCGTCAGCCGGTGAGTCGAATCGATTTGAACTCGTCCACGTAGACGAATCCAACCGCGAGGATGGTGTAGAACACCATAATCGGGACGTACCCATTCGGAGACGCCCGCGGTTGGATAACCGCCGCCCAGAAGGCGACGAGGAGTGACCCGACCGCTATCGAGAGTGCCCACGGATGGGACCGGACAGCGTCGAGTACGCGATGGTTCTGTGTCGATACTGTCTCGGCCGTGCCTTCGGCTCGACCGGACATGGGTGCACCGGGGGCTTGTGGAGGGAATCGTGAAGAAAGTGGTGGCCAGTCGAGTGAGTGCGACGCGATTCGACGCGGACGCAACTGCTACTCGACGTCTATTCGACGTACTCGTAGGCTCGGAGCAATAAATTGCTCCGGCTTCACACTCACTTCGTTCGTGTGAATACCGAAGCGGCAAGCCGCTTCGACTCCTCGCTCGCGCTGCTCGCGAGGACGATTCGCGTTACTCCACGTATTCGTAATCCCGAAGCGAAATCTCGCTTCGTCTCCGCGTTCACTCCGTTCACGCGGACGCAACCGCTACTCGACGTCTATTCGACGTACTCGTAGGCTCGGAGCAATAAATTGCTCCGGCTCCACGTTCGCTTCGCTCACGTGGACGATTCGCGTTACTCCACGTATTCGTAACGCCGCTCGTTCATCCGACCCCACCCAGTGAAGACGAACTCGCCTTCGGGTTGGGTGAACTCCTCGACTTCGATCTCCTTCTCGTGGTTGTGCACGTCGTGGATGAGTTCGTAGTCGTCGAACGAAATCTCCGTCCGGGCTTCGAGTTGGGAGTCGACGTCGACGGCGTTGATTTCGTCGAGCCACTCGTCCTGGACCGTCTCGGCGTGAATCTCGGCCTGTGCGCCAGAGCCGTACGAGCCGACGAGGAGCTTCTTCCCGGTCATCTCCTTGCCTTCTTCGGCGGCGATTTTCAGCGCCGACAGGCGAGCGATGTGGACAGACCCAGTGTACCAGTTGCCGACGCGACTCGAGATGTCGATGGTCGGGTCGATGACACGGTCGTACCAGTCGCGGTACTGTTCGGTCGTCTTCAGGTCGTCCATGTATCCACGGATCGCTTCTTCGTAGTCGTCCCACGTCTCGAAGTCGGCTTCACGCGGCTGACGGCCGATTTCGCCGGCGAGTTCGTCTTCGATTTCCGTGTCGCGGCTCATGTGGCGGAAGCCGAGGAGCGCCGCTTTTCGGACCATGCCGGGGAACGGCGTGTGGAACGGGATGTACTCGAAGTCGGCGGGGTGGGTGCGACCTGCGACGCTCTCGTAATCTTCGAGCGCCTCGCGCATGCGTGCGAGGTACACCTGCATGGAGCGCTTGCCGTCGACAGACGGGAACTGCTGGTTCGGCTTGAGGAAGTCCGTCTCGTCCATGCTGCCGTAGCCCTGTTCGGTCGAGAGTTCGACGAGGTCCGGGTCTTCGTCGATGAGCATGGCGACGGCACCGGCACCCTGTGTCGCCTCACCTGGGTCACCGCGTTCGTAGAGTGCGGTGTCCGTGGCGATGACGAGCGCCGCACGGCCACGGTTGCGGCCGGCTTTGATCCAGTTGTACGCGTCGTCGAGACTCTGGGTGCCGGCGATACACGCGAACTTGCGCTCGCCTTTGTTGGCGTGGCGGAAGTCGCCATCGTACACCTGTTCGAGACAGCCAGCGATGTACGTCGACACGGGCTTGGAGTTGTCGAACGCGGACTCGGTCGCCACGTCGATTCGGCCGATGTCTTCTGGTTTGAGACCCTTGCGGTCCATGAGGGTCTTGGCGGCGTTCGCCCCCATCGTGACGATGTCTTCGTACACGTCTGGGAACGACGACGTGTAGAGTCCAAGCCCCTTGGTGTACTTTTCTGGGTCTTCGCCCTTCACCGGCGCGAAGGTGTTAGGAAGGTCTAAAAAGAGTTTGCCCGTTCGAATCTCGATGGCATCGATGCCCACGGAAGTCATGGATGATTCTTCAGAGTGGGGGCATATGGTTTTGTCGATAGGGAGTTACGTCGGTTGTCGATATCCACTGAATAACCACCCTCTCGTCGTTCGCTGCTCGAATCTCACCTGTTCGACTCAGCGGGTTCCAGTGATGCGAAACGGGACGCAACCGCCCGCGTGGCAGAGTCTCTCTGCTGACTGAGACTCACGGCAATAGACCTATACGCTTCCACGCGGTTTTCCCCGCCAATGGAGTTTCTCGACAGTGAACGAGGGCAGTCGATTCAGGTGGGGGCCATCCTCCTGTTCGGCATCCTCGTCATCGGCCTGTCGCTCTATCAGGCGACGGTCGTCCCGCAGGAGACGAAAGCGACGGAGTTCGAAGCGTACCTCGATGCTTCGGACGACCTCGTCTCACTGCACAACAACATCCTCACCGGTGCGATAGAAGACGTGCAGTCGGGGACTGTCGTCCGAACCGGTGTGCGATACAAACCGCGCGCGCTCTTCGTGAACCCCGGTCCACCGACAGGGAGTCTCTCGCTGTCCAACCATCGCACCATTACAGTTGTCGGTGCAGACGCTGTCGACGGAGAACCGGACTCGGTCGAGACGGTGTGGGATGGGTCTCCCCGACAGTACCAGACCAGGGTGCTTCGCTACTCGCCCGACTACAACGAGTTCGACGCCGAACCCGTCTCGGTGACGGGCATGTCGGTCCAGCGTGAGGCGGGCACGAGAGTCGTCCCACTCGGTGGGCAGACACTGCTCTCCGGAAACCGACTCACTGTCGTCGCACTCGATGGTCGAATCGGTCAGGCGGCCATCCAGACCCCACTCACCGTCACGCCCGTGACGTCGGCCACGCGAACGGTGACCGTGACGAATTCGAGCGGCGCCGACATCGAAGTTACTGTCCCCGTCGGAACCAACGCGACGGCGTGGAACCGGTCGACTGCGGCAGACCGGATGCGAGAAAACGACCGCGTCGTCTCGATTACGGATCTCGACGCTGCAACCGACTCGTCGAACACGCTCGTTCGAATCACGCTGGATGGCGACGAGACGTACGAACTCCGACTCGCAAAAGTCGAACTGTCGTCGGCGTCTGCGACATCGTCAGTCGAGGCGCCACCCCCCGAATATCTCGTCCCGGTGACGCCTGACCTTACTGTCTCGCCCGGTGAAACCGCCTCGGTGGTCGTGGAAGCCCGAGACGGATACAACAACCCGGTCGGCGGTGAAGACATCAACTTCACGCTCAGCGGCGGTGCGACACCGACAAGTCAAACCATCACGACGACCGACGAGGGCCAGTCGAAGTTCACGTTCACCGTCGATGACGACGCGTCGGGCGACATCACCATCGAGGCGTCGAGCGACTTCGACGAAAACGGGACGATAGAACCCGTCGAATCTGTGACCTACACGATTCCGGTCGTCGACGGAAGCGGGTCTGGAGACGGGTCGGGAAGTGGTTCGACCGACGAGATAAATCCGCCAAACGATTACGAGGGTGACGTCATTCTCGACGGAGCAGAAGCCGGGTCGAACACCGGTGCCAACATCGTGAACATAACGCTCAACAACACCGGCGCTGACCGAACCATCACGAGTTTCCGCGTGTCGTTCTACTACCCGGACCAGGGCGGCGAACTGGCGACCGATGTCACGTTCAACGGGTCTGCTCAACAACCCATTGGCGGTCAGCAACACACCCTCGGACCGAATAGCGTCTCCCTCCCGTCGGACGGGCGGGCGGACATCACGCTGGAGTTCTTCAAAGATGGGAGCACGAACCAACTCGGTGCCGGTGGAGACTTCTTCATCCTCAGCGTTCGGTTCGACAACGGTCAGCTCGCGACCTACTTCGTCGCCGTTCCGAAGAAAGACTCGACTAGCGGAAGTGGAACCGGCAGCGGGACTGGCAACGGAAACCCGAACTAAAGACTTCGTTCGAGCGCTATCGCCCCGACGCTGACGGCGCTCCGCTTCGTCGGTACAGTGTCGCCAGAGAGTGGCGGTGCACACGCTCTCCGGGGCGAAAACGAAGAGAAGTGGAGCGTGTGAGGCCGAAGTTAGTCTTCTTCTTCGACGACTTCAGGCTCCGAGAGACCGCTCTTGAGGCTCTCGATGCCGTCGACCCACTCGGTGACGAGTCCGAACTCGATGTCGTCGAGGACGGAGATGTCGAGGTCTTCGCCGTCGATGACGTTCGTCCCCATCTGGACGATGTAGCCGAGTGCGGCGTCTAAATCGTCGTTCGCTTCGGCGTCCGCGGCGGCGAGGACGTACGCTTCCACGTCGTCTTCGAGTTCGGATGGGCCAGCGACGATGTACTCTTCGGCCGCGAAGAACGCACACGTGAGACTCGTCTGGACGCTTCCGATGAGAATCTCACCTTCTTCGTTCTCGGACTCGAACTCGGCTTCCGCCATGACGATGTCGTGGACGGTGGCGAGTTCGTCGAGAGCGCCCTCTTCGTCGAGGGTGCCGTCGTCGTACGCGGCCAGAATCTTCGCGAGCGCGATGGCCGCGTCGTTCTGGATGTTCATCAAGAGGCGGCCGGTTTCCTCGCTTTCGAGGTCCAAGTCCTCTTCTTCGACGCGTGTCAACCAGTTCTGCCAGCGTTCCGGGGAGTAGTATCGTTCCTCGGCCTCGGTCATATCTACATCCTCCCGTGCCGGACTCAAATGCCTTTCTTATCCGATGGCAGCGTGTGCGACCCCGAAACGTGCGAAGATGACGCACGAAACTCCCCGACAACGGCGAGATGGTCGACCATTCCAGGGTCGTTCTCACTGAACAGACAGTCGGTGAGCCCTATCGAACCGCCGCTCTCACTTGTCCAACTCGCTGTCGCACCGGTCGAACTCGTTGTCTCGCTTGCCTAACTCGTTGTCTCACCGGTCGAGCGTCGCTTCGGTATCGATATCGTAGACGAGCGCAGGCGTCTCGACGTGTGCGTTTCGAACCGCAGCGTCGTATCCTTCCTCCAGCATCCAGTCCACGCGTCTGGGCACCGTTTTCGGTCCCATCACCGCACCGGGTCGGTCCGGGTCGTCGATGAAATCGGTCTCCATGAGGAACGGGTCGCCCCGTTCTGCGGCGACTTCGAGACGGTCTCTGTCGCTCATGACACTCGGGGTGCCGCCGACGAGGTGACCCTGTGCGTAGTGTTTGACGACGCGCTCGCGGGGGAGGCCGCGTTCGTCGGCCCACGACGCCACGTCCGAGAGGTCGGTCGTCGATTCGGTGTGGAGTTGCAGTGCGCAGTCACAGTCGGCAGCGAGTTCGAGTCCGTGTTTGAGCACGTCGTTCGACGCCTCCCAGACGGCGTCGGTCACGTCGTAATGCGGTCGTCCGGACTTGAGTGCGAGCGCGTCGCCCGCGCGGACGAACTCGGCGGCGGTGTCGAGGCCGGCACACATCAGGTCGTGCGCGTCTTCGGGGTCGAACCCTCTGTCGTCGACGAGTTTCGAGACCAGTCCGGGGTGGACACCGAGGACGGGCCACGCTCGGCCGTCGAGTAGTTCCGATGCTCCGCGAACCACGTCGATGGTCGTCTCGAAGACAGGGCGGAAGTCCGCACCTGTTTCGACTTCGTGGCCCAGGAGCCACGACGGTTTGTTCACGACGAGGAGGTGCGTGCCGCCACTTCTGGCGAAATCTTTGACTGCCTCGACACCGCGGCCATGGTCTGGGTCGAGGTGGAGGTGATTGTCCAGTACCGGCGTGTCGAACTCCTGCATAGACGGGTGGTCGGTCGGCCGGGAAAAAAGCGAACCGTTCGGGTTCGACGGTGTGGGCGGCGAGTGTATCGACGGTCAGTCGCGCTGTTCGTCTGCGAGTTCGTCGAGGGTGACAGCGTGCGTCGCCGCGTTCTGGAGGGCATCCGACCGGCCGTGACTGCCGGGTGCGATGGCGACCGTCCGGATTCCGTACTCGTTGGCCGTCTCCAGTGCGGGTTTGAAGTCCGTGTCGCGGGAGGCGATTGCGATGACTTCGGCACGTCCCTCGACGGCGTACCGGGTGAGGTCCACGGCGAGTTTGACGTCTACGTCGCCGCTGGTGACGATGACTTCGAACCCGCGGGCTTCGGCCGCCTGAATCAATCCCGGCGTGGCGTGTTCGTCGACGTACAGACGCGTCGCGCTCATCTGGCCGCCGAGGGTCCGCGCCGCCTCACGGATGTCGTCGAGGTCGACGTCGAACTCGTCGCGGAGGACGTTGGGGCCGTCCACGAAGAGGGCAACCCGGCCCGATGGTGCGGCATCGGAACCGAACAAGCGGCGCAGGAGGTCCATACATCACCTCACCCGGTTCCGCGTTTATAAATTTCGAGGTGAGTGCGATGAGTGAGTGTGCCCCTCGTGTGCTAACCAACGAGCCGGGGGAGGCGAGTTGGCTAAATATCCCACTAACTATCTTTCCAATCTCTGCTTGTGCTCTCGATTAGTTGGTGAAATCTCGATTTCAGTCAAGCGAGTACATATTAGCACATGCTTCTGAGATTGGTGTGCCCATGGTACGTTCCCTACATGTCGGACGAGGGCCCGTCCCTCGGCGCGCTGCCGAGACCGGTCACTCCGACATGGTCGGCGTGGCAGCAGGGACGCCAGAACGGTCATCGGGGCAGAGGGGGAACGACGTACTTGAGACCGCCGCGGTCGAGTCGCCTCCGAAGGCATCCATCCGCGCGCTCGAGAACGTCAACGGAACCCATGATGCAGGAATCGCCGCCGAACCCGCGGTTCAACGACGACAGATTCGGCGGTATCACTAACTCGTCGGCCCTCTCAGAGCGGGCACTCTCAGAGGGGTGGTGAGTAACGAGCGATATCGTGGACAGACCCGTGCAAGCAAACACATCACCCACGACGGACGTTTCATGAGCACGTCCAGATGGGGTCCACGAACACGCCGGTCGGTGGACAGTCACTGTTCTTTTCTTGCCAGAACGTTCTTCGTATCCTGACAGTCGTGGTTCTCGCACTCGCAGATTCCGCGATGTGCTGATACTACTCCACCCCGTATTGGAGGTATGGTGGGAGGTGAGTCGACAATTACGGTAGGAATTCTCGGTTTTCACGATAGCCGAGAGACGAAAGCACTCAGCAACACGATCACGGAACTGGGGCACGAAGCGGTGTGGCTTCACGAGGAAGTAATCGGTATCGACGTTTCGTCGGAGGGTGTCGAACTCGACCCAGACGTCGATATCGTCATCAACCGACTCTTACTCTCGAAATCGACGACGCCGCTCGAAGACCTCTCTATCGCCAGTTGCTACGCCGCTGTCCGTCCGGTTCTCAACGACCCGCGAAACGTCCTGTTCGCCGTCCACAAGCAGGCTACGTCGGCAACGCTCGCTGCAGCAGGCGTTCCAGTGCCGCACACCTATCTCGCGACTGGTGACGCCAAACTGAACGAAGCACGGCCGGACTTCGGGATGCCGTTCGTCTACAAGACCGCGATCGGAACCAACGGCGGCGGGACGTGGCTCGTTGAACACGAACGACCGCTGTCGGTGAGCGTCGACGACCGCCGTGCATTCATCCAAGAGTATCTCAGTGAAGCAGACGAACACCGCGATCTGAGAGTCTACGTCGTCGACGACACGATCGTCGGTGCGATGTATCGATACGCTCCGGCCGGAGACTGGCGAACGAACGTCGCACTCGGCGGCGACGTCGAAGACGCGACAGACGACATCTCCCAACAGGCCGCCTCGGCGGCACTCCGCGCAGTTCAGGCGCTCGGACTCGACTACGCCGGTGTGGACCTCATCGAAGGTCCCGACGGATGGGTCGTTCTCGAAGTCAACCCGACGGCAGGGTTCCGCGGGTTCTTCCGAGCGACGGGACGCTCGCCCGCTGCCGCGATTGCCCGACTCGCCATCGAACGAGCAGGCGGCAGTGTCGACGAAGAACTTCTCGAACGGCTGAGCCGGCAACTCGACGGCTCGCCACCAAAAGATGCACCATCGACGGTTCGCGACGACCGGGTCCCAGTCGTCGGCTTCACAGAACGAGTGACAGTCACCGGACTCAGTGGGTCGAAAGTCGTCCTCGCGAACATCGACACGGCCACCGAGACGACCCGTATCTACCCGCAGTTGGCCCTCGAAATCGGCACCGAACCGCCGTCTGTCGTCACCGACGATGCTCCCCCTCGTGTCGATATCGTCGTCGAAATCGCGGGCGATAGACGGACCGTGACCGCCGTCCTCGACGACGAAGTCGACCCCGAAACACCGCTGCGACTCGGACGCGACGTACTCAAAAATTACTACGTCGACGTGCGTCGACGCGTCAGTAGTCAACCAGCGGTGTAAGTATCCCTTGTTATATCAAGGCGGTTTGTTAACCTACTAGAGAGCCCTTTCTTGGATGCGCTCGACTCACTGCAGCCGACGAATCACAGTTTCGTGGTCGCCTGTCGATTCCCAAGACAGACACACCATCGACGATGGTGTCCCGACTCACGTCACGTCCCACGCCGGGTCCCAACAACCGGCGCGTGAAACGTGTGTTGCGAGCCAGAGTCGGGCCGTTTTGAAGCAACCTTGAGACGAGGCGACGCCATGCCTGGCCGTCGCCATACCCACGTCTAGCTACGCAACAACTGTTTCTTGGTTTATAATTATTTATCAAACGAGTCGGCGGTTTTATGCTATATTCGCCCATATTACCGAACATGCCCGAACTGGTGTCCACAAACGAAGTGAGGACGTTCACAATCGTAAACGAAGTAAACGACCACGATGCGGCGACAGTCCGAGACGAAAACGGGTCGACGTACCACGTCACCTCCTACGACGACGAGGCGCTTCGCGACTATCTCGCGACCCACCGGGCTGGTGAACAAGTCCGGATGGACATCGAACGTGCGGGCGTCCGCGCGAACGTCTGGCAGGTCTCAGCGCTCTACCCCGGTATCGAGAGCCACGCCTGACCACACGGACGGCAAAAAACAGTCGGGCTGAAGGCTCAGTCGAAGACTTCGAGCACTTTGCCGGCAGCGATAGTCTGTCCCATATCGCGAATCGCGAAACTTCCGAGCTCGGCGATTTCTGACGATGGCTCGATGCTGAGTGGCTTCTGTGGCCTGAGCGTGACGATTGCTGCGTCACCGGCTTTGATGAAGTCCGGGTTCTCCTCTGCGACCTCACCCGACGCGGGGTCGAGTTTCTGGTCGAGTGATTCGAACGTGCAGGCGACCTGTGCGGTGTGCGCGTGAATGACCGGCGTGTACCCAGCGGTGATGACCGATGGGTGTTGCATGACGACGATTTGCGCCTTGAACGTCTTCGCGACGGACGGCGGGTCGTCGGCCGGGCCACAGACGTCGCCACGCCGGATATCGTCTTTGCCGACACCACGGACGTTGAAGCCGATGTTGTCGCCGGGTCCGGCCTGACCGACCTCTTCGTGGTGCATCTCGATGGTCTTCACTTCGCCACCGGCGTCTGACGGCATGAATCGGACGTTGTCGCCGGTTTTGAGGATGCCAGTCTCGACGCGTCCGACCGGCACAGTTCCGATACCCGAAATCGTGTAGACGTCCTGAATCGGGACTCGAAGCGGTGCGTCAGTCGGCGGCGACGGTTCTGGAAGGTTGTTCAGCGCCTCCAACACCGTCGGGCCGTCGAACCACGGCATATTGTCGGAGTGCTCCGAGATGTTGTCTCCTTCGAAGGCCGAGATGGGGATAAAACCGGCGTCGTCGCTGTCGAAGCGGACCTGTTTCAGAAGTTGTTGAACTTCCTCTTTGACCTGTTTGTAGGTGTCTTCGCTGTAATCGACGGTGTCCATCTTGTTGATCGCGATGATGAGCGTCTCGATACCCAGCGTCCGGGCGAGGAAGACGTGCTCACGGGTCTGCGGTGCAACACCGTCGTCTGCGGCGACGACGAGAATCGCGTGGTCGGCCTGCGACGCACCGGTAATCATGTTCTTCACGAAGTCGCGGTGCCCCGGTGTGTCCACGATCGTGAAGTAGTACTTGTCCGTGTCGAAGCGCTGGTGGGCGATGTCGATGGTGACGCCGCGTTCACGCTCTTCTGCGAGGTTGTCCATGACGTAGGCGAATTCGAAACCGGATTTGCCCTTGGATTCTGCTTCCTCGCGGTGCTGTTCGATGATGTGTTCGGGTACGCTGCCTGTCTCGAACAGGAGTCGACCGACGAGTGTGGACTTTCCGTGGTCGACGTGTCCGATAATGGCTAAGTTTTGGTGTGGTTTGTCTGCCATGGGTATCAGGGCACTGTTGCCCAGTTTGGTAGGATATGTCACCCAAGGGTATATCCGTTTTCCCGAAACGCATCCAACCACCCGCATAATCCCGGGTTAGAGGGCCTCAGATGCCAGAATTTCGCGGAATAATAGGCTAACCTACACTTCTGGCCGTGTCTCTGACAGTCGACGAAGGAGTGTTAGACAACTTCAGAGAGGAGACCCACAGTGGTCGAATCGGCGGAGTGTTCGGAGCAAAAACAGAGATTCACAGGTCACGCATCGCGGCGGACATCTCCGCGAACGTGGCGGTGCGGCGGGCGGGCGTGGAGCGGACAGGCGTCTGTTTTTCAGAAGTTACAACAATCATAGTAACTATTTCTATCCCGGTGCTAATAAATCTATCTCCTGATTCAAACTGTGCCTGGTGACAGATAACACAGTCCGGGTTCAAACTGTGCCTGGTAACACAGTGGCAAAAAGACCGTGACACTGCCACGCATACCCAAACAAAGTTTATTCGCACACCGTGGCTCCTGACAATCGTATGGCAACAGATCATCAATTCTGTATCCGAAGCCGTGGGTCCAGCGCGACTCACGGCTGGGTTCCGCGATAGCCGTATCGACACTGTTTCTGCCCGACGACTGACGAGCATCCTCATCCTCGAAGACGAGCCTCGAGCCTGTCACACCCGCACTACTGGAGGTGGTGTGAGTGCGTCGTAGCGACGTGACGTTGTTCACGAGTCGTGAGACGCAGGGCTGGGAGAACGACACAGTCGAACTCGTCGTCCGGGCGGGCCTCGTCCGGCAGTTCGGAAGCGGACTGTTCGGCTTCACCCCAACCGGGGAGCGCGTTCGCAGGAACGTCGTCCGACGAATCGAAACCGAGATGGACGCCATCGGTGGCCAGGCAATCAGCCTGCCCAACCTCCAGCACAAAGCCATCTGGGAACAGAGCGGACGCTGGGGGAGTTTCGAGGGTGAGATGTTCACCTTCGAAAACCGCGATGGACAGGAGATGTGTCTCGCACCCTCGCACGAGGAGGGTATCGTTCACCTCGTCGACGGATTCGTTCGCTCCTACGACGACGTGCCTCTGCTCCTGTACCAAGTCGAGCGAAAACACCGCGACGACCACCCTCGAAACGGACTGCTTCGAACGAAGGAGTTCACGATGAAAGACGCGTACAGCCTCCACGCAACGGAGGCGTCACTCGACGAGCTGTACACTCGCGTCCGCGAGGCGTACTGCCGAATCTTCGACGCCGTCGGCGTCGACTTCGTCGTCGCCAGCGCACAAAACAGCGTGATGGGTGGCTCAGCCTCCGAAGAGTTCATCGCCCCCGTCGAAACAGGGAGTCTCGAACTCGTCTCCTGCCAGACCGACGGGTGTCGATTCGGCGTCACCGACGAATCGCCCGACCACAGTATCGACGCCGGCGATTCGTGTCCCGACTGCGACGAGACGCTCGTCGCGAGCGAGGGCATCGAGATTGGACACGTGTTCAAACTCGGAACCCGATACTCCGAACCCGCCGGCCTGACAGTAGACACCGCCGACGGGACGTCACAACTGGTCCAGATGGGAAGTTACGGCATCGGCGTCGAGCGACTCATCCACACGTTGGCCGAACAGCACGCCGACGAGAGTGGCCTCCGATGGCCCGTGACCGACCACGGGTCGGTCGCTCCCTACACCCTCGCAATCGTCCCCCTCGACTACGACGGAGACATCGAGGCGGCGGCCGACCAACTCCATCACGCGTGCGGGCGAGAAGAGACACTCCTCTTCGACGACGCGACCCAGACGATAGGTGAGCGCTTCGCCGAGAGCGACTTACTCGGCATCCCCTGGAAAGCGGTCCTCGGAAATCACTACCGAGAGACGGGGGCGGTCGAACTGGAGACGCGTGACGGCGAAAAGCGGTTCGTCGCACTCGACGACGTGGCCGACATCGTCGGTCGGTAGGCCACTCACGCTCCCGTTATTCGACAGAGGAGAGATATCGCCAGCGATGATTTCGGGTACGGCACGTTTCTGTATCGCAGTATTCAGTTTATTTCCGAGAATGGCAACAATATAGATGGATGCTCCGAGATGGCTGTTTTTGGCACCAGTATTGCGAATGTATGCTCTTTCTTCCTCCCTGACAAGCAAATCAATTCACAATCGTGTACACACCGCGAGAAGAGATACCAAAGCATTACTTATCGCGGTCCGCAGTGGCCCGTATGGGCCTTCGAAAGCCGCCGTTGTACGACGCCCACGCTGACGCTGGGGCGCGTTTCACGGAGTTCGGCGGATGGGACATGCCTGTGGAGTACGACTCCATCAAGGCAGAACATGCGGCAGTCCGAGAGTCCGTTGGCATTTTCGATGTCTCGCACATGAGTGAGATCGAGGTGTCCGGACCGGACGCGACTGCCTTGATGCAACGCCTGACGACGAACGACGTGACGGCCCTCGACCCGGGTGATTCGCAGTATTCGGCCATCGTCAACGACGAGGGCGTCATCATCGACGACACCGTCGTCTATCGGTTACCAGACCGCGACGACCGGGTGTATCTCTTCATCCCGAACGCAGGGCACGACGAGGAGATGTACGACCGATGGACCTCGTTCTGCGACGAGTGGGGCCTCGATGCGACTGTCGAGGACGTCACCGAAGAATGGGCAATGTTCGCAGTACAGGGCCCAGATGCGCTCGACACGGTCGGTGCTGCAGCACCCGACGCGAAGCTCGGTGACCTCTCGAAGTTCCAAGCGACGTTCGCGGACGTCGCAGGCGTCGAATGCTGGGTCGCCCGAACGGGCTACACCGGCGAAGACGGCTTCGAAGTCCTCTGTCCGTGGGACGACGCCGAGACTGTGTGGTCGTCGCTCGACGCCACACCCTGTGGTCTCGGTGCTCGTGACACCCTCCGACTCGAGATGGGCTACTTGCTCTCTGGGCAAGATTTCGACCCTGAAGCGGAACCACGAACGCCGTACGAGGCCGGAATCAGCTTCGTCGTCAAGTTAGACACCGAATTCGTGGGCCGCGATGCCCTCGAACGCCAGAAAGAAGCCGGCGTCGACGAGACGTTCGTCGGCTTCACACTCCTCGACCGAGGAGTCCCCAGACACGGGTACGATATCGCCACCGAAGACGGCGACGTCATCGGCGTCGTGACGAGTGGAACGATGAGTCCGACGCTGTCAGAACCCATCGGCCTGGGCTACGTCCCCGTCGAGTACGCGGATTCGGGGACCGATATCAACATCCTCGTCCGTGGCCGTGAGAAGCGCGCAGAGATAGTCACACCACCCTTTATCGACCGATAATGTTCGAAATTCCAGACGACCGAAAATACCTCGAATCGCACGAATGGACCACCACCGACGGCGACACCGTCCGCGTCGGCATCTCCGACTTCGCACAGGACGAACTGGGCGACGTCGTCTTCGTCGAACTCCCTGCGGAGGGCGACGAAGTCACTGCCGGCGACGAGTTCGGCGTCGTCGAGAGCATCAAGGCGGTCTCAGACCTCTACGCCCCGATTTCGGGCACTGTCGTAGCGGTCAACGAAGCACTGTTCGACGCGCCCGAACTCGTCAACGACGACCCGTACGGAGACGGGTGGATGCTCGAACTCGAACCGTCCGACACGACCGAGTTCGACGCGCTCCTCTCTCCCGAGGAGTACAGCGAGCAAACGGAGTGAGATGACGGCTGGAAACGGACGCCGGGACGGAAGTCCCTACGCGCCTCACACTGACGCCGACGAAGCGGCAATGCTGGATGCCATCGGGACAGACTCCGTCGAAGCCCTCTTCGACATCCCCGACGACGTTCGCTTCGACGACGAGTTCGGTATCGCCTCTACAGACGAACGAGAACTCAGACAGTCGCTCGCGAACCTCTTTGCCCGTAACGAGGAGTTGACTGAGTTCCTCGGCCGTGGCCACCACGCCCATTACGTCCCGGCGCTGGTCGACGACCTCTCGCGACGCTCGGAGTTCCTCACCTCCTACACGCAGTACCAACCGGAGATTGCGCAGGGGTTCCTGCAGGCACTCTTCGAGTATCAGTCGATGCTGGTCGAACTGACCGGCCTCCCGGTTGCGAACTGTTCGATGTACGACGCCGCGACGGCGCTCGCAGAGGCCGCACTCCTCGCGAATCGCCTCCGGCGCGGTGCCAGCGGCCATCGAGTCCTCGTCCCCGAGCACATCCACGAGGGCCGTCTGGGCGTCCTCGAAAACTACCTCGACGGTGCCGACATGGAGATTGCAGAATACCCGATGGACGACGGTGCTGTGGACGTAGACGCCCTCTCCGACCTCGTCGACGACGAGACGGTGATGGTCTACGCCGAGAGTCCGACCGTCCGGGGTGTCATCGAAGAACGACTCTCCGAAATCGGTGTCGTCGCCCACGACAACGACGCGCTGTTCTGCCTCGGAAGCGACGTCGTCGCCCTCTCGCTGCTGCAAGAACCGGCGAGCGTCGGTGCCGACGTCGTCGTCGGAGAAGCAGACGCGCTCGGTATCGGAACGGCCTACGGCATGGGCCTCGGCATCTTCGCAACCCGTGAAGACTATCTTCGGCAGGTGCCGGGTCGCCTCGTTGGCGTCTCCGAAGACGCCGAAGACATGCGAGCGTTCACGTTGACGCTTCAGACCCGCGAACAGCACATCCGCAAGGAGCGTGCAACCTCGAACATCTGTACGAATCAGGCGTGGGTGGCGCTTCGAACCGCCATGCACATCGCGTGGCTTGGCCCGGACCGACTCGTCGGAATGGCACAGGACGCCGTCACCGACGCTCGTGACCTTGCAGGCCGTCTCAACGACATCTCGGGAATCAAGGCACCGGTGTACGACCGGCACCACTTCCGTGAGTTCGTCGTCTACACCGACCAACCTGCACCGGCCATCACGAACGACCTCGCCGGTCGTGGGTACGCGGTCCACGCCCTCGACGACCACCACATTCAGGTCTGTATCACCGAGGTAAACGCCGACGCCGCGGACGGACTGGTCGCGGCCTTCGAGGAGGTAGCCTGATGAACTTCGACCAAGCCCGATTTAGCCGTGACGACGTGTACGAACCGCTCCTGTCCGAAAAGGACAGCACCACCGTCGAAGTCGACGCAGACGGCGTCCTTCCCGACGAGTTGACGCGCGACGAACTCACGCTGCCGGGGCTCTCGGAGCCCCAACTGGCGCGTCACTACACGCGCCTCTCGCAGATGAACTACAGCGTCGAACTGGGACCGTACCCGCTGGGGTCGTGTACGATGAAGTACAACCCGTCGTTCACCGAAGACGTGGCGGCCGACCCCAACGCAGCGGTCCATCCCGGCCGCTCGGACCGGACGATTCAGGGGACGCTCGGCCTGCTCCACGGTCTCCAGGAGTATCTCGCAGCGATCGGTGGGATGGACGCGGTGACGCTCCAACCGCCGGCAGGTGCAGCAGGTGAGTTCGCCGGCATTCTCATCGCGAAAGCCTACCACGAGGCCCACGACGACGACCGGTCTGAGATTATCATCCCGGCGTCTGCCCACGGGACGAACTTCGCATCCGCCGCGATGGCCGGGTACGACGTGGTCGAACTCCCCTCTGACGACGAGGGCAGAGTCGATATCGAGGCGCTCGAGGCTGCGATCTCCGAGGAGACGGCCGCACTCATGCTCACGAACCCGAACACCCTCGGGCTGTTCGAGCGAGATATCGTCGAAATCGCCGAGATGGTCCACGACGCAGGTGGGCTGCTCTACTACGACGGTGCGAACTTCAACGCACTCCTTGGCCGGGCGCGACCCGGCGACATGGGCTTCGACATCATGCACTACAACGTCCACAAGACGTTCGCAACCCCTCACGGCGGCGGTGGACCCGGTGCGGGCCCAGTCGGGGTCGTCGAAGAACTCGCCGAGTATCTGCCCAGTCCGATGGTCCGCGAGACGGCCTCCGGATACGAGCAGTTCGAACCAGAGTCCTCGATTGGCAAGGTTCACGGCTTCGCCGGGAACTGGCTCGTGTTGGTGAAGGCGTACGCCTACATCGCCCGACTCGGTGACGAAGGACTGGCAGATGCCAGCGCCAAGGCCGTGTTGAACGCGAACTACCTCGCGTCGCAACTCGACCTCGATGTCCCGTATAGACCGTTCCACCACGAATTCGCGGCCACGTCCGGTGACCGCGACGCAGCAGACGTTGCCAAGCGCATGCTCGACTACGGCGTCCACCCGCCGACGACGAAGTGGCCCGAACTCGTCCCCGAGGCGATGCTCACCGAACCGACGGAAGTCGAAGACAAGGCGTCGCTGGACGACTTAGCACACGCATTCAACGCCGCGTACGCTGACTCCGACGAGGCGCTCGAAACAGCGCCCTCGAAGACCAGTGCCCGGCGTATCGACCAGGTGTCTGCGGCCCGGAATCCGCGGCTCTCGTGGCAATCGCTCGGCGACGACGAATAACAGCAGAACAGCTTCGATTTTACGCTTTCGCGTACGTTTCGACGTCGTCTGTGATGTGGATGTAGCCGTAGCCACACTCGGTGCAGCGCCACTTGGTCTTCTTGCCGAGGTGGATCATCATGCTAGCCGAGAGGTAGAACGTGTCGTTGTCACAGACCGGGCAGTCGCGTTCGATCTCGAGGTCGCTCATACGAGCGAATCCGTCGGGGTTGGTGTTGAAGATATTGGTTCGAAGTCGGAAGCTGTGACTATTATAAACCGAATAGTGCGATATAGAATCGAGTAGATTGCGCTCCACCCTACCTCTGTGACGTGCAGGGCGTGAAATGGCCGTGTGGAGTACGGCTGTCGAGAATCTCGTCAGTCAGAACTCGGGTGGGCGTCGCCAGCGTCGATACTCCCGAGTTCTGGCGACGTGTCTTCGCGAACGCGCGCTTGCAGTTTCCCGATGAGGATAGAGACGACGTAGATACCCACTGCGAACAACACGATGACGCCCCCCGCAGTTGCCTCACCGTAGTAGGACGCACCGATGCCGAGAAGGACGGCAAGTTCGGCGAGGATGACCGACAGAAGGAGTGATTCGGAAAAGCTCCGTGCCATTTGGGCCGCCCCCGCGACGGGGACGACGAGCATGGCGGCGACGAGAATCACGCCCATGATCTGCATCGCACCGACGACGACGAGCGCGGTCAGCATGACCATCACGCGGTTGTACCACGTGACCGAGATGCCGGACACTTCGGCGGCCGTCTCGTCGAAGGTGACGTAAAGCAGTTGGTTGCGCGTGAGGGCGATGGTGCCGACGATGGTGGCGAAGAGAACGAGGAGAATGGCCGCGTTCTCTGCGGAGACAGTCGAGAGGTTTCCGAAGAGATACTGATTGATTCCGACCGCGAGGCCACCGGCGTTGAGACTGATGAGAACCGTCCCCAGCGCGAACCCGGTCGAGAGGACGATTGCCATCGACACGTCGTTGTAGGCGTCCGTCGCCTCCGAGATGAGTTCGATGAGCAGTGCGGCGATGACGGCGACGACGACGGCACTCAGATACGGCGAAACCCCGAGGTTCAACACCCCGTTGAGGAACAACCCGATCGCGACACCGGCGAACGCCGTATGTGCGAGTGCGTCACCGATGAGTGCGAGTTGCCTGTGGACGAGGAACGTCCCGATGAGTGGTGCCATCACCCCGATACAGAGCCCGACGAGAATGGCACGGTGCATGAACCGGTACTCGAGGAATTCGAGTCCCAGGACGTCGCCAGCGACGAACATGAGATCCGACCAGAGCGCGAGGAACCAGTACAGGGGTGCGAGCGCCACGTCTAGTGGCCCCGCCTGAAGCACAGTGAGTAGTTCGACAGTCATGGCGACCCCCCCATGAACGTCGCAGCAGTCCCGAACGCCCGGGCGAGGGCGTCACTCTCGACGAACTCGTCAGTTGGGCCGTCGAAGTAGACTTCTCTGTTGAGACAGACGATTCGGCGAGCGTGCTCCGTCACGGCACCCAGGTCGTGTTCGATGAGGAGAATCGTGATTCCGTCTTCGTTGAGTGATTCGAGCAGGTCGTAGAACGCATCGACGGATTCGGCGTCGACGCCGACGGTCGGTTCGTCCAGCACTAACAGGTCTGCCTCGCCGGCGAGTGCACGGGCGATAAATGCTCGTTGTCGTTGTCCACCCGAGAGTTTCGTCACGCGCCGGTTCGCGAACGAAGTCATCCCCACGGTTTCGAGCGCGTCGTCGACGATTCGAAGGTCAGCATCAGAGAGGCGACCGAATCCGACGTGTGGGAACCGTCCCATCTTCACGACTTCGCGGACCGTAATCGGCATCTCTTTGGACGCGCTCGCGTGCTGAGCGACGTATCCGATTCGAGCGCCGTCGTCGAAGGCGTGCGACGGTTCGTCGAACAGTCGGGCCTCGCCGTCGTCTGGCCGAAGGAGGCCGAGCATGAGTTTCATCAGCGTCGATTTTCCGGACCCGTTCGGTCCGACGACTGCAACGTACTCTCCGGTGTCGATTCGGAGCGAAATATCTTCGACGACAGGCGTCGCGGTGTACCCGAATTCGACGTTCGAGAGTTCGACGACAGCGTCTTCTGCTGTGGCTGAACGGACACCCGTGGTGCGTGCCTCGCTCATTCGAAGTTCCTCCACTCGTCGTGCCACCCGTCGTATCCGACTTCCTCCGGCGACTTGTTGCCGAGGACGACTTCGAACGTCGGCATGTTGATGTTGTACGCAATCTCTTCGTATCCCCAGTCGTTCTCCACCCAGTATTCACGGACGCCCGCGTACGGAGTCACTGGGTAATATGCTTCGACCGGCGTCTCGGCAATTAACTGCTTCGCCGGTTTTCGCGTCTCGAAGACACCAGCCCCGACGTACTCGATGTCGTTCTCGTCGATGACGCGTTTCGCCTCCGTGATGTCGGACGGCTTTACGTCGCCACTCGCAGCGAGATTGATGACGAGCGGGCGCATCTCGACGCCGTAGCGGACGCCGATGTACTGGAAGGCGTTGTGAGCGGCCAGTTGGACGACTTTCCGCTCTGCTCTGTCGAAGATGTCCTGGTAGTCGCGGTCGATTTTGTCGAGAACGTCGGTTTTGTACACCGATGCGTTCTCTCGGAACGTCGCTTCGTGTTCAGGAGCGAGTTCGACCAACCCTTCGGTGATGTTGTCGACTGACGTCTTCGCGCGCTGGGGGTCGAGCCAGAAGTGCGGGTCTCTTCCACGTCCTGCGCCCACACCTTCTTCCTCTCTGTCGAGGCTGGCGGCGAGTTCGACGAGTTCGACGCCCTCGCGTACGTTGATGAGTTGGGTATCCACGCCGTCGTCTTCGAGTGTCTGAATGGCGCGGTCAGCCCACGGTTGGAAGTCCTCTCCGACGTGGATGAACGCGTCCGCATCGACGATGTCCCTCGTAACACTCGCGTCCGGTTCCCAGCCGTGGCCGTGGAGCCCGGTTGGAATTAGATTCTTCAGCGTCACCGGTGTGTCCGCCGCCACTTTCCGTGCGAAATCGTAGAAACTGAAGAACGACGCGACGACGACGGGACCGTCTGCTGACTCTCCACCGGAAGAACCGCCGCCACTGCTCACTGTCCCTTCAGTACCGCCGAGGCAGCCAGCGAGTCCGATACTTGCGAGTCCGGCACCCGCGGCGAGCACATTCCGACGCGACACCGGTCGTTCGCGTTCCGAACGAGATTCGACTGTCATAACTATCTGAAGTAGATAGCACCTAGAATAAAGATGTGTTGGTCTAAGTTTGAATTTAGACGTGTCTAAAAATCGTGGCTCGACGGGGAGTTATCCAACTATGCCGACACCGACGAGCGACCCAATACCGTAGGTCAACGCAGCAGCAACAAGGCCGATTCCAACCTGACGGCCACCGGAGTAGAGAAGATTCCGTCCGGTCAGCACGGTGATTCCTGCACCGATAGCGAAGAGACCGACCGCACTCAGAACGAGACTCGCGACGACGCCCGAGAGACCGGAGACGAAGAAGAACGGAAGCACCGGAATGACAGCACCGAGTGCAAAGAGGACGAACGAACTCGCTGCCGCACCCCACGCCGACCCGCCGAGGTCTTCCGGGTCGATCGCGAGTTCCTCTCTCGCGAGTGTGTCGAGTGCAGTCTCACGGTCAGAGACGAGCCGGTGTGCGAGCTCTCTGGCTCGCTCCTCGGGGACACCCTTCGCCCGATAGATGAGCGCAAGTTCTTCGGCCTCTTCTTCCGGACTCGCTTCGAGTTCTGCGGCTTCGACCGAGAGTTGTCTCTCGTACAGTTCGCGGGAACTCTGCACCGAGAGCCACTCTCCCATCGCCATCGAACCGGACCCAGCGACGAGGCCTGCGAGGCCAGCGATAAGCACGGCGTCAGGTGAGAGTGACGCGCCTGCGACGCCCATCACCAGACTGAGGTTCGACACCAACCCGTCGTTCGCTCCGAGAACTGCGGCACGGAGTGTGTTTCCGCTGGTCGCACGGTGCCGACCTTCCAACATCGCGAGTGTCGTCCCCTGAACGCCACTGGTCGACTCTGAGAGTGCACGAAGTGTTCTCGCGTGGCCGTGTTCGTCGGTCGCGATATCAGTCACACCGGCAGCGAGATAGTCTGCAGCCCCATCGACCTCGCGCTCGGTCAGCGTGGAGAGGACGATGGCAGGTCCAAATCGTCGAGCGAGGAGAGCGAGCGTCCGAGCGCGCCACGATGGTGTCGCACTGAGTGGTTCGTCGTCGTCGAGAAGTTCTCGCAGTCTGTCGGCGTGGCTCCGTTCCGAGTCAGCGAGTCGCTCGTACACTGCTTCGAGTTCTGGTGTCTCTGCGAGGTCAGCCAGAACGTCGTAGAGATACGCACCATCGATTTCGTCGTGGTACGCGGTTCTGATACGAGTTTGGTCGAGTGTCTGTGCGTCGGTCATCATACTGAGCTGATACGACTCCAACCGAGATAGCATCGACCACACAGAGACCGGTCCGAAACCACTCGAGAGTCGGCACCGTGCACAGTGTCCAAATCTCTTTGGCCAGTCGCTCCTAACCACGAGTCATGGGAATCGTTCTGTATGCGCTCGATGGCTGCCCGTACTGTGAGAACGTCCACGACGCGCTCTCGGAGGCGGATGTAGACTACGAGACACACTGGGTCGAAGGACTTCACTCCAAGCGTAACGAGGTAAAGCGCGTGAGCGGTCAGCGCGCTGTTCCGGTCCTCGTCGACGAGAACCGTGGCGTGACGATGAGCGAGAGTGAGAACATCATCGAGTACATCGACTACACACTCGCACAATGAAGATATACACCGGTCGTGGCGACGAGGGAATGACAGACCTGCGGGATATGACCCGTGTGTCGAAGACGAGCAGTCGAATCGAAGCGTACGGCACCGTCGACGAGGTGAACGCGCTCATCGGAACTGTTCGACCGACGGGGTACGACGACGTCGACGAGATACTCGAGGCGGTGCAGAATCATCTCTTTATCATTCAGGCAGACCTCGCGAACCCCGATCCGGACGACGGCGACCCGCAGATTCGGTCTGAGCACATCGAACACCTCGAAACGTGGATAGACGAGGCCGAATCCGAACTCGACCCGCTGACCTCGTTCATCCTCCCGGGAGGCGGTGAGACGGGGGCAAAACTCCATCACGCTCGGACTGTCTCTCGGCGTGGTGAACGGCGTGTAGTCTCGTTGGCGGCCGAAGAGCCCGTCAACACCGAAGTCGTCGCCTATCTCAATCGATTGTCCGACGCGTTGTTCGTCTTCGCTCGTCTGGTCAACAAACGCGACGGTGTCCGTGAAGAGTCGCCAACGTACTGACGAAGGACTGGTAAACACCCACTGACGGCACCGCTTCGTATCAGTCGGAGAAAATCGTTCAGGACGGTCGAATCGTGCCCACGGTATCGCCGTCCTGGGGAGACAGACGCTGTCGGGTGACCGACCGGGAACCGATCAGACGACCCGTGTTTTAGGCACGCCTAAGAATTACAAAAGCGTATCGCTTATTCAGGGCGCCATGACACTCGGTGACAACTGACGTAATCGTTTTCTCGTCTGCGAGAGTATTGAGCGTATGAACCGTCACTTCACCGACGCGAGATACTACTTCCGGAAAGGATTCGAACACCTCTACGCAGGAATCGACGAGGAGACGGAACCGTACCGAGAGCGCCTCATGGAGCGGCTGAACCGCGAGATGGAGCCCGAAGAAGAAGCCGTCCCCCAGACGCGTCGTGAACGCGTCGAGTACGGTGCCCGGGAGGCAGCCACCCGAAGCAGAATGGCGGCCGGAAAAGTCCGACGTCGCGTGGGCCGAACGAGCTCGTAAACCGGTTCGCGTGTCCCATAATCGGGGCACAACGTAAGCCTTAATTGGCGCGGCAGGGAACCAACGTTCGTAGCCGGGTTGGTGGTCTAGCCAGGTTATGACGGCTCCTTCACACGGAGCAGGTCGGCAGTTCGAATCTGCCCCAACCCATTTTTCAGAACACTACCACGACGAGTTGTGACTCCGTGAGCATAGCGAACGGAGTCTCACGAGGAGTCGTGTTCTGAAAAGTTGTCACGGGAGATTCGAACTCGGGAGCGAAGCGAACGCGGAGCGACCAACGTTCGAATCTGCCCCAACCCATCACTCCTCGTGACGATACTGAAGGAGCACGTCGGCGTTCCCACCGAGCGTAGCGAGGTGGGAGTCAGCGAGCAGATCTCTGATTTTCGAGTGAGGGTCACACTCACACTCACTTCGTTCGCGGCAGTTCGCGAGATGGCGTTCCCATGATGCCCAAGCTCTCCATCGGGCTACCGAAACAGAACGACCGCTCAGACAAATCCAGTCTCACAGACCGGTCTGTCCAACTGTCAAGACAGTCTCACAATCAGATACTGAGTGTATCAGAATCAAACAATAACCCAAGACTTTGACAGTTAAACGAAACAGTCTTGCAGAAACTATCGTCGGTTCTGGAATGTCCCGATATACCTGTCAATATAGGCACGTACGTACATCAAACACAACCTAACCTCACAATACATTCGCATAATATGACACACATATCGAGGGCGTACTGAAACAATCTCGTCACCTTTTGTCACCCCTCGAAGTACTTTGTCACTGCGAATACATGAAAGTCAGACCACAGATTATGGGAGTCATCCTCGTCGCCGCACTGATCACAGTTGCGGCGTCGGGAATCGGCTTTGCAGCGCCGAACAGCGATACACAGGCGCTCACAGGGTCGAGTGAGACATTCCAACAACAAGCACAAGTACAGACAGGAGACCAGCAGTGCACATATCCGGCGAACGGGACGTACGAATCGTTCGACGTGAGTAACCTCAGTGCACCTTCGACGGTGCAACCCGGTGCGGCAGTGACGGTCACTGCCGACATCTCCAACCCGAACGACGCCCCGCTGATTCAGTGTGTCGAGTTCCGACTCGAAGGTGACGTCGTCGAACGGCGAGGGTGGGCGCTGAACCCCGGCGAGACAGAGACGATTACGTTCGAAGTCGATACGAGTGGACTCGACGAGGGGACGTACATCCACGGTGTCGAGACGCGAGATATGGGTGAACTGGCGACGCTGACAGTGTCCAGTGAGCCAACCGAGACGCCAACTGAGACACCAACCCCGACGCCAAATGAAACGCCGACAGCGACACCGACGCCGACAGCGACGCCAAATGAAACGCCGACAGCGACACCGACGCCAACTGAAGAGCCGACTGCATCCGTCGAATTCAACGACCAGACGAGCAACGGCTCGGCAGTGATCGTCTCGAATGCGTCCCTCTCTGAAGGCGGGTTCATCGCAATCCACAACGAGAGTGGTGCCGTTATCGGAGCGTCCGAGTACCTCGAACCCGGTGACAGCGAGCGTATCGTCGTCACGCTCTCAGTCCCGTTGACGGCAAACGCGACACTGACCGCGATGCCCCACCTCGACACGAACGGCAACCAGCAACTCGACTTCATCACCTCTGATGGTGCAGAAGACGGCCCGTACACAGAGAATGGAACGCCCGTCACCGACGACGCTGACGTGGCTGTCGAGATGGAACCGACTGAAACACCAACCGAAACACCAACCGAAACGCCAACCGAAACGCCAACTGAAACACCAACCGAAACGCCAACTGAAACACCAACCGGAGACCAGACTGCAACTGTCGAATTCAACGACCAGACGAGCGACGGCACGACAGTGACAGTTGCGAGCGCGACTCTCTCTGCGGGAGGATTTATCGTCCTCCACAGGGAGGACGGCTCGATAATTGGAAATGCGAGGACCGGTTACCTCGCGCCCGGTGAATACACGAACTTAGAGATTAGCCTGCCGACGCCGTTAGCAGAGGACGCAACGCTCACCGCGATGGCACACCTCGACACGAACGGCAATCAGGAGTTCGACTTCATCGACTCGGAGCAAACTGATGACGGCCCGTACACAGTAGACGGTGTCGCAGTCACCGACGATGCGAACGTCACTGTCGGGGCAGGAGAACCGACTGAGACGCCAACCGAGACACCAACACCGACTGAGACGCCAACCGAAGAACCCTCGGCGTCTGTTCAGTTCGACGACCAGTCGGTCCCAGGAATCGCAGTGTTGGTCGCAAATGCGACCCTCTCTGAAGGCGGGTTCCTCGTCATCCACGACGAGAGCGGTGCCGTCCTCGGCGCGTCCGCCTATCTCCCGCCAGGCGACCAGCAGAGCGTCGCAGTGACGCTCGACGAACCGCTAGCCGAGAACGCGACGCTGACCGCGATGCCGCACCTCGACACGAATGGCAATCAACAGTACGACTTCGATGGCTCGGAGGACACTGAAGATGGTCCGTACACCGAAGACGGTGAAGCAGTCACCGACGACGCGAACGTGACCGTCGAGACGAACGGATAACCAACCCTGCTGGAACGTCGCCGACCAACCACGGTTCAGGCGCGTTTCAGCTCCCAACTGCGAACTGCAGAATCGCCCCGCTGCTGTTCAGCCGATATTTTTTGGCTCCGACCTGACGAGAACGATGCTACCCGCCGAGTGCCGACAGGATGCTGTCGGGGACGGTCAAGATACCGAACACCACGAGAACGACGACGAGCCCGGTGTAGCCGATCGAGATGACGAAGTCTTTGGCGAGACTGTGAGTGGTGTACGGCTTTGCTTCACCGGAAATCACGTCGATTGCACCTTTGTGAAGTAAGATGAATCCGACGACGTTCGTCAACCAGTAGCCTGCGATGACGCCCGGGAGAAACCAGTCGCGAGAGATGAGAGCGACACCGACACCGAACGCGTACGCCAACGGGAGGTTGACCACGAGGTCGTTCCACCACGACAACGGCGACAGAATGAACCCGACGACTGCCAAGAATCCACCTTTGACTCGCCGTGTCTCCATGCGACACATTGGGTCTTCAACACGAATAACATTGCCATCAGTTAACACAACCCAAAGGTGGGACTCACCTAGACATCGAGTTCGTCTGCGAACTCCGCGATTCCGGGGACTGTGAGGTCCGGTTCCGGACCGAATGGTTCCCACGGAGAGTTCTTTCGGTTGGCCCAGACGCCTTGCATTCCTGCGTGTTGTGCTCCCATTACGTCGAACCATCCGGCGGTCACGTGTGCAATCTCGTCGATGGGCGTGCCGGTTCTCGCGGCGGCGTGTCGGTAGAGTTCGGCGTCGGGTTTGAACACGCCAATTTCGTCCGCGCTGACGATGCCGTCGAGGAGGTCGCGGATGTCCGCATGGTCGACCATCGAATCCAGCATCTCGGGGTTGCCGTTCGAGACGACGTAACACGCGTAGCCCGCATCACGCAGTCGTTCGATGGAGTCTCGCACGTCGTCGAACACGTCGAGTTCGTGGTAGACCGCGAGAATCTCGTCACGCTCTGTCTCTGAAACCGGCACGTCGTGCGCGTCGAGCGCGTACTGGAGCGCGGCGCGGTTCACTTCGTAGAAGGGGCGGTACTCGTCGATGTGATTTCCGACGAAGGTGTACTCGAGCGACCGGGAACGCCAGAGCTTCGAGACGGGTTCTGGGTCGTTCACGCGGTCAGCGAGCGCGTTCTCGGCAGCATCGACATCGACGAGCGTGCTGTAGGAGTCGAAGGTGACAGTCGAAATTCGGGTCGTATCAAAAGCCATAGCGATGAGGTTCGGTGTGGGGTGTGTTAATACTCACCCCGATGTGTGGTGACTCTGGAAAACCGAACCGGGGTCAGTCCTCGTAGAGGTCGACCTCCTCGTCGAATCGACGAATTTCGAACACGACGGTGACCGATTTCGTCGGGTCGCCCGCGAGAGAGACGGTCATCGAATCGTCACTGATGGCGTCGGTGACGGTGTCAGTTGCTTGATAGCGTAACTCGACACGGCCGTCTTCGTCGGTGATGACGCCGTCTGGTGCAGAGACGGTTCCGTAGGTCCCGTCAGTCCAGGTGAGTTCGGCTCCCGCGACGGGAGCGCCAGAGCGGTCGAACGCCCGCACGACGACCGTCTCTCGACCACCGTTCGGAACCCACGTTCCGTTGGGCGATTCGAGGACGAGGTACGCAACTGAGTCGGTTGCATCGTCATCGGCTCCTTCTGCGATTCCGTATCCGCCGGTTTCGGACGAGCCGACACTCACGCGAGCGAGGTGGAGGTCGTAGAGGCCGGGTGCGAGTTTGACTGTCAGCTCTGCGTGGTCCGTGCCAGGTCCTGCTGGTGCGTACGTGACGTCGGTGACGTACGGTTCGTCAGCGAGGAGGTCCTGCCACGTCTCTTCTGAGAGCGTCGTCGGGACCGTGATGGTCAGCGGGTCGCTCCCAGACCGAACCGTCAGGGTCCGGTCGCTCGAAGTGACTGCGGCGAATCTGACAGTCTGACCGGCGACGGTCTGTCCGTCGAGTTCGTCTTCGAGGAGCACGAGCGTGATGTCAGTCCCGCGGACCAGCGATTGTCGGTGGACGACTTCGGTTCCGTCTCCTGCCGAGAGGTATGCGACACCCGATTCGACGTGAAGGGTCTCTGTCGTGCGCTCGGCGTAGTTCGGGTAGTAGACGAGCGATTCTGTCTGGAAGACTCGGTCTGTCCCGTCCCAGTAGACGCTCGCTGCACCGACTGCCGTCGCGTTCGAGAGTGTGACCGAACCGACCGAGTCAGTCGCGAACGTTCCGGTCGCGTGCGGGGGCGAGACGAGGAGATACCGCTCTGGGTACGAGACGTCGGTATCGACTGCGACGCGCCCTGCGTCGCCAGTGCCGGCAGCAGCGAAGACAGCCGAGTCGAGTTCGGCGAGGTCAGCAGTGACGCGGTGCTGGTGGTCGGCCTCGTCACCGGCGGTCAACGCCGGAGTCATGGCCAACTGCGCCGTCGCGATGACCGAGACGACGAGCGCGAACGCGAACACGAGACCGAGGATTTCGGAAGTCGCACGCGAACTCCCAGCAACCGGTCGGAGGCTCATATTGAACACTCCACGTCGTCTGGGTCGTACGGGGTGATAGACGCGCCAGTGCAGTCGACGTCCTGCTTGTCGGTTTCGACTCCTGCAACGATGTACAGGTTGTCGTTACCCGAGTCGTCACTGTTGGCGGTTATCGTGGCCCGCTCGACGTTCACGTACGTCCCTGCATCGATGTCGATGGTTCCGGGAGCGACGATCGAGACTTCGACCGCGCTGATGCCAGTCCCTGCGTTGATACCGATGTCAGACCCTGTCTTCGACGACGAGAGACTGCCACCGAGGAGGTAGACGCTTCGTGCGGATTCGATGGAGATACCACCGTCACCGTCCATGACGACGCCGACGAGGTTGATTCCGCCTGCTGTCGATGTCACTTCCAGCGTCTTGGTGTCCTTCGTCGAGGAGATACCGGCACCAGAGAGGTCGACTGTCGCACCGGTGACCGAGACATCACCTTTACCGGAGATGTCTGCGTCACTGGCCTCGATGTCGCCACTGGACGTAATCGTGAGGACGCCAGTGTCTTTTTCGGAGGTGATTCCGGTTCTCGTGATGTCGATACCGGTATCTGCGGTTATTTCGACGTCGCCGAGCGAGATGATGGAGGCACCGGTGAGGTCAACGACGTCCGTCGTCTCGATGTACACGTTGTTCGACGCCGACGTGAGGCGGGTCCCAATCGCGTAGATGGGACCGTCGCCACCGTCGAGCGTGATGTCGTTCTTGGTCGCGATGAGGTCCACGTGGAGCGAGATTCCCTCGCCACCGCTGAGGTCTATCTCCGATGCGACGATGGTGCCGACACTCGGCGGGATGACGAGCATCTTGTCGCTGGCGGCGGCGTAGGTTCCGTCCTGTACGTCGCTCGCGTTGACGAGCACGTCGCCGTCAGCAGCGTTGTAGATGCGGTCTCCGTTTGCATCTTCGAAGGGTTGGCCGGGGTCGTCGACTGCGGCGATGAGGCCGCGGTCAGGCGACGATGGGCCACCTTCTCGGGTCTCCACGTCGAACGTCACGCGGTCGATTTCGGTCCCATCGGCATCTTGAACGTACACGTCGAAGCTGTCGGGGACGATTCCATCGGGCGAACCCGGGGCAGTGTAGACGAAGGTCGCACGACCGTTTTCGTCAGTGAATGTCGACCACGACCCTGTGTCGCGGGCTTCGACGCGGCTGTGGTCGGTCGCGACTTTCGCATCGACGACCGGGTTGTTCTGTGCGTCACGAACTTCGACCACCGCGAGGTGCGAGGCACCCGGCGGGAGCGTCGCGCCGTTGCCGGCGATATCGACGATGTACGTGGGCTCTTGTGGTTCGCCGGGCGTGTCGATACCCACGCGAGCGATGTGGAGGTCGTACACTTTCCCACCGGCCAGTTCGACGACGACGGTGTTGTGGTTCGCTCCAGTGGAGTACGACGCGACGTGCGCGTTGGGTTCACTCGCGAGGAGGTCGTTCCACGACGCTTCCGAGAGACGCGTCGCGAGCGATATCTGAATCGGCGTGCCGTTGTCGGTCACGCTAATGTAGTCGGTGCCGGCGCTCACGGGGACGACACTGAACGTCGTCGCGTCCTGTGCGCCAACGTTGATGTCGCCTTCGAGGAGGACCAGCGAGATGCGGTTTCCGTCGACGAGCGACTGGGTCATGCCCACCTCACCCGAATCGTACTTCGTGTACCGAGCGACGCCCTCGTGGGTGAGAGCAGGGTCGCTCTGGAGGTAGTTGTAGTCGGGTTGGTAGACGAGCATCTGCGAGTCGAACTCGCGAGCATCACCGTTCCAGTACCCTGCGGACGAGCCAACCGACTGTGCGTTGGTTATCGTCGCCGTCGCGGGTGCTGTCGTGTGAATCGTTCCGGACCCTGCAGCGGGCGAGAGGAACAACGCGCGAGTTGGGTAGTCGACGCCGGCTTCGAGGGAGGCTCTGCTGGGCGTGCCAGTGGAGGCCTTCGCGATACGTTCGTCGAACGTCGCGAACTCTCCCTCGACGGTCTGGAGGTGTTCGAACTCGGTCTGCTGGTTCCACGCGGGAACCGCCGAGACCTGAACCATCGCGATGACGGAGACGACGAGGGCGAACGCGAACATCGTCCCGAGGATTGCGGATGCAGCTCGGTCGTCAGTTCGGAGGTGCGAGCCGCCGCTTCCAAAGCGGGCGACGAGCTCGCGCGATACGTGCCTGAGTGGCGATTGTGTGTGTTTGGAGGGGGTTTTGTGAGTCATGTGTTTACACCAAGGCGAAGGCAACGAGTGCCAGCGCGGAGAGGCCAAGGGCGTATTTCAGGCCACTGAGTGCACTGTTGTCTGCGAGTTTTCCAGCGAGGAGGCCACTGCCGACCGCCTGGATGAGCGCGGAGTGGAAGAACACCACGTGGAAGTTAGCCAGCGGGACCGCAGAGAGTCCCATCGGGAGTCCCTGTCCACTCACGCCACCAGTCTGGCCGGATGCGGACATCTCGGCGAGGGGAGCGAGGTAACTCGCACCCAGCATGAGGATGACGAACAGGTAGACGAGGTATCCCATCACGACGATGGCGATGTACGACCCCATCGCGCGACGGCGGGATTTCTCGAGTTTGTAGCGGTTCCGCGTGTCTTCGGCGGCGACGCTGAGGACCCGCGAGAGGTCACCACTCGTTCGGCCACCGCTCGCGATGAGGCGGATGACCCGCGAGAGTTGCGGGACGCCGAGGCGACCAGCGAAGGACATGAGCGCCGAGTGGGCGTCGTAGTTCCATCGGATGTCGTTTCGGAGTGAGCGGAGTTCGTCCGCGAGCACACCGGTCGACCACCGCGAGACGAGCGCGAGGGCTTCCACGAGGGGGATACCCATCTGGTTCGCACTCGACAGCAGGTTGAGCGTGTCGGGGAAGCGCCGCTCGAGGGTTCGTTCCCGGTGCGTCCGCATTTCGTGGAACACGGTGAGCGGGATCGCGACGATAGCGAACGGGAAGACGACGAGCCACACCGTCGTGTTGTACGGGTCGGCCAGCATCGCCTCGATACTGGGCGTCGCAAGGCCGAGGGAGACAGCGACGAACGGTGCCGCAATCGCGATGGGGGCCGTGATAATCATCGAGAGATACGGCTGTCGCTGCATGATATCGAGGGGGTTCCCGATGAGTTTGCGAAGGTCGTAGACGACGTTCGCTCGGCGGTAGTGGTCGTGTCGGTAGTCGACGACGCCACCATCGGATGCGACCGCCGTGTCGGTTCCCCACCGAGATTCGCGGGCGCGTTCTATCTCGCGGCGGACGACGCCACCGAAGTTACGGATGGCCGTGCGAATCTCTTCGACGATAGTCACGTCGTGTTTCGTTCGAACCGTGTCCTGTGTGTACGGTGCCGACAGCACGTCGATGAGGAGCAAGAACAACGCCATCCCCAGCGGGAAGATGAGGTAGTTCAGCGCGTACAGTTGGCCGATCGTGTCGCCGCCGAGGAAACTGATGACCATCAGGGTGACGATGAGCAGCAGCGGTGCGGCGACGAACGCCGCAACGAACACTTCCGAGAGCATCGACAGCGTCTCGATGAAGTCTTCTTGTTCGTCACGTGCCTCTTCGAGGTAGGTCGACGACTCACGGTCCAAGAAGGCACTGACGTCCCCACCGGAGTCGAGAATCGAGAGCAAGTCGTCGAGGAACTGCTCGAAGTTGAGCGACGGCGTCAGGTTCCGCGCGTTGCGGAGGGCCGTGAACAGGTCGTTGCCGAACAGGTCCATGTCGCGGTCGATCATCTCGAACTCGCGAGACACCTCGCCGTAGTCGGGTGCATCGGCCACAGAGCGGATGACTTCGAGGAAGCTCATCCCGCCGTGGCTGAGCGCGTACATGTAGACGATAGCGTGGGGGAGCAGGATGTCGACGCTCCGGCCACGCATCTCGGCGCGTTGTTTCGGGAGGTAGTACCGCGTGTAGTACGTCGCTGCACCGAACAGACTGCCCAGTACGAGGACGAGCAGCGCGCCGAGGATTGGAACCTTGTACGGGAGGAGCGGTGCGATGAGGTTGTAGCCGACGCCGAAGCTCACAGGGCTACTGGCGTTGGCCAGCACGCCCATGCGAGTGAGGACGAGGGTCGCACCGAGACCGATGAGGGACCCGATGACGCCGGCGACGAACGCCAGTCGGATAGACTGGGTGAGGTACTCGTCGTAGGTCATCCCGACGCGGGACTGGTTCAGCCAGCGCTGGAGGTCACGGTGACCTGCCGGGTGGCGCTTGAAGTACGTTCGGACGTACCCGTATCGGGCACGAAGCCGACGAACGTCTTCTGGCGATTCGTCGAAGTGTTCTCGTGGGAAGTACTGCTCGACTTCGTAGTCGGGCAGTGGGACCGAGGAGGGTGAATCAGCGGGCATCGGATTCCTCCGAATCCTGCTCGTCGCTCACGTCTTCATCAGCAGACGCATCGGCGTCGTCCTCGGACGTGTGGGCGGGAGAGTCGCTGTCGGCATCTTCGGCGTCGACGCTGTCGGCGTCTTCACCATCTTCATCATCGTTGCTGTCGGTTTCGGCGTCGACGCTGTCGGCGTCTTCGCCATCGGCCGATTCGCTTTCGTCGCCAACTTCGATGTCGAAGAGGTCAGAGAGAATCTCTTCGGCCTCTGCTGCGAGCTCGCCTTCGTCGACATCGTCGCCGGTCACGTCGTCCGACGTTTCGTCGTCTGTTTCCACAGTGACGAGGTCGGTTTCCGCGTAGACGCGAGCGAGGAGACCTTCACGGTCACGTTCGAAGCGTCGAATCATCGCAGAGACGGCACGGTAGTCTTCGATTCCCTGTGCGGCGATGTAGCGGAGGACGTCGGCGCGAACGTCCAGTTCGTACTGGAGTTCTGCCTTGGTCCACCCGCGTTCGGCCGCGATTTCGTCGAGAATCTTCGAGTCGCCCACTCGCTCGTGGACGTCGTTGGTCGGGTTCCGCTTGAACACGTCTCGGAGCTGAACTTCTCCGTCTTCGTCCACACCGACGATTTCGGTGACCGCGATGTTGCGGCGCGTCCGGTCGCCGTCGAGGTGGATCTGTTTCTGGACGGAGATGATGTCGAGGTCCGACAGCATCTGTGCGGGGACGCCCAGCGGTTCGTTCCGCATCCGGTGAACCACGCCCTCCGAGGAGTCGGCGTGGAACGTCGTGTACGCGGTGTGGCCGGTCGCAATCGAGTGGAAGAAGGTCAGTGCGACGCGTTCTTCCGTCCGGATTTCACCGACGAGGAGGTACTCGGGGCGCTGCCGGAGGGCGGCCTGCAACAGCGCGTACATCGAAACCTCGCCACGGCCGTCGGCCGTGAAGGTGTCACGGGTGACAGACTGAATCCAGTTGTCGTGCGGCAGGGTGATTTCGCGCGTGTCCTCGATGGAGACGACCTTCGCGTATCCGGGGACGAAGAACGACACGGCGTTCATCGACGTGGTCTTTCCAGACCCCGTCCCGCCAGCGAAGATGAGCGAGCGGTTGTTCTCGATGGCGAGCCAGAAGTACGCCATCTGCTCGACGCTGAAGGTGTTCCAGCGAACGAGGTCGACTGGCGATAACGGCTCGTCTGCGAACTTCCGAATCGTGAAGTTCGACCCGCGAGTCGCGATGTCGGACCCGAGCGTCAGTTGGACGCGAGAGCCGTCTGGGAGACTCGCATCGACGAGCGGGTCAGAGACGGTTACCTGCTTGCCCGCACGCTGTGCGAGGCGAATCGTGTACGACGAGAGGTCACCGTCGTCGAAGACGACGTTCGTCGGCATGTCGCGGTAGACACCGTGGAAGATGTAGACCGGCACACCGTCACCGTCACAGGAGATGTCTTCGATTGCCGGGTCGCGCATAATCGGGTCGACACGACCGAAGTGGATGAAGTCGCGAAGCAGGAAGTAGAACAGCTTCCAGAGGGAGCCGTCTTCGACCGTCGCAGCGTGTTCCGAGATGATATCTCGTGCTTCGTCGTCGAAGATGTCCTCTCGGTCGCCTTCGTGGTCCAAGTCGCGGTACAACAGGCTGTTGCGGAGAATCTTCGTCAGGTCGTCGCGGACGAACGTTTCGAAGTGGTCGAGCACGGGTTCGCTCACGTGGTAGCGGTACTCGCGCTGTGTGTGGTCGTACAGAACCGAGACGAACGCGAAGGGCTTGTTCACCCAGTAGTGCTCGATATCCTGGACGCCTTCGAGGAACGAGAAGTCGAAGAAGTTCGCTTCGATGAACTCGTCACTCGGAGCGGGTGCGAACGCCGTCTCCTCGTCGAGGTCGGCGAAGAACGCCTTGACTTCTCGGAGCACTGCGTCTCGGAGCGTCTCTGGGGGTGCTTCGTCGGCCGATTCGTCGACGGATTCGTCGTCTTCTGTCTGGACCTCGGACGGCCCATATTCGATGCGGTCAGTGGCTGCGACTGGAAGTTCCATCGCTCGCGCAGCCATTGCGTTGAAACCGGTCGTTGGGACCAGTTCAGCGGACCCCGAGCCGTCAGCTCGGAGCGATTCTTCGCCATCGTGGCGATCTGTTTCAGAGTTCTTGTCAGGAGTCACCATACTCTCGAAAAGGTGAACGACTGGAAAGCGTGTAAGTATGGAGAGGCTAGATGTTTGAATTCTCGGGGTTAGGGCAGCCCTACTCCCAGAATTAGGAGAACATTCAGAAACTGGATTTCCGTGTGTCGGTCGCACACTAGCGGCGAAATCCGCCGACAATTAGAGAGAATCGCGCGCGACGATTCGGTGTACCGTCGGCGTGATGTTCTTCGAGTGGCATGTTATCAATTGAACTGAGTGTGTCAAACACCCACACAGCCCGTCTCTCGTCAGAATTCGCCGGTTGAGTCTCGCCGTGGCCTTGCGATTCCGGTGGTTCCTGACCGGTGGAAACGGGACGAAGTTTCAAGAGAGGACACGTTGTATATCACGATGTATTATGGATATTGCTGATATCGCCACTCATGATTTCATCGAGGTCGACGTTAACGAGCGATTAGGCAAAGTCCGCTCAATCTTCGAGCGGGAAAACCCTAAAGGAATCATCGTCGTCGAGGACGGCGACTACGCGGGTGTCATCGGTGAGAAGCAACTCATCAACTCGCACGTCGAAGACAACACCAAAGCCGCCGCGCTGGCGAAGGCGGTTCCGAAAATCGACCGACACGAGAACGTGCGCGAAGTCGCGCGGATGCTCGTCGAGGGAGACACCAAAGTCGCCCCCGTCTACGAGGGCGAAAAGCGGTACGGCGTCATCACGCAGAACGGCATCCTCGAAGCCGTTCTCGAGAATCTCGACGCACTGACCGTCGAACAGATTTACACCGACGACGTAGTCACCATCGGCGAACGTGACCACCTCGGACAGGCGATCAACCGACTCCGCGAACACGGCATCTCGCGCCTCCCGGTCCTCACTCCCGATGGCCGTCTCACCGGGGTCCTGACCACGTACGACCTCGTCGAGTTCATGGTTCGCGACGAGGGCCGACAGGGCAAACAGGACCGCCGTGGCGACACCGACCGGATGTTAGACCTGCCGGTCTACGACCTGATGACCAGTCCGGCGCTCACGACGACGCCCGGCGAGAGCGTCCGCGACGCAGTCGCCCGAATGCTCGAAAACGACATCGCCGGCCTCGTCGTCACGCCTGCAGACGACGATGGCGAAGTGCTCGGCGTGCTGACGAAGACTGACGTGCTCCGTGCGCTCACCTACACGGAAGAAGAGCGAATGGACGTACAGGTCACGAACATCGGCCTGCTGGAGACGCTGAGCCGCCAGAACATCATCTCAGCCATCACCGAGGTGGCCGACAAGTACCAGCGGATGAGCGTTCTCCACGCGCACGTTCGCTTCCACGAACACAAGGAGAAACTCCGTGGCACGCCGCTCATCCAGTGCCAGATTCGACTCCGCACGAGTCACGGCCAACTGGCAGGCAGTGGCGAAGGCTACGGGTCGGAACACGCATTCCACGTCGCGCTCGACAAACTCGAACGCAACGTACTCGAGATGAAGGGCTTCGAGGCTGACGAACGCTACCGCGGGCAACTGCTGCGAAAACTGAACGACCTGTAATCCGGGTCCGGATTACACGCGTCTGAACCGACTGGCGAATCATACTGGGCTGACGAACCACGCCGGGCCGACCGAGTTCGGCCCCGTCGACCTCTTTTTAAATATCCGTACTGGAGAGCCCGCGGTCGGTTATCTTGAACGTCGCCGTCTCGCCTGCGGGTTTCGCACGGTGTTTTTCGAGCGTCGCACGTCGGTTCCCACCGCGGAATCGGTCGAGACGGACGACAGTTCCGGTCCAGTGTTCGAGCGTGTGCCCGCCGAGTGCGCGTGTCCGGTCGCTCTCGGGGTCGGAGTACACCTGATTCGTGAGGACGACTGCGAGGTCGTGTTTTCGCGCCAGCGAGAGGAGGTGCGTCACCTGCCGGGCGACGCGACGGAGTGACTCGCCGCCGTCGCCTTCCGCAGTTCGTTCGAGTCGGTAGAACCCCGTCGCGGAGTCGACGACGATCAAGTCGGCCTGGTCGACGAACTCGGCGGCGTCGCGGACAGCCTCCTCCTGGTCTTCGAAATCGTACGCCTCGCTGATCATCAGTCGCGAGGTCACGTCCTCCACGTCGGCGGGCGCAACGGCTTCTGCGAGTTGCTGGAAACGGTCGACTGACAGTCCTTCGGTGTCGATGTAGACGACGGTACCGCCGTTGGCAGCGACGTTGACGGCCGCAGAGAGTGCGACGTTCGTCTTGCCGGCGGCTGGCGGACCGTACACTTGCGTGACGGTACCGCGTTCGAACCCACCGTCGAGCAGGTCGTCGAGCGAGGCGCATCCGGTGGAGACTGGCTCTGTCACGGAGTGAAGTGCGCACCACCACCCGAAAAAGTCCTCGGTCCACCCGGCACGCTCGTGGCGGCAGACGCAACACGATTTATTCACTCCCGTCGCCAACCCCCACCCGTGATAGTCGTCGCGACCACGGATTTCGAACTCTACCACGAAGCCGTGGCAGAATTACGGAGTCGGGGTGTCAGCTTCACCACCATCGAACCGGGTGACCAACTCCCAGAACAGACACGTGTCCTCATCACCGGACCAGATGACGACATCGAGACTGAGACGAACGTCTCACGAGTGACCGCAACCGGCGACGACGCGCGTCGCGCCGTCGACGAAGCACTCGCCACACTCCGTGGCGGCGGTGGGCGAGTGGTCGTCGGTGTCGACCCCGGAACGAGACCCGGAATCGCGATTCTCACCGGTTCGACGGTCGTCGCTGCGTTTCACGTGCCACTGGCGAACGCAGTCGACGTTATCCGGCGCGAAATCAAAGACGCTGTCGACCCGGTGGTCCGAATCGGCGACGGGGCGCGTCTTCAGGGCGCGAAACTCATAAACGAACTCGACGACATCTCGGTCGAACTCGTCGACGAGACGGGGACGACGCCGTATCTGGGGACGGGTGCGCGCGGGATGGGCGACGTGCTCGCCGCAGTCAACATCGCTCGAATGAGCGGCGAACCCATCGAGTCACGCGAGATAGAACCGACCGAGGGCGAACTCAAGCGCATCAAGGCCCGTTCTCGGGAAGTCTCAGACGATAGCCGGACTATCGACGACGAACTCGCCCGCCGGGTCGCCGGCGGTGAACTCAGTATCGACGAGGCACTCACCGAACACCGGACGCGACAGACGTAGCGACGGCCACGTTCTCGACCGGTTCGTGTTCTCGACCGGTTCGTATTTTATCGTGCTTGCGAGCGTACAGTTGGTATGACTTCCATCAGTTCGACTGCGATAGACGACTCCATCTCGATGGCCCACACCGAGACCGGGTGGGTCGACCGGTCGATGTACCCGTTCGAGTCGAAGTGTCTCGGTCTCTCGGCCGGCGCGGTTCACTACGTCGACGAAGGCCCCGACGACGGTGGAGCGGCGACGCTCTTGCTGCTCCACGGAAATCCGACGTGGTCGTTTCTCTACCGACACCTGATTCGCGGCCTCCGCGACGAGTATCGGTGTGTCGCACTCGATTACCTCGGGTTCGGTCTGTCGGAGCGACCACCTGCCTTCTCTTACCGGCCCGAAGACCACGCCAGCGTCGTCGAGGAGTTCATCGACGAACTCGGACTCGAGGATGTCGTCCTCGTCGTCCAGGACTGGGGCGGGCCAATCGGTCTCTCGTACGCCATCGAACATCCTGAGAACGTCGCCGGTCTCGTCGTGATGAACACGTGGCTGTGGCCCGTCACCGACGACCCGCACTTCGCGCGCTACTCACGACTCGTCGGTGGGCGAATCGGCCGCGAACTCTGCGAGCGCTTCGACCTGCTCACGCGAGTGATTATGCCACTAGGCTTCGCAGACCGGTCGAAGTTCACTGACGCAGCACGTCTTCAGTATCGGTTGGCTAACCAGAACGACCGAACCGGAACGGCCGTCTTCCCACGCGAGATTATCGGGTCACAGGCGTGGCTCTCGTCGCTGTGGCAACGCCGCGAGAAGCTCGCTGACATCCCCGCGCGACTCATCTGGGGCATGGCGGACAGCGCGTTCCGACCGGCCGAACTGCGGACGTTCGAGGGGCTGTTCGAAGACTCGAAGACGGTCCGACTCTACGGTGTGGGTCACGATGTCCCAGAGGAATTCGGGGCAGACCTCGTGCCGCTGGTTCGGGACTTTCTGGTTGACGAATCCGAATCTGAATAGTGGTTTCACCGGAACGAATAACGCGCCACTAACCAGGTCCCCAAACTGAGAGAGACACAGTTACGGGTTCATAGCTATCCGGTCCTCTGGCGTCCCCTTTTCCACACTGATGAACGCACGAACGCATTCAATCGGGCGCAGAACGTATCTGAAAGCACTTGGAGTCGGCGCACTCGCTGTGGGTGGGTTCAGTACGCCAGCGGCGGCACACAGAGGGGCACTCCAGCGCGAGTTGGCGTCTGTCCGGGCAGCCACGTCGAAGTACGCCGACGTTCGGAAGGCAATCGAAGACGGCTACGTGCTCGGAAGCCCGTTCATCCCGGGGATGGGGTATCACTACGTGAACCACGACTACTTCATCGAGAACTACGACGACGACGTGGATATCACCAAACCCAGTGCACTCGTCTACGGAAAAAACGAGGGTAACGGGAAGGAAGAACTCATCCTCGGCGCAGTCGAATATCTGTTCGAAAAAGGGCCAGAGTACGATGGCCAGTTCCCGGACCTCTTCCACGGCGACGGTGACGACGGCATGTGGGGATTCGCCGGCGGCCACTGGGGACTCCACGCGTGGGTGCACGTGAACAACCCTGCGGGTACGTTCTTCCCGTTCAACTCACGGCCACAGTTCAATATGAAAGACGAAGTCTGAGTTTCGCGCGGAGAGTACACTAGTTTTGTTCGACGGTGCCAGAGGTCGCAGAAGCAACTCGCACGTCACGCAGATTCCGACGGTGCAACCGCTTCGACTGCCCGGCGCATGATCTCACGAACCGTCAAGCCAGTCTCTTTCGCCACGGCGAGGGCGTCGTCGTACTCGGCGCTTCTGTCGTAGACGACGCCGTCTGCGTCGCTGGCGACTTTCACCGTCACGTCGTACGAGTCGCCGTCGATGTCGAGCGTGGCCGTCTCGAACTCCCTGTGAGCGGTCCAGCGGTGCCCCGCACCGTGTTCTCTGATTCCGAGCGTCCCCGACTCGACGGCGAGGCGGTAGGCGACGCGTTCGGCGTCTTCCGGTTTGACGACGACTTTGACGAGGTGACCGGGGCGTGACTTCTTCATCGTCGTCGGGATGATAGACACGTCGCGCGCGCCGGCGTCTTTCAGCGTCTCCTGGAGGCTTCCGAGAATCTCGGGAGAGACGTCGTCGAGGTTCGTTTCGAGTACTGAGATGTCGTCGCGGACGAGTCGCGACCCGCCGTCGCCGACGATAGCCCGAAGGACGTTTGGATGGTCGGGGAACTCCCATCCGCCGGCCCCGTAGCCAGACGATTCGACAGACAGCGAGGGGAGCGTCTCGACACCCTCGGCGACGTGTGCGAGGATGGCCGCACCGGTCGGCGTGAGGAGTTCGGCATCGACGGGGCCGCCGCGGATGGACCAGTCGGCCTGTTCGACGACGTTGAGAACCGCCGGGGCGGGGACTGGGTAGGTTCCGTGACTCATCGTCGCTTCGCCGCCGCCGACCGAGACGGGTCCGGTGACGATTCGGTCCACGTCCAGGTCGTCGAGGAGGAGACACGTCCCGACTACGTCGGCGATTGCGTCGTCTGCGCCGACTTCGTGGAAGTGGGTGGCTTCGAGGTCAGTCCCGTGAACGTCGGCCTCTGCTTCGCCGAGGAGACGGAAGATAGCCGTCGCGTCTGCGACGATATCTGCCGGGAGGGCCATCGACTCGACGAGTTCGACCACTTCGGGGTAAGTTCGGTGGGGTCCGTGGCCCTCGGCGTGCGTGTGGTCGTGACTATGCGAATGACCGTGGTCGTGCGAATGACCGTGATCGTGCGAATGACCGTGATCGTGCGTGTGGTCATGGCTGTGCGAATGACCGTGGTCTGGAGAGAGCGTTCCGCGCACGCGATGGCGCCTCGTCCCGTCGGAATCGTCGGAACTGTCGGCGGTGGCGTGTTGCTCGTCGTCGGGGGTCCGCCCGTGGTCGTCGTCGTGACCCTCCCCACGCGGGTCACCGCCGTCTGTCTCGGCGACGAGGACGTCCACCTTGGTCGCGAGGATGCCGTTTTTGTCCACCTCGTGGACCCGGTATTCGATGTCGAGTGCGTCTTCGACAGGGTCGAGAACAGACGGGTCCGCCCCAGCGGCGACGAGCGCTCCGAGGAGCATGTCACCGCTCGCACCCATCCGACCGTCGAACGCGAGGAGTCTCATGATAGTACTCGTGGGTGTGTAGCGGTAAAAACGCCCTCCATCGGCGCGGCGAAATCAGTTTAGTCGGTAGGGATTAGTATTCACCCGTCCTACTGTGTGCTAAGCTGTCACCAGCGGGAGACACCACCCCGGCCAGACCGGGGAAGGACTTATCCGATGGCCTCCCACAGGTATCAGCATCCCCGCGAGGTAATCAATGAACGAAGTCCAACTTGAAGTGGCGAAAGCGTACCCGAACGACTCGGGGCGCGGTATCGCCCGTCTTGACCCGGACACCTTGCTCCATCTCAAGCTCTCGCCGGGAGACATCATCGAGATCGAGGGAGGAAAGATGACCGCCGCGAAAGTGTGGCGGGCAGACCGGCAAGACTGGAACACGGATACGGTCCGCATCGACGGATTCACTCGGCAAAACGCCGACGTGAGCATCGGCGAACGCGTGACAATTCGCAAAGCAGACGCCAAGAAGGCCGAGAAACTCGTGTTGGCACCGCCGGAAGAGGCGAGTGTCCAGTTCGGGTCCGACGCGGCCGGAATGGTCAAACGGCAGATTCTGAAGCGGCCAGTGGTCGAACGCGACATCGTCCCGGTGATGTCGAGTACGAACCACCCGTTCATGCGGTCGCCCGGACAGGCGATTCCGCTCATCGCCGTGGAGACGAAACCGGACGGTGTCGCACTCGTCACCGAGGACACCGACGTCGAACTCCGCGAAGAGCCAATCTCCGGATTCGAAAAGACCGGTGGCGGCATCACCTACGAAGATATCGGTGGCCTGACCAACGAGATTCAGCGCGTCCGCGAGATGGTCGAGCTGCCGATGAAGCACCCGCAGATATTCAAGAAACTCGGCATCGAACCGCCGCAAGGGGTGCTTCTGCACGGTCCGCCGGGTACCGGGAAGACGCTGCTCGCCCGTGCGGTCGCAAACGAGACATCTGCCAGTTTCTTCTCTATCGCTGGCCCCGAGATTATCTCGAAGTACTACGGTGAGTCCGAACAGCAACTCCGCGAGATATTCGAAGACGCGAAAGAAGAGTCACCGAGTATCATCTTCATCGACGAACTCGACTCCATCGCGCCGAAGCGCGAGGACGTGACTGGCGAAGTCGAACGCCGCGTCGTCGCCCAGTTGCTGACGATGATGGACGGCCTCGAAGCACGCGGGCAGGTCATCGTCATCGCGGCGACGAACCGCGTCGACTCTGTCGACCCCGCACTCCGTCGCCCCGGCCGGTTCGACCGCGAAATCGAGATTGGCGTCCCGGACGAGGAAGGCCGCAAGGAGGTTCTCCAGATTCACACCCGCGGCATGCCGCTGTCGGACGACGTGAACCTCGACGACCTGGCGGACGACACCCACGGGTTCGTCGGTGCCGACATCGAGGCGCTCACCAAAGAGGCCGCGATGAAGGCACTCCGGCGCTACCTGCCCGAAATCGACCTCGACAGAGAGGACATCCCGCCGAGTCTCATCGACCGCATGGTCGTCAAGAACGACGACTTCAGCGGCGCACTCGGTGAGGTTGAACCGTCGGCGATGCGCGAGGTGCTCGTCGAGATTCCCAAGGTCACGTGGGACGACGTGGGTGGCCTCGAAGAGCCCAAACAGAAGGTCAAAGAGAGCGTCGAGTGGCCGCTGACGACGCCCGAGAAGTTCGAGCGCATGGGTATCGAACCGCCGAAAGGCGTCCTTCTCTACGGCCCACCGGGGACGGGGAAGACCCTCATCGCGAAAGCCGTCGCCAACGAGACCAACGCGAACTTCATCTCGGTTCGCGGCCCGCAACTGCTGTCGAAGTGGGTCGGTGAGTCGGAGAAGGCGATTCGGCAGACGTTCCGCAAGGCGCGGCAGGTCTCGCCGACGATTATCTTCTTCGACGAGTTGGACGCACTCGCGCCCGCTCGCGGACAGGACATGGGCAACAACGTCTCCGAGCGTGTCGTCAACCAACTCCTGACGGAGTTAGACGGCCTCGAAGACGCCGGGAACGTCATGGTCATCGCGGCGACGAACCGCCCGGACATGATCGACCCCGCGCTCATCCGCTCTGGTCGCTTCGACCGCCTCGTGCTCATCGGCCAGCCCGAAGAGAAAGGTCGCGAGCAGATTCTCGACATCCACACGCAAGCGAGTCCGCTCGCCCCAGACGTGAGCCTCCGCGAGATTGCGGAGATTACCGACGGCTACGTCGGGTCTGACCTCGAATCTATCTGCCGTGAAGCGGCCATCGAGGCACTTCGTGAGGATGGCGACGCCAAAGAAATCGAGATGCGTCACTTCCGCAAGGCGATGGAATCGGTCCGCCCGACCATCACCGAGGACCTGATGACGTACTACGAACAGATACAAGACCAGTTCAAGGGCGGAGCCCGCGAGGGGCTCTCACCCGACACCCGCGACGGCCGTCTCGGCTTCCAGTAAGCCACGAACCGTCGCGATTGCCTCGCCACTACGTTTTGTTTCGGGCATCTTCCGCCGACCAGCGTCGTGCACCGGTCGACGACCTGCCAGACAGAAAAGACGGAGTCGCGCTAGAAGAGCAGCGAGTCGTCGTTGTCGATCATGTAGAGCGTCCGCGCCGCAACGTTGACGGCGTGGTCGCCGATACGTTCGAGGTCGCGAATCGTCAAGAGGAGACGACGAACGTCGATGAGGAACTCTTCCGGTTCGAGGTCACCGTCACCTTCGAAGTCGCCACCCGTCATCAGGTCGCGAACGACGGTCTGGGAGGCGTTCGAACACATCGTATCGATGTCGTCGTCGCGCTCTGCGACCGAGCGACAGAGCTCTGAATCTTCGCTCTCGTAGGCGTCCATGGCCTGATCGACCATGTCGAGTGCGGCGTCACCAATGCGGCGGATGTCGACCTCAGGGTAGACGTCTTTCTCGGCGTCGATGGCGTAGCCAGCGAGGTTCGTCGCGAGGTCACCGATACGTTCGAGGTCGGTGATGATCTTGAACGAGGCAGTGATAAATCGAAGGTCGCCTGCGACGGGTTGCTGAAGCGCGAGCAGGTCGATACAGTCCTTTTCGAGTTCGAGGTAGATACTGTTGATTTCGTGGTCGCCTTCGATGACTTCCTGTGCTTTGGCGTCGTCCTTCTCTTCGAGCGCTTCGAGCGCGAATCGGACGCGCTCTGCGACGAGCTCTGAGAGGTAGAGGACGTCCTCTTCGAGTTCGATGAGTCGAGATTGGTATGAGTTGCGGGCCATGTGTGATGTTCCGTGAGACTGTGTGAAATTCCTTGTGTTGGTTTCAGTTTTGGGCGTTCGCAGGAAACACGAACGGCCGCCGAAAGACGAATCTGAATCCCTCGTCGGGCGTCCAGTAGTCGGCGTGATGTGGCGCTATCCGAACTTTCCGGTGATGTAATCTTCGACGCGTTGACTCTCGGGGTTCTCGAAGATCTTCTGCGTGTCGTCGAACTCGACGAGTTCACCGCCGGTGAGGAACACAGCAGTCTTGTCCGAGATACGCGCCGCTTGCTGCATGTTGTGGGTGACGATGACGACAGTGTAGTCTTCGGCGAGTTCTTCGACGAGGTCTTCGATCTGCGAGGTCGCGACCGGGTCGAGCGCAGATGCGGGTTCGTCCATCAACAGGACCTCCGGGTCCGTCGCGATCGCGCGGGCGATACAGAGGCGCTGTTGTTGGCCACCAGAGAGGTCGAGACCGGACTCGTGGAGTCGGTCTTTGACCTCGTCCCAGAGGGCGGCGCGCTTGAGCGACTCTTCGACGATTTCGTCGTAGTCACCCTCGATCCCCTGGATGTTCAGGCCGTAGGCGACGTTGTCGTAGATGCTCTTCGGGAATGGGTTCGGCTTCTGGAAGACCATCCCGACGCGACGACGGAGTGCAACTGGGTCGACGTCGTCGTCGTAGACGTTCTTCCCACGAAGCGTCAGTTTCCCTTCGACACGTGCGACGTCGATGAGGTCGTTCATCCGGTTGATACACCGGAGGAACGTGGACTTGCCACACCCCGACGGGCCAATCATCGCGGTGACGCTGTTTTCGGGAATCTCCATCGAGATGTCCTGAAGGGCCTGTTCGTCACCGTACCAGACGTTGACGTCCTCCGCCCGGATGATTGTATTCGCCTTCATCTTCGCACCCGACTTGGACGTCGACAGTCCATCGCTGACGTCCGTCTGGACGAGCATCTCGTCGTTCGTCGGGTCCTCTGTCCCGGTCATAGCTGACGTTTCATCCGCTGCTGATATGTCTTTTTGGCTCATGTGTCTGAATTAGCTTTCACTTTCGAACTTGTTCCTGAGGACGATTGCAACCGAGTTCATCGCGAGGAGAACCGCGAGCAACACGACGACACCTGCCGGCACCGCCTTGGTGTAGAAGTCCTCGCTGGCGAACAGACTCGACCACGCGTACACCTGCAGGGGCATCGCGCTCACTTTCGAGCTGAGTTCGGTCGGCAGACTGAACAGGACGTTGGGGGCACCGATCATGATGAGCGGTGCGGTTTCCCCGATTGCCCGGCCCAGTGCGAGAATCGTCCCGGTGAGGATACCGGGGAACGCCTCCGGAAGGACGACGTTCTTGACGGTCTGCCACCGGGTCGCACCCATCCCGTAGGACGCCTGTCGCATCTCGCTCGGAACGGAGCGAATCGCCTCGCGAGAGGAGATGATGACGATCGGCAAGATGAGCAGTGCGAGCGTCGCCCCGCCGATGAGAACCGTCCCCGTCGGTTGGCCGAGATAGGTGACGAACACCCCCAGTCCGAGCAACCCGTAGACGACGGACGGAACACCAGCGAGGTTGGAGATGTTCACGTCGATAAATCGAGTGAAGACGTTGTCCGCTGCGTACTCTTCGAGGTACACTGCCGAGCCGACACCGATTGGGAACGAGAGCGCCGCGACGGTGATCATGAGTAGAATCGAGCCACCGATAGCGGGGTAGAGACCGGCGTTTACTGCGGACCCGCTGTGTGAACTCGTGAGGAACTGCCAGTCGACCCACGACTGCGGGCCGGCGAAGCCGAGCACGTCGACGAGGCCGGCACCGACGAGCGAACCGAAGACGATGACTGCCGCGAAGAGCAGTCCGACTCGCTCGTGTTCACGGGTCAGTGCTGCCCCACCGGCGTACGCCGCAGTCGGGACGAACGCGCCTGCCGTGACGACGGCGAGCGCTGTCGGGTTGACGCCGGTGAAGAATCCAGAGGCAGCGAACAGGCCGGTTGCGGTGAGCGTGGCCACGAACGCGACAACGCCTGCACGTCGACTCTCACGGATTCGAGCGAAGTAGAGGCCGACAGCCACGCCGACGGCCCCGCCGAGGAGATACGTGATGATAACCCACTCTCTCGGGATGATTGGTAGTCGCTGCACCAGCTCGGGGATGCTGTAGTAGTACCCCGGAATCCCGAACAACGAGAGGAAGAAGATGACACCGGTTGCCGCGACACGCACGACGAACGGAATCTGGTCTTCGTACTTCGTCATGACGACGACTGCGACGAACGGGACGACGAGTCCAACCGCGTACGAGAGACTGACGAGCGGCGGGATGATGTCGACGAAGAGGATGGCCGCCCCTCCGCTGAACATCACCGTCACTGCCAATATCCCGACGACGAGCGCACCGAGTTTGAGTGCAGGCACGTTAGTCCGCAAGAGGTACACACCGACGAGCGTCGCCGGCGCGACGAGGGTGACGAAGAAGACGAGATACCACCCGAGGTCCGCGGTGAGCGGTTGGAGTGCGTCGTTTGCGACGTAGACGAGGAGGATGGCCAGTGTGACGATGCCGAACATCGTCGCACCCATCAGGAGATACCGGAAGATGATACCGGCCCGTCGACTGACTTCGCCGAATCCCTCGATGGTGTCACTCTGGGTTGCCATCTCAGTACGCCTCCCGGTATTTCTGTGCGACGTAGTCGCTGATGATGTTCATGATGAGCGTGATGACGAAGAGGACGAGACCGATTGCGAACAGACTGCGGTAGGCCAGTCCACCACCGGTGATGTCACCGGTGAGCAGTTGGACCATCGCCGCCGTCATCGGCAGTGCACCTTCGAGATACGAGGTCGGGTCGAGTGGGTTGAGGAACTTCGCTTGCGCCCCTGCTGCGACGGTGACGGCCATCGTTTCACCAATCGCGCGCGAGAGTGCGAGGATGAACGACGAGAAGATACCCGAGAGCGCCGCCGGAACGACGATGCCAGTCGAGACGTCGAACTTCGTGGCACCCATCCCGTAACCCGCCTGTCGGAGGTCGTCCGGAACGGCGGACATCGCGTCTTCGGAGATGGAGGCGACCATGGGGATGATCATGATGCCGACGACGATGCTGGCAGAGAGGATGTTGAACGTCCCGATGCCAGGTAAGACGACCCCGAGTGCGGGCGTAATGTAGATGAGCGCGAAGAACCCGTAGACGACCGTCGGAACGCCAGCGAGGATTTCGAGTGCAGGCTTGAGCACCGACCGGGCCTGCGCACTCGCGTACTCACTCAAGTAAATCGCCGTTGCGACACCCAGTGGAAGCGCGATGATTGCCGACCCGATGGTAATCATCATCGTGGCCGAGACGAGCGCCAGCACACCGAACTCCCGGTTGTGAATCTGCCACGTCGTTCCGGTGAGGAAATCGACGAGAGACGCTGTTTCACCCGTGACACCCATCAACGGGGCGGTTATGCTGAAGAATTTCGCCGCCTCGGTGACGAGGAGTGCGACGATGCTGATGGTCGTCACGACGGATAACGCCGCGCACAGGAAGAAGAACGACCGCGTCAGCAACTCACGCGGAGCGTTCTCCGTCTTCCGCGTGAGGTCGGATTCGAGGTCATCTGTACTCATTGGTTTGTGTGTTTGTGAATGTTGAACGCGTACTTTGGGAGCCTATGCTGTCACTCGAGGGTTAGTTGGCCTCTTCGATGGCCGAATTGAGTCTCGCGAGCATCCCCGCCTGTTCTTTGTAGCTGAGGGGGACGTAGCCGACTTCGTCGGCGACGATTTCCTTGCTCGTCGACATGTGAAGCCAGTAGCGTGCGAATCCGGCAACGTGTTTCTCTGCCAGCGATTCCTTGGCGAGATACGTAAACAGCGGGCGCGATAGGGGTGTGTACTCTCCGGCGAGTGCGGTGTCGAGCGACGGTTCGACGTAGCCATTCCCGTCGTCGATGGCGACTGCTTGCACTCTGTCTTTGTTCTCACTGTAGTACGCGAAGCCCATGTAGCCGATGGCGAACTCCGAGCCTTCGACACCCTGAATGATGGTGCGGTCTTGTTCTGTTGCAGAGTAGTCCTGGCGATGGTCCGGGCCTTCTTCGCCGAGGATTGCCTCGATGAAGTAGTCGTACGTGCCAGATGCGTCAGTGGGACCGAAGATTTCGATTTCTTCGTCGGGCCAGTCGGCGTTCACGTCGGCCCACGTCGCCGGCTTCGACTCGGCGGAGAAGATGGTCTCGAGTTGTTCGACGGTGAGTCCCTCGCCGATGAAGTCGTTGTCGTTGTTGACGATGACGGTCAGCGCGTCAGTCGCCACCTTCAGTTCGACAGGATTGACACCTTCAGTAGAACACTGGTCTTGTTCTTCGGGTTTGATTGGGCGAGATGCGTTGTTGAAGTCCGTCTCGCCTGCACAGAAGTAGTTAGCAAACCCACCACCGGAGCCAGTGGACTGAATGTTGATGTTGACTCCGGCGTTCGTTTTCTGGAACCGTTCAGACATAGCCGTCGCGAGCGGAAAGACAGTAGAGGACCCTGCGATGTCGATGGAACCAGAGAGATCTCCACCGCCAACGGAACCTGAACCCTCGGAACCGCCATCGGTACCCGAGTTGCCCCCATCGGTGCCCGAGTTTCCATTCCCGGTTACCGCCGGGTTGCGTTCGGTACAACCAGCCAGACCAGCGAGCCCGGCCGCACCCGAAGCGACCAAGAATGAACGCCGGGACAGGACGTCCGAGTTACGCGTCATCACCATTTTCGATTCTAGTTACGGGTAAATACCCTGCTATGACAACTATATAGTGATACGTTCTGTAATGTGTAGCATGCGAATAGCCATCGTTCAAAACTCGTACAACTTCGAGGATTTCTCCCTTCGGGAGCGCGAGTTTGAATCACACTACCCGATGGGACAGTTCGTGTAGAACGGACGAACACCACGGTGGAAGTAGGGAGTTACTTCTCTCCTGTAGATAATCGCTCGGAGATGTGTTTGTTTCTCTACTATCAACCGAGAGCCTAGTAATTGGCACTCGCACTATATATTAATAGACAGATTTATTGTTTGAAGCGCACAGACACGAATATGGTCGAAACTCGAAAGGTGCAGGTGACGGGAGGATCTACCTACACCGTCTCTATCCCCAAAGACTGGGCGACCGAAAACGGCGTCTCCGCAGGGAGCGAAGTCGAATTCTATCCCGAAGGAGATTCGTTGTTCTTGACTCCGCGCTCGGAAGAAGAACGCACTGAGGGCACCCTCGATATCTCGGACCTCGACGGAGACGAACTCACACGGGCAGTCATGACGATGTACGTCAGCGGATTCGACATCATCGCCCTCGAGAGTTCTCGCATCACGACCGACCAGCGACGGACGATTCGCGAGGCGACACAGAGCCTCGTCGGCCTCGAAGTCCTCGAAGAGACGCGTGACCGAGTCGTCATCCGCGACTTGCTCGACTCCTCGGAACTCTCGATTCACAACGCGGTCACGCGCATGCGACTCATCGCGATGTCGATGCTCGAAGACGCCATCGCCGCCATCGCAGAGCAGGACGAGGACCTCGCACAGGACGTCATCCAGCGCGACGACGACGTGGACCGCCTCTGGATGGTCGTCTCTCGTATCTTCCGCGCCACGCTCCGCACCCCGAAAGCCGCGGAAGAACTCGGCTTACCCCGCGAGGTGTGCTTCGACTACCAGTCTGCTGCCCGCCAGCTCGAACGCATCGCAGACCACGCGACGAAGATTGCGCATCTCTCGTTGAACTTCGAACAACCGGTCAACGAAGACATCATCGAGGCCATGGAGGAACTGTTCAAGGAGTCCGAAAAGGTCGTCAACGGCGGCATGGACGCGCTCTTTTCTGAAGACAGCGCCGAGGCGACCAGACTCGCGAACGAAGCCCGTGAGGCCGTGCAGGCGATCGACGAACGCGCCCGCAGTATCGACGAACTGCTCCGTGACCTCGACCCTGCCCGTGCGCAACTCCTCGGCCTCATCGTCGACTCCGTCTCTCGGAGCGCCGACTACGGTGGAAACATCGCCGAAACAGCGCTTCAGAAGGCTGCGCCGACGCCCTGAGCCACGCGTCGATTCTCTTTTTGCGTGTTGCGCTCGCGTCCGCGACTCGCACACCGGCTGCTGGGACGCACCGACTGCTGGTGCTGTGTGTGCGGGAAACGGGGTGTCCGCGCCGAAATCCGACGCGGTGAAAGAGAGTTATTCCTCGTCGATGAGGACTGCGTTGACCTGTCCGTCCTGTCCGGGTCGGGACGTGACGCGGGCCTGACCGGCGCTCGTGTCGATGATGGAGCCTTTCGTGATGATGTTTCGGCGAGCGTAGTTGACGTTCGACGGGTTGTCGATGACGCCTTCGATGTCGGCCTGTGTGACCGCTGCACCGTCAGCGACCTGTGCGACGTTGGTCGAGAGCGTGCGGAACTTCTTGTTGTTACCGCGGGAGTCGATGACCTGGAAGCGTGGTTCGCCAACCGTCGTTGCGGCGGGTTCGCGACCCAGCTGGTAGCGCTTCTTGTTCGACGACGGCTTGAGCCGTCCACCGGTCCGCTTTCGCTTGGAGCGTCCTTGGTCCTTCATACGGGGTAAAAACCTCGGTGACTACTTGAATCGCTCGAATCGGCTCTCGTCAGTTGGAGTCGGACGGCACGCGAGCGTGCCTGCGCAACACAAACCGTTTAGGTCACCCGCACCTGCCGTCGAACCGATGAGTCTCGACGTTACCGTCGCCGTTCCGTTCCGCCAGCACGGAGGAACTCGTCTCGGAGAAGGCGAGTTCGTCGTCGCCCTGTCCCTCGACCGCGACTGGTTTTCACCCGACCAGGCGAAGCGTCTCATCGACTTGGCCGCAGGCCGCGGCCTCGTCGAGCGCGACGGCGGTGACGTCGTCGCGACGTTCGACCCCGCCGACGTGCAGATACCCGAAGAGTTCGAACCCGACGCGTCCGTCCTTCGCGAGCAGTCCGCGTTCGAACAGATTCTCGACGCGTGTGTCGCCGCTGGGCTGAAAAAGCAAGACGCCGTCGCCGGCATCAACGAACGACAGTCGAAGCTCGGCGTGACCGCAGAGGCCGCAGCGGTTCTCTTCGCCCGCGAGAACGGTGTCGACGTCGACGACGCCGCCCAGAAAGCGAAACACGGCCTGTCGAAATAAGCGACCCCGACGGCTGGGAGACGCCCGACGAAACGACACCCCAAAACCACTCCCGGTGTAACGACGAGTATGGTCGTCGACAGACTCACCGACGGAAAACGAATCGCGCAACTCCTCGCCTCCGAACTGACAGGCCACGAAGAGACGTTCGCGATGCTCTCGGTCGTCGATGCAGACACCGACGTCGAACCGACAGACGACGGCGCGCTCGCCTACGCCGTCGCCGCCGGCGACGAACGTGTCGCAGAGGTGTACGTCCAACCGGACCGAGCCCGCGTCGAGTTCCTCACACATCCCGACGTGACCGCCGACGCAGCGAGTGAACAGAACCTTCGAGTCCGACCGAAAGCGGTCCATCCCCCACGAACACTGGTCTTCATCGAAGACGGCGCACAGGTGAAGTGGGTGCTCCCTGCCTTCCGCGCGCTGGTTGCAGCGTTCGACACAGACGAGCGCGACGACTGAACAGCGAAGACAGCACGAAAACAGACCGGGAGCCCACCGCTCCGAGAGTGCGCCGCTACAGGTCTGCGAGCAGTTCGGGGAGTTTCGTCGGTAACGACTCGCGTGGAATGTGGGCGATTGCACGAGGGTCTGGGTCGTCGCAGTCCGGGCCGACGACCTGTACTGGAATCAGTCCGGCGTCGTGTGCGCCGGCGATATCGTGGTGGACGCTATCCCCGATGTAGACTGTCTCTTCTGGTGGCGTATCGAGCCCGTCGAGAAGCGCTTCGAACGAACGCACGTCGGGTTTCCCCGCGGGGAGCGACCCGGTGACGAGCGCCGTATCGAAGTAGTCGTGCCAGCCGAGTTTGGTCAGTTTGTCCTCCTGTGCAACGACCGGTCCGTTGGTGAGCAAGCCCACTCGATAGGTGGTTCGAAGGCCGACGAGCATCGCCTCAACACCGTCGACCGGAACGACGGCGTCCGTGATTCGCTCGCGGTACGCAGTCGCAACGGCTTCGGCATCCACCGTTGAATCGTGTTCGGCGAGGAGGGATTCGAAGATTGGTGCACGAGTCTCTCGTGTGAGGTTATTCTGGTGTGCCCGGAGATACGCCTCCCGAGACAGCGGGGGTGCACCTGCCGCCGCCGCCGCTTCCGAGAGTATTGTCTCGCGGTCCCGCGTCGGAACGGCAAGTGTGTAATCGAGGTCGAACCCAACCGCGCTGACAGACATCGTCGGCAGATGGTTGGTAACGAACCGACATGAGCATGCCGGGAACGGGCGGTGGACCAACACGTCGAGAGACGGGCGGATTTTTCACCGTCGGGGACGACGCCGAGATATGACTCTCGACCCCGTCCACGTGGACGACATCGCCTCCATGGCGAGTTCCATCGCCGACTCGGTCGACGACACCGACTACGATGACCTCGCGCGGACGGTCTGGGAATCGTGGCTCGACCCACTCTCACCGCCCGGTGGTGGTCGTCCGATTATCGAACCACTCGGTGAGCAACGGCTCAATGCCGCAGTCGTCGACGACATCGCGCTCACCGACACGCCGTTTCCGACCGTCCACGGGCTCGATTCGGGGACCATCAACCCGACGACGTTCAAAAACGGGCTCGTCCTCGACGTTGCACACGCCGCGATGGCGGCCGAACCGTCAGACCTGGAACTGCACCGAGCCCGCTCGATCGTCATGACCGCCCACACCAGAGACTCGCTTTCGGTGTTCGACACCGACGAGTGGACGAAATCCGACAGAGGATACGTCCGCAAGCGCCTCCTTCGCGCGCCCCGAGTCAATCGCTACGCCGAAGGGGTCGTCCACGCGCTGTCGCTGTATCTCGCCGAGAGCGAACACGCGCTGTACCACGCCGACGCTGTCTCCGACCTCCTCATCCTCGACGGCCCAGTCTACCCGAAAGAACTCCTCAACTGGCGAGACCGTGACGCCGAACTCAAGGACCTCGCCCGAGAGGCGAAACCGAAAGCAATCGTCGAGAACTACGTCCGTCTCGTCGAGCGGTTCGTCGAACGCGACGTCCCACTGGCTGGCTTCGTGAAGAACCCCGGCGCGAAACACATCGTCCGAACGCTCCAGAAGCACTTCCGTGAGGACAACTCGGGTGATATCCCGTGGGTCGACGACGCCTCGTTCTTCGTCAAGTTGCTCGAACGTCGGACCGGCACAGAAGGCGAAAAACGGCGTACTGAGGCGCTGACGTTCACCAACTGGTTCATTTCACGCGGCGGGTCGGACCGGCAGATGAGCGCCGACGGCGACGCGTTCGGTGTCGACCGGTCGCTCGACCCAGCGTCGTACACGGTGACGTTCTTCGTGCTCTACGACCCGCGAACCGACGTCTGTTACCGCGTCGAATCACCGTACGCCTTCACGAAAGACGAAGAGACTCGCGAGAACCTGATGCACCACGTCGTCCGCGACGTGGCCGCCACTCGTGGTCCACCACTCGCTGTCGAGAAAGCCGACGAGTTAGCACGCGTGAGTGTCGGCGAGAAGGCCGCACTCAGACGAAAACTCTCGGACCGACTCTCGTCGGACCAGATAAAAAGCTACGACAACATCCGCTGGGTCGACGCCGACGAGTAATCTACGCTGCCTCTTCGGGTTCGCCTTCTTCGTCCGGTTTGATGACCTCGATACGAACCTCGTCAGTAGCGACACCGACGCGTGCGAACTGCGTTTGGATGTGCTCGGTTGCGGCCTCGAGCGCCTGGTCTCGCGTGTCGAATCCGCGTGGCATCGGCGTGTCGAACGCGACACGAATCGTCTCGCCATCGATTTCGGTCGCTGACCCACCGCTTTCGACCTGATAGAACTCGTCGCACACCCAGACGTACGGTGCCGCTTCGTTGGGCGCACCACGATATGTCGGTGGTTCTTCACCCCGCTCGAATATCGTTCCCGTGAGTGCCGTCCCACCGGCATGACCGCGGACCAAAAGCATACCACTCCCTTGGTATGCGACACGGAAAAGTCGTGCGAGCGAGACGACGAGCGTCAGACGTGAGCACACCACGTGATGCCGACACCACATCGACACCACACCGACACGACGTGAGGATTTTTACACGCCGCACGCAAGCGTTTGAACATGACCGACCTGGGGGACTTCAGTGACTTCGTCGGAGACGACGCCGACGAGACAGACCGAGGCGAACGCGAGGGTCACCGTCCCTCGGAGGGCACAGACGCGAACGAGGACCACAAACGGGATGGCGACGACACACCGAACGCGTCCGCCGCGGGCGCGACGACGGACGACACAGACGAACTCCAGTTCGACGAGTACGACGCGAACCCCGTCGGAACCGAACGAGGCGTTGGTGCGATAGCCGTCTCACAGGGACTCCGCGTCTCCGAAGACCACGAACGGACGACGCTTCGAGCGTTCGTCACGGCCGGAAACCGAGAACACGTCCGTCTCGGAAAGTATCTCATCGTTCCCTACCCCGACGACGAGATGCTGTTTTGCCGTATCGTCGGCCTCGAGTACGCTCAGGAGTTCCAGGCCGACGACGCGACGGAGATTCACGCTCGGCGTGCCATGCGCCGGCCGTTCGACGAGTTCGAAGAACGCGACTACAAGTTCATGGCCGAACTCGAACCCATCGCCGTGCTGTTTTCCGACGGCGACGAACTCAAACGCCGGATGGTGGACAGAGTGCCCAAACCCGGCGCGACGGTCGGTGAGGCAACCGACGCGACACAGATCAAGACTGGCCTGAAGATTCCGGAAGACGGTGTCTTCCTCGGGCACCTCTCGGTCGGTGGCGAGAAAGTTCGCACTGCGGCACGACCCCCGACCATCGACTACCGACTCAAAGACGACTACACGGACGGCGACCCACTCGTGTTCCGACACACACTCGTCGCCGGTGGCACCGGGTCAGGAAAGACCCACGGGTCGAAGAACATCCTTCGACAGTATCTCTCGCCGGCGCGGAGTTACGAGATGGACGACGGGCGCGAGGTACAGACCGCAGTCGTGCAGTTCGACCCACAGGACGAGTACGCACAGATGCACGACGACAACCCGGATATGGACGCCGACACGGCACGCCGGTACGAACGCGAGGGTATCGCCCACGGCGGTCACGACGACACGCTCGCGCTCGTTCCCACGATGGCCGGGTCGTCGTATCCGGGGTCGAACCACCGTGCCGAGCAGTTGGAGTTCACCATCCCCTTCTCAATGGTCCGTGACCTCCCGTGGTTGGTCGCCGGCAGTAGCCTCAACGACAACCAGTATCCCGCACTCCTCGTCCTCCTGAATCGGTTCTTCCGCAACTACGGCGACAGCGGAACCTACCGAGAGTTCCTGACGTTCCTCGACGACCCGGCGCTCAAAGAGGAACTCGACGAGTCGGGTCGCGTTCACGAAGCGACGTTCGACGCGGTGAAACGACGGGTTCGAGGCGTGCCGAACGGCGTCTTCGACCAGGACGCGCGACCCATCACGGACCTCGACCACGAACTCGTCCGCCCCGGCGGCCTGACCGTCGTTCCGACCTATCACCTCTCGTCGAGTCGGGCGAAAGAACTGTTCGTCCTCGCCGTCTCGGCGATGCTCATCGACGACAAACTCTCGAACGACCCGTCGAGCGAGCGCATCAAAGAGACACCGCTGGTCCTCGGAATGGACGAAGCCCACAACTTCCTGACCAACGCCGACACCGTGCAGGCCCAGAAGGTCATCGAGAAGTTCACCGAGGCGGCCAAACAGGGCCGCAAAGAGCGACTCGGGTTGTTCCTCATCACGCAGGACCCACAGGATATCGCCGACCCGGTGTTCAAACAGATCAACACGAAAGTCGTCCTCAATCTGGGGGACGAAGACGCTATCAAGAGCGTCAACATCCCACCGAATCTCGAAGACAAGGTCCCGTACATGGAGAAAGGGCAGATGGTCGTCTACTCGCCCGACAACTCCGAACCGGTCGAACTGAAGGGTCTCGGAACCTGTGTGACCCGGCACGGAGACTGAGTCGACACCGAATCGCCGTGCGGGTTTTTGTCCCACCGACGACTACCTGACAGTATGGCTGAACACGTTCTCGTCCCGGTCGATGGCTCACCGCAGTCGGTCGCTGCACTTCGGTTTGCGACAGCAGAGTGGCCAGACGCCCAGTTCACGCTGGTGAAAGTCATCAATCCGGCAGACGCGGATTACCGAGAACGAGCGCTCAGCGGGTCCGAAGAGTGGTACCAAGAAGAAAAACGGGAAGCGCGTGAGACGTTCGCCGAAGTGAAAGCAGAAGTCGGAGTGGTCGATGATGGAGGCGTCACCGACGAGAAAATCGCCGTCGGAAATCCAGCGAAAGTCATCATCGACCTGTTGACCGAAGACGGCGCCGACTACGACCACGTCGTGATGGGGAGTCACGGGCGGACTGGCGTGTCACGCATCCTCCTCGGGAGCGTCGCAGAAGAAGTCGTCAGACGGGCACCGATTCCGGTTACGATCGTCCGGTAACGTCACCTTCCGGGGACGAAATCAGGCCCGCTGCCGGTGCACCTCCGACTACACGTTCAGGTCGAGTTTCTGTCGGAGGGTGCTGTCTACCTGTTCGCCGATGTCGCGGAGCGTTTCGAAGGTCAAATCGATGTCGTCGGTCGTCGTCCGGTGGCTGCAGATGGAGAACCGAAGGACTGTGCGCCCATGAATCGAGGTGGTCATGACGAAGGCAGTGCCGGTGAGTTGAATCTCGTCGGCGATTCGTTGGTTGAGTTCGTCGAGGTAGGTATTGACTGCCTCGCGTGCCTGTGGCGTATCCGTGACCAGTGTCTGGAGGTCCGGTGGTGCGTACTGGAACGAGTACAGGTACAGGTTTGGCTCGTGGAGAGCGACGAAATCGGCTGCGTCGCGGACGCGCGCGTCGAGATGTTCTGTACAGCGGACGTTCTGTGAGAGCAGTGTCCGATAGCCCTCGACACCGTAGTGCTTCAAACTCATCCAGACTTTCAGCGCGCGGAATCCCCGAGACATCTGTGGGCCGACTTCGTAGTAATCGAATCCCTCGTAGGGCGTTCGCATCGTCCCCTCTAGGTACGAAGCCTGCATCTCGAACGCGTCGGCCAGCAACGACTGGTCGCGCACGAGGACACAGCCACACTCGTAGGGGATGTAGAGCCACTTGTGCGGGTCTAACGTCACCGAGTCGGCGCGTTCCAGGCCGGCGTACTGTGGCCGTTTCTCGGGGAGAATCGCGCCAACCGCTCCACACGCGCCATCCGCGTGGAACCAGATGTCACGTTCCGCACAGACTGTCGCAATTTCGTCTAACGGGTCGATGGCGCCGACGTTGACGGAGCCGACCTGCGCGACGACGCAAAGTGGGGTGTCGCCGTTGGACACGTCCTCGTCGAGCAACTCGACGAGCGCGTCGACGTCCATCGTGAAATCGTCGTGACTGGGGACGAGTCGAACCGCATCGCTTCCGAGGCCGAGGATTTCGGCGACACGATATATCGACGAATGTCCCTCGTGGTCGGACATGTAGATGGTGAACTGATGGTCAGCAGCGCGAAGCCCTCGATGTTTCGTGTCGTATCCTGCCTTGGCCCGGAGGCCGGTGAGAATCGCCGTGAGGTTCGCCATCGTGCCACCGCTCGTGAACTGGCCACCACAGTCCGTGGGATAGCCAATCATCTCGGCGATCCACTCGACCGTCTGGCGCTCGATTTCAGTCGCTGCAGGTGCGGGTTTCCACCCACCGGTGTTCATGTTGATGGAGGCTGCGAGTGCGTCCGCGAGGACGCCCATCGCCGTTCCAGAACCCATAACGTAGCCGAAGTACCGAGGTGAGCCGACGTGTGTGGCGTTCGGAAGGACTCGATTCGGCCACTCTTCGAGAATCGTTGCCGGGTCCTGTCCAGTCTCCGGCAACGGTTCTTCGAATACCGCTTCGATCGCTGTCTGTGCTTTGCCGGGGAACACCGGGAGGTCGTCTATACTCGCAAAATAGTCCGCGATGATGTCGACTGCGCGGTATCCCAAGTCGCGAAATTCGTCCGGCGTTGGGGCAAGTGTCCCGAACTCTGTCGATGCAACCATGGTAGACATACGCTCGCATAGACGATAGAATTGCACGCTTCGACGCGAGCGGCAGACTCTGCATTCGCACGGCGAGCCATCGAGGTGTGACTCATCGCTTACCCGCAGACGGAAGTTTGTTCGACGAATCTCGGTATCGTGGGTGAGTTCGCAGGTGGTTACACGAGTGTTACCTGGTGGACTCAGTGGAATGAGTACTGCGAGCACACCGTAATCGGCGGTTTCGCCCGGTTTGCAACGTCCTATTATTGTGTCGTCCTTGGAAGGTAACGATGGACTTCACAGAGGTCGTTACGACCCGCCGCTCGATTCACGAGTACGCTGACGAACCGCTCGACGACGAGACGCTCGAGACCATCTTCGAGAACGCCATTCAGGCCCCGTCGAGTTACAACCTGCAACCGTGGGAGTTCGTCGTCCTCCGCGAAGACGAGACCAAAGAGGCACTTCGTGCGGCCGCCTACGACCAGGAACACGTCACCGGTGCCGCGGCATCGGTCATCATCCTCGGCAACAAAGACCCCGAAGCACACGCCGAAACCGTCGCCGACGACATGCTCGAAAAGGGCTACCTTCCGAACGAAGAGGTTCGCGACGGGATCCTCGACAACATCGCCGGGATGGCGGACCTGCCAGAACAGGAACGCCGCGTCTGGACGGTCCGCTCGACGTCACTCGTCTCGATGGCGCTCATGCACGCCGCATGGGACGAAGGTGTCGCGACCTGCCCAATCGGCGGGTTCGACCCCGACGCCGTCCTCGACGCGTTCGACATCGACGGCGATCAGTACGAACCCGTGATGCTCCTGACGATGGGTATCCCCGCCGAGGACGCCGGCGAACTGCAGGCCGACGCGAAGTACCGCCGCCCCGTGGATGAAGTCGTCCACTACGAAGAGTTTACGCCGGAGCAAGAAGTCGCTGCACCACCTGCTGACGACTGAGCCAGACCGCTCCCTCGCGCACGTTCCACCGCTCCTCTTTTCCCGCCGTTCCGGTCGTGAGCGGTTGCACAGACGGTTTTGGAAGGTGTGTGGTAGATAAGGCTATAGGAACATTAGTTGAATTGTTGCCATGTCTTCACGTGACCCCACTACGTCCCGCTGGCCGCGACGGAGCGTAGTCCTCCCATTTCTCGTGGTCGCGTATCCACTGGTGTTTCTGCTCTTTCAGGGAGGGGCCTACTGTGAACCACTGTGTTTCCGCCCCACTTCCGCGGGCGTGGTCCAGTTGGTCGGAATTGTTCTCGTGATACTGTTTGGTGCATTCGGCATTTCGCTCACACTCAGAGTAGAAACGAGAGAACCTCAAGGAAGAGTGCGGCAGTTACTCTTTGCTCCGCCATCGCTTGCTATTGCCATCCTTCTCTCAGTGTTCGCGGCATTCGTGGTGTTTCTCGCAATGGATGCGTTGTCGCTGGCCGAATCGGTCTGGAAGCCACTCGTTCTGCCAGCGAGTTTCCTCCTGTTTCTCCCTGTTTGGGCGCTTTATTTGCTGACGTTCCCCTTCGCAGTCGTACTCTCGCTCAGCGGTATCCACTCGACACAGATGCTCACACTGGTCGTTCGGGGGCTCATCGTCTTCGTTGGTTTCCCGCTCTCTGTAGTGCTTCAGACACTCGTTATCTCGTTCATCATCGAAGGATTCGGTTCAGATTCGACTAATACGAGCGTCCGATAGTCCGTCTGATAACCATCCCGTGAGCGATGAACTGTCTACGAACCACCGACAAGAGTACTGTCCCCGAACGGAGCGAGGGCACTTTTTGGTCCAGCTTTTTCGAGGAGAGGGTCGCGTAGCGACCCCGACGAAGAAAAAGGTGGGTCAGAAAATATTCGCCTGCTGGTAGACGCTGATACCGTCGTTCGTGAGTTCGTACGGTTTCGTCTCCCGCGAGTGGTTGGCGTCACGTATCTTCTGAATCTCGATTGCGAGTCGTGTCTCACGGAAGTCGTCGGGGCGGATGTACTGCAGGACGAACACCGCATCACAGAGATACTCGACGATGCCGTGTCTGGAGACGTATGGGTTCGACTGGCCCGCCTCGGAGGTGAGCATCGTCGTCACGCCGGCGTCTTTCAGCGAGCGGGTGAAGTCGAACACTTCGCTTCGGCGCTTCGACGGGTGGTCGTACATCATCTCCAGGAGCGAGACGGAGTCGAGGACGAGCCGGTCTGCTCCGAACTCTTCGACGAGTTTCGGCAGTTCGTTGCGAATGCTCGAGAGACTGTTCGCCATCTCGACTGGGTCCAAATCGACGATTGCCAGCGTGCCGTCGGCCTCGAACTCCGAAAAGTCCCATCCTTTCTCGTCGGCAGTGTCGAGGATGCGCTGGCGACTCTCTTCGAGCGTGATGAAGACGCCGGAATCGCCGTTCTGGAGTGCTTCGTAGAGGAACTGGAGACCGAACGTCGTCTTCCCGGTTCCGGCGCTTCCAATGGTCACCATGAGTGACCGCTCAGGGACGCCACCCAGAATCATCTCATCGAGGCCGTCGATGCCGATGTCGATTCGGTCAAGGTCCGAGTCGAACGTCTCCTCGTCGAACGTGAGTGACCCGCCGTCTGCGTCACTGGCCTGCCAGAATTCGCCACTATCGGTGCTACTCGGGGGGCTCCGCGTTGCAGCCTCACCGTCCACGTCTGGCATCGGTGCGTTCGAGAGGGCCTCTGCAAAACTCGTCGCGAATGGGTCGTCGTCGAAATCGTCACGTGGTTCGTCGGTCTCGGCGTCCGTGTCCGTGTCGCTGCCAGCATCGGCGTCCGTGTCGCTCTCAGTCCCGTCCGCGTCGTCACCCTCGTTGAGCGCCCGCTCGAACCAGTCTTCCTCGTCGCTCACGGGAACCACCACTGTGGGTTCGGGGAGCCGATGCCCGTACCTGTCATCAGTTCAACGTCGGCAGGGAGTGTGATGAACGTTTCCCGTGTCAGTCTTATCTGGTGACGTGACGGTGGGCTTTTGCCCGGTGACGTCAAATCGCGGGTTATGAAGGTCGGCATCGTCGCGCAGAAGGGCAACAGTCGGGCCGCGTACCTCGCTGCGAACATGAGTGAGGCGCTCGCGGCCGTCGATGTCGAAGCCGTTGTCGATGCGGCGACGGCCGAGGAACTCGACGTGGACGGGATTCCCGTCGAATCGCTCGACGAGTGTGACCTCGTCGTGAGTATCGGTGGCGATGGGACGTTTCTGTACGCCGCGAGAGGCGCAAACGGCGTCCCGATTCTCGGTGTGAATCTCGGCGAAGTCGGCTTCTTGAACGCAATCTCCCCCGACGACGCGATCGACGAAGTACTCGCAGAAGTCGCCGCCTATAGAGACGGGACCCAGTCGGTCCGAGAGGTCCCTCGCATCGTCGCTCGGGGTGACGACTGGGAGATGGACCCCTCGATGAACGAAGTCGTCGTCCACGGTCCACGGCGAGGTCACGGCGGGGGCGCTGGGGTGGAGATTCGCGTTGATGGGTCGCTCTACTCCGGCGGGCACGCAGATGGGGTTCTGGTCACGACACCTGCAGGAAGCACTGCCTACAACCTCAGCGAAGGTGGCCCACTCGTCCACCCCGGCGTCGATGGACTCGTCGTCACCGAGATGGCCGCACGAGAAGGGATGCCCTCGCTCGTCGTCCCCCTCGACGCAACAGTGAGTGTGACGGTCACAGAGGCCGAGTCGGCAGTCGTCGTCGGCGACGGTCGGACGAGACGAACCGTGTCGTCACCGACAGAGATTCGAATCGAGCAGTCGGACTCGCCGGTTCGACTCGCCGGACCAACGTCTGATTTCTTCGAAGCCCTCGGGAAACTCGACTAGTCGGCAGGCTCGACCCTCGGCACGGAGTGCCAGTGAACGTCGACGAGTCGGTCTGGTCGGCCGCGAAGTCCCGGTCGGGAGACGATTTCGAACGTCCGGTTCTCCGTCGATGTCGTGAACAACGACTTGACGAGCACGTTCGCGACATCCGCGCGAGGGATGCTTCCGCGGACTGAATCACCGCCTTCGCCGACGAGAACGTCGTCAGTCGCCGGTGCGTCAGTCAGCGCACCGGGTCGGATTATCGTGTGGTCGAGTGGAGCCTCTCGAAGTCGGTCTTCGCCCCGTTGTTTTGCAGAGAGAACGCCGGCGGCCGTGAGAATCGCGCGGACTGAGAGTGGAAGGCCGTCTTTCGAATCACCGACGCCGATCGACGACGTGAGAACGAGTCGCTGGACGCCGCTGGCAGTCGCCGCGTCGACGAGGTTCACGACACCCGCGCCATCGACGATGTCGCCCCGGATGGTTTCGAGACTGGCAGACGCGCCGACAGTCGAGACGATGGCGTCGACCTCGAGCACCGCCTCTCTCGCGTCGTCAGGGTCGAGCAAATCACCGACGACGACTTCGTCTGCACCGTTCGCTCGAAGGGCGTCTTTCGCGTCGGAGTCGCGGGTGAGGGCCCTGACGACGAATGGAGAATCCGCCAGCGCGTCGAGAACGAGTCGGCCTGTCCGACCCGCCGCACCGGCGACGAGGACGCGGCCACGCTTCCGTGTCATAGTCGGGCATGGGGACGAGACTCAATAACCTTCGTGAAGGCGTCAAAAGTGCGGACGCGATGCCAGCTTGTGCGACGGGAGGGTGTCAGGGGTGTAGCGGTGGCGACGGGAGGTGTGTCAGAGAGGTAGTGGCGGCGACGAGAGGGTAAAAGAGAGTGGACGTTCGGGCGCGAGTCAGCAGCAGGCGCAGCGAGTCAGCAGAAGCGCAGTTACTGACCCCAGTTGGCAACCGTCCGCTTGCGGTCGGAGACGGGAAGCACGTCGATGTCTTCGTCTTTCGCGCCGCGTGCTTCGAGTGCTGCCTTCGTGGACGCGTACGTGGAGAAGTAGCCGACTTCCTCTTCCACGCAGTCGATGAGTGTCTCGCGGTTCCGGGAGACGACGAAGTCGATGTGTCCTTCGCGGAGTTTCGTCAGCAGGTCGTCTACGTCGTCGGGCGTGAGCACCTCGTAGTACTCCGCAAAGCCATCGAGGAGTGCCTGGCCTGCTTCCGTGTCGGCGTCGGGGAACTCCGAGTCCGACAGGTCGACGTAGATGGTCCCGTCGCGTGGGATGTGGCTGTTGGCGGCATCCTGGGCCTTCTCGTACGCTTTGGCGAACGTCGTCGCCGTCCCCATGACTTCGCCGGTCGACTTCATCTCCGGGCCGAGGCGTGGGTCCGACCCCGGCAGGCGGTCGAACGGCAGGACGACTTCTTTGACAGACACCTGTTCGGGAATCTGTTCGTGTACCTCGAGTTCGTCCAGCGTGTTGCCGGCCATGACTTTCGCTGCGATTTTCGCAATGGGGACGCCCGTCGCCTTCGAGACGAACGGAACCGTGCGCGACGAACGCGGGTTGGCTTCGAGGACGTACACGTCGTTCGACCCGTCGTCGTTCTCCTTCACGGCGAGTTGGACGTTCATCAGACCGACCGTGTCGAGCGCCGAGGCGATGTCTTCCGTAACTTCGCGGACGCGTGCCAGCGTCTCGTCGTCGAGTGAGCGCGGCGGAATCATACACGCCGAGTCGCCGGAGTGGACGCCTGCGGCCTCGACGTGTTCCATCACGCCGCCGATGAGGACGCGTTCGCCGTCGGAGACGGCGTCTACGTCGAGTTCGACGCCGTCGGCGAGGAACTCGTCGATGAGGATGGGCTTGTCCGGCGAGACGCGGACGGCTTCCTCGATGTACTCTTTGAGTTCCGCGTCGGAGTAGACGACTTCCATCGCACGGCCGCCGAGGACGTACGACGGACGGACGAGGACGGGGTAGCCGAGGTCGTTGGCGAGTTCGAGCGCTTCCGACTCGCTGGTTGCAGAGCCACCCTGTGGCTGGAGAATCCCGAGGTCGTCCATGAGGCGGTTGAACCGATCGCGGTCCTCGGCGAGGTCCATCGCGTCGATCGTCGTCCCGAGAATCTCACACTCGACACCGCGGCGCTTGAGTTCGGATTCCAGCGGGTGGCCGATGTTGACCGACGTCTGCCCGCCGAACTGGAGCATCACGCCGTCGGCGTCGATTGCCTCGATAACGTCCGCGACTTCCTCTGCCGTGATTGGTTCGAAGAACAGGCCGTCAGAGGTGTCGTAGTCGGTCGAGACCGTCTCGGGGTTGTTGTTGACGACGTGTGCGTCGATACCGAGTTCGCGGAGGGCCTGCACAGCGTGGACCGAACAGTAGTCGAACTCGACACCCTGTCCGATGCGGATGGGGCCGCCGCCGACGACGACGACGCTCTCCATGTCGCGGTCGACACGGAGTTCGTTGCCTGCAGCGTCGCCTTCGAACGGGCCACGGAAGAACTCGGGTTTGCGTGCGGAGTAGTAGTACGGCGTCTGTGCGGCGAACTCGCCGGCACAGGTGTCGACCTGTTTGTACGTGCGACCGGGCACGTTCTGTTCGACTTCGTCGACTGTCGTTCCGGTTGCGTCGGCGATGCTGGCGTTCGTGTGGCCAGCGGATGCAGCGGTGGCGAAGTCACCTTCCGATGCGGCTTCCACGGATTCGACGATGCGGCCGAAGCGCTCGACGTACCACTCTTTGATGTCGGTGAGTTCGACCACGTCTTCCGTGGTGTAGCCGCGTTCGAACGCTTCGAAGATAGCGTACGGGCGGTCTGGTGTGGGTTTGACGAGATACTCTGCTTCGAGTTCCTCGTCGGATATCTCGTCCCAGTCGGCCGCAGGGTCGTACTCGGAGGAGCGAAGCGCCTTCATCAGCGACTCTTCGAACGTCCGGCCGATGGCCATCGCCTCACCCGTGGACTTCATCGCCGTCGAGAGTTCGAAGTCCACGTCGGTGAACTTGTCCTTGGGCCACCGGGGGACCTTCGTGACGACGTAGTCGATCGCCGGTTCGAACGCGGCAGTCGTCTCGCCGGTAATCTCGTTCGTAATCTCGTGGAGGCGCTTGCCGAGGGCGACTTTGGCCGTCACGCGGGCAATCGGATATCCGGTCGCCTTCGACGCGAGCGCAGAGGAGCGAGAGACGCGCGGGTTCACTTCGACGACGCGGTATTCGCCGCCGGGGGTGCCGTCGTCTTGCCACGCGAACTGGATGTTACAGCCACCCTGAATTCCGAGTTCACGGATGACTTCGAGTGCGGCATTGCGCATCTCCTGGTGTCCTTCGTCCGGAATGACCTGCGATGGTGTGACGACAGTGGACTCACCGGTGTGAATCCCCATCGGGTCGATGTTCTCCATGTTGCAGATGATGATACACGAATCGTCGGCGTCGCGCATCACCTCGTATTCGAGTTCGACCCATCCGGAGATGGACTCCGTGATGAGCACTTCACTGTTGCGCGAGAGGCGGAGTCCCTTGCGGACGCGGGCGACGAGTTCGTCCATCTCGTGGACGACGCCAGACCCGGAGCCACCGAGCGTGTAGGTCGTCCGGGCGATGACGGGGAGACCGCCGACTTCGTCGACGGCGTCCTCGACGCGTCCTTCGAGAGCTGATTCGGTGATGTTCGAGACCTTTTCGTCCTCCTCTAGGGAGATGGTCGTCGAACGCGGGACGGGTTGTCCAATCTTCTCCATGCGCTGACGGAACAGGTCGCGGTCTTCCGTCGCGTAGATGGTGTCCAGCGGCGTCCCCATGATTTCGACGTCGAACTCGTCGAGGACGCCTTCTTCCGCCAACTCCGCCGTGACGTTCAGCCCCGTCTGGCCGCCCAGTCCGGCGATGACGCCGTCGGGACGCTCCTTCCGGATGATTTCGGAGATGGCCTCGGTCGTGATGGGCTCGATGTAGACCTTGTCGGCCATCTCGGGGTCGGTCATAATCGTCGCAGGGTTAGAGTTGACGAGGACAACTCGTGCACCTTCCTCTCGAAGCGCGCGGCAGGCCTGCGCGCCAGAGTAGTCGAATTCGGCCGCCTGTCCAATCTGGATCGGGCCACTGCCGATGAGCAGAATCGTCCGCTCCTCGGCTCCTGTCTGCGTACCGGTTGCGGTGTCCTCGTCGGTCATCGATGCAATCGAGTCCGCACATCGTAATAAGTCCGGCGAAAAATTACGAGGTACGAAACTGGATTGCGAATATCGTAAATGTTGCCAAACGACCGTCTACTGGCCGACAAAGGCTTTTCAGTCTCTGAATTGAGACCCGAACATGTCCCGTGTCTCGACGACACCGCCCCCACTCGAACGTGGGAGTCGAATCGCAGTCGTCGCACCGTCACGTCCAATCGACGAGCCGAGGCTGGACAGCGCATGCACCCGACTCGAAGAGACGATTGGTCTCGATCCGGTCGTCTTCGAGACTGCGAAAAAGGAGTGGGAGTGGCTCCGAGACAACCCGCGGGCGCGTGCAGATGATATACAGAAAGAACTCGCGCCCCCGTCGCCTACATGTACGGTTCGGGGTCGAGGTCGCGCTGCGCGCGATACTCCTCGACGAACTCGCTCACGTCGAACTGGAGCATCTGGGACTCGAACTCCGAGATGACGCTGTCGTCGTCGGCGTGACTAACGGCGTGTTCCATGAGTTCGACGACGAGTTCGACGATAATCTCGTGGAGCCGTCGAGAATCGAAGTCAGTGACCCAGACGATTCCCGCGCCGAGTTCACCGTCGTCGGAGACGTCTTTGGAGACGACCGACTGGGGGAACTCTTCGAGGACGATTCCCATCAGGTGTGCCGTGCCGAACTCGGGCATATCCTCGCTCGTCGTCTCGATGGTGTTCTGGAGGATGTCGACGAGGAACTCCGGAAGGAATCTGTCCGGTGGATGGACGTCCATGACGACAGCGTGGCTGCCGCCACAGGAACAGTCGAACTCTCGTTTGCCCAAGTCGAGTTCCCGGACGCGCTTTTGTTCACCACAGGGCAGGTCCAGCACTGCCCCACGTCCGCCGGGAACGCGCGGTTCAGACATACCCGAGCGTTACGGTTCTCACTGTTTAAACGTCGCGTTCTTCCGAGTCTGTGCAAAGAGAAGGTCGTCGGTGGTCGAGTCGGCGCTCAGCGTCGGTCAGCGGTTGCCCGTCACGTAGAGGATGGGGCCGACGATGAGCAGGGCGATGCCGAGGAACATGTAGTGCGGCTTCGCCAGCGACTGCGGCGTCAACAGGAAGATGAGCCCGAACACGACAGCGTTGACACCGAGGATACGTCGGGATTTCAGCGGCAGTGCCCCGACCGTCGTCAGGATGAACACGAGCAACAGCGCTTGCCCAATGTTGTAATTGAGCAGAAAGCTGTCTATGAGCTGAAGGGGAAGCATTCTTGTTTTCTCGGTCGGTTCGAATCGACTATCAAAGTTCCGTTATTCTCGTTCGACTCTGCCCACCCGTTGCCCACCATATTTCGGGAACGTGTCGAACGAACGACGTGAATGGCTTACTGTGACGGGCCAGAGATGTCGAGCGGGCGAATCCACCCGTACCAGACGAGGAGTATCATCCCGGCGTATCCGAGGACGAACACGAGCATCCCGATAGTGTTGTATCCGGCCTCACCGAGCAGTCTGCGTGCGACACCCGGAATGACGATTCCGAGCGTCACGACGGCGACGAGGAGCAGATTCTTGCGCTTCAGAAACGAACGCTGCGTCTCGCTCATGGTGACCGCTCAGTGGCGCGGCGACGTGAATCGCACGGTTCTCGAATCGATTGTGAACGCACGGTCGCGACACGGTATCTGAGTCATCTACGAAAGCATTTATCGCCAGCCAGCGGACAGATTGTATGCATCTCCACTCCCTCCCGGAGGAGCATCGCGACACCTATCGTGCGTTCCTCAGTTACGCCTTCAACCCCGAAGGTGGCCCCCACTGGGACGACGATAGCCTCCCAGACCCGGAGATCTACTACCCACGTGGCCTCTACGACGACTCGGCCGGGGTGTCGGTCGATGACCTCGATTCGAGCACCCTCGAGGCAGTCTGCGCGTTTTACGACTTTACTGCGCGCGTCCGCGGCGCATGGCATCCACTCCCCGGAATCTCTGCTGTCGCGTCTCCACCGGACACACGGCGACAGGGCCACATCGCGACGATGCTCGACGAACTCCTCGAAGAGTTCAGAGCGTCCGGACGGTATCTCTCGGCGCTCTGGCCGTTCAAATACGAGTTTTACCGCCGGTTTGGGTGGGCGACCACCAACAACTACGCGAAGACGACGGTTCCACCCGAAGAACTCACCGCAGTCAGTCCAGACGTCAGCGGTGAATTCGTCCGCCTCGATGCAGACGACTGGGAGCGCCTCGACGCAGTCTACACCGAGTGGGCCACCGAGGACCTCGCACTGGACCGAACAGAAGGCTGGTGGCGACACCGCGTCTTCCGAGGCTGGCAGGCAGACCCGTACATATACGGGTGGGAACGCGACGGCGACTTGCGTGGGTACGTTATCTACCGCGTGAAGGGAGACTGGGACTCGCGAACGATGCACGTCATGGAACTGGCCAGTGTCGATACCGACGCGCGACGGCACCTCCTGCGATTCCTTCGCGACCACGACTCGCAGGTCGACTCAGTCGTCCTCGAACGCGAACACGAAGAGACTCGGCTCATCGACGACCTGACAGACCCGCGTGCAGCGACAGTCGAAATCAAGCCCGGTCCGATGGTCCGCATCGTCGACGTTTCGGCAGCGCTCGAAGCAGTGTCGTTCCCGACGAATGCGGAGTCCGACATCGTCATCGACGTCGCTGACGACCGGTGTCCGTGGAACGACGGAGCGTTCCGTGTCGCCGTCGCGAACGGGTCAGCATCGGTCGAACCGACAGACGCCGATGCCGACGTACGCGTCGAAATCGGGGCGCTCTCGCAACTGCTCATCGGTTCCCGTACGGTGGCAGAACTGGCGCGCACTGACTATCTCACCGTCCACAACCCAGTTGCTGTCGAGGGATTGCAGGCTGTGTTCACCGAGCGAGATATCTTCTTCCGAGAAGGGTTCTGAAGAAAACGAACTCTGACGACACCATCGGAAGCCAGCGGCCAGTGACCAATGGCCAGTCGTCTGAACCCACGGACGCTACCACGCGCTTTTTTGTCACCCCACGCGAACGTCCGCTGTGGCATCGGTTCCAATTCTCGTGGCGTTCGCCATCGCGGGCGCAGTTCTCGCGTGGAAAGGTGGTGACTACCTCGTTCGGGCATCCGACCGACTCGGTGCGTACTACGGCCTCCCTGCCATCGTTCAGGGAGCCATCATCGCTGCCGTCGGGTCGAGTTTTCCCGAGCTTTCGAGCATCATCATCGCGACGCTTCGGTACGGCGCGTTCGACATCGGTATCGGCGCAGTGGTTGGGTCCGCAGTCTACAACATCCTCGTGATTCCGGCGGTGTCGGCGCTCGTCGGCGAGGGTCAGCGACTCGCATCGAACCGTGACCTCGTCTACAAAGAAGCGCAGTTCTACCTGCTCGCACTGGCCGTCCTCGTACTCACGTTTTCGCTCGCGGTCGTCTACGAGCCGGTTGGGAGCCCGACCAGTCTCGAAGGGTTCGTCACGCGGCCCCTCGCGCTCATCCCACTGTTACTGTATGGACTGTATCTCTTCATGCAGTATCACGACACGCTGGACCACCGTGCATCGCAGACCACGGTACCCTCGACTGTCGACCCGAGGCGGCAGTGGGCTATCCTCGTCGCGTCGCTCGCCATCATTCTCGCCGGCGCAGAACTCCTCGTCCGGTCGGCAGTCGGATTCGGCGACGTGTTCGGAACGTCGCCGTTCCTCTGGGGACTGACCGTCGTCGCTGCGGGGACGAGTCTGCCAGACACCTTCGTCAGCGTCACTGCCGCGCGGCAGGGGAACGCACCGATGAGTCTGGCGAACGTGTTCGGAAGCAACGTCTTCGCCCTGCTCGTCGCGCTCCCCATCGGAATCCTCGTCGCGGGCGGAACCGTCATCGCCTTCCAGGAGATCATCCCGATGATGAGCTTTCTCACGGGGGCGTCGATCGTCTTCTTCGCCGTCCTTCGAACCGAGATGGCACTGACTCGTGGTGAGTCGTTCGTCCTCCTCGGAACCTACGGGCTGTTCATCCTGTGGTTGGTCGCCGAAAGCCTCGGGATTACAGCCTTCGTTGGATGAGTCTGGCGCGACCGGGGCCGTGTGTCCAAGAAGGCGAGAAGAACTGTGTGGCGCTCAGGCGACTTGATAGCCGAATTCCGAGAGGATATCGCGGGCGCGTTGGACGTGGTCACCTTGCAGTTCTATCTCGTTGCCTTCGACGGTCCCGCCACAGGCGAGTCGGTGTTTGAGTTCAGACGCGAGTTCTTTGATCTCGGCACGGTCCATCTGGAACCCGGAGACGATGGTCATCGATTTGCCGTACCGGCGGGTGTCTTTTCGAATCGTGAGCGTCTGGCCGACCTTCGAGAGGTCGGCGTCGATGCCGAGTTCGTCTGGGAGGCCGCTGATGGACGAGAGGTCTTTGTGCTCTTTTTCCACAGGTTCTGGAAGGCGCTCTGCGAATAAGTGGTTATCTGCGAGCGACGCTGATTATCTGCGAGCGACTCGCGACAGCTGTGCGTGTGCAACCAGAGCGCGCTGTCGCTATAGAATCAGAGATGTACCCGTCGCGAAAAGGGCATGTCGCGACGAGTTGGGTTGATGGTGACCGCAAGTGCGGTCGTGGTGAGGGGTGTCTCGAACCTGCTCAGTCGCCGGGCGTGTTACCGCGCTGGTAGCGACCGACCATCTTCCACATCGCCACGTCGAGGTCCTCACCATTGGCGGCGGACTGGAGTTGACGGTACAGGTGTTCGGAGACGTTGATGGTTGGCATCACCAGTGCATATGTCGTGTACGACTTTAATACTACTGGAATACAGAATCGAGTAAACTTATACGGCGATAGGTTGATACTTGTCCACAAATCGCACGACCAAATGACTGTATCGACCCCATCGATTTCACAGGAGACGAGACACACACAGCAGGCAACCTGACGGGTTTATTTTAGTTCGACGACTGGCTCGATGGTCCAGCGTTGCGCTGTATTGCCAGTTCACCTGCTTCGAATGGGTCGACTGGCGTGTCGTGTTCGTCGTCCATGTGTTCCATCACGAGTACACCGACATCCTCACGAGAGTCGGCAGTCGTGCGAAATCCACAGCCAGAGAGACAGGTCAAGGTGAATGGCATGCTAACTTGTAGCACAGGCCGGGCCGTCTTATACGTTGCTCAATATTTGGCTGATTGACCTATATATTGGAGTGATAAATACCGAATCTGGTGGGATTTTGAGTTTGGGCAGCAGATTTGTCCAGAGTTCAGCGTGATTTTTCTACATTCAGAGAGTGTCTTCTCGTGGAGACAGCCTCCAAACAGGCCCAGCCGATTGGGGAACCCGGTCGCCTGGGTGCGTAAACTCAGAGTGAATCGTGTTCTGCGGAAAGAATCACGTCGTCGCGACATCGGGGACAAAAAACGTCTATGGGTGGGTGCGTGTCTGACAACAGCAAATACTAATTCGTCGCCAAATCACTTATGTATTCTGTGTTGCATGTTACCTCGTGAAGACCTGTCACTCTGTCCCGTACGGTCACGAGTAGACATCACAGAGAACACTCTCGACGTGTAGCGGAACCGCAGAAGTTGGGTGGCTGGGGAGCCAATAAGCCCGAACTCCCTCGGCAAAATGCCGAGTTCGTTGTGGATGGGCCAACGCGGATTTGAACGCGGACGGGCGCGAGAGGGACTGTAACGCACAAATACAGCCCCTCGCGCCCACGGCAATCATCAGATTAGGTCGCTCTCGGCAGTAAGCGTCCAAATCAGCGCACTCGGCCGTTATACGGTGGTTTGCATGAGAAACCATGTCCGACCAACTTGACCCGATGACGACGCGCGAAGCAGTCGAATTGTATCTGGAAGACCGAAAGCCGGAGGTGAGCGAATCGACGATTCAGGCACACGGCTACCGTCTCTCTCACTTCATCCGGTGGTGTGAGGGGGAAGGAGGCATCGAGAATCTGAACGACCTGACGGGACGAGACTTGATGCAATACAAAAATTGGCGGCGCGATGACGGCGGCCTGAACAACGTCACCATGCACACCCAATTGTCTACCCTTCGAGTGTTCATCAAATGGTGTGAGCGTGTAGACGCTGTAGAGCGAGGACTTCACGACAAGATTACCCTCCCATCTCTAAGCCGAAATGAAGACCGACGTGAGGTGATGTTAACGGCTGAGGCGGCTCACGCCCTCCTCGCATTCCTTCGCCAGTTCGAGTTCGCTACGAGAACCCATGCGCTCATCGAAGTCCTGTGGCATACAGGGATGAGGATTGGCGCGGCGCACGGACTCGACCTCGAAGACTACGACCGGGATGAGCAATGTCTCCAACTGCATCACCGACCAGAGACAGATACCCGGCTCAAGAACAAGGAGGCAGGCGAGCGGTTCGCCTCGATGAGCGCGGAGGTCTGTGATGTTCTCGACGCCTACATTGAGGTGAACCGCTACGACAGGACAGATGACTACGGACGCGAGCCTCTATTTACGAGCAAGCACGGACGCCCAGCCAAGACTACACTCAGAGATAGTATCTACGGGGCTACGCGACCGTGTACCTACGCACAAGGATGCCCGCATGACCGCGACCCGGAGACGTGCGAAGCGATGGACAGGAACAGAGCGAGCAAATGTCCCTCAAGCGTGAGTCCCCACGCGATTCGGCGGGGGTCAATCACACATCACTTGTCGAAAGATGTTCCTGAGAAGGTCGTCAGTGACCGGATGAACGTGAGTCTGGATATTCTTGAGAAACACTACGACCGCCGAGGTGAACGTGAGAAGGCAGAGCAGAGGAGAGGGTACTTGGATAACCTGTAGCCTCAAGAGCCATCTGTTCTTTGTCCAGAACGCCATTGGAGTAATGAGTTGACAATCGGGTAAGCACCAAGGACGACAATTGTGATTTGAGGTCCGAAAATCGGGAATGTAGCGAGGGCTACGAGTAGAATCACAATAGGAATCAGTAATTGGACTCGCTTTTCAGTGAAGAAATCAGACAAGAGACGCAAAATGAATCGAGGCGATGATTTGTTGTCTTTGGGTACGAGTGAATCATCTATCTCTATTTCAAAGTCGGTCGATTCATCGGCTAAGATTGAGTTAGATACCTGTCCGATTATCTTCTCAAATGATTCATCAACTAATCTGTTTTTCTGAGCATCGGAATCATATCTGTTAATTTGTGAGATATATTCTCGTAAGCTATGTTCAATTCGCGGGTGAGCAAAATCAATATCTTGATTATCAGCGTATTCCACAGCGGATTCTAATGAAGATATGACTTTCTGATAATCTCTCTCAGGGGATTCATTGAAGCCGTCTATCGACTTTGCGAGGTAATGATAAATAACGTCTCTCTGCCGGAACCCAATAGAATTGAGCTTGTCAACTGATGCTACCATTATAACCGTGCCAAGAATAACACCAGCCCCGAGTATCAGATAGAGAAAGAAATCATCCACCCCAAAATATGTCGTCCCCAAATTTGTTGATGATTTTATAAATAAGTTGATGATAAAACCGAGACCTGCAGTGAGTAAATATAGTATGAAAAGTAGGTCAGGAGATGACCACTTTTGTGCCTGCTTGTAGTCGATGATGACACTTTCTTGTTCGAGAAACTCCTGTAGAAATGGCTCCGGTTCCACAAGACAACCACCGAACATGTGGGAATAAATCTTTCGTGGGGAATTACTTCTTGAGACAAGCCCAACTACTCAACAGGAAGTAGTAGCGCGAGGAGCGCGGTTGAAATGAACTGATTATAGACGTTTCTCTCAGAAAAGTTGGGAACGAAGTTAGGTGGCTGGGGAGTTCTCAACCCCTAACAGGCTACAACTACGAATTGTAGCCCTGAGATATGGGCCAACGCGGATTTGAACCGCGGACCTCCCGGTTATCAGCCGAGCGCTCAACCTGACTGAGCTATTGGCCCAGGTTGGCGCGTTTAGTCGTTGCGCGCTGTTGATTTTAAGACTTTCTTTTCGACGGAGCGTTGGTGCGTGTTAGTGAGTGTCGCCGTCGTATGTCGATTCGATGAGCGCACACCGGAACCGGAGTCGGCGGGGTCGGTGTGCGAACCGACCGTTTCCAAACGTGTACGGCCCCCACAGTGGGTGCCGTCGCTCACAGGGCGTCGAAAAACGGCGAGAAAAGACGCGTTATTCTGAGTCCTGTCCGCCGAACCGATACGAATCGGGGTCCGCGTCGTAGACACCGTCGCCGCCGGTGGTGTATGTGCCATCGCCGGTGGTGTAGGTCCCATCCCCGCCGGTGTCGTCCTGCGGAAAGCCGGCCGTCCAGACGTTGCCGGTGATGAACCCGTCTGTCTGCTTGTCGAGGTAGGGTTGGACCACGAACCGCTTGATCACCTCGCGGATGGGATACCGCGTCACCGGGATGGCGAGGAGGAAGCCGATGGTGTCGGTGACGAGACCCGGCGTGAGGAGGAACGCGCCGGCCGCGATGAGGAGGCCACCGTCCATGAGTTCGTTCGTCGGCAGGTCGCCTCGAGCGAACTTCGTCTGCAGATTTCGAAGGGTGTGTCGCCCCTCTGCACGGACGAGTAGCATGCCGACGAGACCCGTCAGCACCACTAACGCGACGGTCGGCACGAGGTCGATGTACTGCGCGACCACCACGAGCAACAACGCGTCAGAGAGGGGGATGAGGAGCAAGAGCGCGATAAGCGTGCGCGTTCGCATGGTCGTCCCTACCGTGTCCCGGCCCATAGCCCTTTTGTCCCGACACGGGAGCGGACTTCCACCGCGTACGCCCGCCGACCGCCGTGCGGCATGGCCTCGAAGCGCTTACCCGCATCGACTGCCGATGGTGGGACATGACCGACGAGACGCGCGTCGAATGGCGACCGTGGGGTGCCGACGCGTTCGCCGAGGCAACGGCGGTTGACAAACCGATTCTCCTGTCGCTCACTGCGACGTGGTGCGAAGACTGTCACGAGATGGACGCCGAGACGTACGCAGAACCGCGTATCGCGGCGAACCTCAACGATGGCTTCGTCCCCATTCGGGTGAACGTCGACCGCCACCCGCGCATCCGCGAGCGGTACAACATGGGCGGGTTCCCCTCGACGGTGTTTCTCGCACCGAATGGGCGGCCAATCACGGGTGCGACCTTCATCGGCCCCGAGGGGATGCGGCAGGTCATCGACCGTGTCCGCGAGGTGTGGGAGAAGAAGGGTGCTGAGGCCGGGAGACTCCCGCGCGCTCTCACTGGCGACCTCCCGCCAGCAGGCGAACTCTCCAGTCAAATCGAAGCGCACCTCGCCGGACAGGTAGAAGTGACCTACGACGAAGACCACGGTGGGTGGGGCGACGCGGCGAAGTTTCCACTCCCGCGCACCGTCGAGTTCGCGCTCAAACGCGACCAACAGCGAGCACTTCGTTCGCTCGACGCCATCCGAGACGGCCTCTTCGACCCTGTCGAAGGTGGGTTCTTCCGGTACGCGGACGACCCCGCGTGGGCGAAACCGAACCGCGAGAAGACGCTCGAATCGAACGCAGCACTCCTGCGAGCATTCGCCAACGGCTATCGCTACACTGGCGAGGACGCCTACCGCGACCCGGCGACAGAAACTGCGAACTTCCTCGTCGAGTCGCTCTGGACCGGCACCGGATTCGGGGGGAGCATGGGCCCTGCGGCCGGGACAGACTACTACCTCCTCGGAAAAGAGGGGCGAGCGAACGCCCCCGGCCCCCGGACGGACCTCACGGTCTACGCCGGTGGAAACGCCCTCGCAGTTGACGCACTGCTGGTTCTCACTGGACTCACCGACGACGAACAGGCCCGCGAGTACGCGACGCGGGCGCTCGACCGAATCGCCGAGGACCTCGTCGACGATGGCGTCGTCACACACTTCCACTCGGGTGGTGCAGTCGGCGAGTCGCTCCTCCTCGAAGACCACGCGCGCGTCGTCGCCGCCGCGTGTCGCGCCCGACAAGTGCTCGGAGACGACACTGTTACAGGCGAGACGTATCTCGACTTTGCGACGACCGTTGCCGACACTGCCATCGACGAACTCTTCGAAGACGGCTCGTTCCTCGACGGCCCTGCCGCTGGCGAAGGGCTGTTGTCGTTGCCACTCCGTCCGCTCGACGGGAACGTCGAGATGGCCAACGCACTCCTCGACCTTGCAATCCTTACGGACACCGACGAGTACCGCGAGGTAGCCGAACAAACGATCAGCGCGTTCGCCGGTGCGTGGGACCGAATCGGCGTGCAAGTCGCCGAATACGGAGCTGTCGCCGCACGATTACTCCGAGACCCGCTCGTCGTCGAACTCGGCGACGAGGCGGGGTCGGACCTCCACCGCGCTGCGCTCCGTGTCGCAGACCACGAAGCAGTCGTCGTCCCTGCGGCCGATATCGACGCTGGAACCGCACGTGTCAGCGTCGGGTCGGATACTCACGAAGCAACCACTCCGGACGAGTTGATGGACGCAGTCTCGATAGTCACATAGGCCGCCCGAATCGCCTCGCCCCAAACCGAGACATGGTGTAAACATCCGGTTTGTTTATAACGAAGAACCGAGATAGACCGTGCATGGCGAGTCTTCGAGATCTCGGACTTTCTGAATACGAAGCGCGGGCGTACCGCGCACTACTCCGAACGGGAGCAACGACGGCGAAGGAACTATCGCGGGCGAGTGACGTTCCGATGGGTCGCATCTACGACGTGCTGAACAGCCTCGAACAGTACCACCTCATCCGGAGTCAGGCGGCGAGTCGACCGAAGAAGTACGTCGCCGTCGAACCGGACATGGCGCTCGAACGACTCCTCGAGAGCAAGCGACAGGAGTTAGACGAGAAGGCCCAGCAGTACGAGGCCGTCGTCGACGAACTGAACACCGAACTCGACGCTGCGGAACCAGTCCACGACCAGTTCTGGACGGCAGCAGTCGGCGACGACGAGACGATCGACCTCCTCGTCGAGCGATTGGCGGCCGCCGACGACTCGCTCGCGATGGTCGCGGGGACGCCATCTCCGCAGTTCGACCTCGGTGCGGTCGGTGACCTCGTCGTCGAAGAACTCGAAGCGGCGCTCGAACGAGGTGTCGAAGTGTCGATTCTCATGTCTCCGGACCTCGTCGATAGCCTCCCAGAGAGCGTCGGTCGGCGCTACATGGACCGCCTTTCGGACCATCCAAAGTTCCACGTCCGAACCGCGGAGAACCTCACTGGCGTGTTCAACCTCATCGACGACGTGGAAGTCTGTATCGAGGTTCCCAACCCGCTCAACCCCGGGCAGGCGTTCGCGATGATAGACCTGAAAGACCCCGAGTTCGCCGCCGACCTCAGGTCGACATTCGACCCGCGCTGGGAGGCGGCAGCACCGCTCCCACTGTAAGTCAAAACGGAGTGTGTTGGAGACCGTCGAGTCTGACGGTCGAGACCGACTATTCGTCGAGCTCTGCTCGGAGTTGTCCCAGCGTCACTTCGCGCTCTGCGTGCGCGTTGTGCTGGTGAATCGACTCGTCGTTCGACTGCTTCATGTGGACCACAGCGTTGTCGGGAAGATGCTCGAATTCGTCGATGGACATCTCCGCCATCGAGCGAACGCAATCTTCGACGAACTTCGCGTTCGCGTGTGCGTGGTACGTCATGTGGTCTTCGTCGGGACGCTTCGCGAGGTTGTAGATGCGTGCGGACATCGAGTCGCGGGCGATGTCGATGAGGTCCATCAAGTCCACATCTGGCGAGCCCTCGGTTTCGACGGTGAGCGTGGCGTGGCCGCGCTGGGAGTGACCGGGTTGCGGAACCTTGTCGAGGAACTCCTCGATGGTGTCGTCGTCGACGGCGAGGTCTCGAAGCACGTCGCGGGCACGAGATGCCGACATCCCCTGCGAGCAGGGACAGACCGTCATGCCGACGACTTTGGCTCCGATTTCTTCACGGGTTCCGGCTTCGGTCGCCGTGGCACTCGCGATGATCTGGGCGGTGCTCTGGGTAGCCAGACCACTCGCGGGGGTGTCTTCACGAACGACGAGTTCGGCAGTCATCCGAACCTCGGCCGTCGTGGTGTACTCGTGTTTCGCGAGGAGACGTTCGGCGGCGTCGCCGCACATGTCTTCGACTCGGTAGGCGGGTTCAGAGACGGCTGCTTCGAGCACCTCGTCGATGACCTGCATATTTCGGCTCATGTCGATGCCCTTTCGGCCGCTTGGGAGGTCGACGAAAACTTCGAACTCGGCCATCAAGACGAGCGGACGCTTTCCGTCGCGGGCAATCTTGACGAGCTTCTCGACGCCTGTGACGCCGACCTGGCTCAACCCGACGGTCACGTCCGGTTGAGAGGCCTGGACGTCAGGCAACTGGTGACTCATCAGCGAGTTAGAAGTGCTGTTGCTGATTAGTGCTTTCGATAGACGAACAAAATCGGCGGAAGACGTCCTGATGTTCGACTAGGGCCAGTCGTCTCGGCTCTCGGCTTCGAAGGGGTCGTCGACTGCGTCGTCGTCGTCAGCGAGTACCCACCCCGCTGCTGCTGCCGCCTCTTCGACGGGGAGGTACTCCCAGTCGGCCTGCTCGGCGAGTTTCCGGTCTTCGTCGGTCGTCCCGATGAAGACGTGTCTGTCGGTGTCGAACTGACGCATCACGTTTTCGAGGCTCTCTTCGACGCCGCGCGGCCCGGAGAAGAAATCCTGACGGATGCGCTCTTTTCGGGTGAAGTTGGTCACGACGTACGTGGGCTTTTCGCTCACGACGCCGACGTACTTCGTCCACGTTCGCGCGTCCGCGAAGGCCGCATTCGGGTTCGCGAGCTGTTTGAGTGCCTCTAGTTCGAACGCGAGCGTCATCGTCCCTTGTCCGCCACCTGCTGCCATGTCCGGCGATAGGCGGCGAGGCGTGGAAAACCACTTCGGTCCTCGTCGGACGGCGAGAACGCTACTCGGGGACTGTCGAAACTGGACGACGAAAAGCCACAGTCGAGCGCCAGCGGCTCGACGACGGGGTTACTGGATACGGACGTACTCTGTAAACACGACAACGTCTCCGCGAGAGAGTTGCGTCGCTGCCGGGTCGATATCGAGGCGACCCGACGGCGCGGCCGTTGCGAGTGCGTGTTGCGTTCGGTCGCTCAGTTCGTCGAAATGTCGAACCCGAGCGTCCGGTGGGACGTCCGTGATTGGAACGACGACAGGAGACGCTACGAACGCCGTCGCCGGTGCTGGCTGTCCATCCTTCGATGACATATGGTAACACATACCATCTAATACCATAAATGTTTGCTGTATTTCTCGTCCATCGTCTCACTCACGTCGGTTGCGAGTCGATTGACGACGGTTCGGCCCTCGCGTTCTCTGACGACGACACCATCCTGTTCGAGACGTGTGAGGTGATGTGAGACAGTACTGACGTCACGCTCAACTTCGTCAGCGAGTTGGCCAACATCAGCGGATTCGAGTTTGTACAGTGCGCAGACGAGTCGTGCAGTTGCGGGGTCAGCGAGTGCCGTCGAGAGTTCGTGATTGGCCGCCCACGCGGGGTAGTAGCGCCGCTTTCCGCGATGTTTGGCCGTCTGGAGGTAGCCTTCGTCTTCGAGTACCCGAACGTGGTATCGAACCGTCGAGAGGGGTGTATCGACCGCTCTACTCAACGCAGAGAGGTGGATACCGGGACGGTCACGGACACTCTCGAACAGGGACTGCCGCAACTCGTGGTCAGGGGCGTCGTCTTCCCGGTAGTGCTGACGGAGACCACTGAGAATCGCAAGCGGTCGGCGAGCGATTCGCTTGACCGCGTCGACAACCGACGCACGTTCCAGACCCACTCGGTGAGCGAGTTGCGTCGATGGTCCAAACGAGTTCAGACCGCCCGGGTTCAACATCGCTGCCACGGCACCAGCGGCGACGACCGTCGCTCCGGCTACTGGAACCCACTCAGTCGGTGTCTCAGAGAACGGGTGGCTAAGGAGGCCATCCTGTTCACTATCGAGCGCTTCCTCTGTGTCCGTTACCGAAAGACCGTCAGCACGAGACGCTCCGTCGCCACCAGTCGAGTCGGCACTCGCGTTCGTCGCTGTACGAGTGGATTCGACTCCCTCCGTCTGCCCAGCCATCGAGCCAGTTGCTGACTCGGTCACACTCGGGGCATCGGTGCCGAGTGTCGAGGACACCGCCGATACATCGACGAGAGAGTCATCCGTCACATCGCTGCTCGTGTCACCGAGAGTGTCGTTCACCGTCTCGTCGAGGCTGTCGTCGAGGGTCGAGGCCGAACTCACTGTTACCCCCGAATCTAGCGTCACGTCGGTCTCTGTTTCAGACGTGGACGAAACCGTGAGCGTCGGTGTCGGTGTGGGGGTGGATGTTGGTGTCGATGTCGGTGTCGGTGTCGGTGTCGGTGTCGGTGTGGGCGTCGGTGTGGACGTCGTCGCGAGGTCATCAGTCGTATTCGTCGTCTCGTTCACCGTCGACCCAATCGGCTCGTCGGTCTGGATGCCGTCGTCTCCGCCAACCACACCTCCGGTGAAAAGAGAGAGACAGAGGAGGGCAGCGAACCAAAACGCAAGGCCGACACGAACCGGGTCTGTGGTCACGGTTGCTCGTTGGTTGCTATCCACGCTCACTATTAGGTCTGTTGACGTGTGTCAGAGACGTTTGGACGAACTTGTCAGAACGGCTTTTGTCTGCACTCACCCGGTTGCGATTGGTCACCATGCCAGACAACAACCAGCGCGAATCGGAACGAGCAGGGCTGTCCCGACGAACCTTCCTCAAGACGACCGGTGTACTCGCCGGGGCAGGGCTGGTCGGGGTCGGTTCTGCCAGCGCCACTGGGTCGGAAACGTTCGACCCACGATACGCGAACTACCGCGTCCTCGAAGCACAGAAAGTCTGGGAGCGCGGGTATCGCGGGCGAGCAGACCGTGGACTCGCCGTCACCGACAGTGGGGTCGAAGCACGACATCCCGACCTCGGGCCGTGGAACGGAATCAAAGCTTACATCGACGACGGGTCGGTGCAGTTGACGCGCCCCGCTGACAACGACCTTCGCCGCGTCGCCACGGGAGACACCGAATCGTTCTCTGGAACTGTCGGCCCCGGGACCTTCGCGGCTGGTGACGAGACCTACCACGAGTTCGTCGCCCCAGACGACGTCGACGAACTCGACGCGGCCCTCTCGTGGTCCCCGAACGCTGACGCTTCGAACGACCTGGAGTTCCGCCTCGACAAGCGCGTCGATGGGTCGTGGGTCCCTGAAGACCGAGCGGCCACTGCGAGTATGCCCGAACGACTCAGCGTTCCGGTCGAATCGGGGGCGACGTACCGGTTCGCTATCGAGACGTACGTCAACACGCTCACGACGTACGAGGTTTCTGCTGACTACTACACCATCGAAGGGACGATGACGACTGTCGACCCGTCTGCCGTCTTCGACGGCACGAACGGGACGCCCTCGGAATCGACGCCGAAGACAGTTGGGTGGTACGACGCAGGGTCTCGGTATGGGTCGTACGACGAACCGCGCGACTCTGACGGTCACGGAACACACGTCTCGTCCATCATGGCAGGGACAGGTCGCGCGAGCACCGTCGATACCGACCGAACCACAGTTCACCGCCCGCAGACGATTCTCGCCCTCGGCGACGTGCTCGAATACACTGTCGACGCAGAGGCCGGAACTGGCGTCTTCGCCAGTGCGTACGGAACTGCCGCAGAACTCGTCGTCGAGGCTCCCGACGGAACACAACTCGAAGCCGCGACCTTGGAGGGCGACTCGAGTCTGCTGGACAACGTCATCGCAGAAGCGCCCACGATTCACGAGTCGGGGACAGCGACCTACACCATCTACGTCAGACCGACTGACGGTGAGAAAGTCACCGTCTCGGAGGTCGAATCCGTCGCAGTCGGTCCACTGCTCGCCCCCGGCGAGACGACAGGGGACCGAACCGGAACGGCACCGTCGATTCACGCTGGGGTTGCACCGAACGCGAGCATTTTCGGGATGCAAGGTCTCTCCGCACCGACTATCGACCTCGGTGCGCACGCACCCGAGTTCAGAGACCTGTTCAACCTGCGGTCGGTCAACATGTCGTGGGGCTACGTGGGCGGCCTTCCACTCGGTGCGTTCGCGGGACTGCTCGATTCGACGATTCCGGAGGCACTCGACCAGATGGCTGACGCCGGAATCCTCCCGGTCGCAGCGGCAGGAAACAGCTTCACACCTGCGAACGGAAACGGTTCACCCGGTGGGATGGACGAATCGGTCTCCGTCGTCGCTACTGGTCCGCTCGATGGTATCGCGTCGTACTCTTCGGGTGGGGTCGCCACGCTCGACGAAGACGACGGCAGCATCGACCGAAAACCCGACGTGACTGCGCCCGGTGGACGCGCGCCAGACTACCCCGTCGCGCTCAACATGGAACTCGTCAAAGCGGCCCTCCGTGGTGACCCGGACACTGAAGAATCCGAACAAGCGCCCATCCGAGAGTACACGCGGAAAGCCGGCACTAGCATGGCTTCCCCGTACACCACTGGCGTCGTCGGACTGCTCTCACAGGCGATGGAAGAAGACGCACCGTCGTCCATCCAGTTACCCGAACCGAGCGAGACGACTCGTGCCGACGTGATGCGTGCGAAACAGGCGCTCCTCGCGACCGCGAGCGAGACGACGTTTACGGCGGCCCCGTATCACAATCTCAAGACGATTCCGCACCCGCCGACGTACGATTTCGGTGGCCGAGACCCCTACGAGGGGTACGGTCGTGTCAACCCGGACGCTGCGGTTGACGCTGTCACTCAAGAACTCAGCGGGACGACTTCAGAAGTCGTCGGCCTCGACGTGCCCGCCGACTCCCGTGCAGTCGCAGGATACGTCGAAGCAGGTGCAGGAACGCTCTCAGCCGACGTGTCGTTCTCCCACTACGGCGGCGGAAACGCCGGTGCTGCCGTCGATAATCCGCACATCGACCTGTTCGTCTACGACGCCGAGTCACCCGGCGAGAACGGTGAACCGACCATCGTCGCCCGCGGACAGGGCCTCCAGGGTGACGCGAGCGTCTCCGTCTCGTTCGGCCGCGACGCTACGTCCTCGGTCTACTACGTCGTCGCAAAACTCGTCAACGTCCCCGGATGCGTCAACGGTGACGACGTGCAGGTGTACGTCGACCTCACGACGTCGTTCGAACCCGGTCAGTACGTCGACGGGAGTCGGTCTGACGACGGCGACGTGTTCACCGCAGGGCAGACGAATCACGTGACAATCGACGTGAATCCATCCGACGACGGCCGAGTTCGCGACGTCGTCCCCGAATCGTGGACCGTCCTCACCGACGCGAGCGACGACGTGAAACGTGTCGAACAGCGAGATGGCGCACAGTACGTTTACTTCGGTGGCCGTGCGTCTACCGACGAGTCGAACACGTACTCGTACTTCGTCGAAGCACCCGACGACGACGAACTCCTCGCTGACTCAGACGTCTATTCGTTCGGTCCTGCCGAGGTCCGTCTCGACAACACGTGGGTTGCCGCAGACGGAACCGCAGACTCGAACGTCGTGGTCGGTGCAGACACGAACCTGCTCTGAGTGCAGTCACTGACTGCACAGTTTCGCGTCGAAAGAGAACAACGGAGAGGGAAAGACGGAGAGGGGGAGAACGCGGCTACTGTTCGGCCGCCGCGCCTTCGAGGTCTTCGAGCTGGAAGTCCTGTTTCACGAGCGTGTCGAGTTGACCGCTAACGTCGACCTGTTCGCGCATGAGCTTCTTGTACTTCGTCTGTGGCGAGAGGTCGCCGATGAGGACGCCGCCGACGATTTTGCCGTCCTTGATGGCGAGACGCCGCCACTCGGTGTCGGAGTACTTCGCTTCGACGCTGTCGTCGCCGAGCGTCGGGTGACCGAACGAGAGGAACGGGAAGTCGAAGTGCGTGATGGAGTACGACGAGACCCAGCGGAACTCTTCGCTGCCGTAGTCGACCATGTTCTTGGCCGCGATGGTCCCCTGTTCTTTGGCGGAGCCCCACGCACCGTTCTGTGCGCGGTCACCGAGGATGACGTCGTGGAACTCGGTGATGTCACCGGCGGCGAAGATGTCCTCGTGGTTCGTCCGCATGTACTCGTCCACGTAGATGCCGGTGTCGTACTCGATATCGGTGCCTTCGATGATTTCCGTGTTGAAGTTCAGGCCGATAGCGATGCCGACGAAGTCGGCAGGGTAGCGGTCGCCGTTGGGGTCGATAGCCGCCGTGACGACGCCGTCGTCGTCCATCTCGAAGTGGTCGACACCAGAGTCGAAAACGGGTTCGACGTTGCGCTCGCGGAGCGCGTTGTGGATGATCTCTGCACCTTCCTGCGAGAGTGCGTAGCGCCACCACGCCTTGCCGCGCATGAGGTACTTGCCTTCGACGTCCTGTGCGGCGGTGATGGCCGCGAGGTCGATACCGAGGAGGCCGGCCCCGATGACGACGGAGTTCTCGGCCTGTTCGATGTGCGCTTTGATGTCGCGCGCGTCCTGGAACGTCCAGAAGTGGTGGATGCCCTCTGCGTCGGAGTTCTCGACGGGCAGTTGGGTCGGCGTGCCACCGATGGCGAGAAGCAGTTTGTCGTAGTCGTACTCGGTTCCGTCGTGGGTGGTAATCTTGTGCGCGTCGGGGTCGATGTTGGTGACGAGCGTGTTCAGAACGAGGTCGACATCCCGGTCGTCGTACCACGATTCTTCGTGGATGGAGATGGGTGCCGCGGGAAGTTTGCCCTTGGCGAATTCTTTGATCAGAATGCGATTGTACAGGGGTTCACCCTCGTCCGTGATGATTGTGATGTCGGCATCGGGTTCCTCCTCGCGGAGTGTCTCGGCCGCTGAGGCCCCCGCGATGCCGTCGCCGACGATCACGTACGATTGACTCATAACCCGTGGTTTGTATTCGGGGTTAATGTGGATTGCTATCTCTCTCATGATTGTTTACAGCTAGACGACCGGCGAGAAGAGAGAGGAAACCGGACCAAACGGGGGTTTCTAGCAGTTACACGCCGTTTCCTCGGGAGTGCCACCGTCTGCAGCGACGCGTTCTGGAGTCCGAACGCGCCGGCGCATCTCTCTGACAGTCGCAGGAATTCCGCTTCGCGTGACTGTTCGCCGGCCAGTTCGAAGCACCACCCCTGTGGCGACGATCCCGGCTGGTAACGCGACGAAGAACGTCGCGAGGGCGAGACTCGGGGCGACTGGGGCGACCAACGTCGCTGCAAACGTCGCCGCGAGGATACCAGCGACCGTCGAAACTGAGACGAAAACCGTCTCGACGAACGTCAGCGTTCGGCCGGGGCGGGCGGCCAGTGGGTTCAGCAGACCGAATGTGGTGTCGTGGGTCATTGTCGTGTTCCTCAGTTAATGAGAGGACGCCCGACACCAAAAGGGTAAGCAGAATGATATTTTTGTAAGGCGGCTTACCGTACCGAATTTATGCAATCTCTCTGACTGTTTCGACGTGAGAATCGACAGGCGTCAGTGATTCGTCGAGTTCGACGACGAGCGCGTCCGAACCGTGTTCGATACGGACGGTAATGTGCCACGGGTCGTCGTCGACGACGGTGAGCGCGTCGTTGCCGACGACCCACGGGAACTGCCAGAACGGCGTTCCGCACACGTCGTCACCACGCGACGAGAGGAATCCGAGCGTCGTCGGTTCGTCGAGTAAGACCAGTCCAACGGGTGAGAGCGCCTCGTAGGCACACTGGGCACAGCGATGGCTCACGACGACATCGAGTTCGTATCGCCCAGTCTCACGGGTCAGCGATGTCGTCGTCGTCCCACCACACTCGGGGCAGACGCCGTCGGCAGCGAGACAGTGGAGGTGTCGCACTCGCTGGTCGAACGCCGAGAGGAGTGCCTCCGTCGAACGTCCCTGAAGGCCGCCCGGCGGGAACTCGTCGTGCGCGTGAACGCGCCCGCAATCGGCGCATCCGAGCGTGAGTTTCTCGTTGGCGTACGCTGCTTCGAGCGGGCCGTCGCACGCGACGCACGTCCCCGGCGCAGGAAACGCCGGCAGGACTGGGTCTTCGTTGAACGTCCCGGCCAGCACGGCGCGGACGACTTTCTCGCCAGCGTGTCTGAAGTCGTACCCGTCGTCCGTCTTCCGGACGAACTGCCCGCGGAGTTTCCCGAGGTGGTAGTTGAACCGGGCGCTGTCGTCGACGCCGACGCGCCGTCGGAGGTCAGAAAACGGAACAGGGCGGTCGGGAGACTCCCACAGCGCTTCGAGGATTTCCAATCGAGTCTCGTCAGCGACGATTGCGAACGCATCGGCAGGAGCGAGACAGTCGTCGCAGTCGAGGACAGACTGCTCGCGGGCGGAAACGGAGTCGCTCATGGCCGAAACTTGTGAACGAGCGATAATAAAATCGGTCGTGAAATTTCGTTCAGTACCCGCCGTGGGCGTGGTCTTTACGTATATCCGACCCTAAGCCGCCGACTGAATGAAGATTCGTCAGAACATTCGCCACTTTGCGACGAAGAAGGCGCTCACCATGCCGGTCATCGGTGACATCGCCACCGAGAAGATGGTCGACCTTCACGTTCGCATCTTCGGCGACCGTGCCGACCCCGCCCACCGTGACGCGCGCGAGGCCCACATGGCTGCGTTCTTCGAGTGTACGTTCGACACGTATCTGGCGGCACTCGACGCCGGGTTCCCCGAAGCAGAGGCCCGCGAGATAACCCACATTCAGGCCAACTTCGACTTCTACAACCACGGCTGGACCGAGATGATGGAGTTCCCCGCGGACGAACTCGAAGCACACTACGAGCGCTACGAGGAGTTCTTCGAGCGCTACGACATCGACATCGCGAACCCACTCGGTGAGTTCCGAACCATCGAGATTCCCGACGCGCCCGCGACGTTGGAGAAGTTGGACAACCCAGACCACCCACACGCAGAGGGTGGCTTCGCCGACGACGTGTACGTCGAAGACGAGACCGGCGACGTCGGCGTCGGCGGTGCGGAGGAACCGGAAGACGTCGACGTGAAATCGGCCCCCGGATTACAGGACGTGGACGAAGAGACGGCCTGAAACCGTTCGTTCGATAGTCGGCCGGCCCATATTCTTCAGTCGTCTGCTGCTGCCGCCATCCGTGGCGAGTCGACGACGTTGTCTTTCCACGTGCCGCGCAGGAACCACGCGTAGGCGAGGACCGCCGAAATCACGCTCGAGAGCGCGATTGCCCACCAGACGCCCGAGACGCCCATGCCGCCGTATTCGACGAGGAAGTAGGCGGGTGGAATGCGGAACACCCACAGCGAGAGGAGGGTGAAAATCATCGCCGTTCGGGTCGACCCACTGCCGCGGAAGCCGCCGGAGACGACCCGGAAGATACCGAGGAAGATGTACGTCGGCGCGACGATTCGGAGGAAGTCCACGCCGATTGCGATGACGTTCGGTTCGCCGGGGATGAACACCGAGAATATCGGTTCTGCGAAGGCGTACGCGCCCGCCGAGACGAAGACGAGCGCACCGGTGATGAGGCCAGCACCGAGGTGGACACCGCGCTCTGCGCGGTCCGGTTTCTCCGCGCCGAGGTTCTGGCCGACCACAGTCTCGATACCCTGCTGGAGACCAATCGCCGGCAGGAAGACGAGCGAGTTGAGGCGGATTCCGATACCGAACGCCGCGACTGCCGCGGAGGTGTCAACACCGACCGTTTTGGCTCCGGCGAAGGCGACGAGGGCAGTCAATGCGGTCACACCGAGGGCGCGAGTCGACTGCTCGACACTCGTCGGTGCGCCAATTTTGACGATTTTCCGAACCGTCTCTGCTTTGAGGACGAGGTCACGCGGCGAGAGCTGGATGCCGACCCGTCCCGAAAACAAGAGGAAAAACCCGGCGAGAGCGCCGAGCCCCCGCGAGAACACGGTCGCGATAGCGGCACCTTGCACGCCGAATCCGGTGAACCCCGTGGCCGCGAAGAGTTGCGACTGGAGGGCGTCCAGACCGAGCAGTCCGAATATCGGGTTGGCGTTGAACCCGAGGATGAGAAACGGGTCGATGACGACGTTGATGGCGACGCCGAACGCCATGAGAAACATCGGCGTCCGCGTGTCTCCCCACCCGCGCAAGAGCGCCTGAAAGATGAAGAAGCCGAACATGAAGTAGACGCCGAGGAAGATGGTTCGGGTGTAGTCGACGGCCAGGTTGTGAACTTCCGTACCCGGTGTCGTCCCGATGAGCGGTAGCATCACCGGCGCGAGGATGTAGCCAACTGCAGAGAAGAACACCGACAGGAGCGTGACGAACGCGATGGTCTGGCCGGCGACGTGGTCGACTCTGTCGTGGTTGCCAGCGCCCTTGTTCTGCGCGACGAGGACGGTTCCAGCGACGGTGAACCCACCACCGATGGAGATCATGAGGAAGACCAGCGGCCACGAAAACGACAGCGCCGAGACTGCTTCTTCACCGACGCGGCCCACCCAGAAGGTGTCCGCGAGGTTGTAGCCGACCTGCATGAGTTGCGAGAGGACGATAGGAATCGACAGCGTCAACAGCGGTTTGAGCAGGTCACCCTCGGTGAGGTTGACGTCGCGGGCGCTCACGTGCTGGCCTCCGTCGTGTCACTGTCGTCTGCGAGCAGGTCGGCGACGACGAACGTTTCGAGGGCGGCACGAACGTCTGCAGGAGTGTCGTGTGCGGGTCCGTGCGAATCGTCCGAGTCCACTCCGGAGACGACGACTCGCTGGAGTCGTGCCCCATCCAGCGCCGCAAAGAGAAGCGATGCGGTGCGGTCGGGGTCGACCTCCCGGAACGTCCCGTCGTCGATGCCGTCACGGATGATATCTGCAAATCGCTCGCGGATGGCAACTTCGTTCCGCGCGACCTGCTCACGGTACGCCTCGTCGTGAGGGGCCTGTACCCGGAGTTCCATCAGTGCGAGTCCAAAGCGGTCGTAATCGCCGTCGTCGTCCGCTGGAGGGCACATCTTGTCGAGGAGGAACCGGAGACGCTCCTCTGGTGCGTCGTCCTCGGTCGCTTCGACTTTCTCTTCGAAACGCTGGAGCAAGTAGGCGAGAAACGAGACGAGCAGTTCGCGTTTCGTCCCGTAATGGTAGTGGAGAAGCGACTTGCTCTTCCCCGCCTCGTCGGCGATTCGCTGCATCGTCAGGTCGGCGTACCCCTCGGTACACAGGGCCCGATAGGTCGCCTGCATCAACGTCTCGTGGACCTCGGCGGGGACCGAGTGGTCTGTGTCTGCACTCACTAACTGACTGGTCAGTCAGTGGCGGCAAAAGGGGTTACGGATACGCAGTAGATTGCCGGGAAGCGTGGCTCACGATGACACACGAACCAGACCAAAAACCGAGTCAGCGGACAGACCGGAGTTTCGGCGGTCTGTCCAGTTCCGAGAAGTTAGCCGCCCCACAGACCCGGCATTTTCTCGGTGCTGTAGTCGATGCAGTCGCCATCACGATTCCACATTCCCGACAGATGTGGAGGGTGTTCTTATCCCCCATGATACACGATACACTGTGTCACGGGATAAGGCCGATTTAAACTAGACTGCGTTGCTGCTGACTATATAGACCGTCTCATCAAAATGCTATTATTATCAATTCAGTGGGGTTTTTGGGAACGTCTATCTCGGTTCAGGAACGCTCGTCGATGCGGTCGGCGACTTCGTACCCGGCGACGATACCACCGTTGAGCGAACGCTCTGGGTACTGTGCTTCAGAGGCCATCCCCGCGTAGTAGACGCCGTCGGCAACGTCGTCGGCGAGGTCGTACGGTATCACGAGGTCGAGATAGCCGCGTTCGTACACTGGTCCAGCACGCGGGTTGCGGGCGATTCTGAAGTCCTCGACCACGGAGCGGTCGAATTCGGGGAACATGTCTTCGATTTCGTCGAACCAGACGGCTTCGACTTCCTCGTCGCTCATCTGCCAGAGGTCTTCCTCTGGGCCCTGGACGTAACTCGCGACGTAGAGCAGGTGGTCGCCGCCGTACTTCTCGGGCGGGACGAAGTTCGTGTGCTCGATGAGCGAGCCGAAGGGCGCGTCGTGGGCGATGTTGAGCCAGTAGGTGTCCATCAGCGACTCGGACATGGTCGCGAGTCCGCAGACGGCGCCCTGGAAGTCGATGTCGCACTCGAATCCCGTCAGGTCTTCGAGGACGTTCGGCATCGCCGCGACGACGACCGAATCGACCTCGTGGACTTCGGTTCCGTCGTCGGTCTCGACGGTGATGGAACCCACTTCGTCGCCGTCGGTGTCGAGTGCAGTCACGCGAGACCCGGTCTGGATGTTCTCCCGGCCGACAGCATCCACGAGGGCGTCGATGAGTGGTGCGAACCCGCCGTCGAAGTAGCCGAGGAGTTCGCCGCGAAGCAGGTCACGCTCGCCACGGAAGCGGACGCGCCCGAGGAACCACGCCGCCGACACGTCGTGTTTTCGCTCGCCGAACTTGCCGTCGAGAAGCGGGTCCACGAAGTTGTCGTAGACGCCGCGCGTCGTGTGTTCGACCACGAAGTCCTCGATTGGCGTGTGTTCGTACTCTGCGAGTTCCTCGTAGGCGTCGAAGTCAGGAACTCCGCCGCGAACGTCGATACCGAGTGTGAGCATGCCGAGGCGGAACTTATCGTAGAGACTCATATGCGGATACGCCGCTATCTGCCACGCCGTATCCAGCGGGTGGACGACGCCATCGACGTAGTAGGCGTTCTTGCCGATACGCCACTCCAGTTCGTCGCCGAGGCCGAGTTCGTCGGCGAGTTCGACGATAGTCTCTTCGGACTTCGAGAGATGGTGGTAGTATTTCTCGATGTCGTCACCGTTCGTCTCGTAGGTCGCTGCAAGACCCCCGAGTGAGTCTGCTGCCTCGAAGACTCGAACGTCGTGACCCCGTTTCCGGAGTCGGTGCGCCGCGGCGAGGCCTGCGATGCCGCCGCCGACGATGCCTATCATAGACCGGGGTTCGCTGGGCGTCGGAAAGTCCTTTGTGATTGGGCTGTCTCCGGCGACGAACACGTCCCACGACCGAATGGGCGTAACAACCGACTGAGACTGCACTGCAGCACCGTTCGCCACATTTTTATCCGCGATACGGCAACTGCGGGGCATGGTTACGGTCCGTGCACCCGCCACGAGCGCCAATCTCGGAAGTGGGTTCGACGTCTTCGGTGTGGCCCTCGACCGCCCAGCCGACGTCGTTCACGTCGAGCGAGCGGACCGCACGACAATCGAAGTCACCGGTGTCGGCAGCCAGTACATCCCGACTGACCCGGACAAAAACGTCGTCGGTGCCGTCGCCGAGGCACTCGACGCCCCGGCACACATCCGTATCGACAAGGGCGTCCGCCCGTCGTCGGGTCTCGGGTCGTCCGCCGCGAGTTCCGCCGGTGCCGCGCTCGCGTTGAACGAACTGTACGACCGTGGACTCTCCCTCGAAGAACTCGTCCCAATCGCCGCAGAAGGCGAAGCAGTCGTCTCCGGTGAGGCTCACGCCGACAACGTCGCCCCCTCGCTTCTCGGCGGGTTTACCGTCGCAACTCCCGAGGGAGTCACGACCGTCGATGCCGACATCCCGCTCGTCGCCTGTCTCCCCGAAATCGCCGTCTCGACGCGCGACGCCCGCCGCGTCGTCCCGGAGACCGCGAGTATGGAAGAACTCGTCCACACTGTCGGACGAGCAGCGACGCTCGCTGTGGGGATGTGTCGCCGCGACCCGAAACTCGTCGGTGCGGGAATGGACGAACGAATCGTCACCCCGGCCCGCGCGGAGCTCATCACCGGATACGACGACGTTCGAACCGCCGCACTCGACGCAGGTGCTGACGGCGTCACCGTCTCTGGTGCCGGGCCGGCGATACTCGCTGTGTGCGGCGCACATGTCCGGACCCGCGTCGCCGCTGCGATGATAGAAGCGTTCGACGAGGCCGGAGTTTCTGCTCGCGCCTACAAGACTCGTGTCGGCAGAGGCGCGGAAGTATTCGATATCTGAGCGTTCTTGCGAACAGTTACCATGCGCCCAGATTGCCCGTATTTCAACGTCTGAGGCAACGTAACGAATCCACATGGTGTGTGCTATCACGATTCCGAGAAGACTTTTCTCACATACGCGATAATTTCAAATCATGAAGCGAGCACTCGTCGTCGTCCCCCCAGAAGCACAGTCGAATCGAATCCTGCGTGAGGCCGGTGAACTCGCCGCCGGAAGCGGGGCCGAACTCATCGTCCTCACAATCCTCCCCGAAGAGGACTTCGAACGGACGCGTTCGGCCCTCGCGAGCGTGGGGTCGGCAGACGTCGTCTACGGACTCGACCAGGCACTCGAGTCAGCGACACGGAAAGCCAGACGGAAAGCCAACGCAGCGTTCGACGGCCTCGACGTGGATTACCGCATCATCGCCGACGTGGGCCCGATCGTCGAGACGGTCCTCGAAACCGCCCAGTGGGAAGCGTGCGACCACCTGTTCGTCTCTGGTCGTCGCCGCTCGCCCACCGGCAAACTCCTCTCCCGAGACCTGACACAGACGCTGCTGCTCAACTTCGACGGACCGGTGACGGTCCTTCTCGGTGAAGACACCGACGACGATGCCGACACTGACTCGAAGAAGAAAGCGAAAACAGTCGCGTAAGCGCGTCTCTGGGCGACGCATCCGTTCCAAAGAACCCACACCACCGCAACCACCACCATCATCACCGATACGGCACGTTCTTTTGACCAACTGTCGAGCAGCCTGCTCCCAGTTCGACGGCAGAAAGCGGAAAAACGAGAACAGCGTGGTCGAGTAGACCGCTATTTAGACGCCGCGACCCTGCATCTTCTTCTCTTCGGGCATGTCGACGTTCGCTTCGCCTTTCATGCCCTTGCCGATGCCGGAGGCGATCTCGGCGAGTTTCTCTGGGTCGTCCCAGTTGTTGACTGCCTCGACGATTGCTTTGCCCATCTTCTCTGGGTCTTCGGCACCGAAGATACCGGACCCGACGAAGATGCCGTCGCACTCGTGGTACATCATGAGTGCGGCGTCGGCGGGCGTCGCGATACCACCAGCAGCGAAGTTGACGACGGGCAGACGGCCCATTTCGGCCGTCTCGTGGACGAGTTCGGCAGGCGCTTCGTGTTCGCGGGCCCACTTCTCGCGCTCGTCGAAGTTCAGACCGGTGAGCGTGCGAATCTGGTTCTTGATGGTGCGCTGGTGGGTGACCGCTTGATTCACGTCGCCCGTGCCGGCCTCACCCTTCGTCCGAATCATCGCAGCACCCTCGTGGATACGGCGGAGTGCTTCGGGGAGGTTCCGTGCGCCGCAGACGAACGGCGCGGTGAACTCGCGCTTGTCGATGTGGTACTCGTTGTCCGCGGGCGTGAGCACCTCACTCTCGTCTACCATGTCGACGCCGACGGATTCGAGAATCTGGGCTTCGGTGTAGTGGCCGATACGCGCTTTCCCCATCACCGGGATGGAAACGGCGTCGATAATCTCTTTGACCAACTCGGGGTCGGCCATCCGAGAGACACCGCCGCGCTTGCGGATGTCCGCAGGGACCGCTTCGAGCGACATGACGGCGACTGCGCCGGCTTCCTCTGCAATCTTCGCCTGCTCTGCGTTGACGACGTCCATGATGACGCCACCTTTCTGCATCTGTGCGAACCCGCGCTTGACCAGTTCAGTCCCACGCCGAAGTTCCTCGAGGTCGGTCTCCTCAGGCATATTCGTGGCTTGCGACTGGGTACACTTAAGTAATCTCTTCCGACCGTCACCAGTTCTCACTTGGCAGCGCATCTCATGGGTGAGACCGGCACCGCTTTCACTCCCCCACACTTTCGCCTGAGTATGGACGCGGTGACGCGATTACGCCGACTACTCGACGACCCCAGACAACTGTTCGACGACGGCACCCTCCCCGCGACGACTGACCTCCCGCGATGGCTCAACCCACTCCCCGAGTGGTTGGAGAACTTCGGACTCAACATCGCGTGGGTGGTCGTCGTCATCAACCTCGTCGGCACCGCCTTCGGCTTTTGGTACTACGGCTTTCAGTTCAGCATCGAACCCGTCGTGATGTGGCCGTTCGTCCCCGACAGCCCCGTCGCGACGCTCTTTATCGCGCTCTCGCTCGCCCTCTGGAAACTCGGCCGGTCGAACGAGTACCTCAACGCCCTCGCGTTCTTTGGCTGCCTCAAACTCGGTCTGTGGACGCCGTACGTCCTGCTCGCGTTCAAGAGCGACTTCTCGTATCTCCACTGGGCGATGTACAACTTCCTCTTCTGGAGCCACCTCGCGATGGTCGTCGAGGCGTTTCTCATCCAGCGCTACGCGAAATTCCCGACACTCGCCATCTTCGTCGCCGTCGTCTGGTACGGCTTCAACGACCTGGTCGATTACTTCGTTCCACTCGTCGGCACGCCACACCACACGCTCATCCCGGCCGAACCAATCGTCGAGAGCGTCGTCCAGCACGTTGCCCCAGCGCACGAACTCGCCGCCGCTGGTGCCGTGGTGTTGACGTTGACGGCGACGTTCCTCGCGTTTGCGACACGAGTCGAGAAAGTCGAACGGGGCGCAGTCTAAGCCGGACCTGCTTCGTCTCCCGACGCTCACACCACCCCGGGACGTACCCTTTTGCCTCGCCGTTCCCAATCTGTGTCTCGATGACCATCTTCGACCGAGTGGCACACCTCCCGCTCACCGTCGACACCGTCTCGACGACCCGCCGTGAAAGCGACACGTCGAGCGGATTCCTCCGGAAGACGACGCTCTTCTCGCTCTCCGGCGACGGTGAGCGTGGCCAGGGCGAAGACGTGACCTACGACGCAGAAGACCACGACGCACTCGCCGAGGTTTCGGACGACGTGTTCGGTCTCGAAGGGAGATACGACTCGTTTGCTGACTTCTCGGCGTCACTCGACGACGTGAACCTCTTTCCGACGAAAGACCCCGAGCGCGAGACGTCCAGACACTACCGCCGGTGGGCGCTCGAATCTGCGGGCTTGGACCTCGCACTCCGCCAGAACGACACTGACCTCGCCACCGCAGTTGGCCGCGAACGCGACCCGGTTCGGTTCGTCGTGAGCACTCGTCTCGGTGACCCGCCGTCTGCCGAGCGCGTAGAGATGCTCCTCGACCACGACCCGGACTGCCAGTTCAAACTCGACCCCACCTCCGAGTGGGACGACGCGCTCGTCACCACACTCGCCGACTACGACTGTGTCAGAATTCTCGACCTGAAGGGCATGTACGAGGGCACAGACGTCGACCAGGCCCCAGACCTGGAACTCTACGACCGAGTCATCAATGGCTTTTCAGAGGCAGTTATCGAAGACCCGGCGTTCACCGACGAGACACGACCGCTGTTCGACGGTCACGAAGGACGTGTCTCCTGGGACTATCCGATTACGGGCGTCGAATCCGTCGACGAACTCCCGTTCGAACCGTCGTGGCTGAACATCAAGCCCTCACGGTTCGGCACCGTCGAATCGCTCTTCGATACCATCGAGTACGCCGACGAGCGAAGCATCTCACTGTACGGTGGCGGACAGTTCGAACTCGACGTCGGCCGCGACCACATCCAACTGCTCGCGTCGGTGTTCTACCCCGACGGACCGAACGACGTTGCCCCGAGTGGCTACAACCTTCCGGACCCACCGGCAGACCTCGCTGTGAGTCCGCTTGAACCGGGTGACGACCCGTCGGGTCTCGACTTCTGAGCAGGAAAATGGTACAGGGAGAGAGGAGACAGTGTACAGGACGGGCAACCGGTTACTGGCGTCGTCGCCGCACTACGCAGGGGGTACACAGTCGGCGACGCTGCGTTCGGTTCGCCCAGTACGGACTGAGTCGGTGACAGCATTAAGGAATGCGCGCGTGGGCAACGTTGACACACCACTTCCATAGATTCATATACAGATGGGCGACCAGACTGCACAGATACTGGAGTTCGCTCACTCGTTCACGTGCTCATGCGTACACGTGCTCACTTCCACACCATCGCGACAACCGGTCACAACTGACGAGCCCATCACGTCTGCGGGAGTCGAACGACCACAGAGACCGACAGCGTCCCACCAGAACAGCGACCCAAAAAATCACGTCTCGAAGCGAGTACCGCTCAGATTACTCGCCTTGTTCGACCTCGAATATCTCGTCAGCGACGAGTCCGTGAGCCTCTTCGTGAACCTTGGCACCGGCTTCTTTGTTTGGTGCCTCGAACAGGCAGAAGACCGCTCCGTCTTTCTCGTCCACCCAGTAGCTTTTATAATCGACACCGTACTTGCCTTGCGTCTCCAGGTCGGCGCGATGCGCTTCTGCAACGTCCCTGGCACTCCCCGTCACGTTTCTGTGTACGTCCATGTATAGTGGCATGGTTGCTAGAGGATACCACGCAATGGGGGATAATCATTTCTGATTATTTATCTGAATATTTTGATATATACGTTTCGAACAGTTGACTCGTACTATAGAAGAACAGACAATCTGTCAATTCTGGTTTCGGTAGTCCAGAACCACTCGAGACTGTCTACGCCTCGACTACGGCGAGCAAGAACGTCATTGGATGTCACTTCGGTGTCAAATACAAATCCACAACCAGACCGCAGAGAGTCGTGTTGTCACCCACGAGTCAGGTACACGACTCGCACTCACACCAGCCTTTGGTCACACCAGCCTTCGGTCACACCAGCCTTCGGTCACACCACCCCGTCGGTCACTGGCTCTACTCTCGGTCACTTGGCTCTACTCGTCGCTATCGGCGTGGGCGCGGACCCACAACTCCCCGATACGGGAGAGTCGCGTCCGGTAGGACTTTCCGACCTCTCGCTGTTCGATGTAGCCTTTCCCGCCGGGGCCGAGGCGGTCAACGTTGTAGATGACCTTCGACCGGAACGAGTCGGTGTACTCTTCGTTCATCTCGCGGGCCAATGCCTCCGCGAGTTCCGACACCGACCCGAACTCGCCGTGTTCGCCGAGTTTGAAGAGAATGACCTCTTCGAAGGGTTTGACGTTCGAGAAGGAGGCGACGGGGAGTTCGACGATGTGGCGCTTGCCGATTTGTTTCGCACCGATGGTCGTCCCGCGTTCGTCGAACTCCGAAAGGAGGTCCGAAGACACGTCGAGACGTTCTCGAATACGGTCTTCGTCGATTTCGCCGGATTCGAGGATGTCGGCGAGCAGGTCGCGCCCGGTTCGGAGTTCTTCGGCCAGTTCGGTCTCCAGATACTTCTCCGGGGCGGTGTAGTAGGTGTGGATGCGCTCTCGGTCGGCCTGACGCTCGACCATGATGGAGTGGGCGGCGGTAGCGAAGGCGAAGGAGACCGGGCGCGGCATGGCGCTCACGTTCACCCACACCTCGCCGGGTTCCTCGCCGTCGGCTCGCGACTCGTCGTCGGCGTCGAGTTCCGCGTTGATGAGGTCGTAGGCTTGCTCGAAGGCGGCGTCGTAGTCGTACACGTCGTCGACGACGACGCGCTCTGTCTCCGCGCCGAGGAGGTTCTCGAAGTCCTTCTCCAACTTGCCAGAGAGGTTCTTCGAGTACTCGACGTTCGCCTCGCTCCCGACAGCCCCTTCGAGGAGGATGACGCGGTCGACATCCAACTGATCGCGGATGAGTGGCGCGATGAGTCGGTCGTAGTCGAACCCGACGGGAACGATGTGCGTCTGCATACGTGGTACGTCGCGGCGGTCGTTTATCAATCCGACCAACTGAACCGGGCCAGTGAGCCCCCGGCATCCACCCGCTCCCACACCATCCACACCACGATTCCCACAACGAACGCCACACCCAGATTCACAACAACCCCCAGAACACCAATCCCGGCGACCAGGACGTACTCCTCAGTCGCTCGAATGCTCGTCCGGGCGAGTTGCAGCGCGATAATCGCCAGCACCACGCCGAGCATCGCCAGCGGATAGGCTGCGACGAGTTCGACGGCGACGAGGGCGACGAGCAGATACCCCACGCCGAGAATCACGTTCGCCGCGGCGGTTCGAGCGCCGAAGGCGTACTTGCCGGCGACGCCGCCGCTTCCGTGGCACATCGGGAACGCGCCGAAGGGAACGGCAGCGAGGTTCATCACGCCCATACTCGTTGCAAGTTCGTCGGCCGAAATGTCCCGGTCAAAGTAGTCGGTCATCAGCACCGACGTGGCCAACGCGGCGTTACCGACGGTCATCGCAATCTGGGCGGACGCCGCTTCGAACGCCGGCATGGAAAGACCCGAGATATCGACGAGGAAGAGGCCCTCCATCGAGGGAAGCGTCGGCGATGGAACGCCGGTGTGGAACACGGCGACGCCACCGCCGACGAGGAGCACTGCGAGTGCACTCGCCTTCCACCGGCCGAGAGCGATTGCGACGACGGCGACGACGGCGGCGATGCCGGCCAATCCGGGGTTCGACAGACCGAGTTGCAGCCCGGTTTCGAGCAAGACGAGAGCGACGCCGAACTGGACGCCGCGGACGACGGGCGCGCCGATGTACTGGCTCACACGTGCGAGGGAGTTGGTTCGGCCGATACCGAGTAAGACGACGCCGAGTGTGAGGCCGGCGACGAGTGCTTCGGCAGTCGAAACCGTCCCAGCGAGGACCAGCGCTGCCAGCGCTTTCATCGGTTCAACGGACATCGGGGCTGCGTAGTAGAGCCCCCAGACGACCTGAAAGACACCGAACCAGAGGAGGACGAACGTCAGCGAGAGATCCGTCAGGACCGAGAGTGCGACGACGAGAGGCAGGACTGTAACCGAATCTCCTACCGCCCCCGTGAACTCGTTCCACGAAAATTCAGGGGAGAGGCGTTGTCTATACGGGAACGTCGCACCCATACAACACGGATTCTGGGCGAAGAATAAATGTATTTGCGTAACTAGAATTTGGAGCCAAGGACGGAGACGATAACTGGTTTTGGTTACTCCGCCGTCCCCATCTCACACCGGCGACTCCCGCGAGAGCACGCTTAGACACCTCGTGCGTCGAGTACGTCCGCCACCTCGACCACTGTCGCGAACTCGCCGTTCAGGTGCGCCAGGGCCGTCCGGTGCATCTCGTCTGCACTGTACTTCGTTCCGTCGTGTCCTTCTCGGTCGAACGTCGCAGCCGCGTCTTCGACCAGATACACGTCGAATCCCAGATTCTCTGCCATCCGAGTCGTCGTCGAGACGCAGTGGTCAGTCGTGAGTCCGCAGACGACGAGCGTCGTGTAGTCGCGGTCACGCAGCCACGATTCGAGGTCGGTCCCGATGAACCCGCTGTTGACGCGTTTGGTGAAGACGACTTCTCCGTCTTCGGGGGTTGCTTCGGGTTTCCAGTCGAATCCTTCACCGTCACCCCGAAGTGGGGAGTTCGATTCTGTCGAGTCGTGTCGGACGTGCACGATGGGGGCGTCAGCGTCGCGCCACGCCTCCAGTAGCTCCGCGACGCGTGCTTCCATCTCAGGGTTGTTTCGGGTCCCCCACGCGTCGTCGTCGAACCCGACTTGCATGTCGATACAGACGAGCACTGCGTCTTCGGGAAGTTCGACGTCGGTCATCAGTCGTCCGCCACCCGCTGAGCGCTGGTCGCCGACGCGATGGGAACTTTCGGGTGTTCACGCGAGATACGAATCGGACACTCGTCAGGAGCCTGTGTTTCGTCCGACGAGAACATGTACTGCGGCCACTCGCGGTCACCATCGACACCCCAGTCACCGAGGTCAGCGTGGGGGCAGACGCCGTCGTAGGCTTCGATGCGACCCTGGATGACTTCGCGGGCCGTCTGTCCGGCCTCGGTATCGGCAGTGATGCCGTCGAACAACGACCGGGGTTGGAACGTGATTTCGAGCCCCCACGGGCAGTACCGACTCACGCGGTCGTCGTAGAACGGAGCGCGCGTCGTCGGGAAGATGGGTTCGCCGCCGAAGGAGAACTCCCACGTCGAGTCGTCGGGGTCGGTCGGGATGTCCTCGGGCCACGGTTCGGGGTCGTGGACGTGGAGGAACTGGAGGATATGCCAGAGGTGTTCGTGGTACTCAGCCTCCGTTAGGTCCTCTTCGGGCGGTTTGAAGAAGGCGACGAGCGATGCTGCCTCAGAATAGTCGCGGTAGACGTCGAGATACTCGACGAGAGTGTCGCGAAGGGCGAGTAAGGCGTCTTTGTCGGTCATCGAATCGACGAAGGTGTAGAGTGCGTCGCCGTTTCGCTCGGATTCGATGCCGAAGTAACACGGGAACGGTGCGCCGTCGTTGTCGCTGAGCATCGTCTCACGAAACGTCTCGTAGTGCTGTCCCGCCCATTCGGGGACGGTTCCGTCGTCCATCCGGCGCCGGAGCACGGCTTGCTCCAGCAGCACTTGATGACCCGACTCGTTCATGTCCGGGGATTAGTGTGGGGAGATTTGAGGGTTCGGGTTTGGTGGTCGAACGCCGGTGGAACCGTCTGGGTGTGCACTATCTCGACAGCGTTTCACGACGTCTCTGTTCACAACGGCCGGTCCATCTTCACGTATCGTGTCTCGTACCCCATCGACTCGTAACACGACCGGGCGGCATCGTTGCGAGCGTGGACACTCAGTGAGATACGAGCACACCCACGGTCACGCCCCCACTCGTGTGCGCGTTCGAGAAGCGATGTGCCGAGCCCCTCACCTCGGGCCTCCGGTGCGACGTAGAGGTCCTTCACCTTCGCACCCGAATCGCGGGCGAACACCGGCGGGGACTCCGAGTACGCGACGGTCGTATAGCCGACGAGTTCGTCGTCGCTGACGGCGACGAACGTCTGCGTCTCGTCGTCGTCGAGTTGCGTCCGTCGATAGTCGAGTGCTTCGGCGCGGACGTCTACGTCCTCGGCCAGTGCGTCGTACTCGTCGATGTCGCCCATCTCTCCGGCGAACGGAAGCCACAAGTCGTCGACGAGTTCGGTGATTTCGTCTCGAGTAATCGGTCGAATACGCATGCGTAGGGAAGAGTCGGAGTCGTGTCAAAAATGTATCTTCTCGGAGGCAGCGCAGACCGGTCACTCGATCTGTAGATCGCCGCCGTTGCCGCCGTTGCCACCGTCTTCGTCCCACTCCAGTTCGAACTCGACGCTCAGTTCTCCGGGTTTGCCGGCGGGGCCTTCGCGTTCGGCTTTCACTTCGAACGTCGGCGACGTCGGTGGGTCCATCGTCACCGACTGCGACCCGGCTTTCAGCGTGATTGGCTCGCCTGCGTCGAGTTTGTCGGCAATTGCGCGGAGGTACGACGCGATTTCCGCTCGGCTCTGCCGGCTTTCAGATTTGAACAGCACTTCTTCTGGCATGTCTCGAACATCGTGATACAACGGAATAAACCTCGCCTCGGTCGGAGGCGGCGACGGATGGGTCATCGGAAGCGACAGCGGATACCTCAGACGAGGGTGACAGCGGATGGTGCGGTCGAACGGTCAGTTGCCTCAGTCGGCACGCAGCCCCTCAGAGAACCGTCGCTGGTTCTCCTCGGGAGCAGTCGCGGTCAACGTGGAGACACCGAGCGTCAAGATGGCAGACAGCGCCATCCCCCAGAGAGCGAAATCCCACGTGAGGTACGTCGGTCCGAGGAGCGTGACGCCGGCAACGTCGAACGAGGGGATGAAGACGTGCGCGAGGTAGAACACCTGCCCGCCGAGGATGCCAGCGAACATCCCCGCGCGGTTCGTCTTCGCCCAGTAGAGTGCGATGATGACGGGAAGCGCCATCTGTGCGAACCCACCGAAGGCCGTATCGCCGACTTCGATGAGCGTGCCGGGTCGGAACAGACTGGCGACGAACGTCAGCGTCGCAAAGAGTGCGACGCCGAGACGGGCAATCCACGCCTCACGGTCTTCGCTCAGCGACGCATCGACGAATGGGCGGTAGAGGTCACGCGTGAAGTACGACGACCCGGAGAGCAGCATCGAGTCAGACGACGACATCATCGCAGCCATCGCGCCGGCGACGACGAGGGCGGCGAACCAGACGGGCGTGTACTCGTTGAGGAGGACCGGAAGGACGTTCGCGCCCTCTGGAACGGAGACACCGAGACCGGCGGCCCACGTGCCGAGGATGAACGCGGGAACGAACAGCAAGACGACCAGAACGGGCCACAGGGCGAACGAGCGCTTGAGAACTGCGGCAGACTTCGCGACGAAGAACCGCTGGTTGATCTGCGGAAACATCGCCACGCCGAAGGCAATCGTGATTGCCGTCGAGATGATGAACTGCGGCGAGTAGAGACCCCCGCCGAGTGCGAGGAACTCGGGTTTGTTGGTCGCGAGCGCGTTCGAGAGCGCACTCGGGCCACCTGCCGCAGTCGCAATCCATCCGACAGCGAGCCAGACGACGCCGAGCATGAACAGACCCTGAAGCGTGTCAGTCCAGGCGACACCACGAAGACCTGCGATGACGACGTAGGCAATCATGAACACCGTGATGCCTGCGGCACCGGCCCAGTAGGGAACGATTCCGTTCGTCAGGCCGACGATGGCTTCACCGGCACCCATCTGCTGGAGCATCACGTACGGGAACAGCCAAAAGAGGCTGATACCGGCGACGAGGGCGCGAAGTCGCTTCGACCCGAATCGGTCGCCGAGCATTTCACCGAGCGTGACGTAGCCGTGAGCCTTCCCGATAAGCCACTGTTTGTAGCCGACGACGTACCAGAGGATGGCGAACAGGACGCCGTCCATGACGCCCATCACGAGAATCCACTCGGGGCCAGCACGGTACGCGAGGTCAGGCCCGCCGAAGAACGTAAACGCAGACAGGAGGGTCGCGAACGTGGTAAACAGCAAGACGACCGTTCCGATAGAGCGTCCTGCGAGGTAGTAGTCTTCGGCATTTCTGCTCGTGAGACGGTATGCGAGTAACCCAACGGCGAGCGCAACCACGAGGTAGGCGCCGACGACGCCGAGTTGGATTCCGAGTGCAGAGACCATCAGTGGACCCCCTCGACGATTCCGTCGTCCCACGCCCGTCGAGTGAACAGGTGGAATACTACAGCAGTCAGTCCCATCCACCCGATGTGCCACCAGAGCCACAGCGGAAGGCCGGCGAAGACACGGCTATCTCCCCAGAGGAACCACGGGACTGCGAACGTCACGAGGATTGCGAACGCCACAATCCAGAGGTAGTCGGTACGCGTTCTCGGCATCTCTGGAGACGATAGTTGACTGTAGAACGTAAATCTTACTCTATTGACCTACGTTGCGCCTTATCGAAGAAAAATAGTCTTCATATATTGCCATCGAATTTCCGTGCTCTACCATACAGAGAGGATAATAGCAAATGTTGTCGGTTTTACAACAATTGGCTCGTGGCGGCAGGGCGATATTCACCGAATCCAGAACAGTTCTTCATCAAACCCGGAACGACACTTCACCGAACCCGGAACAATTTCCATCCGTGATACCGAGTCGACACGTATGGACGTTGGAATCCAGCTCTACTCACTTCGGAAGCTCGGCGAATCGACCGCGTCGTTGGTAGAACGTGCTGCAGACGCCGGGTTCGACGGCGTCGAGTTCGCAGGCGTCGACGACACCGACCAGACGAAAGCGGCCCTCGGCGACACCGGAGTCACGGCATCCTCTGCGCACGTGCCTATCGAAGAGCTCGAATCCGACCTCGATGCAGTCTGTGAGCGATACGAGTCACTCGGTGTGGAGACGCTCGTCGTCCCCTACCTCCCACCGGAGGACTTCGCCGACGCCGACACGGTAGAAAAGACGGCCCATCGACTCGACGACCTGACGGCACGGTGTGACGACCGAGGATTCAGACTCCTCTACCACAACCACAACCACGAACTCCACACGGTGGCAGGCGAACCAGCGCTCGACCGATTAGCAGCGGAATCTGGAATCGGATTCGAACTCGACGTGGCGTGGATTCTGGCGGCCGGGTACGACCCGACAGACTACCTCGAACGCTACGCCGACCGGACACCGTTCGTCCACCTGAAAGACGTCGTCCTCGACGCTGACGCCGAACTCGGTGGCCACCCCGTCGCGCTCGGTGACGGCGAGGTCGATATCGACGACTGCCTCGCAGTCGCCCGAGAGGGGTTCGTCGAGTGGGTCATCGTCGAACACGACGACCCAGAAGACCCAGCGGAGTTCTGCCGGACATCGGGAGCGACGATTACCGCGCTTCGTGGTGAGAACTAGCGGAGAACCAGGCCGAAACCCAAAACCGAGACTGACTCCCGCCTTCGTTCGATTCGTCGGCCACGATAGATATTTCCCTCGCCCCCGTCTTATATAAACACGTCCGTGGGTTTCACCCATGACAGCATCACTATCACCACATCATTCCCTCCCTCGGGAGGATTTCACCAATGGACGACACTGCAAAATATCTCATTCACGCTTCCATCTCCGCCGACGGGGTCGTCGAACGGAGCGACGTAGTCGGGGCCGTCTTCGGACAGACAGAGGGCCTCCTCGGCGACGACCTCGACCTCCGTGACCTCCAACAGTCATCGAAAGTCGGTCGGATAGACGTACAGGTAGACTCAGAAAACGGCCACTCGTTCGGTCAGATGACCATCGCGAGTAGTCTCGACAAGGTCGAGACGGCCATCCTCGCCGCCTCACTGGAGACGCTCACGCGCGTCGGCCCGTGTCAGGCGGCCATCGAAGTCACGAACATCGAAGACGTGCGCGAGGCCAAACGCCGGATGGTCGTCGAACGCGCCAAAGAACTACTCACGGAGTCGTTCGACGACACCGTGATGACCTCGACTGAGATTCTCGAAGAGGTCAAAGAGAGCGTTCGCGTCGAAGACATCACCGAGTATCACGGCCTGCCGGCGGGACCGCGGGTGGCCGACTCAGACGCCATCATCGTCGTCGAAGGGCGCGCAGACGTGCTAACACTCCTCCGATACGGTATCAAGAACGCCGTCGCCGTCGAAGGGACGAACATCCCCGAGGACGTGGCGGCACTCACGCAGGAGCGCACTGTAACGGCGTTCCTCGACGGTGACAGGGGCGGCGAACTCATCCTCCGCGAACTCTCGCAGGTCGGTGACGTCGATTACGTCGCCTTCGCACCCGAAGACGAGTCCGTCGAGGACCTCGGTCGAAGCGCGGTCATCCGTGCGCTTCGAAACAAAGTGCCGTTCTCGTCACTGCCGGACGACGAGGACTTCCAGTCGGCAGTTGCCGACGCCAGCGGCACCGGTGGTGTTTCGCCGGACCCTCGTCAGGAGTCGCCGACGACTGAACCGTCGCCGACTCCATCCGCAGACGTTCCCACCGACACTGTGACCGAGACGAGTTCCGACAACAACGGCACTGTCACCGTCAAGAAGACGGTCCACGCAGACACCGAAGACGAACTGAGCACCGACACCGACGTGTTCAGTGAGTCGAGCGTCGAAGCAGTTGCCGAAGCAGCAGAGCCAGTTCAACAGACGCTGTCGCTCTCGGACCACGTCCGCGAGACGATCACCGACGAAAGCGGGCTCGCTCGGCTCCTCGACGCCGACCTTGCCCTCCTCGACGAAGTCGCTGTCGAGAAGATTTACGACACGCTCGAAGACGCCGACCCGGTGCCGCGACTCGTCGTCGTCGACGGCGAAGCGAGTCAGAAACTCATCGACATCGCGGCCCAGCGTGGGGTCGGAGACGTCGTCGCACGCTCGACCGGCGAGTACGTGAAGAAACCAGTCAGTGTGCGCGTCAGAACTGCCGACCAACTGCTGACGTAATCGACAGTCGGTCGTCGCGACTCGACACTCGTTCTTTGTCGTAACTCGACAGTCGGTCGTCGCAACTCGACACTCGTTTTCGTCAGGTTCCACTCAGTCAGCGTCGCGGACGAGTCGAATCGCGTCGTCACCGTCGAACTCGCCGGCGATTCGTTCGTCGTACTGGAATCCCAGCGTCTCGTAACACGCCCGTGCGACCTCGTTTTCGGGGTGGACCAACAACGTGAGCGACGCTGCTGGATGTAGGTCGTGATACGCCTCGATGAGTGCAGTCGCACGCCCCTCTCGGCGGGCGTCGGGGACGACTGCAAGTTCAACGACGTGGGCACCGACACCGAGAACGTAGCCGACCGGGTGGTCGGCGTCGTCGACAGAGACGAGCACTGTGCCGACGGATGGCCACGCGTCAAGCAGTTCTGGTGAGGGATGGGAGACGAGACGCTGAAGCGAAGTGAGTGCTGATTCGTCGGTCAGTCCGCCTCGTCGAACGGTCACAGCGGAATCCACACGACAACCGCGCCCAGTGCACCGCCGAGTGTCATGAGAAAGTTGACCGACTGATTTCCGATGCTTACGCCTTCGACTGTCGCACCGAGGAGACTATCGATAGTCATGCCGATGAACCCGCCTGCGAGAACCGCACCGGCGGCGGCCACATCTGGCAGTGGGAGCAACACGTACGCGGCCCCAGCGACGAACGCCGCCCCGACGACGCCAGCGACTTCGCCTTGCCACGTGATTGCGCCGTCTGTTCCCGGTGAGACGCGCTTGAGCGACGTGATGAGGCGTGGGTTGTCGAAGAGGCCGCCGATTTCGCTGGAGAGTGTGTCACTCATCGCGGCGGCGACCGACCCAGCGAACGCGAGGACGAACAGATTGCTTAAGAACGGTTGGCCAATCGTCTCCATGGCCGCGAATCCGACGACAGCGAGGAGAGAGACGGCCGAATTTCCGAGGACGTTTCCGGTTCCGCGGGCACCTTCGTTGTCCTCGGCGACGCCGCGTTCGGCCTTGCGTTCGTAGCGGAATTTGGTCGAGAGCGCGCCGATACCGAAGAACGAGGCGAGGACGATTGCCCACCCGAATCCGCCGAATCCAACGGCGACGAGCAGGAGGAGGACACCGGTTATCATCCCTGCCACCGATGCGGTGCCCAGTGCGTAGGCCGCATAGCCGAGTGCGACGGTCATCGCGATGGCGACACCTGTCTGTGCGGGCGTGACGGGGCCAACCAACCCATCGACGCCCCAGAGCGCGATTCCGACGGTGAGCATGACCACTGGGTCGTCGCGTTCGTAGAGTGCAGACCGCAAGAGTGCGGCGACGAGTGCACCGAGCGCAGCGATGAAGATGAACCGAGAGAGTGCAATCTGGCCGTCGGTCATGGTCACGACGGCGACTTGTCCAATTGTGCCGGCGAGGAGGCCGACGCTGACGAATCCAGCGGTCTGCAGGAATTCGTCGTCGAAACGAGTATCCACCAATCGCGCTCCGAGATTGCCGTATGCCAGTATCAATACGGACGCGACGAAGACGGTGAGCGGCATTCTGGCCCGCGGCACCGTCGCCAAGAGCGCCAACCCAGTCGCCGCAAGGGAGAATCCGGCCAACCCGTTGAGTCGGCCATCCTTGCGGTCGCCGGGGCGCGCAAATAACTCGAAGAGCGGCCCGTCGTCGATGACGAAGGCCGCAAGGAGCGCGACTGCGGCGAAGGGAGCGAACGCTGCCGTCCCGAGACTGGGGGCCGCGAGGGCCAACGTCCCGACGACTGCGAATCCACCCGCTCGCCGTAGCGTGGAAGTCACATCGTTCGGTATCCCCGACTCGCACTTAACCCTCCCGACATCGGTGACCTTCCGAATCTCGGAAGGGTCGTGGGCACGACACACCGGTCACCCCATCGAACATTGCCAGTTTCGACGTTCAACCCGAAGCGTTACGAACCCCGGCGCGAGTACGGACTACCGTGGGAGTGTACGACTACTACCTCGCCCTCCGATTCCGCTTCGACGACGCCGACGCCCCCGAACACGTCGCACTCGTCATCACCGAGCGCGACCTGTTAGAACAGGGGGCGTACGCCACGCTCGAAGACTTCATCCAGTGGGCGTTCGAGTACGGGAGCGAGCGCGTCACCATCTCGGTGAGCGTCCTCGACGAGGCAGTCGTCCCGACGCTCTCCCGTGAAATACGGAGCCTCGACGCACCACATCACATCGCGGTGCGCGAACCCGGCGACACCGAACCTGCCGACGCCCCTGTGCAGGTGAACATCGGCCTCGGTGGCAAACGCGAGTTCGCCGCAGTCGTCCGGTCGCTCGCAGAAGAAGTCGAAGCGGGCGAACTGGACCCAGACGACATCGACGGCACCGACATCGAAGAGCGACTGGTGTTCCCCGACGAACCGGACTTCGTCGTCAAGACCGGAGCGGAGCGGCTCTCGGACTTCATGATTTGGCAGTCGGTCTACGCCGAACTCTACTTCACCGACGTGAACTGGCGGGATTTCCGGAAGCGAGACTACCTGCGGGCGTTGCGGGATTATCAGGATAGGCAGCGGAGATTCGGTCGTTAGACCGAATGTTTTCGCGAGTGACGCGAGCGACAGAAGTTTGGACGATGAGCGCCAGCGAATCGTCCAAACGCTGTTGCGCCCGAAGGGTACAACAGAAATTCGGCTGATAGGCCGAATCACACGTCAACAGCGTTCTGACGAGCTATCTCGCCTCTGTCGACGAGTCCGACTGACGCGTATTCAGGTAGACGATGACGAACGCGACTGCGGCCGCGAGCAACGCCGTTTGGACGGCCGAACTCACGGGCATCTGGAAGACGAAGAGTGAGAGGACGGCGGCGAGGACGGACGCGACGAGGGCGCTTCCGACGAATTTCAGGAGGGCGTTCATGTCCAAGTGTACGTTGTGGACGCTATTATTCGTATTCGTGACAGCGGTTTTTCAGCTCCCGCCTCCTTCTCTGGCGGCGACGGGGATAACACAAAGACCCGTTTCGGTCTACAGAAGACATATCCCCGGCTGTGTGAACGATTCGACATGAACCGTCGCGAACTCCTCGCACTGTCAGGTGCACTCGCCGCCGCAACCGTGGCCGGGTGTACGAGTGGCGGGAGTCCCCCGTCCGAGACGGACACGACAGCACCGCCCTCCACAGATACGGCAACCGAGACGCCCTCCGACACACCAACCGAAGACCCCCCGAGTGGCGAACCCAGCGTCGACGACGAACGACTCGCTGCACTCGCGTCCGGGAATGCCGAATTCGCCCTCGAACTGCACGAGTACCTCGCGAGCGAACAGGGAGGCAATCTGTTCCTGTCGCCGTACAGCATCTCCGTCGCGCTGGCGATGACCTACGCCGGTGCTCGCGGAGCGACTCGCGAACAGATGGAAGAGACGCTCCACTACACACTCGGCGACGACATTCACCCGGCGTTTGCCGACCTCCAAACCGAACTGGACAGTCGGGCGACCGCTACCGACCCCGTCGACGACTCCGAAGTCGATGCCTTCCAGTTAGCTGTGGCGAACGCGCTCTGGGGTGCTGACGGCTACCCGTTCTCCGAGGACTACCTCGCGTTGCTGGAGGAGAACTACGGCGCAGGGCTTCGACGAGCAGACTTCGCTGGCGACCCGGAGGGGGAACGAACCCGAATCAACGACTGGGTCGCCGACCAGACCGAAGACCGAATCGAAGACCTGCTTCCACCGAATTCGATTACCCCACAGACAGTGCTCGTGCTCACGAACGCCATCTACTTCATGGCGAGTTGGTTGCACAAGTTCGACCCCGAGAACACCGAAGATGGAACGTTCACTGCACTCGACGGGAGCGAATCGACAGTCCCACTCATGCAGCAGGAGATGGACCGCGTGAACTACGCGTCAGTCGCTGGTGCACAGGCCGTCGAACTCCCGTACATCGGCGAGGACGTGTCGATGGTGTTGCTCCTCCCCGACGAAGGCACCTTCGAGGAGTTCGAACAGAACCTCACCGCAGAGCAGTTGTTCGGCATCTTCGAGGAGATGAGCGATGCGACGGGGTCACTCGTGTTCCCCCGCTTCGAGTTCGAGACGGAAGTCCAACTGTCGAAAGCCCTCTCAGACCTCGGGATGCCCGTCGCGTTCGGCGGCGGTGCCGACTTCAGCGGGATGGTCGAAGGCGGACAGAGTGGGCTCTTCATCGACGAGGTGTTCCACAAGTCGTTCGTCTCGGTGGACGAAGACGGAACCGAAGCGGCGGCGGCGACGGCCGTCGTCATGCTGGAATCGTTACCGCCCTCGTGGGGCGAACTCCGATTCGACAGGCCGTTCCTGTTCTGTATTCGTGACCGGCCGACTGACGCGATCCTGTTCTGGGGCCGCGTCACCGACGCCGGCGCTGCACAGGGTGACGAATAGCGCAGAATCAGTCTTTTCAGGCGCTCAGTCCACCGCCTCGCAGGGCGCTCAGTCCGCCGTCTCGTCGGTCCGCTTCGCCAACTCGGCGGATACCTCGTCGGCACCGGACGAAGAGAGTTGCTCACGGAGTCGGCCAGCGACGGCGCGGGCGTCTTCGAACTCGACTTCGGCGACGGCGCGAACGAGTGCGACGGCGCGTTCAGTTCGTGTCCGTTGCCACGACTTTTCGCGTGACTCGTAGGTACGGATGCCGCGGAGGAAGTCCGTCTTCGAGAACTCCGGCCAGTAGGGAGCACAGAAGTAGACGGCCGCCTCGTTGCCGTTAGCGTGCCACGGCAGGAAGTTCGAAATTCGTTCGTCGCCACCAGTGCGGATGATGAGGTCCACGTCGCGGACGGGTTGCCGCGAGAGATGTGCATCGACCGCCGCCACGTCTACGTCGTCGGGTGAGAGCTCACCCGCCTCGACGTCGCGACAGACGTCGCGGGCGGCGTTGAGCAGTTCCGCTCGCCCGCCGTACGCGAGTGCGATGTTGAGCGTAAAGTTGTCGTAGTCGGCAGTCTGTGACTCGGCGTACTCGACAGCCTCTTGGACCCGTTCTGGGAGTCGGTCTACCTCTCCAATCACTCGGACGGCAACCTCTCGCTCGTGGATCTGTTCGGAGCGAACAGACTCGTACAGTTTGTTCTCGAAGAGGTCGAAGAGATGCTCTCGCTCCTCGGGTGGACGGTCGAAGTTCTCGGTCGAAAAGGCGTAGAGTGTCAACTCTTCGATGCCGATTTCTTCACACCACTCGAGGACGTTCTCGGTCGTCTCTGCACCGGCGCGATGGCCGTCCGGTGCGTCGTCGCCGCGCTCTCTCGCGTAGCGCCGGTTCCCGTCTTGGATGATTGCGACGTGTGTCGGCCCGTCGCCAATCTCCCGGCGGAGCACTCGCTCGTAGGCGCGACGGAACCCGCGGCGGACCCAACCGAACATGTGTTATGGGTCGCGTGGGCGGCCTATGTGTCTTGTGGGTTAGTGATTGACGTTGTCTTGTGAGTTAGTGATTGACGGCTCTCCGAGTCGGCGCGAGCGAGTGCAACGCAAATCCTACAGACGAATCGCCATCCGTTTGTACTTCCCCGAGAAGGCATCTGCATGAGCGAGACTATCGACGACGACCTCTACAAGCGAACGCTCGCACTGCTCGAACCGGGCGACATCGAGTTAGTCGGCGCAATCGTTCACACCGACCTCACCGGCCGCGAGGACCTCGAGATGCAGGAGATGACGGTCGAAATCAACGACATCATCTCCGGCCACTCGGGAAAGGGCGACGCGTGGATTTACGCCGGCAACGATAGTTCGGAGTTCTCCTCGAACCAGTTCCAGGGCCTCAGCGTCGACGACGACGAGTTCGTCTGGGAGTGCCAACAACTCATCCGCGACGGCACGTTCGACCTCGTGTTCTACTACGAGGCGACCGCCGACCACGACGCCATCGTCTCGGACCTCGAAGCACTCGACCGAGTCGAGCGCGTGACACCCGTTCCCTGAACGAACCGGTTTTTATCTACTCGTTCTTCCGTCGCTACGACTGAATCGTCGATTCGCAGTCACCTCGACGGCCGCCGTTCGTGAATTCTCGGAACGAGAACAAGCGAGGCGTTTATTCCCTTCGCATCCTGACTCACGGCCATGATACAGGCGGACGCGGACCTCTCTCGTCTCGACCGCGCCATCGTCAACGCGTTCCAGGGTGGATTTCCTGTCGTCGAACGCCCGTTCGAACCCGCTGCTGCCGCGCTCCGGGAACGCGGCGTGGACGTGACGGCGACAGAACTCTGTGAACGAGTTCGAACCCTCGACGACGAGGGGACGCTCTCGCGGTTCGGCGCACTCGTCAACGCCGAGGAAATCGGCGGGACGGCGACGCTCGTCGCCATGCACGCACCGCCGGAGCGCTTCGACGAGGTGGCCGACCAGGTGAACGCACACCGAGAAGTCGCACACAACTACGAGCGCGAGCACCCACATCTCAACATGTGGTTCGTCGTCTCCGTTGCCGAGGAGTCACGAGTCGACGACGTGCTCGGCGAAATCGAAGCCGAAACTGGGCAACAGACGTACAACATGCCCAAACTCCACGAGTTCCACGTGGGGGCGAAGTTCCTCTTAGATGGACCGATTTCGGACGGTGACCTCGACCTGTCGCATCTCGGCCCCGACGTCGAACCATCGGACGAACGGATGCTCACCCCCGACGAACGTGACCTCGTCCTGGAGATTCAAGGCGGTCTCCCGATTACGGAGACGCCCTACGCCGACGTCGCCGACGCGCTCGGACAGGATACCGCGTGGGTGGTCGAGACCATCAAGCGCTTCAATCTCGAAGGGAAGGTTCGTCGCGTCGGCGTCATCCCGAACCACTACGCGCTCGGCTACTCGGAAAACGGGATGACCGTCTGGAACGTCCCCGACGACATCGTGATGGAGGTCGGCCCGGAAATCGCCGCGCTCGACTTCGTCACTCACTGTTACCGTCGCCCACGACACGAGGGCGTGTGGCCGTACAACTTCTTCGCGATGACCCACGGCCGGTCGAAGGAAGAGAGCGACGCTCGTATCGAACGTGTTCGCGAGGTGATGAGCGACTACTGGGACGTGGCTGACGACGACTGGGATTCGCTGTTCTCGACGCGAATCCTGAAGAAGACCGGTATCAGACTGGACGAACGAGCAGACGCCAACACCGAGTGAGATGATTCCACTAGTTCACGACATGTCCGGCGAGACAGTCCTCGTCTTCGGAGGCGGCCCTGTCGGGGCGCGGAAAGCCCGGCGATTCGCCCGCGAGACGCGAACTGTCGTCGTGAGCCCCGAGTTCGCAGACCGGGAGTTCGGCGAGGCTGAACTGGTTCGCGCCGCGCCCGCACCCGAGGATGTCGCCGACTGGGTCGACCGGTTCGACCCGGTTCTCGTCGTGGCAGCGACGAACGATACTGACGTGAACGACGCCGTCGTCGCCGCCGCCCGAGACGCTGGCGCGATGGTCAATCGAGCGGACAAAAGCGGGTCGCGCGACGCGGGGAGCGTCGTCGTTCCCGCGACTATCGAGGACGGAGACGTGTCCGTCGCCATCACGACCGGCGGCGCGAGTCCCGCCCTCTCGAAGTACCTCCGTGAACGCATCGAAGCCGAACTCGACGGTGCAGGCGCGATGGCAGACCTGACTGCCGATCTGCGAGCGGAACTCAAGGAATCTGACCGAACGCCGGCCGAACGCCGTGCAGCAATTCGTGCGGTCGTTCGCGACCCATCTGTTTGGAAGGCTTTACGTACAGGGGATGCAAACCCCCGACGAGAGGCAGCGCGCGTGATTACAAACACACAGCGGGGTGATTCATGAGGAGCGCGGGAGTCATCTCTGGTGTGAGCGTCGCTCACGACAGGGCGAGCGTTCAGGAGATAGAAACCGCTTCCAGCGACGACGTCGAAACCGTCGTCGCCACTCTTCTCACGCGCGAGGGAGTCACCGAAGCGTTCTCCGTGCAGACGTGTAATCGGGCAGAAGCGTACGTCGTCACCGACGACGCCGCCGATGGCCGACGCGCACTGGAGGACTTCGCTCCCGACGTTCGAGACGGGAGCATTCGCCACATGGACCACGAAGAGAGCCTTCGCCACCTGATGCGGGTTGCGGCGGGGCTCGAATCGCTCGTCCTCGGCGAAGACCAGATTCTCGGGCAACTCAAGACAGCGACCGAAGCGGCCCGCAACGCCGAGAGCATCGGACCGATGCTCGAAGACGCGCTGATGAAAGCGATTCACGTCGGTGAGCGCGCTCGCGACGAGACGGCTATCAACGAAGGTGCAGTCTCACTCGGGAGTGCCGCCGTCAATCTCGCTCGGGCAAAACTCGGCCACCCGATCGAGGAGGCACGTGCCCTCGTCGTCGGCGCGGGCGAGATGGGGACGCTCGCCGCGAAAGCACTGGCATCCGTGGACGTCTCCGAACTCGTCGTCGCGAATCGGACCGTCGCTCACGCAGAGTACCTCGCACGTGAAGTCCCCGGAATCGACGCCGCCGCAGGACTGGACGATATCCACGAGTCACTCGCGACGGCGGACGTCGTCATCACCGCGACGAGCAGTCCGACTTTCGTCGTCGAATCGGCACACCTCGAAACCGCCGGCAAGACGATGCTCATCGATATCGCCCAACCACGGGACATTGACCCCGCGGCCGGCGAGTTCGACGGCGTCTCGGTCCACGATATCGACGACCTCGAGACGGTTACCGACCGAACCGCGGCGAAGCGAGAAGCGGCGGCCAAACAGGTCGAAGCGATGATCGACGAAGAGTTCGACCGACTCCTCGCGGCTTACAAGCGCAAGCGGGCCGACGAAGCGATTTCGTCGATGTACGAGGCGGCAGAACTCGTCAAGCGTCGCGAGGTTTCGACGGCCATCTCGAAGTTGGAAGCACAGGGCGACCTGACCGACGAACAGCGCGAGACGGTCGAATCCCTCGCGGACGCGCTCATCGGACAACTGCTCTCGGCACCGACGAAGAGTCTGCGCGACGCCGCCGGCGACGACGACTGGACGACCATCCAGACGGCGATGCGATTGTTCGACCCCGGATTCGACGACTACTCGATGCCGGACGAACTGAAGTCGACAGCGTCCACAGCTGACGACGAGGACCGTCGCCCCCAGAGAGACGGTGGGGTCTCAGACGAAGAGGCCCCGGCTCGCGTCGTCGAGCAACTCTCGAACGACTGACTTCGCTCTCGATTTCGACGCTGCATTCTTCGACACCACGACTGCCCAGTCTGACGTTCCGTCTACAGAGCACCGAACTCGTGACGACGGCGGCGTAGATTCATATACGAAACCGAGACCACGTTCGTTCGATGGAGTCTCTCACGTCGCCTCGGACGATGCTACCGCCCCGGTCTGTCGAACGACTCGGCCGCACAGTCGTCGACCGCCTCCGAGAACGACGGTACCGGCGACTGGTAAAATCGACCCCACGTCGACGAATATCTGACCTCGCTGGTGTCGCCAGAGCGACAGTCGTCGGACGCGTCGTCACCGTTGCAGGCGGCGGACCGGCAGTCGAAGCGTGGCAGAGCGGTGCGTCCGAAGGGAGAAAGAGTGGACGACGGCGACTGAGAGGGAGAGGACGAAAGCGAGGAAAGAGAGGACGAAGGCGATGGAGAGGACAAAGGCGACCGAGAGGGAGAGAACGGTCAGTCAGCGGACGGACGACCCGTCCATTCCTCCTCGACGATGGGAGCGGACAGATTTCGGTCCGAATCCCTCCCGGTGGGGGTATACTCTTCGACGACAGCAATGAGCGAAGCGGGGAGACAGACACCGTCGAATGTGGCGACCGTGTCACCGTAACGGGACGAGTGGTTCGCGACACCGACGACACTCTCTTCGGCAGCGTTCTCTCCGACGGCGTTCTCCCCGGTGACGTTCTCACGAACGAGACAGTTGGACGCTGTGGGAGACGAACACTGACCGGACCGACGTTCGTCCTCGTCGCGTCGCCGTGAGCCGGGCGAACCCTTATCGGTTCCCCACCCGACATGTTCGGTATGGCCGAGGTACTCTCCAACGACGATGTCGACGCGAAACTATCGGATGAGTGGAATCGCGACGGCGACGAAATCGTCCGTCTCTACGAGTTCGACGACTATCTCGACGGCGTCGCATTCGCCGCGAAGGTCGGCGAAGTCGCAGAAGAGGAGTTCCACCACCCCGAGATAACCATCCGGTACAAGAAAGTCGAAGTCAGACTCACGAGCCACGAAGAAGGCGGAATCACCGAGAAGGACCTCCGCCTCGCCGACCTGTTCGACGCAGAGTCGTAGGGATGGCGCTCCGATACGTCTTCAACGTCCGCGTTCGTCTGGAGACGAAACCGGGCGTCTACGCGGACCCACAGGAGTTCGAAACGACAGTCTCCGTCACCCCACCACCACCCGGTGAGTCTGGGTGGATGCTGTTTCGTGATGCGTTGTGGCGTGGCGAAGTGAACGACCCGGTGTACGCGGCCCAGCTCGCGACGTCGTGGGTCGACGTTCCGGTCGTCTCCTGTGAGTTCGCAGAACTCCGAACCGACGAAGACGCACTCGACGAACTCCGGGATGCAATCGCCGACTCACTCGACGAGTTCAACGCCACGTCTGTGCGAGACGTGCTGCACAAGTACTTCGGGAGTGCAATCCACGTCGAATCTACAGACGGAACGTGACAATCCACAGCAGAAGACCTTTATCCGTTCCTGACCTACTCAATCGCCCGAATGGTCGCCGATGACTACGATTTCTGGCTGTTCGACCTCGATGGGACGCTCATCGATGCCGAGTGGGCCTACACACGAGACGTGTTCGACCGAGTCGGAGAGCGATTAGGTCGCCAGTTCACCGACCGCGAAGCGGAGATACTCTGGCACGGACTCGGTGGCGCACGTGACCCAACCCTCCGCGAATGGGGTATCGACCCTGCTGACTTCTGGCCTGCCTTCCACCACGAAGAAGACCCGTTGAAGCGGGCGGAATCGACGTTCCTCCACGACGACGCCGTCCGTCTGGTCGAAGAGATACACGCTGCCGGCCGACCCGTCGGTATCGTGACCCACTGCCAGCAGTTCCTGACTGACCCCGTGTTAGACCACCTCGGCGTGCGAGACTGGTTCGACGCCGTCGTCTGCTGTACCGAAGAGACGGGGTGGAAACCCGACTCTGCACCGGTCGAACGTGCGGTCTCGAAGTTGGGGCTCGGTGGAAAACTCATGACCGATGGCGGCACGTCAGGCGTCCTCGCCGGAGACGGCGAAAGTGACATCGGTGCGGCGTGGAACGCCGGACTCGATGGCATCCACGTCGAGCGACACGGGCCAGAACAGCGTGGTCGGTGCGTCCTCGGCGAGTATCGCGTTCAGTCGTTCGACGAACTCCCTCGGAAAGTCGCCTGAGCAGGCTTCTCTGGCGCGCACGCTACTCTGAGTCGGTACGTCGGATGCGTTTTTGCAGCGAAGTTAGTAGAGCGTCTCGCCGGGTTCGGGGCGCGCGAAAATATCCCCAGTACTCGTGACGGCGAGTTCGAAGTCGCCGTAGGGGAACCGAACCTCGATGCCGGGTCGTTCTTCGTCTTCGAGGACTGGCCGAAGCAACTCTTCGAGGGCGTCGGCGTCGATGTAATCGTACAGTGGTTCTTCGATAGCCGGCAGTCCGGCGTGCGCTTCGATTGCTTCGACGACGACGATGCCGAGTTCGTCGTCGCCGACCCACTGACCGACGAGTTCCCAGTTCTCGTCGAGACTGAACGACGCTGCCGAGGCGGCGTCGGCGTGGTCCGCGAGTGCTTCGGTGACTGCAGACACCCCTGCAGCAAGCGACTCGTCGCGGTCGCCATCGACGAGCATCCCAACGTGTTCGAGAACTGTCGAAAGGTCGTCAGGTCCGGCTTTCTGAACGTATTCGGAGACCGCTGCCGCCGACGCAACGTCAGCCACTTCGGTCCAATCTTTGGCCGTGAAGAGGACGATAGGAACGTCCTTGTTTTCCCGTCGGAGTGCCTCGATAAGTGGGACACCATCGGGCAGCATTAACGAGTCACTGACGACGCAATCGACCGAATGGCTGGAGACGATATCGAGCGCATCGATGGCCGTCGTCGCCGTGAGAAGAGAGATGTCATCGAATTGGTGAAACGTCGCTGTCGAGAGCGCGAGCATCTCAGGGTCATCGTCGACATGAAGGACTGTTTGCGGGGTGCCCATACCAAGCGCGTACTACCTGCGAGGGTAAATACGTTCCACTTTATTTATATTTTGTCTGACAGCGACTGTCTGTCCGCGAAATACGTTTTTCGGGAGTGTACTCGACTCAGGCGCGTTCGTAGCCTGCAAGCGAGTCGAACACGTCGCTCGTTGTGAGTCGGTCACTGAGCGATTGCACGCTGGTCTTTTCGGTTCGGTCGGGGTCTGCGAGGACGGTAACCTGCTGTGTTCCGAGTGAGACGAATCCCAGACCGAGGGTTTCTGCCGTCTCACGGAGGCCGAGGCCAACGTCGGCCCGTCCCGCCTGTACGGCGCGCGCTGGACTCTCGAACGCCTTGGTCCCGCGGTTGAATCCGTCGATTGCCTCGACGAGTTCGTGGCGCGTCTGTCCACGCTCGTCGGCGAGTGCGGCGATGGCGTTTGCAAGGTCAGTGCGGAGTCCAGAGGTCGTATCGCGGTTGATGAACCGAACGTCGCCATCGACGAGGTCCGCGAGACCGGTTACGTCGGCAGGGTTGTCCGCGGGGACGACGAGTCCCCACTCACGCGTCCACGACCCGAGTTCGACGGCGTCGGTGTCGCCACGATTGTCGCCCGCGACGACGGCCACGTCGGGGATACCGTCGCGGAGTCGGCGGAGTCCCTCGCGCGACCCAAGAGCGAGATACCGCGGCGATGGCACACGGTCCAGCAGTCGCGACAACGCGGGGTCGTCTTCGCCGACACCGAGCAGTTCCGGTGGGCGAACGTCGGGCGAGAACAGTTGCACCGACACCGTCTCACCGTCTGCGATGTACTCCACGTCCGCCGGGACTTCCACGACGCCGTCTGCTTCGACGAGACTCGTCGTCGCTCCGGACCCTTTGTCCACGGGGTAGACGAGCATCTCGCCCGCACCGTCGACGACTAACCCGACTGGCATGAGTCGCGTCCGGCCCTCGGCGTAGCGCTCACGGACAGCCATCGTTCCCTCGATAGTCGCCGTCTGTGGTTCTGCGAGTCCGGCAGCGTCGCGAATCGCCGGTGCGACGAACGTCCGGAAGATCGTGAGCGCAGAGACTGGATAGCCCGGCAGTCCGATGTAGGCGCTCCCCTCGCCGAGCGTTCCGACGAGCATGGGTTTTCCGGGCTTGACGGAGACGCCGTGGAGGAGCAACTCGCCGCGCTCTTCGACGACCTGGTAGATGACGTCGACGGCGCTGGCCGACGTCGACCCAGACGAGAGGACGAGGTCACACTCGTCGGCCGCCTGTCGGAGCAGTCGCTCCATCTCGTCGTAGTCGTCGCCTGCGTGGGGGTAGAGTTTGGGCACGCCGCCCGCTTCTTCGACGCCGGCGGCGATGGTGTACGAGTTCACGTCGTAGATCTGCCCGGTTTCGGGGCGGAGCGTCTCACCGGGGCGGACGAGTTCGTCACCAGTCGAGATGATGCCGACGACGGGTTTGCCACGGACCGGGAGTTCGTCGAGGCCGAGCGCCGACAGCAGCCCGATTTCACGCGGGGTGATGCGGGTTCCGGGGCCGAGCGCGCGCGCCCCTGCAGCGATGTCTGTTCCGGCGGGCATCACGCTGTCACCCGGTGCGACGGCTTTGTAGACGACGAGCGAGTCGTCGCGTTCGTCGGTTCGTTCGACGATGACGACGGCGTCTGCACCGGGTGGCATGACCGCACCGGTCGAGATTTCGACCGCGGTTCCGGGTTCGACTTCGACGTCGGGTTCGGCCCCGGCGTGGACTGCGCCGACGAGTTCGAGTTCGACGGGGTCGGCCTCGTCCGCGCCAAACGTGTCGCGGGCACGAACTGCATAGCCGTCCATACTCGCCCGGTCGAATCCGGGAACGTCGATTTCGGCGTCGATTCGGTCGGCGAGAACGCGACCTCTGGCGTCCGAAAGCCGGACGAATTCGGCCTCGGGCGTCAGTTCGAGCGACGCAATCGTCTCGCGTGCCTCGGCCGGCGACGCGAGGTCACGGAACTGCTTTCTCATGCAGACCACTCCCAGCCTTCGACGGTGACGGTTTCGCCTTCTTCGTACCCTTCCTTCCCTTCGGGAACCTGGACCCACCCATCGGCGAGTGCGACGCTCGAGAGGATGCCAGACCCACTCGTTCGGGTGGGTTCGGCGGTCGGTTCGTCACCAGATTCGTCGAGACGCACACGAGCAAAGGTTCGCGTGCCGGGCGAACTCGGAATCTTTCGGGTGAGCGTCGCATCGACCGTGGGGAACGGCCGAGTCGGGAGCGACCCGACGTGTTTGAGCACCGGTCGGAGGAACTGGAAGGCGTTGACGACACAGGCGACCGGATAGCCGGGCAGCATCACCACAGGAGTGTCTTCGACAACCCCAAGCGCGACGGGATGGCCGGGCTTGAGCGCGACGCCGTGGACGAGCACCTCACCAATCTCCGAAATCACGTCGGGGATGAGGTCACGTTCGCCCACGGACGACCCGCCGGTGGTGACGATGACGTCGTGGTCGAGGTCCGATTCGACGGCCTCGCGGAGCAGGTCGGCGTCGTCGTCGACGATATCGCGGTAACTCGCCGTGCCACCCCAACGTTCGACCAGTCTGGAGACGGTCAGGCCGTTCGTCTCGATGACCTGCCCGGGGCCGGGGTCGGATTCGACGAGTTCCTCACCCGTCGGGATGACGGCGACGCGCGGGCGCTCGAAGACGGACACGTCGTCGATGCCGACAGACCGGAGGAGGCCGAGGTCCGAAGGCCGGAGTTCGTGGCCGACGTCGAACAGCGCGTCGCCTTCGCGAACGTCTTCACCGCGTTCGCCGACGTTCTCACCCGCTGCGAGTGCGTCGAACACTTCGAGTTCGTCACCAAACTGGTCGGTGTGTTCGACCATCACCACGGCGTCGGCACCCTCGGGGAGGTCACTGCCCGTGTGGACGCGGGCGGCCTCACCGGGTGCGATGGCGTCGTCGACGTCGCCAGATTTCATCTGGCGGGCCGACGAGCTTTGCTCGTCGACGATGCGGAGGACGTTCGGAGAGCGACTGCTGGCCCCAAACGTGTCGCTCGCATGGACTGCAAATCCGTCCATCGCGGCGCGGTCGTAACTCGGAACGTCCGCGGGTGCGACGGCGGGTTCGGCGAGGGCCCGGCCGTCGGCGTCGACCAACGGGAGTCGTTCGGTCCGTCCGTGCGGCGTGGCCGACGCGAGAAGCGTCTCGCGCGCCGCCGCGACTCGGGTTCGTTCTTTGAACCCGGCCGTATGCCGGTCGTGGTGGTCCATGGCGGCACTTAGATGCCGGGGGCAAAAAGCGTCGGCCTCACCCCACGGGGCACGACTCGTCTCACCCCACCGGTGGCGGCCGAATTTGCCGACATACGGGAGTGTTCGCCGGTATTTGACCGCCGGCTTTTTCGACACCGCCTCCCTATGGACCCACATGTCAACACTGCGCGACGCGCTGTCCGAACTTCCGGACGCGGTGTTCGCCGACCTCCTGGAGTCTGAGTCGTCGTATCTGTTGGTCCTCGACCTCCCCGGCGTGACCGCCGAATCAGCCGACCTCAAAGTCGAAAAAGGACGGTTGGTCGTCGAAGCGCGACGCGACAAACGGACGCCGACCGATTTCGACTACGTCCGCGAGGAGCGACCACTGTTCCTCGACGCCGAACTGCCACTGCCGCCGGACGCCGTGGCCGACGAAGCCGAGGCATCGATGGAACGCGGGGTTCTCGAGGTTCGTCTCCCCAAACGTGAGGCTGCGTCCGGGCGGACCATCCCTATCACCACTGGCGACGACGTTGACGACGGCGTCGACGAAGACGCCTGAGCGGAGCGGGTGGTCACGCTGGTCAACCTCCGCGCCTACTGGCGGTTCCTCGTCGTCGTCTACCAGTTCTTCCCGCTCATCGTCGCGTACACTCGCGACAGGCGGAAGTACCTGCTGTTCGGTGGCACTCGGCGAGTTACCTCCGAGATGCGCGTCAAACGCGCCGAACTCCTCTTGGAGTCACTACTGACGCTCGGGCCGACGTTTATCAAACTCGGCCAGCTGCTCTCGACGCGTCCCGACATCCTCCCACCGGAGTACATCGACGTTCTCGGGAGTCTCCAAGACGACGTCCCGCCCGCGCCGTGGGCCGAGTCGAAAGTCGTCATCGAAGAAGAACTCGGCCCCGTCGACGAGGCGTTCGACTCGTTCGACACCGATCCGATAAGTGGGGCGAGTCTCGGGCAGGTCTACGTCGCAGAGTACGAAGGCGAGAAAGTCGCGGTGAAGATTCGCCGACCCGGTATCGAAGAGCTCGTCGAGGCCGACCTCCGGGTGATTCGGTGGTCGCTCCCGCTCCTCATGCGATTTATCGGGCAGTCACGAGCCTTCTCGCTGGAGAACCTCGCCGACGAGTTCGCCAAGACAATCCGCGAAGAGATGGATTACGACGAGGAGGCGGCGACGCTCGAACAGATTCAGGCGAACTTCGAAGACGACGAGACGCTCGTCATCCCCGAGCCAATCCACGAACGCTCAGACGACCGGGTGCTCACGATGGAGTACCTCCCGGGGACGAAGATAAACAACGTCGCCGCACTGGACGGCCTCGGTATCGACCGAACCGAACTGGCGACGAACTTACAGCGAGCCTACCTGCAGATGATCGTCGAAGACGGCGTCTTCCACGCCGACCCGCACCCCGGAAATCTCTCTGTGACCGACGACGGGCGCATCATCTTCTACGACTTCGGCATGCACGGCGAGGTGGACCCGTTCATTCAGGAGAAAATCATCGAGTTCTACATCGCCGTGGCGAATCAGAACGTCGACGAAATCCTCGACACGCTCATCGAGATGGGCACACTCAGCCCCAACGTCGACCGACAGGTGATGGGCGACGTGATGGAACTCGCCATCGCAGACGCTCGCGGCGACGATATCGAACAGTATCGCGTCAACCAGATCCTCGAACAGGTCGAATCGACCATCTACGAGTTCCCGCTTCGACTCCCGCGAAATCTCGCACTCGTCCTTCGCGTCGCGGGCGTCGTCGAAGGCGTCTGTGTCACGCTCGACCCCGACTTCGACTTCATCGCGGTGGCGACGGAGTATCTCACGGAACGAGGCTACCGCGAAGAGAGCATCCAGAAGGTGCTCGAAAGCGTCGGTCAACAGGGCCAGAAGACTGCGCAGTCGCTGTTTCGCGTCCCGCCGAAACTCGAACGCGTCCTCGACAGGGCAGACCGCGAGAATCTGACGCTCAACGTCCGCCTCGAAGACAACAAAGGCGTCCTCGACCGGCTGGCGAAGCGACTCATCTACGGCATCTTCCTGTCGTTCGGATTCGTCGCAACGGTCATCGTCTACTCGCTGGACCCACAGAATCTGCTGGCCGTCGGCGCTGCGGGCGTGCCGACAGCGTTCGTCGCGATTCTGCTGTGGCGGTCGTTCCGCACGCGAAAAGGCATCCGGGCGACGCCGCAGTTCACCCGGCAGAATCTCCGTGAGCGACGCGAAGAGTAATCAAAGCTGAGAATCGGGCGCGTAGGTTTATGCGCGTTCGAGAAATCACCTCCGGGCATGACGGAGTGGCGGCCGGTGGTCGTGGGGGTGTGCCTCGCCGCGTGTACTGAGACGCTCGTCTTCGGGATGACGGGACAGTTCACGCTCGTCGGCGGTGTGACCGGGAGCGCGCTCGCCGGCTATACCGTCGGCACCGACCCTGCAGACGGGGGGTGGCACGGGCTGATGGCTGGTGTGGTCTGGGGCTGTGTCCTCATGCCCGTCGCCATCTTGCTGACGTTCCTCAATCGGACGGCCATCCTCTTTCCGTTCCAGTATCTCATTCCGATGTTCGAATCGGCCGGCGAACTGACGACGGCGATTATGCTGGCGCTCTCGTTGCCGAACGTCGCGTCGGGAGCGCTCGGCAGTCTCGGCCGGCGCGATGCACAGGGAACGTGGTTCGATCCGGCGATGGCGGAGCGAGACGCCGTCGAAGACGCCTGAAGAGACGGCATCGAAGACGCCTGAAGAGACGGACTCGAAGCCGGAGTAGTCGCGCTTCGTGAAAGATTCCCGTGCGAGAGGCGTTCCAAACCGTTTATACCCTCCATCCGATAACGAGAGAACATGGCGAAAGAGCAGAAGCAGGTGCGCGAGCTCCAAGAAGGCAGCTACGTCAACATGGACGACAAGCCGTGCAAGATTTACGCCTACAGTACCGCGAAGCCCGGTAAACACGGGAGTGCGAAGGCCCGTGTCGAGGCCCGTGGCGTCTTCGACGGCAAGAAGCGCTCGCTCTCCCAGCCCGTCGACGCGAAGGTGTGGGTCCCAATCATCGAGCGAAAGCAGGGGCAGGTCGTCTCCGTCACCGGTGAGGACGCCCAGATTATGGACCTCGAAACCTACCAGACGTTCACGATGCGCATCCCCGACGACGAGGAACTCAACCCCGAAGACGAAATCGAGTACCTCGAATTCGAAGGCCAGCGCAAGATCGTCTAAACGGGAGACTGAGTGATGTTTCCCGGGGCAATCGCAGACCGCGAGGTCGCCGACTACGTACTCGTCGGTGCCCCGCTCGACATCTCCACCTCCTTCCAACCGGGAACCCGTTTCGGACCGAATCGAATCCGTCAGTTCGCCGAATCGTTCGACGATTACGACCGGCGAACTGACCGTCGTTTTACCGACCTCTCAGTCCACGACGCGGGCGATATCCGCGCGTGGGACGACGCGCCCGACTACATCGAGTGGCTCACTGGGAGCGTCCGCGACGCCGCCTGGGGCGACGCCGTCCCCATCGTCCTCGGTGGTGAACACACTGTCACCGCCGCAGGCGTCGATGGCGTCGACCCCGACGTGTTCGTCTGTCTCGACGCCCACCTCGACCTGAGAAGAGAGTACGACGGCAACGAGTGGAGTCACGCGACGATTACGCGTCGCGTCCTCAACGAACTCGACGTGGACGACGTGTACATCCTCGGCGCTCGAACCGGGTCACCGGAAGAGTGGGAACGTGCCGAGGCCGACGACGTGACCGTCGTGCCGCCCGAAGAAGTGGATTGCTGGAATCCCCCGTTCGACGACGAGTCGGTCTATCTGAGCGTCGATATCGACGCCGCCGACCCGGCGTTCGCTCCCGGGACGGGCACGAAAGAGCCGTTCGGCCTCACGTCGCGCGAGATGCGTGACCTCGTTCGAGCGGTCGCACCCTACGCCGATGGCTTCGACGTGGTCGAAGTCAACGATAGAGACGATGGACAGGCCGCCACGCTGGCGGCGAAGTTGGTACGGGAGTTCGTCTTCTCGCACGCGGACGGGCAGTAGCTCCCATCCGTACTCGGGCGAATGGTGACGAAAAAGGGGTGAACGAAAGGGGATGGATTCGAACCACCGGGGCCATCTTTCAGGCCACCCATCGCAAGGATGGATGCTCTACCAGGCTGAGCGACCCTTTCACGTGGACGCAACCACTGAGACACTCATTCGTCCGTACCGTATTGAGTATACGGTGGCTATCGTCGAGTAGGGAGTGTATATTTGTATGCAACACGCGCTCGCCAAGCGAGCACCGAAGACAGAGTCCTCCAAAGCCGTTTCTTACAAGTCGCCCAGTTACAACTGACCTGTATGGACCTCTCCGACATCGTCGCAGAATTCGACGAGCGACTCGACACCGACGAGTTCGCCGACGTAGACGCCAGTCCGAACGGGTTGCAGGTCGGCCCGGACGACGCACAGGTCGAAACAGTCGCTTTCGCCGTCGATGCCGCGGAAGCGACTATCGAGGCGGCGATCGACGCTGACGCCGACGTGCTGGTCACCCACCATGGCCTCGTCTGGGGTGGGCTCGACCGAGTGACTGGCCGGAACTTCGACCGTATCGAACCGTTGATTCGAAACGACCTCGCGCTCTACGTCTCGCACCTGCCACTCGATGGGCACCAAGAACTCGGCAACGGCGCTGGCCTCGCGGACTATCTCGGCCTCGAAGACCGAACGCCGTTTGGCTCGCTCGGCCCAGTGCACATCGGGCAGTCCGGGTCGTTCGAGTCGCCGAAGACGACCGACGAGATTCGTGACGCGCTCGACGAACTGGACGGAAACGAGGGCACACAGGTTCTCGACTTCGGCCCCGACGAGGTTTCCGACGTGGCAATCGTCACCGGGTCGGGCGTCGATTGGCTGGACGAAGCCATCGACTCGGGCGTGGACGCGCTCATTACGGGCGAAGGAAAGCAGAAGGTGTACCACGAGGCACGAGAAGCGGGTATCTCGGTGTTCCTCGCTGGCCACTACGCCACGGAGACGTTCGGCGTGCGAAATCTCGCTGCACTGGCCGACGAGATGGGACTGGAGACGACGTACATCAGCCACCCGACTGGGTTGTAAGCCGTCGTATCAGGTTGGGTTGGAAGCAGTCGTATCCGACTGAGTTGGAAGCCGTCGTTCGAGTCTATCGAAAACTGTCCGGGGCGAACGCTGCGTGTTCAAATCCCCACCCGTGCGTCGCGCTCAATTACCGTGTACCCCTGCGCGCTGAGCGCCTCGTCGCGGTAGCGTTGTGCGACGAAATTCTGGGGGAGGCGTCGCAGTCCAAACTTGCGTTCCGACGTGTATTCGACGTGAATACTCGTCTGGTCGTCGGTTGGACTGATGGTCGCCGTGTACGTCGACCACGGCTGGTCGTTCACCGAGACGTTCAACTCGACGTGGTGAGTCCCGTCCGCCGTCGTCTCTGTCTGCGTGCGAACAGTCACCCGCACTGAGCGCACGCCAAAGAGATACGGGACACGATACGAGACCGCGTCAGCCTCCCTCGTAATCTCGTCAGCAACCCCCCATTTGAATGCGAGCACCGGCGGCGTCGGCCCTGTGAACGCCTCGAGTACCGACTCCGGCGTGTCGTCGGTGCGGAGGCGAATCGTCCCGTTCGACTGGACGAGTGGGGCGCGTGCGACGATGACCAAGAGCGCCCCGACGGCGAGTGCCGGCAACAGCGACGTTGCAAGAAACACGCCAAGGAAGAGCGAGACGACGAGGACGGCGACGAGCGCGCTCACCGGACGTTCGTATCTCAAGTACTGCGTTGCGACCGCGTGTGCCTCTTCTGGTCTCTCGATAGGCTGTGTGGAGGGCATCACACTGACCTCTCTCGCGAGATAATTAGTTCCATTGATGACATCATCTCCAGTCGAGTCTGACGAGAGCCACTCGTGCAGTAGATACACCGAGTCAGTGGCGTGCACACCAGTCTGCCAACCCTCCACACAGCCTCGTCGGACCGGGGCGTTCAAACGCTCGGGCGTCGCACTCCATCGCATGAGCGACCACGACGACGCCCACGACGGAGGTCACGAGGGCGATGCCATCGACGACGGGCACGACCACGGCGGCGGGTACGAGATGCCGGAGCGAGAGGAGTTCAACCACGACCCACTCGGACACGCCGAGGTCCACGGCGGTATGACCGTCGGCGAACTCGTCGAGCAGTACGGCCACGCCGGTATCGGCGCGGCAGACGTGCACGAAGCGGCCGACATCTACGCCGAGATGCTGGCCGACGAGGACTGTACCATCTTCATGTCGCTTGCGGGCGCGATGGTGCCGACCGGAATGCGTAAAGTCGTCTCAGACCTCATCCGCGACGGCTACGTCGATGCACTCGTGACGACGGGGGCGAACCTGACCCACGACGCTATCGAAGCAATCGGCGGCAAACACCATCACGGGGCCGAACACCACGAAGAGAAGACGCCGCGCGAACACGACGAGACGCTCCGCGACGAAGAAGTCGACCGCATCTACAACGTCTATCTGCCGCAAGAACACTTCGCACTGTTCGAGTCACACCTGCGAAACGAGGTGTTCCCGGCACTCGAAGAAGAGGGAGTTGTCAGCATCGAGCGCCTCTGCCGAGAACTCGGTCGCGCCAACAGCGAAGTCAACGAAGAACAGGGAATCGAGGAAGACGCCGGTGTCGCTGCCGCGGCCTACGAGTCCGATGTCCCGATCTACTGCCCTGCAGTGCAGGACTCCGTCCTCGGCCTGCAAGCGTGGATGTACTCCCAAACGTCGTCGTTCTCGCTGGACGCGCTCGCGGACATGACGCCGCTGACGGACCTCGCGTACGACGCCGACAGAGCCGGCTGCTTCCTCGTCGGCGGCGGCGTCCCGAAGAACTTCACGCTCCAGACGATGCTCGTCACACCCGGTGCGTACGACTACGGCGTCCAGATTACGATGGACCCCGCGGCGACCGGCGGGCTTTCGGGCGCGACGCTCGACGAAGCACGTTCGTGGGGCAAACTCGAAAAAGACGCTCGTAACGCCACCGTTCTGGGCGACGCGACAATCATGCTCCCGCTGCTCGTCGCTGCGGCACGAGAGCGCCTCGACTAATCCCGCGTCGAAACGGCCACGTTCGTTCTCACTGGCGAGAACTGGGTGACAACAGCTAACAGTACCGGGACGACACGTCGAGGTGAATGAGAGACCGGTCGCTCGGAACACTCATCGACGACCGTTCCGACGTCGAACTCGCCGCCATTTTCGAACGAATCTGGGAGGCACGGGGATACGAGACGCGTGTCCGATTTCACGGCCCCGACGTCCACATCCATGCCGAGGGAACGACGCCCGAGGGCGTCCCCCGCGAGGTTCGAATCTGGATTTCGACATCGACGCGACTCACCGCCGACAAGATGAGTGCGTTCGTCCGCGAGTGTAGACGGAACGCTGTCGAACCCTACGTGGCGACTGTTGGACGCGGACGCCTCGAAGACGACGCGCACCGACCTGGTCTCGTCGAACTCGACGCCCCGGCCATCGCCGTCGAAGTTCGCGAGACAGGAACCGAATCGTTCGTTCGCGACCTCGCAGACCGGAGAGACGGTCGACCGAAGACGAACTGGCTTGGAGACCCAATCGAAGCGGCCGATGGAGAGGCGTCGACTGAACAAGGGACTGGTGAAGAGACTGACGACCCAGAGAGATTCGCTCGCCGCGCAGCACTCAAGAAAACAGGCAAGTACGTCGCCGCCGGCCTCGTACTCTATCTCGCTGTCGAGCGGCTCTCTGACTTCCTCCCGGCTCCCAAACCACTATACGACGACCCAAAGGTGGCGAACAACGTCAGCACAGAACCGACCAAACCTGCCGGTGCGACGACGGTACCGTATGCCGACCTTCGGGAGAATACGAACTCCTACACCGGGACTGTCGTGACCTACACGGGACGAGTCTCTGAAACCAGCAGTCGAGATGGCACGCGACTCGCCACAGTCGCTGTCGAAGACGACGCCGGACGCCTCCGTGGAGACGTCGTTGCACAGTGGCAGACCGGGCGATTCTTCGACGACGATATCGGCTTTCGACTGCTCGATGGCGAGCGAATCCAGTTTTGGGGGACAGTTGCCGGGTCGACGTCGCTGTCTGGGGGGCAATCAGTTCCACTCATCGACGTGCGTGCGCTGGAGAAGGCGTGAGTGAGTGGCGTGAATGAGTAGCCGCGACGTGAGTGAGTCATTTCGACGCGAATGAGTCGTCGCGAGATTCAGTTTTTCGAGACCACGTCGACGATTGCTTCGGGATACAGCGTTCGGTCTCTCGATTCGAACGAACTGACTGGAATCCATCGAACCTCGAACTCCTCGTCGATGGCCTCCTCGTAGCCCGTCATCACGTCCTGTTCGTACACCGTTTCGTCGGCGATATCGGCTTCGTAGAGAAAGACGATTTCGTGATACTGCGTGCCGTCGAACGTGAACCGGTTTTCGATGTGTGTGATGAACTCGGTGTGCGCTACTTCGACGCCCAGTTCCTCGTCGAACTCCCGACACACTGCCTCCTCGCTGTGCTCACCGAACTCGATGCCGCCACCGAGTGGTCGCCAGAAGGATTCGTCCGTTCCGGGGTCGTAGCCACGCCCGACCAGTAGTTCGTCGTCTCGCCAGACGACCCCCAGCACGACGGGCCTGATATCGCGCGAACTCATGGCCTGTACGTATTGCGATTGGGTCTATAAACGTTCGCCAGACGAAAAGTGACTTGCTCGTCCGTTCGAAACAGTCGGGTGGCCGATGACGATGGCACCGTTCCGAACCGAACTAGGCACTCGGTGATGCGGAGCCCTATGAGTACCGAGGCCATATTCCTCACACCGAGAACATTCGTCATCAAAGAGGACGACGAGATACCGACAGTTCGGATTCGAGTTCGAGAGAGTTCCAAATCGAAAGCGAGCCCATACCGAGCGGTTCAACCACCGACGTCACCCGAAGACCTACGCGTTGACCGGGGGAAAAACCATCTCGACCCACGGATTGACGAGCGTCTCGAACGTGACGAGGACGGTAAACAGGAGTGCGACGACGCCCATTAGTCCGAGTGGTGAGAGCATCCCGCCAAACGGGACGAGGCCAACCAACAGCAGCACTGTCGCGCCCCGTGCCACCAGAACACGAGTGTCGAACGGCGTCTCACTGGAGACCTGGAGAATCGCTCGATGGATGATGGCGGTCCCAGCGACGAATGCAGCAGCGCCGCCACAGAAGACGAGGCGAACGAGGGTATCCAGTTGGGCTCCGTCGGCCGTCGCCTCGATGGCGACGATGACTGCGACACCAGTCGCGACGATGCCGACGTGGACGAGATAGTGACTGAACACGTAGACGAGCGCCGCCTGTCTCGCCCGAATCAGTCGGTCACGCGGCGCTGTGAGTGCCCGGTCGATGATGTGCTCGTCGAACTGTTCGAAGTAGAGCCACCACGCTCCGACAGCGAGGACGAACCCGCCCAGTCCCACCAGCAGTGGGCCAACCTCGAAGTTGAATCCCGACGTGGCGATAGACGTCCCGAACGAGACTGCGAGAATCGTCTCGCCGAGAACGATGATGGTGATGAGTCCGAGGCGCTCGGGGAAGTGCGACACCTGAACGAGAACTGTGTCGAACACGATGTACATGACTGCGACGCCGGCCATGTTGATGGTGAACGCGACCATCCACAGCATGAACCGCGTCGGGTCGGGCACGAAAAGCGAGGCCGCCCAGACACTCGTCGTGAGCAGTTCAGAGGTCATCCACGTCGCGACGAACCACTTCGTGCCGGCATCTGCGACGGTCGGTCCCGGACGGAGATAGAGGGCGGTGAGTACGAGACGCAAAAAGAGCATTATCGCGCCGAACGTGAACGTTTCGCCGTGGAAGACGCCCCTGACGGTCTGTGAGAGGAAGATGACGACGAACATGACGCCGACGAGGCTCACACGGGAAACGACGTCGTTGTCCGCGTAGAGGTCGGCATAGTAGCTAAAATCGAGCCACACCCACCACACGAGTGCGAAGACGCCGAGAAAGTAGAGGATGCCCTCTACGGTCAGGTTGTTGTGGAGGTTCGTTCCAATCTCCGCGATGGCGACGACGAACACCAGGTCGAAGAAGAGTTCGAGCCACGAGGCGTGACGTGGACTCTCTCCCTCGGCAGTGTAGACCGAAGGAGGCCGACGGAACAGGCTCCGTACTCCCTGAGAATCGAACGCCATTGGGCCCCTCGCCTGTATATAAAGATGACAGCAGATGGCATAAGCATATTCTCCTGCGTGTCGGGAGCGACTCGGTCACCATCGCCGTCGCTTCAGAGCGATCCACTCGAACACCGAGACGAAGAAGACGCGTGTCTATTCGCCCGGTTCGGCTTCCCACGACGGGTGGACAGAGCCGAACAAGAGCGACGCATCTGCCACGACGAACGCGGCGATTGCGAGCCAGATAGCCGCGTCGGCCGCCCCCCGAAGTGGGTAGGCAGGCTGGAGCCACCAGTAGAGAACCGCGGCGATGAACAGCGGAACAGCGGCCACGACGGGGAGCGCCCATCGCGCCCCGCGAGAGAACGCGAGTGAGATTCGATGGAGGACGACCCCACCGAGCAGCGCCGCACCCCCGTAGCCTGCTCGTGGCAGAGTCAACGAACCGAGTGCGATGAGCCCCCAGCCGATCAAGAGGAACGAAGTCACAGAGGAGATCGCGATAGGGGCGTTCAACACGATTTTGTCGGCTTCATTTCGTGAGGAGCCGAGACGGTCGAACGCCCGGAGAATCTCCCACCCGGAGACGTCTGACGCGAACCCGCGCCAGCCACCGGGATGGTTCGGAAGGAGTTCGAAGGCGTCTTTCACGTCTTCTTCCGAGTCACGGCGTGACATAGCCACAGGTATCAGCATTCGAACAAAAACCTTCGGTCGAGACCACCGACAGTGCTGGAGACTGTCGTTGTTGCTCGCTGAGAATCGAGAACGTGGTTAAGGGTCGACAGAACGTACGGAAATCATGCATATTGGACTCATCATCGAGACGAACAAGGAAGAACGCGTCTGGAACGCATTCCGGTTTGCGAACACCGCACTCGACGAGGGCAACACTGTCGAAGTGTTCCTGCTCGGGGATGGTGTCGAAGCACCTGATATCCAGACGGAGGCGTTCAATCCGCACGGCGTGATGCAACAGTACGTCCAGAAAGGTGGGGAACTGTTCGCCTGTGGAACCTGCCTCGACTCACGAGGGCTCGAACCGGGCGAACTCCGGCCTCGGTCGTCGATGAGTGACCTTCTGGGAATCGTCGAACACACAGACAAAGTCGTCACGTTCGGGTGACCAGAAGCGACTGCTCACGAGCGGTAATTGTCCGTAAAATCGGTGTCTTTCGCCGCAGTAACGCGGTGTACTAAACTAATTTAAAGACGCGTCAGGTTCGCTGCGCGTGGTCCCTTGGGGGACGATTCGATACTGAACTCCACTTCTTGGTCCTCTTCGAGGTCCGGGCCGCCGATGTCTTCCATGTGGAAGAACACGTCGTCGTCAGCGTCGTCCGTCGAGATGAAACCGTAGCCGCCTGTGTCGTTGAAGAAATCAACGTTTCCTTTCGCCATTGCTTTTGGACACAATCGAAGTAGAGGGATAAGCCTTCCGAGATTTGTTTCTCAATCTCAAAAATATTTTGAAGTTATTCTTTTTCTAGCCCATGTCATAGACATTTGTACACGCACAGTCGGCTTTCGCGAGGCTCACCCGCCACTTCGACGACGAGACCCGTAGGTTCTGTGGTATCCACAGTTCGACAGCACGGTCAGTTTCGAGTCATCGACGCCACAGCAGAGACAGACAATCGGTAGCCTTCGTCTCATTTCCGGCCCATCGAGTGCCACGGTACCACGCCCGTGTTGGCGACGTTCCTCCCGAGTCAACAGGGTAAGGAGGCACCTGTGGCCGACGTCGCTAACCCATCCGACCCGGTCATCCGAGCAGACGACTGACCGGCACCGGCCCAACTGAGTTGGTGTCGCTTTTTCATACTGATTTTAATATTCGTCCAAAATACATCAACAATTCAATGCGTTAATCGATGATTTCATTCTGTTCCGTCACAAACGATGTGATTAGATGAGCGAGCGAACGGTCAGGTTCAATGGGAACACGAAGGTGTTGTACCGGAAAGCGGTGCGGACGCCGCTCCCGGACGAAGACGCCGAGCGCGTGTTCCACGAGAACATGATGAACGTCGCAGACGCTCAAGTACGGAAAGCGGAGATGCTCGCAGACCCCGATATTCCGCTGTTGGAAGCCTACGAGAAGCAACTCGAAGGCATCGCTGCGAGTTACAAACGCCGTTGTCGCCACATCGCAGGTGACGACTACGAAGAAGTTGCACTGGCGTACCAACGAGGCGAGCGAAACGACCGACTCGGTGCGCTGACTGCCTACTACTTCGAGGGACTGTGGCGGATGCAACAGCGTTTCACCGTCGCAGACATGATGTTCTTCCCGATTATCCTCAGATACCCGGACAATTTCACGGTGAACATTCGCTTTGCCAGTGGGTACAAGACGACAGAATCGGTCCTATACGAATCCCCGGAGCACTCCACCGAAGAACTCGACGACCAGTACGCAGAGACCTACTACAACGAAAGCCTCTATTCACAGAAAGAGGCGGCCAAGAAGATCAAAGCAACAGCAGAGATACTCCGCGAGGAGTTCCCCCATCCAGACGAGGTCCCGTTCGAGGAACGCAAGTACGGTGGAATCGTCTCCGCCGGCGGCCGGAAAGGCTCGGTGTTCTCGTCGATGCTCCAGCGAGTCGAACCGGACCCAGGCCGCTTTTCCGAGCCCGTCGACGAACCGACACTCGTCGACGAAGGCCCAGAAGCAGCACGAACCGAACGCGAGTTGCTTCCTGACGGCTGTATCGTCATCTGACCGTCCGGTCTCTGTCGAGGAGACACTCGACGATGTGATAGTCGACTGTCAGCGACGGCATCAATAGCTGTGAGAGACATGACCTTGTATGGGGAGTCACACGTCGGCTGGTTCCGGTGACACACCACGGGACATCGTCCGATTTTATCTCCTCGACCACAAGACTGCCGTCGGGAAGGCCATCGACATCACCCTGCTCGCCCTCAACCTCGTGTTCGTCGCGGTGTTCGTCCTCGAGACGTACCCGTTCTCGGCGGCGCTCCAGACGGCCTTCTGGCGAATCGAAGTCGCCATCTCGCTCGTCTTCCTCCTCGAGTACGTCCTCAGAGTGTACGGTGCCGAGAGCCGACCCGCCGAGATATTCAACTTCTACTCGATCGTCGACCTGCTCGCGATTCTTCCGACGCTCGTGGTGTTGCTGTCGCCAGTACCGACCCTCGCGGCGAACATCGGGTTCCTTCGAGCGATACGCGTCGTCCGGTTCCTCAGATTTTACCGCTTCACACAGGACGAAGAGTTTTTCTTCGGCACCGTCTCGGTCGGCACGCTTCGCGTGATGAAACTGCTCTTGACCGTGTTGACCATCTTCTTCGTCGCCGCAGGGATGTTCTACTCGTTCGAATACCGGGTGAACCCCGTTGTCAATAATTTCGGCGACGCGTTTTACTTCGTCGTCGTCGCGCTTACGACGGTTGGGTTCGGCGACATCGTGCCGGTCACCGACGGCGGTCGGTGGGTCACGGTTGCTGCAATCTTGACTGGCATCGTTCTCATTCCGTGGCAGGCGAGCAAGATTATCAAAGAGTGGGCGTACAAAGACAAAGTCAACGTCATCTGTGAGAACTGTGGGTTAGCGTATCACGACCGAGATGCGTCTCACTGCAAGTCCTGCGGGCACGTCATCTATCAAGAGTACGACTCTCGGGAGTGAGTTCCTCCGGGATGTGCTGTCCCCAGAACGTTGACGTGGATGTAGCCTGACCATCAGGTATGGAATACACGACCTTCGGTCCGACCGGCACGACAGTGAGTAAAATCTGTCTCGGGTGTATGAGTTTTGGCACCGACTGGGACGACTGGACGCTCGACCGGGAGGAGAGTCACGAACTCATCGAACGAGCAATCGACCTCGGTATCAACTTCTTCGACACCGCCAACGTCTACTCGTACGGCGAATCCGAGGAGATTCTCGGTGAGGTGCTCTCCGAGTACGACCGCGACGAGATGGTCGTCGCGACGAAAGTCTACGGGCAGATGCGCGACGACGACCCGAACTCGAGCGGGCTCTCGCGGAAGACCATCGAGCAGGAACTCGACAACTCGCTGGAGCGGTTGGGGATGGACACTGTGGACCTCTACCAGATACACCGCTGGGATTACGACACCCCCATCGAGCAGACGCTTCGCGCCCTCGACGACGCGGTCCGTCGCGGAAAAGTCCGACACGTCGGCGCGTCGTCGATGTGGGCCTACCAGTTCGCCGACGCACTCCACACCTCGGACAGTCTCGGCCTCGACCGATTCGTCTCCATGCAGAACCTCTACAACCTCGCCTATCGCGAAGAAGAGCGCGAGATGCTGCCCCTTTGCGCCAACGAAGATGTCGCGGTGATGCCGTGGAGTCCGCTGGCCGCAGGATTCCTCACGCGCCCCCACGAGGAGTTCGAATCGACGACGCGTGGTGAGCACGAAGCGGACGTTGGCCGCCCGTACGCGGAAGGCGGTGGCCGCGAGGTAAACGAACGCGTGCAGGAACTCGCGGCCGAGAAAGGCGTAAAGATGGCCCAAATCGCGCTCGCGTGGCAGTTCCACAAAGACTGGGTCACCACGCCCATTGTCGGCACGTCGAGCATCGAGCACCTCGAAGACGCCGTCGAAGCACTGGATATCAAACTCTCGGAGTCCGATATCGAGTATCTGGAAGAACCGTATCAGCCGGTTCGGGTTTCAGGCCACAAGTAACGGCTCGTCGCCCACGATACACCACCCATCGTCGTCGTGGCAGGGCAACCAGACAGACAGCGATGATTGAACATGAACGTTTATTATAGATAGCGCTGTAGAGCCGAGTACACAATGTCGGTCGTACGCGTACATCGCTAATTCTCCTCGTTGCCGTATAGCCGTCCGACCGACCTCGAATCACCACCAAATCGTGAGCACACACGCGAATCCGACGTACGAACCCACACTCCGAACAGACCGTTCTTCGACACAGACCAGCGCCGACGCCACTGACACAACCGACACCACCGAAACTGACTCGTGGGTCGCCCGGTGTCAACGACAGTTCGACGCGACTCGAACCGAACGCATCCACAACCTCTTCGACAGAGAGAATCGGTCGATGCCGACGATGGACTGACGAGCGAACCGACTTCTTGCTGCGACACATCTGTTGAAGTACGTCGCCGAGAGATACCACAGCGATGCGATTAGCACGGATTCGAACGGACGACGGCGTGATGACCGGGGAGTACGACGACGGAGTCGTCGAGACCGACGACGGACAGTACGACGTCGGTGCGGATGCTGACCTACTCGCCCCGTGTGACCCGTCTGCACTCTACTGTGTCGGGCGAAACTACGTGGCGAAGATCGACCAGATGGACTACGATATCCCCGACCAACCGGACTGGTTCATCAAGCCACCCGTCTCGGTGCTCGACCCGGGCGCAGACATCGAGTATCCCGCGTGGACCGAGGAACTGACGTACGCCGGCGAGTTGGCGGTCGTCATCGACCGCGAGTGCTCGGACGTTGCAGAGGCAGACGTTCCGGATGTCGTCCGCGGCTACACAATCCTCAACGACCTGGACGCCCTTGACCAACCGGGGCGAACCGCCAGAAAGGCGTTCGACGGGTCCGGCCCCCTCGGCCCGTGGATCGAGACCGACGTGGACCCAACGAATCTCGATATGACGACCTACGTCGGCGGCGAGTTGCGGCAGGAAGCCAACACCCAGCAGATGCTGTTCTCACCGGCCGAAGTCGTCTCGTTCCTCTCCGAGCGATACACCCTCCAACCGGGCGACGTCATCTCGTTCGGGAGTCCGGCGAACCCCGGCCTCGTCGAGCCCGGTGACGACATCGAAATCTGGTACGAGGGCGTGGGCACGCTCACGAACACCGTCGTCGAGTCGCAAGAGTGAGCGACTGGGCTGGTTTGGTCTGGGCTGGACTGAACCGGACTGAACCGGACTGAACCGGACTGAACCGGACTGGGCTGGTCTGGGTTGGACTGGGCTGTTCTAGTCTGGGCGTCGTCCCCAAAATCGTCGGGAAAACCGGTGGACGACAGCACTCAGTTCAACACGTCGACTTCGTCGGTGAGGTCTGCAGGGGCGTCCACGGGACCGTTGACAAACAGTCCATGGGCCATCACCGCGGCGGCGACGAAACTAAATCCGACGATCGCCGTCGTCGGGTGTACCGAAGTGAACTGTCCGACGAAGACGCCCACGACGAGACTTCCGAATATTCCGGCGAGTATCAGGTCGTAGTACTGCCACGTGTATCCCATATATTCCGGTTGCGACGCCACGGCGGAAGGCGTACCGCTCGGTTTCGAACCAACGCTGGTGAAATGAAGACACGAACCGTCGGAGCGCAGCGCTCCCGACTTCTCGTCCCGTAATCTGGGGGTCGTCGTCCCCCGGGTTTCGACGCGCCCGCGGGAAAGACGCTCACGGAACGGCTATACGTCGGCAGATTCTCCGAGGCGTATGGAGTATCAATCTGCGCTTGACCGAGCGCTCGATATCCTTCCGGAACGAAACGTCGAAGAAGAGCGCCTCAGGATTCCAGACCCAGAAGGCGAGACAGACGGCGCGTTCACGCGTCTCACCAACCTCGGGGAGATTGCCGACGCGCTCTCGCGGACGAACGAACACCTCCACAGTGCCATCCAGCGCACGTTCGGTACGAGCGGCCAACTCGAAGGCGACCGCGCTCGCTACAGCGGGTCGTTCTCTATCAACGACTTCGAAGAGGCGCTCGACGACTACGTCGAAGAGTACGTCACCTGTTCGGAGTGTGGGCTCCCCGACACGCGTCTCGTGACCGAAGACGGCGTCGACATGCTTCGCTGTGAGGCGTGTGGTGCCTTCCGTCCCGTCCAGAAGCGCTCCAGCGCGAGCAAGACGCGCCAGCGCGATGCCGTCGAAGAAGGCCGCACCTACGAAGTCGAAATCACCGGCACGGGCCGCAAAGGCGACGGAGTTGCCCAGCGCGGAAAGTACACGATCTTCGTTCCCGGGGCGCAGGAAGGCCAGACCGTTCGTGTCTACATCAAGAACACGAGCGGGTCGCTCGCATTCGCAGAACTCGCCTGAACAGTTCGGAACGGTTCTCGTTTCTACTTACTCCACGTTTCTTCGCAGACGCGCTCACTATCGAAAACAATCAGCCGGAGGGTTACGCTTCGTCGCTGTCGCCGCCACATCGCTTGCCGACGACGAACAGCGCGAGCAAGACGAACACAGCACCCTCCACTCGCGCCGCCGTGGTCACCCACGGCTTCGCGTTCATCTCGACACCATCCTCGTACGCGATTTTGGTGAGTGTGTCGATGAGTTGGTCGGGGAACAGGAGTTCGACGATGCCGAAGACTGCGAGTAGTGCACGAATCATGTTCGTCGGTCGGTGTGCAATGGGTGAAAAAGCTCTGTCAGTTCTCACAAGTCGAGAGAAACGAGTCCGATTAGTCACCTGCGCCCCGAAGACACCTGATGGTCCTCATCTCACCCGAGACGCCGGCCGACGAATCAGCGGTCGAATCGATTCACGCTGCCGCCTTCCCCACCGATGACGAAGCTGAATTAGTCGCTGCTCTCCGGCAGACCGACGCGTTCGTCCCGTCGCTCTCGCTCGTTGCTCGCGACGACGATAACGCAGTCGTTGGGCACGTCCTCTGTACTCGCGTCGTCGTCGAAGACGACCCGTCGATTCGGGCGCTCACGCTCGCACCGGTCGGCGTCCACCCCGACGAACAGGGTCAGGGAATCGGCAGTTCACTCGTCCAGACGGCACTCGACACCGCCGTCGAAGACGGATTCGACCTCGTTTTCCTCCACGGCGACCCCGACTTCTACTCGCGATTCGGCTTCCATCCGGCGGGAATCCGAGGCTTCGAAAACCCGTTCGAGACGCCGCCAGAAGTGTTCATGGTCGCCACCGTCGGTGACGACTCGGACGAGGGAGGCCCGCTGTCGTATCCCGACCCGTTCGACGATATCTAACCGAAACGAGACGTTTATCGATGCCCCGTGAGTCGATTTCGTAATGCGATTAGAAGAACTCCAGCGTATCTACGAGGGCGACGAATTTTACTGGGGTACTGACCCGAACCAACTCGCGGTTCGCACCGCCGATGCAGTCTCGGCCGCGTCCCGCCCGTCTGTCGTCGATATCGGCGCAGGGGAGGGTCGTGACGCGGTGTACTTCGCAGAACAGGGGTTCGACACGACGGCCATCGACATCGCACCCAACGGCCTCGACAAAGCCGAACGACTCGCCGCAGACCGAGGCGTCGAACTGGAGACGCGCCGAGGAGACGTCAACGAACTCGCGTTCGACGACCGGTGGGACGTCGTCTACTCGATTGGGACACTCCAGTACGTCCGTCCAGCGAACCGACCCGGACAGTTCGACAACTTTCAGTCGGCCACTCGTCCCGGTGGCGTCCACGCTGTCTGGGCGTTCGTCGACCATCCCGACGTCGCACCTGCGCCAGACTGGGGAGACAACGAACATCTGTACAACCCCGGCGAACTGGAGTCCTACTACGAGGGATGGACGGTTCTCCACGCCGACGACTACGTCTTCGACGACGACTCAGCGGGCGAACCGCACCAGCATGCCTGCGAAGAGTTGATTCTCCAGAAACCGGAGTGAACGGGTCGAGAACGGCGTCGAAGCAAGCCAAATCGACGACGACAGTTGGAGTGACCTACGAGATGGCGTCTCTGAGTTGTTCGTCGTCGTCGCGGTCACCGGTGAGTCGAGTGACTGTATCGGGAAGGGCACCATCAGTCTCGCCGCGTTGGAAACTCGTCACGTCGTGACCTGCGGCGGCGAGTCGCCGGACGATTCCCGTCCCGAGGAGCCCCGTTCCGCCGATGACGAACACGTTCATGCATCGAGAGGAGAGGTGGATGGGGCTAAAGACAGGTCACGCAAGTGACAACGCTATCGTGTGTGATTGCCTATAATCGCTGATGAAAGTGTATCTCACCGATGGGACGAGCTTCGAGTGTGGCGGCTACAAGGCACTCGATTCGGGGGGCGTCGTCCTGACGAGCGACCGAAAACGGAAGCACGTCATTGGGTACGTTCCACAAGACGCACTCGTGTACATCCTCCCAGACGAGGTTGCAGCAGAACGTGACGAGGTTGCAGCAGAACGTGACGAGGTTGCAGCGGAACGTGACGAGGTTGGGCCGTCTGCGCACGACCCCGACCCGACTGACGACTCCGACCCGACTGACGACTCCGACGAAGACGCCCGTGCCCCGGACGACCTGCGGAACATTCGCGGAATTGGGTCGGCCTACGCGACACGCCTTCAGGAACACGGCATCGACACGATACCGGCACTTCGTGAGGCGAGCGAAGCCGAACTCGTCGCCGCGACCGACGTTTCCGAACGGCGGGTGAGAGACTGGAAACGACGAGCGGAGTTGGTTGCCGAGTCCGCATCGAACGACGACGAAACGACAGCGGCCGACGACGAGGAAGCGATGTCAGAGGTCAGTAGCGAATCCGCAGGGTAGGACAGTTTCACTTCGGCTCCGAACGGCGGGAGACGACTGCCCGGCACAACGCGACCCCGGCGTGTCGTACGTATTCGGCGACTGGACGTTCCCAGAGAAGTTCCCAGAAACCGGGAACTACCGACGAGGGTTGATACGGTTGCAAGCGAAGATTCACCTGATGTACGACACCATCCTCGTGCCGATCGATGGGAGCGATTCGATGACGCCAATCGTCAACGACGCAGCGGCATTCGCTGCCGACCGCGAGGCGTCGGTGTATCTCCTCTACGTCGTCGACAACCGTGCGTTCCTGACGCTCGCTTCGGAGCGACAAGACGAAGTGAGCGAAGAACTCGAAGCGAAGGGTGCAGACGCCCTCGAAGCGGCGCGTGAGACGATGGAGAGCCACGGCGTCGACGCAGTCGTGACGATTCGCCACGGCGACCCGGCCGACCAGATTCTCGACTACGCCCACGAAATCGGTGCAGACCTCATCGCGATGGGAACCCACGCTCGATTCGAAGACAACATCCTCGGGAGCGTCTCGCGGTCTGTCGTCATCGAGTCAGATATCCCCGTTCTCGCGACGCCGATCAAGTCTGACTGAGTGTACCGGACATCGGCATCGTTCGCACAGCTGTTCCCGCCGTAGCCAGCTATTGATTCTGTTTTCGACGTGACTGACCGCCACTGGTTGGACAGGCGTGTTATTTCAGTCGAATCAGTAAGAGCAGCACGCCGAACAGCGTCGCTGCCGCGCTGATGATGACGAGGCCGCCGCTCACGACGAGCAGTCGGCCATCGAGTGCCGGCATCGACCCACTCGTTGCGACGGAGACGAGAGACGTACTGGCCGAATACTCTGCAATCGGGACGAGGATGGCCGCACAGAACAAGAGGAGTCCACCGACGACGAGAACGTACGGCGTCACCGCCGAATGACGACGCGGCGAGTTGGGTGTCGTTGAGTACCCACGAGACATGCGCATCGTACGTCACCCCAACAGATTGGTACGAGTAAGCTAACGTGACTGTTCAGTGGTTAAGAACGTCCTAACCGCCTGAATTCACTGGATTGGTTCGTAGAAAGGCAGCCACGATTCGTGACCGGGAACCGGCTATTCGCTGTCCGCGTCGGGTTCGAAGTCGAGGACCACCGAGTTGATACAGTAACGTTTTCCAGTTGGCTGGGGACCGTCGTCGAAGACGTGTCCGAGGTGGCCACCACAGGTGGCACAGACGACTTCGGTTCGGTCCATGCCGTGACTCAGGTCACGCCGAAGTTCGATGTTCGACTCGTCTGTGTCGTAGAAACTCGGCCAGCCACAGTGTGAGTCGTACTTCGTCTCCGACGTGAACAGTTCAGTTCCGCACCCGACACACCGGTAGACACCGTCGTCGGACCGGTCGACGTGCTCGCCCGAAAACCGTGGTTCGGTTCCTTGCTCACGGAGGACTCGATAGGCGTCGTCGGTGAGGCGTTTCCGCCACTCGGACTCGGAGAGAGTAAATTCTGCGTTGCTCATAGTTGATATAGAGGCCCCGAGAAAGAAAGACGCGTCGGCTACTCTCGTCGGAGGAAGTCCGGAAGTCGAATCCGACCGAAATCGTCACGTTGCACGTCGAGAACGTCGATTCGACCGACTGCGTCTGGAACACCCTGATTGTCCGTCGGTTTTCGAATCCCCACGTCGGCGCGTCCAGTCGTCGACGGTGTCTGTGCTTCGTCGACGAGGGCGTCCCAGAGGTCTTCTTTCGAGTCGAACTCGCCTCTGTTACGTGCAACGCGTTGTTTCCCCTCCTCGAAAGAGAGCTGGAGGACACTGCGCCCGTACGCGGTGTTCGCCTGCCGTCGAATCCGCTCGAACTCGCTGCTGTTTGGCGCACCGAGTGCTGTCGAGACGCCGAGCGCGTACATGCGCCGAATCGCCTCCTCGTCTGAAATCGTTCGCCAGTCCGTTCCGAAAGCCCGTTCGTACATGAGGGGACTCAGATGTCAACCTTCGAACGGGGGTCTACGACTAACCCGTTGTCCGTGAATGTAATCGACCGGATGTCGCAGTCGATGTTCGTCCCACGCATCTTGATGACCTGAATTCCCCTCGTCATCCCAGTCGCTTCGAGGTAGTTGTGGAAGAAGACGACACCGTGGGCGAGGAAGTGCTCGTCGGCGTACGACGACGGGTCCGTCATCTCCGAGATGAGGAGCGTCGTCGCATCGCCCTGTTTGAGTGCGGTGAGGAATCGCGTCATCTCTTCGGACCCGTTGGCGAAGAACAGTCGGAGGAGCATCGTCGAGTCGATGACGAGACGGTCGACCTCTCGAGAGTTGACGAAGGCGACGATCTTGTCTGTGAGACTCTGGACGCTCGAAGAACTGCCGCTCTGTGAGAACTGATTGAGGAGGTGTTTCCCCTTCGGACTCACGAGATTGATGTATCGAAAGCCATCAGCGTTCGTGAGCGTCTCGAATCCGAAGTCGAAACTCGACATGTCGTTGATGAGTTCTTCTTCGGTTTCGTGCATGGTGATGTACATGCACTGCTCACCGTTTCGAAGTCCCTCTGCCATGAACTGTGCTGTGAACGTGGTCTTGCCACTCCCCGGTGGCCCACTCAGGACGTACAGTCGCCGTGGAAGGAAGCCACCCTGGATAAGTTCGTCGAACCCGCTAACCCCACTCGGAATCCGCATGCTCGGACACACCGGACCTCCTATTAAAATCGTTCCGGCGCAGGTATCAAGCCTGATATTTCAGCGGCGCAACCTATCGTCCGACTCACTCCGGAAAGAGTTCGATTTCCTCTTCGACGGCATCGATGGCTGCGATATCTTCGTCGTCGAGTTGGACATCGACGGCGTCGAGGTTCGCACGGAGGTGTCGCTCACTGGATGCTTTTGGGATGCTACACACTCCCTTCGACGCCAACCACGCCAGACTCACAGACTCGGGCGTGACATCGTGTTTTGCTGCCACCGAGACGACTTCGTCCACGTCGCGGACGCGCCCGCCCGAGAGTGGTGAGTAGGCGACGACGCTGTAGCCGTGTTTCTCGGCGTGTTCGAGGAGTTCGGGGCGCTGGAACAGCGGGTGGTACTCGGTCTGATGGGCGACGAGCGGTGCCTCCAGAACGTCGAGCGCCTCGTCCAACTCCTCGACGGTGAAGTTGCTCACGCCGACACCGCCGACGAGTCCGTCGTCGACGAGTTCGTCGAACGCGGCGAGCGTCTCGGACGGGTCGTATGTTTGTATCGGGCGGTGGACGTACAGCAGGTCGACGAAGTCGGTCCCGAGTCGGTCGAGACTCTCTCGTGTCGTTCGGAGAACGTCGTCGTACGCGAGACTGTCTGCCCAGACTTTGGTCGCGAGAACGACGCTTTCTCGTGGCGTGTCGGCAGCAGCGATGGCGTCACCGACGACGGCTTCGTTGTCGTAAATCTGAGCCGTGTCGACGTGGCGGTATCCCATCTCGAGTGCGGTGGTCACCGCAGTCGCGTCGGCGGGCGTGTCGAGTCCCATCGTCCCGAGTCCGAGACGCGGAACGCGACTCATCGTCCCCCTTCGCCACCGGCGACGGTGGTCTCGTCTGCGACCGGCACCCCGTCGATAGCGAGTAAGTCGTCGAGCCCGGCTACTTCGTGTGTCGGGTCGGGCGATGGCGTGTGGTCTGCTCGGTGGCCACGGCGGATGAACGCCGAATCGACACCTGCTGCTTCGGCGGCGGCGATGTCGACATCGCTGTCACCGACGAACAGCGGGGACTCGACGCCGAGTGCCGACATCGCCTGTTCGAGATAGTAGGGTTCGGGCTTCTTTCGGTGGAGACTCGACATGGCTGGTTCGCGCCCGTAGGCGACGCCGAACAGGTCGGTGACGTCGAGATGCGAGAGGATGAAATCTATCGTCTCTTGCTGGTTACTCGAAACGATGCCCAGCGGGGCGTCGATACGGCGAATCGCGTCGAAGTCGTCGTACGGAACTTTCCGTCCGTCTCTGACTGCCGCACACTGGTAGGACGACGAGAACTCGTCGCGAGTTCGGAACAGCGTCTCCGGGTCGAGGTCGTACGTCCCCGCGACTGTGTGAACGTCTTCGGGCGAGACGTTGATGACCATCTGTTCGACGTGGTCAGGGTCGGGGTCTGTCACGCCGAGTTCGTCGAACGCCGCCCACGTCGCATCGTGGAGGAGTGAGATATCGACGAGCGTGGTCAACACCCCGTCGTGGTCGAAAATGACCGAATCGTACATACCCTGAGTGTGTGTGCGAGACGTGAATCAGTTTCGTCTATCCTACGCAATCCCGCCGCTGTGCGAGTCTTTTAGCGCCTCGAAACCACAGGGACATACGATGCAGGCAGGAGCCACACGCAGGGTGTCTGGATGACTCGCGACGTGTGTATCGTTGGGGCTGGTGCCGCAGGGGTTGGGGCGGCGTACGCACTCCGCGACGCGAACGCAAACGTGACCATACTCGAAAAGAGTCGCGGGGTATGCGGGCGCGCGGCGACACGTCGCAAAAACGGCTGTCGGTACGACCACGGTGCGAACTACGTGAAAGACTACGACCACCGCACTGAACGCCTCATTCGAAGTCTCGGTGAAGAGGGGTTGGTCGACATCGAACAACCAGTGTGGACGTTCGACGCAGCTGGTGTCATCTCCAGCGGCGACGCGCGCGACCAACACAAGTGGACGTGGACGGAGGGAATCACCCAACTCGCGAAACGATTGCTCGCGCAGACGGACGCGACAGTCGAACGCGAGACACGCGTCGCGGCGATCGACCACAACCCCGAGACGAACTACTGGTCCGTCGTCGACGAGGAGGGGACACGTCATGGACCGTACGACGTGGTCCTGTTGACGCCGCCCGCGCCGCAGACGGCCGCGCTCCTCACCGAGATGGGCTGGGGCGACCAGTGTATGGTCGGCCTCCGAGAGGCAATCGGGAGCGTTCGGTATCGGACGATTCGGTCGATTGTCCTCCACTATCCGTTCGAACGAGACGAGCCGTGGTACGCGCTGGTGAACACGGACAAAGCCCACCCGATTGGCTGGGTCGCACGCGAAGAGTGTAAAGACGGCCACGTTCCAGAGGGAGAGAGCCTCCTCGTCGTCCAACCGAGTCCCGAGTGGTCGACCGAACACTACGACGACCCGATAGACGAAGCAGCGGCCGAGGTCGCAGACATGGTCGCCGACCTCGTCGACGACGACAGCGTTCGAGACCCTGACTGGGTAGACGACCAGGGATGGCGATACGCCCTCCCCGACGGCGTCGCCAACCGAGAAGTGATTCGGTCAGGTGAGTCTGAAGGACTCTACTTCGCGGGCGACTGGACCGCAGGAGAGGGCCGCGTGCACGCCGCCCTCTGGAGCGGTATCGAAGCGGGCGAGCGAATCGCCGACTCGTAAACTCCTGTCGAGCCGCGAGCGCTACTCAGTTTCGAGCGTTTCGTGAATCGACTCACCACGCTGCAGTCGTGACGCGATAGTGAACGTCTGTTCTCGCTCTCGCCGCGTCGGAGAGTGGGCGGCGAGATATCGCGCGACGCCGACCAAGAGCGTCCGCGCTTCGGCCGGGGGGCGAGATGAGGCTTGCGTGAATCCTGCTTCGAGAGCCTGATACGTGTGGAATCCAGCATCCTCTGCGAGGAGTGCCCCGCCGAGTTCTCGTCTGAGCGTCGCCGGGTCGCCACCTGCATCGAGGAAGTGGGCGGCGGCACGCCCGGCGTCGTTGACGCGCCCTTCTGTGTCGAAGGCGGCCGAGAGCACTTCGAGCATCTCGTCAGGGTCGGCATCCGGATTTTCGTCCGGCAGCGGTGCTGGCGGCGTGTTCAAGAACCGGTCGAGGTAGACGTTGATGGCAGCGTCGAAGACGCCGCGGTAGAGTTCCACTGCGTCGGTTCGCCTGGTCAGCTGGTGGACCGCGTTGGCGTAGGTGAAGGTGTGATGGACCGTGTTCCAGTCGCTGAACTCGTTGCTCGTCGCGAACTGTGCGACTCGCATCCCGGCAGCGTACGAGACGACGTCTGCGAGTTCTTCGGGTGTTGCACCGTTTCGAATCGCTTCGACCAGCGTATCGACGATGGCGTGTGGGTCGTCACTGAGGAGTGCATCGAGGATGTCGTCGGGGCGCGACCACGTCTTTCCTGCGCCGAACTCGACGAATCGCTCGAGTTCGTCGAACGTGTCGTCGAGAAGCCCTGCGAGGTCGATTGGGCGACGCCACTCGGCGGACTCCTCCGCTCTGTCTGCAGTCGCGAGCCCGCGAACCAGACTCGGAAGCACAACGTCGGCGTTCCGCCACCCGATGTGGTCGAGTGCCTCGCACGCTTTGTTGACGAAGTCGAGCACGTGGCCCGTCTGGATGTATCGGTGGTCCGTCGCCGCAGTCGCGAGGATTCGTGCCAGGTCGTCGTCGTCGTATCCGGCGTCGATAGCAGTTCGAATGACGCGTTCTGCACCCGACGGGTCCCGAACCTCGATGTTCTCGCGGAACCACGAGAGAATGCGGTCGAAGTCAGTGTTCGTCGCACCGAGTGCCTCCTGTTCGAACTGCGGTGGTTCGTTCGACACGTCGTTTGCGACTTCCACGAGGCCGTGGTAGAGCGCGCGTTTTCGGTCGATGGGAGCGAGGTCTGGAAGGACGTTCGCCATCGCGGTCAGGATGGTGAGTCCCGGTCCCCACCCCTGTCTGCGGTAGCGACACCCGAATCGGATACCCGTCTCCAGTGGGGTCGTGACATCGACGTCGTTGTCGACGAGGCCGATGACGGACTTTGCGACCACGAGGCGGAGGTTCTGTTCGAGACCGTCTTCGAGTCTGTTCGACCAGTGGACCGCCGGCGGTTCGTCAGGGTCTGGATTCGGGTTGACGTAGACGGTCCCATCGCGGACTTCGACCGGGTAGGTGAGCACGTCGTCGGCCCACGGGTCGAACGTGTCGCCGCAAGCGAGTTCGAAGCGAGCGTGATGCCAGTGGCAGGTGAGGACACCCTCGGCGACACTTCCTTCGACGAGTGGGAACCCCATGTGTGGACAAGCATTATCGACTGCCCGAACCTCGTCTTCGTGGAAGAAGAGGGCGATTGCGTGACCATCCGCAGAGACGAGTTCACGACCCGACGCACGAAGTTCGTCGAGTTCGACAGTGGGGACGAACTGACCTTTAGAAGCCATACAGTCCCCCACGCTGGAGAGATTCCTAAAGCTTCGCTGAAACGAATTTGTGTAGGATAACTAAACTACCCTCGAGGTTCACGGTCGGTGCGTCCTGGAGAACAATCGTCGCGTCTTCGAGAATCAGACGGAACTCCGTCCCACGTGAGACAAAATTCGTAGGTGAGACGAACGCTAGCACAGTTCGGGCGTGCCTTTTTCGTTCCCGGCGTATAATCAAAGCGTGTGTCTTCGCTGACCGTCCGAATTGACCCGCACGTCCACTCTGAGGGCTCGTACGACGCCGCCGACCCAGTCGAGCTCATCTTAGAGCAGGCCGCAGAAATCGGACTCGACGCCGTCGTCATCACCGACCACGACGTCATCCACGAGTCCATCAGAGCGGCGCAACTCGCCCCGATGTACGGACTGGTTGGAATCCCCGGAGTGGAAGTCTCGACGGCCGATGGCCACCTCCTCGCACTGGGTATCGAAGAACTCCCACCACGTCGCCGTCCACTGGACGAGACGGCCCAGTGGGTTCGTGACCGAGGCGGCGTCGCCATCGTTCCGCATCCGTTCCAGCGAAGTCGCCACGGCATCGGCAAGCGAAAACTCGCCAGATATCACGACCGGACCGGAGGCAACGCGTTCGACGCCATCGAGACGTACAACTCGTGGCTCTTTACCGGATACAAGAACCGTCGCGCCCGCCGGTTCGCCTCGAACCGACTGTACCCCGGTGTCGCCGGCAGCGACGCCCACAAAGTCGGGTACGTCGGTCGTGCGTACACCGAAATCGAGATTCCAGACCTGTCGCGTGCGTCACTGACCAGCGACGACATCCTCGACGCGATTCGCAGTGGGTCGACACAGGTGCAGGGTCGACGGACACCGATTCCAACGAGCACCAAACACTACGTCGGCGCTGCGGGCCGGAAGTCTGCGTACTACGCCAAACGTGGCGCACTGACGAGTGGCGTGTTGGCGAAGAACGGAGCCGTCAAATCGGCGTATCTCGCAAAGGTCGGCGCACTCAAGAGTGGGTATCTTGCGAAAGAAAGCGCAGTTCGCGGGGCGCAGTTGCTGGCCCGACTGTCGCCACTGTAAGCGACACCAGTCGACCACTGTTCTCTCGAGTTAGTCCGCCCGACGAGGGGTGCCCACGGAACCCGTCGCATCCGGGAATCCGCTCGTCGAAGCAGGGTTGCGCGAGAGTCTGTCCGCACCACGGGTGACGATGAGGACGAGCGCGACGACCCACACCGCGACGACGAACGTCCCGATTGCGGCGATGCGAACCTCGTCGTAGAACGGGGTCCCAACGACCGAGGGGTCGATTGGGACGAGTCCGCTCAGGATGTTTATCGCACCATGTCCGAGCATCGCAATCCAGACGCTTCCCGTCTCGTTGTAGAGCCACGTCAACACGAGTGAGAACCCGACGACACTGGCGCCCCAGAGCACTTGCTGTCCGAGCGGCCACGTCCCGTGCGGTGTGGCCGTGGTGAAGAACATCGGCAGGTGCCAGAGCGCCCAGAGGATACCGATGATGAGACCCGAGATGGCCGCGCCGTATCGGGCCTGTAACTTCGGGAGGGCGAACCCGCGCCATCCGAGTTCCTCTTTTCCGCCGCCGACGATTGCCTCGAAGAGAATGAACACGGGGAGTGTGAGGTAGAACATGGTCCCTAAATCGAGAACGCCGAGGTCGACCGGATAGCCGAGGAGGCTGTACAGCACCGTGCCGAGCGCGAGGAACACGAGCGGCAGGGCGATGACGGCGGCGTACCATCGCAGCGAGAGACGCCAGCGGAGGCGAGGTCTGTACCACTCGCGAATCGATTCACCACTCGCCCGAAGGACGATGACCGCGGCGATAAACGGGCCCAGTGCACCGAGCGTAAAGAGACTCCACGCAGTCCACGATGGTTCCATGTCGAACAGGAGAACGGGTGCGTTGATGGCCCACGTAATCGCATACGCGAGAACGAAAAACGACGCGACAGGGTGGGCCGTCAACCGTGATTTGAAGGAAGGCATCGGCACTAGAGATTCGTGTCAGCTCGCTATATTCTGTGCGTCTGATTCTCCGTTCGAGAGAATAGTCGACAGCAGTCGTGTGATTCCGCGTTCCAAATCTCTTTTATCGGACACCCTGTATCCGACGCATGAAGTTCGCGATTTTCGGTGCTGGCGGCGTCGGGGGCTATCTCGGTGCGAGACTCGCAGATGCGGGACACGAGGTGCACCTCATCGCACGCGGGTCTCATCTCGCCGCCCTCCAGTCTGATGGCTTGCGCGTCGAGAGCGTCGCTGGCGACACCAGTGTGAAGCTGCCTGCGACCGACGACCCGAGCGACATCGGCGTGTGTGACTACGTACTCCTCTGTACGAAAGCCCACGACGTCGAAGGTGCTGCAGCGGACCTCCATCCCCTTCTCGACGAGAACACCGCCGTCGTGTCGTTCCAGAACGGTGTCGATAGCGAGCAGTGGATTGCCGACGAGATCGGGAGTGACCACGTAATCGGTGGCGTGGCGTACATCTTTTCGACCATCAAAGAACCCGGCGTCGTCGAACACACCGGTGGCCCCGCACGGTTCATCTACGGCGAACTCGACGGTGAGAACACGCCCCGAATTGAGGCGCTACACGATGCGATGTCCGCGTGCGACGGTATCGACGCGGTTCTCGCAGACGACATCTCCGTCGAACTCTGGCGGAAGTTCGCGTTCATCTGTGCACAAGCAGGCATGTCAGCGACGACTCGCCTTCCGATCGGAGATATCCGCGAGAGTGACGCCTCGTTCGAGATGTTTTGCGATATCATGTCGGAAGTAGTCGACGTTGCTCACGCTGAAGGCGTCGAACTCCCCGACGACACCCTCACTGAATGGACGGCGTTCGCACAGGAACTCGAGCCGGGGATGTACTCGTCGCTGCATTACGACCTGACACACGACAAACCGATGGAACTCGACGCGCTCAACGGCGCGGTCGTTCGACACGCACACGACGTCGGCGTGGACGTGCCGATGAACAGGGCGGTGACCGCGATACTCCAACCCTGGGCCGACAGAAATAGCCGATAGCGACGGCGGTCAAACGACGACGTCACCGACACGATAGCGTCGCCGACACGATCACCCGATAATCGGCTGCCCTGCAATCGGGTATTCGAGGTAGACTCGGCCAACCAGCGCGTAGGGGTTCTCCCACCAGCTAATATCGCCACGGGTGGTCCGCGAGCGCGACGGTGCCAGCCCACCGAGTTCGACCCCGTTGAGGGTTGCTCGCACTGCCGACACGTCGAGAATTCGGTCGGTGTCGACCCAGTACTGAACCCCGGTTTCGGTCTTTCCTCGAACCTTCGACCCACCGACTGGCAAGAGCAAGTTGAACAGAAATGTCCGTATCGAACTCCCGATTGTCGTCCGGGAGATAGCAGTCGGTAGCAGTGCACCGAGCAGGTTCAACACGCGCGTCCGCCTCGTGACCTCGAAGTCGATTCGGAGGTCTATCGTCGTCCCGTCGGCGCTCTCCATCGTGACGTCGTATCCATCGCCCTCGTGGTGCACCCACGAGATTGCAGACTCTTTCACTCGGTCGAACTCGTGATACGACGTGACGAAATCTGTCGCCCCACTCGGCGCGTAGAGCGTCGACTCACCGTCGGGTGTCTCGACCCAGATTTCGGCGTACGACCCGACAGGTGTCGGCGTCGACTCGAACAGCAGAAGCCACAGTGTGTGCCCGCTTTCGAACCCGATGTACGGACAGACCACTCCCGCGAACGGTTGGAGGGGTCCGCGAACCCCCACCGGATACCGGTCTATTTCGACCGATGACGCTGTGTCACTCATGAGAAACCCACCAGACAGTTACGCTCGCACCAAGCATTATCGTGCCGCTGTGGCGGTACGCGAGGGAGCTCAGTAACCTTGGTACAGAACAACTACGCCTCGCTCGGACCGACCGACAGCCGATTGCGTGGATTCTCCGCGTCGAAACAGCGGTTCGGAAGGGGGACGTTGATTGGGTGTTCGTTCGGGACCTGAATCGTGGCTCCGAGAAGCTGAAATCCGTAGTCACCGAAGGAGTCAGTGACGCAGCCGGAGAGTGGCCCAGCGACGAACCGGTACAGTTTGTTCGTGGTCTGGCTGCGGTAGAGCATGACGAGGAAGTACTCGATAGCGGACGGCTGAACCAGTATCCAGAACTCGGAACAGCTCAGGTGTACCGTCGCTGTACAGCCAGTGAACTCGAATCGCTGTGTGTCAACTGGACCTTCGTCTTTCGTGGGAGGCGACAGTGGGGTGGTCAACGCGCTCGACTCGGCTGCTGCCGTACTCGGCAACGTCGTCTGTGGAGACTCGTCGCCCGAACTGACAATCTTGGGCGTCAAACAGCCAACAGACCAGCCAGTGAACCCGTAGCCGACCAACCGAAGTGTGTTCCGTCGTGAGCGTGGTTTCATGTTGAGGCTACCTGCTACTGAATCAGTGTTCAGTCCCACCAGACTCGCCGGGCGCTTTTCGTCGTCGTTGAGCAATCTTCGTCGTCGCCGAACGCGCTTCGTCGGACTCGTTGGCCTCCCCCTCAGAAAATCGAGAGACCACCACAGAAATACAGGTAGAAAGACACCTTCCAGTGACGTAACGGTTGTGTCAGCCCGAAAAACGGACGTTCTCGGCCGAGAGTGCGTTCCTGACTAGCCGAGGAATCAGTCCTGCGAGCCGACCAGTTCTTCGTACTGCGCGCCGGTCTGTTTCAGCGTCTCGGTCGAGTAGAGGCGCTCGTGGTCGAACGGGAGATATTCGGCGGCGAGTTCGTCTATCTTCGCATCGACGGCGTCGGCGTCGCGGCCGTGAATCATCGTGAACAGGTTGTACGGCCAGTGCTGTTCGGGGCGACGGGGGCGGTGATAACAGAGCGTCACGTACGGAAGACTGCCGACGACTTCGCCGCGGGCGTCGAGTTCGTCGTCCGGGACGTCCCAGACGACCATGCAGTTGTTCCGGAATCCGGTGACGACGTGGTTGACGATACAACCGATGCGTTTGATACAGCCCTCGTCGAGGAGGCGCTCGATTGCCTCGATGACGTCGTCGGTGTCGGCGTCGATGGCGGCGGCAACGTCGGCGTACGGGGTCTTCGAGAGCGGGAAACCATCTTGAATTTCGACCAGCAGGCGTGCGTCGAGGTCCGAGAGGTTACCCGTCGCGTTCTCCGAGATTCGAGTCGCGCTTACTTCGGTCTCGTCGAGGCTCTCGCGAGCGAATCGGTCGTCGTTCATCACGGGGAACTCCAGGTCGATGTAGTAGTCCGTGAGCATCGGGAGGTTGAGCACCTCACACCCGGTTCGGTCTTCGATTTCCGAGAGGATTCGGTCGCGTGTTTCCCTCGACCCGGCAGTGACGACGAACCACATGTTCCACTCGTGTGCGCGCCGGTAGTTGTGGTTCACCTGCCTGTAGGAGTTGATTATCTCGGCAATCTCGTCGAATCGGTCGTCGGGTGCAGCGACGGCCGCGAGCGTCGAACTGCCGATGACGGGTGGGTTGAGAACGGCACCGAATCGCCGGAAGATGCCCTTCTCGCGGAGGCGGCGAACACGCTCGAGAGCCTCGTCTTCGTCGATATCGAGTTCTTCGGCCACGACACGGAAAGGTCGCGCTTCGACAGGGAACCCACTCTGATACTCGTCGATGAGCGTGGCATCCACCTCGTCGAGGCCGGCCCGCCAGTCGTCCGACAGCGCGGTCATTATCCGGGCTTAGGAGTCGGAGGGCCTATCGCTTTCGGACCGGGCGGGCCGTCTCGGCCATCGGACGCGAACAGGACGTTTTTTGCACACTCACTCGAAGACACAGGCATGACCGCAGCCGACAGTGAGTTCGGGGAGTGGCCGCTGAAACGTCTGATGACAGAAGTCGTCGGCACGGGAACGAAGTCCGCCGAAGACATGACGCGAGCGCAGGCGATGGAAGCGATGCGACGCATCCTCGCAGACGAGCCAGACCACACGACGCTCGGTGCGTTCTGGCTCGCCAACCGCTGGAAACACAACAACGCCGAGGAACTCGCCGCGTACGCCGACGTGATGGCCGAACACGTCGAATATGCCGAGCCGAACGTCGACCCCGTCGACTGCGGAGCGAACTACGACGGCAAGGGCAAGACGGCGATTCTCGGCGTCGCTGCGGGTGTCACCGCCGCCGCCGCAGGCACGCCCGTCGTCGTCCACTCGGGTGACCGCGTCCCGACACAGAAACAGGACGCCTACAAGCACGTCCTCGACGCACTCGGGGTTCGGACGGAACTCGAACCCAGCGAATCGGCCGACATGGTCGACGAGACTGGCTTCGGCTTCTACTACCAGCCCACCTTCAACCCGGCAATCCACGCGCTCTGGGAGCGCCGCGACAACATGGGCGTTCGAACCTTCGTCAACACCATCGAGACCATCGCCAACCCGGCGAACGCGTCGGTCCACCTCGGGTCGTTCTACCACCTCGCGTTCGCGAAGAAGATGACGGACACGTTCAACGAAAGCGAGCACCACGACCTCCGCCGTATCGTCATGTTCCAGGGGATGGAAGGCTACGACGACATCCGGCCGGGATACACGAAGGTCGCAGAATGGACCAACGGCGAGTTCGACGACTTCGACATCGAGACGGCCAACTACGGCATGGACTTCGAGTACGACGACCTCGGCGTCGACGAAGACGACGTTGCGGGCGACTCCGCTCGAATCACTGAAGCTGTCCTTTCGGGAGAGCGCACGGACCGCTTCGCCGACGCTGTCGCCCTCAACGCGGCACTCCGCATCTACGCCCGCGAAGACGCCGACTCCATCGACGAAGGACTGGAGATGGCACGCGAGGCTATCGACTCCGGTGCGGCCGAAGCAGTGCTCGAAGACCTGCGGGACTTCTGAGGGCCAGCTAGCGACTCCCAGATCTCATTCGAAGAGCTGTCTTGCGTAGCGGTAAATCGGTGCACCGAGCCAGTCGCGCCCCTCTGCAATCGTCTCGAACGCAGACTGCGCTTCTTCGGCAGTGAGCGCATCACGCTTGACTAACGCACGAAGGACGATTGGCGAAAGTACCACCTCGGCATCGACCAGTTGCTGAAGCTCCGGAAGTGCACGGTAGTCGTCGGTGACGAGAAACGCGGCATCGACTTCGCTGGCGGCCACCACGCAACTCGCTTCACCGTCGTCGATTCGACTCGTCACGAACTCGGTTCCTGTCGTGTCGATGACCGTGATTCGGTCTTCTGCGTCGAGAACTTTCGACGCACCAGTTCCGTGATTGTCGTCGTACGCCGCAGTCTGTTCGAGTTCGTCGAGAACAGTCTGTGTAGTGACGATATCGAACTCGTCCAGAACAGTCTCGAAGACACCACCGACTGCGAGCGAGACGAACGCGCTCGTATCTACGACGAGCATTCAGAAGTCTGCGAGTTTGTCTGCGAGTTCTTCGCCGCGGTCGAGGACGTTCTTCGAGGCACGAACTGCCTCTGCATCCTGTCGCCCGATAATCTCGGCGAGCTGGTCGAATTCGATGTGGCCTGCGAGGTAGAGTTCGACGACTGCCTCACGAAAGCTCTCTTCAGACTCTATCTCTTCGAGATACTGCCGGAGCGCCTCGATGAGTATCTCGGTTCGGTTCTTGTGGGTGACCTCCGCGGCGATGTCGACGTGCGCGACTAACTCCTCTGGGAGTCGAAAGTTGACCCGCTTCGTACTCATCGTTGTACATACATTGGATGTACAGGGCCAAAGATGTATCGCTAACACGGCAGGTTCAACGATTCACCTCGAACACGGCGAACAGCGTCCACACCGACGACGTAGACCGCCTCAGAGAACGCATCAGCCGATATCTGTTCGGTGCTGTACCAGTACTGATGCGAAACCCGCACGGTCCATCCATCGACGGAGCGACCGACGACCGACGCCCGGTTTCGTCCAGTCGTTTCCGACGTTCCGGAAGACGTGAGGCAGGTCGCTTCTTCCAAGTGGGACTGGAGGTACGACTCTTCGTGAGATAGCGCCACACGTTGCGCGTGTCGGTCGGCCACGACGACAGAACCGGCTACGACGACGAGGAGAATCAACCCGGCAATTCCGAGAGCGCGACGATTCACGAATAGAAGTGCAAACGAGTCAGATAAGTGTCTTTTGTCAGGGTGAGCCGACTCGAATGGCGTCTCCATCTGCCGACGAAAATCATTCTGACCCCCCCGATTCCTGAAGGGGTGCTGGCTACTTCGAGACGCGAACGACGTCGTACTCCGCGTTCGCTGGGTCAGGGTTTCCGAAGCGAGCGTTCACCGCGTAGAGGGAGTTCCCAAACCCTGCAACCGTCGTCGGCACGTCGAACGCTGGGTCGGTTATCTCGTCGACCACTTCGCCTGCAGTTGCGTCCGGGTCGAGTTTCACCACCGCGATGAGGTTGAGCTGGTTTCGCACGACGTAGAGGGTCCTGCCCGCCAGCAAGAGACCGTCGCCTGCCGACACCGTCTCTCCCCCGAGGTCGATTTCGGTCGCATCGCCCGACGCAGGGTCCACGTTGTAGAGCAGTCCGGTGGTCGAATTTACCACGATGAGATACGCCCCGTTCGGTGGCGCGTCGATTCCGTTGGCGTTGAACTCGTTGGGAATCGACGTGAAGTCACCGCCGAGCGGAATCTCCTCCACTTCGCTCTGGTCGGGGACTTCTCCGGCCGCACCGAGTGGAACCCGGTACAGCATGGGTCGGAACGAGTCGGTGAAATACGCCGCTGATCTCGTCACAACGACGTCGTTCACGAACGTTGGCGATTCCTGGAGTCCGTAGTCGGCGACCATCGCTCCCGAGTTCGCGTCGTACACGAACGCCCTTCCAGTCGGTCCGCCGGCGACGAAGAGGTAGGTACTTCGAGGGTCGTGTGCGAGACCGACTGCGATACGGTCCGCGGGTGGGACGAGTATCTCCCCTTCCCCAGTCCGCAGGTTACCCCGGTAGATGGCCCCGCCGGCGAGCGACCCCACGAAAAATTCGTTGCCGAGGCCGGTGACGATTCCCTCCGGCTGGAATCCAGTGGGAAGTGAGATGACCGATGGATAGGCCGGTGTAGCGACAGCAGAACCACTCCCGACCAGTGTGAGTCCAGCGATTGGAAGTGCCTTCAGCAACGCGCGTCGTTTATAATCAATTCGTCCGCCTCCGTTCTGTTTCGATGACATTTGTCTTTCCTACGGACCCATCGGTGCCCCACAGTCCGAGCATCATGCTCCACTGGTGGGTTACTCGACACGGTGACCTAGCAGTCCACGGCGCCGGGGTACGTGTTGATTCGACGACGTGTAGGGCAAAATAGATTATTCTCACAGAACACAAATTCACCAGGACAAGGGTATGAGACCCTAGATATCGAGTTCGTCGTCCATCTCACCGAACACGTCGTCTGTCGCCAACTCGTTTTCGTCGCGGTCCAGCGGAAGTGCCACACCGACGAGCGTCTTCCCGGCCGTGACCGTCGCTTCGCGGGCGATGGAGTAGACGACGCCAGCGCGTTCGGCTTCGACTTCCTGCAAGACGGTGTATCTCGTCGGGTCGTACACCCAGCCGAGGTGGTCGCCGGGGCGGACTTCGCGGCCGAGTTCGACGTCTTCGCGGACGACGAACAGACCGGACGTGTCCGCGGAGACGCGACCGAGGTGGTTCCGGTAGGTCTGGCCGTCCCACGACTCGACCGCACCGGAGAGGATACCGAGACTTCGGCAGACGTTGAGGAGGCCCTCGACGCCGGCGACGATAGCCGCTTCGACGAGTTGCTTGTTGTGCGCGAGTTCGGGCGTGATAGACGGGATGCCCGCCTCGGTGGCCGCGACGCGGAGTTTGCCGTCGAAGTTGCGTTTGGTCCACTCTTCTTCGGCGTCTTCGCCGGCGGCCTCTGCGAGGAGCAAGTCCACGCCAAATGCTTCTGCGAGGTCGCGTGAGGCGTCGTCGTTCTGGCGGTAGACCGTGTGTGTGAGCATGTCCGGACTGCCGGTGTGGAGGTCCACGATCGCGTCCGCGTCGCTGGCGAACTCCCAGAGCGTGGCGGCCATCCGTTCATGAAGGGTGCCCTCCGGGTCACCCGGCCAGACACGGTTCATGTTGGAGTTGACCGAGTCGATGGCCTCCGGCGTGACGTACGACACGCGGTCGAACGTCAACGGGTCTGCCACGGGAACGGCCACGACGCGCCCCGTCAGGTCGGCGCGATCGAGTCGGCCGTGAAGGCGACGAAGGACCTCGGTTCCGTTTATCTCGCGGCCGTGTTGGGCGGCCTGCACGTAGAGTGTCGGCCCATCAGTGCCGTCGGCAGGTTCGTAAACGTGAACCGTCGTCTGCACCGGGACGCCGGAGGGAAGGCGGGCGAGCGTCACGGTTTCCGCAGTGTGCATATTCGACGCATCGCGGTCGGGTGTCTTGTAGGTAGGGGGGCCTCACTACAGCAGAAAATAGACCGCACTGCCGACGATGTTCGGAGAGAAGGGTTCGGTGGCCGACTACTGTCGGTCAGACGTGTTGATGCCGAACGGAAGGTAGAGCAGACACGACTGCCGGTATCCCGTCACGAGGAAGACGACACCGAAGAGGACGGCGACGGCCGCCAGAATCGGGGCGAGCGGGACCACACCTGCTACTGCACCGATGCCGACGACGACGAGGAGTGCTCCGAGTGCGAGACGAACTGTCCGGTCGAGACTGCCAACGTTGTGTTCCATATGAATCTCAGTTGTGGCTTTGGATTGCAAGACAATAATCCCAGTGGCCGGTATCATCAATCGATAATGGGTCAATCACGAGTCCAGTGTTGTCTCGAAGAATCACAGCCAGTTCCGAAGGCAAGTCGCAACATCGTTTCACTCCCACCTGACAGCCTTCGAAGGATGTACCGAAGGCGGCACGGTTTTCACTCGCCCGCCCGACCAACGAAGTATGAGCGACAACCCAACTGCCACGCTCCACACGAACAAGGGCGACATCACCGTCGAACTGTTCGCGGACAAGGTTCCGAACACCGTCGAGAACTTCGTCGGACTCGCCACAGGCGAGAAGACGTGGGTCCACCCCGAGACCGACGAGACGATGGAAGGCGAACCCCTCTACGAGGATATCCTCTTCCACCGCATCATTGACAACTTCATGATTCAGTGCGGTGACCCGACCGGGACCGGCCGTGGCGGCCCGGGCTACACCTTCGACGACGAGTTCCACTCGGACCTCGGCCACGACGGTGCCGGCGTCCTGTCGATGGCGAACCGCGGGCCAAACACGAACGGGTCGCAGTTCTTCATCACCCTCGGTGCGCAACCCCACCTCGACGGCAAGCACGCTGTCTTCGGAAAAGTCGTCGACGGTATGGATGTCGTCGAAGACATCGGTTCTGTCCCGACCGACCGTCAGGACAAACCGGTGTCGGACGTGGTCCTCGAATCCGTCGACATCGAGCAGTAATCGAAGTTAGCCGGCCGGCGTCACCCGGTTCCCACTCGTCTGGTTCCCACTCTCAGCCCACGATGGTGCTTCGACCGTCGTGGTACCGACCGAATCGTACTCGAACCAGACGGTGACGCCGAGTCCGTCACGGGTCTCGTAAGAGGCCTGCATCGACCGAACGAATCCACTTTCTTCGACGAACGCAGTGAACGCGTAGTCACGAGAGCGAGGGAAATCGGTTCCACTCCCCTCGATTCGGTACACGACGACACCGTCGACGACTGCCGAGTCCGCCACTCGCGACTGCTCAGTCGAGAGATACCAGTCGATGTACCGTTCGGCACGAATTGCGTGCCTCCCCGGGCCGTCGAGCACTTCCGGGTCGAGGACGCGGACGGCGACACCGTCTGGTTCGGCCGGTCGGCGAGCGTACCGAAACGCCCCGTCGGCGTAGGAGTCTTCTGAGGCAGTCGGCCGTGGGAACGCCCTGAGCCCCGACCAACTGACGTGTTGAACCTCGGAGGTGTAGACGTGCGGTTCTTCCACCCGAACGACTTCGACTTCGCGCCCCGTCTCGTCGCCGGCAATCGACTCACGATAGCCAATCGTCCACTGATACGATTCGTTGGCCACCACGTTCCGGTGGGCCGCAGCAAGCACCGAGGCGTTCTCGATACCGTCTGTCGTCACACCGGGAGCGACGACCCGTGGTTCGGGTGTCGGTGTCGGTGCGGGTGTCGCCGTCGCAGTCGATTGGTCCGACTCTGGTTCCCCGCCGAACCGCGGGGCGACACCCGGAACACCCGCAGTCGCGACGATGGCGACGACGAGGAGTGCGACGACGGCGACGACGACCAGTACCGACCGGGTCGAGTCGGCACGTGGTACGTGTACCGAAGACGACGCAGGCACGTCGTCGAGAGACACGCCGAAGTGCGTTTCGACGAGTCTGTCGCCGTCAGCTGCCGGGAGGCCGTAGCGAACCAGTTCGTAGAGTTCGTCCAGCGAGATGACGCGTGCACTGGGTGCAGACAGCGGCGTGAGTGCGACGACGACATCCGCATCAGCCGGAATCGTAGGTCGCAGTCCGAATCGACTGCCAGTGACCACCGCGATTCGTTGCGTCTGTGTGGCGCGGCGGGCGACGACGAGCGAGTCTTCGAGCGTCGTCTCCCACCCGCGTGCGGCCCAGACATCAGCGACGAACCGATGACGCTCGCTCGCCGTGGCCGCACGGAAAACGTCGCCGAAGTACTCACGTCGCCTCGAACCCATCTGTCTTCACTTGGCACTCGTGTCGAATAGACCCACCGGGGGTGCGCACCCTGCGACCGACAGCGCAAAGTTCGGTCGGTTGCAAGCACCTGCGATGAGTGAGGAGTCCGAGCGACCCAAGCCAAGCGACTTCGGCACCGACGAGAACGCGCCGCCGGTCGAAGAAAAGCCGTACAAGATAATCTTCGAGGCGAACAAGTGCTTCGGAGCAGGTCGCTGTGCAGAAGTCGCAGACAACTGGGAGATGGACCTCGAAACTGGCCTCGCCCGCGCGAAGTCGTACTTCGTCGGTGAGGACGAACTCGACGAAAACATCCGCGCTGCAGAGGTGTGTCCCGCGAAGAAGGGCCGCGGCGTCATCCACGTCATCGACCGCCGAACCGACGAGGAACTCTCGCCAGATCCGAACGGCGACGGGTCGCTGTCTGTCGACTGGTGAAACGAAAGCACTTTTCTATTCCACCGAGAACGGTCAACTGCGCGGGGGTGGCTGAGCCAGGCCAAAAGCGGCGGACTTAAGATCCGCTTCCGTAGGGATTCGCGAGTTCAAATCTCGTCCCCCGCACTTGTGCCGACGAACGTAGGTGAGGAGTGCCAAGTGCGGACAGAGAGATTCGAACCAGGGAGCGAACGAACGTGAGCGACCGTGGTTCGAATCTCGTCCACCCCGGGCCGGACTCAGATGAGTGCGACGACGAGGGTGTACGCGACTGCGCCACCGAGAAACGAGAGGAACCGGCCCCGTCGCGGGTGCGGAAGTTCCTCCTTGATGACGTTGAGGATGATGCCGCCGGAGACGAACGCGAACAGCCCGGTAATGACGAGCGGTTGACCCAGTGTGAGGAACCCGACTGCGGCACCCGCGAGGGTCGCACCCGCGAGCACCCACCGCCCCACGCGGTCGTACCGCGCCCCGAGGTGTCGGCGTATTCCGTGGTCGGTGATGGTGAAGTGCAGTCCCATCGCGACGGCGTACAGCAGGAGGTTGACGACTCCCGGGAGTTCCTGGTGAAACAGGAGGTACCCGATGAGACTGCTATAGAGGGCGAACACGGCGGTGTAGGCCCAGAACACGGCTGGCGGCGGCGAGGACTGCTCGGCCGTGGTTCGGGCGACGAGGACCTCCAGCCCGTAGAACACGACGAACCCGGCGAAAGCGACACCGTATATCGCCTCTTCGGTGACAGAGCCCGCGGTGACTCGCGGGTCCTGGGCCGCGAAGTGCGCTACTTCGGGCAAAAGCAGGACGAACACGTACGCGACGGCCGCTCCCCCGGCGGCAGATAGGGCCGACCGACCCGCCCCCGTGTCGGTGTCGACTCCCTCACCGACGAGGAGGTGGACCGCCGCCAGCGCGACGGCTGACAGAGAGGCCACAATCGGGAGTGACTCGAACGCCACCCCGGGGACCTGTGACGCGAACAACATTTCTGTTAGGAGAGTCATCGCCGCCGGAGATAAGTCTTCGACTCCCTCCTCGGCGGAGGCCACGCTGGGAGCGTGTACCCCGGTTACCGACCATCACGGCCCTCGTCGGTCGGCCCCAAACAGAGAGTGAGATGGTCTCTCGGCGTCTTCGCCGCCTCGCTCTATTCACACGTGTTCCAGAGTGTTCAGGTGCTGGATGCGAGAGTCCACGTGTGCGAATAGCCACGGCGTGGTTCGTCTAGGATACGTGGCTGACCGACTCGCGCCCTGTATTCAGCACGTCCTCAGAAACTATCGACAGAAAGGAAATCCGGACAGAACGGCGTCAGTAGATTTTCGACCCACCATCGTCGGCAGGGTGCGAGGACCCCGAGTCCCGCACGCCGTCGACGAGCGTGACGAGTCCGCCGAGGAACCACCCGACTGGAACCGCGAGTGCGAACCACATACCGACGTACGCGACCCCTTGCAACTCGAACGAGGCGCGAATGAACGCGGCGATGCCGGCGAAGTCGAGGACGTTGTTCAGAATCCAGATCGCGAGCGACGTCGAACTCGGGAAGACGATCGACGCCAGCGTGGGTGAGTAGAGCGATGCGACGACCGGTGGGAGGAAGATGGCAGTCACTCCCAGCGGATACGCGAGCGCGACTGTGGTTGCGCGCCCATCGAGCCGTCTGAAGTAGAGTGCGACGACCGCAGAGATGGTTGCGACGACGCCTGCGACGACGACGGCGACGAACCCCTCGAACGCAATCGGTGAGATGTACGTCGCCGCCGAGAAGAGCCCCCAGACGACGACCGAAAAGAGCGCGACGCCGGCGAAGCCGAGTCCTGCGGTGAATCGGTCGAGTCGGTGGGCGTAGAACCGAGTCGCCAATCCGAGAACGAAGAGTGGGTACACCACGGTGAGAACGAGCGCACCGAGTACGGCCCACAGATAGTAGGCGACGGTACCGCCGGTACTCTCTGGTCTCCGGTTTTCGACGACCGAATTGCTCTGGTCCCGTGCGAAGACGATGTCCATCCACGACGTGTGCAACCATCGAACGTCGATTCGCATCCCACTGACCATGGCGAGGAGCCACGCTGGAAGCCACCAGGGAGTCCGGTCCCAGTCGCCACCCATCGGGTCGGTCATGTGGAGTCCGCCGTACCGAGTTCCGTCCCTTCGGTACGCAGGGATTGTTGATGATTGAGCGCCGTCTGCTGTATCTCCTTGATTCTATCTACGTCAGTGACGTTCGAGAACAGAATCACGGTGGAAAGCGACGACGACCTTTCGTTCGGTTCGTCTCCAGCCATCACTTCGACGATGTCTGCTTCTTGTTCGAGCCAGTACCGACCGCCCTCGAAGCCCTTTCGGGAGAGTGTTCGAGCGGGCCCTGTGAGGACGATTAGCGCCCGGTCTGCGCTGGAAATCTCACACGGGAGCGTGAGCTTCGACTGGGCTGCTTGGCGAACAAGTCTGTTGATTTTCGCAGCGTCGGTCGCCCCGTCTTCGTCGTCGGTGGTTTCGTACGCCCATTCGGGTTCGGGCATCCACGAAAACCGAGAGCTCACCGACCGGACCCACGAGCGGACGCCGCCGGCCTGTTTGAGGTCACTCGACGCGTAGCCGATAGACGAGATGCCGCCTGTGTCGAGCGTCCGCATGATGTCGCTCGGATCCATCCGATTCTCGGAATCAGTGGCGTTCTTGAACTCGCCCGCTGCGAACAGTGTGACGAGGCGTTTGGCCAGCGCGACGTTCATGCGCTCGAATCCACTGCCAACCGAGTCGGTATGGTCGTCGCGCGTGTCTTCGGCCGGACTGGTATTCTCTCCGTCGGCTGTACTGGCGTCCTCGTCTTCGTCTGCACCGGACTGTTCGTCGTCTGCTGTGGCATCGTCCAACCGACCCACGGTGGCGAAGTCTGCATCCTCCCACGCGTCGTTGTCGAAGGCGATGACGTTGTCCGCCTTGGCGACGTACGACTGGAGCGTCCGCGCGGCGGTCAGCGCCACCTCTTCGCCTTCCGATTCGCTTGGAAGCACGCCGACGGCGTAGATTGGCTCGTCACAGATTTCCTTCAACTGGTCGATGACGACTGCGCCGGCACCGCCACCGGTCCCGCGTCCGAGTCCTGCGAGCACCAGAACCCCGTCGATTTGGTGGAACTCGATGAGGTCGAACGTCCGGATGATGTCGTTCTTCTCTTCGCGTGCGATTTCGGCTGCCAGGTCAGGGTCGCCGTCGATATCCGACCCATCTGCCTCCCAGTAGACGTCCCCAATCGTCAGTCGCCGCTCTTCGGGGACGTGTTCGGGCGCATCGAACTCGGGTTGGGTCGAGTTGATGAGGAGCGTGTTTCCGTGGCAGAAGTTTCGGCCGGTGGACTGCTCGAACTCCAGAATCTGGTTGGTGATGCGACTGCCCGCGTGACCGACGCCGATGACTGCGAGTTTCATCGGACCACTCCCTGAGAGGTGTGTGTTCCCCCCCGGTTCACGGGAGTCATGGTCAGATGACCGGGTCGATTTTGCCGTCCTTGTCCGTGATCAGGTCGGCGATTTCTTCTTCGCGGACGGCCTCTTGTTCGGCAATCTTTTCTTGGGCAGCGACTGCCTGTTCCTGAATCGTTTCGATGCGTGGCGTTTGCGTGACGTTCGACAGCAACACCACAGCAGAGAGCGCATTGGCGTTCTCTCGGGGGTCGTCGCCAGCGAGAACCTCGACGGTATCGACTTCGTTTTCGATCCACTCACGGGCGCTCTCGAGTCCCTTCCGAGAGAGTTCGGACGGCGGTCCGGAGAGGACGATGAGTGCTCGGTCTGCGCTCGAGGGTTCACACGGCAGCGTGAGTCGGGAGTTGACTGCCCGACGGACGAGGCCGTTGATTTTCGCGGCGGAGTTGGACGTGTCGTCGACTTCGTGGTCCTCACGGAACCGCTTCATGAAGCCATCGCTGTTGTCGACCGACGTCGACGCGTAGCCGATAGACGAGATGCCGTCCGTGTCGAGCGTGCGGATGATGTCGCTGGAGTCCATCGCGTTCTCGGCGATGGTCGGTTCGTCGTACTCGCCGGCACCGAGGAGGGTGACGATACGAGTCGCCAGTTCGCGGTTCATGCCTTCGTAGCCTTCACCGACCGTCTGGTCTTTCGACCGCCACGCGTCGTTGTCGAAGGCGATGAAGTTGTCCGTGTTGTTGACGAACGACTGGAGGGACCGGGCCGCGTTGAGGGCCGGTCGGCCACCTTCGTACTTTCCGGGGAGGACACCCAGCCCGTACACTGGTTCGTCGTACATCTTCTGCAGTTCGTTGATGACGACTGGACCGGCACCGCTGCCGGTTCCGCCGCCGAGCGACGCACAGACCAAGATGGCGTCTACCTCGTGGATGTCCACGTCGTCGAACGCTCGTCGAATCTCGTCCATGTCGTTTCGGGCGACTTCGGCACCAACGTCCACATCGCCACCGACACCGTGGCCTTTGGCTTTCTGGTGTGTGTCTCCGATGAGAATCCGTCGGTCCTCCGGGATGTGGTCCGGTTTGGTGAGGTCTGTCCGAGCGGTGTTTATCACCATCACGTGACGACAGAGTTTTCGGTTCGTGAGCGATTCGAATTCGACCATCTTGTCGACAATTTTGCTGCCTGCATTGCCGACACCGATTACGCCTAATTTCATGGTTGGATTGCGGCCTGGGTCGGTTCTCTATGGGAACGGCTTACTCGGAGTATTCCTTCGGTAGAATCAATCCGGACACCACCCGTGGATTAGAGTCCACCCCAGTTGATTTTGGATGCAAACCAAGAGCATTTAAGCGATTTGGCCACATGTCAACTATCTAAGTATACTGTGTGGAAGATAAATACCGCAGTTATCGCCCCTCAAACGGCTCGAATGTGCCAAATTCAACGTATTGGGGGAGTTCAAACATCCGATGGTATCGCGCTGGGGTGGAGTTCACAGCCTTCGAGAGAGCGACACTCACCGCAGGCGAGAACACATCCACACGACATGTTATGTCGTCTCCGCACCAACACTCATGGATGACCTCGACTCGTGACCACCGGTATTCGGAGGGAGGTGGATTCGGAAACCCGTACGAGGGGTTCGACCTCGACCCCCCCGAGCTTCGAGCGAACACCCGGCTCGTCGACCCGGCAGACGATTACGTCCTCGCCGACATCCTCGACGAGTCGCAAATCGTTCCGGAAGCAGTCGACGTTCAGAAACTCGTCGAGATTGGGTTGGCGTACGTCGCTATCGAAGAGTACGGACAGGCGATCGACAGCTTCGGTCGAGCGATCGCGTATGCCGACGAAGACTCACACGAAGCACAGGAGGCGTGGGTGAACAAAGGCGTCGCGCACGCACAGCTTGGAGAGTACGACGAAGCGATCGGTGCCGCCCGAGAGGCGCTCAGAATCGACGACGACAACGACCACGCGGCCATCGCGGAGATGAACCTCGCGTACGCGCTGTGGGAGCTCGGTGACTCGTCGAATCCGCTCGAACACGCAGAACGGGCGGTCGAACTCGACCCGCGAGACGCGCACGCGTGGTACAACCGTGGCTTCTTCCTCGCAGAGCGTGGTCAGTTCGAAGAAGCGGTTCGCTGCTTCGACGCGGCACTCTCGCTCGGACTGCGTGACGTCTCGGTCACGGGTGAACGAGAACGCGCACTCGACAAACTCCAGATAGTCGAGACGGAAGAACGCGAGGCAGAAACCGACCGTGGCGAACGCGTAGTCGAGTCAGACGGCGACAGCGTCGACGAGCGCGGCGAGTAGTCCCGCCTCCACAACTTCTTTTGTGGATGCGCTAATGACATGTAATTACACCGTGTTTCCACAGAATGGTCCGACGAGGTACGACGCTGCACTCTTTGGAATGGCACTCTGCTTCGTCGCTGGTCTCGGAGGCGGAGTGCTCTCGACGCTCCCGACGTACGTCGCGACGGGCGGGGGTGCGACCGGGGCGGCAGCAGTCGCACTCGGTGTGACAGCGAGCGACCTCTCGTAGGGGTACTGAGCGGTGCGGAAAACCGACAGGTCATCGTCTGGAGTGTTATCAATATCGATAGCTAGTGGGGCAAGATTTTACGTCTTATTTTCGAGCGGACGAATAAGATGAAACTCGCCACCCTCGTGCCGGAGGTTCTCAGACGCAGTTACCTCCGAAAGTTTCTGCTCGTCATCCTGTTGGTGGCGGGAGTCCTTGGCGGATTCGGCTTTTACGTCTCTGATATGGTCGGCGAAGAGGTCAGAGGAGACGCCCACACGAATTTAGAGATGGTCGCGACGTTAGAGGCAGAAGAGCTATCGAGTTGGGTAGACGGCTACTCACGGACGGCTCGAATGCTCTCAGAGTACGATGCGATTCGGTCTGGGAACGAAGAAGAAATCGACGGTATTCTCGATTATGAGAAAAAGAATCTCCCTGACGAAGTGCTCGCCATCCACTACATCAAACCATCGAACCGGAACATCGTCCGAAGTACTGACAGCGTCTTGGAGACCAAGACTGTCGAGGACCTCGACATCTCGTGGACGACGGGGTCGCTGACGATGGTCGACCCGAATCAGGTCGCGGTCTCCGAAGTGTACCGATACGGTGGTGGCGAACGACTCGCGTTCATGAGTCCTGTCGCTGGTCGAGACGCCGCCGTGATGGTCGTCGTCGACGCGACCAAACACGCAGGGACGCTCAGCGAACCAATCGAGGGGTCACACACGAGAGTCGTCACCGACGACGGGGTCATCGCCTTCGACAAATACGGGAGCGATATCCTGACACAGTACCGTGACGGCGACCAGACACCGGCACTCGACGCGGCAATCGGTGGCGAATCGGGTGTCGTCGAACGAGACGGGTCGGTCGTCGCTCACGCGCCAGTCACGGGCACGAACTGGGCAGTCATCGTCGAGGCCCCGCCCGAAAATGCCTACGCAGTGGCGCAGTTCGTCGAACGAGATATCGCCATCCTCATCGGCGTCGCACTCGCTGGTCTCGGTCTCATCGGCACCGTCATCGGTCGCGGGACCGTCGTCTCGTTGCGCCGACTCCAAACGCGCGCCGAAGCACTGGCGAGCGGTGACCTCGATGCCGACCTCAGCACCGCTCGTGTCGACGAGTTAGGAGCACTGAGCGACGCATTCGGTGAGATGCGAGACGCGCTTCGGAACCGCATCGAAGCAGCAGAGGAGGCGCAAGCAGACCTCGCAGCCGCTGCCACCGATTATCGAGAGACGATGGACCGTGCCGCGACGGGAGATTTGACCGTTCGAACGTCGGTCACACCGGACGACGATGCGATGGCTGGTGTCGGTGAGGGCATCGACGCGATGCTCACAGACCTCGAAGAGACGATTGGACAGGTCGCGACGTTTGCGAACACGGTCAACGCCGCCGGCGAGCGCGTCACCGCCGGAACCGAAGAGGTCACTGCAGCATCCGACCGTGTCGAACAGGGAACGGCCGATATCTCTGATGGTGCAGTCGAACAGGCGACGCTCCTGACCAACGTCTCCTCGGAGATGCAGGACCTCTCGGCGACAGTCGAAGAGGTTGCGGCATCGGCGGACGAACTCGCGTCACTCGCCAGTGAGGCCACCGAGCATGGGGAATCTGGTCGCGACGCCAGCGCCGCCGTCCACGACGAGATGGCGGCTATCGACGCCCGCGTCGCCGCCGCCGCAGACGGTGCCGAGACCCTTCGCGGAGACGTTGCCGATATCTCCGAGGTGGTCGACCTCATCGACGAGATCGCCGACCAGACTAATCTGCTCGCCCTCAACGCCTCTATTGAGGCCGCACGTGCAGGCGATGCAGGAGCCGGGTTCGCTGTCGTCGCAGAGAGTGTGAAGTCACTCGCCGAAGAGACAACCGAAGCGACGAGCGAAATCGCCGAGTCGATACACGAAGTCGAGGCGGCGGCAGACGAGACAGTCGCAGACGTTCGCGCCGCGAGAGAACGCGTCTCGACCGGTTCCGAGACGGTTGCCGAGAGCGTCGAGGCCATCGACGAAGCAGTGGACCGACTCGAGGAAGTCGACATCGGCGTCGCCGCGATAGACGACGCTGCAGACTCACAGGCGTCGGCCGCACAGTCGGTTGCTCGTCTCGCGGACGAAGCAGCCGAAATTGCATCCGAGGCACAGACCGACGCAGCAGCCGTCGCCAGCGCGGCACGCGACCAGAACGAGACGATGAGTGGCGTCGCTGGACAGATGCAAGAACTGTCGACCACGACAGACGAACTCCGGTCGCTCGCCGGCCGGTTCGAGGTTCGAACTGGCGTGGAATCTGGCACTGACGCCTCGATTGCGGACGGTGATTTCGAATCACAGGACGACACGGACACCGAGTCGATGGACGCCGAGGTGCTGTCGTCGCCGACGATGGCCGAACTCGCCACCGATGGGTCGGGAGACGACGAGTAGACGCACCGTCGTCTGCAGTTTCGACAGTGTAGCGACTCGGGAGTCGGTGGACGATGTACAGAACAGACAGCCACGGAACAGACATCGACGTCACTCGGCGAGACGACAGCACGAAAATACGGACTCACCGCTCGAAGCGTTGGGTTCGTCAGAAAGGGATAGGCAACCGCACGGGAGCGGCCCGCGCGGGAATTGCCACCCTAGATTGGTCCCCGCTGACGCTTCGGCCCTCCAAAGCGAAGCGTCACCTGAAAGGAGTGCGGCGAGATACTTAAATATGCCGCCATTCTGTCCACTCAGACGCTGTCTGTCGGTTAGACGCGACTCCGACGCAACGAACTTTTCTCCCGTGAGACCATTCTGTTGGCTATGAGTGAAGACGAACTCCCCGGCCGAGTTCACCGGGCATTCGGGGACCACGGGTCGTTCGAACAGGTCGACGACCGGACGTACGAGTCGGTGACGACGCCATTCGAAGGCGTCGTTTGCGTCGCCACGCAAGACACAGGACACGTCGAGTTCGACGTGGCGGTTCGTGTCCCGATGCTGTCGGCAGTCGTCGCCGACGACGTGGCTGAAATCGTCGAAGACGGCTGGTACGAAACGTTCGAACTCCGACTCGAAGATATCAACGGCGTCATCGCAGGCGACCACGAACTCGACCCGACCGTTCGTCGCGTGGCCGACGAAGCAGTCGTCGAGACGACGTTCACTGACATCAACGAACGACGTGGCGTCGACGATGCCGGTGCAATCATCGACTACGTCGAAGGAACGTTCGTCGAAGGCATCATCCCCGGATACGAGTACACCGAACCGGTGACGAGCATCCTGAGCCGGGCACGGGACGTTGCTGGCACTGGGTTCTAACCTGGCACTGGATTCTAACGCACTCTGGCCGCATCGGCACGATGCGAGGTCCCGAAAAATGTGACTTGGGGGGGTTGTTGCGTGGTTCTCGCGTGTGCCCCTGCCACGTGTACCCTCGCGAACCCCTTGCGCGCCACAGCGAGTTTCCTCGCTACCCCTATGTGCGGCGGCAAGCCCTTCCGTACTCCGGTATGTTCGTCGGGCTGCCAGACACACCCGTCGTCGACGGGGTCGTCAATGCCCGGTGTCGAACGTGCTGTCGGTGAGGCGTCTCGCCAGTCGTTGTGCGTTGGCGACTGCCCCACTCGGACAGTATCTGAGAATTTCGACTCCGCTACATCAAAATTTTGGCCAGATAGGCGACGTTTTCAGATGGATGTAGGATACTAATCAGTAACAACAGGGGTTCATGCTCTGCTGTGGGGAGACGGTAGACAGAACGAAACGAGTGGGCAGAATGGAAGGGTTAGACAGATCAGAACGAGTGGAAAGAACGGAACGAGTAATCAGTAGGGACAGTCGAGAGAGTACGAGGAGAATACCGGCCGAGGGCGTTCGGATGGGAGGGAGGCAGCGACGGCGACTGTGCTGTATCTCGCTGACTCAGTCCATCGCGATGTAGGTCTGTGTGTCTTCGATGCCCTGGACCGCCTGGATACCACCGGCGATATCCTTCACGTCGGCAGGTGTCCCGACGTCCACCTTTACGATGAAGTCGATGTCGCCAGCGACGATGTGTGCACTCTCGATTCCGTTGTCGAGGGCGAGGAGTTCCTCTTTCAGGTGGTCGATTCCATCGGTCACGGCGGCGGCTTTCACCATGATGTAGGCGTGGACCATCGTCACGCACCTCCCGCCGCGAGGACAGCATCGTCACCGACGAGCAGTTGACGAACGTCGTCGAGGACCTCGAAGTCGGCGAGGACGGCAACCCGGTCGCCAGTCTCCAGGGAGTCGTCAGGGAGCGGGATGCCCATCGGTTTGTCTTTCTTGCCGAACGCGAGGAGTCGCGAGTTCGCCGGGAGTGCGACCTCTTCGATACTGTATCCGTTCATCGGTGACTCCTCAGTCACCGTCACGAGGATGACCTGCAGATGCTGTGCGATGTCTGCAATCGCCCGAATCGACCCGCCGAGCAGTGCGTTCTTCGCGCCGATGGCACCGAGTCGCTCGGGGTAGACGATTTCGTCGACTTCGTGCGCGTACTTCTTGTAGACCTCTTCACGGTAATCTTCGTCGATGCGGAGGACAGTCCGGCAGCCGAAGTGCTTGCCGATCATACACGCCGCGAAGTTCACGTTGAGGTCCGCCGTGAGCGCACCCAGTGCGTCGGCGTCCTCGATTCCCGCTTCGAGGAGTACCTCTTCGTGGGAACCATCTCCTTCGACGACCTCGAAACCCCGTTCTTGCGCCTGCTTGACGCGATTGGGGTCTAACTCGACGAGAGTGATCTCGTGTCCTTCCTCCCGAAGGACACGGGCAGTGCGCAGACCAACCCGTCCAGAACCTATGATAACGAACCGCATACGAATACGGTATGTCGGGGGAGGCAAATAACCTTCCCCCGTTTCGGTGAGTCAGTCGGTATCGGGTGAGGCAAGGCTTTTGCATGATGTGGTAGAATATGACACGCATGGTTCACGCCTTCATCATGGTGAAGACTGGCGCTGGGGAGTCCGAACAGTTACTCGGGCCAATCCGCGAACTCGAGACAGTGACGGAGGCACACATCGTCGCCGGCGCGTACGATATCATCGCCGAAGTCGACACCGAGGAGGTGTACGAAGTGCTGAAAACGTCGTCGAGTCGAGTACAGGGACTCCAGGGCGTCACCGACACGAAGACGTACATCTCGCTGGACGAGTAACATCGCTATTCTCGGTCTGTTGACGCAGTGGGAAAACCAGTAAGAGCGAGAGTGGTCTCGCTAGAGTGCGAACGAGAGTGGTATCACGGTCGTGGGACTGTTCAGCGTTCGAGCGGGAACGGACCGTGTTCGTCGACGAACGCCATGTAGTCTTCTCGCTCTGCAACGAGTTCTGCCGGCAAGTCCGCGTAGATGTAGTCGAACAACTCCTCTGGACCGAGTTCTGGCGCCGCTTCTGCCGTCTCGACCGCCTCACGGAGTTCGTCGTCTGCGTCTTCGTACATCGACTCGACGAGTTCGTCGTCCACGACGCCCTCCGCTCGACAGAACTCCTCGAAGCGTTCGAGCGGGTCACGAATCCGCCACTCGGGGAGGTCCGGGTCGTCGTCGCGGTAGCGAGACGGGTCGTCGGCGGTGGTGTGGGGGCCCTGTCGGTACGTGAGTGCCTCGATGAGTACCGGCTCGCCGTCTCGGGCCTTTTTCAGCCCTTCTTCGACCGCTTCTCTGACCGCCAGCGGGTCGTTGCCGTCGACTTGCATCCCGTCGATGCCGTACGCGTCGGCCTTCGCTGCAATGGATTCGCTCGCAGTCTGGCGCTCGCGGGGGAGTGAGATCGCGTACCCGTTGTTCTCGCAGAAGAAGACGACCGGTGCGTCGAAGACACCGGCGAAGTTGAGCCCTTCGTGGAAATCCCCCTCTGACGTCGCCCCGTCACCGAAGCAGACCAGCGCCGCGTAGTCGTCATCGCGGTAGGTGGCGGCCATGCCAACGCCGGTGGCGTGGGGAAGCTGGCTCGCAATCGGAACCGCCTGTGGAAACACCGGAACGTCGTGGTCCGACTCGTACTCGGCGTAGCCACGGCGGAAGAGGAAGATGTCGCTCGGCGGGACGCCACGAGTAATCTGGAGTGCGTTCGACCGGTAGGTCGGCAGGAGTACGTCGTCGTCGCGCATCGCGTGTGCCGCACCAATCTGGGACGCTTCCTGCCCGCGGAACGGTGGATAGCCGCTCATCCATCCACGCCGCTGGAGGGCGAGTGCACGCTCGTCGAATCGTCGCGCTCGAATCATGTCGCGGAGGGCGGCGCGGGCGTCGTCTGCAGAGAACTCCGTGCCGTCCAACCCGCGCTCTGCGATGAGTCGGTGCATGGCGGTGGGTCACGGTCCTTCGTGATAAACGTCACCCGTTTCGAAGTGGTCTTCGAGAACCACCCGCCCGCGAGAGCGACAGGCCAAAGACCACCGCCTCCCTAGGCGGCGTATGGTCTCGGTGGTCAACCTCGTGCTCATGGTCGTCGTCGTCGGACTGCACACGCTTATCGCGGCGGTCATGACCCGCTTTTTCCGCCTTCGACTGAAGACGCAGTGGGGGTACGTGCTGTACGCGCTGTTACTCATTCCGCTGGTGTTGTTCTTCTCGACGCTCGTGTTTTCGGGCGTCCTCGGCATCGGCGTTGACCTCGGCAGCCCAATCGCCGCGCTCGGTGTGATGATTGGAATGCCGTTGGCGCTCGGGTTCACTATCGACACGCTCTACGTACCGCCACCGGAGGAGTTCGAGAACCTTCCAGAGTCCCGATGACGACAGCGCCGAACCCTGCGAGTTACGCTTCGTCGAGAATCGCTTCGAGTGCGGACTCGACCGCGTCGAGGACGTCTTCTGGCGGTTGGGTCGCGTCCACGCGAACGAACCGGTCCGGTTCTGCGTCGATGAGTCGCTCGTAGTTCGCACGGACCTCTGCGAGGTAGCCCGACTGTTCGAACTTGTTGGTCTTGCCACTTCGAGCGGCCGCCGTCTCGGGGTCCACGTCGAGGTAGATGGTCTTGTCCGGTGGTCGAGTGAACGCGGCGTGGATGCCTCTGATGTACTCCATCGGCCGTTTGATGTCGCTGTCGCGGAGCGACGCTCCCTGATAGGCGTAGCGCGAGTCAGAGTAGCGGTCCGAGATGACGAGGTTGCCCTCGGCGAGCGCAGGGCGGACGACCCGAGATAGATGGTCTGCGTGGTCGGCAGTGAAGAGAAAGAGCGTCGCCAGTGGGTCGGCGTCGTCGTCACCGATTGCGCGGTTGACCGCGTCACCGTACCACGAATCGTCGGTCGGTTCGCGGGTGAACACTGCATCCGAATACACATCGTGAAGGGCCTCCCAGACGGTGGTCTTGCCGCTTCCGTCGAGTCCCTCGAGCGTGACGAGCATACACCAACTGAATCGGCCCCAACGAAAAAGCACCCCGAACCGTTCGTGTCAGTGGTCGGGGGTCTGTACAGTGTGGTGTCTGGGGTCTGTACAGTGTGGTGTCTGGGGTCTGTACAGTGTGGTGTCTGGGGTCTGTACAGTGTGGTCGCCACTCGCCCGAAACGTTTCTAATCGGACTGGTTGGGAGCGAATTCGACTCTCGGCCCCCGTTAGCTTTACCCTCGTTCCGCCGGATAATACGGTATGAACGTCCTTGTCGTCGGCGGAAGTGGATTCATCGGTACGCACCTCTGTCGCGAACTCCAATCGCGTGGACACGCGGTCACTGCGATGTCACGCTCTCCAGACACGTCTGGACTTCCGGACGGTGTCGAACACACGGTTGGTGACGTCACCGACTACGACTCGATGGCCGACGCCTTCGACGGGAAAGACGTTGTCGTCAACCTCGTCGCCCTCTCCCCGCTGTTCGAACCCAAAGGCGGGAACAAGATGCACGACATCGTCCACAGACAGGGCACCGAGAACGTCGTGAAGGCAGCCGAGTCGCACGACGTGTCTCGAATCGTCCAGATGAGCGCACTCGGTGCCGACGCCACCGGCGACACCGCGTACATACGGTCGAAAGGCGAGGCCGAGCGTGCAATCGAATCGTCGAGTCTCGACTGGGTCATCTTCCGACCCTCTGTCGTGTTCGGCGATGGTGGCGAGTTCGTCTCGTTCACCAAGCGGCTCAAGGGGATGTTCGCACCGGGTGTCCCGCTTTATCCGCTCCCCGGAAACGGGAAGACGCGCTTCCAACCCATCTGGGTCGGTGACATCGTCCCGATGCTCGCAGACGCAGTCGAAGCAGACGAACACGTCGGAAAGACGTACACCATCGGTGGCCCGGAGAAACTCGACCTGCGCGACATCACCGAGATGGTCTACGACGCGGAAGGCAAATCCATCAGCATCGTCCCCCTTCCGATGGGACTCGCGGGCATCGGACTCAGTGTCCTCGGAGCGATCCCCGGATTCCCGATGGGCAAAGACCAGTATCGGTCGCTGAAGTTCGATAACACCACTGACGACAACGATGTGGACGCGTTCGGTGTCGAGATTGACTCGATGAAGACGCTCGGGACGTACCTCGACGAACGAAACTGACCCGACCCGACCTGACCAGAACCGAACTGAATCGGTGCGATTTCTGTTTATCACAGAACTGGTCTCTCACGTTTTTCGGAACGGTACTGAATCGAACAGGTGAGATACGAATAATTTATTAGTTAATTGATTATGAAAGCTGACTTTTCACGACTCTGAGGGGGTTCTAACGCCATAATGTGCGGTTAACACCCCTCCGACGTCACCCGTTTTTTTCACCTAACATTACAACGAGTTTACACGTCTATCCCACAACGCTTATGCCTGCCTTCGTTCTTCAATTCACGCAATGGCGAGGGGACCGAACCTATGAAGCTCGCAATGATCGGATTCGGGCAAGCCGGGGGAAAAGTAGTCGACAAATTCGTCGAGTACGACCGCGAACGAAACGCCGGTATCGTTCGCGCAGCAGTCGCAGTGAATTCTGCGAAAGCCGACTTGCTTGGATTGAAGAACATCCCGAAGGACCAGCGCGTCCTCATCGGCCAGTCCCGCGTGAAGGGACACGGCGTCGGTGCGGACAACGAACTCGGTGCGGAGATCGCCGAAGAAGACATCGACGAGGTACAGGGTGCAATCGATAGCATCCCAGTACACGAAGTCGACGCCTTCCTCGTCGTCTCCGGTCTCGGTGGTGGCACCGGGTCCGGCGGTGCGCCAGTCCTTGCGAAACATCTCAAACGCATCTACACCGAACCCGTCTACGGCCTCGGCATCCTGCCCGGGTCCGACGAGGGTGGCATCTACACCCTGAACGCCGCCCGCTCGTTCCAGACGTTCGTCCGCGAGGTCGACAATCTCCTCGTGTTCGACAACGACGCCTGGCGAAAGACAGGCGAGTCCGTCCAGGGTGGTTACGACGAGATCAACGAAGAGATCGTCAACCGCTTCGGCGTCCTCTTCGGCGCTGGCGAAGTCAAAGACGGACAGAACGTCGCAGAGTCCGTCGTCGACTCCTCGGAAATTATCAACACGCTGGCCGGTGGCGGCGTCTCGACCGTCGGCTACGCCTCCGAAGGCGTCGAACCTCGGAAGAAGAAGAACGGCGGCCTCCTGTCGCGACTCACCGGCGGTGACGAACCCGACGACAACCTCGACACTGCCCACACCACGAACCGTATCACCAGCCTCGTCCGCAAGGCCGCACTCGGTCGCCTCACCCTCCCCTGTGAGATCGAAGGTGCCGAGCGCGCACTGCTCGTCCTCGCTGGCCCGCCGGAGCATCTGAACCGGAAAGGCATAGAGCGCGGGCGGAAATGGATCGAGGAGCAGACCGGTTCCATGGAAGTTCGCGGCGGTGACTACCCGATTCCGGGCGCTGGAAAGGTCGCGAGTGTCATCCTCCTCTCTGGAGTGGCAAACGTGCCCCGCATCAAGGAGCTACAGCAGGTTGCCATCGAGGCACAGGACAACATCGAAGAGATTCGTCAGGAGAGCGAGTCCAATTTGGAGAACCTCATAAACGATGACGAGGACGAACTGGAGTCACTTTTCTAAGCTGGCTCTTGCGCTCGTCGTCCTCCTGTCGGTTGCGGCAGTACCGGCAGGTGCGGTGAGCGTTGCCTCCGAGGACGCGCCCTCCGAGGCACAGGTCGACTCGAAAGTGACTGCATCGGTCACACTCGACGAACTGTACAAGAACCCACAACTCGAAGCCTGGAGTCTCCAGGGTGAGACTGAACTCGAGGATGTGACGTGGACCGTCACGTACTACGACCAGACGGGCGCGAAAGTCGACCAGCAGTCCTTCGACGGGCAGAACTTCACCGGGGCAAACGTCGTCGCTGACGACGGAACCAGTGAAGTCGAAGTCTCGGTGACGGGAACGGCACCCGAGGTCGGGAACTACACCTACGACCCGGCGCAGACGTTCACCGTCATGCGGCTCAATCAGACCCGCGAAGGTGGCTCCAGTAACGATATCGGCTCGTGGTCGGCCCACCACTACACCGACGAGAGTGCCGCTGCACGCGACAAACTCGACAGTGCGAAAGCGGCGATCGCCGCTGCCGGTGGTTCGAACACGCAAGACGCACAGAACCAACTCAACAACGCCGTCGAAGCCTTCGAAGGCGAAGAGTTCGGCCTCGCGTCGAACCTCGCTGAAGACGCTGAGACGAAAGCCAACAAGGCAAAGCAGTCGAGTCAGACCACGCAGCTACTCATCTACGCGGCTGGTGGCCTGCTCGTCGTCGGCCTGCTCGCAGGTGGCTTCCTCTACTGGAAGTCCCAACAGCAGACGTACGACAAACTGGGATAACGTTTCATGCGAGTCGTCGTCCCCTTTGGGGTTGACTCCCCGAAGACGCGACTCGCGCCATTTTTCGACGCCGACGAGCGACGCGACTTCGCGCACACGATGCTCCGGGGCGTTCTCGACGCAGTCGAATCCGCGGGCGGTACCCCAGTCGTTCTTGCTGACGCACCGCTCGACATCGACGAGCAACGCTCGTCAGACCGTCAGACACAGTCTGACGACATCAACGAAGACGTCCCAGTCATCGTCGACGACCGGCCGCTAACCGACGCGGTCAACGGCCAACTCGGCGGCGACGAACCGGTTGCAATCGTCATGGCAGACCTCGCGCTCGCGACGCCGGAGTCACTTACTCGGTTGTTCGACACGCCGGGTGACGTGGTGGCCGCACCGGGACTCCGTGGGGGAACGAACGCGCTCGTCGTGCGAACACCCGCCTTCTCGGTCGACTACCACGGGGCGTCGATTGCAGACCACCGGGCCATCGCGGACGACGCCGGCGTCTCGTTCGTCGAACTCGATTCGATGCGTCTCGCCGTCGATATCGACGAACCGAGTGACCTCGTCGAGGTTCTCTTGCACGGAGACGGCCGAATACGAGCGTGGCTCGACGCCGCTGGCGTCGCGCTCAGCGACGACGGCGGGCGTATCGATGTGGTGCGGCGTCGCCGATAGGACCATAATGCTCCACGTGAAATATTGACAGGCGCGGTGTGTTCGTGTGCCCGGCGGGAACTGAGGCAACGTGCGCCGCGCTCCCGTGCCGTCTTCGAGACGGTGCGGGTGACGAAGTGGAGTCCGAACGTCGCGGCGGTTAGGCGAGTTTCCTGTACTGGGATTCGACGTCTGACGCCTCTTCGGATGGGTCAGGGTCGTGTCTGGCACCAATACCCCGACCCACTCTCAACTTCTGTCTTGGACAACACCGCGAGTGACACGTTTTTGGTGGTCCGTCGCAGACCGAGTGGTATGTTCCCCGGTGCCGACGAGTACGGAGTCGATATCGACATCGACGACGCCGAAATCGACCGCCTCCTCGCGGTTACTCCCGACGATGTCGAGGCACCGACAGCGCTCTCGTTTTCACGGAACGTGTTTCTCCCGCTGACCACCGCCTGTCGGTACACCTGTACGTACTGTACCTACTACGACGTGCCCGGCGAGGCGACGCTCATGTCGCTCGACGAGGTTCGAGACGTGGTGCGAATGGGCGCAGATGCCGGCTGTACGGAAGCGCTGTTCACCTTCGGTGACGAACCCGACGACCGGTACACCGAGATTCATCGCCAACTCGACGAGTGGGGCTACGACGACATTCTGGAGTATCTGGTCGCCGCCTGTGAAGTCGCCCTCGACGAAGGACTGCTCCCACACTCGAACCCCGGTGACCTCACCCGCGAGCAGTTTGCCAAACTCGCACCAGTGAACGCCAGCATGGGTGTGATGCTGGAGACGACAGCAGACGTCGCTGCGCACTCCGGTGGGCGGCGAAAGACACCCGGACAGCGCCTCAACACCATCCGTGCTGCCGGTGAAGAAGGCGTCCCGTTCACGACGGGCATCCTCGTCGGCATCGGCGAGACGTGGCGCGACAGAGCAGAGAGCCTCCTCGCCATCCGCACGCTCCACGAACGGTACGGCCACATCCAGGAAGTCATCGTCCAGAACGTCGTCCCGAACGAGCGGTCGACCTTCGAACGCCCCTCGAGAGCGACGATGCGACGCGTCGTCGCGATGGCGCGGGTTGCACTCCCCGACGAGATATCGGTGCAAGTGCCACCCAATCTCTCTGAGGCCGCCAGTCTCGTCGATTGCGGTGTCGACGACCTCGGTGGTGTCTCACCGGTCACCGACGACTACGTGAACCCCGAGTACGCGTGGCCAGCACTTCAGGAACTCGCAGACATCGCCGACGAAGCAGGCGTTCCACTCCGCGAGCGATTGCCCGTCTATTCGCGGTTCGTACCCGACGACGTTCGCCCACCCGAAACGACGCCCGCACCCGCCCCACAGAACGGAGATGCGTGGATTCGGCCACCCATCGCCGAGCGTCTCCGAGAAGACGACGTTCACGGCGAGCGACTCCGTCGAGTCGCCCGTGGCGCTGGACCACTCTCGACACCCGAGCGATAGTCGGTGTCTCCTGAGTCGGCCACGCCACTCACACGCCACTCAGATGCCGAACCAGTCTGGCATCCGCTTTCTGAAGCCCGTGTAGAACAGCGCGATAGCGATGCCAACCACGACGGCGACACGAATCGCACCGTCGAAGACGAGCAATGGTGGGATCGCGAACAAGAGCGTCAGTCCAAGGTCCTCGGGTGCACCGTCGTACCGAACGAGATAGCGCGGGCGAAGCCAGTGTTTCGCGGGGTGGACGTAGACAGCGCGGTCTGAGGTTCGGTTCCACGGACGGAGTTCGTCGCCTGCACCGAACCAGTCCGTGATGGAGTGGATGCCCGCCGAGAGGAAGAAAAACGCCAGTGCGACGGTGAGTGCGGCTGGTGCTGTGACAGCGACGGCCCCCAGCGCAGCCGCTGCGAGGGTGTAGTAGACAGGAAAGTGCAGCGTCTTTCGGTGGACGCCGACGAAGAGGTCCACGTCGGGAAAGACCCCGCCGAGGAGCGCACCGATGGCTGCAGGCACTGCGAGTTCCGGTGCGACCTGTGTCAGCGGGACGACGACGGTGAGACCCACCGCCGCGTGAGTCGTCGCCATCATATCAATCGTCTGCCGTCGCCGGGTCGCGGCGGCGTTCCAGCATCGGCGTCCCGTCGGCGCGGGGGCCGAGCATCGGCCCGTGTGTGTCGTCGTCCGGGTCCAGTGGTCGGCGTGTTCGGTAGTCGGTCGAGCGTTCGACCGGTCGGCGTCCGATTGCGGTTATCATGTCGACGTACTCCTCGAACGACCGGAACTCGCCGAACTCGCCGCCGGCGCGTTTCGTAATCTCTTCGGAGAGAATCGTCCCCATCAGGTCGTCCGCTCCGCAGTTGAGCAGTTTGAGCGCCTTCGCGTTCCCAAACTTCACCCACGACGACTGGATGTGGTCGATGTTGTCGAGATAGAGACGCGAGACGGCAATCATGAGTTCGTCTTCGTCGTCCGATGCGCCGCCAGTGACGAGGCCACGGTCGTACAGCGGCGTGTTCTGGTAGACGAACGAGAGCGGGACGAACTCGGTGATACCGCCGTAGCGGTCCTGTAAGTCGCGGACGACGTCGAGGTGCATCACGCGGTGCATCTCGTTTTCGACGTGGCCGTACATGATGGTCGCCGTCACGTCCAATCCGGCTTGCATCGCGCCTTCCATCCCAGCGACCCACTCGTCGGTGCCGATTTTTCCGGGACAGATGACGTCTCTCACTTCGGGGACGAGAATCTCCGCGGCGGTTCCGGGGGCGCTGTCGAGGCCCGCCGCTGCGAGGCGGCGATAGACTTCTTCGTAACTCCAGTCGGTGCCTCGCTTGGCGTGGTGGGCCTCTTCGGGCGTCATCGAGTGGACGTGGACGCCATCGACAGACATCGCATCGAGTTGTGCCGCGTAGGTCTCGGGGTCGATATCGTACCGTTCGGGTGGTTTGTAGTTCACTTCGGCCGCCGGATTGTCGTACGACTCGAGAATCTCACGGTGTTCCTCGTCGAGGACGAGCGCCGGGTGGAGGCCAGAGACAGACGTGACCTCGTAGATGCCCATCTCGACGGCGTCCGCGACGATGTCGCGGGACTCTGCGGGCGTCTTGGTGAAGCCCTGATGGTCTACCTCGGAGTCGGACTCGAAGAGGTGGGCGGTGTTCTTGAAGTTGCAGAAGAGACACCCGGTCGTGCAGGCCGTCGTCACGTTGTTGTTGAGGTTGGCGACGAACGTCACGTCGTCGCCGACGACGTCGGCCCGGCGACGGTCTGCTGCCTCCAGGACCAGTTCCTTTCTGCCGGGGTCGATTCCCTCGCTGTCGGTTCCCGTCGTCATGAGTTCGACGCCGTCAGCGATTGTGAGGCGCTCACCCGCTCGTGCCTTCGTGAGGGCGTTTTCGAACGATTGGTCGGTCTCCGGGACGTGGTCGAACCCGAAGTCGTCGCGGGCGGCACCGGTCATGGTGATGATGAATGCGCTACGGTCGTAAAAACGAGGCGGTCCGAGGAGTAGTTCGAAACAGGGCCGAATCGCGGGTGGCCGACGCGACGACTCAACGAACCCGACGACTCGGTGCTGTTGATACCCTCAGTCGCTGATAGTTTGTTGCGGCCGTGCTGAATAGAGAGCGCGGATCTCGCAAAGACACTACTCAAGAGACTCGCCATCCGAATCGATCACTACAGAGTTCGCAGTGGTCGTACACGCCTGCAGGTCGGATTCGTAGCTGCCTCATAGCCGGTTCACCTGCGTTGGTTTCTTACCATCCCATCCCCGGATTTTCTGCGGCTTGCCGTATCCAGGAAGCGACCTGCTCTTCGTCCAGTTCGTCTGTCTCCTTCAGATCAAGGGCCTGTCTCTCCGGCCCTGTCCCGCTGGGTGGCTTCGGTTCAAGGTACGTTCCACTCACGAATGACAGTTTAACGTGTTTCGAGAACACACTGAATGAGGCGAACCATCCCTGGTCCTCAACGCCATAGAACGGCTGGTGATACCTCACAGCGCGTCGAACGTGGGGCACTTCGTGTTGAATAATCTCGTCGAATCGTGTCGCAACCGTGCGCTTCCACCCCGGTAGCGCTGCGATGTACGCCTGTACCGCTGCCGAACCATCGGTATCATCGTCCCGCCGTGCCGCCTGGTATCGGTTACTCCGTTTGTTCCATTCCTCCTGCGTCGGAACCTGGTCTGGCAGCTCGATGTTTCCGAAGTCCTCGTCCACGATGAATTTCTCTCCCTCTCGGCCTGATATCGCAGTGACGACCAAGATCGAGTCTGATTCTCCGGGTCCAGAAAATTGGTCGAAGTTCAGCCGCAACGTCCCTCCTCGCCAGTGGCGGGCGAAGCCCACCCATCCTTCAGGATGGTCGTCCCGGGAGTCTTGCTCTACCCGGAAAAGACCCATCAGCGCTGGAATAACGTCGGCACCCCATTGGAGTCCCTTTTCAAGATCCGTGAAACGAATCCCCTCGTCGTGGTCGGCATCGTAGTAGGGTGCTCTGATTGTTCGATTCGCCATCACGAGTTCGGAGACCCGTTGGGCTGTTAGTGGGCCGGACACGCTCATGTTTACTCACCAAGATGTTGTTTGGGAACATCAAAACTCTCTACGTTCACAGAACACCGTTTTCAGCCAGAGCAGTCTGAAACAACTCCGCTCTCGGTGCTGCATACATGCTCTCCATTCAACACGCCATTTCTTTCAAATTCAGCGGATTTCAACTGAGCCGGCGACTGGCAGAAAGGGTTACCCGCCCGGACCAAGAACTGTCGTGTATGGAACACTCGGCGGCATCCGACACTCCCGAGACGCCCGATACCCCCGAAGCACCGCCCAGTGAATACGACTCGTCCACCGACGAGGATGGTGAGAGCCTCCTGTTTTCGGCAATCGTCGGTGCCATCGCCAGTATCGTCCTCTCGCCCTTGCCGGGGTCGACGATTCTCGGCGGGGCACTCGCTGGCTATCTCACCGGCACAGACCGCGACGTGGGCGTGAAATCCGGCGCACTCTCCGGCCTGTTCGTGAGCCTCATCGCCGTCGTGCTGGGATTCGTCGTCCTCGGGTTCTTCAGCATCTTCGCGATCGCGGCCCCCAACACAGGTTTCGGACTCGGTATCCTCGGGCTCGCGCTCATCGTACTCGTCGGACTGGCCGCTATCCTGCTCTACACCGTCGGCCTCGGTGCACTCGGCGGGTATCTGGGTGCGTACCTGCACGAAGAGTTCGCGTAGTTGGCGTCTCCAACGGTAGACGTTCGGGCCAAACAGACAGTCCGACAGAGGGCCACTATCTATTTTCCTCGCGAAACGCTAGTTGCCAGTCCAATGTCCGACGATACCGAGGCGGACGTGACCGACCGAAACCCGGACGTCGAAGACGACGGCGGACACGGGATTACGGTCGACGGCGGCGGCGACGCAGGTGCATCGTCACCCGAAGAGACCGAGGAAGTCGACGCCGAGAAGCCGGGTGAGGCCGAAAAGCCGGACGCTAAAGACGAGGTGCGGGAAGAAGAAGCGGCCGAGTCGGAGAACGTCGACAACCACCGCGACGACGAACCGTTCTACTCCTGACGAAGCCGCGAGTGAACCGACCTCGACCCCACGCAGTCAGAGTCGATTTTCGACCGCTGGCAGGAACTCCGTGAGGTCGGACCGCACGACTCTATCCGCGCTATCGTCGTACTCCGTCGGGTCGAAGTTGACGACGACGAGCGACCCGTCTCGGGCGGCACGCTCTTCCAGTCCCGCTGCCGGGTGGACCGACAGTGACGACCCGAGCGCGAGAAACACGTCCGCCTCGTCTGTGACCTGTCTCGCTTCGGCGAATGCGACGCGTGGGAGCTTCTCACCGAAGAGTACGACGGCGGGTTTGACGACACTCCCGCAGTCGGGGCACGTCGCCGGGACGTCGTCGGCCCGAACCTGTTCGAACGCCATCTCGGCGTCGAATCTGGCTCCGCAGTCTTCGCAGACAACGTCAGAAGCGTTGCCGTGGAGTTCGACGACACGCTCTGACCCGGCATCGCGGTGGAGTCCATCCGTGTTCTGCGTCACGACTGCGTCGAGGATGCCTCGTGCTTCGAGCGTCGCGAGCGCGTCGTGGGCGGCGTTCGGGTGCACGTCGTCCGGGAACATTCGCTCGTGGAGTCGGAGTCGGTCACGCCAGAAGCCAGCAGGGTCGGTGTCGAACCGCCGTCGGTGGAACGATGCCGGGTCGAACTCGGTGTTCCAGATGCCGTCGTCGCCGCGGAAGTCCGGGATTCCCGAGGCAGTACTCATCCCTGCACCGGTGAGCGCGACGGCGCTGTCCGCGTCGCGAAGGCGGCGTGCGACCCACTCGACGTCGGCTTCCACGTCGGCGTTCATACCCGATAGCATGGACGGAGGGCGAAAAAGCACAGTGGTCGGAGAGGGGGAACCAGTGTCCAGTGATGAGCGAGTTCGTGCATAACTCTGGCAATGTACTCGCCCGAGATACACACAGAAGTGGAAGGTTCTTAGTGGGATGAGTGCAGAGGTGCGACCATGACTAGCGTGAAGGACTTCCGCGTCGAGGAGGAGCCGACGGCGACCGACCTCGGCCGGGGCCGATTCGTCTTCTCCGACCGCTACTCGGTGTTCGACTGGGGCGAGATGCCCGACCACATCCCGAACAAGGGAGCGAGTCTCTGTCTGATGGGCGCGTACAACTTCGAACTCCTGGACGTGAACCACGTCCCGACACACTATATCGGAGTCATCGAAGACGGCGAAGTCAAAGACCTCGGTGAGTGTGAGTCGCCGCCGACCGAGATGGCCATCGAACTCACGCAGGTTCCGGACCTTCCGCACGAAGACGGCGAGTACGACTACGACGCCTACCACGAGGTTGCCGGCGAGAACTACCTCATCCCGCTGGAAATCGTCTTCCGCAACACCGTTCCCGTGGGGTCGAGTCTCCGCAAGCGCGGTGACCCCGCAGACTACGGACTCGACTTCGACCAGTGGCCAGACGAACCCCTGGACCTTCCCCAACCAGTCGTCGAGTTCTCTACGAAGTACGAAGAACAGGACCGTTATCTGGACCGCGACGAAGCAGACGAGATTGCAGGTGTCGTGGACCTCGACCAACTCGAAGAACTCGCACTCGCAGTGAACCACATCCTCACCCAGCAGGCCGCGAAGGCCGGGTTCTCTCACGAAGACGGGAAAATAGAGTGTCTCTACCACGACGGCACCGTGAAAGTCGCAGACGTGGTCGGCACGTTCGACGAGAATCGCTTCTCGTACGACGGCCAGCAGGTGTCGAAAGAAGTCGTCCGCCAGTACTACAAGCGCGTCCAACCCGACTGGGTCGATGCTGTCTCCGCCGCCAAGCAGGAGGCCATCGAGACGGGCGAACCCAACTGGCGTGAGTCGTGCGAAGTCGAACCCGAGAACCTGCCTGACGAAATCGTCGAAGCCCTTTCGGATATCTACTGCGCCGGAACGAATGCGTACGTGGACTACGACTGGTTCGACGCGCCATCTATCGAAGACGCTGTGGCGCGCGTTCGTGACCTGTAAGGCGGACAGTAAAGAGATGCGCTGACGTTCGTCTCGTTTTAATAGTCTGTTTTTCCTACCTATCCGCGACTAACAATACGGGCATCGGTCGTCTACCCAGACGCAATGCAACGTTCAGACATTGGGAGACGGCGGTTTCTTCGGTCCATCGGGGTAGCAGGAGTGTTGGTGGGTGGAATCGGTGTGAGTCCGGCCACTGCACAGGGCCACGTACCACCTGACCAGCGGAACTTCCGTGCCCACCTCACGGGGAGCGAAGAGGTACCACCGGTCGAGACGAAGGCACAGGGGCAAGTGCTCGTCTCGTTCGACAAGGAGTTCACAGAACTCAGCTACACCCTGATCGTCGCCAACATCGACGATGTCGTGGCCGCACACATCCATTGCGGGCCTGCGGGTCAGAACGGCCCGGTTGGGGTGACGCTGTTCGGGGGTGGGCCGACGTCAGCAAACGGCATCCTCGCAAAAGAGACAGTTACAGAACCCAACCCCGGAAACGCGTGTGATTGGACGTCGTTAGAAGACGTGTACGACGCTGTCCAGAGTGGCGAGGCGTACGTGAACGTCCACACGCTTGGCAATCCCAGCGGTGAGATTCGCGGACAGTTGGACTAGGCAGTCTCACTGACCAGCGTCCAACCGGGCCGGGAATACACCGACAGACAACGTTGTGGAGACAGACCGTTAGAGGTCTCTCCCGGTCGCTTCTTCCGCAACTTCCTCGACGCCTTCCGAGACTGCTTCTTCGACGCCGCCATCGCGATATCCTTCGATTGCTTCTAACAGTACCTTGAGAACGTTCATGGCCCAGAAACAGTTTGGGTTGATAATAAGGTACTGGCCGGGGGGACACTGCCGGTCGTAAGACTTCCTTAGTCGAATCGCTCGTTCTTCTCCATTCCTTCGGCGTCGTAACACACCAACTCCACTCGATTCCCCTCCGGGTCCGAGAAGTAGAGCGAGCGCCACTCGACCCACTCGTGGTACGCGAAATCGAGTTCGAGTCCGTGGCTTCGCAATCGCTCGACTTCGGCGTCGAAGTCGTCGGCGTCGATACTGAACGCGAAGTGGTCGATGGTCGTCTTCTTCTGGTCGATTCCTGAATAGCCGTCGGCCTCAGTTCGGTCGAAGAGGACGAACACCGCCTCGTGGCCGCCATAACTCTCCCCGAGCCCGAAGAACGTGACCGTCTCGAAGTCACCGATAGGGTCGCCAAGCCCGACGACGTCGCGATAGAACGCACGCATCGCCGGCAGGTCCTCGACACGGAGCGCAAACTCGCCAAGTGCACGGACTGCGCCGGGGCCGTTCGGTCGGCCAGCGAAGTCAGGGACGTCGGAGTCGCGCCGTGAATCTGAGTCGGTCATCGCCCCCTATGTATGAGGGGACGAGAAAAGTCTTCAGTCGTCCGACTGTTCGAGTGCTGCGGGCTCTTTCTTCCCGAGGGCGTCGATGATGCCGTCGACGGGGCGGTCTGGGTTCGCCGCCTGTGCCTCGCGAGAGAGACCGAGTTGATAATCGGCAGCGTCGGCTTCCTCACGAAGGCTCGTGCGCCCACGGTGGACCGACAGAGCATCGTCGAGGTGGAGTTGGACTGCGTCGAGCAGTGCGTCTGCCTCCAGCGGTTGTCCGCGAGTCTTTATCTCGTCGATAGCCGCGTCGTCTGGCACGTCGAACGCTCGCTGGGTGATAACCGGGCCCTGGTCGAGGTCGGTCGTCACGTAGTGCGCGGTGACGCCCGCGATGCGGACACCTTTCTCCTTGGCCTGTCGATAGGCGGCGGCACCCGGGAAGGCAGGGAGCAGTGACGGGTGGATGTTGATGATGCGGTCTTCGTAGCGGAAGACCACGTTCGGCCCGAGGATGCGCATGTAGCGCGCGAGGACGATGAGGTCCACGTCGTACTGTTCGAGCAGTTCGATGAGCTTGTCTTCGTCAGCAGTGCCCTTCTCGTCACCGATGTCGTGGAAGGGAACGTCGTAGTGACTCGCCAGTGGTTCGAGCGTGTCGTGGTTGCCGATGACGACCGAGATATCCGCGCCGAGGTCGTCGTTCGCCCACGCCTCGAACAGCGCTTCCAGACAGTGCGATTCCTTCGTGACGAGGACTGCAATCTCGCGTGTCTGTCGGTCCGACGGGAAGCGAACCTGGACATCCACGCCCAGGTCGTCACCGAGGTCCGACAGTGCGTCGCGGAGTTCGTCGCGCGTACAGGTCATCTCCGAGGTGTCCGCATGCAACGTCATCCGGAAGATTCCCTCGCGAACCGCCTGGTCTAGGTCCTCGACGTTGATTCCGCGCTCGAACAGCAGGGTGGTCACGTTCGCGATGAGCCCAGTCTTGTCTCCTCCGATGACCGTAATTTCGGTTAGTTCTCGCGTCATACCGTCACCTCCAGCCGTTCGAAGCTGAACATACACCGCCTTGCGAGAGCGAGCGATAAACCGCTGTCGTTCTCCGCAACGAACTCACATCCGAGTTCGGTTTCTACCGAACGAACGGGTTTCTGTATACTGGTGTACAGAACTGCGATTCTGTTCACCATTATTGTCGCCCGAAGAGTCGTCGATACCAATGAAGTCACCCAGTACTCACACGCCGCGTCTCGCCGTATTCGGCCCACGTATCGCGCTCGTCGTCGCAGGGAGGCGTGCACAGTAATGTCATCGCACGAATCGATTAAGTCCGACACCGACGAATCATGGGCTATGCGTTCCCGTGACGTTCCGGCGTCCGTGGACTCTGCGAGCGAGCAGGCGTTTTCGCTGCTCGCCGACGAGACACGGCTCGCCATCCTTCGGACACTCGCAGACGCGCCGCGTGACCCGCTCACGTTCTCGCAACTCCGCGAGCGGGTCGGTGTCGCCGACAGCGGTCGGTTCAACTACCACCTCGGCAAACTCACCGACAACTTCGTGAAGAAGTCCGAGGCGGGCTACGAGCTCCGTCTCGCCGGCTGGAATATCGTTGGTGCCATCCTCGCCGGCGCGTACACCAGGGGTGACGACATCGGTCCAATCCCACTGGACCATCCCTGCCCGACGTGTGATGGGCTCGTCGAAGCCACCTACGAAGACGAACGCGTGCACATCCGCTGTACCGACTGCGACAAGACGATGTTAGACGCCGGTATTCCGCCGGGTGTGCTGGAAGACTACGACGACGCAGCGCTCCCAGAAGTTGCAGACCGATACGTCAGGTCGCTGTTCTCGCAGGCACGAGACGGGTTCTGTGTGAGCTGCCAGGGACGTCTCGAGAGCCGTCTCGAAACCGATACGGACGAACTCCACCCAGACGTCGTCTGCGACGAACCCCAGGCCGTCTACAGTTGTACGCGCTGTCGCGAAGAACTCATCGCTGGCGTCGGAATGGCGTATCTCGACCACCCTGCAGTCGTCTCGTTCTACTACGACCACGACGTCGACCTCTCGCAACCGAATCTGTGGGGAACTGCGTGGCACGACAAACCGACGCTCACCGTCGTCTCGGACGACCCACTCCGCGCACGCGTCGACTTCGAAGTCGATGGCGACACGCTGTCGCTCGTCATCGACGACACGCTCGACGTTCACGACGTAGCACGGTCTCCAGCCCCGTAACCGCCGGGTCCCGAACAGTATCCACCTTCTTGCATATCAAACGCGACCCAAAACCGTTTTTGCACATCACCACGCATCGTCATCCGATGACCACCTACACCGCGACGGTGACGGTGCGCCTCAAGCGTGGCGTACTCGACCCGGAGGCGGAGACCACGAAGCGCGCGCTGGAACGACTCGGGTTCGAACTCGACGCGTTGCGTTTCACCGAACGGTACGAAGTCGACCTCGACGCGGCGGACGCCGACGCGGCGGCCGAGCGCGCCGACGAGATGGCCGAACGCTTGCTGGCGAACCCGACCATCCACGACTACGAAGTCGAGGTCGCCGAGGCGTAAGATGATTGCAGTTGTGCAGTTTGGCGGGTCGAACTGCGATCGAGACGCCGTTCGTGCGCTGTCGGGCCTCGGCCTCGAAGCCGAACGTGTCTGGCACGAAGACCCACTCCCCGAGGAGACGACGGGCATCATGCTCCCTGGTGGCTTCTCGTACGGCGACTACCTGCGCGGTGGTGCGATGGCCGCTCGGTCGCCGATGATGAACGCCGTCCGCGACGCCATCGACCGGGGGCTTCCTGTCCTCGGCGTCTGCAACGGTGCACAGGTCGGCTGTGAGGCCGGTCTGACGCCCGGCGCGTTCACCACGAACGCAAGTGCTCGGTTCCAGTGTGAACACGTCTACCTCCGCGTCGAGAACGACGACACACCGTGGACTAACGCGTACGAAGAAGGCGACGTCATCGAACTCCCTATCGCTCACGGCGAGGGGCGCTTCGAAATCGACGACGACGGCTACGAAGAACTGGAAGCCAACGACCGTATCCTGTTCCGCTACTGCGACGAAGACGGAAACGTCACCGACGACGCGAACCCCAACGGGTCTCGCGGCAACGTCGCCGGAATCCTCGGCGCGTCCGAATCTGTCGCAGTCTTGATGCCGCACCCAGAGCGCGCGTCACTCCCAGAACTCGGGAACACGGACGGTCGAGGCGTCCTCTCGGGCTTCGTGGGATAACTGGACTGCCGAAACTCGACAGCCGGTAGATTTCGATAAAAAAGACCGCCGCAGCGGCGGTGAGCGGTACAGGGTCGGATGGGCAATTGTAACAGCGTACACGATGAGCGATGGTTGGAGTTTTCCCGACCCGCATACCGCGTACTATGGCATGAGTGCGCGAGGAGCGTCCGTGGCAATCCATGCCTCGGTGTTCTCTTCCTCGCGGATCTCAAACCATCCATCCGCATAATAGACGGTCTTGTACGTGTGTTTCGTCATGATGGCGGGCAGTCCGGGTGGGCACGTGTCCGAACTCCCGAATGTGATAACGAGTTGCATCCACTTTGATACGAATAGCCTATCTGAATCGTTAGGAGGGCGTTACCCTCCGTTGGGGCATCCTAACAGCGACAAGTCACGTAAAAATAGACATGTCTACTCGCGAAAACTGGACAGATAGATAGAACGCTAACCCGACCTTACCGGACGAGCGGCATGTTGTAACTCGTCTCGGCGTCGAGGACGTACTCCCACGTTGCCTCGCACGCACAGGACACCTGGTCGAAGACGCTGGGGTCCTGCCGGAGATTGAAGTCTTTGACCGCTTTGAAGACGAGTTCGTCGCACTCGCCGCAGTTGTGGGCACCGCGTTCTTGACCGCCGCCAACCGGGTCGGAGACGACGATGGCGTCGACGTCGACCGTCTCGCGGAGTGCCTCGACAACCGACCAGAGCCACGGCGGTCGGTAGCCACCGTTGAAGAAGAGTTCGTCCACCATCGTGTAGCGCTGGACGTTCGTCGGGTTCATCGAGACGGTGTGGCAGTTGTCCACGGCGGCACAGCGTCGGATAGACGACTTCATGTCTTCGAGTGCTTCCGGTTCCGAGAGGAACGGCGGTTTCATCAGGAGGTAGGCTTTCACGCCGCCACCTGCCGCCTCGGCCTCTGCACAGGCGTCTTCGAAGTCGGAGAAGTCGAAGTACTTGTTGACGCAGTCGTGGCGAACACGGTCCGTCGCAGTTTCGAGGCCGATTGCCACGTCCGTCTCCAGCCCACGATCGGTGAAGTCCGCGAGTTTCTCGCGCGTGACGAAGTCCGGCAGCGACTCGAGGACCATCCGGTCGCGGTCCGAAAACGTCTCGGCGATGGCGTCGCGCGTCTCGGCGGGCACTTCGCGCTCGTCGAGGAACGACCCGGAGGTGTAGATTTTGATGAGGCCGGCTTTCTCGCCGTCGTCCATCTCTTCGGCTTCGTGGTCGAGACAGACCTGAATCTGGTCCATGAGCGCCTCGTGAGAGACGGTTCCGCCTTCGACGGACTCGGCGACGTAGCCGCACATCGTACACCCGCCGGCGCGTGCCCAGCGGCACCCACCGGTGTTGAGAATAATCGTCAGCGAGTCGTAGACGCCGTCGGGCGTGTTGTCCTCGTCAATCCACACCCGCGTCGGCTCGTGAGGGTCGTAGGTCTTCTGCTTCCGCGAACGGATGTCGCGCATCACCTTGTTGTGCGCGTCCATCCCGCGTCCCCGCTCGTAGACCTCGGGGCTCGGCTTACTCATTGGACTCTCCTATCGGATGGGGGCGTAAAGCCGCTTCGTCTGGCGTGCGCCCGCGAGGGGGGAAATACCTCAGGACATCGCAGTCAGGTTGTCACAGGACATACTCAGGACAGCACAATCAGGACATTGCAGTCAGGTTGTCACAAGACTGCATTGCGTCGCGTCGTCACGCAAATTGCTGTCCGCTGACGTTCATATATCTCGGGGCCCTACGCTCTGGTATGAACCGTCGTGCCCTCCTCTCACTCGTCGCGGCCAGCGCCACTGGCCTCGCGGGATGTGGCTCACCCGAGGGGGAGACAGAGACGGAGACACCCACTCCAGAGGGCGGAACCACACCGGAGACAGCGACAACGAGGGTGGAAGAACGGGTCGAACGCCAGCTTTCGGTCTGGAATCCGACACCCAATCCCGTGTTTACGACGGTGGTCGTCATGCGCGACGGACGCGACGTCTACTTCGACAACGTGGACCTCGTTCCCGGTGGGCGAGTCACGAGTCGCGTGGCCGTCCCACGTGGAGAGACCGAGATAGTAGTCGAGACAGACACCGGCATCCGAGCGCGTTCACCGTGGACTGTCGACGACAGTGGCGACGGATTGGAGGTCGTCCTCGGACGAGAGACGGCCGAGTTCTGGGGGCGAGTTACGTGCAACCCCAGTCGAGAGTGCGCGATAGCAACGGGTGGTGAGACCGAAAACCTCCCACTCGTCGGTGACGGGTCGGGTCGATGGTACGCCCCAGCAGGCATCGTCGTCGAGAACCCCGGGAGCGAGACCACGGCCAGACTGCAAGTCGACCTCTTCGGGTCGGTGCTGTTCGACCGAACGTATCGAATTCCATCACAGACTCGACTGGCGGTGCCGGTGACCTATCGGACGGGAACGTACGGTGTCGTCCTCGAAACTGACGAGATAGTCGTCGAGACGACGTGGCCCGTCCCCGACGAACCGACGAAGTACGTCGACACCCAGAGTGGCGACTTCGGCTGCGGGCCGGCGAACACGACGCTCACGCTCGCGAACTTTGACGACGAACCCCACCAACTCTCGGTCCGAGTCGAATCGGCGTCGGATACGTTCGACGAGCAGTTCGACCTCGACGCTGGTGAGTCTCGTGACATTGTGCCGTTCGTCGAGTCTGGACCGAAGCAGGTCGTCGCCCAGATCGAGACGGGCGCGGAGGTCACTGGAACGTGGTGGTCGTGCCCGCCGCGAGGCCCCGCGAGCGTGGTCGTCGACGCCACTGGAAGCCTCGCACTCAGAGCTGAAGGACCGAAACCGGGTTGACATCCTCCCTACCTCAAAGGGCAAGGAACCCCAAGCGTTGGGATATTAAGATTTACAACCCACCTGTTCGCTCGGTACGAAACGTCCCGAGGTTTGGTTGAACAGGTAGACTGCTGGCCGTGCCAAACGACCGTTACTTGTATCCTCTGTTGGAGGACTTCGAGTTATCTTTCTGCGAATGTTCACCGCACTGTTCACGTCCGCATTCATCATCTCACCACACGAATCGCAGGCGTACAGGCCTCGTTTCACACGATTCGCGCCACGCTTCCGACCACAGCACGAACACGTCTTTGACGTATCCCGCTCTGAAATACGGTCAACGAGGATGCCGTGTTCCTCGGCCTTATATTCGATCAACGTGGTGAAGCGGTCGAACTCCCACCCGTGAAGTTTCTTGTTCCCACGCTTGCCCCAATTCCGAGACTCGCCGTTCTCGTCCTCTCGTATCTTGCTCAAGTCACCGATGGCGATGCGACCGACCTCGTAGTCAATGCACCGCTCCACGACGTGCTTGGCGAGCGCGTGTAGGAAGTGGTCTTTCCGCCGAGACAACTTCTGCCGGGCACGCAACGCACGCTTCGATGGCCCGTTCTCTCCTTCGGTGTCGTACTCGTCGCGGGTGAAGTAGTGCTTGTCCTGTTTCAGAACGTTCCCCGGGTATAACTCAGCGTCCCCATCGTCGTAGGCGATGGCGAGGTAGTTGCTGATGCCGAGGTCGATGCCCACCGTGTTGTCACCGGGGGCATCTTCGACGGGTATCTTGACCCTACAGACGATGTGAAGTTCCCAGCGGTCGCCGTTCCACACGGCCCGCACTTGTTGGATATTCTCTACGGTCACGTCCGGACGTGCCTCGTATTCTGCGAGGATGAAGTCTGAGCGGTGGGTCTTCAGGTTGAAGCCTTTACTCAGGCGGAGTCTGTAGTGTTTGGAATCGTGTTTGATGCCCATTTGCTTCCATGTCACGGTAGAGCGTGGATGGGTGTCGCCTCGCTTTCTGTATCCGGGCGGGTTCGCGTCTGTGTCGCCGTTCTTGCGTTTTTTGAACCAGCCGTTGAACGACTCAGAGAGTTCTTCGAGAACTCGCTGACTTGACTGAGAATGAAGGTCACTGTATCGTTCGTGGTCTTTTAGTTCGCACTTGAGGTCGGCTTCTGACGGAATTTCGCCGGTCACATCCCATTCTTGTTGGATGTGGTAGCGGGCGACGTTCCACAGTTTAGATGCTGAGTGCCCACAATCATCGAGGTCGTCGCTCACCTGTTGGTGGTTGACAATCTTTGCTCGATAGGTGCGGGTCGTCTTCAACATTAGACCGTTTACATAAGTTCTTATGAAAAGTATTTTAATAAAGGTAGTGACTGTATCGTGGAATCTCCGGAGCTAAAACGAATAGTGGAGCAGATACCCATTCCATCCCTGTCGGCAAAATATGAATTGAGCAACAAGGTCGCATTATATTCTGGTGAAATCCCGGGAGGGTGGACGTTAGCCTCGAAACCGGGATAAGATGCATAGATTGCCGCAATACGGAGACGGTACGGTGTAGCCTCAGCAACACGTAACCGATTTTGGTTTCTCTGGTGTGGGAATCACTAACCCACTCCCAGCCGTATATAATCATCGAGGATTACAATGACAGAACTTGGTGGTTATCACGACAGAGTCGCACGGGTCGACCTGTCCGATGGTGACGTGAAATACGAGGGAATCAGCGACGAAGACGCGAAGAAGTATATCGGTGCTCGTGGTCTGGGTGTCAAATACGTCTTCGACCAGGGTCCAGACGTGGATCCGCTTGGTCCCGACAACCTGCTGGCGTTCATGACAGGGCCGCTGACGGGCACACAGACCGTGATGAGTGGCCGAATCGCCGTGGTGACGAAATCCCCGCTCACGGGGACCGTCACCGACTCCCACCACGGGGGATGGAGTGGTGCCCGTCTCAAGTGGTCAGGAATGGACGGCCTCCTGTTCGAAGGGAAGGCCGAACACCCAGTGTACGCCGTCGTCGAAGACGGTGAAGTGGAACTCCACGACGCACGTGAAATCTGGGGCTGGGGTGTCCACGACACCATCTCCGAACTCGAAGCCGAAGTCGGTGGCTCACTCGGGAAGAACCTCTCGGTGATGGCAATCGGCCCCGGTGGCGAGAACCAGGTCAAATACGCCTGTATCGTCAACGAGGACGACCGAGCATCCGGCCGCGGTGGCACGGGCGCTGTCATGGGGTCGAAGAACCTCAAGGCCGTCGTCGTGAAATCCGGCACGAAGATGCCAAAACCCGCTGAGCCAGACACGTTCAAGAAGGGCTACCAGCAGGCGATGCAGCTCATCCGCGAGTCCGAAGTCACCGGTCCGAACGAAGGTGGCCTCTCGCTGTACGGGACGAACGTCCTGATGAACGCGGGCGAGGAACTCGACGGCCTCCCGACGAAGAACGCGAAGTACACCTCGACGGGCGCGATGCGCGAGGCCGAGGGCGGAAACATCGACGCCGAGAAGGTCTCCGGCGAGAACGTCCGCGAGAACATCCTCGTGGACGAACCGACCTGTCACTCCTGCCCGGTCGCCTGTAAGAAGGAAGTCGAAGTGTCGATCATGCACAAGGGCGAAGAGATGAACGTCCGCACGGAGTCCTACGAGTACGAGTCCGCGTACGCACTCGGCCCGAACTCCGGTCACACCGAACGCGACGAAGTGGCCGTCATGATCGAGCGCTGTAACGACATGGGTGTCGACACCATCGAGATGGGGAACATGATGGCGATGGCTATGGAGATGTCCGAAGAAGGCAAACTCGACAGCCTGAGCGAACAACTCGACTGGGGCGACACCGAGCGGATGATCGACCTCATCGACGAAGTCGCCAACCGCGACGGCGACCTCGCCGACGCACTCGCAGAGGGTGCAAACGGCCTCGCCGAGCGCTTCGACGCCCACAGCAACTCGCTGGCCGTCAAGGGCCAGACTATCCCGGCGTACGACCCACGCTGCATGAAAGGCATGGGCATCGGCTACGCCACCTCCAACCGCGGTGCCTGCCACCTGCGTGGCTACACGCCCTCGGCCGAGATTCTCGGCATTCCGGAGAAGGCCGACCCGCACGAATGGCGCGGCAAGGGCGAACTCGTGGCGCTGTTCCAGGACATGCACGCCATCTCGGACTCCTTCGACATCTGCAAGTTCAACGCCTTCGCAGAAGGTATCGAAGAGTACGTCCTCCAGTACAACGGCATGACCGGCCTCGACGTCACCGAAGACGAACTCCTCGAAACCGGTGACCGCATCTACACCCTCGAACGCTACTACAACAACCTCGCTGGCTTCGATGGCTCGGACGACTCACTGCCGGGACGCTTCATCCCCGGCGACGAGGCGATTCCGGGGCAGGGTGCGTCCGAAGGCCAACTGTGCGAACTCGACGAGATGAAAGAAGAGTACTACGCTCGCCGCCAGTGGGTCGACGGCGTCGTCCCCGACGAGCGTCTCGAAGAACTCAGCATCGACATCGGACCGGGAACGGGCGTCTCCCGCGGCGACTCGTCTGCACCGGCAGACGACTAATCCGTCAATCCATCTTTTTTGCCAGACACACGCTGGGCCAACAGCGACGCATCCCCTTGCACACTCCAAGGAATCATTATTAGTTCAGCCAGCCTAGTGTATTGTGATACCACACTGCACAGTCGTGTGAGTGGTCGGGGAGGGGCAACAATGTCCGAACGGAGTTTCTTATCGACGACGGGGAGTGGCATCGCAAGCGTAACAGAGGGAGATTTGACCGTCACCAGACACCTCCGGACACAACCGGTGTCGTCGCTGGCGGCCGGACCACCCGGAACGGGGCTCGTTCTCGCAGGCACGGAAGGAAATGGCGTGTTCGTCTCGACCGACCGAGGTGTGACGTGGACGCAACGTGGACTCGCCGACGAGACGGTGATGGCCGTGGCCGTCGCCCCGAGCGACCCCCAGCGACTCTACGCAGGCGTCCGGCCATCCGGTGTCTTCCGGTCAGACGACGGGGGAGAGACGTGGGTCGAATCTGAGTCCTTCCAGAAAATCCGAGGTCGGCGGATGTGGCGGTCACCGGCTTCACCGCCGTTTACTGCGTACGTTCAGGCACTCGCCGTGTCACCCGACGACCCTGACCTCGTCGTCGCCGGCATCGAGTTCGGGGCCGTCGTCCGAAGCACAGACGGCGGCGAGACGTGGTCGAATCACCGTCCGAAAGCGATTCGAGACTGTCACAGTCTCGTCTGGCACCCTACCGATGCTGAGTCCGTCTACGAAGGTGGCGCAGGAATCGGGAAGCGGCCGGGTGCACGAAGCACGGACGGCGGCGAGACGTGGCGAAAGCCCGGCGGCGGACTGGACCGGGGGTACGGGTGGAGCGTTGCTGCCCATCCAGCGAACCCGGACATCTGGTACGTCTCTGCCTCAACTGGACCGTTTGCGGCCCACGGCGACGGAGACGCGAAGGCGACACTCTTCCGCCGAACTGGCGAGGGTCCGTGGGTCCGACTCGACGGAATCACCAGTTCGTCGATGCCGTACGCCCTCTGTACGGACCCCGCGATGCCCGACCATCTGTGGGCCGGGTTGGCCGACGGGACAATCTGGCACTCATCGAATCGAGGGCGCGACTGGAACCAACTTGACGGGCAACTCCCGGCTATCGAACGTTCGATGGTGATGCTTCCGCCCGAGTGAACCGCCTCGAGGTCAAACCCGAGGCACTCGCCTTGCGTATCTGTCGCGGAGCGTCGGGGGCGCTTACGAGCCGCGTATCAGGGCGACGTTGCTCGGGACGTCATGCACGACTCGTTCGGTGACTGTTCCGAAGGGTATTCGGGACCCCTCAGTCCGCCCCGAGAGACCCACGCAGACGGTGTCGTACTGACTGGTCGCTTCGACGACCGCCCGACCGATATCGTCGGCAACGACGACCTGGATGTCGTAGTCGCTGGGGGCAAGCCCCGCCGCCTCGGCAGCGTCGACGACGACCGACCGCCCCCGTTCCTTGGCGTCCGAGTCGTTCTTCCCTCGGGGAGACTGAACGTTCAGCAAGGTCGGGACGGCCCCGTCGACAGTCGCAAATTCGACTGCTTGGTGTGCGACGACCGGCGCGTTGTGGCCAGGGGCGATGAGTGCCACTGGCGTCCCGACGGTCTCGGTTCTGAGGTTGACGAGTGAGACATCACAGCGAGCGCTCCGAACCACCGGGTCGACCGTTGCACCGAAGACATGGCCATCGCGGTCGAGCGTCCCGTCCCAGCCGAGGATGACCTCGTCGGCGGCCTCCTCTTCGAGCACGTCGAGTATCGCCTCTCCAACGTCAGCAGCGACCACCGTCCTGGTCCGGAGGGTGACGTCCATCTCGGCTGCGATGTCGTGGGCGTTGTTGAGAAGGTCGCGCTGATGCTCGAAGCGGTCGGCCTCGACGTTCTGAAGCGGCGACGGGTGTGCGACCGGCGTGACGTTGACCGCGACGAGTTCGGGCGTCCCCCGGTCTTCGTTGGCGTGCGCGCTGGCCGCTGCCAGACGGAGGAGCCCACGCTGTGTCGCCGGGTTCGCCACCGGAACGACCACGCGGAACGGCTCGGCTGGCTTCCCACGAATCGCCTCGCTGAGGAGTCCTTCACTCACGACGCGCCCCCGTGTGTATGTCGCGTACCAGACGACTCCAAAGGTGACGATGCCCGACCCGATGACGACGACGATAGTCGCCATCTGCGAGACGACGAGGAGCGACAGCACCACTCCCAGTATCGGGACGGCCGGGTAGAGGGGTCGCGGGAGTGCGAAGGAGGGGTCGTAGCCGTCCGGGTCGGCCCGCCGGAAGACGATGAGCGAGACGTGGACGAGCGAGTACGCGACGAGGAAGCTGAAACTCGCCGCCTCTGCGAGCAGCGCGATGATCGTCTCCACTTCGAGGCCGATGAGAATCAACAGCGCCGTCACTCCGCCAGTGGCCGCGATGGCTCGATGGGGCGTGTAGAACCGAGGGTGGCTCACGTTGAACCAGTCGGTCACGACCCCGTCTCTGCCCATGGCGTAGATGACCCGCGAAGCTGCGAGTATCGAGGAGTTCGAGCTCGATATCGCCGCGATAATGGCGGCGAAGACGATTGCGACGACCCCCGCCGGACCGAGGTAGGTGACGGCCACGTCCGAAACCGGAATCGGCGAGTCACCGAGCGACTCGAAGGGGATTACGCCAGTGCTGACGAGCATGACGAGGACGTAGAGGATGGTCACCAACACCACCGAGAGAATCATCGACAACGGGATGATTCGACTGGGGTTCTTGATCTCGCCCGCGACGGTGGCGATAATCTCGAAGCCGAGGAACGAGATGAAGACGATACCGGTCGTGGCGATGACACCACCGGGCCCGAACGGGGCGAAGGGTTCGAGGTTCTCGGGGTTGATGAAAAACACGCCGACCGCGACGAAGACGAGGATGATGGCGGTTTCGACCCCGATGGTGACGTTCTGGAAGGCGCTCGACTCCTCGGTGCCGTAGTAGTTGACCCCGAGAAGGAGGACGAGGCCGACGAGCCCGAGGCCGACGATGAAGACCCGTCCGTCGAGGAACGGGATCGGTTCGACGAGGTACTGGCCAAAGCCGATCATGTAGAACGCGCTCGCGAACATCAGCCCCGTCCACATACCCCAGCCGACGACGGCCCCGAAGAGTCCGCCGAGCGCTCGGTTGACGTAGTGATAGCTCCCGCCTGCGATGGGCATTCCAGTCGCCAGTTCGGAAAGTGAAAGCGCCGCGAGCAGCGCGACGAAGCCAGCGATAGCGTAGGAGACCGAACTCGCGGGGCCAGCGGTTTCAGCAGCGATGCCCGGGAGGATGAAAATTCCCGCACCGATCATCGTCCCCCCGCCGAGCGTCATCGCCTCGACGAATCCGAGCGTCCGCTCGAGTTCGCTCCCCTCGACGCTCATCTGTCCCTCCTCCTTCTCGTGGCGTGTCGGTTCACTCGACATCCCTCACGATGAGCGCCGGAACCTCGAGCGCGTCGACGATTGCTGAGAGGACGTCCCCGATGATGCGCTCGCGGAGCGAGGGCTCGGTCTCGCCAAGGACGACGAGGTCGTACTCCGCTCCGAGTTCGACGATGTCGGTCTGGGGGTCACCGCCTTCCGAGAGTCGCCAGTCGACCCTGTCGCGGTCGACCCCGTACTCGACCAGGCGGTCGACGGCACCGATGAGAAGTAATTCTCCATGGGATGGGTCGGCGTCCTCTGCGACCGAGTGGAACAGGGTGGCAGTCTCGTTGCCCGCCAGCAGCAGGTCGGCGACGACCGCGAGAATCCGGTCGAGGTTCACGTCCCCACGGAGTGGGACGAGAACGCGGTCGACGACCGTCGAACGTCCGCCCGTCAGCACCGCGTCGCAGTCGTACTCGTCTGCGATGCGGTCGATGGTGGCCTCTCGGTTGTGCGTGAAGACGAGGACCTCGGCTGGACCGCCGTGCTCGGCGGCGACTGCGTCCAGCCTGTCGGCGGCCTCGGGACCGTACTGGTCCCTGAGCAGTGCCGGTTCGGCCTGGTCCGGCACCGGGAAATAGCCGAGTAATACCACCTCGACGGCGCCGAGGTGGTCGATGACATCGAGGGCTGGGGGTTCCACCTCAGAGACATCGACCGGAACGAGAATCCTCAGGTCGTCGATACGTGTCATATGCATAGACCATCCACCCCGGGTCGTTTCAATCCTTCGCGGGGTGTACAGGCGTCTCCGAACACCTGTGGGCAGGGTTGGCCGATGGAACAATCTGGCACTCGGCGAATCGTGGGACAGACTGGGACCAATTCGACAGCAAACTCCTGGCTATCGGACGGTCGATGGTTGATGCTCGCGCCCGAATAAGCTCGCTCGTACGCTTATCGTCTCTTCGAGACAATAGAGAGACAGAATGGAATCGGTGGATTACAAGCGAGAACTGAAACACCTCTATCGGCAGTCGGACAAAGACGTCTCTCTCGTCGAGGTTCCGCCGCTCAGTTACCTGATGCTAGACGGGGCTGGCAATCCGAATACGTCACCGACGTTCAGCGCTGCAGTCGAGACGTTGTACCCATTGAGTTACGCGATTCGCGCCATCGTGAAGGACGAACAGGACCTGAAGTACGTCGTGATGCCACTGGAAGGACTCTGGTGGACTGATGAGATGGACGACTTCGACGTGGCGAACAAAGACGACTGGCAGTGGACGCTGCTGATTATGCAACCCGATGTCGTGACCGACGAAATCGTCGAACGGGCACGCGAGACAGTCAGCGAGAAGAAAGACCTGCCGTCACTCTCGGCGGTTCGCTTCGAGACACTCGACGAAGGACTGTCTGCACAAACACTCCACGTCGGACCGTTCTCGGAGGAGGGGCCAACCGTCGAACGCGTCCACGAGTTCATCGAGCAGAGCGGGTACGACCGACGAGGGAAGCATCACGAAATCTACCTGAGCGACATGCGCCGGGCCGACCCGGAGAATCTGAAGACAATTATTCGCCAGCCAGTCGCTGATAGATTTTACAAGTAATTGCTGGGTCGACACCGAAGCAACCAATGTACGTCACGCAGTCCCGAGTGCTCCATCATCCGGGAGGTTTGAGAGGGCACGACGGAGCAGTGGCGGTGTCATTACAGAGGTGACGATGGCGACGAGCACGATGACGGCATAGATCGTGGGCGTGAGAACGCCGACCGCTAACCCCAAAGCCGCCACGACGAGTTCCATCGCTCCGCGAGCGTTGAGACCGATGGCGAGGCAGATGGTTTCTCCTCGGGTGAGGTCCGTTACCGTCGCTCCGAGTACCACACCGAGGACCTTTCCAAGCACGGCAACGGTGAGTGTGATTCCGAACACCAACAGCGTATCCAGCGTGAACAGTCCACTGAGATCGACTCGTAAGCCGGCCGTCGCAAAAAAGATGGGCGCGAATAGCCCAAGCGTCACCATCTGAAACACCCGTTCTGCCTCGTTATCGAGGGGGCCCCTTACCAGGACACCTGCCAGGAATGCGCCGAGAACAGCCTCCAGTCCGAGTGTAAGCGAGGCAGCCGCCATCCCAAGCCCGACTAGTATGACGATCGAAAATCCGGTTAACGCAGGCGATCGAACGTAGGAGGTGATTTCGAAAAGTGCACCGACGATTCGTGGGGCGACCACGATGACGACAATAACGAACACAGCGAGGACACCGAGTGTTCGACCGACCGCTAACGGATTCGTCTGGCCCACTCGTGCGATGTCGGACACAACAGTGAGCGCGACCCACCCCGCCGCATCGATGACGACAGCGACAGTGAGAGTGAGTTGTCCCACCGTTCGGTCCATCGCGTCGAGGTCAATCAGCACACGAACGGCGACTGGAACCGCCGAGATGCTCAGCGCTGTCGCCAAGAACAGCGCAAATGGAAGACGCTGTTCGGGGGTGACGAGGTATCGTACGGGGAGGATCCATCCCAATGCGAACCCCAGAAGGAACGGCACGACCGAGGCTCCGGTCGCGAGGACTATCGTCGGTTGAATATAGCGACGGACAGCCCGAACGTCGACTTCAGTTCCCGCCATGACGAGAAGAAAGATAAGCCCGATCGACGCGAGGGCTGCCAGCTGGTCGGAAACTGGGACAACGATGGCCGTGACGTTCGGAGCGACGAGCCCGAGTAGCGACGGACCTAAAACCAATCCGGTGAGGAGTTCACCGACAACCGGTGCGAACCCCAGTCTGTCGGCGACCGTTCCAAGCGTATGCGCAGCACCCAAGACGAGGACCAGTCCGGCGAAAAGCGTGAGGTTCGACTCTACGACCATGGTAAATTTACACTTCGTGGGTCTGCCAGTGACTATTCGTCTTCATCAGCGATCGTCACTCGGTAATCTTCGGACCCCTCGTCAGTAAAGTTAGTTACTCGTCCGTCATCTTCGGTTGTATCCTGCTGAATACACCCTCTCTATTCACCGTACAACCTCTATCATCCTCCACACATTTCAACAGAGCCACGTCGGTCGCAGCAGACAGAGTACGGCCAAAACCAAAATAAGTGGAGTGGCACCGAGCCGAAACTTGTCTCACTCAGTCGGCTTCAGACCACGAACCGGAGCACCCACAGCGCCACCATCCCGACGGCGATGGTGACGACGACGCGTTCTGTGTACCACGCCGCAATCGCCGCCAGCGTTCCTGCGACGAGACGTTCGTTCCCGAGCGAGAATTGGAGCGAGCCACTCGGTGCGACGAGCGCAGGGAGCACGAGTGCGGCGAAGATGGCCGCTGGCACGTATTCGAGCGCCGATTGGACTCGGCGCGGAATCGTGTCGATACGACCGAACAGGTAGATGAACGACCCTCTGATGGCGAAGGTGAGAACGCCTGCGGCGACGATGACCCCCCAAAGTGTCGTCGAGTCGTACCCCGTCGGCATCTACGCGTCACCTCCGAGCGATTCGACGGCCAAGCCGACGAGGACGCCCGCGATGGCGGCGACGACGATATCGACGTGGAACGGCACGCCAGCGACGACGACGGCGACGGCGACGACGCCACCGGTGACTGCCGACGCACCCGACGCACGGTCTTTCAACGTCGGGACGAGCAGTGCGAGAAACACCAGTGGAGCGGCAAACCCGAATCCCCACTCGGGCGGTAGTCCTGTCCCGACGACGGCACCCGTGATGGTCGCAAACTGCCAGACGACCCACAGCGATGCGGCGACACCGATGTAGTAGGCAAAGCGGTCTGTCCCGTCGACACGGGTGTAGCGAGCGAGAGAGAGCGCATACGCCTGGTCCGTCAAGAGATACGAGGCGACGGTCTTCGCGCGGGCGGCGAACGAACGGAAGTACGGAGCGATAGACGCCGAGTACATCATCATGCGGAGGTTGACGATGACTGCCGTTCCAACGACGATAGCCAGCGGTGCATCTGCACCGAGGAGTTCTATCATCGCGAGTTGCGACGCCCCGGCGAAGACGATGAGAGACATTCCAATCGCGTGGGAAATCGAAAGCCCCTGTTCGATGGCGGCAACCCCGGTGACGAGGCCGAACGGCACGATGCCGAGATGGAGTGGCGCGGCATCCCGAACACCGTCGAGAAAATCTGGGGGAACTGAAGGCATCTGTCGGAAGCAAGATGGCGTCACCGAAATATCCGTCTATCAGAGACGGGTTTGCCGGAGTTAGACCGCGTCGATGACGGCAACTTCCCGGATTTCGAGCGCCGTCTCGAACTCGTCGCGGCGGTCGACGTCTGTTCCGAGACGGCGAATGTGCTCGGCGTGAGCGCGCCGGACTGCATCGACCTCGCGGTGTGAAAAGCCGAGTTCTGCGCCTTTCGTATCCCAGTGACCCAGCGGGACGAAGTAGACTGCTACGTCATCGTCTTCGTAGATACATTCGAACTCGCGGGCGTACTCGACGGCGTGGTCGTCGAGGTACGCCTGCGCTCGGTCGAGGAGCACTGGGACGAGTGCGGCAGGGACGCTGGCTTTGGCGGCAGCAATCATGATCGCCGTCCCGTCGATGGCGCCACCTCGCGGTGAATCGTCGTCAGGTGCCAGTCGGTCACGAAGTCGCTCCGGGGTCCGGTGTGTGTCGCGCGGGTCGCCGTCGGCCCCCATGGTTAGCCTCCGGCACGCATTGCTTTCTGGGCGAAGGTGTCGATGAGTTCGTCCAGCGTCTCCTCGTCGCCTTCGAACCTGAGTTGGACTTCGGTCAGTTGGATACTGCTCGTAATCGTGACCGGTTCGGTTTCGATATCGACCGACCAGTCTGGTCCGACGACGCGCGACTCGGACTCCGCCTCGCCACCGAGTCCTTCGAGATACTGGATGACGAGACGTGTCGAAATGCCCCGAAACGCCCGTTCTCGAACCGCCATCTTACCCGCCTGCAACCGGTGGGAAGACGCTAATCTTGTCGCCGTCTTCGAGGTCGGTTTCGAGTCCGTCAAGGTGGACGACTTCACGACCGTTCTTCAGGACGTTCACGTGCGGGCGAACCTCGCCGTTTTCGATGAGTTCGCCGGAGAACCCGTCGTACTCGGCTTCGAGCGAGCGGAGTACGTCGCCGACTGTGGAGCCATCGTCCGCGCGCCAGGAGATAGATTTCTGCCCCACCACCTCGCGAAACGTTGCAAAGAAGCGTAGTTCGAGTTCCATACCACTCTTGGGGGGTCACGGAACAAAAAGGTACGTCGGACTGGTTGTCGGATACAGAACCGAGATGTGGCAGACGGTCCGTCGGTGACGCGGTCGTGAGCGGAGAAGAAAGTCGCTCGTCACGGGCAATCGGGTGCTGTGAGACACGTACTCTCGAACGTATCCGAGGGCGCGGGCGTCGGTCGGGACAGTCAGTCTCGGGTCGACACTGTGCCGTCTCCGTCGACGACCTCGATAGTTCCAACAGTAGAGACCGCGACGACGACACCGTCATATTCGAATTCGAGTGTGCTATTGGACATCCTCGGTGCGGTCGGTGATTCCGGCCCGAACAACGAGTTCAACGCATCGACGTCGGTGTATTGAGACAGTGGCGGCAACTCCGTCACCGCGCACCCCATGTGTTCACTCGTGGCCGCTAAAATGGCCTCAGAGACCGCTTCTCGTCGGTCACAGTCGTACCAGACTCGGGTTCGGTCTCCAGTGGCATCGTGCGTAGTTTTTGTAGTAATGGTGAATCCCCCCAAATGTATTCTACAAGATACATTCCGTTGATGTGTTAAATCTCTTGCGTACTAGCGGTATATCCCAATCAAAAGTAACAATCGTGTGAATCCACTCGAGAGACAACTGTAGTCGGCCGAATCTGGCGTCTACCGGGGACGTGACGACTCGACAGAAGGGTCAAAAGTGCCGTCGAGGAGAGTCAAAAGCGTCGTTGAGAAGGTACAAACCAGACGACGCGGTTAGTCGTCGCCCCACGCAACACGGTCGTACGCTGCGTCGAGGGCCTGTGCGTCTTCCGGCAAGAGCGCTGCGACGAGGAACGTTGGATACTGTTTGAAGTGGTCGACCAACGCGGCGATGCGTTCGGAATCGATGGCTTCGACGGAGTCGAGAAGCATGAACGGAACGTCTTCGTACACCTCGTGGACGAGATAGCCAGCGAGGGCGAACACGAGGCCGACGACTTCCCGTTCACTCTCTGAGAGGTGGTCTATCGTATCCTCGTAGACGGTGCCCGTCTCGGACTCTCTGACGATGTGGAGTTCGAACTGTGTCTTCATCACCTTGCGACGGCCCTCTCGAACACGTCGTTCGACCCGCTCGAGCCAGACTCGTTCGATATTCTCGTAGCCAAGCAGGTCGAGAATCGTCTCCATCTCTTCGTTGAACGCCTCGACGGCAGCGTTCGTGAGTGACGTAATTCGTGTCCGTGCCGATTCGAGGTCTTCGGTCAACTGGTCGCGGCGGCCCTCGAGTTCGGACCGTTTGTCGAATTTCTCGGCCGTCGCATCGATGTCGTCGTTCACCGACGCGAGTTCGTCACGCGCTCGGTCGAGGGAGAACTCGACTTCGTTCAGTTCTTTGTGGAGGTCGATGAGCGTGCTCTCGGCCTGCCCGCGAAGGTCCGATGCCTCGTCCTCCAACGCATCGACCCGCTCAGTGAGTTTCTCACGGTCCGCCGTGAGCGACTCGATCTGCTCGGTCCGACTCGCTAACTCGTCTTCGAGGCGGTCGAGTTTGCGCTGGACGCGTTCGCGGCGGGTTCGCGACTTCTCTGCGACGCGAAGGTCGGTTTCGAGGTCGTCGAGGTCACGACGAAGTTCTGCTCGTTGCTCACGTCGGTCGTCTCTGACTCCGCGCAGACGGTTCGTCGTCTGCTCTATCTGTACGGCATCGACGTCCGTTCCGCACGTCCAACACGTAATCGTCTCCGACGAGACGAGTTGGTCGGTGAGCGCATCGCCCGAAGCGGACGCTCCGAGTGACTGTTCGACGAGTCCCGCCTTGCCGTCGAGCACGTCTTCGGTGTACTGAATGACGGTCTGGAGGTCGGCAATCGCCGTGTTCAGCGTCTCGATTTCACTCCGAATGTGGTCGATACGCCCCGTCACTGCCTCGCGGTCGATGTCGGCCGCCTCGAACGAGTCGAGTTCGTCTTCGAGGTCCGAGCGTTCGTCGCGGAGCGATTCGACGCTCTCTCGTTCGCTCTTGAGTCGGAAACGAACCGTCTCTACTTCCGACCGTGCTCCCTGAAGGTCGTCGAGAACGCGGTCTAACTCGTCTTGGTTCTCACGTTGGGCTTCGACCGTCTGGTCTTCCTCGTCGATGCGTGCCGCGAGTTCGTCGCGTTCGGCTTCGAGGTCGGCGATCTTCGTCTCCAGCTCACTTCGTCGCGTCTCAAGCGAATGTTGTGTGGACTCGAGCGACGACAGTTGGTCGAGCTCTCGCTCGGTTCGGTTTCGCTCGGTCTGTAACCGGTCGATTTCCGCTTCGATCGCGCCCGTATCGACAGGCGTCATAATCACGTCGTGGAGGTCACGACTCGTGACCACTGCCTGTCGCGCCTCGTTCGAAGCGAGCAAGAACGCAAACAGGTCCGCAGTCGTCGTCTCTCGGAGATACGGTGTGCCGCTGAATTCGACCCTGCCACTTGCTCTGGAGAGGACCCGTGTGAAGGTCCGTCCGTCGAGTTCGAGTTCGACTGACCCCTCGTCTGCGTCACCTTTGAGACTGACCGCGTCGCTTCCGCACCCGGCCATGAGTGCACGAAGAAACGAGGTTCGGTTCGTCGCATTGCGCCCGGTGAGAACCGTCACACCGGGAGCGAGGGTAACGTCACGACTCGCTATCCCGCCAATATTCTGTATTCGAACCGTCGCGTTCTGAACTGCCTCTGACTTACTCATTCGTATCGTAACTCTCTGCTTGATTGCTACTCGTCCACTGTGTCGTCGGTCGGACGCTCACAGTTACAGTGCCCGGAAGAGAGCAATGCTGTCGGTGTCATTCGTGTTTCACAGTCTGTACAGGTCACTCGGATGTCGACGTCGACCTCGTAAGAGCCGATGAACACCGCGTTCGCGTTGACGAGTCGGTCGATGACGTCGGTGGTCACCGTCCGGAGACGAGACCGAAGCTTTCGAATCGTATCGAGCCCGGATTCGGCAGCGGTCTGGTCGTCGTCCGTCGACTCCCGTTCGACGTTCCGATGTCGTTTGAGGTAGTTGTACACCGACTGGTACGAGACGATGTCCGCCGCTAACTGGTCGACATCGACCCCTTTCTCGCGAAGGGAGTTTCTCGCCGCCGTTCGACTCCCAGCGGTCACGTCGTCGCTCGTCAAGAGTCGATAGAAGTTGTCCGCTTCCCCATCGAGAACGTGCGCACCCGCCTGGTCGAGTGCTGCCCGGACGAGGCGTTTGTTCACGTCGGTTTCGAGTTCGCGGAGACTTCGCTGTTCTCCTGACTCACCTACCCACGCTTCAACGAGGTCGTCACCGAGGCCTGCGATGTCGTATCGCTCTGCAATCCGTTCGATTTTGGGACCGCGGCCACCACGGCGAGAGGTCGTACGTTCTGAAGAGACCATCCTGGTGATATAGCCCTGCGTTCGAAGTGGGATATTGTAAGCATTACTCGTTGGCTATCACTGTTGATAAATTCAAAACATTAATTTATTACACGATATGGTGGACGTTCACTCACTGAACGCAGCCAATCTTCCAACACGAGCAAACACGGTTGCGAACCAATAATGAACATCCATCTAGCCAATAGGTTTGTGAATCGAAGTAAAATGGAGTATGCATCGGCGTAGTTTGCATTATTGTGCCGATAATAAATGTTTCAACGATTCATAGGTGTAATAATATGTTCTAATGAGATAGTATTGGATTTGCCGCTCAATATATCCTCGTGAAACACCGGCTGAGCGTCGTCGTGTTATGCTTCAGTCGCAGCGTCGTTCTGGACGGAAACCCACAGATGCACTTCTCGGTAGGCGTTCTCAGTACTCGGTGACGCGGGCGGCGGCCCCTTATACAGAAGGTAGGTCAACCGAAGTCGCTCACCGGTCATCGTCGGGCGAATCTGGTGGGGTCTGTGCCACGTTTCGTTGTGCGCAAGTCGAGTTGTGAACGTCTTCAGTCGGTCTTCTTCGAGGACAGTCGTCGAGTTGTTCTTGACCTCGACTCGCTGGAGCAACACGACAGTCGTGTAGTTCACTGACTGCTGTTCTTGGTTTCCGATTCCGACGACGAGCGACGCGGGTTCACCACGAACGAGTGTTTCGGGATAGCCATCTGCGACCAGTTCGCCCTCGTCGTTCTCTGTCAACAAGTAGAGTTCACTGAACGACTCACCATCTTTCGGAACTGCAACCGCGTAGCCGACGCTCCCCATCGCGAGGACGACGCTCACCGCGAGGACGACGTTCAACATCGCGTCCGTCTGCGTCTCCGGTTCGAAGAGTTCAGTCCTCGCCGTAGCGGTCCAGTCTCGGTATGGAACAGCAAAACGCTCGTCTTCTGGGAGTTGTCTCCGACGCGACGCGGCGACACCGACAGCCACGACGGTGAACCCACTGACTGCAACGAGAATCGGCACGAGTCGAATCCCCCACGGTGTGAAGTTGAGGACGAGGCCGAGCAGTGGGACGACAGCGATGCTCGTTCCGAACGAGAGCGCCACGCGCTCGATGCCGTCGATTCCCTCCTCGTCGTCACTCTGTCCGCCGTCGTCGTCCCACTCATCCGTCTCTGGTCCACGCTCTGGAAAGAGCGCAGCAATGAGCGCGTAGCCTGGAACGAACAGCACGAACGGGAGGCCGATGACGACTCGAAGCGGTGTCTCTTCGAGACCGGGCACGAGCGTCGCAACGAGCGTGACTGCAACCACAGCGAGCGTGGCTACAAGGTCGGCAGGGAGGGTTCGTATTGGCTCTGGCAGGTACAGTCGCCAATCGGGGCGCTCCGACATCTGTCTGAGAGTCAGTAAAGCGACCACAAAAATCAGTTGGTCGGCAGAGACGACAGGAGTTCCAGTGACCGAACACGCCCACGTGACGCTTCGGCCGGGGTGGCGATTACGACTCCGAGTGGGTCGTGACGAGCGTCCTCGCAGTCTCGACGAACGCCTCCGCAGCGTCAACACTCACTGAGAGTCCACTGAACGCGGCTTTCTCGTATTCGCGTGTGAGCGATTCGAGAGTGTCGGCGTCTGCGACGCCTGCAGCAACGCAACGGTCGTAGAACTCCCAATGCGTCGCCGAGTCGTCGACGGAAGCGAGCGGTGTCAGTGCGTGCCTGACTGCGGTGTACGCGACGACAACTGCGTCGTTTGGTCGACCAGCCGAAATCGACTCCGTCGCAGACGCGAGTGCGGCAGTCGCCGGCAGAGAAGGGCTGGACGTTGGGTCCGATGCACCGACGTCGGCTGAGACAGCGCCGTCAGTCTCTTCCTCGTCGGAACTGTCTCCGCCGGTCCGTCGTCGCATGAGGACCACAGCAGCGAGTCCAAAGAGCCCTGCTCCGGCGACAGCCCAGAGGAGGTTCGTCACCGTGAACGGTAACTCGCCTTCGGACGAACCGGTGGCCGCAGTGTTCGAGCCGTGCTGACCGATATCGACCGCCGTCGAACTCGATTCGAGGTTCGTCCCGTCGCCGTCGAATGCGACCGTGAGTGTCGCATTCTCTGCGTTCAGGTCGGACGGCAGTTCGACAGTCGTCTGGTAGGCACCCGACGGACCAGTCGTCGCCGACGCAACTGGCTGCCCACCGAGCGAGAGTTCGACCGGCTGGTCACTGACGGCCTCGCCGTCTCGGGTTTCGAGCGTCCCCTCGACGAGGACAGTTCGTTCATCGGTCATGCGTGCCGTGGCATCAAGCTGAGTCTGCTCACTCGTTATCGAAATCGTCTCTGTGACCGGCGCGACCTGTACCGCCAGATTTCGATGGGGTGGTGCGACACGGACCGTTGCGTCACCGACTGCTGTAGACGCCGGAACCGTTCCATTGAGTGTCATTCGCCCGTTTTCGTCGGTCGCCCCCGCGGACACCGTCTCGCCAGCCAGTGATGCTGTCAACGGGTACTGTTCGACCGGCGTGCCCTCGACGAGTAGTCGCGCAGTCACGGGGAGTTCGTCAGCGTACCCATACGTAGACTCGGTCGGGACGGACACCCGCGCGGTGGCAGTCACTGGTGTAATCGACACGTCGAGCGTCTGCTCACTCGCCTGATACACCGAGGAGTTCGCAGGCCGGTATTGGAGCGTCAGGTTCGAGACGTTCGCTCGCACACGCGTCGGGCGGTAGGTGAGTGTAAACGATCCATTGGACTGGACGGGTGTTCGAATCGTCTGCGCCCCAATCGAGAAGCTGGCTGTCTCCGCTTCGACTGGCGTTCCGTTCTCTGTTTCGAGTGTTCCCGACACCACGAGCGGGTCGGTGAACGAGACGTTCGTGGAGTGTGAGCGAACCACGAGTCGGGTCGCCGTGAACTCGGCGGTGACGATTTCTGCAGTTTGTTCGTCGAGCCTCGTCTGTACCGACTCGACTTGTTCGGTACTCTCAGAGAGGTCACTCCCTGTCTCGTTTCCGAGCGCCTCGTACGCGACGCCGAGTTGCGACGACTGTTCCTTCCCTTCGTCAGCAAGACGGGTTAGTTCCCGGGCGAGTTCGCGAGCCCGTTCATCATCACCGGATTGCTTCGCCTCTCGGTACTCACGTCGTGTTTGGTCGAACTGTTGGACCGTCTCGACGTACTCGCGCTGTGTTTGCCGAATCGTCTCGTACTGGTCACCCGCACCCTCCTCCCCCGTCTCTCCCTCGACGTCGACGTATTTTGCCAGCGACTCCGAGTAGTCGTCGCCGAGTGCTTCCTTTGCAGCGTCGTACTGTCCGTTGGTGAGGTGAAGTGTACTCTCGCCAATCCGGGAGTTCATCCGCCCAGAGAGATACGACAACAGCCGGTCGTATTCGTTTTCGTCGTCTGCCTCGTCCGGGTTCTCGTGGAGAACGTCGCTGCTGTTGTTCGATTCGGGCGTTGCCTGTTGTCCGAACACTCCCATCGACGTTGATGACGACACGCGCGGCGAGTATTCGCCGTCCGTCGCGGAGACGGCGATAGCCGGAACAGCAGTGGCACTCAACACCACAAGTAGTGCACACAGAAGACGAACTGCTGTCGCCGAATATCTTCGCACTACTGGTAGGCAAACGTGCCACTGTAATGGATTTTCGCATTCAGCCGAATCGGCCATGAATTCGCTGACGAGCACCCGAACACAAACATTCAATTACGGCGCCACGAATCACACGGACAATGCGACCGACCCGTCGGTGGGCAGTGCTCGCCGGGACTGCGTGTTTTTTCGCCGTCTTCGCCGTCGTCCTCGACGAACGAGTACCACTGTTCGCTGCCGCCGGTCTCACTGCGTGGCTTCTCGTCGCCCAACTCGACGCAGTTCGGACGATGCAAACCGCAGACGAGCTGCTCACGACGTCCGTCTCGGTCGAACCAACGAACGTCTCTGTCGACGACCGTGCAGCGATTACGGTGACAGCGTCGCTCTCGACGCCCATCGACGCACCACTGACCGTCGAACTCGTCTCTCCACCGAGCGTCGACGCACCGGCGGACGCCCAGCGACGGTTCACACTCGAACCCGGTGAGACCACCGGGTCGACGACGTACAGTGTCTCGTTTCCAATCGCCGGCCGAATCACGTTCGAGACGGTTCGAATCGATATCGAAGACCGGGCAGGCTACTTTACGGAGACGGTCACGAAGGATGCCAGTGCCTCCTGTCTGGTCGACTCAGCGACACCAACTGGAATCCACGTCGGAAAGGGTGGCGAACACACGGGTGCCATCTTCGGTAGTCATTCGAGCAACAAGACCGGACCGGGACTGACTCCGCACGAGACGCGACAGTATCTTCCGGGCGATTCACTCTCGCAAATCGACTGGAAGACCACCGCACGCATGAGCAGCCCGTACATCCGCCAGTTCGAGACTGAATCTGACTTCATGCTGTCGGTCGTCGTCGACGGCGGGTCACACATGAACCGCGGGCCGACTGGCCGGACGATGTTCGCGTACGCGAGAGAGGTTGCACTCGGACTCGTCCAGGTGGCGGAGTCGTACGGCGACCCAGTTGCGATGCGACTCGTTGGAACCGACGCGACGCTGTGGGAGTTCGGGCCGTCGTCCGCGTCTGGAACGTACCAGACGATGCGTCGAAAACTGCTGTCTTTCTCGCCAGGTGCCGGGCCACAGCGGTCGGCCGAGTCTGCGCGACTCGTTTCGCCGACGACCGCACTCGACCGTGGGCGTACTCTCGAAGACGTGGAGTCACGATTCGCCCGAACCCTCCGCCCCTATCTGACTGCATCCACCTCGTACGTCTCTCGCGTCAGTGAACGACCGCTGTTCGTAGCAGTCAAAGCGTCGTGTGGGCGAACTGACCGTGACGAGCATCTCGTCCTCGTCACCGACGATTCAGCCAAAGTAGAGACGTACGAATCGGTCGTCGCCGCATCGAAGCACTGTACGCAGACGACCGTCTTTCTCACGCCGACCGTGCTGTTCGACGAGTCGCCCACAGACCACGACGAGTTCGCGGCGTTCGAGTCGTTCCGCCGGCGCCTAGACGACCTCCCGAACGTGACGGCCTACGAAGTCGCACCACGCGATGCAGTCGAACTGGCGACGGCCACGACGGCCCAGCCAATCGAGTGATACCCAATCGAATCCATGAACTACAGACAGACCATTCGACCTGTGCTTGCGGCGAACGAGTTGACGCGAGTAGACGCCATCGGGATTATCGCTTTCACGGCTCTCGTCACCCTCTCGTTCGGTGGGTGGGGAATCGTTGCAGGTGCTGGAGTGCTCGTGGCAGCGACGCTCGTCGCTGGCCCCGCAGCGTTCGTCTTCGCCCAACTCGTGCTCGTCTCGCTCCTCTCGGAACCGAGTCCGTGGCTCCTCGTCGCGACACAACTCGCGGTCTTCCCACTCCTCGTGAGTGAACGCTCCTCGTGGCCACGGACACGAGTCCACCTCATCTCCATGGCGCTCGCATACCTCGGGTCTCTCGGTGTGGTCTGGCTACTCGTGACGAATCTTCGATGGGTGTGGCAGGCCGCAGCGCTGTTCGTCGTCGCTGCGGCGACGCTCTCGTATGGAATTCACAGATACGAACGCGTTTCACTTGGACTGGTTCACCCGGAGGACGACCGATGAGTCAGGACACCGACGACCATCGAGCGAACGGGACCGAAGAACCGATGGTAGGAGCTGACTCGACCACTCAGGAAGCCTCGGACCTTAACGAAACCGTCGCACGTCTCCGGCGTGAAAATGCACAACTCAGACAACGCTACGAGTCACTTCGGCAGACACAGTACCGGCGAACCATCGTCGCGCTCGTCGTCCTCGGCGTGAGTGGCCTCGTGGGTGCCGCAGCCTTCCCACCAGTTCGGGAGACGCTCGTCGTCTTGGGTGCGATTGGGTTGTTCGGTGCGGTGGTCACACGATATTTGAGCCCAGAGCAGTTCATCCCAGTCGGAGTTGGGTCGGCCGTCTTCGAACCACTGGCGAAGAATCACGATGCAGTCGTCGACGAACTTGGCCTTCAGGACACACGCGTCTACGTCCCCGATGCATCCCGAGAGACCGTTCGACTGTTCGTCCCCGAGTCGTCGGAGTATAGTCTTCCGGAGTCCGATGCACTCCAAGACACGTTCGTCATCGCTGCGGACGACACAGAACGTGGCGTCGCCTTCACCCCGAGTGGTGCTGGTCTCGCAGCAGAGTTCGAACGCCAGCTGGATGGCCTGTTCGGAGACGACCCGCAGACACTCGCTCGGCAGAGTACCGACGCACTCGTCGAACTATTCGAACTCGTCGAGTCGGCGACTGCCGAGGTCGACGCAGACGATGGCCGGATGACGGTGCGGCTGACCGACTGCCGATTCGGATCTGCGACGACGTTCGATACACCTGTGGCTTCGTTTATCGCAGTCGTCGTCGCACGAGGACTTGGCACACCAGTGACGGTCGAAACCACACATGAAGAGAAGAACACGTTCGCAGTGACGTGTCGGTGGGACTCGTCGGTCGGAGCAGACGAGAGCGACGACGTGCACGAGAAATCGAACTAAGCGAAGCTGCAGACCCGCCTGCTGAGAAGGTATTGGTGAGAACCTCAGAGTTGAGACGATCGACGTGGTGAATACAACTCGGTCATCCGGGAGTGGATACGTTCAACGCCAACTCTCATCTTTGATTCGAGGAAAGACATATCCGGCCTCTCAGTAAATTCTTTGACACGAATGTCTCCGCCCCTTCTCCGTGGCCGCACACTCCCAGTGGCATGGCGATTCGCGATCATCGGCGCCCTTGCTTCGTTACCGACCACTATCGCTGTGGACTCGTTGCCGGATTCGAAGGCGACCATTGCTGGAGGTATCATGATAATCGGTGCGTTCATCGGAGGGACTATCGCTGCACTCCGTTCGGCAGACCCGGGTGCTGCTGGCTTCCGTTCCGGTGTTCTCGCTGGTGGCGTCGCAGTCCTCACGCTAATTGTTACAGTGGTCAGTACCGTTCTCAGTGGTGCCACGGTGGCACGGCCATCGCTGGCGAGAGTTGTATTCATCGTCGTAGCCGGTGGACTGGTGCTGTGTATCGCCCCCATATTTGGGCTGGTTTCCGGACGAGTTGGTGGGTGGGTGGCGAACACCGTTTTCTCGCGATTGGTGACCGATGCAAACACACCATAACAGCGGTACAACGGATAGGCAGTGGTTCGGTGTCCGTCATCCGGATCGTTTCTTTCGCACCGTCTCTCGAACCACGATGCTCCGGAAGAATACACGTAATAGTCCGTAGTTTGAAATCCTCACTATCAACCCATGCCCTCCTCCCGACGGCAAGTGCTGTGTGCCAGTGGCAGTGTGTTCCTACTTTCTGGGTGTCTTGACCGACTGACAACTGCTAGCTCCCTTGAGACGGTCGAAATTGAGCTCAAGAATGGAGGTGCTGTTCCACATGTATTCCACATCGCAATAGAAACTACTGGAGGGCTTGGTGAATGGCACTCTCAGAACGTCGAACCTGGGGCTTCTGAAACGATGACAATCGACCCCTCGAACAGCCAAGAACTGGTTGCTGTTCATGGTGTCGTCGACAACGAACCGGTGAGAGTCAGTTTTGCTCGGTGGGAGCTGGAGGGCGTGGTCTGTCCACGACTCAAATTTTATTATCGTGTGCTAGACGACCCAGCGGTACTGCTCGTGGAAACTACGGACTTTGCGTGTCGATGACCACGCCCTCACTCATACGCTGTCTGAAACGGCGTGCAACAGCCAGGGGTGTGTACGCGGAGCCAGATCAAACCGCATCCAGCGTTCCTACTCTGCCGAACTGTTTTGGGTGAGTTCGGCAGCCCGCTGCGAGGGAGAGAGCGACGAGAAAGGGACGTCCCGAATGATGATATCTTCATCTCCGAACGGAAACGCGAGTACGATCGCGACCGCTCTCGTCCCAGTCTCTAGTCGCTGGGAGCGAGTCATACCACTCCACTGTACGTAGACTCGATAGTCGCCGACTCGGTCGAAGCCGTCAAACTCGACGACTTCACCCGGTTCGAGTTCGTACATTTCCCATAAGACCGGGTCCGCATCACTCTCGAACAACACACTGAAGGACTGCTGGCTTTCGGTCTCGTTCCGGAGAACGGTGTATCGAACTTCAGACGTCCGAAACTCGTCGACGACTTCTGAGCCGAGAGTCCAACTGACGACTCCAGCACAGGCACCAACGAGACCGGAAAGGATGCCACGACGCGTACTCATCTACGTCGGTATTACAGGAAGATACTCAAACCTCTTTTGACAGCTCTACAGGTCGATATCCTACCCACATACGGTCGTTGTTCGAGACGCAACGAGCGAATCTTGTTCGGCAATAGTGTCCGAAGCCCCTGTTCTGCCCTCTTCCCAATCTTCGGGTGAGCACAATGGCCGCTGTCCGATGGTTGAGCCGGTCTCGTGAGCGCTGGTTACCCTTCTCTCGTTGCGCCGGCGACTATCGACCACCCACCTTCCACGATGTTGAGCGCCACCAGCAAACTGGCCACGAGTCCGATGAACATGACAGGCTGTATGGGCTGATACACGATGGACAGGGTGACGAGCGCCGCGACCCCCAACCGGAGGACCACCGATCGATCCCTCACCGGGTCGAACGTCGTCCGGTGGACGGCGATGGTTCCGACGAGGTAGGTGACAATGCCGGCTACGAGGACCGCCGCGTGGTTCCAGTCGAGCGCATGTCCGGCCGCCGCAGCTTCGATGGTGAACGCGATGCCAACACCGGCAGTGACGATTCCGACATAGACCAAATAATGGCTCAGGACGTGTACCAGCGAGTACTCGCGAACGCGTGACCACGCCCCCTTGTCTTCTTTGAACACGCGGTGGAGGAACCACTCGTCGACGTGGCGGAAGTAGGTCCACCACAAGGTCAAGACCACGATGAACCCGGTCCCAGCGACGAGTCCGGAGCTGAATCCCCAGTCAGTACCCGAGGTCCCCACGGCGATTGCGATGACGGTTTCCCCCAGGACGAGGATGGTGAACAGGCCGAGTCGTTCGGAGTAGTGGGAGGTGGGTTTCGGTATGGCCTCACTCCCGACGTAGACGACGGTGGTCGTCGCCAGGCCGACCACGAAAGAGAGCCCCCAGACGACGAACCGCCAGGGCTCGGCAACGAGCAACGAAGACGCCCAGACCACGGCACTCGCCGATGTCGAGAGCACGACTGCTCTTGTGAATGGCCGCAATTCTGGGATACTAAACCAGGCCCTGAGGTACATCCCGATCATGAGGAGCCTGAGCAGGAGGTACGCCAGCACAAAGGCTGCCGAATCACCGCGGAGGGCGTCGTGAATGGTCGCTGTGAGGATGATGACACCCAGCATGGTCGCCGACATCCCGAGCCGGTGGAGCAGGTCGTCGGTATCGAACTGATCGGCGTAGAGCGTGAAACCCAGCCAGGTGTAGAGTACGATGAAGAACAAGCCGGCAAACCCGAGGAATCCACCGACGCTCGGGTCATCGTGGAGGAGCCCACCGAGCTCGGCAATAGCCGCAACGTAGACGAGATCGAAGAAGAGTTCGAGCCACGTCGCATGTCGGGACTCGTCGGTGGTGTACACTCGTGGAGGGACGCTGATCGTTCGCCACAACCGGACGACCGACGTGCCGAGTTGGCGAGGCACCTGCCGCATCGCCGTCGACTCTGCGTGTGGCTTGCCTCTCGTCTCGTCAGGGGGCATCTGGGTGCTCATCTCGGGCGATTAGCGAGAGTAGATATGGTCAGCAAACAGGATAAACCCGTGGTACAGGGGCGTACACGGAGAGACGTCGGTGCGGAGACTGCGGGTTCGATAGAATGACTTCTGATGCATACACGCATGGTATTCAGTGCGGTTGTAGAACCCGACTGGACGGTGTCAGAAGTGGCGTGACAAAGACAGAGGGTGTATGCAGCAGGTCAATCGGGAGATGAGGGCTGTGAGAACACAGTCAATCCGAAGAGGCCTCGCCGGTTACTGGATGACGAATTCGGGCGCGAAGAAGAGGGCCACGAGCAGGCACAGCAGTACGAAGATTCCAGTGAGACGCAGTACACCAGCGGCCTGCCGTCGGGTCTTCGGGAGGGATTCGGCAGTCCCGGACAAGGTACTCCCTGCTGCCATGAACAGTGGCCAGTTACCCACTGGGGAATTCTCCACGACCACGGCGTACACGTATAGCCCCGAGAAGAACAGGGCTCCACAGAACTGTATTACTGCGAATGGTCGACCAGATGGCTCACTGAACACGGTCTCGTCGATGATGGAGGGCATCAAGCGTTCCATCTCGCGTGGGGGACAAATAGAACCCGACTGTACCCACACCGAGTGGTCATATCCCATCCGCACTGAACGAACAATAGCGAGTCCCCTGCCGGATTCGCGCCCTGTATTCAGCACGCCCACAGAGACCTCACCGAACGCTGTCAGGAGCGGCGTGACACAGACAGAGGGTGAATTCAGCACAGTGTTTCTTCACCGAATCATAGTACATCACTCACGTAGTCGGTGAACAAGTACACGATCGACGCGGTTGCGGCCAAAAAGAATAGTGCGCTCAGAATGAGAGACGTATCTCTTGTGACCAACGCAGCAGCCACGAATATGAGTGGAAGAAGGAACAGGATGAACTTCCACCGGATGTAAAATCGGTTCAAATTGTCCACGTGCGGGATTCGTGAGTGACAACTATGGGTGTTTTCTCACTGAATTCGTTGAAGACACGTTGACCGATTCGTGCCCTCTATTCAGCACAGCCTCAATAAACGATCACTGACCGAGGGTTTCACAGAGGCACTCCGAATGGTATTGTCCTTCTACCGGAAGGCTATGCCAGTGTAGTGCGAGCCTCGCCGTGCTGGAGTGCTGATGGATTGAATCCTTTCACGATGAGCCAGATTGCGAGAACCATCTCGTTCAGCGCAATGGGAAGGGCGAATATCAACTCCAATACCACTCCCGAGATATCAGGAAGCACGTCGAGCATTATCAACACGGTGCCGGTGAATAGTAGCATGGCGGCAAGCAGTCCCCACACCGAGATGAGACGAGGGACGAGTCGAGATTTGTATAGTACACTGTACAGCATGAGGGCACCAATCGTAAAGACGAGAAGGTACATCGAAAACGTCCACTCATTCAGCGCCTGAGTCGTGTTGCTGATAACCTGGAAGTAGGACGCATCCGCTCCTCCTCGTTCGAGGTGGGCCTGACTTACAGCTATGAGTGAAAGCTTGTTAATCTCGATGCTGACGAAGAGTACCGCCTCGAACAGTCTGAAGCCAACATACCCCAATGCTAGTACTTCACTGTGTTTCCTCAACACAGGGTATAGGAACATCGCGATAAGCGGTATCGCGAGAACGCAGGCGAATTCGAGTAGGATACCGAAAACGACGAGCGTTCGATTCGGATACGTGATGGTTAGATACGCCGGCGACTCAAGAATCGGTGCGTAGAAAAACTCACCAATGAAGAGGAATACAGTCGCAATGATGAAGAGTACCCCCACAATGGTCGCGGTGTTCCTGCTCTCGTTCATCCAGATCGGTTCTTTACCGGTAACCGTCGCTGTCTCGTGATCCATCATTGATATCCTATACGACGTGAGCAAGCAATATCTCAGAGCATCTTTCCCACTGAGAGAGGTTGATTGTGCAGGTATATCATGTCGCACACAAACTGATTGATAGGAAAAATGCGAGAGAATGCATACAAATACACCCGGCTTCCCTCTGTGTTGCGACGATGTTGGTGTACACCTGTTGGGTGATGTACTCGTGATATTCAGCGGCGGTTTCGAGGCCAACGTGACCTCTGACTCAATACGTCCTCCGGGCCGTGTTTACACGCGGTGCAGATCGTCCGTGACGGCCTTTCTCAATGAACGAAATCGGATAGTGAAGCACTTGAGGGCGTATACTGTTCACCCAACCGAGCCACCAACCGACGCTTTCAGGAGCGTCTAACCAAGGCTCGTACCCAGTATTCAAAGATTCAAGGCAGGATTCCACGGGTCACCTGACCGGTGGTTGAAGCTATACCAGAAGCGACGTTCTCCACCACGTGTAGCATCTATCGGTGAACTTCCTGCTCACTTCGACATTTGGTAACAAATAACATTGTGCGCGACGTATAGCAATAGTTAGCGCTTGTCGTAGGCCCCTTTCCAGGGCGGCATGGCACGTTGAGCGCCCTAACTGGAGGACCCAATGGCATTAACACACGAGATGAACGTGGTCACGTCAGCGGATGGCACTGAAATCGCATTCGAACGGACGGGGAACGGGTCACCGCTCCTTCTCATCCACGGATCTGGTCTCGATCACCATTTCTGGGATCTCTCAGGCACCCGTTCTGCGCTTGCGGAACACTACACGGTCTCTGCCATTGACCGGCGTGGGCGTGGCGAGAGCGGCGACGCTGACGAGTACAACCTGGAGCGTGAGCTCGAAGACGTGGCTGCCGTCGTCGAATCGTTCGACGAACCAGTGACGCTCTTCGGCCATTCCTTTGGCGCTGTCGTTGCCTTGAATGCCGCTGCTCGGATCGATACCCTTCAGGGCCTCGTTCTGTACGAACCGGGGATTTCGTTCGAAGAGGGGTTCCCACTCATGGAAAAAATGCTCGGGACGATCCGGCCCCTGATAGCCGACGGTGAGAACGAACGAGCACTCCTCACCGTTCTCAACACCGTGGGAACACCCGAACAAGCCATCGAGGAGCTTCGATCAGGCGCGAACTGGCAGGCGCTCGTGGACGCAGCGGATACACTCCCCCGCGAGTTCGAACAGCTCATTGAATACGAGTTCGAACATGACCGGTTCAGCGACGTGATGACACCGACGTTGCTACTCGTTGGCGAGGAGAGTTCCCCGGGTGCCATCGAAGCCACGGACACTCTAGGCGAGACGCTTCCAAACAGCCGGATCGTACGGATCGACGGAGCAGATCACTTTGGACTCATATCGAAGCCCGATCGCTGCGTTGAGGAGGTGCTCGCATTTCTCCATTGATAATATATGTGACAGGATAATCAGTATCAACAGCGTTGCGTTGCTGCATACAGTCCCTCTATCGAAAAATCCGGTCGGTGCGAGAGTGACCCCTCGCTCGTGACCGACTTGCGCTCTCTATTCAGCACGACCACAGAATACTCTCCAATCCCAGTCAGGAGCGGTGTGCAAGACTTAGTGGATGAGTTCAGCACACGGCCTGTTGTCGTATTTGGCTGCTTCGGCTTACGTAGCTTGAGCATCGTCCAGATAATTCACCGACAATCTCGAGAATTGCACTCCTTTTAGCCCTCTGATAATATTATCAAATCCGTCTGTAGGGACGGATGACAAATGCGAAAAATACTCGCTGTACTGGTCGCTGTCGGGGTCACATTCGCTGGCGGCATGGCAGTCCCGGCACTCGTCACCGCAGATGCGACGAGTGGACAGACGATAACCAAATGTACGACGATTTCTGAAGCAGGACACTACACGCTCGGGCAGAACCTGACGAGCACCGCTGGAGAGTCGTGTCTCCAGATTGAGTCGAGTGATGTGGTTCTCGACGGCGCAGGATACTCACTCAGCGGCGGTGGCAACGGCGTCGCCATCGATGTGAGTGCGAACGAGGTTCGGGCCCAAGATACCTACCAGAACGTCACCGTCCGCGACGTTCGCCTCGAATCGTGGGAGACTGGCGTCTCGCTTGTCAACACCCGAAACGCGACCATCTCGGGTATCGAAGTGACGAATACCACCACCGGTGTCGAGGTGGGTAACACTTCGGTATTACGTCCCGGGTATCCTGCCTCAGCAGATGGAACGACCATCCGTGAGTCCACGTTCGTCGGCAACGAAGACGGAGTCATCATCAAGATTTCCGAAGGCATTGACGTCGCCGAGAATCAATTCGTCGACAGTCAGCTTGGGGTCAACCTCGACGAGTCAGGCACTGAAGACATCGATATCACACAGAACGCTGTCGAGAACAGCACGATCAAGGTATCCGATGGGTCGGGATACGAACCCGACATCAGCGTCAAGTCCAACGAAATCCAGGACGGGACCATCGTTATCAGACAGGCAGATAACACGAGCATTGCGAACAATTTCGTGCGAACGACGGGTACGACCACTGCCGGGAATCCCGGTATCGTCGTTGGAATGACTGACGGGGCCACCGTGGCGAACAACACTGTCACAGGTTCGGGAACCGGGATTCTCCTCGACACCGGTACTCGTGAGGCGTCGGTGAAAAACAACACCGTACACGACGTGGGAACTGGTATCGAAATCTATGATTCGGTGGACGCCACCGTGCAGAACAATACCATCACTGACACCGAGACTGGCGTCGAACTCTCCTTCCTCGCCACTGGGCACACGATATCCGGAAACGAGATTCGAGACAACGACGCAGGAATTAGTCTCGGGCGGTACGCCGAGAACAACGTTATTGAAGAGAACAGAATCATCGACAACGTAGACGGCGTCAAAATCAGCGTCCTCGAGTCTGTGAACGGCGATGCCAACATCGTTCGTGGAAACGACATTCTCGACAACACCGACGGTGTGGACGTGTTTGCGACAGTCACCCCCGTCGTCGTTGAGTCGAACAATGTCTCCGATAACAAAAACGGAGTCCACGTACACTCACCTGCAGCATGTTACGCCGATAGTGCTGAAGGTGCAGAACTCGTCTCTGTACACGGGAACGACCTCCGAGATAACAACGCGTATGGTGTCATCAACGAGGACCCAGACACGCTGAACGCAACTGGAAACTACTGGGGTGCGAGTGACGGCCCATCGAGTGCGAACGATAGCGACGCTCCCTTCTCCGACCCTGTAACGGGGACGCTCGCAAATGGAACCGGGAGTGCAGTCTCTGAGAATCCAGATGATGCAGGTGTGACGAACGTCCACTTCGATTCATACCGTGAGTCACCGATAGACGACGTAGGTGTCCACGAAGAGACTGCAACGTAATCGGCTTCTTGCTCGCCCCCCGGGGCGCTGGCTGTTCCCTCATTGAACGTACGACACTGACAGATACGCGCCCTGCATTCAGCACAACCACAGAAACCTCACCGAATGCTGTCAGGAGAGTCGTGACACAGGTAGAGGGAGAGTTCAGCACGGTCTCGTCTGTTCCGAACACTCTGTACCGACTCAGTTGGTCAGTCGGCCTGCATACTGACCGCCAATTAAATGTGTCTCACTGTACATGTTTCAGTATGGCAGAATCGCTAAAAGCTAGACTATTCGGGTTTGACAACGAGGCATGGAACAATCCCAAGTATGTCACTCTTGGCGCACCAGTTTTTGCATTTCTGGGAGTCTTACTCGGTAACCTGTTTGGTGTTCATCTCGTGAACTCTGAACTCGGTGAGTATCTAATCGTGGTCTTGTGCCTACTGATTACGATGTTTATCGGATTCGTAGGGTTGGCATTGATTGATATGCGCAAATAGTCTCTGGAGACGACAGTAGTTACATTCCCTATTCTGAGCATTCGTGCTTCTACGTTTGTCCCCCTTCGTTCAGATTACATCGAGCGCTGAGTTCAGCACGAAGGCTCCGTTCGATTCCCCGTGAATCGGATTATAGCTCTATGGCCGATCACTTGTGCAGGTGTACACACCTCTCCCTCACTAACAGACGATAACCCCGCCCTCCGTTGGGTCTTCAAGATCCGCATCGGCGGTGTTCTCAGCATCATGATCGGCAGTTACGCGTACTTGCGTATCGTCAACATAGTATCTCGCGACCCAGGGTGCGAGATGACCAATGGGTCCGTCTTCTTGTTGTACTTTGACGGCAGCGTATGACTCGCCGTCTCGGAGGTAGTAGAAACCGTCCTTGTCTGGTTCCATCTCCGCGAACCCGTTTTTCAGTCGGTCGTACTCTTCTTCGGTGAGGTATGACGAAGCCGGGTCGTGGGTATACTCACTCATGCCGAGGGCCTGATCAATGGCCTCCTGTAATCGTTTTAGGTCGAACTGCTCAGCTGTCACGGATTCAGTCTGTACGCTTCTAGGGATGTCGTGGGAAAGAGTAACTATGACCGTTGAATCCTCGAATTCGACACTGATGTAGCAAACGTCCCCCCGAAGATAATAGATGTCGCCCGGGCCTGATTCCATGTCCTCGAATGCTGCCCGCACGGTGTCGAATTCACTCTGAGAGAGATGGGCAGCAACCCGGCCCTCGCACCGCTCATCAGACAGCCGATCCCACGCTGTTTCGATCGTCTCATGTAGTCGGTCGATAGCGGAGAACGGGGCAGTGTCGGCAGACTTGACGGTCACATTTTCAGGCACCGTCTCGCGGATAGAGACTATAGCTTTGTTGTCTCCCATGTCTATCGAACCGTTCCCGTGGATATTGACCACGAACCCCTTGTCGTAGGTGGTGACAGAATTCACTGAGAGACGTACCGTGGTGAACTCCGGGTAGCTAGTCTGATTGAGGTAGCGTTGTTTTTCTATTCTTTTGACATATACTCCGATGTCATTTTTGTTGAGCGTGGCGTCGTCAGGGAGTTCAAGCCCCGGGTTGGCGGGGTCACAGGATTCGGGAGGGTCGGGTGATTCGTTCAAGAGTCCGACGCCGAGACAACCGGCGAGCGGTGTACAGAAAGCGAACCCGGTCGTCAACAAGAGATTCCGTCGGTTCATGTTCTACGTCCGTAGACAGACGTGTATATGTCTTCTCTACGCTCAGACAGTTCTCGAAGTCAGAACTGCCTGCAAACTCAGGCACACACGAGTTGCAGAGCGCCTCTATTGAAAGGGTTCGAATATTCGCACCAGTTTATCTCGACCGCTCTGGACAACCTGATCACCACACAATCTCCTGCAAGACACGCGCGCGGTATTCAGCACGCTCTCAGAGAACAACCACATGCGACAATTTTCGACAGCGCAACTGAACGGAGCCTGTCTCAGTCGTCGTCGTCAGCAACCGCCGCGGGAGGAGACTCCGAGAGGTCAGCGTCCGGTGGGGAGATAGATTCGACGACGTCGTCGACGACGTCGTAAGGAGTACGGCCACTCAGGTCTGCTTCCGTTCCGAGAACGAGGCGATGCGACAAGACGAACGAGGCGAGGCGTTTGATGTCGTCAGGGATGACGTACTCACGGCCGCGAATCGCTGCTGCTGCCTTTCCGGCACGCAAGAACGCGAGTGAGGAACGCGGTGACGCACCAAATTCGACTTCTGGGTGGTCGCGCGTCGCCTCCACCAGGTCGAGAATGTACTCGAACACTGTGTCTTCGACGTGGACGTTGCTGACGACTGCGCGCGCTGCGCCGATGTCGGAGTCGTCGATGACCGTCGAGATATCTGCGGGGTTGAGCGACGGCGAGTGATGGAATCGTTCGAGTATCTCTCGTTCTTCTGCTCGGTCAGGGAGGTCGACGACGATTTTGAACTGGAAGCGGTCACGCTGTGCTTCCGGGAGGTTGAACGTGCCTTCGTACTCGATCGGGTTCTGCGTCGCAATCACCATGAAGGGCCGAGGAAGGGGGAGCGTCTCCCCTTCGATCGTCACCTGTCCTTCTTCCATCGCCTCGAGGAGGGCCGACTGTGTCTTCGGCGTCGCACGATTGATTTCGTCTGCGAGGACGACGTTCGAGAACACGGGGCCTCGCTGCAGGTCGAACTCACCCGTGTTTTCGCGATAGATATGCGTCCCGGAGATGTCGGCCGGGAGAACGTCCGGCGTCATCTGAATGCGCTGGAAGTCGAGGTTCGCGGCGTTGGCGAAGAGATTCGCAATCGTCGTCTTGGCGACCCCGGGGACGCCTTCGAGGAGGACGTGTCCATTCGTGAGTAACGCGATTGTGAGCGCTTCAATCGCGTCGTCGTTCCCGACGAGGACCTGTGACGCCTCGTCGAGAATCGTCGAATAGACCTCTTCGGGAGCGTTCATTCTTACTGCTACTGCGGACGGCGGTTACATATAATTGCGGTCTCTTGAACACAGGATGTGACGACTCGTTCAGTCCAGCTCGTTTCGTCCAAATCGAGCCACTGCGACGAGTGCGGAGAGGGCCACACCACCAGCGACGAACTGGAAGAACGGCGAACTGCGAATCGTGTTCAGCGCCACCTGTAGCGGCGGTCGTTCGTCGACGTTCGAATAGTCCAGCAGGAGTGTCTCGTGTGACCCGACGAGCGCGTCTGCGAACGCGCGGTTGTCCGGTCGCTCCACCATCGAATTGATGAACAGACTGGGGTCGCTGACGACGATGACCTCACCTGCACCGACTTGTTCTATGGTCACGATAGGATACGAGTCGAGCGTCTCGTCGTCGTCGAGTGTTGCGTCGTCGTCGCGGTCCAGATACGAGAAGTTCGACGAGCGAACGAGAACCGTCGAGCCGTTCGGAGAGACGGTCGTCGGGTGGTTCAACGAGAGTTGATCGACGTCGCGGGTGACCGGCGACGATTCGACACGAGTCGCGACCGGCAACGCACCCGTCTTGTACTGGTGGCGGTCGTCGCGAAGCGGGGTCTGGTCGATGCGGGCACTCGCGCCGATTCGTTCGAGGAGTGCGTTGCTGTGGAGTCTGAAGTCGTCAGCAACGACGAGCGTCCCGCCAGCACGGACGAACGACTCGAGACGGGCCGCCTCCGCGTCCGTGTATCCATTCGTGGGTGAGATGACGAACGCGATGGTCTCGGATTCGGTTGCCTCGTCGTACTCGGTCGTGTTGTACACGATGGACGTCTCGGTCTCTGCGTCAGTCGCAACGTCGCGGAGTGCGGAGCCGCCATCCCACGCGGAGTTGAACGCGCCGTATGCCGTCCCAGAGGTGCTGGCCCCGACGCCCACGCCGAGGAGCATCGCTGTGAGCAGTCCTGCGACGAGCAGGTGTGGATAGCCGATATCGGACGACCCGATTCGCACGTTAGAACACCCCTGGCGGAAGGATATCGAGGATTCGCTGGACGACGATGTAGCCGAAGACGACGAGGCCACCACCGATGAGCCAGAGCAGTCGCCGTCGCCAGCGTGGCGTCACTGCAATCGGTGCAGTGAGTTCGACGACGACGAGAAAACCGATGAGTGACACGACGAACACCAGCTCGTACGACAGTGCGTCGAGGAGGACGAGCACCAGCGTCGCGCCCAGCATCCAGGCGAGCTGGGCGCGGATGAATCGTTCACGTCGTGCCGTTGCCATACGCTGTCGTGGACGGTCAGGGATAACTAAACTATCGCTTGTCGGATAGGAGGGCGAGGAGGCTCCGTTGAAATCATCACGTTCTGACAGAGCTCGCGTGCTGAATAGAGCGGTTGGATCGGTCAGCTGAGCCAGTATCGGTGCCTGAATTTACATTTACAGCCAACCAAGACAGTACGCGTGTCAAAAACAGAAGAGCAACAGATGTCTGTCGACACTTCGTCCACTCGAAGTCGGATTAGCGCAGGTTTTGGGACGGTACCATACTTCGTCGCTGCCGGCTTGCTCATATTCGTGGGCATCTACGTCGCAACACCGTGGCTTGTAGCCAGGCGTGTGCCACTCCTGTTTGCGATTACCGGTTCGTTATTCCTTCCCATCGTCGTCGTGTTCGCTGCTGCACTCGTCGTGTACCAGCGAGGTGGTGGCGATTGGCGGTGGCCAGCATTCCGGGACCGGTTCCGGCTTCAGTGGCCGACACGGCGCGAGTGGCTTCTCTTTCTCACTGCCGGCTTGCTCGTACTCGCGGTAGAAGCGCTACTAGAGCCCGTGAGTGTGTGGGTAGCTACGATAGTCCCGCTTCCGCTACCAGCTGTGCTTCCACCTCTCCTCGATCCGCTCACTCCAGTCGACGTCCCACCGTCGGCGTTCATGGGGATGCCACTTGCCGGGAACCTATGGATCGTTCCCTTCTGGATCTTGGCTTTCGTGGTGAACATCGCTGGTGAAGAACTCCTCTGGCGGGGCTACCTCCTTCCCCGTCAGGAAGCGGTCTTCGGTCGATGGGCGTGGTTGCTCAACGGAATACTCTGGGCGTACGTGGTCCACGCCTTCATGTGGTGGAACTTCGTGACCTTACTCCCTACGAGCCTTGTGACACCGTATCTTGCGCAGCGCTACGAGACGACGTGGGCTGGCATCACCGTCCATGGACTCGGGAACGCAATCTGGGTAGTCGTGTTAGCCGCAAGCGTCATTCAGGGATGATTCCACTGTGCTGCTGAGGTTCCCCCTTGCGAGTGTACACTCTCTATTCAGCACGACCACAGCAGAACGCCCGTCGAAACCTCCCCAGTCACTGCCAGAAAAGGCGTGACACAGACAGAGAGTGAGTTCAGCAAGCAAGATTGATTTGATTGAGTGGGTATTTAGACAAATTCGGGGAAATTACTTGTACCTACCCACACAATATGAGCGTATGTCCGAAGCAACGCTGGACGGTCGTGGACGCCTGACGCTCCCGAAAGAGATTCGAGAGCGGTATGGCGAACACTACCACATCGTCCAGCTTCACGACGGTATCAAGTTGATTCCAATTGAGAATGACCCGCTCGATGCCCTCCGCTCTGAGTTCGCAGACGTCGAGAAGACGGCGGAAGAACTCCGGCAGGAAGCACGTAACGCAGCACTAGACGAGGCTGGACGCTGAATGTACGCGGAGACAGACTTCATTCTGGCACTCATCAAGGACGAAGACTGGCTTGGTGACGCCGCAGAGGAAGTATACCGCGACCACCGGGACGAACTATGGACGTCCCAGTTCACACTCATCGAACTCCTCATGGTTGCATATCGTGAAGAACGAGATACAGAGCGAGTTGTCACAAATGCCGCTGCTCTGTTGGAAGTACGTGGTGATGTGGACACCGTTGTCACAGCTGCGACCTACGTCGAAGACCACGGGTTCACACCGTTCGACGCGCTCCACCTCGTTGAATCAGATGGTGATACCATCGTTTCGAGTGATGAGACGTACGAATCGTTTGCTCCACGGCTCGACCTGAAGACAGTCCAAGACGAGTGAGACTATGGAGTGGAATCTCACGTTCGTGCATACTGATGCGCCGGACTCAACACTCGCTAGCCGAGTGCTATTCTTTCTCGTGTCACGGGGGGCACGCTATAACACGAGTGCAGCACCGGGGAACTATATGGTGTCTAACAGAGTGACCAGTGAGTCGAGTTATGTGAACGAATCTGCTCAGTTTGAGTGTACTGAACATATTGGAGAGATTCTTGAAGAGTATTATAAGCTTGACCCAGAGACGACTGCTCTCATAGTGTCACTCGACTTCAAACCAAATCGTGGTTTCCCATTCAAACTAATTATCCGCCCGGTGGCCGAAGATAGATGCAGGGTCGAATTGCGGACACATCGGAACTCTGTTCCAGATAGTGAATCGCACGACGCATTCGTTGAGGCTGCAAAGGAACTATTCGAACGAATGGGGTTCGTCTATGGAACGTATACGAACGAAAATAACCCCGTGGTCCCGACAGATGACGAAACGTTACTCAATCGTCCTGTGCAGGCAATAACATTCTACAATGCTGACCTTACAGACCAGATTGGTCGTGAACGGTTGCTCTCGATCCCGGCTGGACACGCCGAAGAACTCTCCAATGGAGGAGTATTCCTATACATTTGCGACAATCAGTTCGGTGGGTGTCCAGAACTTGATGAAGTGAGACAGTTCCTCGAAGAGACCAGCAACTGACTGATGATCGAGCAAAATTACTCTGCTCTCTGCCTGTTGGCGAGTCTTATTCCGTTTTCTCGGTACTCTTGTGGTCCGCAGAGTCCCCCCGCTATTTCGATAGAGAGAACACAGTAAAACGAAAGTAGGAAGACACACATCCGGTTCATCCTGCTAAAGTGCATCCGCTGATAGACTCGCGCGCTGTATTCAGCACGGCCTCACCGAACTATCAGCGATAGAGGATTTCATCAGAGTCGTCGAGGGGAGAGCAGACGCCAGCATCAAGGGTCACCCAAGGTGGTCGAGCGGCCTGATTCCCGCAATCTGCCGACTGACAGCGACGGAGGAGACGACGCTCATCGCGAACGCAATCGCAAAGCCACCGACGAGAACCGACGGTGGGAGCGTGACGATTCCGTCGAATCCGACGATGAATTCGGCCAGATAGTTCAGTCCACGAGCGGCAGGGACGCTGAGGACGACGCCGAGCGCGCCGCCAATCGTCCCCACGAAGAGGGCCTGAAAGACGAGTGTCAACGAGAGCGTCCACGAGGACGTGCCGAGTGCTTTGAGTGCGGCAAACTCGCGTTGCTGGTGGTAGACGTGTGAGAGAAGAATGTTCACCGTGAGTGCGAGGCCGGCAAACAGTGCGAGGAAGACGAGACTGCCGCCTGCAGCCATGATGACCGCCTGTTCGCGAAGGAGTTCTGTGAGTTGTTCCTGATTGGTCCGAACGTCGTAGGCAGGATACGCCGCTTCGAGGTCGGTTGCAACGGTCTCTGGGTCGGCCCCGTCTTCGACAGTGAGCGTGACGAGCGATGCTTTGTCGGTCCCAGTCGTCCCGGTAATCTCCTGTAACTCACTCAGGTGGACGACGACGCTCGGCGTCCCAAGGAACTGTGAGAACGTCGGAGAGATGCCGACGACGGTGAACTCGTTATTTCTGGCGATGCCCGTCGTGCCACCGATGTAGAGTGAGTCGCCGACAGAGACGTTCATCAGGTCGGCCGTTCGCTGGTCGATGACGACTTCGTGAGTCATCGGCCCGGTGTAGTTTCCGTCGCCGTAATGAACGTCTTCACTGCTGAATCCAGAGCCGTTGGTAATCTGGACAGATTCGCCACGGGCAGGTGCGCCCACACCGACGAGTGTCTCGTACTCAGAGTCGTTCGATTTGACGTACACCGTCTGGAACGCCATCGGCGTTGCGACGCGAACGTCGTCGCGCGCCTCTAGCTCGGCTTCTAACTCGTGTGCCCCGACGATGGTGTTTTCGAACCCGCCGACGCCAGTCGGTGAGAACCGAACCGGGCCGCCGGTCATCCAGATGTCGCGGCCGGCAGCATCGAACTTCTCTTGGCCGGTCTCGACCACGCCGATGCCAGTTCCGGCGAGGAGCGTCGCTGCGAGAACGGCGAGCGTGATTCCGAGGATGGTGAGAATCGTCCGTCCACGAGCGTGTGTGAGCTGGGAGGTGGCGATGCCTGCAGCAGCGCGAATCCGAGCGAGACGTGGGAATCGTGCACTGTCTGGCGTGTAATCACGCTCACTCGGCGTGGCACCGGCCTCATCCGGCGTAGCACCGGCATCGTCTGAAGTGGCATCGGCTTCTCGGTCAGTCACGGGACATCGCCTCCAGTGTGGGTGTTCGCCACGTCAGCCACGCGGGATAGACCGACGAGACGAGGCCGATTAGCGCCGCGACACCGACGCTGTAGGCGACGAGAATCGGGTCGAACAGCGCGACTCGAACGCCGAGGAGTTCCTGCGTGATGGCGTTTGTCAGAGAAATTCCACCGATGCCGAAGACGACGCCAACGACGCCGCCGACGGTGGCGACGAGAACCGTCTCGGAGACGACGAGCAGCGTTCGTGACCCAGTGCTGTAGCCCATCGCCGCGAGGACAGCGAGGTTCTTGCGGTCGGCAGTGACTTCGAGTCCCATCATCGTCGCGACGAAGAGAACACCGACGAGGACGGCGACGACGAGCGAGATGGCGGCCATCGCGAGCGGTAGACTCGACGTAGAGGCACCACGGACGGACAGGCCAGTCTGCGTGACGACGGTCGTTCGCGGATAGAGTGCCTCGATATCCGATTTCACTCCCGGCGAATTCGTACTGACGAGGAGTTGGTCTGCGAGGTCACCCTGTGTCGACCCGGTCATCGTCTGGAGTTCAGAGAGATGGACGAGTGCAACGGGAACGGGGCCGACACCACTCGACAGGTCGCCGTCGTGAACGTCGACGACGGTGAACGTCGCTCGCGACGACCCGACCGTTGCGGTCACGTCGTCGCCTTCGGAGACGCCCAGGAGTTCGGCAGCGGCACTGTTGAGGACGATTTCACCGGTCCGAGGGCCATCGTACGTCCCGTTCGCATAGTGTGGGTCACCCGGTGTGAGCGCACTCGTCGAGACGCCGACGACACTCGTCGGGTCGGCCGGTGGGATGATTCCGGCTGCGAGGACGTACTCACTGGTCGATTCGTTTGCGGTGGAGACTGTGAGGAGTTGCGTCTGGACCGGTGTTGCGTAGTCGATACGCTCGTCAGTCGAGAGGCGCTCCGTTATCGAGTGTGTCTCGCCGAGTTGTGGACCGCCGACCGACACCGCGACTGACGAGGCCGTACTCGCCTCCGGGACGACCCAGTAATCGACGCCGTCGCTTTGAATCGCGTTCTCCGCGCCGAGGCCGAGTGCGATGCCGCTGACCGTCGTCATGAGCGTCACCGCGAGTGCGACGCCGAGGACGCTCAACAGAACCTGCTTCGAGGATGTCGTCCGAAGGCGACCGAGGACGCGTCGGGCGGCGAGGCCGACGATGCCGACGAGTCGGTGTCGCCTACCCATCGCTCACCACGATTCCGTCACGGAGGCGGATGACTCGGTCGGCACGTTCGATGACGTGTTCGTCGTGTGTGGCGACGACGACTGCTCGGTTGGCGGCAGTCTGTTCGACGTAGTCGAGGACGCGGTGGCCCGTCTCCGTGTCGAGTTCACCGGTTGGCTCGTCGGCGACGAGGACCGCCGGGTCGGAGACGAGTGCCCGCGCGATTGCGACGCGCTGTTGTTCGCCACCCGAGAGTTCGCCGGGGGTGTGGTCGGCTCGGTCTGCGAGTTCAACCTGTGAGAGGAGTTCGTCCGCGCGTTCGTGACGGGCGCGTTTCGACACGCCGTGTTCGACGAGTGGCAACGCGACGTTGCTCCGGGCGGACAGCGAGGGGAGCAAGTGGAAGTGTTGGAAGACGATGCCGATGGTGGTGCGGCGGAGTCGGGTTCGACCGCGGCTGGAGAGCGACCGAACGTCGGTCCCCGCGACAGAGACGTCGCCGCTATCCGGCGTGTCGAGTGCAGAGAGGAGGTGGAGTAACGTCGATTTGCCACTCCCGCTCGGGCCGGCGATGGCGACGAACTCACCGGTCGAGATAGCGAGTGAGACACCGTCGAGCGCCCGGACTGTCGGTGCGTCTGCTGAAGAAGCGAACAGCGAGTTCGACCCGCGCCTGTACTCGCGGACGACGTTCTTGCAGGAGAGAGCAGGAGACGCCTCAGGAGGGGGAGAGAGACGCGACTCGGAGACCGACTCAGACATACCATCACATGACCGATAGGACGACATATATCTACGGGCTTGCAGACCCCACGGTTCAATAGCGTCGATGCGGTTTTCCACAGTAGTGTTTCCCCTCGGCCATCTCGCGTTCGCGTATCTCTCGGTTGTGTTCGTCCAGCGGGTTCGAAATCGGCCACTCCCGAGCGGGTGGGTCATCGTGGCGGCCCTGTTCGGGTCACAACTCCCCGACCTCATCGACAAACCACTCGTCTATTTCGGGGTGCTGGCGAGTGGGCGCTCACTCGGTCACTCGCTTCTCGTCGCCATTCCCGTGTTGGCCGTCGTGCTTCGACTCGGCTACCGGGCAGGCTATGGCGACTACGCGGTTGCGCTCTCAGTCGGCGTGCTGTCGCACTATCTGGGAGATTCGTATCGCGCGTTTCTCGCCGGGGACTGGTACTCGACGCGCTACTTGCTGTGGCCTGTGTTCCCGGCAATCGACTATCCGTCAGATGGGGTTCCGCCGTGGGTTCGCGCCATCAACTCTGTGAGTAACCCGAACCATCGCGTTCAGTGGGTCCTCGTCGTCATCGCGCTCGCTGTCTGGGGGTACGACTACTATACTCGCAGACAACGACTCTCGAATCAGTAGTCGAGGGGACGACTGTCAGTCTCCGCGGGAGAAACCAAATCAGTCGTCCCTGCTCAGTTCCGCCCGAGTCGCCATCCCACTGCGGCGACGAGGAGGATTGTAAAGAGTGTCTGAACTGCCGTATTCGGGAGTTCTGACGACGTGGTTCGTGTCGACGACGTGGACTGGTCGTTCGGCGTGAGAACGTCATCAGTCGTCTGCGTCGTCGTCGCTGTGTCCTCAGTCGATGCCGTCGTCTCGGTCACAGTCGGTCCGTCTGTGGTCGTCTGCGTCGTCGTCGCTGTGTCTTCGGGTGTCGTCGTTTCAGTGACAGTTGTCGAGTCGGTCGTCGCCGTCGCAGTCGAGTCGGATCCTCCGGTCGACCCGCCACCTGTCGACTCTGTCGTCTGGGTCGACTCGGTTGTGGAAGACGCTTCGACGACTTCGATAGGTCGCTCGTCGCTCACGCCGACGAGTTCGTTCTCGCCGAGAGTCGTGTCATCAGAGCGAACAACTGCATACAGTGAGTAGTCGCCAGGAGCGAACTTGTCGAGGGGGACTGTTGCGGTGTAGGTCGAGTCGCTGACTTTCGTTGCATCGACTTTGATATCCTGTGAACCATCTGTAAGGGCAACCTGGACCTCGTGGACTGGTTCGCCAGCCTCGAGTTGGTCGAGTTCGATCGTTACATCGAGACTGGAATCTGCCTCAGCAGTATTGTCTGATTCGACCACCACATCGTACGCGCGAATCACGAGTGGTTCTACTTCGTACACCTCGTCAGTAGACTGGTTCCCGACTGTGACGGCGTAGGTTCCTGCTTCCATTCCTTCGGTGTCGAACGTCGCCGTCGTGTCGCCGCTCGCGGCCTGACTTCGTCGAATTCGTTGCTCGCCATCGAGGACTGTAATCGTGTAGTCAGCAGTCGTCGATGCGTCGACAGCGATGGTAACGCTCTCACCGGCATCGGCGCGGCCAATTTCGGTAATCGTGAACTCACCGTAGGACGTCGAAACAGTTCGGTCCACGGTGTCGAGCGCGCCGTCGATCGTGATATCGTACTCGGCGCTAGCACCGAGCGAGGGAGATGCGACAGCCGCAAAGAGGAGGGCGGCGGCTACCAGCAGCGGAATCGAAACACGGGGGCGGAGCATCAGGTTACGCTTGCGTGACCTTCGGTAAAAGCTTGTAGGCCATCCGGCGAAGAGTCGACGCATCGTCCGATAATGATGAGAAAAACGACTCTGTTGGAATCCGCTGAGTTCGATAGATGTGGCGTGACCGAGACAGCGGGTGTATGCAGCAGGTAGCAACCTGCCGACATTGATTTAGTAAGACAGACGTAACACCAGCGTATGTCTGAAGCAACCACGGGGTCGAACGGTGATGACGAGATTGTCACGGTGAATTTCAAGGTTACACAGTCATTTCTCGACGATATAGACGGCACATGGCAGGGGCGTGGGTTTAACAGCCGAAGCGAATTCATCCGCTACACCCTCCGAGACGCAATAGAATTCCCGACGTTCGACCGCGATGAACTCGTCGCTCTCCTCCAAGCAGAGGAGGACATCCGTGAGGGACGGACAATGAGCGCCGACGAAGCTCGCAAGCAGTTCGGAACGGACAGCGATGAGTGAGGGGCACTGGACGTGGGAACTCACATCAACAGCACAGGACGATCTTTCGACTCTTTCTCCACCTGAGTAAGAGCGGATACTGAACAAGCTCGACGAAATCGTCGATTCACCGTGGCGGGACCCACCAGACTATGGCGAACCACTCCAGAACAGTCTGCACAAGAAAGTGCGCATCGGTGAGTTCCGTTTGGCCGTGACCTTCCGCCAATCCGAACAGCGTATGGTGATTGCACGAGTCAAGCGTCGTGGTGGAGCGTACACTGCTGACGACGACTGATGCGCTTTGTTGCAAGAAACCTCTGACCGACTTGCGCTTTGTATTCAGCAACTGGCCATCGGTCGGGTCACCCCAGCAACGACAGAACAGCCGGTCTACTGAGTTAGCCACTCGAACATTTCAGCGTCGTGTTCTACGAAGATAGAGAGGTGTCCGAGATCGGGGTACAAGTACGCTTCCGCGGTGGGAATTGCGTCCCGAAGGTATACACCCATTTCGACCGGATTGATCCGGTCGGCCTGTCCATGCCAGATTCCGACCGGCACGTCGATGGCGTCGAGCGAGAATCCCCAGTCCCGCCCGGACAACTGGATGTCTCTCACGAACGACCTGGTTCCGTGCTCCTGGCAAGCGATCGGCATCGACGCGACGAGAAGTTTTCCGACGTCGCCGCGCCATATTGCCTCGTCCCGCGGCGCGGAGGCCTTGACGCGCCGTTCAATCGTCCACTCGGGCGCATACTTGGCAGAACGCACCTCTACTCCCAGGAACGCCTGAATAGCCCAGGGTAGATAGTTCGCGCCACGTAAGAGGAGACGCAGCGGCCGAGTGGCCGACTCGACCGGGCCGAGACCACAACAGGTTGCGACACGAGGAAACCGCTCGGGGGCTGCTGCACCGCACGCCAGGGCATACGGCCCGCCGCCAGAAATCCCGAGTGCGGGGGCAGCGTCGATACCGAGTGCGTCCAGACACTCGGCGACGTCGACCGGCCAATCCAGAAGCACTCGAGTGGGATCAGGATCTGACACGCCTACGCCAGGGCGCTCGGGCGCGATGATACGCACGCCGAGCTCGCGTCCGACCTGATCGAATACGGCAGCCCCCAACCGGCCATTGGGAATCCCGTGAAAGGCGAGAACTGGGTCGCCGTCCGGAGCACCCGTCTCCGCGTACCCAAGCGTCCGTCCGTCCGAGAGTTCCACGGTAGACGGGTTTTCGTATAGGCGACGACCGACCGAGAGCACCCCGATTGTCTCTCCATCCAGGAATGACGGTACAGCGCTCTCCTTGCTCCCGAACAGACGAGGTACCTTCACGGTGCTACTCATTCACAAACAGACGTGTCGCACCGATATAACTTGTATCGCGGAGTAGACGTGTGACAGTTCGTTTTGTCCCTCCCAATCTAATTTCTCGTCAGCCGGTGCGTGCCTTGCTGTTAGTCGTCACCAGTGTCTGCGATGGGCAGATCGTCTGCCGTCAACTCGGTCGACTGGTCTCGATACTCGTCGAGCGTCGTCTCGACCCACGACCGGATTGCCTCGTTCTCGGTCACGACGACCGCGGTCGGAATCCCGTTCTCGTCGGTCGGCGCGAGCATCACGGTCTCGTCTGCGATCACGAGTATCAACGGGATCGGACCGTCGTAAACGAACGATCTTCCCTGCCCCGATTCGAGCATCTCGCGGGCGAATTTAGTCAGCTCCATCTCCTCGGCCAATTCCAGCCCCTTCTTGAACATGTCCGGTGAGACGATCGTCTCGACCCGTCTGTCCGCTTGGGCCGTGCTGGAAATGAGTTCCCGTCGCTCCTCGGGTGACATCGGACCGAGGGTACTGCCGAGCATTCTGGCTCGGTCGGCCGCGTACCACACCTCCTCCATCCGGCGAATGTGATAGAGTGTGTCTCCGGGTTCGGGTTCCCAAACGGTGGCGTCCGTGAATTCCATCTCATCCCGAGTGCCCGAGGCGCGCCCGCTATCCAGCACGCCCCCGACAACGTATCCACAACAGAGGGTTAAACAACGCCAGAAAAATCGTGAACCGCGCGGTGCGGGAGTCGTTAGTCGCGACGGACTGCGACGAGCGCAACAGCGATGAGCGCGAGGACAGCGACGACGACGCCAAAGCCGGGGATGCTCGAACTCGTCGTCGTGGTCGTGTCTGCCTCCTTCTGGGCGGGAGTCGCTGTGGTCGTCTGGTCGTCCGAATCCCAGTCGTCGGTAGTGGTTTCAGTGGTCGTCGATGTGGTCGTTGTGGTCGTCGTTTGACCATCATCGACTTGCTTCGCGGTGACTGCGAAGTACGAGAAGCCAGGAGTCTGGACCGTAATGACGACGTACTTGCCCTCGTCGTCGATGGATTTGGTAGACAGGACTTGCCATTCACCGGCTTCGTCGTTGTAGCGCTCGACCTGGATGTCCTCGGCGGACACGTCGAGTGCATCTAGTTTGCTCTTTTTCACCGAGAACGTGAGCGTCGCAGGGTTGTCTTCGGCATCTTCTGGGACCTCGATTTGCACCCAGCTGACCGGCGTTCCGGCCGGTTTACCGATGGTTCCTGGGACGCCTGCGCGTTCGCGAACGATGACCTGACCACGGATTTCCTTGCTGAACGCGATACTCAGACCGTTCACGCCACGGCCATCCGGCAGTGACGCCCTGAAGTCAGTTCCGTACGAGAGGTGACCGCTGTCGTAGGTGCCAGAGGCTTTCGGTGGTGGGCCTGCGTTACCGCCGCCGCCGCCGCCACCGCCGCCGCCACCGCCGCCACCGCCGGAGCTCTCTGCTTGGACTTTGACCGTGCCGACCGATTCCCCATCGACCGTCAAGTCGTAGGTCCCGGTTGAATCGAGTGAGACGGTGTAGGAGATCTTCTTCGAGGAGTCAGCAGCGATTTCGACGTTCTTCGATGCGATTTGGTTCCCGTTCGCTTTGAGGGGCTTGCTGAAGGTTCCTGGACCCGTTCCACGGTTATTGACCGTTATCTCGATCGTGAACTGCGTGCCCGGAGTGACGACCGATTTCGTAATCGTCCCCGATCCTTTGACGATGTTGATGTACGGTTTCGACTGGTGGACGGACAGGTTCTTGCGGTTCGATTCGGTCTTCGTCCCCGACTTGTTCGTCGCGACGTGGACTACGACGTACTCCCCAGCAGGGGCGTCAGCCGGAATCGGAAGTTCGATCGTGGTTTTTGGCGGGCCAACTTTCGTGACCGTCGATCCGTAGATGGTCGCCTTCGGACTGACGACGGTCACGTCTTCGACCTGTGACTGGTTGGTCGAGTTGTTCAGGCGCTCGAACACCGAGAGTGCAGTTGCCGTTCCGGAGAACGATTGTGCACCGGGCCTGACACCCATGATGTTCGCGTCAGGGGGCGTGATAGCCGTGCCGTTGACCTTGGCAATCTCGGTCTCGACCGTGACGTTGTCGCGGTCGGTCGCGTTGATCGTCTGCTCGTAGGAGTTCAGCGACGTTTCGCTGAAGATTGCGACCGTGTGGCTAACGTCGCCGGTGAGCTCACACGCCTCGACGTTGATGGTGGCGTTCTCCCCCGGTTTCACGACTGGTTTCGTCGTGATACACGACTTGCGCTCGTGGACCGGCATGGCGTCCACACCGACGACAGTGACGTTGCCGTTCACAGAGAGGTTCCCGTCACCCGTCTCCGAGAACCCGTTCCCGTCGTCGACGGTGACGACAGAGAACATCCACACGCCGGACTCATTCGGCGTGAACGAGAAGTGATTGACACCACTCGTCCCGGTTGGCTCGCCGACGACGTACGACGTGACGTTCTCGTTGGTCGTGATGTTCGACGTAACTGCAGAGAGCGACCCAGGCACCGAAGCACCCTTTTCCAGCTTCGAGGCGACGAGCTGGACATCCTTGTTTTCGATGAGTTGGTCGTTCGTGAGACCCTCGAAGGTGAAGGGGATCTCCTCGCCCGTGTTGTACATGTACGTCGGGTTCTTCTTGAGGTCCTTCACCGTCGTCGCGTCGGTCCGGATGTACATTGTGCCCGTTTTGACCTTCCACGACGCGGCGTTCTGGAACTGTGGGTCGCTCCGATTCGGCCGGAGTGTCAACACTGAGCCGTCCCAGACGCTGACGTTATCGGTGACGTTCGTGAGTTCGTCGTCTGGTACGGTGTCGAGTTTGTTCGTCGGTATCGGTTCTTGTATCTGCGGCCCATCAGTGGTGGTCCCGAGACTCGCAGAGACAGGGCCTGCAAAGACTGAGAGCACCATGATGAGTGTAAGTGAGAGACTCAACCACTTTGGGTTCAGCCTACGGCGACGACTCATATCTATCTCAACAAATAGAACAGTCATAATACTTGTGAACGTCAGAATTTTCGAACTGTTGTTTCAGAATCGACTCACACGTGAGATATCCCGATGGAGGCGTGGAAGTGTGGCGAAGCATCGCGAGACAGACAGGCCTGTTTGTCAGGACTGTCGAAGAGAGATACTGGACCCCACTGTGACAGCGTGTGAATGGTGAAATTAGTGAGCGAATCGTGTGTTTGAGTAGGGAAAACCAGTTGTGCGAAGGACACAGTTGTAACAAGCTTATTTGTGTTATATCACTACAAGAGCGTGACCAGCGTCTGTTCGTTCAGTAGCAGCGAGGGACAGTCGAATCGGGTCTCAGCCAGTGTGCTGTGGGTCGTATAGAGTAGGTAACCATTATACCGATGGTCCGACAAGTACTATGTGAGAAATTCGCACAGAGCTCGAGGGACTGGTGGGTCTGACTCTGAGTGCGACTGCTGCGAATCAACGCCGTTGGGTTCGAATATGAATAACGAGCAATACGAAGCAGGTGAGGTTGTACCGGTGGATATCTGCCCCATCTCCGACGACAGTGAGGTCGACGAGATCACGTTCGCCGTTTCGGTAGAGGTGTACGGCGGGTACGGAGATGCAAAACACGTCTACCCGAACGAGACGGTGGAGAGTACTGCAGACCTCTTTTCCGTCGACGGGGGGGTTGCTGAATCGGTGGTCTCGGACAACGTCCGATTGTACACCGTCCCGGCCGAACTGTTGCGATAATCGGTGGTAGTCGAGTCGTCAGGGGGCCAGGTGAGTTGCCGAGTTGGGACGCAGAAGCATCGTTCGAATCGCCAAGCGGCCGGTCTTCCGAGAGTCGCTCTGTCGGGTGACTGGGTCGTGATTCGGATTCTGTGTTTTAGTTGCCAGTAGCCGAAGTGGCGTTGTCCTCGAACCCACGGTCTGGAAGTGACCTCACAGTGAGAGCGTCGACGAGTCGAAGCCGAGTGAAAGGGGCCGTTCTTGCAGTCCGTAATGCAGAGGATTTTGCACGTAGGCGGCTGCTAACACGGGTTATTCTGAGAATTACCTTATCAGCATAAAACAAATTCTCAGATGACGTACTATGGTGTCGTTCAAGACTATCACGATTCTCATCATCTCTCTGGCTATCTTGACGTCGGGAATCGTTCCCGCCGTCGCTTCCCAATCTAGTGATGCGCAGGCGGCCAGTGTTTCTGGCAGTGGAGACTGGCGTCCCCTCCAGGCTGGCGAACCGAATGCGACCACTCCAGAAACGCACGCGAATACATCCAGTAATGCGACGACTGGGAACGCCGCGAACGCATCGACGGAGCAGGGTTCCAACTCGAACAGGTGTGACCTCGACTCCGGCGAGTCAGAGACGATTGGCCAGAACGTCTCCGACTTCGTCCACGACCTGGTCAACGCGAGCGAGAATCCACACTGTGAGGACTCGCCCGTCGAGGAGCCGACTCAGTGTACGCTCTCCGACGACAATTCGACCTCGAATGAAACCGTCGGCGAACAGGTCTCTGATTACGTGTCGGACCTGCTCAACGAGAGTGAACAGACTGGGTCATCCGGTGGTGTCGATGAGTGCACCGACGACGACACCGGCGACAGTGGTGACTCCAACGGAACCGGTGACGTCGGCGATGAGAACAACTCCACGCCGACTGACGACAACAGCACTCCACCTGCCGACAACAGTTCCGGCCCATCGGACAACTCGTCTGACCCTGTAGATAACAGCACCAACCCCGCTGACGACAATAGCACTCCCCCTGTCGACGACAACTCGTCGAGTCCAGTCGATAACTCGTCGGACCCCGCTGACGACAACAGTAGCAACCCCGCTGACGACAACAGCACCACACCGACAGATAACACCTCCAGCCCCACGGACAACAGTTCCAGCCCGACAGACAACAGTAGCGACCCCACTGACGACTCGAGCAGTCCGGCGAACAACAGCACTGCACCGACCGACAACTCGTCGAATCCAGTCGACAACAGTTCGAATCCAACGGACAACTCGACAGACCCTGTCGACGAGAATAGCTCAAGTCCAATCGACAACTCGTCGACGCCCACCAGCGAGAACACATCGACGCCAACTGAAGACGACAACACCAGCACGCCAACTGACGAACCGTCCAACACTGACGACGACACGAAAGCGTCCAGTGGTGGGTCGTCGAAACGCGGTGGTGGCGGTGGTGGGGCGCAACCGAGTTCGTCGACCACAACCGCCGTTCCGACACCCGACGCTCCAGACACTCCGGAGGCAGACGTGAGTGACAGCGGTGGCGACGAAGAGCGTGCCGACGCACGCGGTGACAGCCAGACGACGCCAGCGCAGGTGACCGAAACCCCCGAGACGGAAACGCCCGTCGCGGGTGCAGACATCGGTTCACCCATCGACCCGGTCGATGCTGGGGTTGTCGAGTCACCTGTCGGAGACGCTCGCAGTTTGATTCCGTACCTGCTGGTGCTCCTCTGGCTACTCGTCGTGGCCATCATCTACCGGCACCTCAAGACGGAACTCGCCAACGGGGTGGAGGTTGTGCAGGTTCCGCCGTCGTTCCGCTAATCATCTGTTGTTTCTCTGTCCGCCGACGTATTCGGTAGAGACACCGTATCGATGGCCTGAAACTCAGACAATTGTACTAATGACGACGCTTATGCGACTCTGTGACAATGTGTGACATATGAGCAAATCCATTCGGGTGTCGGAAGCCTTCCACGGGTACATCAAGTCACAGAACCGTGACAGTGAGACGATGGAAGACACGCTTCGGCGACTGGTAGACGCGCCGAGTCCGATTGTGACCACACGTCACGTCCTTTCGGACGCGGATTAGCGGGGTCGCGTACGCGCGGGAAACAGGATGGTGAATTAGGAAGAAGAGATGCTTTATTAGGAAATTTCAGTAGTCGTTCCTCCAGAATCGCCACACTCGGTGAAGCCATGTTCAACCGAGCAGGTCGAACTCTGGGCAACGAAACTCGGTAGACCGCTCTCTCCGCTCGACGATTAGACAACTTCTTTCTGTATTCCAGTGAGAGAGACGGCCAATGGAAGGCACCCACGATACGGACGCTGCCCCTGGAGTCGACACCCGACGCTGGTGGACGCTGGCGATCTTCACGTACGTCGCACTCGAGGGAGCCAGCCTCCAGATGCGTGGGGCTGTCGTCCCTGTTCTCCGTGAATCCTTCGGGACCCCCGACTGGCAACTCGGTCTCGTCGCGCCCGCAGGGACGATTGGATTTCTCGTCTTCGTGGCTCTGGTCGGTGCGATTTCCGGGCGCGTCAACACCCGGCGTGTCTTTCTGCTTGGTATCCTCGGTACCGGTGCCAGCGTGTTCGCCATCGGGTTCACCCCCTCGTTCACGTTTTTTCTGGTTGCGTTAGTCGTCCGTGGGTCGTTCGGTGGGATTGGTCGGGGAACCGACCGCCCGCTGTTGAGTCACCTCCATGCAGCGAATCGGGGCAAGTGGTTCAGTTACTACGACGCAGTGTGGGCAATCGGTGCGACAATCGGCCCACTCGTGGTGACTGCAGCCCTGTGGCTCGGTGACTGGCGGTTCGCCTACTATGCACTCGGGATTGGATTCTTCCCCGTGGCAGCTCTGGTGTGGCTGTTGCCGGCACCCAGTATCGACGATGGAGGTGACGACGTGTTGACGCTCTCTGAGGTTTGGCGGGTTGGTCGTCGTCCGGAGGTTCTCGTCATGATTGCGGGGATTTTCCTCTCGACCGGCGTCGAAGGTGGGTTGTTCACGTGGCTGACCACCTACGCACAGGGACGCGTCCCTGCGTCGATGGTGACAGCCTCATTGAGTGTGTTGCTGGTCGCGTACATCCCCGGACGGTTCGTGGCCGGGCAGCTATCTGAGCGCATCGGGTACGTTCGGCTCATGTTCGGCCTTGCTGGTGGCTGTCTGCTCTCGATCGTCTACACGTTCGTGTTCGCCGATGGCGTGGGCATCCTCGTTGGCCTGTTCGGGATCGGGTTCACGTTGTCTGGATTGTATCCCACGTTGCTGGCGTACTCGACCGGGGCCGTCCCAGAACACAGTGCACCCATCAACAGTCTCGCGTTGGTTGTTTCGTCACTGGGTATTGCGGGTGTTCCTGCGCTCCAGGGGTTCGTTATTTCTGATATGGGGATTGCGCTGGCGATGCAGTTGCTCGTGATTCCCGTGGGGGTGTTGGTGGTAGTCGCAGTTGTCGCGTGGGTGCGTGTTGGGCGAACACAAATATATAAAGAGAATAGTAGTTGAGACAAATATACAAATATCTTTCATATTAGCTGCCAAAATCCGCCGGTAGTCCCATATCCTATAAATCACCGGGTATAACGCCTCTTAACTGCACCTAACAGACTTACCGAGAATTTTCAGACAGAAGACGAATGATAACGTGTCGAAGATATCCAATGCACGGCATTACTTGAAAATCCGCTTTTTACAGGCTACTGTGGCCCAAACCGATTATCGTATCCACTGAAGATGAGACGTCTTGGCCACAGACAAATTATTTGAAATCCTTGAATAAATATTATCTGATATATTGGTAGAAAACCCCGAACAGAACAGCACAACTAGCGATGGCCGTGTCTTTAACAGTCAGAACAGTGAGCGAGGAAATATCCACATGGCAAACGAGACAAAACGGTCGAGTTGACTATTCTTTAGGGGAAAACAGGCGTAACTAGAGCCTCGAGTTAGTACGTCACGTCAGTCGGCTCGCCCCGGTGTGCAGATTCGTACACTGCTTCGAGTACCGCCACAGCATCTCGCCCCTCTTCACCAGTTGCCAGGGGAGTACTGTTCGTCTGAATCGATTCGATGAAGTCTTCGAGGAGCGAGGCGTTGGGGTCGTCACCCCAGTAGATGGACTCGATTCCGGGTTCTTCACCGGTGTCCTGCGTTTGCTTGAACGTCTCGTCGAAACAGTCGACGGAGAGCACGCCATCGGTTCCGATTAACTCAACCGTTGCGTCACCCCAGAAGTCCCAGTGTTCTGGCCGGCTCCACGACCCATCAAGCGAGAACTGAGTCCCGTCGGAGAGCTTCATCGAAAGAACGTTGACGTCCTCGACGTTCAGGTCGTAAAACCGCGTGTCGAGTTCGGCGTACACTTCAGTCACACGTTCTCCAGTAATCCAGTGAATCAGATCGACGATGTGGACAGTGTGGTCCATCGCAGCACCCCCACCAGCAGCTTCCGGGTCGACAAACCATCCGCCGGGCATTTTCCCGCGGTTGGTTCCGACGACAGATCTGAGTTCACCGATATCTCCATGTTCGAGTGCAGCACTCGCTCGCTGTGCTGGAACGCTGTGTCGCAGGGGCATCGCGACTCCGAGGTCGACATCATAGCCATCGCAGATCTGGATGATGTCATCTGCGACTGCTTTCGACGTGGAGAGTGGCTTCTCACAGAGAATATCGACACCTGCGGACGCAGCTTGCTTTACCCACGGAAGATGGTCTTCATTGGCCGCGCAGATGAGCACACCCTCGACCTTTTCGAGTAGCGTGTTGCTCTCCATGTAGTCAGTATCGAACTCAGCAGCGAACGACCGCCCGTGTTTGGGGTTCGAATCAGCGACGCCAACGAAGTCTGCAGCGTCCATCTTCGAGAGTAACGCCGCGTACGCACTCGCGTGAACGTGTTCGACCGAAAGGATGCCAATCGGGACAGCCTCGCTCATGCGCGCACCTCCTCCAGTGAGACAGGCATCCCAGTCTCCGCAGATTCAATTGCAGCAAGCGATAGTTGTACTGCTTCGATGCCGTCCTGTACGGTGACCGAGGGTGTCGCACCCGTCGTTATGCATTCGACGAACTCTTCGAGTTCACGTCGATAGCCATCCTTTTCGACCGTTCCAACGGGGACGCTTCGATCGGTATCCGACTGGATGTCGAACGATGCAGTGTCGTTGCTATCGTACTCGATGAGTCCCGCTTTCCCCGCGAGTTCTAACTCGCTCGACAGCCCTGCGCCTTCGGGAAGAACCCAGCCAGCATCGACGTACCCAACTGCACCCGACTGGAATCGAAGCGTCACGTGGGCGTGTTCACGCTGGTCCCAGGAGGTTCGCCGCGCAAACACCTGTTTGACAGCACCGAGTACCCACTGCAGATAGTCGAGATCATGAATCGCGAGGTCGAGGAGGACGCCACCACTGCGGTCGGCATCGGCATACCACTGTTCCCACGACCACTCAGGGAACGGCGAGATTCGTCGCGCGCGTGCAACACCAGGGGCACCGATGACGTCGTTATCGACCTGTCGTTTCATCTGTTCGTACTCGGGGAAGTACCTGAGCACGTGGCCAACCATACAGGTAATACCCGCCTCGTCAACCGCATCACCGATCGCGCGTGCATCGGCAAGCGAGTTCGCGAGCGGCTTCTCGCAGAACACGTCGAGTCCTTCTTCGGCAGCGGCTTCGACGAACCGGCGGTGCGTTGGCGTCGGCGTGCAGATGTCGACGGCATCGATATCGGCGTCTGCAATCAGCTCCATCCCATCGGTGTACGCTGTTGCATCAAGGTCGTACTCGTCGATGAACTCCTCAACGTCATCGAGCGACGCGACAGCTGTTATCTCCGCATCGTCGATCTCATCGTACCGCTCGGCGTGGGTTCCAGCCATAAACCCAGTACCGACTAGTCCTATCCGTGGCATACAGTCACACTCTGGAGACAACCTGAATAAATCTTTTGTCCGGTCGTATACCTAATCCAATGAAATACAGCTATTAAATCAATTAATTAACGACTCACGGAACCTGAGACCAACCCAGTCGTATGGATCGACGCGAGCGAGCATGTACGGAGGTTTTGCGTGCTCACCAGAGTTTGAAATGGGTCCGGTCACGGTAGGTGAGGTCGTTGAATCGGGGGTCTTCTTGGAGAACAGCCCGGACGATAGTCGGCTCTTCGACCAGGTGGTGTTCCATGTAGCTCCCCTGTCCGCGACCACCACCAGTCCGATTCATCTCGATAACGCCCAAGAATGCCTGTTCTTTGAGTAAGTCGTAGACTCGGCGTTCAGACAGGCGCTCGAGGTTTACGTCAGCACTGAGGCGTTCGTACTCCTCGAAAATCTCGCTGGTGGAAAACCGGTGTTGTTTGTTGTGAATCGAGAGTTGTGCGAGCGACAAAAGGGCAGCTTTCGCCTGCGCGGGGATGCCCGCGATGAGTTCGCGAAACCGGTCACGTTCAGCGAGTTCTTGGGCGGCGCGGACGTGGCGTTCACCAACAGTCGAGCTCTCTTCTTCGAATGCAATCTCGCCAGCGTGCCGGAATATGTCGATTGCTTTGCGTGCGTCCCCATGTTCTTGCGCGGCGAGTGCTGCACACAACGAAATAACCCCCTCTTCGAGGACGCCGTCTTTGAACGCATCGTCGCGGTTCTCCATGATATTCGTCAGCTTCGATGCATCGTAGGGGGCAAAGATGTACTCGCGTTCCTGGAGGCTGCTTTTCACCCGCTCGTTCATCCGTTCTTTGTAGTCGATCTTGTTGCTAATGCCGATGATGCCGAGCCCGCAGTCGCGGATTTTCTCGGCTTCTTCCGCGCGCGAGAGTTGCATGAGTATGTTGTCGTCAGCGATTCGGTCGATCTCGTCGAGCACGATGATAACCGAGTCGTACAGGCTGTCGGCAATTTTCCAGAAGCGGTCGTAGTACTGTGCGGTACTCAATCCACTTTCGGGGATAGAAACACTGGTCGCGTCCTCGTCGTTCAGTATCTTCCCAATCTTCCGAATCGCCTGTGTCTCGGTCGTCTGTTGTGAGCAATCGATAAACGCGAGTCCGACGTTCACGTCCTGGTTCGATGCGACTTCCCGGCACCGTTTCGTCACGTGTCTGGCACACAGTGATTTTCCCGTTCCGGTCTTTCCGTAGATGAGGACGTTATTCGGCGAGTGCCCGAATACAGCCGGATTGAGCGCCGACGCGAGTTTGCGAATCTCCTCGTCACGCCCGACGATCCGGTCCGCCTCCGGGATGTGCCCGATTTTGAGTAGTTGCTTGCGCGCAAAGATGGGGTCAATAGACGTAAATAGAGGATCACCCTCCCCATCGTTACCAGTTGTCATTGTCTATGCGTACTCATTACGAATTCCTATTTATAATTAACGTCACCCACACCGGGTTACAAGTGAAATAGGATACTCAGGTACATCTATTTCAATATAATAACAGTCTGGAATAAATGAGGACATATCGAGTGTAACGAACAGTCGTGAGACGCAGTACCACAGTCGGTGGACACCACGTTTCAAGTGAAACAGAGGACCTTACAGGGGCCATTACACACCTACGGGCGTCAAGCCATTCGGATTTTCACTTGAAGTCCGGTGTGTGTCAATCTGCTGAGGTGTGTGTTTATTCTGGTGGATCTCTCCAGTTTCTGAGACGAATTTGCGTCGGTTTCGCAGAACTACTCTCGGCCCGTCGTAATACTGCGGGCGTACGAAAAACAGCCTCGAGCGCGGTCAGAGACACCGAACATACATTAATCATCATTCAGAAAATTTTAAGTACTCTCATGGGAGAACGACTCATGGCAGACAACATATAGCAAGGTGGATAAGATGAGCGACGATACCCTCAGCAGACGGCAGTACCTACAGTTGACTAGTGGCGCCTCGGTCGCAGCGATGGCCGGACTCGCAGGCTGTACCGGCAGTAGCGACGGTGGCGGTTCAGAGAACACCGACAGCGGTGGTGATTCCAGTGGCGATAGCAGTGGAGACAGCGATGACAGCAGTGGCGGCGGTTCGAGCTCGCTGTCAGTGTGGGCCTGGAACGACCCCGGGCTGAAAGACGCACGGCAAGAACAGGCCTCTGAATTCAAGAATCAGCAATCTGCCTCCGTCGAGTGGCAGTACTACCCGTGGAGCGACTACCTCTCGAAGCTGACGTCGTCAGTCTCTGCGGGCGAAGCGCCCGATTCGATGGCGCTTTCTGTCCTGTGGACTCCACGGTTCGGTGACCGCGGAACCGTTCCCAACCTCGGAGAGATGGGATTCGACTCGTCCCAATTCCTCCCGGCCGGCCGCGACAACAGCAGCTACGGTGGCGAGCTGTACGCCGTTCCGTGGTACATCGACTGTCGCCTCATCGCGATTAACAAGACGAAGTTCGAAGCGGCGGGCCTCGACATTCCAGACCCGATGACTGCCCCCACGTGGGAGCAGTTCGGATCCTGGCTCGACGCGCTCGGAAGCGACCAGAACCCGGCTTTCGTCATGGCGCCTGGTGAAGGACTCGACGCGTTCATCCTCTCGAACGGTGGCAGTTTCCTGAACGACGACGGGACGGAAGCCGTCATTAACTCACCGGAAGCAGTCGAGGCTGCAGAGTTCCTCAATCCCTACGTCCAAGATGGGAAAGTCGTTACGCGCCCGGGAACCAAGGACTTAGACGAATTCATCAGCGGAAACGCTGCGATGGCCTACGCTGGGTGCTGGGAGTACGGCCGCCTCCAGGACACTGATATCGACTGGCAGTACGTCCCGATTCCGAAGGGACCGAGTGGGGATTCGAGCCACTCGTGGAGTGCCGGTGTCTACTACACGATTCCGTCGAAGGGTGGCAACACCGAACTCGGAAAGAAATGGCTCGAATACATGATCTCCGACGAAGTGCAGGCGAGTGTGGTCAACGTCGGTGGCTTCCCGGCCACGAAGTCGGCGTACGAGACGGACACGTTCAAGTCGTTCATCGAGGAGAATCCGAAGCTGGAAGTCGTCGAACAGGAGATGGAAAACGCCGTCTCGTTCCCCAGCCATCCGAAAGTCGGCGAGATGTGGACGATCGCCCACACGGCGGCCGAGCGGATCTGGCAAGGACAGCAGGAGCCGAAGGAAGCGCTGGATAACGCTGCGAACGAAATCGGTGGCCTCCTGTAGATGTCACTCAAGGAACGGACAAGCCTTGATTTCTCGCTCCCCTTCAGGAGCGACGGGCTTGAAACAGACCCCTCGTGGTACGCGATTGTCCTGCCGAAGGTCATCGTCTTCAGCGCGATCCTCATCGTCCCCTTCTTTGGGGCAGTGTACATCAGCCTCCATCAGTGGGACCCGCTGGCTGCGACGCATCCGTTCATCGGCCTTGAGAACTATGTCCAGCTCTTCCAGGACCCGGTCTTCTGGATTTCGCTGAAAAACACCATCGGGTTCAGCCTTGGGTTGCTTCTGATCGACGTACCAATCGCACTCGGGCTCGCGCTCCTCTTAGACAAGAATCTGCGCGGAACGCGGTTCTACTCGACAGCAATCTTCCTGCCCGTCGTGACCTCGTGGGTCGTCGTCTCACTCATCTGGACGTGGATTTACAACCCGAACTACGGGTTGCTGAACACCGCGCTTCGAACCGTGGGACTGCCGACGTTCGAGTGGCTCAACAGTACGGACACTGCACTCCTTTCGATCATCCTGATGAGCATCTGGAAGCACATCGGGTTCAACATGGTGTTGTTCCTCTCCGGGCTGAAGTCGATTCCAGACGTCTATTACGAAGCCGCGAAGATGGACGGCGCAACCCGATTCAACCGCTTTCGGTACATCACACTGCCGCTGCTGAAGTCGACGTCGGTGTTCGTCGTCATCGTGACGATGATCCTGTCGTTCCGACTGTTCACGCAGGTCTTCGTGATGACCGGTGGCGGCCCGGTGAACTCCAGCTACTCGCTCGTGTTTTACTTCTACGAGCAAGGGTTCTCCCAGTTCAAGATGGGATACGCAAGCGCACTCGCAGTGGTGTTGTTCGTGGTCGTCTTCGTCTTGAGCCTCCTCCAGCAGAAATCGTGGGGTGATGACGTTGAGTACTGAAACACACACGCAATCGGCAGAGACAGACAGTGGACTGAGCATCGACACCGACACGCTCGTTCGCGTAGGGTCGCACGCGATTCTCATCATCGCGTCACTCATCGCAATCACTCCCTTCGTGTGGGCGTTCATGACCTCGCTGAAGCAGCCAGATGCGATCTTCACGACGGTCTCACAGCTCGTCCCAGCAAACCCGACCGTCGAGAACTACGTGACGGTGTGGGTCGAAAACCCGTTTGACCGGTGGGTATTCAACAGCCTGATCCTCACCGTCGGTGCAGTGTTCGTTACGCTGCTGCTCGACTCACTGGCAGGCTACGCGCTCGCGAAAGGGAACTTCGTTGGGCGGTCGCTCGTCTTTACTGCCGTCCTCGGGACGCTCGTCATTCCCCCACAGGTCGTGATGGTCCCACTGTACATCGAGATGCAGTGGCTCGACTGGCACAACACGTACTGGGCGATGATGGCACTCTACGTCGCCAATCCCTTTGGGACGTATCTGATGCGCCAATTCTTCCTCGGGATACCCGATGATTTGCTGGAAGCCGCACGGATGGACGGGTGTAGCACGATTCAGATCTATACGCGGATCATGCTCCCCATGGCGAAGCCTGCGCTCTCGTCGCTCGCGATCTTCACCTTCGTGTTCACCTGGGGTGGCTTCCTCTGGCCGCTCGTGATCACGAACGAGACGGCGATGTTCCCGCTCCAGGTTGGTATCGGACTCCTCTCTGGGCCGTACACCCAGCAGTGGGGGCCGCTCCTTGCTGCATCGCTGCTGGCTGCGTTCCCCGTGCTGATGGCGTACCTGCTGGCACAGCGGAGCTTCATGGAGGGGATTACCCTCTCCGGGAGGAAGGGCTGATGCTCGCACTCAGCTCCGTCGTTCCAGTGCTGTTGCAACTGGGAACAGCGAAGGCAAACGAGCCCATCTACGGGGGGACTCTCGTCTTCGGTGCTGCTGGCCTGAGCATTCTGTATCTCTCGTTCGTTCGCGACGAAATGGATGCAGGGATTCAGATGAAGGTCATGGGCTTCGCGCTCCTCGGCCTCGCATTGTTGGCTGCGTTCTGGCCACTGCGGCCGTGGCCACACTGACGAGGCTCCCCCTCACTCTTAGAGAGAGACCCGAAAAGAACTCGACGAGAAACTGACCGCGACGTTACGAGAGATACTCGGTCGACTGCTCATGCAATGCAATGAATCCTTCCGCGGATTGTGCGCCCACCGTTCGACCGAGCGCTTGCTTCCCAGACTGGATTGCATCGAAGAGATTGTCGAACTCGGCGTCGATGCCACCGTGTTCTTGCAACCATTCGACCTGCGACTCGTGTTCGTCGATGGCCTTCTTGACGAGTTCGTCGTATCCACTCGTGTCGACAACGACAGTCGGGTCGAACGACGACGTCGGCTTGCCGAAGTAGTAGATGTTGTCAGGGTCGCACGCAGGGTAGTCGGTATCGAGCAACGGGAGCGACGTCATGTAGTAGGCATCAGTGACGAGCTTTGCCGTCTCGCGGTGGTCCGGATGCATGTCGTCACGGTAGTGCGTGATGATCAGGTCCGGGTCGTGCTTACGGATGGTGTCGACGAGCGTGAGTCGATTCTCCAGCGAGTACTCGATACGGCCGTCTTTGAAGTCGAGGAACGTTGCCTCTGCGCCGAGTACGTCTGCGGCACGCTCTGCTTCTTCTTCACGCGTCGCGGCGACCGCTGCTTCGGTCGTGTCGAAACCGCCGTACTCGCCGCGTGTCATGTAGGCGATGGTGATGTCGTCACCGCGGTCTGCATGCTTTGCCAGAGTGCCGCCGCAGAAGATTTCTGCGTCGTCAGGATGCGCTACGATGGCAAGGATTTCCATATCACTCAATAATTGAGTGAAGTAGAATAAAAGACTTATGCTAGTTTCTATATAAGATTAAGTAAATTAAACTACGCAATGATATGGGGGTTGTCAATACCTTTAACTGGGGTGTGACCGTCGTTCGAGACGAATATGAGTAGAGTTGGCATAGACCATCTCACCAAAGTCTACGACGACGATGGACAGGCTATCGTCGCAGTCGACGACTTTGACATCGAGATTCAAGATGGTGAATTCCTCGTACTGGTCGGCCCATCTGGGTGTGGGAAATCGACGACACTCCGCTGTATCGCTGGCCTCGAAAGCGTGACAAAGGGCGAAATTATTCTGGATGGAGATTCGGTCACCCAGAAGAAGCCGATGGACCGGGACATGGCGATGGTGTTCCAGTCGTACGCGCTGTACCCGCACATGACCGCCCGAGAGAACATGGCGTTCGGACTCAAGATGACGACGGACATGTCGTCAGACGAAATCAGTGCGAAGGTCGAAGAGACAGCAGAGATGATGGGTATCTCGGAACTCCTCGAGAAGAAACCGGGAGAGCTCTCCGGTGGCCAGCAACAGCGTGTCGCACTCGGTCGCGCCATAGTCCGCGACCCCAAGGTGTTCTTGATGGACGAACCGCTGTCGAACCTCGACGCCAAACTCCGAACAACCATGCGGACGGAGTTACAGAACCTCCAGCAACAACTCGGCGTCACCACAGTGTACGTCACGCACGACCAGACGGAGGCGATGACGATGGGAGACCGCATTGCCATCCTCAACAAAGGTGAACTGCAGCAGATTGGAACACCGCTCGAGTGCTACCACCAACCCAAAAACCAGTTCGTCGCTGGCTTCGTCGGGTCGCCGTCGATGAACTTCATCACCGCCTCGCGCCATGGTGGCACCCTCGACCACGAGGAGTTCGCCTACCAACTTTCGGGAGACCTTGCGATGGAGCTTCCAGACGACCACGACGAACTCGTCCTCGGGATCCGACCTGAAGATATCGAACTCGCCGACGAGTCTACTCGGAATACGATTACTGCGACGGCGAACGTAGTCGAACCGACCGGTGACGTCTCGTACGTCTACATCGAACTCGGCGACCAGACCATCACGGCGAGCGTCTCCGGAGACACCATCGTTCGCGATGGTGAGCAACTGCAGCTCCAGTTCCCTGAATCGAAGCTTCATCTCTTCGACGTAGAGACCGGTGATGCAATCCGTAATCGAGAGGCACCGGTAGACGAAGACGAACTCACACTCGATCAGTAACATGGAAGAGATACACACAGACGACGCTCCGGGTAGTATCGGCCCGTTTTCACAGGCAATTCGGGACGGGAATCGTATCTTCGTCTCTGGACAGGGTCCCGTCGACCCTGAGACCGGTGAGGTGGTCAGCGAAGATATCCAAGAACAGACCGCACAGACACTCGAGAACATCGAGACAGTGCTCCAGGCAGCCGACTGCTCGCTCGACAACGTCGTCAAGTCGACCGTCTTCGTCACCGACATGGACACCTACGACGATGTCAACGAGGTGTACGGTGCCTACATGAGTGACCCGTATCCGGCTCGGAGTGCTATCGAAGTCGCAGACTTGCCAATCGACATCGGCGTCGAGATCGAGGTTATCGCATCTGTTGAATCATGAAGGCAATCGCAGTGCAGCAAGGCGAATCGGTCCCCACACTCATCGACGTTCCAAAACCGACACCTGACGCTGGAGAAGCCCTCATCCGAACGCTGCGAGTCGGCATCGACGGTACCGACCACGAAGTGATTCGTGGTGGACACGGTGGCTATCCAGCGGGTGAAGACTACCAAATCCTCGGTCACGAGGCAATCGGCGTCGTCGTCGACCCAAACGACACCGAGTTCGAGAAAGGCGACCTGGTCGTCCCGACAGTCCGGCGGCTCCCGGCGTCGGGGTCGAACGAGTACTTCGAGCGCGGCGAACCAGACATGGCTCCGGACGGGGCCTACGTCGAGCGCGGGATTGCGGGCGCACACGGCTACATGTCCGAGTTCTTCACGAGTCCCACGGAGTTCCTCATCAGCGTCCCTGACTCCTTCGCAGAGTACGGCTTCCTCATCGAGCCAATCAGCAATTCAGAGAAGGCAATCGACCATGCATTCGCCTCCCGCTCAGCGTTCGAGTGGTCACCAGAGAGTGCGCTCGTGCTGGGGAATGGCCCACTCGGCCTCCTCACGCTTGCGATGTTGACCGAAGAATTTGAGCGAATCTACTGTTTGGGGAGGCGAGACCGGCCAGACCCGACGATCGATATCATCGAGCAACTCGGTGCGACCTACATCGATTCCCGAGAGACGCCCGTCCCGGACATCCCCGAAGCACACGAACCGATGGACTTCATCTACGAGGCGACGGGCTACGCAAGGCACGCCTTCGAGACGGTCGATGCGCTTGCACCGAGCGGTGTGGGGGCGCTTCTCGGGATTCCCGACGACTGGACGTTCGAAATCGATGGTGGGCGCTTGCACACGAACTTCGTCCTCGAAAACAAAGCACTCGTCGGGAGCGTCAACTCGAGTGTCCCACATTTCGAAGCGGCGAAGCAGTCGCTGGCAGCGTTCCCAGACTGGTTCGTCGACGCGCTCGTCACTGACGTCTACACACCGGACGACGTCGAACAGGCGTTCGAGACGGACGACTCGGTCATCAAAGCCGTCATCGAATTCGATACGCTATGAGTGCGGATTCCACCTGTTCGGTCCTTCTCGCCGGTGAGTCGTGGTTCACCATCTCGTTCGAGGTCAAAGGCAAGAACCTCATCCGCGATAGCACGTACGAAGAGGCAGCGGACTACCTCATCGCTGCACTCGAAACTGCTGGGGCAGACGTCGACTTCCAACCCTGCCACGTCGCTGTCGAGGCGTTCCCGCGCACTCGCGAGGAACTCGATACGTACGACCTCGTCATCTTGAGTGATATCGGCGCGGATTCACTCCAGTTGACTGCACAGGTTGCGGCGAGTGAACCCGACGTCGACCGCTGTGCGCTGCTTGCGGAGTACGTTGCAGACGGTGGTGCCCTTGGGATGATCGGCGGCTACATGAGCTTCGCGGGCAAAGGCGGGCAGGCTCGGTATGCACAGACAGCCCTTGCAGATGTCCTCCCTGTCGAGATTGCCCGGGTCGACGACCGAGTCGAAGCACCCGCTGGCCCACAGCCGATGGCGACTGACGACCTGCCGGCCGACCTGCCCGACGTCTGGCCGTACATCCTCGGGTACAATCGCCTCGAAGCCGACCCGGACGCGACTGTGTGGGCAACGGTCGATGACGATCCGCTGGTGGTAGTTGGTGACTACGGAGATGGGAGCGCCTTCGCCTTCGCAACCGACTGTGCACCACACTGGGCTCCAGAGCCGTTCTTGGAGTGGGAGTCCCTCCCAACACTTTGGGAGGCCATTCTGGACCGCGTGACGTGAGCGCCACCAACTGAAGCGAGCGCTCGACTAGAGATACGAGCAGATTCGCTCGACGACGTACGACGCTTCGTCGTCGGTCATACACATCGGGTTGATCGTGAACTCGTGGGCATCGAGGCTGTCCGCACCGACGAACACGCGTGGATTCTCTTCGCGAAGCCCTCGAACGAGGTCGACCGTCGTGATGCCAGCCGTCTCTTCGTCGACACTGACGACCACCTCTGGCGCGATAGCCGTCTTGTCGGCCTCTGTGGTGTGTGTGGAGAGCCCTGATTCGGCTTCGAGTTCGGCGGCGACCTGTTTCGAGCGATCGAGCCACTCGGCTTCGAGTTCGTCGGTATCTTCGTCGATGAAGAGCTCGAGCGCCTTCATGAGGCCGACGAGTTCTTCTTTCCCGACTTTGAGCGACCGACCGATTCCCTGTCTGGGGACACCTGAGAGTGCGTCGGTATCGACGAGGCCAGAGGGGAGCCACACGTCTTCAGCGGCGTGCATATCGAGATGCTGGAGTGCGACTGATTCGATAAGGTCACGCCGCCCGGCGAGGATGCCCGTCGTCTGTGGGCCACGAATCGCCTTACCACCACTGAAGACCACGAGATCCGCACCCTCGTCGATGAATCGTTCGAGGTTCGACGCGGGAGGGACTTCGGCTGCTGCATCCACGATTACCGGAACGTCGTGAGCGTGTGCAATCTCGGCGACGACTTCGAGCGGTGGTTCGGTGTATACTTTTTCGAGATAGAAGACGGCGGCCGTCTCTTCGGTAATCGCCGCCTCGATTTCCCAGGGTTCGGTGTTTCGTGAGCCCGTCCCGAGGTGCTGGTCGTTCGACCCCACGTCGACGATGGTCGCGCCAGCAGCCCGAAGCGCGTGGTCGTATCCCGTTCGATGGGTTCGGGGAGCGATGATCTCGTCTGCGATACCCTCAGTCTCGGGGAGCCTGGCCATCGCATCCAGGTCGTCACCTGCGAGGCAGGCCGCCGCGGCCATCATGAGGCCTGCTGATGCGCCACTCGTGACGTATCCCGCCTCAGCGCCGGTGACGTCTGCAATCATCTCGCTGGCGCGAGACTGGAGGTCTTCGATTCGAACGAACGATTTCGAGGCGTCGACCATCGCCGCAACCGCTTCCTCTCGGATGAGGCTGCCGCTGATGCGTGTTTTCGTCCCCGTTGCATTGACCACTGTCGGTACTTCCAGCTGCTCGTAGATTGACTCTGCCATTGTGTTGCATAGAAGCGTATTCGCCACCCGCATAAGTCGCTCGGAACATGTTGTTTCGGCGATGTTGAGGGGTTTCGTTGGGGTGTGAGAACGGGGGTTGCGAGCTGGATATATCTGTTACTTCGTTAACGCAAAGGCGGTATTGGTTTTGTAATTATTATACAATACTGTATTCAAATTAACTGCTCCTGTGTTACTGATAGTTAATTGGTTGTTCTACTGTCGATAATAATTTAAATCAGATTAAATGCCCTTTGGGTGGTTATTTGTGGCGTTTTCTTTTTAACAAAATCTTTACATATAATTTATTGGTTTGGTTTGACATTTCTGATTTGTTATTAGCTATTATTGCTTAATCTTTCTTCTCTACCCATTTTACTCTATTTTATTTTTCGGGTCTCCGAGTTCTTTTCTCTGGCCAATAGTATTGCTCTATTTGAACACAACTATTCCATAGATGGAGGGGGAGAACTTTCAGATGGTCCGTCATCTCGGGTGCAGGGATTTCACTCGAAGATGGTGGTAGGGATTGTGTGAGGATGCCACCTGTGACGTGGAAACGTCGTAGTCGATCTGCTTAGGAGTGTTTTGACCAGCGGTACCTGGCGAGTCACGGGGTTGATAGAACATGCGTATGGGTGTTTTACCTTGCACCAAGTCAGTGGTGTGTGTTCCGGTTGCTAGTGTAAGCCGCTCTGTCGATTACACAGGGGGTATGCGCGTGCTTCTTCGGGCTCGATGGAGTACGACTACTGGCGTTAGTCTCGACCTCGATTAGCCCTGTCAGAATCCACAGTGGCTTCGCAGGTGGTGTTTGATAGCCGAAGTAGCAAAAAATGCGCCCGGAAAAGTTGAGTGAGCTCTACTTAGCCGTTGTACGTCCAGCTCTGGAGCGTTGCAGAGGTACTGCCACTCTCAGAGGTCCAGACGATACGAACGGTTTCGCCGTCTCCAATCGCTCCACCGTCGTACGTGAAGGTGTCACCAGCATTCACGTTGTCATCACCACCGGTAGTTCCAACGGCAGAACCACTACCTGACCAATCGTCTGTGGAGAAGCTGTCAGCAATAATCTTTAATCGTGCAGGGTCAATTGCGTCTCCACTTTCGTGGGTGATTACTAATTTCGCTGGACTATTGTCATAATCGAAGCTGAAGCTCGCCTGTGGCGCCGTCTCACTGACCTGGTCGCCGAGGCCGAGGACGAACGTGCCGATGACGGCAGCCAGAATCACGGTTATCGCGACCATGAGAATCACGCCGATGACCGGCGAAACTGCGGTATCGTCTGTGAAGAGTTGGTTGAAATTCATAGTTTATCCATTGTAGGTCCAGCTCTGGAGTGTTGCAGAGGTACTCCCACTTTCTGACGTCCAGATGATTCGCACCTTGTCACCCGAGCCGATACTGAGTCCATCACCAGATACGAATGTAGTTGAGGCACCCGCTGATACCAGACCAGATGTTGCACCTGAACCATCGTCCCAGTACTTCCCATCAAGTCCACCTCCTGCTAAAGAGATCCGCGATGCATCAATCGCATCACCACTTTCGTGAGTGATAGTGAGAGTGCTAGATCCATCGTAATCGAAGCTGAAGCTCGCTTGCGGTGCCGTTTCACTGACCTGGTCGCCAAGTCCCAGCACGAATGTGCCGATGACTGCTGCCAGAATGACTGTTATCGCGACCATCAGAATCACTCCGATGACCGGTGAGACAGCCGTATCGTCTTGGAATAGGTTGCGAATTTTCATGGTATCATCTGACACGAGTTCAACGCTCGTGGGATATGAACAGAGATATGAGACTATCTCCACCACCCGGAGGTCAAACGTGTCTTAGGTTACTAACGTAACCCCTCCCATATATAATTTTGTCAGACTTTCCAATGAAGAAGAACGTTCAGTAACGCCCGTAAATACGGGTAAAACGCCCGAATTATCGCATTTCGGCAATCAAGGTCGGACTCATACCAATGGTGTACACTCTCCGTCTGTACCCAATCTAAATAGTCAACTTACCAGCCGAATTGATCGCCTGTTACTGTCTTGACTTCGCGAGCAGCATCCGCACTTATTGTGATACCTTGTTCTGTCACCCAGACCGGTTTGCCAATCACTTCCTGAAGCAGGTTTGCGAGTTGGACTCTGTACTGTGTTTCACGGTCTTCGATAATTCGAACCGTGTCTTTCCCGTCAAACTCGACCCCGCGGTTCGCGAGGTAAATCTCGACGAAGTCATTTCGAACCGATGGCTGTGCATTATCGAGGTATGATGGGAGAGCGCGAACAGAGCCCGAAGTTTTCGATCCGAGAGGAACTCCGATGGCGGTCAGCACTCTCCCCAAGAGCATACGATCTGAATCCGGTGTGAGTTCAACTGGCCGATTGGCCTCGTTGGGGTTCACTTCACGCACGCCAACAGCCAGCGTAGTCAAGCTCTCTCTAACGCCTTCGTCGACAACGTCGGTATCGGCAACAAAACGCGGTTCGAATGACCGACTGATCGACCCACCACTCAGACTCGCTGCGATAAGACGATTGAACGCCACTCCGAATTTGTTCTCGTGTGTCGCATCAAACCAGCCGAGCCGTTGCGCTGTTTCGATAGCTCTCACTGGGTCCGGTTTCGAACCGTTCAACCACGGACGAATCCGTGCCCGAGGAAGGTCGAGTGCCCGTGCAACCACTGTCGAACCTTGGTCCGGGTGTGACAGATGGTAGTTTCTGACCCGTTCGTAGTCGATGACGACATTATACGGATCAGGATACGACGGGTGAGAGTATGTCCTCGCCAACCCCGCTTCCTGCAGCATCTACCAAGCACATCTAACGAAGACGATATCAAGTTGTTGGTAAGATGTGATTTCTAATAGATATTATATCGCACTATCACATTCTCGGCGGGTATCTGTACCAACGCAACAGATGGTAATTGGAGGAGTTACCTAATTTTGGAATCGTTTGGGTGAGAGATGTAACAAGGCTATGTATGTTACATAATAGCCGTCCAGCACTCTTATGATGGAGACCGATTCACGTATGTTCAATGAAACATCCACGCGATGAAATGGTCCTCGCGGTACTCTGTATCTGCGTGGTGACGGTCGTGAGCGGTCCACTCGTCCAAGCAGTCGACTTGACACCCGACGTCGAACGCGAATACGTTGGCCTCGAAGCGTATTCTAAGGGAGGCTCACTCACCGCCTCAAACATTACTATCGCGGAAGAAGGATATCAACTGAAGAAAGGCGTGGCGGGATCTGGAATCTACACGACGTCGTTCCCCGAGGCGAGACTTCATATCGATTCGATCGATGGCTCTGTCTTTCTCGTGTATGCGGTTGATATTCCAGCCCTCGGTTATACTATCCAAACCTCACACGGCGTCGACGGTGATTCGCCGCAGGATGTCGTGATTGAGCCTCCACAAAGTCAGACACAGGCCAAGGACGTGACGCAAGACCAATATCGCGCAATTGCGTCAGTATCGGTTCGCTCGGGAGAAACGAAGCGAGAGCTTGCAAGTCAAAACGTGACTGTCGAGGTGAATTCGTAAATGGACTTTCCGACCCAGTTGATCAGGGTGCGTGACGCACTCGATGAGGAGTCATCGCTCCGAACCCGACTGCAGACTGCAATCTTTGGCGACCAGATTGGGCTTCTCATCTTCCTCGCCTCAATGGTCTTTTTCGGGCTGTTCTGGCGCGTTGGCTTCGTCATCAACGACAACTACACCATCGCAAATGCGATGTACAATCTCGCCAATGGGAGTCTTTCTGTTGAGACAATTATCTATGGCCCAGACTCAGGTGCAACACCTGGGATGGTTACGAACAACGGCCTCCGTTACGGGCGAAACTATGGCCAACTCTTCATTTCGCTCCCAGTGGTGTACTTCCTTCGGGGACTTGCGACAGTGGGCGATCTCCGGCTTGGTGTTGTTGGATTGTGGTCTCTCGGAATTCTCACAACCTGTTATCAGGTTGGTCGGGTGACCGGACGCGAGACGATGGGTGGCGTTGTGGGTTCGGTCCTTGCACTCGCTGCGTTCGGACTCAACACCGCAATTGCGACTCATTTAGACGAGCGGTACATCGCCTTGTTCGCGCTGCAGATTACGTCAATGGCGGCTGCTGCACTGGTTGCAGTGCTCGTGTATCGCCTGCTAACGCGCATCCACACTCAGCAGATTGGGATTGCTGCTGGTGCGGCTATCGTCCTGGCCACGCCGCTCACCTTCTGGGCGACGATTCCCAAGCGTCACACCTACATATCGTTGCTCGTGGTCGCGACAGTGTACAGTTTCTACCGGAGTCGAGAGGTGCAATCTGCAGAACAGAGGCTTTGGTTCCGTGCGCTGTCGTATGCCTTTGTGGGTCTAGCGACATGGCTTCAGGCTGGTGAGGCACTGGTCTTGTTTGTTGCTTTGGTCAGTGTGGATTTGTTGACTGCGGAGTCGAATTCGGTTCGTGAACTTGGTGTGGTTGGAGCTGTGTTCGGGGTCTCGTTGTTGCCGTTCATGCTCACGAATCTCTTGATTGCTGGGAACCCTTTCAAGCCGCCACTCTTCCTACCACGGTATACTCCTCCAGAAGTAGGTGTGGGAAGAAATGGAGGATTTTCGACCTCTAACATACCAACCGAGACAGGACCGAAAACACCGATATTGGTATCTCTGTTGGTCACAATGCAGCTCGCGGTTGGTGAGCTTCTCAGGTCAGCGGAACGGTTTATACGGATGATCACGGATGGGCTACGTTCGGTGGCCAGACCGACTCACGTTTATACCGTATTTATACGCCGAGGATATATTGAGAGGTTCGCACACAAAGACTATAATCAAGCTATTAATCTCTCGGTGTTAGAGGCGATGCCGCTCGTTTCAGCACTCGTGTTTCTCCCGAAAGCTGCTCTCCTGAGCCTTATGAGTGGAGACTCCCGGAACAAAGCGGTTGCGGCTACAGACTGGCTGGTGGTGATAATTTCAAGTTTGTTCATTCTATTTTATGTTGCAGACCTTCCCACTCATGCAGCGATTACAGTCCGGCATATCTTACCAGTGATGCCACTGTTCGCCTATGCTGTCTTCCGACTCCCAACAATTCAGAGTCTTACTGGTTACCCTCAGGTAATGTCGTTCTCGTATATAGGAACCGTCCTCATCGGTTCCCAACTGATAATCGTGGTTCTGGTTATTAATAACGCAACCCTCGGCGAGGCAGCACAGGTCCACGCGTGGGCCAGTCTTGGTGTTGCTGCGTGTTTCGCACTCTGGCTGCTTGTGCACCAGCACCTTCCACAGCGTGTTCAACCGGGTGGTGCAGCTCTCCTGGGCATTGTCTTTGGGGTGACGACGAACTTCTTGCTCCTCGCTGGGGTCGTGTATTTCGCACATAGTGGGGGCTTCGCACTTCCTGTGATCGATTGGGTGAGCAACTTCGTTCGGTGGTCATAGTATGCATTGATTTCGGATCTAATACCTGACTCAAGGATGGGCGATTGAGAACGGTTAGTAGCAATATTGTATAATTATGCACACACTCTGATTCTTCAGAGGAAAACTCTTTATCCAAGCGTTGTCCTCATCATGATAATAGGAGTGAAGGTTTGCTTGATGGGACATATCCCATCTCGTGAATCTCATCTCAAAGGGGACAACCATGGAACGCGAGAAACAACTAAATCAACAGGGGGTGAGAAGCATTGCAGTCGGCTGATGCGAAGGAAAATGTGGGTGACGGAAGAGAAAAGGATTCGTTAACCAACCTTCGGGAAAAACCAACAAATAGCAACAATACCCGAATCTCTCAAGAGGCTACAACGGTCGTGGGGGTTCCTGCCTACAACGAGGAGGTCGGGATAGGAAGTACAATCCTCGCTGCACAGCAGTATGCTGACGAGGTTGTGGTCGTTGACGATGGGAGTACGGACAATACCGTTTCAATTGCACGAGCATCCGGTGCAACTGTCATCGTTCACGAAGAGAATCAAGGCAAGGGAGCCGCTGTCCAGACACTTCTGGATCACGTTCGACGAACAGGATGCGATGCTTTCGTGATTCTTGATGGAGATGGACAGCACCACCCACGAGACATCCCACAGGTTGTCTCCCCCGTCTTGGAAGGAGACAGTGACCTTGTTATTGGGAGTCGCTATCTGGACTCTGGTTCTGATGAGACACCACTGTACCGTCGGTTCGGGCAGCGTGTGCTCGATATCTTAACTGTTGGGTCGAGTGGACAGAATCTCACAGACACGCAAAGTGGCTTCCGTGCGTTCTCACCGACAGCGGTCGAACGGATTTCGGTAAAAACGAAAGGAATGGGTGTCGAAAGCGAGATGATTGGGGATGCCGTCTATAAGGACCTCAAGATTGAGGAAGCACCAATCGATGTCCGCTATGAGGGCGTCGATGGCCAAACATACAGCCCACTTCGACATGGCCTGACTGTTGCAACGTTCATCCTCCAACTAATCCGTGACCGGCATCCATTGATTTTCTTTGGTGTCCCAGGAGCAGTACTGACGCTCGCTGGAACACTGTACGGGGTGGATGCAATTCTCATCTACCAAGCTTCGAATGTATTCTACCCTGGGAAAGTATTCGTCGCAGGTTTTACCACGATTCTCGGTGTTCTCGGAGTCTTTGTGGGCCTCATCCTGAACCGGATTTCAAACATGATCAGCGAACTCAAACAAGACGTCCAACAATGAACACGAAACAACCACACATCACCATCATTCTCGGGACGAGACCCGAGATTATCAAGCTTGCACCGATCATCCGGACTTGTGAGAACCGTGGAATCTCGTACAGTGTTATCCATACCGGACAGCACTACTCGGAAAACCTCAATGAGGTGTTTTTTGACCAATTAGAACTTCCACAACCGGATTATAATCTCGGTGTTGGGTCTGCATCTCATGGGAAGCAGACTGGAGAGATGATTATTGGAATCGAGGAGATTCTCCTCGAAGAGGATACCGATGTTGTCCTCGTACAGGGAGATACGAATTCCGTCCTAGCAGGAACAGTCGCAGCGACTAAATTGGATTGTGAAGTTGGCCATGTCGAAGCTGGTCTCCGGAGCTTCGACCGCGATATGCCCGAAGAAAAAAACCGAGTGATTGCAGACCATACTGCAGACTACCTCTTCGCACCAACAGAACAATCCAAAGAGTTCCTACTAGAAGAAGGTCTCCCAGAAGAACGAATTTTCGTTACTGGGAACACGGTCGTAGATGCAGTCCAACAGAATCGTGAGTTGGCAACGATAAAGAGTTCGGTAATAGAAGATTTTAGTCTGACAAATACAACGTATGGACTCTTGACAGCTCACCGTGCTGAGAATGTCGATAACAAGGAAAAATTTGAAAAGCTCTTAGAAGGGGTAGAAAAAGTTGGATCCGAGCTAGATATTGAATTTCTGTATCCAATCCACCCTCGGGCCCGTGGTCGTGTGAATGCTTTCAATCTATCAATGCCAGAGCACATCAAAACGATTCCGTCTCAGGACTACATCGACTTTATTCGACTCCAGAGTGGTGCAGATCTAATACTAACTGATTCAGGAGGTGTTCAAGAAGAAGCATGCATTTTAGGTGTCCCTTGTGTAACGCTTCGAGAGAATACCGAACGTCCAGAAACTCTTGATGTTGGTGCGAACGTGTTGGCTGGGACATCCCCACAGAGCATATTAGACCGAGCGACTGAGATGGTTGAATTAGATGAGAACTGGCAAAATCCATTCGGTAATGGAGACGCGGCACAGTACATCATTAACTGTGTCTCACGTGAAGCAACTCTAATCGAAACACCTCTGTAATTGGTCTCGAATCTTAAACACAATTACCTAAAATGAAGGTACTCATATCGTCGTTGGTAGATATTAAGGGGTCAGCAAACAATCGAATTCATAATTTTATCAATCATCTTCAGGGTGAACATGATATCACAGTTGTCTGTCCAAGAGACGTTTGGAGAGCGAAACAAGTAGATACCGAAAACTATTCTGGCGCTACCTCAGAAGAAAAATCAGAAACGAAATATCTGACTGGTAAGAATTTAAGTCCGATATTGCAAGACATTTTCTCGAGACTACTAATTACAAACTTGGACATAGATTACGAATCGTTTGATGTCCATCTAGACTATAATTCCTTATTTCTCGGATATCATATTAGTAACCAGCTCAGACCATACAATGTTCCATCTGTTCTAGACCTTGCAGACGATTTACCAGCTATGATTCGGGATTCACCGCAACTACCATCCTATCTTGGTGTGGCTGGATCAATGGTTGGAGAATATCTAATAAATAGTAAGGTGTCTAAATACGAACGGGTGACATATATCACAAAGGGAATCTCTGAAGAGCACAAATTGTCAGGTGAAACATCACAAAGAATACCAAACGGTGTAAACGTCTCTAAATTTAAGCCTACTTCAGACAGGTTGAAAATTGAGATAGATGCCGATTTGATAGTCGGATATGTCGGGGTAAACCGTGAATGGGTTGACTTATCATTATTAGTGCACAGTATTGCAAAATTACGTAGTGACGGGCTGGATCTCGGTCTTCTGGTCGTAGGTGATGAGGGAGGCATTGGTGAGATTCAGAGGTTGGTGCAAAGGTTAGACATTGAGGATGCAGTCGAGTTTGCAGGCACAGTACCTTATGACGAAGTGCCAAGATATGTGAATTCAATGGATATCGGAACAATACCTTTCAAGGATAATGGAATAGCAAAGAATTCACTCCCACTCAAATTGTTCGAGTACCTCGCATGTGAGGTTCCGGTCGTTTCCTCAGATATTCCAGGGGTGAAAAGGGCAGTAGGAAATTGTGCGCTAATCGCAGATACACAGGAAGACTGGAACCAATCACTGCAATCGCTGTATGAGAATGAAGATACAAGGGCTCAGATTGGAACCAAGGGTCGTAGAATTGTCAAAGAAGAATATTCCTGGGAAAGCGTCTCCTCCTCCATGGAGAATCAATTACTTGAAGTAGTAAACAATCATCAAAAGTAAGACGGTTCTTACCGGAGGTGGTGTGATCCTTCAAAAGGCACCTGAAATAAATCCTATGATGGCCTCTGTTTGTTAAAGATGCACAATACCCCCTACAATGAATAGCCAACGCAAGACTCATTACAGAAACTTCTCTCGAAGCAACACGTCGACGTCCAACACACGGGCCAAGGGATAGTAGATACAGTTCAGATCACAAGTCCGTATCAAGGACCACCACAGGCGAATCCCTATGGAGACCGACCGATCAATCACAAGTTCCCCGATAGAAAACTACGAAGTTTGACAGACAAACATGAGTTATATTTTTATTTCTCTGACGAATTTTCCCTCTATGAATATCAGAGAGCGAATCGTTTGGGGAATGGAATCCACGCTAAAAAGGGTGTACAAGGGTAAAGTCAAATATGTGGTGGACTCAACGGGGGCTAACCGCCACCTTGGAAGAATCTACGCTAGATTGCTTCGGCTTGTCCAAACCCCCGAGATGAACACAATTACTGTCAACGATGTGGATTTGAGTTTTGAAAACCAAGGTATTGTTGGAGCATATGCTGGAGAATATCCCGTTATTCAAGATGTCCTTAATGAAATTCAGCAGGAAGATGTCTTTTGGGATATAGGTGCGGCATTCGGATTATACAGTTGTTCGGTTGCAACGAGTGAAAATGTTGAGTCGGTCATTGCTGTTGAACCAACAAAGCGCGCTGATACACTTAAGACCAATCTATCGCTCAACGGATTTTCCGCTAATGTCATCCAAAAAGCAATTTCCGACAGTCCGGGGTGCGCCACAATTTCTGAAAAATTACAACTGGGCAAGGGCGATGGTGTCGCTGTTGATGTTGTAACTGGTGACCAGCTTGTCCAAGAGGGTTACCCAGTGCCGAGTATTATGAAGATAGATGTCGAAGGTGCAGAATATAATGTATTGAATGGGATGGGAAAAATACTTTCAGATTCGGATTTAAGAGTTGTGTATTGCGAGATCCACAGAAATTTCCTTCCTGATTTTGGTGCGTCTCCTGAAATGGTGGAAGACGTTTTTGAGAGTCATGGTTTCGATTTGGAAATAATAGAAGATAATGGCAGTGGATATAATCTAAAAGCAACCCGTTAACTACGCGATTAAGAGTTGACGATTGCTACTTAGTATATCCAAGTGCTTTAAGTTGTTCTTGAATATCTGTTGAATCTTCCTTCTGGTCTTGATCCAACCTATTACTCGATCTATCACTGTCAATGACGGCCCAAGGAACTTTTCGAAGGTGTTCGTGATGAATCCCTTTTGGATGCCCATAGATTTTAATTGGTGAAAACTTTGGTTTCTCACCTATAAGGTTTCCATGGTCTGAAGTAATGACTGTCTTACCAGGTAACTCATTAGCGAGTTCGATTGCAATCTCTAGGACATATTCTAAATTGTCCTTATATCCTTTCCAGCAGTCCTCTACTGAAACAACACCTTCAAGAACAGCATCCCAAACATTTCCGATTTCACTATTTGAACTGATATCCCACTCTTCAGTACTATCGAATGACGTGAACTGTAGTTCAGGATGATTAATAAATGGATAGTGTGGTTGTAAAAAGTGAACCAATAACCGGCAGTGGGGGTTTTCCTCCTTAGCAGATCGAGCACGATCTGCGATATTTTCGGCTGGAACAGTCCTCTTGTCAGGATCAAAGTCGGTACGCCACGCTTCAATAAACTTAGTTACAGAGGTACCCATGTTTCTCGACACTTCTGGTGAGGAATTGACGTAGACTAAGTTATCTTTTGCTGGAGGAGTGAAATTTTTTGAGGTCCACTCACTCGTGTGGCTACCTTTCGATTCAACGACAGAGTAGCTATCAAATTGAGAGATATCTGCGACTTCCTCAAATAAGTCATAACGGCACGCGTCTAAAAGTAGCAAGTTGTCCCAGTCTTCCTCAACTATATCAATACCATCTGAGTCAGAGTATACAATATTGTGAATTGGTGCTAAGACGCGTTCTGCGAAATGGTAATACAACCAAGGTCGGTTGTTATAGTTGTTTTTTATTGACAAGGCAGTATCTAATAGCTTAGCCATTATTGGGGATAATGCTACTTTAGATACAGGAGTGTTTCGGTTGTGACCTATCGATCCGCTCAATGACTAATTTGAAAATGATAACCTAAAACAATAGACCAACACGGCAACAATTCCAAACGGTTTATTTTATATCAGGTAGGTAATTTGAGTACCATGAAGCGTAGCGTAATTTGGATAACCTTAGAAAGCGTTCGGCAAGATCGGACCTCATTGGGTGAGTATCAGAGGGATACAACCCCGTTCATGAAAGAGCTAGCAAATGAAACACATTCTAAAGCATTCGACAAATGCTTTAGTCACGATATCTGGACACGTGCCTCTACTGCATCAATACTCACCGGATTGCCGAGTAGTAAACATAAAACTTGGACTGATGAAGCTCAGCTACCTTCAGATATAATAACACTTCCAGAACAATTCCAACAAGCGGGCTATGAAACTGTGGGAATCTCATCCAATCCTCAATTTGGAGAGGCAACTGGGCTGAGTGCAGGGTTTAGTAATTTTCACTATGTTGATGCAAATACAATTCTTAAGGAAGCCAAAGTTAGTGACATCATCAAGTTCACCGGTGCCATTCGAAGACATTCTGCGGGACTTACTAAAAATCTCCAATTGCATAACAGTGGATATTTTTTAAATCAGATCGGGAAGCGATATATCAAGAACAATAGTTCTGAAAAGCCGTTGTTTTTGTATATCCATCACGGTGACAGTCACCATGCCTATTCGCCTCCTGCTGCTAAGAGGGATATTTTCGGAAACCCACCGGATGGCTCTATTGATGTTTCACTAGCCATGTCCAACAAGCTTCACGAATTAATTGCGACAGGCCTTCCTCTTGATGAGAATGAATGGGAGTCGATTCAAGATATGTACGACACAGTAATTCACTACGTTGACGAGTTAGTGAAGGATCTTGTTAAGACGGCTCGTGAATACTTAGATGATCCAATGGTTGTGATAACAGGTGACCACGGGGAGCTATTTGGCGAAGATGGATTACTCGCTCACATGATTACAACACACCCTGCTGTATCAAATGTACCACTTGTTATCTCTGGCATCGATGAATTACCGGAACGGAATTCACTAATCCAACATGCAGATGTAATGAAGATGCTTGTTGAAGAGGTGGGAATTGATGCACCTGTTCCGGCAGGCGTGTCCTCACGTGAGGTCGCAATTACAGAACGCTCGGGAGAGCGTGCACAACAAAAACTAGACAAGATTTCCAGATTGGGAGATCAATTTGATGGGTCAAAGTTTCCCAGTTCAGATGTGGCCTCAATAACTGATGGGAAACACAGATTAGTCGTCTCAAAGGAAGCTACCGAGCTCAGAGATTATAATACAAATTCCGCAAAATCAGATGTAAAAGAATTGAAAAGATTGAAAAAAGAGTTAGAGGATTGGCAGTCGAAATTCAACCAAATCTCATACCACGCCGGGAATGCAGAGTTTTCTGCTAAGCAGCGACAGCGATTATCAGACCTCGGGTACTTGTAACCAAGCCATCTATGAAAGGCTTTGAATCATGAGGTAATCTTCTTTTTCCGGTCCGAGTAGATACATCACGATACAAAATACAAACAGTGATAAAATTCCACTGATAGCCATTGAAATGACAAAATGAGTTGACAGAGTATGACCAATAAACATTATTGGGGTGGCAGCAGCGATTGCAACCGCCCCCTTTCCGTAATTGCGGATTTTTGGTCTAATCTTGAATATCCACCACACTTCGGATATTCGAAGTATGTTTAACACAACTAACGAAATGCCAGTTGCGATCGCGGCACCTAGGACTCCTAATTGTTGAATGAGCAAATAATTCAGAACCACATTAGTTACAGCGGTGATAATTGTGTTTAGCAATTCAACCCTTTCGTAATTTGCCATCATTAATAAAAATCCGGCTGGTCCAACAGCGGTTGATAAAACAAAAACACCTGAAAGAATCATCAGTATTAAACGAGCTCCTGTAAACTCAGAGCCAAATATTAACAATATATCTCGAGGATAAACTACGATGAAAATATATCCGAGTAGTGTAAAGTATGTGACCCATTTCGTTAATACCGCGTATATATTTCGTAGTCGATTAAGCTCACCACTATCATATAATCCAGACGCTATGGATGGAAATACTGAATTTGCTGCGATTAACAAAAAGCCAAGAATCATTGATGTTTGGAAGGCAGCCTGATATGTCCCGATCTCGGATGCCGTTCGAAACATACCCAACATTAACACATCAGTCCACGTTACGAGATACTGGGCAATTGCTGCTATCGTAAGAGGAATAGAAAACGTCAGTAACATCTTTGGTTCAAACTCAACTTGATTAATTCCTCTAAACACACCAAGGGTGTAAAGATAGTACAACGCTAGCCCTGCAGCAATAATTATTGAAAGAACATAGCCGATTATTACTGCCTGAGTAGAGTCTAATAGAACGGCGGCGATGGCGACAAGAGTAATTGCAGTAGTACTTTGACCAACGTCTTTTATATATACTGCATATTTTGAATGAATAAATCCCGTTGTTGCTGCTCTACCAACCGTCATTATTGTCATAAATGGGATCCCAAGAAGGAACAATGACGTCGTCGAACCGAATGATTCTGATGTGAGATTGCTTATAATTTCTGGATTTAAGTATAACATGATAGAAACCAAACTGCCCAGCACAAGAGGGAACCCTATACTGATGATTATCAATCCAGAAAGTTTTCCCCACTCCTCTTTTTTTCGGTATATTGGAATATACTTTTTTACCGCTTTGTCTAGCCCAACTCTCGAGATAGTTGCACTAATATTTAAGATGACTATGCCAAACGTGAACAGTCCCAATGGCTCTGCGCCGAGATACCTCCCAACGATCAAGTAAAGTAAATATTGAAACGCACTCCCTATCAAACCGCCTACAAAGCTAATCGATATCAGATTACTGAGATTTTTGTCTAACATTCTAGCAGTTACTAACTATATGCCATGAAGCTGTGTCTACTTCTCAACTTGTCTCCGAGAGGGTTCGTATTAGGTATACATCTATCGGTATGTCAGTGATATAGACCACATTACTAGTTGTAATCCCCATATAAATAGCAGTTTATCGAATACGATGTTGAGTACGACATCAGTTATCACCACCGCCGTCACGAGACTGCAACTTTGATTGGGGCTGGGTTGTCAGATTGATTCGGTTCGTTAGGCTTTAGTCCAGCGTGTGCAACACCGCAGAGTGCGACTGCGAACGGAACTGTGGGGATAAGTTCTGCGCACTCCAAAGTTATCTCGAATTTGTCATTGTATTGAAGTTCGGTGAACAGCGGTCCCTCACCCTCTCGTGGTGACCAGGTAATGATAAGAGAGATGCAAGAGCTCGCTCTTGGTTGTTGAGGTCATCACAGGAGAATGAGACTAGTTAGTTGACAAAACTGAGTCTAATTAGAGAAGGATAGTAAGTCAGACTCGCTAATTGAAAGAGACATTGGTAGTTTGAGTGTTGGATTACTCAAAAACGCTCTAAACATTTTTTAAGAAACCTCAATTGGAGGATTAGATTGAGACGCTGCTCTTGAAAACATATATCTACGCACAGTGATATTGGCTTATCAACATGGCCACGCTCAGGAACGTAATTTCAAATGACCTTTTCTCGCGACCAATCATTGACTCATTAGTCTGCACTACCCTAATCGTCCCTTTGTCACTCTATCCATACAATCCACCTACGCAGACAACTAATGTGTTTAGACTCGTATCACTGTTTGTCTCTGTTGATATCCTTCTTCCTCATGTTTACCAATATCCTCGCCCACTTCTCTCTGATAATTTAGCGTGATTTGATGCCTTGGAAGAAACTTCTACTTATTACTGGAAACCTCTCAATTGCACTAGCAGTACTGTCGTCTCACTCTACCCCAGCAACCAATTACGAGATTTCAATCTATCAATCGACACCGGTTTCATTTTGGATTTTAGTTTTCGCATCGGCGATTTTCGGTACTGTCGTCGCTATCTTTTCTACAGATTGGCGTGTCAGATGGGGCGGAGTTCTCACCACGTCGATCTCATTGATATCTGCAGTCTCTCTTCCGATAATTCGCTCTTACTATTTTTATGGTCAAGGCGATCCACTAACTCATCTCGGGTACGTTCGGACAATTCTTGATGGCGAAATGGCCGAGCTTGGTATTCTGTACCCTGGCACCCATCTCCTTGCGGCAACACTCCATCTAATAACAGGATTAGAAGTTCGCCGGGTTGTTGTCACCATTGTACCAATATTTGTTGTTGTTTTTATTCTTGGAGGCATCCTTTGCGCTCGACAATTGACATTCAGACGAGATGAGGTTCTTACTGTTGGACTTTCGATGTCACTCCTTCTACCGATTAATTGGCTTGGGTCGAATCTCGTTTTTCATCCAGCTACTGAGGCGATATTCTTCTTCCCATTCGTGTTCTACGCTGGACTGGGCTATGTCACCACCAACAGGCGGTCATATCTCGTCATGTTATTAGTTGGACTGATGACAACACTGCTAATCCATCCACAGCAATTCTTCAATGTCGTTGTTTACTTTGGGACTGTGAGCCTCGTGCTTGCAGGGCTCTCCGGTCGAGTTGGTAGGCAGACTATAGTACCATACGCTACGTTGATTGCATCTGGGTTGGTCTTTTGGCTCTGGACAAAGCAATCTGCCACCTTAATTGCGTTTCTTCAACGAATTGTGTTTAATATATCCGTCGGTACAAATGCGTCCTCCCAAATAAGCAATCAATCAAGCTCGCTCTCCCAAATCGGTGGGAGTTTTGAAGTCTTATTCCTAAAACTATTCTTTGTTCTGTGTGTGTTTCTGCTGCTCTCGACAGCAGTTGGGCTCTTTCGTTTGTATGAATTAACTGATAATCAGACGCTTTCTCGACCGAAGGACTTGCAACTCGCTTTACTTCTTGCAGTAATTCCAATTCTTGGAATCATGATTATTTATTACGCGGTGAGCGGTCGAACAATCTTCCTTCGGAACCTCGGATTTATCGCTGTTATTGCGACGGTTTTTGGTGGAATCACACTCTCACGGACAAAGGATTTGATTGGATCATTCACAACGAAAAAATTTGGACACGTGTCTCTACTCGTTGTATTCATATTGTTCTTGAGTCTTTCTGGGATGTTGATTCACCCTGGCCCATATATCTATCAAGGAAATCAGCAAGTATCTGAGCAGCAGTTCACAGGATACGAAGAGTTCTATTCCCACCGAGAGGAGTCAATACGAGTATACAACGTTCGTGCTCCAGAATATCGATATTACCATGCAATCGCTGCAAATGGGAGCGAGTTCGAGTCAGGAAAAGCATTCCCATTACCGGACCACTTCAACAATAAGTCACTCCCAGCATACACTCAAAATAAGTCATACCTTGTTGTCTTATCGACAGACAGAGCCTATACGCGCTTGTACGGAGGGTTTAGATATTCAAAGTCCGATTACCGATACTTAGAACAAGACAGTCAGATTAATCGGATACACTCAAACGGCGGATTTGAGTTGTATATAATCAAAAACTCAACGTCGCGAACTTGATTCGAAACCAGACATGCCGAATTAGCGTGGTCTTTTTTGCGTCTCGGATCGTGACGTATAGCGTCTCTGTCGCCCCTGTCACAGATTTTGCCCACAATTCAATCATGACGTGATGGATGTTTTAACCGAGTGCGGGTTTCACGAACTTCATACCACTTTGAGCGTTAGTACCATTCCCCGTCGTCGCATCGATTGGTAGTAATTTTCCCAGAGAGGGAATTCGCAAAGTCTGCTGTAACGACTTCAGGAACATTTCCGACTTCTGACCATCCCTTTTGTCCAAACGTCGTGATATTCTCAGTACCGACGTTCGGGGCGATACCCCCTCACCAAGGTCGTCTGGCCAAATCTTCGTCCACGTTGGTTTCCAAACGTCCAACACACCATTATCTCGGTGAGTGACGACGTCGTCCATCGCTCTGCGGAAGCCAGTGAGTGTTACGTCCACAGTTCCCCGTTTTCCGGGGTGCCCGTAGAGTTCTGCGACCCTTTCGTATCCACCAGATCCTAAATAACGACTTTCAGTCCTGCCTCATCCTCTAGTCAATGTTGAGTCGAGGCACCGCGTGGTGCGCGCCGGTGTACAAATAATTGTCATTCTACCAAATTTGGCTGTTTCACCCTCTAAAACGAGGTATGTCGGACGAATCAGATACACTTTTTCAGTGTCCATCTACCCATCGAGATGGTATTATATCACCTGCCACGAATGGGGGGGGGTACTAGCCTGTTGTACTGCTGTTCGAGAATTTCTTTGCTACCGATGATGTACTCGTAGAGCGTCAAGTAATTCTGCACGTACCACTCCGATCCGGCAAGATTCGCACCGAGGTTGCCGATTCCACTGCAGAGTTCAAGTAACTCGTCAATTTGGGCTTGCGTCAGCCGTTGAATGCCGCCTATCGAATCACGGCTTATCATTGAGCCGAATGGAATGCCTCGTTGCTGATTGATGCACACGTCAAACGCGTCGAGACAGTCTTCAATACAGATGACACCTTTCGGGCGTGTGGACTTTCTCGGTATTGGTAAGTTGGTGATAACCCGTTTTTTCCCCACGTCTGCATGTGAGCGGTTAGCGCGTCGTAAGCAGTATGAAATGTCCGCTCACCATCAATCCACCGAGATTCATGATGTCTTGACCTGGGCATTGACGACATTCCCGAGCTGTGCGGGCGAGCTATCGGTGCCTTGCAGAGTGTCCGACGTCGGCCTACCGATGACGCGTCGCTGGCGCGCATTTGAGTTCGGTGACCGCCCCAAATATGGTGATGTTGAGGACGAGATTAGTTGACAAGATTCAGAACTAAATAATATCGTTTAATCTGTTATTTCAGCCCACATTGAATTAAAAACAGCCTCCACATTCATGGATGCATCAATTTGTTCGATATTGAATCGGGAAGACTCGAGCTCGTAGTGGTTGACCCTTTCTTCGAAATCACGTTCATATTTGAACCTTTCATTCCGGTGAACACAATCGGCATAGTCCATATTCAAAATAATATTTTCATTTTCCATCGGGATTAATAACAAGTACATTAACTCGAGCCATGTGTTCTGATATTCGATCTCTGTTTTAAAGTGAATATCGATTAACGTGTCAAGCGGTCCACGATCACATATCACGGTCCTGCCCAATACAACTGGTATCCAAACTCGAAATACATACGCGATTAGCAAATCGACATACATTGTAAAAATATACGCCATTCCCAACAAATTATTATCAAAATCGTGATATTGATATTGATATTCCTTATGGGAATCAAACACTGTATGTCCAGTTAGTCTTGATATCAATAGTACAACCAATGATAAATAATGTCTATGTCTAAGCCAAACAGTATTATATTTCAGATTTAACTCATCAAATTTTTTTGTCAATTTATCAATTTGGGTTGACTTTCCAACTCCGTCAGGACCTGAGACTACAATAACAGGAGGAAGTGAGTCAGTTTTATTCATATTCATTGACGAGTCCATTAACGAACTCACCCAACTCATTTGGACGGGAAGAGATTGGTTGAGAGGAACTATTTATTTCACGAATCTTGTTGCAAACTGTCTCTGCATCGTTTGCGATCGACACTAACGGGTTTTTCTCAAACTTTTCTACTGTCTTGATTTGATGGTTATCGATAACTTCACCAAGACTCTCTTTCCTCGGGATGACAACCAGTGGGGTGTTAAATTCTAGACAGGTTATTAGGGTACCAACCCCACCATGACCGATCACAATATCAGATTCCTTGATGTTCACCCGAAATGAGGAAAAACCAAGATAGTCTACTTGGCTAATATCTGAGTCCAAATCACCTCCTGCAGTTTGAACCACGAGCTCATCATCCACTTTGTCATGTACCTCGCTAATGAGAGTCATCATTCTTGGGAAAGTGCTACTACCAACAGTGGCAAATATCATACAACCCTCCCGTGGTATTCGACGCGTGGATATTTTTCTGCGAGTGCCTCCCACTGCACAAGAACCGTATCTGCGAATTTGTATGCAATTTTTCCTGTTCCAGACAGCTCATCTGTTCTTGAAAGGCTCTCAACAAAGATAAATGGGATTCGCCTCAACTTTGCTATTAATAAAAACGGAATTGCAATTTCAGATCCAGTTGAGATTACACAATCAAAATCGTCATTCAAGTATCTACTCGCATCTATTGTGACATTGTACAAGTGTTTTGCAAGCCTCAAACGATTATCATATAACCGAACATGAGACTGACTAACCAACCTCACATCATACTCTATCTCATTTGTTAAATCTTCAGTGAATTTAGATTCATAAGTGACGATTTCAACTTGATGATCATTCAAATGTTTTGCAATGGCTAGAGCTTCATTTAAATGGCCACCATTTGAACATACAATCTGAACCTTCGCCATGTTTATTCTTCAGAGTATAACATCATGTGGTCATCATCATCCTTTTCGAAATTGGAAAAATCATCATATAGATAACAATCAAGTGCATAGTTTTTGAACAAAGCCTTAGTTCGTTCTCGTAAAAGAAACATTGAAGACTTAACGGCGTTCGTTAAGCCGCTATTTCGAACAATTCTTACATCGATATCAGAGTGTGGTGTCATCTCATTTCGCACATAGCTCCCAACGATACCGACTGCTGCAATTGATTCTTCCTTTTTTGCACGTTGTACAAACCCATCTAAGTAATCAATCTTCTTCTCAACAGGGTTTTGAGGACCCTCACCAACACATTTCCTTAACACGTGGACGTCCCCGTTAAATAACCAATTGATAGAGTGTGATACGAATGAGGACATCAAGATTGTTTCTACGCGGTTTAATTTCGTGTTCTTTGAGAGAACAATATAAAGAGGAGTAAAGAGTGCGATCTCGAAAGCAATTTTGAAAATTCGCTCCGTCTTCTCTACATAGAGTATCGCTTGGAAAACCCAATTTCGAAGTACAACAACCCAAGGGTAAGAATCTGTTTTCTCAATTAGCCAATCAATCATGTATTTATTCATTCTAGGCAAAATGAATAAAATTCTTTCGAAACCTCAACCCACGTCGGATGACATTCGAACGCATAATTTTTCGCATTTGATTGAATTGATTCTCTCAACTGATTATCTGAGTGAAGATCCACAAGTCTCGATGCCAACTGCTCGGGTGAGTTGGGTTCAATAGCGTAACCACGTCTATTTTCGCCTTGAACTAGCTCAGGGATACCACCAACGGTAGTGCTAATCGGTATCCTGCCCAGCGCCAATACTTCTAGGATCGACAATGGCATATCTGCCTGTAGTGTTTTAAACGGCAAGCAGACCGCATCAGAGATTGATATGAAAGAGCGCACTTCTTCGCGAGATAAAAATCCTGGGACGATACTCACAATGTCTTGGACCTGGTTTTTGCTACAATATTCTTTAATCCATTCTTCATGATCAGCATAGTGTACCTCTCCCGTTTCTGGGTCGGTATGTCTCCTCGAAAGGACAATACAATTTAGATTATTAATCTCTTTTGAGGCGTATTTTACTGCGTCAATAGTTGTATCTAAGCCACGAATCGATAGAGGAGATCCCATATACAAGACAGTGAAATCTTCTTGTGACGATTTCCCTTTCTTTCTAGCTTTTCTGAGTACCTCAGCACTTGGTTGGTGAAAATCGTCAGAAGATAACCCAGGTGGGATAGATTTTGAGAGGTTTTCACTAAACCTTTGTCTAATTAATGTTTTCCGAGTGTCTTCACTGAAAGTTATAATTTTGTCAAAATACTCGCCTCGAAAACTACGGGACTCCAGCCAATCCGGGACAATACTCATCAATAGAGGTATTGCTGTCTCATCGATGTTCCGAATTAGTTCAGAGACCGTCGTATTCCTAATCAAATCAAAATCGTACCAAATTCCTGGGCAGACACCCACGACTTTTGATTCAAGCTCACTTATGATGTTTCGGTACAAGAAAGTGAACTGGTCAACTGGCCATACAACAATATCTGGGTCAAGTTCCGAAAAGTAATCCCTCAACCTGCTCTTATCCCTTCCCAAAGGGTTGATTTCAGGAACAGCATAGATTGAAATACCGTCCATATTCTTCCATTCTTCCGTAGTTAAATTAGGTTCTGAAGAGATAGCATACACTTCAATGTCATCAAATACAGTCTGGTTTGATATAACTTCAAAATAATATCTCCAAGGCTGCAACCGTTTCATTTGCTCATTTAGTCCAAACGTGAAAAAACAAATTTCAGTACTCATTGTGTCAATGTATTATAATACTTGATCGCGTCATTTGAGATGCTATCCCACGTGTACTTGGGAACAACCGATTGGCGGGCATTGGAAGACAGCAAGCTCTTTAATTCTGGATTTTCAGACAATTTGGTAATCGACGCGTGAATTTGCTCTATTGAGTTATCCGGCATTAGTAACCCGTTCACTCGGTGATTGATTAAATCTTGTATTCCTGGAACTTCAGTTCCGATTACTGGAGTACCACTCGCTAATGCTTCAAGAACCACAGTTGGAAGGCCTTCATACAGAGACGGTAATATTAGAGCTTCAGCATTAGCATACATTTCTTTGAGATCACCATCAGACACATATCCCTTGATGATAACTTTGTCAGATATGTCCTTTTTACTAACGAACTGCTTCATTTTGCCTTCAAGAGGGCCACTCCCGACAACACGAACGGGCAGGTCAATGTTATATTCGGAGTATGCTCGAATTAACTGTAATATCCCTTTTGATTGAGCAATTCTCCCGACAAAAAGGAGATATTTATCTTCTCCTTGCTCAGTGCATTCATCGTATTCATCCGCATCCACACCATTATACAACAATCTAGTATTCTCCGAGTATTGTAGTTCAAGCGCCTCCGCGATGCTCTCGGAAACCGCAGTGACCATATCTGCAGAATTCACGAGATCCCTTTCAATACGTTGGCTCACGGTAACTGACTGCAGGTATCCAAGAAGACCGGAAACAGTTGTCTTGTCGGTAATTGAAGCCACAGGCATTATTGGGGTGTGAATCGTCGCAAGAATAGGTACATCTGCATCAACCACCGGCGAAAGTGGTGAATGAATATGTAGAACATCGAGATCCAACTTGTCTACAACATTTTGTACAAAGAATTCATGGACATGAACATGGAACGGGTAAACCGGATAGAATTTCGCTTGGTGGATTTCAATTCCGTTTTTAATACTCGATTTGCCGTTTCCTCGGGTTATCAACACCGGTGTATGTCCACGTTTCCTTAAATTATTTGCCAGTTTCCATACATAGGTCCCGATTCCTTCCTCTGGAGGGAAACCTGTTGAGTAGACCAATCCAATTCGCACGATTTTTTAAATATCCTAACCAAATGTCAATGTTTCGAATTAGTTGTTTGAGCGGCTTGAGTAGTAGTAGACATACCCAACACAGCTTACAAATTCGAATTTTTGTTTTCCTCTTGCTCTGTGTCTTTTATCGATGATACATCGTGTTATCCAACTCCGGAGACACGATGACCACAAGCAAGAATTACACTGCATTGTTTCAAATGGTAGTAGATCAATCCCGTATGATTTTCACTAATGAAATCAACAAATAGATAATGAAAGCAGTCATTCTCGCTGCAGGAGAGGGTGTTCGACTCCGTCCGCTCACAGAAATGCGCCCAAAAGGAACGCTCCCGATCGGGGACAAGCCACTCTTGGAACACGTGGTGAAGGTAATTAAAAAATCTGGAATCGACGAAATCGTTCTCGTCGTAGGGCACAAACGCGAACGTATCCAGAATCACTTCCAAAATGGCGGTGACTGGGGTGTTGAAATAGAGTACGTCGTACAGGAGAATCCCCGTGGAACTGGGGACGCGCTACTAAAAGCAGAGCACACTATCGGAAGCGACTGTCTCGTAGTCAATGGCGATCGAATAGTCGAACCGGAGTTACTTGAAGAGCTCATCCAACGCCACCAATCCACAGGTGATGCATGCATGGCAATTACCGAGGTCAAAGATCCAACCATCTACGGTTCGGTCACTGTTAAGAATGGAGAGATCACCGATATCCAAGAGAAGCCCGAGCCGCACGAAGTCACATCGAACTTGGTCAATGCAGGTGCCTATGCATTCGGGCCTGGCATCTTCTCAGCCATCCGTCAAACCGAACATTTTGGTGAACTCAGATTAACCGATACACTCAGAGAACATATTCGCGAGCACCCGCTGCATGCAGTTCGATACGATGGAATGTGGCTCGAACTCTCTCGCCCGTGGGATTTACTTACAGTCAACGATGGCGTCTTATCTGGGACGGATTCAATAGTCGCTGATTCAGCAGTGATTGGCAATGATGTGACACTTGGCAAACCTACAGTCGTCGGTGACCACTCTCGAATACAACCCGGGGCACGTATTTTCCACGATGTAGTTATCGGTGACAACGTTACTATCTGTGCGAATGCTGTCGTCACCAATTCCATAATCCTCGAAGACACGGTTATCAAGCCCGGTACTGTTATTTCCGATTGTATCGTCGGTGCCGGGTCCGAAATCGGCCCCCTAAATTCAATTGAGGGAGGCAGAACCGACGTTCGTGTTGACAGTGAACTATACACAGACGTGAAATTTGGCGGACTCATCGGAGACAACACTACCCTGGGTGGGAACGTGACTATTGAACCCGGAACTATCGTTGGAAATGACGTTCACGTCGAGAGTGGGTCGAAACTATCTGGGCGAATCCCTGACAATGCGAATATATTCCGAGGCTGAGTACGGTCTAACACCCATAACTTCGTTATATCTCTCTCATTATATCTCCTAAATGGATATTCATCTTCGAATTAGTCGGTGCAATAACACTAAATAGCTTCATTCAAAATTGCTTATATCAACCGCTCGGTTGGCAGTAGCCAGCAAGGAAACGAGCAACTGGAGTCTACAAAACTATGTGCGGAATAACGGGATACATTGGTGGGGAGGAGAGTGCGTCAATACTCTCAGCGGGGTTGAAGAACCTGGAATACCGCGGGTACGATTCGGCAGGAATTGCACTCGTTGGTGACCAGGTCGACGTGCACAAGCAAGAAGGGACAATTGATGGGTTGACCATTCCGAGTGACACGGACGCTACACACGGAATTGGCCATACGCGTTGGTCCACTCACGGTGAGCCAACTGATGAGAACGCTCATCCACACACTGACTGTCGTGGGGACGTTGCAGTCGTCCACAACGGAATCATCTCGAACTACACCGAGCTAAAGGAGGAACTCGGTGGGCACATATTCGAGAGTGAGACAGACACCGAAGTCATTCCGCACCTCATCGAAGAGGAAATCGCCCGTGGTGCAGACCTCCGGGCAGCAGTCACTCGTGTCCTCGACAAACTCAAAGGAAGCTTCGCAATCGCAGCAACCCACGTCGACCACGAAGGCATCGTCGCAGCACGGCAGGACAGTCCACTGGTTATCGGCCACGGCGAAGATGGGATGTACCTCGGCAGCGACGTGACGGCGTTCGTCGAGTACACCCGGCAGGTGTCCTACCTCGAAGATGGCGACGTCGCCCACCTGAGTGCGGACGGCATCACAATCTTCAACGATGGCGAGCGAGTCGAGCGTGAAATCCAGACCGTCGACTGGGATGCATCCGCTGCTGGAAAGGCTGGTCATGACCACTACATGCACAAGGAGATTCACGAACAACCGCACGCTCTTCGCCAGGCAATCTCCGGACGTATCGACGAACTCTCAGGGAACGCATCGCTCGACATCGACCTCAACGACGAATTCCTCCGAAACATCGACGAGATACAAATCGTCGCCTGCGGAACCTCCTATCACGCCGGACTGTACGCACAGGAACTCATCGAACCACTCGTCGACGTCAGCGTCCGCGTCGACCTCGCAAGCGAATACGAGGTCTACGATGGCTATGATAACCGACGGACACTCGTCGTCGCAGTCACCCAAAGTGGGGAGACCGCAGACACCCTCTCAGCTATTCGCCGTGCAAAGGCACCAGGAATGACGACACTCGCCGTGACCAACACGGTCGGAAGCACCATAACCCGCGAAGTCGACGATGCGCTGTTCATCAAAGCTGGCCCTGAAATCGGTGTTGCAGCGACGAAGACGTTCGTCTCGCAAGTCACAGCACTCGCGCTCTTCGCAACCTATCTCGGTCGCCTGCGTGGAACCCTCTCTGCAGGAGACGGAGTGGATATCCTCGAGAACATCCGAAACCTCCCAAGCGCTGTTCAGTCGGTTCTCGATACCGAATCTCAACTCAAGCGACTCGCACAGCAGTACGTCGACAGTGACTCGTTCTTCTTCATTGGTCGTGGACTGGCCTATCCCGTTGCACTCGAGAGCGCACTGAAACTCAAGGAAATCTCGTACGCCCACGCAGAGGGCTTCGCTGCGGGTGAACTCAAACACGGCCCACTGGCACTCGTCACGAAGAACACGCCCGTGCTCGCGTTCCTTAACGAGAGTGCCTCGCCCAAAGAGACGTTCAACAACGTCAAAGAAGTCGAATCGCGTGGTGCACCAGTCATCGGACTTACCACAGAAGGGGACTCAGGTTCCTTCTGCGAGCATACGATCGAGATACCGAGCCTCGGCCGTCTCGAACCCCTCGTTGCGAACGTTGCGATGCAATTGTTTGCCTATCACGTTGCGAACGAGATGGGCCGCCCCATCGACAAACCCCGGAACCTCGCGAAGTCCGTGACCGTCGAATAACTGAACCTCTACCGACTGTATTCTATTCGGGAACCCTTATTCATCGGAGTTCAGTACTGGAGAGCAATGCAAGACACACCAGTTCGGCGCCTCGTTGCGATTCTCGTTTTACTGGGGTGTCTACTGGGACTTATGATCTGGTTTGGCTCACTTGCCCCGGACCCAGCAGTTGGTGCGTATCCAAGTACGACTGAGTTGGGGATAGAGTACGATGTGTGGGTTGGCGAACAGGCCAGTCTCACGGGGACAGTCATCGAGACAGACCCACTCACGATTGTCGCCGAGTACGGATCCGGTGAGCAAGTTCGACTCAAAGTTACTGGAGCAGCTATCGACGCACAACAAGGCGACACACTCGCAGTCTATGGTGTCGTCGAACCCAACCACACGATTCGTGCGTTGAACGCATACACAATCCCCGCGTCGAACTACCTGTACATGTACGTCGTCTCCTTCCTCGCTGGCGTGTGGGTACTCGGGAGACTCATTCGAACGTGGCGAATCGATTGGGGCAGTTGGTCGTTAGAACCACGTGCTAAACCACTCCAAGCGAGCGACCTGAGTCTCTCCACCAAGAACACGGAGGAACACGATGCCTGACCTGCTCTCCCACGTCTTGCTAGCCTACAGCCTTGCCATGATTGCCTCGTGGCGTTACGAGTGGATCACCCAACCATACGTAACGGTTGCAATGGCTGGGGCTTTCATCCCCGATATAGCGAAAGGAGAGTTGCTTCTCCCAAACGCTCGAGTTGAGCAACTCCTCGGGGTTCCATTTAGCTGGTTCGGGCTCCACACGACAGGCGCAGTCATCTGTTCAGTTCTCATTGGTGTGCTCCTCGTCAAAGCAACCGAACGAGTTCGGGTCTTCGTCCTCCTCTCACTGGGCGCTACATCCCACCTCATCGCCGACGCCTTCTTGCTGAAACCAACTGGACAATCCTACCCACTCCTCTGGCCACTCACCCGAATCTACCCTCCAACACCGGGACTGTACCTGAGTACAGACGTCGAACCCGCCATCGTTCTCGGAGCAGTCGCACTCGTCGTGTACGGGGTGACTCGAAAACGCCGCACCTCCCCCAACTAAAGGAGAACATTATTTACACTGACATGAGTGTCCACGAATAATGCCCTCCCCACTCACTGTTCAGCCTCCACACCCCGACACAAACGACCCACAACGACACCAGGGACGAAGCTAATGCCCGGAATCTACGAGCGATTCACAGATGGGTGGGAGCGAGCGCTCGACGCGCTCACACTCACTGTAGTTCCCATCCTGTTCGCATGTACAGAGGTTTCGAAGATTCAGTCCGTCCTCGCCCACGACGGCGTGCATATCGGATTCACGTTCGGACTCCCGATGTCGGTCGGAACAGTCTGGCAATTCGTAAACCCGCCAAATAGTGGAGTGAACGTCTATCTCGGTGTTCCAGTCGGGAGACGTCCATCGGTATTGGTCCCTGTGTTTGCGTTGCTCGTGGTGAAAGCAGCACTCGCTGCGGGCTACTTCGGGAGTATCAAAAGCCAGCTCACGACAGGAGAGTACGACTTTGTCGCCAGCGTGCGGTCCCATTTTGCGCCGTTTTTCGTCCTCACTGTCGTTCCGTTCGCGGTCTTGCTCCCGTTCGAAGTGGGTATCGGTCGCAACGCGACCGACCTCCCAACAGATCTCGTCGCCCTCGTCGCACTCCTCATCGTCCTCTTTTTCATCACAGTGTATCTGCTGTACGCGACACCCTACCTCTTGGTCCTCCGAGATACCAGCCTTCGTGAAGCAATTAGCGGGTCAGTCTCGTTCGCCATTCGAGGCGGCCCGTATCTGTACTACTTTTTCGGCTATGGCTTCTTCGTGCTCATCATCTCGGTGTTTGCATCGGCGTTCGTGGTCAATATCCCAGTGATGGGGCTCGTGGTTGGCATCATCGGTGGCGGTGTGCTTGGGCTCGCGGCGAACATCACGACGATGCGCTTCGTTGCGGACATCGATCCTGAGTCTCCAGACATTGGCTCGTGGGATGATTCCGAACCTGGATTTGCTCAGATGGGCATGGGAGACAGTAGTTGAGTCTGCAATAGGCTGCGATGCGGTTCGACTGCCTCGACAATCCACGAATGGTGGAGCAACACAGAGAACGGATGATTGGGACACCATCGAACATGGCGCTCACCACCGAAACTGAGCAACGGCCAGAGCGCACGATACCACCCCGACGCCTGCATATTCAAGACGACCACCCACCGACTACACACAATGCCCCCACTCGACGTCGTGACGGTCGGCAGTGCTGTCATCGACCACAGCTATTCGCTCTCGAACCTCCCAAAACCAGACGGCGGTGCATTCGCCCGCGAACACACGACCGATGTCGGAGGTGTCGCTGCAAATGTCGCCGCTGGACTCGCGGAGTTCGGGACCAAGACAGGAGTAATCTCACGCGTCGGCACAGATGCAGCCGCCGAAATCGAAGCCGACCTCCGAGCACGCGATATTGACTGCACTCGAATCCAAACCGGGTCTGAAGAGTCGTCGTACACCCTGATTCTACGAGCACCGAACGGCGAACGAATGATCGTCGCTGGGGGCCAGAGCGTACCGAATCTTCGACTCGACGACCGCGATATCGAATATGCGAGCACCGCAAATGTCGTCTTTACGAGTGCCTACGCCCCCGACGAGGTGGTCTCGAAGCTCGTGACCGCTCGCGAACGCGGTGAAATCTCCACACTCGTATTCGACCTCGCTGGGCCACTTCCGGAACTCGAAGGGAGAGGAACCACCCCCGAGACCATCGACCAATTACTCTCTGTTGTCGATCTATTCGTGGTCGGTGAGGTCGCTGCACGCTCGTACTTCGGTGGCGACGCCGACGAAGCCATCGCCACGCTCACCCAACGAGCTGTCTCTCGTGCAGCAATCACACGGGGCGAAGACGGCGCACTACTCCTCGATGGTGACACAGTTCACGACGTTCCGGCCTTCGATGTCGATGTGAACGATACGACCGGGGCCGGCGACACGTTCACGGCTGGTCTGATCCAGCGGTGGCTCCTCGACGACGACTCGCCACGAGAAGCCGGCCGCTTTGCCGCGGCCACGGCCGCACTCAACTGTACTGCGATGGGTGCCCGTGGCTATCTCCCGATGGAATCCGATGTTCGGGAGTTTTTAGCGAACCAGTAGCGGAGCGCAGGTCTGTTGTACCCCTCAGTTGGTGAATGAAGCGTTCGATAAACGCTCGACTCGCCACCAACTAACTCGGTAATACGCGCACGTATCATCCGTCGATAGTGAGGTCAAACGACGTTGTGATGAGGGTCTGTTCGGGTTTGGCTTGAAAGAACAACCGGTATCGTCCAGCTGTTGGAAACTGCGCACTGAACTCAACGCGGCCACTATCCGGAGCGGTCGCTTCGGGATGGACGTGGAGATATGCGAGATCCCCTTCCCGTAGTGCGACGAGGTGGCCACGGGCACCAAGATACTCACCAAGTGTCGAAACAGGAGCGCCATCGCGCTTGACTTCGAACGTGAGCCGACTTCGCTGGCGAACAGGGATTTCGTCAGGGGACAGTGTAACTTCGTACGCGCCAGTTATCGCGGTCCGTGTCGACCCCGGGCGCGCTTGGACCTCCCACGTCCCCGGGGCGAACACGTCGAACCCGAGTGTCTCCGGGTGGCCATCGACGACGACATCCACGAATACGCGATACGCGCCCGGTTCTGGGAGCGTGAACTGTTCGACTCGCCACGTGCCGTCCGGTTCTAACGTCGGATGACGGTGCTGGAAGTGCGTTAAGTCGCGTCGAATCACGATCAGATGGCTTCGTTCCCCGTGTGCCTCTTCGAATTCGGTCACCGTCGTTCCGTCTGTTCGGACGATCCGAAACGTCCAGTCGTTCGTCGTTCCGGGTGCGAACCGAGTTTCCGATGGGTCGAACTGAAGCCCGCTCGCGTCTATTGCCAGCCCTCCTGGCACGGCGTGCCCTTCGGGTCCGTATCCCCGAGGTGGCTCAGTGGGATCGGCATGGTGGTCCCTGTGCCCTGACGGATTTTCCATATCGGTTCATTGTCTGCCAGCACCTTACCGATTTGTGCCCGTGGCTACAGGCCTGATAAACACGGTTCTGTCCCGAGCCCAGCCGCGCAATTCAGCACGCACCTTCTGACTGGGACGGGAACGCTCCGGCAATCGCGCTGATTAGCGGGCGCGAATGTATCGATCAGCTACGACCGTGATGGGGTGAGGACGCGAACCCCTACTGCCAATATAAAAGGACCTTTATAAATCAAGGTGGTTTATATACTTACGTGCCCTCTAGTATATTGACTCTCCGAGTCCACCACTGGTTCCATCGTCGGTAACGTGATCCAGCAAGACATTCTCTGAGGATCAACAACAGGCAAGACGATGGCAGTAACCACCGAATCAAGCTATACAGAGACATTGATAGATATCGAAAACAGCCTCGGGTTCGTCCCCGGCTTCATGGCAGCCATTCCCGAAAACGCCCTCGTTCACGAGTGGCCGGTTTTCAAGCAGTACACACTGGGCGAGACAGTCATCCCGCCGAAGTACCGTGAACTCATGCAGTTGGCGGTCGCCGCCACGCAGAAGTGCCAGTACTGTGAGGCGTTCCACACTGGGGTTGCCGAGATGAACGGGGCAACTGAAGCGGAACTCGCAGAGACCGGCGTCTTGGCGAGTCTCACCACCCGCTGGAGTGCCATGATACACACCCAGCAGTACGACTACGAGACGTTCGTGGATGAACTCCACCAGATTGGTGCCTTCATCCAGGAACAACAGCAGGCCGCTGACTAACGCCGCATAATCGGCGTCCCACAGTTTTTCACCGAGTATAATCGAGACGCGCCCAAAGGAGCGTAATCGCTGCTACATCCACCCGTCTATTCAGCACACAACTGCTAGCAAGCTCTGCGAATTTCGACAGAGCCGAGAGAATTCTACCGAACGGACTCGACGAGGCGCTCGACTGCCGCTTCGTCGACGGGGTTCGTCGTCTTGCCGCCCTGTTTGAGCGCCGTCCCGACGATTGCGCCATCGGCGACCGAAAGCAGCTCGGGTGCTGTCTCGGGCGTCACACCGCTTCCGATCAAGACAGGGACGTCGAGGCCGCGAGCATCGCGAGATCCAACCACCTGCTCGAGCACGGTCGTATCGACCGCTTCTCCGGTTCCAGTCCCACTCACGATGATTCCGTCCGCTCCGCCGCGCTCGACGAGTTCGCCAACCACTTCATCGTGTGACCGTTCGGCGAGTGGCGCAGAGTGTTTCACGTCGATATCAGCCAAAATAGCAACGTCGGCATCGAGTTGCTCACGAAGCCGCAACGTTTCGTGGGCCATCCCCTCGATGAGACCCTGGTCAGTGAGGCGCGCACCGGTATGGACGTTCACACGGACAACTGAGCCACCCGTCGCGGCGGCGATGCCGAGTGCACTCTGGACGTCGTTCCGGAGGATGTTCACACCGAACGGAATCGACACCTGCTCACGAAGCATTGCAGCGAGTGCCGCAACGTCAGCGACGACGTGGCGAGGCACACGGTCCGGATAGAAGGGGGCGTCACCGAAGTTTTCGAGCATGATAGCGTCGACACCGCCCGACTCGAGCGCTGCTGCATCCTGACGGAGTCGCGTCCGAATCTCGCTTCGGTCTCCATCGAATCCTGGAGACCCCGGAAGGGGCGGTAAATGTACCATCCCGATAATCGAGGGGTCCGTGCTGAAGATGTCCATGTCGTTCGTGGCCGTCGAAGTGACTTAATCGTACAGATATGCCCACACGTCGTCATCGCTCACGATTCGCGAATGACGACGCTGTCAGAATCCGCAAGAAAACAAAGCGTCCGTGGAGGGGGGGTCGTCAGCGGGGAGTCGGCGATGAGGTTCGCCAGTGGGCGAACTCGAACACGTCAGGCCAGGTTAGTCCATGGACGCTGGCTCAACGTCATCATCGGGTTCGGCAGCATCTGCCGACGCGAGTCGCCCGGAGAGAAGCGAGGCAGCCTCGTCGATGTTGCCAGCCATCGTGATGGCGATAACGGCCGTCGGGATGAGGGCCAAGACGAGGAACAGCATATCGTAGGTCCACTCGAGACCGACGAATTCGAGTGTCGGAACGAGGAGTGGTGCAAGCCCGCTGTGAGCCGTAATGACCGCCACGAACAGCACGATGTGCTTGGCGATCGAGGCGACGTCAGCGACGACGGTGGCCGGTCCAGCGAGTACCCGTACCACGAGCGACTCGAGTTTGAACGCGACGAGTCCCAGGACTGCGATGATTCCAAGTGTCAGCATGGCACCCAGCACGGCACCGTAGGTCACTGCAGTCTGGGGAACGAGTGCGTCGATACCCGGCAGGTTCGACACCAGTGCCCACATGAGCAACAGTGCGCCGACCATCAACAGGAGTTTCACGATGGGCTTGAGTGTTCGCTCATCGAGCGCATCGGTGTTGAGCAGCCTGTGTAGCTTGGTTTGCATGGCACTTGGCTCGAAAGGAGGTCGGAGACATAAATCGTCAACTCACTCCACCTGGATTCAGCCGAATGTCGTCGCATTTCCACCCGTTTGGTTCGGGTGTCACCGAACGAGTCGGGGAGAGTCGTTCCCCACAGGCAGAAACCACAGCTATCAGGTGACGGCGACGACCGCGGACGTTCTCCGTGAATTTCGCTGAATCGCCTGGTTAGCGGCGCAACTACCTGAAAGAACGCGATGTATACCAATATGTGAAACTCACGTATTGCTGAACATGTTTGAACTGACAGGGTTTCAGCGGGATCTGCTCTACACCACTGCAGGGCTGACCCAGCCATCAGGCCAGGACATCAAAGACCACCTCACCGAGATAACGACACATTCGAACGTCAATCACGGTCGCCTCTACCCGAATCTCGACGTGTTAGTCGAGCGGGGCTACCTCGAGAAAGGCGATATCGACCGGCGCACCAATTACTACCGCATCACGCAGGAGGGAGCGACTGCACTCACCGACCGACGCGCGTGGGAAGACGATCAGGTGGTCCTTCGCGAATAGTCGACGCTGTCCGATTCTCTCCTATCCAACCTCGAACACGCTCGTAGGCAACTCGACAGAACAGTCCGAGTGAAGACAGTGACTACTCCGTCGCTTCGTCAAAACCCTAAAAGCCAGCGCTGCGGCGCTCACTCACGCGAGAGTTCAGCCTCGAGCGCCGCCGTCACAACCCTCACAAACACCGCGTGCTCCGTCAACGCCGTTCGAAGCGTCTCGTAGTACGCAACCGTGTCACCAGCGGTAAACCGGTACTCAGCAGCCCAGATCGTCCGGCCCGTCCCGAAGTCACCCTGCGGCACCTCGTCGGAACTACGCAGAAAGTCCACGAGCCCATCGACAATCCGCTCTCGAAGCACTGCATACTTCGAACCACCCGAAAAGTCCGCGTCACCATTGACGCCATCTTCGAGATGTAACTCTAGCCGAAGGTGACCCCGTTCGAGCGCCCGCGCATCAGGATAGTGTTCGAAGTGGAGGTCGAACCCCTGACTCCGCCCGACTTCCCACACCTGTGGCATCACGCGACCCCAGGGCTTCCCTGAGTCGAGGTGTTCCCACGTCTGGGGGCCGTCGGGTGGGGAGGCACGAAGGTAGTCGGCCCACTCGTACTGGAGGACTTCGCGAGCGAGTTTCGACACGGCATCGCGAGTCGCGTCGACCTGCATCTCGTAGTCGAGATAGAAGCTTGCATCGTCGACGGCGTGTGATTCGTTCATAGACCCATGGTAGACATCCACACAGATAAGTCTTTGACACGAATGGACGAGAAGGGAGGAAACGGGTGTCTGACTGCTCATGTCCGGTGATACCGCAAGTTGACTCCACAGATTATCAGCCCCGATATGGACCGACGAGTACGAGTCTCGGGTGACTGCCATCTAAAACTCTGCCCTTCCAGTACACAGAATCTCCGTTGGTCGCATCACTGTTCACCTATGGAACTGGCAGTCTCCTACCGCAGAGTTTGGCCAGAAACCATATAAAAAATAGTATACTCAGAAAAGATATATAACTAGTTAGCAGTACTCGCTCGCAGGACGCCAGTATATCGGCTCATTAGCTCGAAAGTACGGGACTAACCCGATATCGATGCAATCAGTGGGCACGATCCCAGCCCACCAGCCAAATATGCAATATCAGCTCTCGAGTCGTTCAACGGACCATATTTGATGCAATCAAAGAAATCGAGATGAGTTGATATTTTCTCCAGAAAATGATATACGAAAAATCATATCTACGTACAAGTCATCTTCCAAGTACTAATATACTGGACGTATCACTGAGCCATGGTTAATTTATCGACCAGTATTACGTCTGTACTGCTGTAACGGTTAGCCACTACGACGTATTTGTTTGCGACTCGCGAACACGGCTCGTGAGGACTCACTAGACAGACTTCGATTCGGTCGGATACACGACAGATAGCTGGATCTCAGTCCACAACACTCCGTAGTTCTGTTTACGAAGAGTAAACACTCTGGTAGGTACGAGGCTATCGTCGACCACCACCCTTCGACTGGGAGAGCACGGAACAGAGCCTCAACTGCGTATCTATCAACGTTCTATCTGAGTCTCTGGCTGGCAAAGCCCAGCACTATCCCGATCTGGACGGACCGGAAGTCGCCCGTTTTGTTAGCGTCTCGTAAACATACAGCCCACGTATCTGGCTGAGAGGCCGTGGTGAGCGACGCTCGACCACACAGCCTGAGGGTTTAAGTCTGGGACTCGTGTTATCACGCAACGATGGAGTTAGACGAGATATTCGAGCGAGGCATCGACCGCGACTGGCAGGCTACCGACCCGGCCGATGTCGAGACACTCAGGTTCGCGATTATCGGCCTCGGGTGGTTCACACGTGGGCGTGCCCTCCCTGCTCTCGAAGACAGTGAGTTCTGCGAAGCGACACTCCTCGTCAGCGGGTCAAAAGAGAAAGCCAACCGGATAGCCAAGGAGTCAGACAGCCCTGCGAGGGGAATCACGTACGACGAGTTCCACGATGGCGTCGGGGCAGACGAGTACGACGCAGTCTACATCGTCACTCCGAATGCGCTCCATCTCGACTACGTCGAAACCGCTGCCGAGTTGGGCAAGGCAATCCTGTGTGAGAAGCCTGCTGAACGGTCGAGTGAGCGAACTGAGCGACTCATCGAGACGGCCGAGAACCACGATGTCCCGCTGATGGTCGCCTATCGCATGCACACTGAGCCTGCGGTGCGTCGCGCACGCGAGATTATTCAGGCCGGCCTCATCGGAGAGCCACAGACGGTCCGCGGCAGTATGAGTCAGCGATTGCTCGACCGAATCAACGACGACCCAGACCAATGGCGACTGAACGAAGCACTCGCCGGTGGTGGTGCCCTGTTCGACCTCGGTGTCTATCCGTTGAACACTGCACGATTCCTCCTCGATGCTGACCCGGTTGCCGTCTGTGGGCGGACGAAACGCAGTCACGACGCCTTCGACGAAGTCGACGAGACGGCGACGTTCACTGTCGAGTTCCCGAACGACGTCTATGCAACTTGCTTCGTGAGTCACAATGCTCGCCAGGAGAGCGAACTCGTCGTCACTGGAACCGAAGGGCAGGTCGCGATTCGACCGGCGTTCTTCCAAGACCAAGCACGGTCACTCCACGTGTCACGTGGTGCTGCGCGCGCCGAAATCGAGTTCGACATCGTCGACCAGATGCTCGAAGAGTTCGACCATTTCGCGCATCAAGTCCGAACAGACGGCGAAATCTACGCTGACGGCGAACACGGCCTCGTCGACATGTACGCCATGGAAGCAGTCTACGAATCAGAGCAGGCCGACGGCTGGGTCTCTCTCGAGTAACGTAAAAAGGGGCTCATGAAGACCCGGTAGTTACTGCGTGAATCCCGCGTGGAATCCAACGAGTTTCTCGCGGGAGAAGTGCTTGACCGCGTATTTGATGCCTTCTTTTCCGACGCCGCTGTCTTTGAAGCCACCGTATGGCATGTGGTCCGTGCGGAAGCCGCTGACCGTGTTGATGTTGACGCCACCTGCGTCAATTTCGTCGGCAGCGCGTTTTGCGCGGTCGATATCTTGCGTGAACAGGCCTGCTTCGAGCCCGTAGTTCGTGTTGTTCGCCTCTTCGATAGCTTCGTCGAAGTCGTCGACGGCGATGACGGGAACGAGTGGGCCGAACACTTCTTCCTGTGCGGCCGGCATGTCCGGTGTCACGCCCGAGAGGACAGTGGGTTCGAACATGCGGCCATCGTACGAGCCACCACACTCGACGGTCGCACCTGCATCGACAGTCGCTTCGAACAGGTCGATGACCGACTCCGCCTGGTCGTCGTCGACCATCGACGCGATAGACGTCTCCTCGTCGAAGGGGTCGCCCATCGTGAGGTTCGTCGCATGCTCGACGAGCGAGTCGACGACCTCGTCTTCGATGTGTTTGGGGACGATAACGCGCTCGACGCTGTTACACACCTGTCCGGCGTTGGAACACGCACCACCGACGACCTGTGCTGCGGCCTGGTCGATATCGGTGTCGTCCCAGATGATCGTCGGGTCGTTCCCCCCGAGTTCGAGCGTAATCTCGCGCATGCCGCTATTCTCGGCGATGTACTTTCCGACGGCCGTACTCCCAGTAAAGGAGATGGCTTCGACAGCGTCGTGCGAGAGGAATGCGTCACCGACGGTACTCCCACTGCCAGTGACGATGTTCACGAGCCCTGCAGGCGCTCCGACTGCTTCGCAGGCTTCGTTGAGGTACTCGAAGAGTTTGAGCGCACACAGTGGCGTGTTCGACGCTGGCTTTCCAACCACGGCGTTTCCTGCGGCAAGTGCGGGTCCGACCTTGTGGACCATCAGATTCAGCGGGAAGTTGAACGGCGTAATCGCCGCGACGACGCCGAGCGGTTCGCGTTGTGTGAATGCGTGCGTCCGATCGAACCCTTTCTGTGCGTCCATCGGGACGTACTCACCGAACTGTCGTTTGGCTTCTTCGCCGGAGAGACGGAGCGTCTGGATTGCTCGGTCGACCTCGCCTCGAGACTCGGAGATGGGCTTTCCTTGCTCGCTCGTGATGAGACGTGCCATCTCGTCGGCGTTTGCTTCGAGTCGAGCAGCTGTCTCAGACAGCAGTTCGTAGCGTTCGTACGCAGACAGCGTGCTCTCCTCGTATGCTCGATTGGCTGCGTCGATCGCCTCGTTCACCTGTGCTGTTGATGCGGCTGGAATCGACCCGACCGTGCTCCCATCGTAGGGGTTGCGTACTGAGATCCGCTCGTCAGCGCCAACCCATTGTCCGTCGATGAGCATATCGACATCGTACTGGCTAATCGGCTCTAGGCTCATGCGGGTAACTAGCTGTCAAACTAATTCTTGTTAAAGTTTGTGCCAGCGTAGCCAGACCCAATTATCGCCAGTGGTATCAATTTGAATATATGTCGGGAAAGATATTTACAACTTGTCTGCAAGCCATGGTATATGCTAATCACTGGGACAGTAGTCCCTATGGTGACTCCTACGACGGGTCGCGATGGGACTATCGATGAGCGTGCGCTTACTCATTACACCGAGCATCTCGTCAAAAACGGCGTCCACGGGCTGTTTCCCTGTGGGTCGATCGGTGAGTTTTCGAGTTTGACAGCTGCACAGCGCCGCCGTGTTATCGAAACTGTCGTCGACGCCGCAGGTGACACACCTGTCCTCGCGGGGTGTGGAGACACGAGCGTCGGTGCCGTCCAGGAGCACGTCAAAACTGCTGCCGACGCTGGTGCAGATGCGGCTGTCGTCGTCACACCGTACTATCTCTCGACGACACAACGTGGGCTCGTAGACTTTTACCATGACATTGCAGCCACCACGGATATCCCGCTTATTCTCTACAACATCCCCGCGCTCACTGGGGAAAAACTCGATATCGAGACCGTGATCGAACTTAGCCAGCACGAGACCATCGTGGGGATCAAAGATACCTCCGGCGACTCCACCTACCACCGGCGACTGATCAACGAAACCCCCGACGAGTTCAGCGTCCTTCAGGGGTCGACCGAACTTGCGGTGAGCTCACTCGATACTGGCGCGGATGGAATCATTGCCGGGCCTGCCAACGTCTTCCCCGGCGTCCTCGCCGACGTCTATAACGAACACGCGGCAGGCAATCGCGACCGTGCGGTGGAGCTCATGAATCACGTCGTCAATCCAATTTTGACTGCGACCAGTGAAGTGCCCACTGCAGCCGGACTCAAATACCTCCTGACGCTCACCGAACTCGAAACTGGGTCGCCGTTACCACCACTCCCACAACTCGACGAAAGTGAGCGGGCAGCGCTTCGGCAGAGCTACCAACGCGCCACTGACGGTTTCGGAGTCGCCTCTCAGGTCTAATTCGAGGGCGCAGACAGAGACTGCGGCCACAGACACGTTTTGCTTGTTGTGAGATATCGATGTGTCTCTCGTGAGTGACAGCCACTGCGACGTGTGCCCCAGCGCGTTGAGTACTGAGACAGGCTAGTTGCTCAGCGCTGACTCGACAGTCACAGAAGACGTGGAAAACGGAAGAAAGACGGTTGATGCGTCGGGCTGAAAGCCGTGAGTTCAGGCGTTGTTGACTTCGCTATCGATCTGTTCTTGTGCGTCGTCGAGTGCCTGCTGTGGCGACTTGCTCTGGACGAGCGCTTTGTTACACTCTGTGTAGAGGATTTCGGAGAAGGTGGAGTACTTCGGCGTCGATGGACGAGCACTCGTCTGCTGGAGCACCTCGGAGAAGGTTTCGAGGTGTGGTGCCTTCTCGAAGTATTCGTCCGTGTAGAGGTCCTCACGAACCGGGAGGTAGCTGAAGTCGACTGCAAGCGTCTCCTGGACTTCTTTCGTGGCCATGTACGACGCGAAACGCTGTGCCGCATCTGGTGTGTCGGAGTAGGCGTTGATGAAGATGTTCCAGCCGCCGAGACAGGAGTTGTTGGCGTCGGGGTTGCCTTCTGCCTTCGGCATCTTCGCCACGTCGAACTTACCCTGGATGGGTGAGTCGTCGGCGTTCATGAGCGACACTGCGTATGGCCAGTTGCGCATGAACACCGTGCCACCTTGCTGGAAGGTCTGGCGGTTGCCGTCAGTCCCACTCGCTGGCACTGACTCTGGCGTGACACCGTACTCGTGGATGAGGTCGACTGCGTGTTGCAGCGCTTTCACACCTTCTTCGGTGTTGACTTTGAGCTTGCCGTCCTGTCTGACCGAGCCGCCGTAGCCCCACAGCCAGTTGAGCCACATGATGGTCAGCCCTTCGTTGGCACCACCTTGCCAGATGTAGCCGTTGTCGATCTCGTCTTCTTTTTCGAGGACGTCCTGTGCAATCTCGACGAGTTCCATGTAGGTTTCCGGTGGCTCGTGACCGTGTTTGTCGAGCAGGTCCTTTCGGTAGTACAGTGCGTTTGCGTCGGTGAACACCGGCATACCGTACAGCTGGTCGTCGACCGTCACCGTCTCGACGGGCGTGTCCAGCATCTTGTCGGTGTAACCGTCCGGGTCGTTGACTTTGCCTGCCCACTGGTTGTTGACGAACTCACCTGGCCAGATGACGTCCATCATCCCGAGGTCGAAGTCCGACGACTGCGAGATGAACTGGTTGACGTAGTACTTCCGCGTCGTCGTCGACTCGGATGGCGTGCCGCTTGCAGAGAACTCGATGTTCTCTGCCTGGTCGTCGAACTGCGGACCGAGCTCGCCGATTGCCCCACTGAACGACGACGTGTGGACGAACTTGATGGATTGAGTCGAACCACCGGAATCGCCACCGGAGTCGCCACCGGAGCCACCACCGGAGTCGCCACCGCTGTTATCCGAGCCGCCTCCATTACCTGTACAACCGGCGAGAAGGGCAGCGCCCCCCACACCGAGCGATTTTAGAAACTGTCGTCTCCTAGCTGAGCTGCTCTTGCGAGCCATACACTATCACATATAATCAACCATATAATAATGTTATTGTTGATAACAATGTTCCATGTTCTGAATTTTATTAACAGCAGCCGGCAGACTGCTAGAAGAGAAATTTTGCCCGTGAAAACCGGAGGGAGGTCAGTGAGACGCGAGCCTTACTGACTGACTTCCGCACGAGTCTGGATCTCTTCCCAGAGCTCGTCATCAACGGTGATCGTCTCCGCAGTTGCTCGCTGGGCAGACGCCTCACCGGGGAGGCGAATCTCGTCGACACCGCTCGCACGGGAGAGCGATTTCAACGATTCGACGAACGCATCTGCTCGCTCAGTGAATCCGTCGCCACCGAGTGCAGCAGGGTCGATGACGATGAACAGATCGCCTTTGGTACACTCATTTTCAGTGTGATACGTCCCAGTGACGTCGTCTCCCATCGCCGCTCCCACGAGACCGCCAGCGAGGATTTCGATGGCGATTGCGAGGCCCGACCCTTTGGTGCCGCCGAACGGGAGGATGACACCGTCCAGTGCAGCATCCGGGTCGGTCGTCGGTTCGCCATCAGCGTCCAGTGCAACACCCTCGGGCAGGGTGCCACCCTGTTGGCTCATCTTGAAGACTTCTCCACGGGAGATGCTCGACGTAGACATGTCGAGATTGAACGGCGGGTCGGTCGGAATCCCAATCGCGAGTGGGTTCGTCCCGAGAATCGATTCCGCGCCACCGTACGGTGGCATCGCTGGCTCGGTGTTGGTCATCCCGATCGCGACGTAGCCCTCAGCACGTGCCTTGTCGGTGTAGTAGCCCAACATCCCGAGATGATTCGAGTTGTGGACGCCGACGACACCGACGCCGTAGTCGTCTGCGCGGCTCGTTGCCTCTGCCAGCGCTTCGAGTGCGACGACCGGCCCGAGTCGAGAGCCACCATCCAGCGTCGCTGTTGCACCCCGGTCGCGGACGACAGTCATCTCTCCTGCTGGGTCGACGTTGCCGTGGTCAACACCACGAATGTATCGAGGCAGGCGAATCAGGCCGTGTGAGTGCTTCCCTCGAGCATCCGCATCGACGAGCATCTCTGCCGTGAGCCGGGCATCAGCATGGTCGACACCCGCTGCTTCGAAGGCTCGTGTCGCAACCGCTTCCGCCCGCGCTCGGTCGACGTCAACCATGAGTTTACGTCGACGGCCCGATGCGGTGGATGGCGAACTGACTCTCACCCATCGTCTCCGAGAGCGTCAGTTTGCCGTTGACCACATCCTGAATCTCGTCCCACAGTTGGTCAGTCGCCCAGTCGAGCGACTGGTCGCCAACGAGTGCTTCGCTGACGTCGACGTCCGTCTGTTCAGGGACGCGTTCTGCACTGCCGGGATTGCCCGTGATCTTGAGCGTTGGCATGACCGCGTTCGACAGAGTGTGGCCCTGTCCGGTCGAGATGACCATGAAGTGTGCCCCACCGGCACCGATACCAGTGACCGACTCTGCACCGTGTCCGGGGGTGTCCATGATGTACATCCCAGACTCGTCCGGAATCTTCTCACCGTAATCGATGAGATCCTGAATCGGCCCGTCACCGGATTTTACGAGCGCGCCCAGCGACTTCTCTTCGATCGTCGTGAGTCCGCCGTCCATGTTGTCCGGGGTGGGCTGTGCACCGCGAACGTCGTACCCAGTCGCTTGCAGGCGCTGGTTCCAGTATTCGACGCGGTCGAGAATCTTCTGTTTGACTTCGTCGCTCACTGCGCGCTCGGCGAGTTCCTCTTCACCTCCGAAGAACTCGGGGGTCTCCGCGAAGACACCACGGCCGCCCTGTTCGATGAGTCGCCAGACCGCACCAGCAGTCGCGTGGTGCTGACAGAGTCCACTCGTCGTGTCCGACGTTGCGCAGTTGATTCCGAAGGTGAGCTTCGAAGCGTCGTGCGGGGCTCGGTTCATCGCACTCGCGTCCTGGACCATCTCTTGGGTGGCATCGACGGCTGCATCGAGTGCGTTCATCACGCCTTTCTCGTCGTGAATGTTGATCGAAGCACTCGGACGACCCGTCTCTGCAATGTCGTCTGCGAGTTCGTCACCGTCGACAATCTCGCCTGCGTGTGCGACGACGACTGCTCCGTAGACGTTCGGATGCGTTGCGTAGCCAAGCAGGGTTCGGTACGTCTGGAAGACGTCCGGCTTGGTCTGACACCGACCGAGCGGATGCGTGATCGGGATTGCGTTTTCGACGATATCTGCCGTGCGTTTCACCGTGTCGTTCGCGTATGGGGCCGTCGAGACGACGACGACGTGATTGCGAATGCCGACACTTCCATCTGGACGTTCGTAGCCAAGGAATTCTGTCATTGTGTCTGGATCTGTGTTCGTGTGCGGGTTATTCGTGAATCGCTTCTGCTTGGCCGTCGCCGGCGAGGTCGCCGCGGCCGTAGTTACTGTCGACGTTGTGGACGTGGACGCGGTCACCCGTTTCGATATCCGTACTGGCGTAGCCGATACTCACGCCGTACTTGTAGATCGTCTCGCCCTCTGGGATGTCCTCGATTGCAACCTTGTGTCCGAATCCGATATCGCCGTTGATGGTAATCGTCCGTACCTCGTCACCAACCGCGACATCGACTGTCTCGTTCGCTTCGACGTCACGAAGGACAGTCGCAACGTTGTCACTGTTCTCTACGACCTTCAGATATCGGTCTGGCATACACAATCCCACACTTATGCTCGTCTCTTAACTCTTTGGTTCACCGTCATGACAACAGTGCCGAGACAGCGACGAGTGAGACGATGCTCATCACGACGAGATACGCCAGAACGACGAGTACGGGCGTCAACCCTGCATTTCGGAATTCGTCGAGTTGCATCTCGAAGCCGAGGCCGACGAACGCGAGGGTAAAGAGCCATTCAGAGAGCGAATCGAGCATTCCAATCGTATCGGCGGGCGCGCCAGCGAGATTGACGAGGACGGCAACGGCGACGAACCCGATGATGAATTTGGGAAACTGCCGCCACACCGTCGCAATCGAAACCTTCGACGTGCTCGATCGGGTGTAGTACAGTGAGTAGCCGACGACGACCACGCCGATGAGCGAGTTACGAACGAGTTTGGTCACCGTCGCCCACTCACCTGCCGTTGTAGAGTGTGCGAATCCAGCCGCCGTCACCGGCCCCGTACTGAACATACTCAGCCCAGCCCAGACGCCGAACACCTGACTCGACAACTGGAGTGTCTCTCCGACGAGTGGGAACGCAACGAGCGTCACTGCGTCGAACAACAGAACCGTCGCAACAGCGTAGGCAATATCGGATTCGTCGGCGTCGATCCCACCTGCAACGGCAACCACAGCAGAGACACCACAGACACTTGACCCAGCAGCGAGGAGCGACCCAGTTCGCTTGCCGAGGTCGGCGACGTGTGAGAACGCCTCGATGAGGACGATTCCACAGAAGACCACGACCGTCGCGAGTGCGATAATCGTCGGGCCTGCATCCACGAGTTGTGCGAGCGTCAGTCGCGCGCCCAGGAGGACGATACCTACTTCGAGAATGAGCTTGTGACGGCCGATACCCGATTCGGCCCACGACGGCACACCCATCGTATTCGAGATGACTGCACCCATCCCCACAGCGATGAGGAGTGCGTTGAAACCGGGCACCACGGGCGCAACGACTGTCGCTCCAAGCGCGAAGAGTCCGAGCAGTGCAAAACCGGGGAGTAACCCGTGTGCGCGATCGGTGGGCATGCGACTACAGACCCGGGGAGAAAAGCAGGACCATCGTGCACACACTCCCAAGAATCGTGGCTTTCCACCCACGGTCGAGATGTGACCAACGGTCGCGAAGGAGTCGTTCCAGTGTCCTACTCGGTGACTGCGAGGCTAGTTCGTCGGCTGTCATGGCTGAGCGGATACTCTGTTGAATAAACAGCGTCCACATAAATCATTGGCCGTGAATAGTGATGACATGCCGTAGATTTATGTGGGCGTATCATGACCGTGTTCATAACATGGGTAGTGCCAATCAATCACAGGATCAGGCGGTTCCTTCGGGTTCGTCGAGACCCGGGACAGGGAGCCGCCTCGAGCGATACAAAGAACTCAGGCTGACCGAAGAAGAGTTAGCGACTGTCTTGTTGACACCAGTGTTGTTGTATCTCGGGATAATCTCGTTTTACCCCATCGTAGACACGCTCTGGGCGAGTCTCCACACGGGATACATCCTCCCGACTGAACCACTCACGTTTGTCGGCCTCGAACACTACGAGTCGTTGCTCTCGAACGGGAGCTTCTGGAATTCGCTCAAGGTGAGTCTCATCTACACCTTCGTGAGCGTGCCAGTCGAACTCGTCATCGGGCTTGGCATCGCGCTGTTGCTCAACCGTGAGTTCAAAGGAAAGTATCTCGCACAGGCAGCGATTCTCTTCCCCTGGGCGCTGCCGACGGTGATTAACGCAAAGATCTGGGCGTGGCTATTCCACGGTGAGTACGGCGTTATCAACGACATACTCATCAGAGTCGGCATTATCGACGCAGCCTTCCCCTTCCTCGCGAAGCCTACCGCTGCGCTCGCGGCGATGACGTTCGTCACGATCTGGAAGACCAGCTCGTTCATGGCGCTCATCCTTCTCGCCGGGTTGACGGGCATTCCGTCGCATCTCTACGAGGCCGCGCGAATGGACGGTGCATCGAAGTTCGAGCAGTTCCGCGACATCACCCTTCCACTGCTCAAGCCAACGATTCTCGTCGCGCTCATCTTCCGGACGCTGCCGGCGTTCCAGGCGTTCGGGCTTCCATACGGATTGACGAACGGTGGCCCGGGTGAAGCGACGACGACACTCGTCCTGTTCGACCACAACCTGACGTTCACCCGCTTGAACTTCGGGATGGGGTCTGCCACTGCAACTGTCATCACGCTCATCGCGTTAGGAATCTCGATAACCTACGTTGCCACTCTCTACGAACCGGAGGTGCGCTAACATGAGCACTGAAACCCACCGTGCAAATGAATTCGACCTGCAAGAAGTCGGGAAGACACTGGGCTTTTACGGCTCAATCGCCGCGCTCGTCATCATCTCGTTCTTCCCAATCATCTGGATCTTCATCACCTCGCTGAAGCCCTCGGCAGAGGCGATCCAGTTCCCCGTCACGTACATCCCACAGACGATTACCTTGGAGAACTACCGAACTGCACTCGACCAGGAGCCATTCCTCCGGTACCTCCTGAACTCGTTCATCGTCGCCTCGGGAACGGCGATTATCGACGTGTTCCTCGGTGCGCTGGCAGGCTACGCGCTGTCGCGACTGCGATTCAAGTACAAAGTCCACGTCCTGCTCATCATCCTGTTCTCCTCGATGCTGCCGTTCATGTCACGGCTCATTCCGCTGTTCAAACTGGCACGTGACCTCAGCCTGCTCAACAACTACCTTGGGCTCATCCTCCCCTACGCGGCGTTCCAACTGCCGTTTGCGGTCTGGATTATGCAGGCGTACTTCAAGGAACTCCCCGACTCACTCGAAGAAGCCGGGCTGATGGACGGCCTCTCGCGCATTGGGATTCTGTTCCGCATCATCCTCCCCGTCTCCGCGCCTGCGATGGCCACGACGGGGATTATCGTGTTCATCTACGCGTGGAACGAATTCCTCTTCGCGCTCACGTTCATGACAGAAGAGAGCATGCGAACCATCACGGTCGGCATCGCACTGTACGGCGGTGAGTACACGTTCCCGTGGGGGACGATCTCTGCAGCAGTGTTCATGTCCGTCGTGCCACTCATCGTGTTCATGGTCTTCTTCCAGCGGAAGGTCGTCGAAGGCCTGACCGCTGGCTTCGGAAAAGCCTGACCACCAGTCGGCCGCACTTACGTTTTCGTCAGGTTCTGTTTGACAACTGGGAGTCGTCAGTGAGTGTTCGACGCAGTACTGCTCGACGCCGATTCCGACGACGGACTATTCGACGCCGTTCACGACGTTTTCAGGTGCTTCGCCTTCGAGTGCGGCCCGGACGTTCTGGGCGGCAGCGCGGCGACGTTCTGCATTTGCTTCTTCTGAATACCAGGCGACGTGTGGCGTGGTGACGACGTTGTCGTGGGTACGGAGGGCATCGTCTGGCGCCGGAGGCTCAGTGGGGAACACGTCGAGTCCCGCGCCGGCAATCTCTCCAGCGTCGAGGGCGTCTCGAAGCGCATCTCCCTGCACGATTGGCCCACGTGCGACGTTGATGAGTGCAGCCGTCTCTTTCATCTGTTCGAACTCGGACGGCCCGAACAGGCCGCGAGTCCCGTCGGTCAACGGCGAGTGAATCGTGATGTAGTCGGCGCGACCGAGGAGTTGTTCGAACGAGACGAGTTCTGCGTCGTGTCCCTCGAGGTCTTCTGCGGAGAGGAACGGGTCACTCGTGATGATATCGACGCCGAATCCAGCGAGGCGTTCGGCCACTGCACGGCCGATTGCACCGAAGCCGACGATCCCGACAGTCTGTGAAGACAGTCGCGAGAGCGGTGCAGCAACATCGCGGTCCCATGCACCTGTTTCGACCGAGGCATCGTACGTGGTGACGCCGCGGTTCAACGACAACAGGAGTGAGAGAGCGTGCGTTGAGACTTCTTCGAGACAGTAATCAGGGACGTTCGTCACGGGAATCGACAGTTCTCGAGCAGTGTCGGTCGCAACGTTATCGACGCCGATTCCATAGCGAGCGATAATCCGACACGACTCCATCGACGAAACGAGGTCTGCACCGATATCGTACCGGAGATTGAGTACACCGTCGGCCGCAGCGAGAACGTCAGCTGCGTCGTTTCGCTCTTGGCCGACGTCGTCGGTCAGCGTGACGAGGTCTGCGATATCACCGAGTACCTCGCGTTCGATGTCCAGGTTCTCGAAGTCATGGTCAGTTACCACTACGGTGTAGCTTGCCATACGCTACCGAACTACAATTACGACCAAAAAAGCTCCGACGGTGTCAGATAATGAGTTCCGAGTCGTCGGTGAGGTAGCGTTCTGCGATGTCGGGGTCGAGTTCGACGCCGAGACCGGGGCCTTCGGGAACGTCGATGTATCCGTCTTCGAGAATCGGGCCGCTTCCGTGGGTCCGAATCGCGAGGTCGTTCCACCACGGAACGTCACGCGAGTGCCATTCCATCGCGATGAAGTTCGGAATCGCCGCAGAGATATGGGCACCGGCAATCGTTCCGAGTGGGCTCGAGATGTTGTGCGACGCGATTGGGATGCCGTAGAGGTCGCAAATCATCGCAATCTTTCTGAACTCCCACAGGCCGCCACACTTGTTGATATCTGGGGCGGCGATATCCATGATTCCCTGGCTTGCTGCCTTGTTGAACTCGGCTGCCGTGACGAGGTTCTCGCCGCCGAGGACTGGGAGATTAAGTTTTTCACGGACGTACTGTTGTGATTCGAACCGCTCCGGTGGGACTGGGTCTTCGAGCCACGCAAGGTCGAACGGCTCGAGTTTCTTCCCCAGTCGAACTGCGGTTTCGCTCGTGAAGTTCCAGTGGAGGTCCATCCCGAGGTCGATATCGTAGCCGATCTCGTCGCGGACGGCTTCGACGAGTGAGACCTTGTGTGTGATCGCCTCGTTGTCCATCCGGCGATTTGCGGTGTCTGTGTCGGCGTGGGTTGGAACGTCGAGGTCGAATTTCAGTGCGTCGAATCCTTCGTCGACGACCTCGCGGGCGGCTCGCGCGTACGATTCAGGCGTGTAGATCTCCTTGGGGTCGTGCGACCCGGCTTCGCCGAGTGACTCGCCGGCGTGTGTATCGCAGTAGATCTTGATCTCGTCACGATATTTTCCGCCGAGGAGTTCGTAGACAGGGGCGTCGAGAATCTTGCCTTTGATATCCCAACACGCGGTCTCGATAGCGGTGAACGCTGCCTGGCCGATGCGTCCACAGCCGGTGTACCGTTGGTTCAGTAGTTCTGTGATGCGGTCGATATCGAGAGGGTTCTCACCTTCGAGGTCGATTCCCATGCGCCCGGCCATATCGAGTGCCGCTTCCGCTCGGAACGTCTCACCGAGACCGTAGACGCCAGCATCCGTCTCGACCTTGACGATGCCCCAGGTGAAGTTCCCCGCGATTGCCATCGTCTTTATGTCGGTGATTCGGATGTCACGTTCTTCCGGTCGGTGTGTCTCCTCGCGTCCGAGGTCACGCCACGGAACACCGCCTCCTTGTGGGATACGGTAGTCCGGCTCGTCGTGTGATGCCATCGCATGAATCGTCTTCAAACAGGTCAATAAGAGTTGTGGTCGTCTGGATTTCTGCGACCACGACCTGAGGTAGGTTTATTAAGATGTTCACTCTCGATGCAAGCAGACAGATGTCACGGACGACGATAACCAATGTCAGGACGTACGACGTCGACGGGCGGACCATCACCCTCGACTGCGAGACGGAGAGTACACAGGAGCGACTCACCGAACGTGGCCCCGTCGTGGTGACAGTCGACTTCTACAACCCCGAAACCTTCCGTTTCGAACTCAGTGCGAATCCAGAGGTGGTGCGGCCAACTGACCTCCCTGAGTACAAGACCGACGACGTCGTCGACGACGTTGCACTCTCTGTCGACGAAGCCGACGGAGAACTCGTCGTCGAAACCGACGCCCTCAGACTGCTGATTGGGCTCGACGCGTGGTCGTTCCGTGTCGAAGACCACGACGGGACCGAGACCTACGCGATGCAAACCCACGATATCGACGTCCGTGGAAATCCCCGTGTCGACCCACTCTGGTTCGACGAACAGGAGATAAATCACGGCCCTCACCGCATCGAGCAGACGGGCGCGTCGTTCAAACTCCGCCCGACCGAGCGCATCTACGGACTCGGAGAGAAGTTTGGGCGACTCAACCGTGTCGGCAACGAATTCGAGTCGTGGCACGTCGAACCGCTTGGAACCGAAACCGAACGAGCATACAAGAACATTCCATTCCACCTGTCGACTGCGGGATACGGACTGCTCGTCGATACGACGAATCGCGTGTCGTACGATATCGGTTCGTCGACCGCAGCGAGCGGGACGATTGCCGTCGACGACGACTCCTTCGCAGGGGTGTACTTCCATGGTCCATCACTGAAGGCGGTTCTGGAGACCTACACCGCGTTCGTTGGCCGCCCGCCGCGACCTCCAAAGTGGTCGTTCGGTGTGTGGATGTCGCGACTGGGATACGAATCCCGCGAGCAACTCGAATCGATCACTGCACGACTCCGTGAGGAAGAGATACCCAGCGACGTCGTCCACCTCGACCCCTTCTGGATGAGAGAACAGAAATCGACAGACCTCGTGTGGGACACCGACCAGTTCCCCGACCCAGAAGAGATGATTGCAGAGTTGCACGAAAACGACTTCCACATCTCACTGTGGGAACACCCACACGTTCCCGTTGGCACCGAGGCGTTCCGCGAGGCACGTGATTCGGGCTATCTCATCGGAGACGGGACGGGCAAACCGTACGTGATGGACCGAACCTGTCAGGGGGATTATCGGGGTGGAATTGTCGACTTCACGAACCCCGACGCAGTCTCCTGGTGGAAACAGAAACATTACGACCTCCTCGAGATGGGCGTCGACACGTTCAAAACCGACTACGGTGAGTACATCCCCGAAGATGCCGTGTTCTCGAACGGTCGGTCTGGGAAAGCGATGCACAACGTCTATCCGTATCTGTACAACCAGGCAGTCTACGAAGCGATCGAAGACGTCAACGGAGCAGACGACGCGTTCCTCTGGGGGCGTGCAGCGTGGACGGGGAGCCAACGCTACCCAGTTCACTGGGGTGGCGACCCGCAGACGACGATCAATGGCATGGCTGCCGCACTCCGTGGTGGCCTCGCGGCCTCAATCTCGGGCTTCGGGTTCTGGAGTCACGACATCGGGGGCTTCAAAGGCGAACCCAAGCGAGAAGTCTACATTCGGTGGGCCCAGTTCGGCCTGCTATCGAGTCACGCACGCTGTCACGGGACGACGCCCCGGGAGCCATGGGCGTTCGGCGACGAAGCCGTCGAGATCTTCAAACGGTACGCTCGGCTTCGGTACCAACTCATGCCGTACCTCTACTCGTATGCAGAACAGGCTGCACGGACGGGGATGCCCGTCGTTCGACCACTCGTCCTCGAGTACGAAGACGACCCGCGGACGCACGAACTCGACACCCAGTTCCTCCTCGGGAACGAACTGTTGGTCGCGCCTGTGTTCGACGAACGCGGGACGACAGACGTCTACCTCCCAGCAGGCGAGTGGGTCGACCACTGGACCGGTGAGCGATTCGATGGCGGGCAAACCGTCACCGTCGACACGCCACTGGACACGATGCCGATTTTCGTCGCTGCGGGTGGAATCGTGCCAAAGCGAGCGGCGACGCAGACAGTCCAGTCGGGTACGCCTTCGACCCTCACGGTCGAGGTCGAACTGCCTGCAGGTGGGCAGTGCCACTCGACGTTCCCGTTGTACGACGAAGACCGCGACGAGGTTGTCACGGTGACCTTCGACGCAACGGCATCGAACTACGAACTCACGGTTGACGAGTCAGCTGTTGACTCGTTCGAACTCGTCGTGTCCGGCGTTCGAGACGAACCAGACACCGTGGTTGTCGATGGTGCCGAGCTGGCGTCGCAAGACTGGGACGTCCACGACGGCACGTTGCAAACTATGTGAATAGTGACCACGGGGAATGGTTTTATTAGTGCGAATCAGAAACAGACAGTTAGCACTGAATAATCATGGGTGAATTAGAACTCAACACTCTGCGGAAGGTCTTCGACAATAATGGGAACGATATCGTGGCTATCAACGACCTTGATCTCACCATCAACGATGGTGAGTTTCTCGTCCTCGTCGGCCCGTCAGGGTGCGGGAAGTCCACAACGCTTCGGTGTATCGCAGGCCTCGAACACGCATCGTCCGGCCAGATACTCCTGAACGACCGCGAGATCACGTACGCAAAGCCAAAAGAGCGAGATATGGCGATGGTGTTCCAGAACTACGCGCTGTATCCGCACATGACCGTACACAAGAATTTGGGGTACGGTCTGAAGATTACGACCGACCTTTCGAGTGACGAAATCGACAAACGCGTCGAAGAGATTGCAACCATGCTGGAGATTCCTGATCTCCTCGAAAAGAAACCAAAAGAGCTCTCCGGCGGGCAACAACAGCGCGTCGCACTTGGCCGAGCGATCATCCGCGAGCCAGAGGTGTTCCTCATGGACGAACCCCTCTCGAATCTCGACGCCAAGCTTCGAACGACGATGCGAACCGAGATTCAAGAACTCCAGCAGGACCTCGGAGTCACCACAATCTACGTCACCCACGACCAGACCGAGGCGATGACGATGGGTGACCGAATCGCGGTCCTGAACGATGGGGAGCTCCAACAGGTTGGGACGCCGCTGGAGTGCTATCATCAACCTGCAAATCGCTTCGTCGCAGGCTTCATTGGCAGTCCGGGCATGAACTTTATGGACGTCAATCTGTCTGGTAACGCACTTCAACACGACAGTTTCGTCTACCACATCTCAGAACAAACCCGGGACATACTCACCGGCGAAACCGAGGCACTGACGCTCGGCATCCGTCCTGAGCACATCGAAGTGGCAACCGGAGACGCTCGAAATAGTGTCGACGCAACGGTGAAAGTCGTCGAGCCGATGGGTGAACTCTCATACGTCTACCTCGAGATTGGCGACAAAACCCACACCGCGAGTATCGATGCAGACCGAGAAATCGGTGCAGGCGACCGTGTTTCAGTTGTCTTCCCCGAAACGAAGCTCCACCTCTTCGATCGGACGACCGGCGAGACGATTCTGTCTGATGGCGACGAAAACCAGACGGAACAGACGCAGTCTGCGTCCTCGTAGGCCACCACGACGAACAGGGCAGTTGTGAATCGGGCGAACGGATTTGGTGTTTACTTCTCGCGAACGGATTTGGCGGGCGTGTGCGTTTCGTCGGGAGCAATTACAGGGAAACCGAAACAGTGAGCAGTTGTATCCAGTCATTTACCCCGGCCGCTGACCAGTTACGTTTACGAAGGCCAAACAATTAAGCGGGGAACCATCATATGTCATCGTATGTCAGGCGACAACTCTCAGACAGGTGGTCGACAAGTGCAAGCAGTGCAGATTTCCTGCGACATTCTCGACGCGCTCCAAGAACTCAACGGAGCAGGAGTGACTGAACTCTCGAATCACCTCGACTTCTCGAAAGCAACCATCCACGGCCATCTCTCGACACTTGCTCGCAACGAGTTCGTCGTCAAAGACGGGGATACCTATCGGATCAGCCTTCGGTTCGTTCGGTTCGGAGAGTATGCGAAAAACAGCGTCCCAATCTACGAGATTGCACGACAGGAGATAGACGCGCTCGCAGACCGAACGGGAGAGGTTGCACAACTCATGGTGGAAGAACACGGTCGCGGTGTGTATCTTCACAAATCGATCGGCGAACGGGCAATCATGACTCGGTCGTCGATGGGAGACAGAATGTATCTCCACTGTACGGCCCTCGGGAAAGCGATACTCGCGCACCTCCCCGACGAACGGGTCGACGAAATTGTCGAGAGACACGGGCTTCCACAACAGACAGAAGAGACGATTACGACTCGAGCGGAGCTAAAAGAAGAACTCCAAACGGTCCGAGAGCGTGGGGTTGCCTTCGACGACGAAGAGATTCTCCAGGGATTGCGATGTGTTGCTGCACCGGTGACTAGCCACGATGGGACGCTCCACGGTGCGATCAGTGTATCTGGCCCCGTCGCTCGAATGAAAGACGAACGATTCACTGAAGAGATTCCGGAGGTCGTTCGCGGAGCAGCGAACGTTATTCAGGTGAACGCAACTCAGCTCTGACCGGTAGTGCACGTGCTGTTTTCGAGATGCAGAATCTGAGTTCTGTTTACGCTACGTAAACAAGCGACTCGTTTCATTGTACATCGCCGCAAGTTTGTGAAGAAGGTTCAGCCCTATTTGTTACAGTCGTACAGGTGTAATAGCCCGCCCAACCATCCCGGACTACAACGAGCGTCACACTTGCACAGGACGCGCCGGACAGTACTGTGGATGCGTGCGACGGCCTCCAAAAGTATGTCAATTAATATAGTTTTACATAGAACTGTAATATCCCACATTATTATTGTATAATTTCAAATTGTATATTTCCCACATTTTTCCCAATAAGTATATAACCAATCAATTAGAACAGATGTTACTGTGCTTTCTGTAGATATATCAGTGAAGTTTGATTTGAGAAGATAGACACAATATTTCTTGACAGCATTCCATATATCATATTTTACTGATATAACTGCCACCATCTTCAACATGCAACAGTACACCACGCAGACATCGTGGGTCAGAGTTCCAACGCAACCTGGATACCCATCACGACAGTATTCACTGAACACGGGTGGTCGTATTCGATGTCAGTATAAATCTGCTGAGCAGGGAAACTGACATAAAACGAAGAGACAGAGTCCGGTCGACGACTACTCTTCCTTGCCGATCAGCCAGCGGGCTGCAAGGGCAGTGACAATCACGGCTACGGAGAGGAAAATCACAACTTCGAGGCCGTACCGGTGACCCGACGACTGCCCAGGCGTCGACTCAGTGTTGGGTTGGTCGCCGCCACCAGGCGCATCTGTGCCGAACTTCGACGCACCCTCTTTGACCGTCACGTCGAACGTCCGGTCGTTGACGGTGAGCGTGTACTCACCGGGAGCGTCGAGTCGGTGCTCGTAGGTCACGACTTCGCGCTCGCCAGCGGGGACGGAGACGGTCCGCGTCACTGTGTCGCCACCGACCACGCCAAAGGTGACGGTCATCTCTGCGTCAGTGTCGCCAGTGTTTCGGAGCGTCGCGATGAGCGTGACGCTCTCGCCCGGGCCGATAATCGCGGCGTCGGCAGTCACGTCCGTGAGTTCGACACTATTCGGACCGGGGACGGTCACGGTCACACGCTCGGAACCGACTTCGACCGTGTAGGTTCCGGGGGTATCGAACCAGTACTCGAACGCGAGAGAGTTCGTCTCGCCGCTCTCGAGCGTCACCGATTGCGTCGACACCTCCTCGCCATCGATACGCATCGGGACGGTGACGGTGCCGTTCGCGTGGCCGACGTTTGTCACGTCGGCGGTCATCGTCGTCGGCGCTGCAACCGTCACATCCGACCCGACGTCGACGTTCGACACACGTGCGACTGGCTGGCGGATTCCGAGTGCGAAGTACGACGTTCCCGGTGCCGTCGCTGTCACCACGTACGTCCCGTCGCGTTCGGTCACGGTCGAGTCGAGTCGGTCCCACGAGCCGTCGTGGTACCGGTAGACGGCGATGTTCTCGGCCGCCGTCCCGCGAGCATCGATATCGGCTTTCGACAGGGTGAGCGTGACCTGGACCGATTCGAGCGAGTCGTTCATCGGTTCGTCACCGGTGATGTCCAGATAGAGCGGGACGTCGTCAGCGTCGGCAATCGGGTCGACGCCTGCCGGAATCTCCGTGAACGACTGCACGTCCAGTGAGTACGACGTGGAGCGGGAGACAGTGACCGAAACTGACGCCTGTTCGACGCCGGAGCCTTCAGTGGCCGACGACGGCAGGGCGAACTCGAGTGAGTCGCCAGCTTTGGCGCTCGTCACGGCGTACTGAACGTGCGAAGTCGTCAGGTCTGTCGACTCGATTCGGGTCGATGGCTCGATGTAGCTTCCGCCACCGCCGGAGCTTCCACCGCTCGAACTGCCGCCGCTCGACCCGCCACCGCCTGAGCTACGTGGCTTCTGTTCTGGCGTTGGTTCAGGTGTTGGGGTTGGCGTTGGTGTCGGAGTGGGGGTTGGTGTGGCTGTTGGTGTTGGGGTTGGAGTTGGCGTCGGTGTCGGTGTTGGCGTTGGCGTTGGTGTTGGTGTTGGTGTGGCTGTCGGCGTTGGCGTCGGGGTTGGCTCGGGTGTCGGTGTTGGCGTTGGGGTTGGTGTCGGCGTTGGAGTTGGGGTTGGCTCGGGTGTCGGCGTTGGGGTTGGTGTCGGCGTTGGCGTTGGAGTGGCTGTTGGCGTTGGGGTTGGTGTCGGCGTTGGAGTTGGGGTTGGCTCGGGTGTCGGCGTTGGCGTCGCTGTTGGCGTCGGCGTCGGCGTTGGGGTCGGTGTCGGTGTTGGAGTTGGAGTTGGCGTTGGCGTCGGCGTTGGAGTTGGCGTCGCTGTTGGCGTCGGCGTCGGCGTTGGGGTCGGTGTCGGCGTTGGAGTTGGAGTTGGGGTTGGCGTTGGCGTTGGCGTTGGTGTTGGCGTTGGCGTTGGTGTTGGCGTTGGCGTTGGCGTTGGCGTCGGAACCTCACACGGCCCGGACTCGATCGTGAGCTGCGAGTTCATGTCGAGTGTCGTCGTGCTCTCGTCACCGTTGACGAGCCTGAACTGGGAGATTCGGTTGTTGCCCCTGGACCATCCCCAGTCACCCCAGTGGGCCGCATTCTCGTTGAACCCGGGCGTGATGGTCACCGTGTCTCCCGACTGGAGGTTCTCGAACCCACGGTACGCCCCACCGTCTGTTCGGTTCTGTGCCCACTTCCAGTCGATCGTCGCCCGCGACCCACTGACCACCCAGTCGTCGTCCTGCGTCCCGCCACCGTAGTAGTCGTCCTGGACGGCCCACTCACCGGGAGGCAACCCTCGGATGTCCATCGTCACCGTGCTCGCGTACGGTTCGTCACCGAGTTTGTCGTGGAGGAAGACCAGGCTGACACCCTGTGAGCCGTGATAGAAGAAGATGTTGCTCACCTGGTTCGACTGGAGGTACGTCGTTCCGTACGACGAGAACGTCCCTCTCGGGGACGTCTCGTTGTTTCGGTAGTCGTAGAAATTTTCCACCCTCGTCGACCCGTCACCCAGTGCTTCGACGGTGTAACACACACCGCCCTGGGTCACGGAAAAGACCGGTGTCTCACCCGACTGCGCGACGACACCACCAATCGTCATCGTCGGGAGGATGACCGAGAGCGCGACGATGACGACGAGGACGCGATTCAGCGTCCCCATCAGTTCACCTCTGCGTTCGACACGCGAACAGACCGGGTTCGCGTTCGCTCCCACGTGCTGCGATGAGTCGACCCGTAGAGTGGAATGTAACCGGTCGTGGAGGAGGACATATCGATATGCTCGATTGACGCGTTCGGAGACATTCGTTATACACGAGATACCACCGGACACCTATCACAGACGAGACGGGTGGTCGGAGACCACCTCGTTTCTGTCTATCGATTACACGCTCCACTGTCCCCGGTTTTCCTCCGTTCCACCCCGATTCGGGCGTTTCGAACCACAGGACATTCAGTCATCTCGACGGCCCCATCTGCGTCGCTCGCTCCGACTGTCTCTCGGTGCGCGTCCAACACATCGGTCGATAAAACGAGACCTTGTGTCCGACACGGTGGTAGTACACTGTTTCGTGACCACCACGTGCTCGTGATGTTCACGATGAACTGAATGTCGGCTCCCGATTTGAGAGATAGCGCGACCATCAGAACGACACACTCCCGGTTCGGAAATTCCTAACTGAGAGACTCACGCCGGGCACGCAGTCCGGCGTGCGACGATACTGTCGTCAATCTGAAAGTCTACCGACCCGTCGAGATGGGCTCCCAAACGTCATCCAAATCGTGTTCATTCAAAATCGGATTAATGTAGTTAGACGATGCCCAACGACCGGGATCGACGATACCACCAGCGGTGGGTTTCCTGTCGAGACTGACGAGAATCACTTCAGCCCACTCACGAGTCTGCCCAACTCACTGAATTCGACGCTCTCTGTTCACCCCACCAAACCCAGCCTCGCCGTCTTTCTGTCAGTACACCCATGGCGAAAATGGCCGGATTTCTACACCCTTCTGAGCGGGGTCAATTCGTCTTTCGGACGCTACACCCCTGGTTTGTAGGGGTGTACACCCACGCCGATTCCCCGCAAGGGTGTACTCGTCTGTCGCCGATCAGGGGTGTATCGAACGTCGAGTTGACCCCGCTCACACCACGTTTTCGACCATCGGTGAATCTGCGGAAATCGCCACAGAGAGCACGACATGCCGTCTCTCGCACGTTCGAGTATACACACAAAACATCGATCCGACCGAAACGTGGCCCGAAACGAGCGTCTGAGAAACCCCCAATTTCCCGGTACACCCCAACGTTGGTGGGATGTATCCACCGATTTCGAATCTGGATTTAACCGGGATTTCCACCCGTTCGTCGCATCCCCACACCCCACTGACGACGAGTTCCGCACGTGGGAGATTCGACGCGAGCGTCCCTCTCGCTGGTGTTCGCTCGACTTGAACTGGGGGTTCGATGGCTGTCCGAACGTGGCTGTTCGATAGCTCCCGGGTGTGGCATGGCGATAGATGCTGGGATACCTGGGCGAAATAGCCACTTCTTCCGGGAGATTCTATGGGTGTACGCACCCAGCAACGGACCAAACGCCCGCTCTCTATCGAGCGTCGTCGACCAACTGGCGAACCTCTTCGACTAACTCGTCTACGCGACGCTCGTCACGTGCTTCGGCAGTAAGCCGAACGAGCGGTTGCGTCCCACTGGCCCGAACGAGAGCCCAACCATCGTCGTATTCGATACGAACCCCGTCGAGCGTCGAAATTCGTTCAGAGTCGTACGTCTGGCGCACTGCATCTCGGACCCGGGCCATGATTTCTGCTTTCTGGTCGGTCTCGACAGTCGTTCGGCGAAGTGGGTAGGACGCCAACGTTGCACGCTGCGCGGCCAACGAGCCACGCTGTTCGACGAGTTCGACGAGTTTGCACGCTGCGAGTGGGCCGTCTGGGCAGAGCGCCTCATCCGGCCAAATCCACGCGCCACTCGGTTCGCCACCGAAGACGACGTCGTCGTCGAGAGCCGCTTCGGCGACGTACACGTCACCCACCTTCGTCCGGGTGAGCGAGCCACCCTGTGCTTCGAGGACATCGTCGACGACCAGACTCGTGTTCAGGGGGGCCGCGGCACGCTCACCGTCGGAGACGACCTCCCTGGCGAACAAGGCCAACAGTTCGTCGCCACCGACGAACGACCCAGTCTCGTCGACGGCCATCATCCGGTCGGCATCACCATCGTGGGCAATCCCGAGGTCGGCGTCCGTATTCGCGACGACCGAACACAGGGTCGCACACGTCGCTGCAGTCGGCTCACTTGGTCGGCCGGGGAAGCGACCATCGGGCGTCGCGTTCAGTGTTTGGACCTCACACCCCAGTCGGAGGAGGGCTTCGACCGTTGCGTTCCCCATTCCGTTTCCGAGGTCGACGACGACCGAACACGAACCGTCGATATCGACGGCGTCGCACAGCGCGTCGACGTGCTGTGCAGTCAACTGTTCGGCCGATTCTTCCGCACCGATAGCGTCCCAGGACGCGTACGCTGGCTCGAGTGCGTTCAGTGCAGCCTCGACCTCCGCCCGACGTGCTTCGCCAAACGCCTGTCCCGATGGCTCCCACAGTTTGAATCCGTTATCTTCTGGCGGATTGTGCGACGCGGTAATCATGAGACCGGCATCCGAGTCGGTAAACTCGACGCCACGAGCGAGCGCTGGTGTCGACACCTGACCAGCACGAACGGTATCGACACCTGCACTCCGGAGGGCCGAAGACGCAGAATCAGCGAGAAGTGGACTCGTCGTTCGTGCGTCGTGGCCGACGACGACGCGGTCGAGACCGGTGGCTGCAAGCGCATGCCCGAGCGACATCGCCAACTCGGGCGTAATCAGGCCACCGAATGGGCCTCGTACACCGCTGGTTCCGAACATGTGCGACGATTACGGCAGCCGTTATTCAACGCTTCGCATCGACGAATCGGCGGTACTACCAGAAAGGGAATGGGAGCGTCCACTGGCGGCAATACAGAGATACTCAGCGTCACGTTGGAAGCGCCCGTGCGAATCGTGATATCGTATCAATGGGCTTGCACGGGACGGCTTCCACCGTCCAATTCGACTACAGTATTGTATTTTGTTGGGACGCCGGCAATATTCGGTGAGTGGTGACATTTCACACAGCAGGTGAAGGCCATTGTGTAACACTCGTATGTCTGTTATAACAATCGCTATACCGAGTACGAGTCCGTGTCCACACAACAACATATTTGTAACACGATACGAATGGGAACGACGTGGAGCAAGCGCCTCGCTGTGCATACGAACACGTATCCAGTATCAGCGGAAGCGACGCTGGTTCGGGTGACGGCCACGCCGTCTGGGAGTGTCCTCATCCAGCAGCCCCCGAGCGAGAGCACTGCCAGTTTCACGCCCCAATCGAAGAGAAGAACCCCGACGCGACGACGGCAGCGCTCGTAGAGACGATAAACGACCCCGACCGTCCGTCGACGTTCGTCGGGGCACAGTTCGACTCACTCGACCTCTCTGGAGCGACGCTCGCCGGCGGCGACACCATCGACATGCGAGAACTCATCGTCCGGCGCGACATCGACCTCAGTGAAGCAACGGTCGAGCCAGCGCTCAGACTCGATTCAGCGTCGGCGGGTGGTGAACTCCTCATGCACCGACTGGACGCGAATTCGACCGTCTCCTGTCTGAACTTCCAGACAGGAGAAGACTGGATACTCACCGATGCGACACTCGACGGCCGACTGGATGCCTCTGGGTTCAACGTGGACTCATTCGTCGCGACAGGCGTTCGTATCGAAGGTGACGCACTGTTCAGAAAGGGAACGGCCGACGACCAGGTCGGCCTCTCTCAGGCACGGTTCGACGGAACGGTTCAACTGACACACACTCGTATCGGTGGCCGTCTCGACATCGGAGGGACTGTGTGCACCGACCAACTGTCGCTCTCACACTGTTCCGTCGATGGCGACGTGACGCTTCACGATGCGACGGTCGAAGGCGGACTCCGCTTCGAACACCTTCGCGTGGGTGGCGAGTTCGACGCGACACACCTCCACGTCACTGGCGGCGTGGACGCACGGAGCAGTCAGTTCGAGACGGGTGTCGATATGACCGAACTCACTGCGACTGGCGGACGCGTCGACTTTTCGTACGCGACGTTCGAGGCAGCGGTCTACGTCGATGCGGTGACCATCGACGGGACACTCTCGATGCAGCACGCCCAGTTCGACGGCGGAACCGTCTCGTTCGTCCGAACCGCGATCGCTGGAGGGTTCATACTCACGGGAGCGAGATTCACGCCGAACGCTCCGTTCAGACTGGTCGAAACCACGGTCGGTGGAGCGGTCTCCTGTTCGCACGCCTCGTTTGGAAGCGAAGTGTACTGGACCGGGTCGCGAGTTCACGGCAACGTCGACATGTCGGACTGCACGATGACGGCCCTCGAGTTCGGTGTCGAAATCGATGGCGGACTCGACTTTGCGTACACGTACGTCGCCCAGAGCGCGGGATTCACCGAGACGGTCGTCAGAGGGGCCGCTCGCTTCACGAGCGCCAGATTCGCGAGCGAACCGTCGCTCACCGAGGCAACGCTCGAAGGTGACGTCGCAACGTACGATTTGTCCGTCGAATCGATCGACTCTCCGTCGGTGTAGTCCGAACGCTGTACGCGCCACGACCGTGTGCGAGGGAAAGAACCAAACGACGCAGTCTCGAACGATAGGAACGTGTCAGAGACCACTGGAGAGCGAACTCCACAGATTCTCGCATACGGGCCGCCTCCTGCTGACTCCGCGAACCTCGACAGCGACGTTTCTGTTCGGTATTTCAGTTCGAGTCGCGAGCTCGTCGAGTCGCTGACAGCGCAGGTCCCACAGTTACTCATCTGCCTCCACGCACCACCACGATTCGATGGGATCGCCGCGGTGAAGGCCATTCGACGATTCGATGCTGCAGTGCCCGTCGTTCTGGCGACGCAACTGCAGTCGACGATGGTCAACCTGCAAGCGGTACAGACGAAAGTGACGTGGAGTGTCGAAGTACCCACAGGACGACCCATCGAAGACGGACTCTTCGACGTCGTGACGGACGCCAGTGAGTGGCTCGAGAACACAGTTCGGTGACGAACGTCTGAACTCCGTCGGCAGAAGGCAGGATAATCGACGCACGAACGTTCCGTGATGCAAACTATTAACACCGCACCGAATCGTCTCACATCTGCGGATTCGCATCAGAAACGAGTGAGTCCGCAGACCGAGCGTTTCCCCACATCCCCTCTCGAAAAGGTTCGGTCACCCCACTTTTTGGCGACGAACAGCGCGTGACCCACCCGAAGTGTACAAGATGGTTGACACCAAACGCTAGGCAACTTCGACGAGGAATCGATGAACCGAACGCTGTGGCACGCCGGACTCGCACTCGTTGTTCTTGGGATGATGTTCGCCATCGTTCCGACAGGAAGCTACAGCACCATCGCTGGGGAACGCCCAGTTGCTGTGTCAGTCGCCCAGGACGACAGCGCACTGGTCGCACTCGAGGGGTCGACGACGGCGGTGACGATGACTACTCCAGCGACGCTCCGTCTCGTGAACAACATGAATTCCCGGGCGACAGTCGAGTTCGACGTTGCGTTCGGGTCAGGTTCAGTCAGTTCGTTGGCGGCCGACCCAGCAACCGACAGCGTGGGCCTCGACCCCGGGGCGTTCCAAGAAGTCTCTGTCAGTTGTACGAAACCCCTGTCGGGAATCAACGATACAGCAACCGTCTCTGTCGCGGTCAATTCGACGGCCACAGACGAGACGGCGACGGTCTCCGATGCAACGCTGGAGACGACACTCTCGTTCGACTGCACGACTGGTGGGGCAATTGGCACTGGAAACGGAAACGGAAACGGGAGCGGGAGCGGGAACGGAAGCGGAAGCGGGAACAGCAATGTGAGCTCACCCGGGAACAGCGGAAACGCAACCGGTTAGAGCACGTACCGCCCGTCCGAACTCAGAAGAATCGTCGTTTGAGTCGGTCGACGAGCGAGAGCTTTCGAGCGGCCGTTCGGACCCGGACAGGGCTCACCCCGAGCGTCGCGAGACCAACGACGAGCGTCATCACCGCGAGAACTGCATCGATAGCAGCGATCGCGACCATCGGATGGATATCGTGGAGTCCAAGGATGACCTGCCGAGGAAGAATCGGGACGTAGCGATGTTCGGTTATCGTCCGGGTGTACACCCCATTCTCAGGTGGTGCACGAATCGTGAGCGCAGTCGTCGCATTCGCTCGTCCAGAGAGATACAGCACCGACTGGTCGAACGTAACGCCGGCGTCGGGTGACTCTACGACGGTCAACATCGGGATGAGCCCACTGTTGGTCGAGCGATAGTCGACTGTCGTCGACTCGCCAGCGCCGACGATGAGCGGGTTGTCGGTCGGAGTGTCCGAACTGACGATCTCGACCGTCGTCGTCCCCGAACTGAGCATCATACTCACCGTTGCAGGTGCCACGAGAAAGACCACGAAGACGACCAACACGACGCCGACCGAGAGATAGTTCGGTCGACGACGACTCCGCGTCGCAGGCTCTCTGGCGGTGCCGAAGACATCGACGAGGACGCTCAGCGCGATGAGTCCGCCACCGATACCGACGAGCACCATCGGCGAGAACCCGCCGCTGAACACCGACTGGGGTCCGGAGCCTGCTGAGAAGAGGCCACCGACTGAGGCGACAGCACCGTGAAGAGCCGAAACACCGGTCCCGAGTGCAGGAATTCTGACGACTGCTCCGTTTAGCTGGAGCGCCTCCGCGACGATCTGGGACTCTTCGACCGGCGGTTCGACGCTATCCTGGTCGGTAAACGGGTTGGCATCGCCGCGTGTGATATACCCCGCATCGGTCTGTCTCACGATTCGATGCGTCGTCAACCCGCCATCGTGGAGTGCCTCAGCGCGGAAGACGACGACGTCGCCGGGTTCTGGTGGCCCGGTCAACACCGACGGGATGGCGACGAATCCGTCGCCTGATTCCAGCGTTGGTGCCATACTGCCGGTTTCGACGTAGCCGAAGAGGATGGGTTGGCCGAGTGCTTGGCCAAACAGGAGGATAACGACGGCTACGAGGATGGCACCAACCACCGCGTATTCGACAACCTCCGAGAGCTTCACGAGATACTGAGAGATATATCGCTCGTGGGCATAAAATACTGCCTCGACCTGGTATCCTGATTCGCGAACCGCCTCGACCTGGTATCCCGATTCGCGAGACAGACACTCTCTGGAATGCGTCAGGACGAGCGTGTGTTCTATCGGTATGTATCTTCACTCAGGTCGGCCGGTCGGAGTTCAGTGTTCATCTCTCGAGAGAAACCGAGTGACTGCGATGCATCTGTCTGGGCGGAAAGCTTGGCTTGAAACACAGATAGCAGCGTGAGTACTCGTTCAAGCACCTGAATACAAAGAGGGTAGGGTGTATTGGCCCGGACAACGACACACAAGGCTGTGTCGAGGAACTACACAATATGGCAATCAATCGACGTAACGTACTACTCGGGCTTGGAGCGATTGTTGGAGGCGGTGGCGCACTCGTGGGGACGGGCGCGTTCAGTAACGTCAGTGCAGCACGGTCGGTGTCTGTGAGTACCGCTGGTGATGCGAGTGCGTTGCTGACGCTCACCGGAAGCGAGTACACGACCACGAACGCCGACGACACGGTGAATCTGGACCTCGACGCGAACGCGGGGTTCAATAAAAACGCGATTACGAAGCTCAGCGACGTCCTGACGATTACGAACAACGAACCAGACACCAATAGCTCGGCAGACGTTGGCATCGCTACTGGCGACCTCAGTGGAGGTGCGGTAACGAGTTCGTCTGGTGAACTCACACTGCTGTTTACGAACGCTGATGGGTCAGTAAACCACGCAGTCGTGAGCTTGTACCTCGGCCCAGCGAGCACAGACAGCATCGCAAACGGTGGCAGTGTCCAAACGCTTGCCTCGGGCGAATCAGCCTATCTCGACATCGAAATCGACACGAGAGATAGTACCCTCAGCGGGTCGCCATCTGCCGATGCGACCATCAACGGCGACACTGGAAATCTGGTTATCGTCGCGACCCAATAAGACGCACAGAACATGAACCGACGAACCGTCATCACGGCGCTCGGAACGCTCACCTTCGGGACAGGAATCGCCCTCGGAACAGGCGCAGCGGATGTCGTCTCGAGTAACAACCAGGGTGGTTTCCGAGTCGTATCACCGGGAGCGGATATCCGCATCGACCCGGCGGATTCGGTTGGGTCGAACGTCGTCAAGAACGGCACGATCGACTTCGACTCTCTCGAACCAGACGACCTTCCGGTGGCGACTGTCAGCGAAAACAACGGGCAGATGGTCACGATACAGGTCGCGATCACGGGAGATCAGGATGTCGACTTCGGTAACATCCTGAAGATAACCAACAACAACACCGATGGGACGGATTATACAATCTCGTTCGACTACACCGAATTCGGGTCCGCAGTCGAAGACGGAAGCATCCCGAAAGCAGACGTCGTTGGTGCGTTCGAGTTCCAGCGGGCGGATGGAACAGTCATCTCGTCGGATCCCCTCGATACTGAGTACGACCCGACGAACGCTGTGACCGTGTCACCCGGGACGCCAGAGACTGTCAGCCTGTCCGTCACCCAGTCGAGTAGCATCGCGAACGGTGTGACCTCCGGGTCGTTCACTGGCGACAGCGACAGTACCGAACTCATCAACGAAGTAACCGCGATGGCGACCCAACAGTAACCACTCGACAGTAATCAACACAGATTCCGCATGCCCACACGCAGACAGACACTCTTCACACTGGGCAATCTCTTCGTTCTTGGCGGAGCAGCGCAGTCGGGGGCATCCGCAGTAGTCGGGTCGTCCTCGAACGCGTCGTTTCGTGTCGTCGACGACACCACCGGAGACAACTCGATCGAGTTGACGCCGGCGAACGACCCACCGATTTACGTCCAGACCGACGACGACGGCGACGTGAGTGGAATCGACCTCGATGACGACAGCGCCGGTCTCAGCAAACGGGCAATCACTCGATTCGAAGACATCGTCGAGATAACGAACACCAGTACGGACCCACTCCAGGGCATCTACTTCTCGTTCGAAGCCACGAGTTCCGTCCTCTCGGCGGAGACGCTCGACGACGTAGAGAACACACTGCAAGCGACTGCGGGGGCCAACACCCTCGACTCTTCTGGACCCAGCGGTGACAATCTGTTGGCTGTCAGTTCGGAGACTTCCGTCTCCGATGGCGTACTCGGGCCGAGTGAATCGGTCGCGTTCGGACTGCAAGTGAATCTCGTTTCGTCGTCGGAACCGGGGAGTTTCGACGACCTGCCACCCAGTGAAGACTACGAGTTGACACTCCGAGTTCACACCGAGTGGCCCGACGCGTGAGCAGACAGCGTGGTGGTCGCGTGTCAATGGGAGAGAAAATATATACGCACACACAGTACAGTCTGTTGATAGATGAGTAAGATCGGAGTGGGGGGGTTGTTCAAGCGGGTTCCTCCGGACGACGAGGGAGGGTTGACGAAAGACGAAATGTTCGACCTCATGAGCAACCACCGACGGCGGTACATTATCCATCACTGCAAGCAGGAACAAGATCCGATTTCGCTGTCTGACCTTGCCGAACAGGTCGCAGCGTGGGAAAAAGACAAATCGATAGCCGAGCTCGAGTCGGCAGAGCGAAAGACGGTGTACACGTCACTCCAGCAGACGCACCTGCCCCGACTCGAACGTGCGGGAATCGTCACCTACGACGATGGCGAAGTCGAACTGACCAACCAGACCGAGCGACTCGATATCTACCTCGACATCGTCCCGGAGAACTCGATTCCGTGGGGCGTCTACTATCTCGGACTGTCTGGACTGTCCTGTGTGGTCGTCGCTGCGCTCTGGGCGGGCGTCCTTCCGACTGACGTGATACCGACGCTCGCCTATCCGACCGCAATCGTCGTCGCGTTTACCATCTCGGCGGCTTACCACACCCTCACAAATCGGAGGTATCGCTTCGAAAACCTCGACCATCCACCGTAAGCGTCGGTCGGGAGTTGTCGGTCGTGTACGAATGTGGCCTTTTCAGCGTGTGCGTGCGAAGTTCGGTCTGTTCAGAGATTCAACCACGTGTGCGCGTGCAGGTCGTCGGTCGAGTAATAGTAAATCTCGGTGCCATCGATGACGGCGTAGATGTCGATATCGGGGTCGTAGATGACGCGACGATTCGTGTCGATAGCCACGTCGACGAGGTCTTCTAACGTCCGAATCGAGATGTACTGCTTTTCGGATTCGGTCGGGAACTCACCGCGAGAGATCCACTCGTCGTGTCTGCTGTGCGAAATCTCTGTCCGAAGTACTTCGGGGTCGCTGTTGTCTTCTGTCCGGATGATGAGCCCGCAGAGTCCGAGCAACACGAACCCAAGGAAAGCCAACCCACTGTATTCGAGTGGGTCGGACGGTTCCTGGACCCTCCGGGTGACCGTCGTCGAGTGAGTCTTGGAGTCAGAGACTGCGCCGTCGAGATAGTATGCCTGCCCGGAGATGACGAACGGCGCACTCGTCGTAATCGTGCCTTCGTACGAGTCAGTCTGGTAAGTGACGTCCAGTGTGAGTGTGACCTGGAATCGACCGAGCCCATCAGTTTCAGACCGCTTCGTTTCGAGTTCATCGCGCATCGCAGTGACGTTTATGGATTGGGCCGCAGCAACGCGGCCGTCTGACACGCGCTGTTGGTCCTCGATGAGCGTTCGCGTCGACCGGTAAAACGGGTCTCCGTCTCGAACCCCGACTGTCTCCATCGTGAGTCGCTGGGTGACGAGGACGGGCTGGTCTGACGGAACGGTCGTGTTGACGTGAAACGAGACGACAGGTGCAATCTGAGTGAAGTACGCAGACTTGTTTTCGAGCGTCTCACCCTGGTCGTACAGCGACGACTCGCCCGTTGCGACGGCACTCGTCTCGACCGACGACTCGATGGTCTGGACGTTGACCTCGTCGGTGACGGTCTGCGTCGACGGCGTGAAAAAGACGTATCCAGCACCGACGAGACAGAGGAGACCGACAACTGCAAAGAGTGCGACGAGCGGCCGTGCCTGCCGTGTGACGAACAGCTCGATGCGGTCTTCAAGCGCCATCGTGCGAGAGCCAAAGATGTTCTACCCAAGCCAAAACCATTACCCGGCATATTGTCAACAGTCCTAAAAACTTTTGTCCTAGAACCGGGTATGTCAACATATAGAGAGTGTGAGAGGATGTCAAACGAGCCGTCAGAGCGACGTGACCGAGAGGTAGCCACGTCGACGTTCGAAGACTGGGTCGCACAAAAAGCGGCGGAACGAGACAGTTCACGGGAGCGCGTGCTCGAACAGTTACTCGATTCGTACTGGACGATGGAACAAATCACGCAGATGGTAGGTGGACGTGATGCATCAGTCCCGTTTCCCGTCGAACGACCGGCGAACACGACACGTGACGCTGACAGCGAACAGACGGATGGGGCCGTGACCGAATTCACGAACAGTGAACTCCGCGACAGCATCGAGACACTCCAGGAAAACCTCGAAACGGCGTCACGGCACCGAGCCGAACTCGTCGACGAGGTCCAGTCACTTGCGGGCAGACTCGACGAGGTCGAAGCAACACAGGAGTCAGTCGACGAACTCGCTGAGACGGTTCGCGAAATCCAGACCTCCCTCGAATCCGAACAGGCGCGTCTCGACGACCGGATCGACGACGAGTTCGACAACCTGCAGACGATTCTCGACTATCTCGTCAAGACGGGAGACAACCTCGACGCAAAAATCACGCAAACGCAGATCCAGTTTCGAGCAGAGATTCGGGAACTGCGGGCAGCACGTGACCGACTCCGTCACATCACAGAAGACGCACGGGAACTCGGCACGTACACCGCCGGCTGCGAACAGTGTGGCACGGCTATCGACCTTGCACTTCTCACAGAACCGGACTGCCCGAACTGCGAGCGGGCATTGACGGGTGTCGAAGCGGAAACAAACTGGCTCGTTCTCACGTCGTACACTGCGACCACACAAACACACGCGACAGATTCGCCACCCCGAGAAGGCGAGCGAGAGCACTCTCGCGAGACGGAAGCCCACAGTACCGAGGCGACAACACCCGAGACCGCAGACGGCACAGAACCCACCGCAGAAGCAGCGCAGTCGACGCCGAGCGAGTCACAGTCGGAAGGAGACGACTCGACAGAAACGACGCCCGGAACGTCGCCAGACGAAACCGAGTTTCAGTGGCTCACCTAGTCGGCTCGTACAGGCTCACAACAGCGTGACGGTCCCATCCGAGTCGAACTCGAGTATCGTATCGAACAGCGAAAAGAACGTCCGCACAGTCTGTTGGTCCTGCCGCGTCGGGTCGAGATAGAAGAACCCACGAGCGTCGGCAGACCGAATTCTGCCGTGGAGAATGTGCACGAATCGGAAGACGCGTTCGGGGTCGTCGACGGCATCGAGGAGCGCCGAGAGCGTGTGTACACAGACGGCGCTTGGAATCGCGTCGTCGGCCCACTCCGTGAGGACTTTCGTCGTCAGAATCCCGATTCGACGAAGGTCTCCTGGCGTCGTGACGGTCTGCACCGACACCAGTTCGTCGTACTCCTCGACACTGTTCGAAGCCGAGTACGACTGTGCGTCGATGAGCACTTGCGATTCGACCGACGAATTCCGAATCGTCTGAAGCTGTTGGCGCTGTTTGTCGGATGAGGTATCGACAGACACCACCAGTTGGCGAGTCGGTGCCGACGGTGAGGTCGGCAACATCAACCGTTTACAGACCGCGCGCGCCATCGCACTCTCACTCGGGCCGACGACCAGGACGTTCGTCTCGTCTTCGAGACGGTCGATTACTGCAACTGCCTCTGCGTCGAGTTCGACCTCGGCCTCAGACGGGGTGCTGTCGTCGGCGAACTCCCACGTGGTCGATGGAGGGTCTCGCTCCGCGTGGTCGCCGGAATCGACTCGTTTCTCACGGACAGATTTCGCAAGCTCCGACAGCGACAGCTCCTGAGACGTCTCGTCAGCGTCGGTAGCGTGGTCGGTGAGCGTTTCTTCGCGGGACCGGTCAGTTGCAGGAGTGGTAGACGAAATCTTCGTAGCCAGTTCTGCGAGTGACGACGAGTCCCCCTCGTTGGAGTCAGACGATACCTGTGACTCCTCCTCGTCGTGTTCGTCCATAGCAGGTAGAGTGTGAGAACGGAGTTAAAACCTTGGCTTGACGACACGTCTGTAGGCACACGGTGTTCAGACGAGACTGTACTGCGGCAGGCGAGGACGGTTTCCCCTCTGTGCAGTGGATTCACCACATCAGTATTGCTCAATTTAAGCAATTTTAAGTCAATTTTGAAAATAAACATATTGAGAGTTTCATCACGATATTAGAAAACAAATGTCTCATTCACCCAATATCTAACCCATATGCCCATAATTAGGGGATTTTTAGTGAACTATGGAAAACTCATGTCTGCACCACATATCTGATGAATATAATCCGAGATACACCATCAATCAGCGGTTATTAAACCTTATCGCCCACAATTAGCCGAGATATTCTGCAACCCACTATTGCATTAAGAGCGAAATACTACTCCGGCAGATACCCGCGAATCAGGACGAAGAACTGGCGGAGCGTTACTCCGCAAAATAGGATGTTTCCGTTCGCGAGTCAGCGTTTTCCGAACCGAATCCCGTCTTCGACCATCCGGAGGTTTCGCTCGCGGTCGATGTGCGGTTTCAACCACTCGTACTCCTGCAGTTGTAAGATGAGGTCCGCCTGGAGGTTCCGCCACGCAATGGCGTAAATCGGTGACTGGCCCCACGCACGGAGTTCTGGGACGAACTCGTCGTACTTCTCGTAGTGGTCTTCGAGTCGTTCGATGGCGTCGACGACGACCTCCGCCGCGTCAGCCTCCGAGTCGGCGTTCGTAATCGCTCTGTTCAAGCGGGCTTCGAGTCCCTCGACTGCCTTCTGCATGTCCTGTGCGGCTGCCCCGTCCGACTCGGGCAACGCGTCGATAATCGGTTTCGGAACACCGAGAGAGAGTTCTTCGATAGTCATACTGTGCACTGAGTGACCAGATAGCAAAAAGGCGGCGACGTTGGGTCTTCAGATGGCGTAGAGAACACTCGGTGGCAATGGGAGAACGTCCGATGTCGCCCTGGTGCGGGAGTCTCGCCGGAGTGCCAGAAGCTGCTGTGTGATTTCGAAGAACCGTGGTGAAAACGAGGGCGCGCCGGTGGGCCTCCGAAGGCCGCCCCAGACCTTCGGGAATGATGCGATTGTGGTGGCTACTCGTCTTCGTCGGCGGGAGTCCGTGCCCTGAGTTCGGACTCGACGAGTCCGTCGAAATCGACGCCGTTCGTTCGGTATTTCTCTCGGTTATCGGCGACGACGATTCCTTTCTCGGTAATCTCGTACAATCCGGATTTTGGTGCCGGGCCGACCCGCTCCAAGAGCCCGTAATCTGCCAGAATCGGCAGTCGTGTGTTGATGTACGACCGGTTCTTATCGAGAATATACGAGAGGTTCACAGCGGTGTTCCGCTTCCTATCGGAGAGGGCTTCGAGTATCTCGAAGTCAGTCGGGACGGCCAACTTCATATTGCATTGTTCGTCTAATGTGTTAAATAAACACCCCTAACTCATTGGAGGTATTCGAAGACAGCGACGGGGAACCACACAATTTGAACTGCCGTCGCGTTTTTATACTCCCCGCTGGTCGAGCCCCTCGCGCGCAAATCTGAGATCTTCGATAATCTGTTCGTGCTGGTGGATTGCCTCGTCTATGTGGCGTCGTATCGCAGTCGGGTCTGCGTCGGAGGTTCCACGATACTGGGTCTGGACGAGGTGCATCTCGAGTGCTGCCGACGTCGCATCACTCGCGGCCAACAGCGCCCGAGTGATTGCCCAATCCACCGTCCCGTTGTCGGGAAGTTCCTCAAACTCCCCAGAGTCCCCCTCATTTTGTACCATTGCATAACATGTTGGCTCGGAATGATATTTAAAATTGTACTTCGCTGTGACATTGTGAGCGCACGCCGCTGGAGGGGAGCCCGCTGCGTGCTTACGTCTCTTCGACGTGTCGAATCTCGACAGCGATTCCGCGCGTCGAGTCGACCATCTCCGCGCCACTCATCTCGGCCCGGCCGATTGCGAACGCTCTGGGGCCATCGACGATGACTTCGTCTCCCGGTCGGATGTCGGCGTCGGCGTCGACGACACCCGGTGCGAGAACCGACCCGTGCGGGACGAATCCGTCGATTTCGACGGTCTTCGTGGGTGCGTCGCTGTCACGCCAGACTTTCGCGCCCTCCAACGTGAAGGAAATGACGCCGTACTGCGGCACCATCGTCGCCAACTGCTCGCCGTCGTCGTTCCAGACCTGCAGTTTGGGGTAGCGGCTCGTCATCGACAGTTCCACGTCCTCGAAGAGTGCGTCGCCCGCCGCAGGCCCGAGTTGATAGTCGGCGATGGCTTTCACGACGTTGTGTTCGCGTTCTTCGCGGGTGAATTTGGGTTCGCTGTCGAGCGTCCGCATGAGGTTGCCGATGGATTCGGTCGTCGTCGGGTGTTCGGAGACGGTGTACTCGATATCGAGTCCGAGGTCGGATTCGACGCGCTCGACGATTTCGGTGTACGCTCCCGGCGGCACGTGCGCGATGATGCGGGGATACTCGTTGCGGGAGAGATACCGTCGAAGCACCTCCGCGACGAACGATTTCTCGTCTTCGGACCAGTCGCCGGTGACGACCGAGTCGTAATGCTGGGCTGGATACGTCAGTTCGAGTTCCTGTGGAACCACGCCGATTGGTGACGTCATCGACACCATGTGTGCGCGGTACTGCACCGCTTCCTGGAACTGCCGGTGACTCTGTGATTCGCTGTAGGGCTTCTTGGCCGAACATGGCAGCAAGACGAGCGGGTTGTCGAAGCGGTTTTTGTACCGCGTCGTCACACGGTCGGCGAATCGCTGAATCTCGACGCGGTCGATAGACTCCTCAGAGGCCGCCGTGAGTTCCGTATCTCGGATGACGGGAACTCGCTCTTCCATGTACGTGTACTGCTGGTCGAACTGGCGGAACGTCGCGGTCAACCACTGGTCGTGGCGGGCCTGCCCTTCGATGTAGTCGCGGAGGCGACCATCTCGGATGCGACGCCGAACGCGAGCGAGTTCCGCGCGGAGAGCGTTGACGTTGTGGTCGGCAGCGTCGGCACGGGTGAACTCGGACGCCGGTTGCTGACAGGCCGAACACGCACACGGGAACTCGTCGAGGTCTTCGAGGAAGTACTCGTCGTCGGTCGTGAGGTAGAACCCTTCGAGCCCCCGTGCACGGGCACGTTTCTCGTCGACGAGGTCGACGCCTGCAAAGACGAGCGTCGAGACGTTTCGCGGTGTCGCGACGCCCGAGAGCATGAGCGCGGCGTCGGACGGGAGATTCTGTTTCGCTTCGATAATCTGGTCGCGGAAGCCCCGGGCGTGGCCGACGAATCCCTGTGCGTCAGAGAGGATGTATGCGTCAGCACCGTAATCAGCGGCGGTGTCGGCCGTGACGGTAGCCACGGAGGGAAACTCCACGGCTGGGTAGTCGACGGAGAACGACTCGCGAACCTCGTCGGCACTCCCTGCGGGGAGCGAACGATGCGGGAGGACGGTCAGTACGTCGTCGGACCCTTCGGGCAGTTCGCGTTCCGCCGCCCAGAGACTGCCGGCGTCCTCGAGAACGTCGTCCACGAGCGCGGGCGTCGTCACCGAATCGGTGAGGCGCAACTCCCCGATTCTGGCCGCGCCGTCGCGCGCGTGAACCTCGAAGTAATCGGTCATACCCGCTTTCGGCCCCCGATGGGCAATTAACTTGCCTTCTGCGGGCGACGGCCGACACCACCACAAGGAGTTTTCCGATGGCTGTCGAACGTGTCGCCATGCCAACCAGACGGTCCCTGCTCGCGGCGGCGGGTCCCCTCCTCGTCGGTGGCTGCCTCGCCGGCACACCGGCGACAGACCAGCCGGCACCCTCGTCGTCCGAATCTCCCAGCCCACCCTCCCCCACGACTGCCCACTCGCCGACGCCAGAGTGCACCCGTGGCTATACGCTCTCGCTCTCTCCGTTCGCCCCCACCGAACAGCTCATCCTCCCGCTTCGTCCAGCGCAGAGTCGACTCGTCGAACGAATCTTCGCCGAAGGCGGGGTGCGACTCCAGACGTACGGCCAAGCCCCGATTCGGTCCGAGCGGTACGTCAACCACGAGGGCGCATACTACCGCGACGAGTTCACACAGGGTGGAGTCGAAGAGGTTTCCGCCCGCCGTGCCAACCTCTCGTGGTCGGACGGACAGGAGGCACCAGCAGACGAACCGGTCGTCGCCTACGCTGCCCTTCCGGCGGTCGACCAATCAGCCCTCTCGCTGCTGGTACACGGTCCCGAGTACTCACGAGAGGAGCTTCCGAGAGAAGGGATGTCGGTTCGAGACAGTCCAGCGCCGTATCCGGAGGGCACGGACGAATCGATGCTCGTCGGCGCAGGGAGGACGTGGGTCTCGTGGGAGGGCCGCGTCTACGACGTCACTGTCACGACAGACGAGTCGTCACTGTCACGACGAACGTTCGAGTACAGCGCAACCCGGGTCGCTGACTCAGCATCCGCCTTCCGAGCGTTCGCCGCCGAGACGTACCTCACGTCGCTCGCAATCCTGCCGAGTGAGGCGCGGTCGGTGCTCGACGCGGCGAAGGCGGCAGGCGGACAGTACGAGGACTGTGACGAACCGTCAGCGGGCTACCGGGCCGTGAAATGGCGTCTCGCAGTCGCGCCAGAGCTTCCGACGCCTCGTGACGGTGACTGGTACGTCGCGTACGACGGGGAGCGATATCGCCTCGAACTCGGTGGCTGGGTCGCCTGAGCGGTCGGGTACACAGAAAATCCGTCACGCAGGTCTTTCAGACGGCACACACGATTTAGCCCCTCCATCCCCAAGACCCGCTATGGACGCCCCGTTACCATCTGGTCCGTGGTCACGCGACCGGGTCGACGAGTTTCTCACGACGACGACAGTGCCCGTGAGGGTGTCGTGTCGAACGCCGACAGACGACCTCTGGATGCTCTCGCTGTGGTACGAATGGGACCCGAAGCTGTCCGAACTGCGATGTGCAACGTCCGCCAGTGCCGACGTCGTCGAGTTTCTGAACGCACACGACGACGTGGCCTTCGAGATATCGACGAACGACCCACCGTACCGAGGTGTCAGAGGGAGGGGAACCGCGACAGTCGAACCCGACGACGAAAAGCGAGTCCTCCGAAGACTCATCCATCGGTATCTCGGTGACGACGACAGCGCTCTCGCCCAGCAACTGCTGTCACCCGAGCGCGACGAAGTGCGAATTCGGATTCACCCCACGAAACTGCACACGTGGGACTACGCGAGTCGGATGAGTCAGTCAAAATAACCCCCAACGAAGGGGCAGGTGCCGTACGGGGGTGGCTTGTTGGCCCGCACGGCGTATGGAAACGGGGGTTTGGAGCGCGATGCGAGGGCAGTTGCATTCGAGCGTGGAGCGGTCAGCAGGGGTTCGCGACGGCTGGCACCGACGAGTGGGAGCACAGCGAGTGTGCGTCGCACAGGAGAGAGGAGGTTCGATACTTAAAAGAAGGTTTTCCGAACTCTCACCCAAATCTCTTCCCGATGCACCCCCAGTCGTGAGGCCCTGCACGCGAAAGAGACTCCATACCGCTCAGTTAGGTTACCCGAAATCGAATCGAACGCGACTGATGGCGTCGCTAAGAGGTTGATAATAAATACCTCTCCACCCTCAGGTAGTAGTATTGCATGGCTCACACAGAAACCGAGATCGGTGACGTGCATCTTGCTCTCTTTGCGTCGTACCGTGAGGACGAAGAGCCGTTTCCAACAGACGCCTCGTTGAACTTCCCTCGACGCGACCATCTCCGAGACGACATCCACCAGTTCAAACGCCTCATCTTTCCTCGCTGCTGGAACGCGGGCGAACTCACCGACGATGCCGCGACGCTTCGCGAGACTGTCGACCAACTCGCGTCACTGTGTTATCACGGCATCGCCCCGTACACCGACGCCGACCCGACAGAGATCGTCACGTCCGTCTTCCAGCAACTCCCAGACATTCGACGTGCACTGAAGAAAGACGTCGAGGCGGCGTACAAAGGTGACCCTGCAGCACGAAGTTATATCGAGATAATCCGGTCGTATCCGGGACTGCAAGCAATCGTCGTCCAACGTATCGCGCACGCCTTTTACGAAGAAGGTGCGCCGGAGTACGCCCGAGAGTTGACCGAGTACGCGAAGACAGAGACCGGTATCGACATCCACCCGGGTGCAAACATCGGCGACTACTTCTTCATCGACCACGGGACGGGCGTCGTCATCGGCGAGACGGTGAACATCGGTTCGTGGGCCAGGATTTACCAGGATGTAACGCTCGGTGCGCTCCACTTCGAAGAGGAAGAAGACGACGAGCACACGCTGAAAAAAGGCTACAAACGCCACCCCGACATCGGTGACAGCGTCGTCATCGGTGCGGGAAGCAAGGTTCTCGGAGCAGTCACAATCGGAGACCACGTGAGTATCGGTGCGAACTCGTGGGTTACAGAAGACGTTCCGAGTCACACGAGCGTGTACATCTCGGACCACCCGACACACGAGCGAAAGCCCAAGAAGTAACGTCGCTGTTCAGTCGAACGTAATCCACGCGAGAACCACCAGTCCGAGCGACTCGAAGACGTGGAGGAGCATCATGAGACGCCACGCGACGACAGGCACGTCCGTACTGAACCACCCAGACAGTTGCGGGTCGATGATGTACATGTAGAGCGCCAGCGCGTTCTCTGCGAGCAAGAACACGCCAAAGACGAGGAGGCCGAGGGCGTGCTTCGACCTGAACTGCAGGTAGTTCCACCCCCAGACGGCCGTCAAACCAGCCAACACTAGGACGTTGACTGCGGCCGCCACCCGCGCAACCTCTACCCAGATACTCATTCGTCCACCCCATCCGGCGTCTTCGTCATACGCACGTTTCCAAATCCGTTCATACTCAGTCTAGTTTCTCCACAATCGTCTCGACTGTCTCCCAGTTTGCACGGCATCGTGCCGAGGGGAGATAGACCGCACCGTAGTCGTCACCACTTCGCTGGACGACGTCGTTGTCCAGCAGCACGTCGAGGTGGTGACGGACAGTCTTGTAGTCGAGTTCGAGTGCCTCTGCCAGTTGATTCGCGTTTCGTGGCTGTTCCTCGAGTGTTTTGAGGATACGTACACGGTTCTCACCACCGCGCGTGCCAGTGAGTACGTACCAGAGGACAGCCTCCATCCTTTCGAATGACACATCGACACACCGGAACCTAAGACCATCGACAGATGTGGGTCGAAGACGGTGCGAAACGGGTGTTCCTCGGCGGGCTACTCGCTGGAATCAGTGGACGACGAGGTGGGGTCGTCCGATGTCGCCGCGGCGGCTAACATCTCGGTAACGTCGTTGAGTGACTCGACTTCGACAGCATCAGGGACGAGTCCGAGTGCCGACTCCGGCCAGTCGTCGTGAGCGAGCGTGAACGTCGCGTCGGGATTCTCGTCGACCAATCGGGCGACACCTCGGGCAGCCTGTTCGTAGGCGTCACGATCGAGTCGCTCCGGAACTTCGGCGGTCAGCGGATACGTCTCCGAGAGCGCACGTGGGAAGGGACCGAACGGCGGGACGACACGCCACGCCGCGTCGAACTCGTCGCCAGACGGGATGCCACCTTCGGTGAGGAGGACGTTCCCCTCGGCGGTCAGGCGGTCCAGCCGGTCGTGGTGACGAGCGACTTCTGGCCGGTACGCGCTCTCGTTCGAGACGTAGAAGAACGCACCTTTCGACGCCGGGTCTTCGCGTTCGAGTTGATCTGTGTGGTCGAGGAGTGCGCGGTAGCCGTCAAGCATCGCCGGATGCGACCGAGCGCGTTCTTCGACGAGTTCCATCAGGTCACCGTCGCGGATGGCCTGCTTGATACGGCGGAGTTCCGCGAACGTGACGTGCAGGTTGTGTTCGGCCAACAGTTTCTCCTGTGTCTTCTCGCCTTTCGCTCGCAGGTCGTCGGGCGAGTACTCAGTACAGATTGGGCACGTACACGGCAGATATTCGAGGTCTTCGAGGTGTTCGGTCCCGCGAACCGTCAAGTACCGGCCGTCGCGGGCGTACAGAGCGTACGCGGCAGAGTCGAACAGGTCACACCCGAGTGCGACAGCGAGTGCGAGCATCATCGGGTGGCCCGCACCGAACAGATGGACTGGCGCGTCGACGCCCAGCCCACGTTTCGCGGCGGCGACGGCATCGACCATGTCGCCGTAGCGGTAGGCGTTCATCATCGGGACGACGGCACCGACGGGGAACACGTCGAGGTCGGATTCGTAGGCGTGTCGACCGGCCTCCTCGCGGAGGTCAGGATACGTCGACCCCTGAACCGGCGCGTTGACGAGCATCTCACCCGTATCGACCGCTTCCGCGTCGGCAATCGCTCGCTTCGTGATTTCGAGGTCGTCTTCGGCCTGTTCGCGGTCGACGTCCGGTGGCGTCGGGATGTCGACTGGCGTGGCGATGTCGGTGCCGATGTCGTGTTGGAACTGGAGAATCTCCTCTGTCGTCGTGTCGATTTCGCCGTATTCGGCGAGTTGGAACGACCCCGAGTCGGTCATGATAGCGCCGCCGAAGTCGAGCATCTCGTGGAGGCCCACGTCGAGCGCCTCTTCGCGAAGATGGTCGTTCTTCTTGATGATGTAGGAGTTCGTGATGAGAATCTCCGCGCCGAACTCGGATTCGAGTCGCTCTGGTGGAATCGTATCGATGTTCGGGTTGACGACCGGCAGGAGGGCCGGCGTCTCGACGGTGACCCCCGCTCGAGGGACGGTCAAGCGGCCGATTCGGCCGGCGAGGTCCCCGTCGCGGATTTCGAAGTGGTCGCGCATGGTTGGCGTTCCGTGAGCGCAGCGGTAAGGGTTGCGTTCGCGTGCGAGTCTCCAGTCGGCCACCCCGAAGAATATGTGCACAACGCGTCAGTATTCGCTATGCAACCGGTCAACGAGTCAGACCTCGACTGGGACGAACACGAGGGCGTCGAAGGGTCGTTCAGACAGAAGCAGTTGGGCGTCGCCGCAGGAAGCGACAAACTCGGGTGTAGCCTCTACGAACTCCCACCGGGTGCGCAGCCGTGGTCGTATCACTACCACGCGGCGAACGAGGAGGCGCTGTACGTCCTCTCTGGAACTGGAACACTTCGCCTCGGTGGCGAGACGTACACGATCCGCGCAGGCGACTACGTGCCCTGTCCAACTGACGAATCTGGCGCACACTGTCTCGTCAACGACTCCGAAGAGACGCTCCGGTATCTCGCGTTCTCGACGATGCGCGAACCGGACGTGACGGTCCACCCCGACATCGAGAAAGTGGGCGTGTTCGTCGGCGCACCACCGGGGAGCAACGACGAGCGGACCATCTCCGAATTCTTCGATATCGACATCTCGACCGGAGAGTGACCGCTGACTGCACGCTGACTGCACACTAACTGAACGCTGACTGAGCGTTGACTGAACGCTGACCACCATCGAAAACCGGTTTCAGAACAGTAACTCGGTCGGCAGTCCACCCGGCATCTCTGCGAACTTGAACGCGATGTACGCGATCGTAAACAGCGTCGCGTTGTACGCCCCGTGGATGAGTGCAGGCACGACGAGGTTGTCCGTGAGTTCGTACGTCGTCCCGAAGACGAGACTCGGGAAGAAGAGAATCCCAATCGTGACGAGTCGCGCACTCGCGCCGCCAGTGAGGGCGACGTAGTGAATCGCGGCGAAGATCGCGCTGGCGAGGATGATTCCCGGAACCGGCCCGAACGACTCGCGGATACGGTTCTGGACGACACCGCGGAACAACAGTTCCTCACCGGGACCGATGAGGAGGAACGATGCCGGAATGAGAAGTAAGAGCACTTCTGGGTCCTGTGCTGCGATTTCGCTCACCTGATTCGACCCTGCTTCGACACCCACCATCTGGATGACGAGTGCGCCCATAAACGCCGCACCGAGGGCAGCCACGTATCCGAGGACGACTGCCACAAGGTCGCGGAGCGACGGGAGCGAGAGGCCGAAATAGTCGCGGTCGAGGCCGCGGAACGTCACGTAACCAAGGGCGACGCCACCGAATGCAATTCCCTGAAGGAGGATGAGTGACGTGACGATGACTGAGAGCGGCGTCAGTTCGATGCCGGCACTCAAGGCCGCCAACTGCGTGATGACGACGAGTACCGTCCCGACGAGGAGGCCGCCCCCACCGAGGACGAGGGCGGCGACGAGGGACCGAACCGAGTCAGAGAGTCGCGTCGTAGTAGCCACAGGCGAATCGTAGGGACGCCTCTGCCAAAACCCTTCGCGCTCGGAGAGGTGAATGTGGGCCGGTAGTCACCAGCGAGTTGTGCCGTTAGTCGCCAGCGAGTTCGTGATACAGCACACCGAGCACAGTCCGCGCATCTCGAACCTCGCCTGCGAGTATCGACTGTCGTAACTCGTCGTATTCGACTGTCGTCGGGCGGATACTCTCGTTGAAGTCGAGATTCTGGTCGGCGCTCGGTTCGCACTCGTTCGCGACGAAGTAGTGGTGGACCGAGTTGGCGATCCCATTCGCGGGTTCGACGGTCACGAGTGGGTCGACTGTCTTCGCTTCGTACCCGGTCTCTTCGGTGAGTTCTCGGTGTGCGGCGGCGGCGTAGTCGGTGTCACCGTCTTCGGTTCCGCCAGCAGGGAGTCCGCGATTCGTCCGCCCGACTGCCTGTCGCCACTCGTCGATGACGACCACGTCGCCATCGGGAGTAAATGGAAGTACGACGACGGCCGGGGGTTCGTCCACGTAGTGGAAGTCGGTCTCCGTTCCGTCGGGGAGGCGCACGTCGTCCATGCGGATATCGAACCCGGGACACGTGTAGTCGATTCGCGAATCGGTCGTCTCCCACGCAAGGTCGTCGTCGCTCATGGGCAGACGTGGCGACGGCGACTCAAAAAACGTCGCGGTCAGAACCCGCTCACAGTCGGCGACGATGCAGCCGATTGACGATGTCGAGGGTGGCCAGTCCGAAGCCGGTGAGTATCGCGCCGAGTCCGAAGGCGATACTCACGAAGTAGCCCTCGGTAAACCAGTATGGGAGCGGATAACTCGCTCGGACGGCGACGAGAAGCGGTGAGATGACGGGGACGTCAGAGATTTCGGGAGTGCCGGTCAGCGTCGCGTCTGACCGGGGAGCCCCCACCAACTCTCCAACGGGGAGGCGGTCTGCTTCGTAGGGAATGTAGTCGGTCTTCGTACTCCAGACGACGCTACCGGTTCTGTTCACTTCGAGGATGCGCTGATTTCCCGAGTCGGTGATGAGCGTATTCCCGTTCGGCAGACGGTCGGCATCACGTGGCCAAAAGAGGTCTACACCTTCGGCGCTCTCGACTGTCCACGCGACTTCCCAGACACCCGATTCGTTCTCGTGGAGTTCGACGATACGGTGGTTCTCGCTGTCAGCGACGAGAATCGCACCCTCGCCCAACCACTGCGGATTGTGCTGATGTCGCAGGAGGGTCGGCTCACCCATGCCGTCGCCATCGGTGTCTTCGTTTATCACATCGACGACGCCCGAGCCACGCTCGATGACGAGCACCTGGTTCGCGTTGCGAACCGAGACGAGATACCGGTCTTCACCGATTACGTCCACGTCGTTGATGTGAAGCCAATCTTCTTTCGTCGGGTCGGCGGGCGCGTCGTAGTACGACGACGCCTCCCACTGCCACGTCACCTCACCGTCCTTCACGGCGAGAATCCGTTCGTATTCCATATCCGCAACGAGTATCTCACCCGATTCGGTCGGTTCGACGTCGTGTATTTCGCTGTTCACCATCGTTCGGATGGGGAAACTCCACTCTTCGACGGTGACGGGGCCATCCTCGGCGTTCGGGTCGATGATTCGGTATCCAGTCCGGGCACAGGGCGAGGTGTACGGCCCACAATCGGTGTATCCGCTATCCATGAATGCAGCGATAACACGCCCGTCGTCGAGTGCCGTCACGTCGAAATAGCTGTCCGCATCGGCAAGTCGCCACGAGACGTTATCGTCCGAAAGGAGGTAGACGCTCCCGTATTTGTGAAGGCCGGCCCCTCCGCCTTGCGACCCCACGAGTGTCAAGTTCGCCTGTCCGTCATCGGGAGACGTGGCGGCACCGACACCGATGTCGGAGGCGAACGTCACACCGACGACGAACGTCGCGACGACGACGCCAACACCAATCAGTACGAAGAGTGCACCAGTCTTCCCTCTCGATGCGGGGACCATCGTGTAGAGTGGGTGATACAAACGCAAAAACCGTTCGGAAAACTCGCCGCCGTCTGCGACTTTCGCAATAGTTGGTGATTCACAGACACGAGAATGTAATAGTTCGCTGACGTGAGACTGAGACTCAGGTTGTGACGTCGAACGAGATCTGTTCGAGGTCCACTTCTAACTCCTCGACGTAGTCGTTGTACGCTTCGACGAACGCGGCGAAATCCGAAGCGAGTTTGCGAACGTCGGGTGCCGACGGCGGTTCGTACTGCGAGAGCAGGTAGACACCCCCTTCGCCACCGACGCGGAGGTACGAAACCTGCGGTCCGTCCCACTTCAGCTCCCAGCGAGTGCCATTCACTCGCTGGGTAAACGTTCCGTATTCCCCGTCGAAGCGGTTGAGTTCGCCCGCAATCGTGTTCCCGACTTCGCGAATCGTCTCGACGAGTCGGTCACGGTCCGCGACGATGGTCTCCGTCGTGACGACGTCCGGAAATTCGGTGGGAACGTCGTCGAGGACGCCGTCGAGTCCCTCGACGTGGTCGTTGTACGCTTCGACGAACGCAGGGTAGTCCTGCATCGCCGTCGCCAGCGGTTTCGGTTCGGGAGGTTGCTTGGTCGAGACGACGTACGTCTCGCCGCCAGACTTGCCCTTGAAGCGAAGGTACTGCAACGCGCCTGCTTCGTACTTCAGCGTCCACTTCCCGCGTCGTGTCTTGAACGTCTCCTGCCCGTAATCGCCGCCCTGCAAGATAGCGAGTTGGCGTGCAATCGTCCCCGCATGCGATTGCACTGCTGACACGACTTCGTCACGGTTGGCAGCAACGTCGTCGACGCTCGTCACGTCGTACGGGAGGGCCTCTGTCATTGGTGAGTTGTCTCCGCGTGGGGTGATAAGCACGTCCGTCGAAATTTTGACATTGAGTCAACATGAGTGAGGGACATGAGCACACAGACACGGACAGTTCGGGGGACCATCGGCGGAATGGCATCGCGGGCGAATCCAGCGTTCGCTGGCGGTATCGTGACTATCTCGGTGGTCGCACTCGCGTATGCACTCACCGTCGGAACGCTGCAACAACACACCTTCGTCCACGTGATGGCGGGGCTCCTCTGGACCGGGACCGACCTCTTTCTCGGGGCGATTCTCGGCCCGGTCATCGGTGGCCTCTCGAAAGAACAGAGTGCGGCGGTGTTCGAGCGACTCACCCCGAAGACGGCCTTCTTCCTGCCGTCGATGGCGCTGGTCACGATTGCTGGCGGGATTACACTCGCCCAGCGCCTCGGCGTGTTCCCCCACGCCGAACCGTGGCTGGCACTCTTTACGGCCGCGAATCTGATTCCGGTTCTCCTGCTCCTCGGGTGGCGGCTGAACGCGTGGTCGGACCGCCGCTGGCAACTCGTCTTCGCCGTCGCCACCGTCGGGTCGCTCGCGTGGGTCGCGACGACCATCGGCCAGTTCCAGATGACGACGCCCGCAATCGTCGTCGCGCTCGCCATCGTCACTATCCTCTCGGTTCAGGGCTTCGGGTTCCTCATGCCGGGTGAGATTCGAATGTACTTCGAGATGATTTCGGACGACCCCGACCCCGGTGTCATCTCCGCAATCGGACAACAGAACGCCAAACTCGGCGGCGTGCAAGGGCTGTTCCAACTCGTCCTCATTGCCGACATGGTGTATCTTCGATACGGTGGGTTCTGACGAACTCCCGGCCGAGCCTCACAAGTGGACCACAAAATCACCGATTTCCTGCCGTCTCGTTGGCCGACTCACTCCGGTTGTCGCTCGAAGACGCGCAGCGTGTCTCTGGCACCGCGTTCGATTTCGACCTGCGTGAATCCGAATGCCGTGAAGATATCCTGCCAGTCGCGGTAGTAGAGCGGGAAATCGTACTCGTGTTCGTTCACGCCTCGCTCGCTCGGTGGCAGTTCCTCGTCACCTTCGTTCTCGACGGTGACCAACAGGTCACTCGTCGCGCGTGCGACTGCTTCGAAGACCCACTCGTCGTCAGGGTGGATGTGCTGAAGCGTCTCGATAGAGTAGATTGCGTCGAACTGACCGTCGTCGAATCCGGTGACGACGTCTTCGATTGCGTCGGCGTAGAACGTCCCTGCCGCCGCGAGAGCGGGGTACGTCTCTTCCATCACCTCGAACGAGTCGACGTTGATGTCGATGCCGTGGAGGTTCGTGAAACCGTGGTCGCGAAGTGATGCGAGGTGACGGCCCGGCCCACACCCGAGTTCGAGAATAGCCGCATCAGGTTCGAGGCGTCGTTCGAACAGTCGTCGAACCGAAGTGCTCGTCTCGTTCGGTCCATAGTACGCGTAGTACTCTGGCGAAAACTCCCCCGACCGGTCTTCCCACTTCCGACGGACATCGTTGGCATCCACACTCACCGAATGGTCCGAACACGGGTAAACACTCGTTGTTCGGATTGGCTGAATCCGGCCAGCAGAAGTTCTGATTCCCACAGAGTTGCGCCAATCGCTGACTGACTACTCGGTGAGGCCGCGGATAACTGGTGTATTTGGGACAAGCGTCTATTATTTCGCCCAATGCAAAATAATGTGTCAACTAAAATATGCCCATGACACAACAACCCTCGCAAGCCTTATCCGCAAAGGGCCTGTTTGTCCAAAAGCAATGGCGAAAGGAAACGTTGATTTCTTCAACGACACAGGCGGCTACGGTTTCATTTCGACGGACGATGCTGACGACGACGTGTTCTTCCACATGGAAGACATCGGCGGCCCGGACCTCGAAGAAGGCACGGACGTGGAGTTCGACATCGAGCAGGCCCCCAAGGGCCCACGCGCGACGAACCTCACCCGACTTTAAATTAATTTAGTACGCCGCGTTTCGCGGCAGAACGATAACTTTCACTTTTAGGCGAAATCAGACACTGAGCGACTGCGTTTCGTCGCTATCGAGAAATTCCACGCATTACGTTGTCCGCAGAGCGGAGCATTCAGAGTTTTTCTGCGGAGCGTGCTTGCTCTGACCGACGTCGTGCCTGTGCGAGTCGGCGGTCTGTCGCCCGCGCGAGGTCCGCAGGGAGCCCATCCCGTGCGTCTGCTAGCCGCTCGGCAACCGTGTCGAGTCGGGACGAGACGGTTTCGAGGCTCTCGTCCGCCCGCCCACGATTCCCTGCTTCGGCACGTTCGGCGGCACGTTCGGCCGCTTCTGCGACAGCACCGAGTGCCTGTGCGAGTCCTCGAATCGCGTTCGACGACCCACTACTATCAGTCGGTTGGTCGGTCTCGGAGTCTTCGGATTCGCCGGCCACTGCTTCGACCTGCGCTTGTGTCTCCGCTGCGATATCAGCGAGGAAGGTAGCGAGCGACGTCTTTCCCGTATTGGGTCGGTCGATGCGGACACCACCCGCGTCCGACTCGCCAGTCGGGTCGGGGTTCACGCGGAACGCCCCAACCTCGTCGTCGGTGTCACGAACCTCGACGGTGTACGCGCCGCCGCGGTGGACGTACACCGCGTCGGGCCCGGTGAGTGGCGCGTCGTACAACCGGCCGCCGAAGTCGTCTTCGACGCCGAGGCCGGAGAGAGTACTGTCTGCACCATCTGCATCGACCTCCAGTTTGGTCGCTGAGTCACGGGCGACGAGTGGAATCTCACCGCTGACGCCGGCGGTCACGATGCCGCTGTTCGTCGTTTCGTCACTCCCCTCGGTCGTTTCAGCGCCCACTGAAACCTGCTCGCTGTGGGGTGCGAGACCCGCGCCGTTGACGGTGAGACGGTGGTCTCCAGTCGGAACGTCCTGAACGACACCGATGCCAGCGAACGTCGGTACTGCTTCGGGGTCGCTCTCGAGCAACAGCACCGATTCGACGGTGGGATCCTGTGTGGTCACTCCCTCACCCTCGGGTGCATCGTCGGTCGTGATTGCCTCTGTGACCCGGACGATGACAGTGTTGACAGTCGATGGCTCGCTGATGACGTCGTATCGGTCGGCTAACGCGAGTCGGTGGTTCGGCTCTGAGATATCCGCCGCGGGGTTCTCGTACCGTGGTTGGGTCCACGGCGTGCTCGCCGTCGTGATGTGGCTGGCGATAGCGTCTTCAGCGAACTCCGGGATAGAGAACTCGAAACTCAGTTGCGGTCCGGTGAACGCCGTGATGTGTTCGACGTCGCTCGTCGGGACGAGCGTGTACTCGACGTCGGCGGCTGTCTCGCGAGTCTCGTGGTCGAACACCAGTCCGGTCGCTCGTCGTGGGAGGTCGGTCGGCGGCGACGACAGCGCGTCGAACGACCGAATCGTCAACGACTCGTCGATGAGGTCGGTGCGTTCGACCGACGGCAGACGCTCGTCGTCGTATATCGGCGCCCCGTCTACTTCGGGGACGACGTACGGCAACGTTCCGCCTTCGTCGCGTGGAAGCCCGTACGCGATTGGAATCTCTGCGATGTCCTCGATGCGTTCGATGGCGCTGTTGGTGATATCTGCGAACGTCCCTGCGTCGGGCAACCGCTGAAACCGGTCGAGACTGTCGTTGACCGACAGCGCACTCGAATGCGACCCCAGTTCGGCGAGGATACGCGGGATACGCTCGGGGTCCGGGTCGAGAAATTCGTTGTTCGGCACCTTCCGAGAGTGCGAACTGGCGACGTACAGTTGCGGAACGGCAGACGCTGGGTCGGCCCCGTCGTCGATATCGACGAAGACGTGGAGCACCTCCCAGTCGTGCCAGTGGAAGTTCGTCGTGAACTGGTCGAACGTAGAGTAGAACCAGTACTGTACCACGGCCAGCGAGGAGTTCTCGTACTGAACGACGTTGTAGAACACCGTGGGGTCCGGAGGTGTGTCACTCGACTTCTTCCGTTCGTGGTATCCATCGACGGCGTCGAAGCCGTCGACGATGGTCTCGCCATCGCGTTCGCGCTCGTACGGTCGCGGGTCGGTCGGGAACCACTGTTCGTACTCATCGAAGTACAGCGTTGGCGCGAATCGCGTCGCGAGTCCGCGGGCGAATTCGTCTTCGACCCTCGCTGTATCGTTGTCCTCCCCATTCTGGGAAGTTGAACAGCCAGCAACCGCCCCGAGTCCTGCGGTTGCGAGCGTCCCAAGGAGGGTCCGCCGATTCACGAAGGGGTCTCTCATCGCATCACCACCGACCAATCAGTTCGACTGGCCGGCTGCCAGCACCGCTGTGTGCGTGACTCGTGACGCGAGACGGGCATACCATACGGGGTTCAACCGAGGACGACACATAGCCTTTTTGCCACGAAGATGGCTCTCTGACAGTTCTCGTCGCTCTCAGAAGTCTGTGTGCCGCAGAGTCAGCGTGTTTGAATCGGGTGCATAGATTGAGCGCGTTGGCGACCGCGTCCGTGAGTGGAACGGGAGTGAGGTAGATATTCCCAGCTCAGATTCGAACCACGGTCGCTGACGCTCCCTGATTCGAATCTTCGGTCGCCCATCCAACCGCGTTAGCAGCACTCGCACACGCTACGCGGTGCTCGTAGGTTGTTGAACGGGGTAGAAATGGGCCGGCTCAGATTCGAACTGAGGTTACGGCCACCCGAAGGCCGAAGGATACCAAGCTACCCCACCGGCCCGCATTTTGAGGCAAGCCACCATCGCGTTTAACAGTTGTGATTAGAGAGCACCGTCAGACTCGATGACACACAATCACGGCCGTTCAGTACTGCGAATAGCCCTCGGTATCGAGGTAGTTGTGCGCCACCGTAATCGAGTGGTCGGCGTGGAGAATTTCCGGACCCAGACGAACCCGCTCGTCGGAAACCGTCGCCAACAACTCGGCTTCCTCGTCGGTGAAGTCGTTGTGGTCCGAGAGGACGAACAGGGGATTTTCAGGAGGTTCCACATCGACCACTGGGTCGCCATCTTCGTGGAGTTCGACGACGGTCGAATCGCGTGCCGCCTCTTCCAGCGTCGTCTCGAATCCCATGCGACGGATGGAGACACCGGGCGACGACTCGGCGGGCATGTGGCCAATCGCCTCGTCGCGTTTCTCCAGTGCCTTTCGAACGAGTGCGGCAGTCGAGCGCTCGTCGGGGTTGAGTCGGCGGAGTTTGGAGCCTTCGAACCGGACGGTGTACTCGTCGCCAAGGACGAGGTGGACGCGAACGTTCTCGCGGATCGCGTGCGAGAGGAAGAACGCAGAGTTGACACAGCGGCAGAGCACGTCGAGACGGCCAGCACCGCCCGCGATGTCGTCGAGCGAGAAGTCGGGTGTCGTCGGCACGTCGTGGCCGAGGACGATGAATTGACGCATATCGCCGACTCCGCCCGAGAGGGCCTTAGCCCTGTCCACTCACGGGTGGGACGACGAATCTCGGTGGGATACAGTTGTGCGGTGCGAGCACCGAGTTACAGCGCCGATTCGAACAGTTCCTCGATTCGGTAGGAGGTCTGTTCCATCTGCTGGTGAATCAACTCTGAGTCGATTGACTCAGGAACCGTCGCGCTCCGCGTCAACCTCGTTTTCGATGGGCCCAGTGCCTCGAATGTGACCCGACCGGACATCTCGAAGCCACCTTCTTTGATTACGGTCCCCATGGATTCGTTCGGTTCGAACTCCACGATCTCCATCGTCCCCTCGACGGGCGTCTCGTACCGAATGTTCCGTCGTCGAATGAGCGTCCCAACACCGAGTGGTCCTGGCGTCTCGAGTTCCAGTTCGATGTCCGGGTCCCAGCGTGGATGGTTCTGCACGTGTTGATCTGCGACGAAGTGAAATACGTCTGACACCGGCCGACCGATTACCTGAGAAAATTCGATGGTTCGGACGCCTTTGCCCCCACTACTCGCCTGTTTTGCCATGATACGACCACCAGAAACTAGGAGTTCTGACGGCTAAAACTGGTCGAAGAGAGCGAAGGGCAGACACGAGGACTAACTGTGTAACAGCGAGGACCAACTGTGTACTGGGACGCAGAGAGCCGCCACCGCGCGCGTCATATACTGCTGGACGCTTACCTCAGGTGAGTGAGCACCCAATCGAGACGTGACCCGATGGTCCGTCTATTCACCAAATACGGGCGAGAGAATCTGGCGTTCTTCGTCGTGGGCCTGCTAGCGAGCGTGCTCAATCGACTCGTTGGAATCGTCCCGGCGCTCGTCCTCGGTGTCGCCATCGACGCCGTCTTCTTCCAGAACACCGCCTATCGCCTCCCACTGGTTCCGCCGGCGTGGATTCCGGCGACGATTTCGGGGCAGTTCTGGCTGAGTTTCTGGCTGGTCATCGCGGCGTTCGCCGCCGGTGTCGGTCTCTCGTGGGTGCAGGGACTCGGACTGGCCGTCTACTCGAACCGCGTTCAGCACGCCGTCCGCGTGGACACCTACGACGTGCTCCAGCACCTCGATATGACCTTCTTCGACGACAAGCAGACCGGGCAACTGCTGTCGATTCTCGACAGCGACGTCCGAAATCTCAGGACCTTCCTCGACAGCACGCTCTCCGGCGGCCTCCAACTCGTAGTCTCCGTCGTCGGTATCGCCGGCGTTCTCTTCTACCTGAACGCGCAACTCGCCGCCGTCACCCTCGTGGCGGTCCCACTTCTTGCGGTGTTTACCATCTGGTTCATGCGGACCATTCGGCCGATGTACCGTGCGCTTCGAGCGAGCGTCGGCGCACTCAATACACGAATCGAGAACAACATCGCCGGCATGGAGGTGATCAAAGCCTCGACGACAGAATCGTACGAGACGACACGCGTCGCCGACGCGTCGATGGACTACTACACGCGTGCACTCGCAGTTGTCCGTCTGGACTACCTCTACCAGCCGACGATGGAACTCCTCGCAGGCATCGCGTTCGCGGCCACCTTCGCCATCGGCGGCATCTGGCTCATCTTCGGTCCGCCGGGGCCCTTTACTGGCGAACTCCTCGTCGGTGAGTTCGTCACGTTCCTGTTCATGACCCAGCGGTTCATCGACCCGCTTTCTGGAGCGGGCCGCATCGTCAACGCGTACGAGAACGCCCGCGCGTCTGGCGAGCGAATCTTCGGGCTGACCGACCGCGACGTGACGGTCCAGGATGCGGCCGATGCGATCGACCTCGGTCCTGTCGTCGGCCACATCGAATTCGACCACGTCTCGTTCGCCTACGCGACGGGCCGGTCGGTGCTCCACGACGTGTCGTTTGCTGGCGAACCCGGCCAGACAGTCGCCCTCGTGGGTCCGACGGGTGCAGGGAAATCCACCGCTGCGAAACTCCTCTTGCGTCTCTACGATACGACTGACGGCGCGGTTCGCGTCGACGGTCACGACGTGCGCGACGTGTCGGTTCAGAGCCTCCGCGAGGCCATCGGCTACGTGAGTCAGGACGTGTATCTGTTCGACGGCACAGTTCGCGAGAATCTGCTGTACGGGGCGTTCGACGCAACGGAACCGGAGATGATGGCCGCTGCGAACGCGGCCGAAGCCCACGAGTTCGTCTCGAACCTCCCTGAGGGCTACGACACCCGAATCGGTGAGCGCGGTGTGAAGCTCTCTGGTGGCCAGCGCCAGCGACTCTCTATCGCCCGCGCGATGCTCCAGGACCCACAGATACTGGTGTTGGACGAGGCGACGAGCGCCGTCGATACCGAGACAGAGCTCCTCATTCAGCGTGCACTCGACCGACTGACGTCGGGCCGGACGACACTCGTCATCGCGCACCGCCTCTCGACGATTCGACACGCAGATTCCATCGTCGTGCTCGACGAAGGACGGGTCGTCGAATCGGGCACGCACGAAGAACTCGTCGCAGAGGGGGGCCTGTACGCGACGCTCTGGGGGGTGCAAGCGGGCGACGTCTCGGGTGTCTCTCCGGCCCTTCTTGACCGACTCGTCGAACGAAGTCGGAAAACTGATCTCTTCGTCGACGGTGCGACAGCGGATGGTGGCGCAGACGACCGGTGAAATCGCACGACAGCACGGACTCGACGACTGGGTCGTACTCACGCAATTCGTCAGTTGCAGGCGACTTATTCACCCGATAATATAGTGTCGACCTACTGTTCCCACGAGTGACGTATGCAAAAGATTCTCACAGTTCTCGTCGCCTTCGGCGTCGCAGTCGCCGGCGGTGCAGTCGCACCGTCACTCGTCACTGCTGACGAGTCGAGTGGAACAACGATATCCAGTTGTACCACGATTTCGGAACCGGGGCACTATACGCTCGGAGGGGACCTGACGAACGCGACCGAAGGAAGTTGTCTCCAGATAGCGTCCGGTAACGTCACTATCGACGGCGCAGGGCACACGGTCGCCGGCAGTGGAAATGGAACGGCGATCGACGTGAGTGCGGACGACGAACTCAGACAGGAACCGTACCAGAACGTCACAGTCCGTGACGTTCGTCTCGAATCGTGGGAGAAAGGCATCTCGCTCGTCAAAACGCAGAATTCGACGATATCTCGTGTCGAGATTACTAACGCGACGACCGGCGTCGAACTCACCCGAAACGCGGTGAACAACGTCGTCGAGAACAACACCATCACGAATACTGAAGACGGTGTCCTCGTCGTCACTATCGACAAACTCGACACTGGGACCAACTACATCCGCCAGAACGACATCACCAACAACACTGACGCCGTCGACGTGACGGCCACGACCCAAGAGGTTGTCGTCGAATACAACGACCTCTCTGGGAACAAAAACGGTGTCCACGTCCACGTCCCCCACGCGTGTATCCCCGGTGACGAGGGTTCAGAACTCGTCTTAATCCATCAGAACGACCTCGGTTCGAATTCGGCTCACGGCGTCTTCAACGAAGACGGTGACGGCATCCACGCCGAACGCAACTACTGGGGTGCGAGCGACGGTCCGTCCAGTTCGGAAGACCCCGATGCACCGTTCGAGGGCGCGAGTTCCAGCGATATCGCGAACGGTAGTGGGAGTGCAGTCAACGAAGACCCCAACTACTTCGCTCACACGAACGTTCACTACTACCCCTACCTCGAAGAACCACCGGCAGACGCGGGCGTACAAAACGAGACTGCGGCGTAGTCCGACCGCGCCAACGGTTCTGTTTTTCGAGCGAACGACCCTGCCGCCTTACCGCGACTGAATTAGATACGCCAGTGCTGCCCCGCTCGCAGCACCGACAGCAACGCTGGCGGGGTCCAGTTTCGGGAGCACACTCGTTGGGCTCTCGTGGACTCGTGAGACCGTCGGTGTCCCCTCCTCGGGAACGTCGATGACGTATTCGTGAACCTCGCCAGACGACATCGACTTCTTGAGTTCCCTATCCAGTGGGTCGATTCCGAGACCAGCAACCTGTACCTGCATGTCGTACGTCGTCTTGTTGGTCGCGACCACTGCGAGTCGGTATCTCCCCGGTGGGGCGTCGTATCGATACCGCGTCGCCCACACGTCGGTCCGGCGGCGGTCCATGTATGCCGCGTTATTTCTCCTGACCGGGTTCCCCTCTGGGTCGACGACGGCGAGTGAGACGGCGGCCGTATCGACTGCGACGCGCACGACTCGCGACAGGAGGTGGCCAAAGTCGTCACGAGTGTTACTCTCCACTGGCGACGTTATGTCCGCGCTCGACCGAATCGCCCGGTCCCAGCGATTGAACACGAAGGCGTCGTACTCAGAGTATCCTGAGACGGGGAGCGTCTTGCTCACGTCGATTGTGAACGTCCGTGTGGTCTGTTGATACTGCTTCGCTGGGAAGTTCGGGTCGTAGAGTGCGAGTCGTGCTCCATCGGGAGTGTCCGTGTAGTCGTAGACGAGAACCTGATGAGACGACCCCGACACCGTGTTGACGAGTGTGACGCCGGCCGTCCCGAACTCGTCTATGACCGCGGCCAACGCGGCGAGTTCGGCTTCGAAATCGATGCGTTTCGGGCGAAACATCCGGCGGCGGCCAAGCCACGCGTGGATATCGAGCAGTTGCCGCGACTGGTAGTGGTCGATGAGGTCGCCAATCGGCCCTTCGTCGGACCCGAGTGGGATCTCCGGGTCGGACACCTCGGCAGCGACGTCGACTTCGCTGGGGAGGTCGTCAGGTTGTTCGAAGTATCGTTGTGCTGCATAGGTCATGCCGTAGCAGTGACCGTTCGATGCAGCGAGTTGGTTGACCGAGACCGAGAGTTGCTGAGAGACGAGGTTCAGCAGCGACCCCGGCGTATTCGAGAGTGCGAGTCCGAATACGTCGGTGAAGGTGCCTTTCCACTCACGCCGAATTCGCTCTTCGACCGATTCCGGGTCGATCTGGACGTGTTCGTGTTCTGGATACCACGTGTCCGTCGACGCCCAGTTCGGAAATCCGAATCCGTCTCTCGATGGGTCGAAACGAGTCGCAGACTGCGACGCTCCGGCGACTTCTGCGAGGCCGCCAGCGAAGCTCACGGCAGTGCCAGCACGTGCAAGAAATTGCCGTCGCCCGAGCCGAACCATGCACCATCTGTCGGGTGGTACCTCTTTAGCGTTACCCACACGATAGCATACGACATACATACCACTGTTAGCCAGTGGCTCGTCAGGTCAGGTCAGGTCAGGTCAGGTCAGGTCAGGTCAGGTCAGGTCAGGTCAGGTCAGGTCAGGTCAGGTCAGGTCAGGTCAGGTCAGGTCAGTAGCCTGCGACCTGTCCGTCTTTTCGCGGTTCGGTGGCCCCCGAAAGTGTGCCGTCGTCCCACCGGGCAACCTGTGCGCCGCCGAACATCGATGCTGGGAGGACTCGAACGTCGTGTCCCTTTCGGGCGAGTTTCGCGCCGATACTGCCTGCGAGTCGGTCCTCGACTGCCAGCGTTCCGTCTTCGCGGTATCGCCACCGGGGGGCGTCGAGCGCGGCCTGTACAGGCAGGCCGTAGTCGACGATGTTCGAGACAACCTGGACGTGCCCTTGCGGTTGCATGTACCCACCCATCACACCGAAGGCCGCCCAGTCGTTTTTACCAAATTCGAGGAGGCCCGGGATGAGCGTGTGGAACGGGCGCTTTCCGGGTTCCAATCGGTTCGGGTGGTCGGCTTCGAGCGAGAACGACGCACCACGATTCTGTAGTGCGATGCCGGTGTCGCCCGCGACCAATCCGGAGCCGAATCCGGCGAACCGCGAGTTGATGAACGAGACGACGTTGCCGGCGGCGTCGGCGACACAGCAGAGGACGGTGTCGGCGTCTTCTGCGTGGGCGTCTGGAACGCCGAACGTCACGTCGTGATTCGCCTCGTCACCGAGTTCTTCGGCCCGTTTCGCCGCCCACTCACGTGAGGCGAGCGGAGGGATATCCTCGTATTCGGGGTCGGTGATGTATCGATGCCCATCGTGGAATGCGACTTTCATCGCCTCTGCGAATCGGTGGACCGATTCGGCCGACCCAGACGGGTGTGACCCAGCATCGAGTTCGTCCGCGACGTTGAGGGCTTCGAGCGCGATGAGTCCCTGATTGTTCGGCGGGAGTTCGTACACCTCGACTCCTCCATACTGTGTCGAGACTGGGTCCACGAACTCGGGTTCGAAGGACGCCAGGTCGTCAGTCGTCAGAAAACCGCCGTTCGACTGCACTTCGCCGGCGATAGCCGCCGCGACGTCGCCTTCGTAGATGACGTCTGCACCGTCTTCGGCGACTCGTTCGAGGGTTCGACCCAGCTTCGGGAGTGTGACAGTCTGTCCGACCGTCGGTGCAGCACCGTCGAACAGGTACGCGTCGCGGGCGTGGTCGGATACGAACACGTCTTCGCCGTGTTGCCACTGCGCCGAAACGACCTCCGTCACGGGATAGCCTGCCGTTGCGTAGTGAATCGCCGGTTGGAGCACGTCGGCCAGCGATTTCTTGCCGAAGCGGTCGATGGTCGCTTCCCACCCACGGGCCGTCCCGGGGACCGTGACGGTGTGGGCACCTCGCTCCGGCATCGTCGCTTCAGAGCGCGGGACATTGTCCGCGTCAGCGATTGCCTGACGGACGTTTTCGCGCGTCGCCGCCGCGGGCGCGCCGCCACAACTTCGCATCGCACCAACCTCGCCGTCGGCAGTCCGGTAACAGGCGAAGACGTCGCCGCCGAGACCCGTCGACGTGGGTTCGACGACGTTCAGGGCCGCCGCGGCAGCGACAGCGGCATCGAAGGCGTTGCCACCGCGTGAGAGAATCTCCACGCCCGCCTGTGCGGCCAGCGGTTGGCTCGTCGCGACGACGCCGTTCGGTGCGTAGACAGTCGAACGCCGGGAGGTAAACCGGTCGAGGTCAGGGGTAGAGTCGGGCATGGAACGAGATTCGGAAACACACCGCATAGACTTTCGCTTCGCGGAGACGCGGGTGTCGACGACAGCGGGACGAACAGAAACAACACGAGAGACGAATGCTGCGAAGACGGCGTTCGCAGTCGGCGAGTCAGTCAGTCGGTCAAGCCGTAGCCACGCTGGAAGAGCACAACGTCGATGGCGACGATGACGAGCGTGAGCGCCGAGAGGATACCGAGCGAGAGGTTCGGGTCGACTTCGGTGACGCCGAGGAACCCGTATCTGACGCCGTTGACCATGTAAATCATCGGGTTGAGGAGCGACGCCTGTCGGAACAGTTCCGGAATCTCGTTGAGGGAGTAGAAGACGCCGCCGAAGAAGACGAGCGGCCGGAGGATGAACTGGTTCATCATCGTCAGGTCGTCCCAGTCTTCCGCCCAGAGGCCGCCGACAACGCCGATGGCGGCGAACAGGAGCGTGATGACGAGCATGAACGCGACGAGATAGAACGGTCTGGCGACGCCGACGGCAGTGAAGAACAACCCGATGAGGGCGATGAGGACACCGACGACGAGGCCACGCGTCGCGCTGGCGAAGATGTACGCACCGACCATCGACGAGTACGACAGCGGCGACGTGAGCGCCTCTTCGATGTAGCGGTTCCAGCGGCCGTGGAAAATCGAGAACGACGCGTTCTCGAAGGCGTTCGAGACTGCGCCGAGGACGATGAGTCCGGGGAGGATAAAGAGGATGTAGGGGACGCCCGCAATCTGGTCGATGCGCTCGCCGAGGATGACGCCGAACACCGAGAAGTACAGCACGTTCGTGATGAACGGCGGCGCGAACGTGTTCCGGGGGCGACGGACGAACCGGAGGATTTCACGCCGCAGCAGGGCGTAAAATCCCGTCAGATTGTAGTTCACTGGTCGACCTCCATCGTCGCACGACCTTCGCCCTGTCTGGTCATCTCGACGAACACCTCTTCGAGCGACGTGCGCGAGATTTCGAGGTCGACGATTTCGTGTCCCGCCTCGTCGAGCAACTGTACCACGTCGGGGGCGACGAGGCCACCCTGTTGGGCGGTGACGACGAGACGAGTGCCGTCGAGTTCCACGGATTCGACTCGGTCGTCGTCCGCTGCGAAGTCGGGGATAGCGGTCGGCGCGTCACGCAGTTGGACGACGATGTCGTCGGTGCCGCGGTCCATCAGTTCCTCGGGACTCGCGACTTCGATGATGCGACCGGCGTCGAGAATCGCCACTTCGTCACAGAGGCGCTCTGCTTCCTCGATGTAGTGGGTGGTGAGGAGAATCGTCGTCCCCTTGTCGTTGAGGTCGATGATGGTCTCCCACAGTTCGTGACGGAGTTGCACGTCGACACCGGCGGTCGGTTCGTCGAGGATGAGCAAGTCCGGGTTGGTGATGAGCGCCCGTGCGAGCATGAATCGGCGTTTCATCCCGCCGGAGAGCCAATCGAAGCGCGTGTCGCGCTTGTCGTAGATGCCGACGCGCTTGAGCACCTCTTCGGCCCGTTCTCGCGCTTCGTCCCGTGGGACCCCGTGATAGCCGGCTTTCGTCTGCAAAATCTCGATGATAGGGAAGAATTTGTCGACGTTGAACTCCTGCGGGGCCAACCCGATCAGGTCGCGTGCCTCGCGGTAGTCGTCTTCGACGTCGTAGCCGAAGACGTTCGCCGTCCCGCCGGATTTGCGGACGAGGCCGACGAGGATGTTGATGAACGTCGTCTTCCCGGCACCGTTGGGACCCAACAGGCCGAAGAACGACCCTTCGGGCACGTCGAGGTCGATGCCATCGAGCGCCCTCACCTCACCGTAGGACTTCGTCAGATTTCGTATCTCTATCGCAGATGACATTCGTTGGTGCGTCGTCAGAGGTGGACGCGATTAAGCGTACTGTACGCGGAATGCACTGTGAATAAATGACACAGTCGCAGTAGAACCCCATGGTATGTTCTGGCATGACAAATTAGGCCCTAATATCCGACTGTACCAAAATAAGTCATTAACGAATATTATCATTATAAATGATTAACTTTTAATATCGCCTTCGAGTCGGACCGAGTGAGGTAACGCACAATGGTAGTATCCGCAGTATCCGCGAAAGCACACCACAACTCGACCCACAACCGCTTCGACCGCTATCGACCACCCACACCACCGACGTAACCAATGACAAACCGATCCGACTCGACCCGTACCGACACGACGACTCGTTCGACGACCAACACAGCTTCGACGGCTATCACACGGTCGACGACTACTCGCCCTCCCCGGCCATCGCGACGCTACCCCACCAACATCGAGAACATGGACGCGCCGCTCGTTCCCTTCATCCAGCAACCCGGTGAGGGAGACGAGATGACGACTATCCGGCGAGAACTCGCCGCGCTTCGTACCCAGCTGAACCGCATCGAACAGACGATGCAGCCCACCGAAACCCAATGAATCCAACCGAACTCGACAGCGACGTCTTTACCCGCGATATCGACAATCCGAAAGCCCGCGAACTCCGGGAGATGCTGAACACTCAGGACTTCGTGTTCGCCCCCGGGATGTACCACGCACTGGACGCCCGCCTCGCCGAGATGACCGGCCACGACGCCGCCTACATGTCCGGCTATTCGACGGTCCTCGGCCAGTTCGGCTTCCCCGACCTCGAGATGGTCACGATGACGGAGATGGTCGAAAACGCCAAGCGAATGGTCGAGGCGACGAACCTCCCAATCATCGCCGACTGCGACACTGGCTATGGCGGAACTCACAACGTCCGCCGCGCCGTCCGCGAGTACGAGAAAGCCGGCGTCGCTGCGATTCACATCGAGGACCAGACGACGCCGAAGCGCTGTGGCCACATCGCCGGCAAGCAAATCGTCTCCCGCGAGAAGGCCCGCGCTCGCTTCGAAGCGGCGGTCGATGCCAAACAGAGCGACGACACCATCATCATCGCTCGGACCGACGCCTACGGCTCGTCGAACGGTGACTGGGACGAACACCTCGAACGCGGGCGCATCTACGCCGACGCAGGCGTCGACCTCGTCTGGCCAGAGATGCCCAACCCGAGTCGGGAAGACGCAGTCGAGTACGCCGAGACGATTCACGAGACGCATCCCGACCTGAAACTCGCGTTCAACTACTCGTCGTCGTTCGCGTGGTCGAACGAAGACGACCCGCTCACGTTCCAGGAACTGGGTGACCTCGGCTACAAGTACATCTTCATCACGCTGTTCGGCCTCCACTCCGGCGCGCACGCCGTCTACGAGGACTTCAAGAAACTCGCTGAAGAAGACGAAGAGGGACAGTTCGACCTCGAACAGCGCTATCTCGGTCACCCGACCGAGAGCCACCACGAACTCTCGTTCGTCTCGCGGTATCAGGATATCGAGACGACGTTCGACCCCGAAGCACGGCGTCGGATCGAGGAGTCAGAAGGCTTCAGCGAAGAGCAAGCAGACCCCATCACGTCGGACGACTAGGGGCACCACACAGATTTTTACTTGTGCCACTCATTAACACACCATAATTTGGAGAGACAACAATGACAGAGAGAAGACACGACAGAGCATTCGTTCGGACCTTCTTCACCTCGCCGACAGCCGTCGAAGGTGAAGCAGACTCCGCGAAGATGCTTCGACGCGCCTCCCAGCTCCGCGGCATGCAGGCCCCGGACGTGTGGGTTCCAGACAACGAAGACGCGACAGCACCCTCGATGCGCGACGAAGGTGCCGAAAACATCATCGAAGTCGTCGCCGAAGCAGGTGCCGACTTCCCCGGTGAAATCCATCCCCGGATGGTCTGGCACCGCGACAGTCCCGCGACACGGTATCAGGGATTCCAGCACATGCTGCAGATTGCCGACCCAGAACGCGGGGCAATCGAACACATCGACGGGTTCGTCATCCCCGAAGTCGGCGACATCGACGACTGGAAGAAGGCCGACGAGTTCTTCACCATCGTCGAAACCGAGTACGGACTCGAAGAGGGCAGTCTCGCCATGTCCGTCATCATCGAGAGCGGACAGGCCGAACTCGCGATGGGGAAACTCCGCGAGGAGATGGGCAAGCCAACCAACAACCTCGAACGACTGTTCCTCCTCGTCGATGGTGAAGTCGACTACACGAAGGACATGCGAGCGTTCACACCGACGGGCGAACTGCCGTCGTGGCCGGAACTTCGACACAACACCTCACGGGGTGCGAGCGCCGCCGGGTGTATCGCAGTCGATGGCCCGTACGACGACATCCGCAACGTCGAAGGCTACCACGAGCGGATGACGGAGAATCAGGCCAAAGGGATGCTCGGCATCTGGTCGTTGACGCCCGGACAGGTCGTCGAAGCGAACACGTCGCCGCTCCCGCCGAAGACCGGGAGTTGGCTGCTTGACGTGGACGGCGAGCAGGTCGAACTCGAATCAGTGGACGGCGTCGAACTGTACGACGGCGACCGACTGTCGCTCACGCAGACCGACGACGGGTACGAACTCCGCGTCGGCGGCGACACGCGACTCCTCGACGAGGACGAACTCCGCGAGGAACTCCACGACCTGACCTCGTACGTTCCGAGTATGGACGATATCGTCGACTCCATGGAAGAGTTCGAGGCCGCAAAGGAGGCCGGGAGAGGTGCCATCGCCATGGAGCAAGCAGCGACGCTCCGCATCGGCGGGACCGAACTCTCGATAGCCAAAGACCGGATGTGGGACGAAGCGACCTATCAGGCCGCGATGACGCCTATCAGCCTGTTCCAGGACGTCTACGAGAACCGCCCGGACCAACACGACGAGTTGAACGAACGCTACGGCGCGAACGTCGTCGAGCGCGCGATCGAGGTTGGTCTCTGAAGACGGCGATACCGACCCATTCGAGGGGACCGTCGCCCTCGCTTCCGACCCGACGGCGGTACAACGCTGGTTGTAACTCTACCCCAGCACGTCGCCCGGTACCGTGGGGGCGACGTGCTACTCATTTTTGACGACTGTTCTGTCCTGACGACTGTTCTGCCCACGTCGACGCCACGCTCAAGACTGCGCAACGCGATACGTCCATCGTGGACGACTCGACGCTCCAACGCGGCGGAGAACGCCTGCTCGAACCCGACGCAATCGTCGATTTCGACGACGCGACGCCCGAAGAGACACTGGCTAGACTCCGGACTGTGAGTCACTACCTCGACAACGCGATCGAAATCCCGGGGACGAACTACCGCATCGGCCTGGACCCGATACTCGGTCTCATCCCCGGAATCGGAGACACGGCAGCGTCGGCGATGTCGGCGTACATCCTCGTCGAGGCGGCGATGATGGGTGTGCCTCGTGCGACGCTCGCTCGAATGTTCGGGAACGTGCTTCTGGATACAGTCTTCGGCTCGTTGCCGTTCGTTGGCGACGTGTTCGACGTCGCGTGGAAGGCGAACGCCCGAAACGTTCGACTGCTCGAAGAACGCTTCGACGACCTGTCTGGAGAGCGAGTCGAAGCAGACAGACGAATCCTCCTCGTTGCCGTCGCCATCATCACGGTTCTCCTGGTTGCACTCGGTGTCGGCATCGCGCTCGTCGCGTTGTGGGTACTCGGGCAGTTTGGGCTGTTCTAGGCGACACAGCCAGCGAACCTTTTTATCCGAAGACGGGAGCAGTTCGTCGCAGTCGATGGGAGAGAACAGCCGAAAAGTCAGTCGTCTGCGGGCACGCTGTCCGGGTCAGCAGAGACCGGTTCGTAGTCGCCAACCAAGCGAAGCGCGACGACGCCAGTTCGGACACAGAACCCGTACACGAACGGGACGAGCGCCCGACGCTTCATCAGCGCGAATCCAGTGAGGATGAACGCGAACCCGGCCACCGTCGAAATGCCAATCTCCTCACCGAGGAACGCCCACCCGCTGAGCGCGGCGACGATAGGGACGGCGTAACTCACGAGGTTGATCTCGATGGCACCGATGCGCTCTAAGAGAACGAAGTAGATGATGAACCCGGCGGCGCTGCACAGGACCGCCAGAAAGAGCAACGCTCCCACGACGAGCGGTGACCACTCGACTGTGGCGAGTCCCGGCTCGCCCAGAACGGGGCTCACGACGTGCAGGAGTCCCGCACCGAGGAGCATCATCCACGACTGCATCGCCACGACCGGAGGGTTGCCGGGCAGGCGCTTGACGAGGACGGTCCCGAACGCCCAGCTGATTGCGGCGAGGAAGAGCAAGACGACGCCAAGGAGTTGTCCACCGACAGACCCCGACGAGAGTGCGATGACGACGGTGCCGACGAGTCCGAAGCCCACACCGAGGAAGCCACCGGCGTCGAGTCGTTCTTCGGGGAGCATCGACCACGCGAAAAGCGGTGTGAGAATCGGAGAGAGACTGAGAACGATTGCCGCGACACCGCTCGTGACGTAGCGCTGACCGGAGAACAGGAGTGCGAAGTGCGCGCCGATGAGGAGTGCAGCGCCGACGCCGACGACGACCCACTCGTCACGACCACGTGGCCGCCAATCTTCGGCGGCAAGCAGGCCATAGACGAACAGCACCGCCCCGGCAACGTCGTACCGGAGTGCAGCAAAGAGCGCCGGTGGGAGAACCTCCAATCCGACTTCGATAGCGATGAACGACGTCCCCCAGAGAACGGCGAGCGTGACGAACAGTGCGAGATTTCGATGTGTTTGCGTTCCGATAGACACGATAGTTCGACCTTCGGTCCAGATGATGAATCGGCTACCACGCCCCAGTACATCAATTTTCTCGGAGTCACGGTACCACCACACCTGACGCGTGTTGACATACGTCTCGGATTTTAGACGGGTCAAAAACTGGCGTCCGAACAAAGTAAGGTAGTTACGCCCGCCCCGAGAGAATCCGAGTATGAGTATCCTCGACGACGCCCGCGAACTCGCTGCGAGCGGGCCGGTCTGTGACGCCTGTCTCGGCCGGGCGTTCGCCGACCGAAGTTTCGGGTTGACGAACGCCGAACGAGGGCAGTCGCTGCGAATCGCCGCCGCCCTCGACGACGACGAACCGTACGATGCAGTCGAAACCGAAGCGTGCTGGGTCTGTGAAGGCGAGTGTGCACGCTTCGACGAGTGGGCCGAACGCTGTGCGGCGGCCATCGACGACGTGGAAGTCGAGACGTATCAGGTGGGCACGCGTGCACCCCCACTCGTCGAAGAGAACGAGATTCTCCTTCGTGAGGGTGCTGGCCTCCCAGACGACGCCGGCGAACTGTTCAAATCCGAGTTCAATCGCGAAGTCGGCAAACGCATCGGCCGTCTCACCGGCACCGAGGTGGACTTCACCCGCCCCGACGTGCAGTTCCTCCTCGACATCGAGGCGGACACTATCGAAGCGCAACTCAACTCGGCGTTCGTCTACGGCCGCTACCGTAAACTCGAACGCGACATTCCACAGACAGAGTGGCCCTGCCGCGAGTGCGACGGCTCGGGCTACAAAGGCAAAGAACTGTGTGACTACTGCGGTGGGTCTGGCTATCTCTACGAAGAGAGCGTCGAAGGGTTCGTCGCACCCATCGTGATGGACGTGATGGACGGCGTCGAAGCCAAGTTCCACGGCGCTGGACGTGAAGACGTGGACGCCCTGATGCTCGGAACGGGCCGGCCCTTCGTCGTCGAAATCATGGAACCACGTCGCCGCAACATCGACGTCGAACAACTCGAAGGCGACGTGAACGCCATGGCCGACGGCGCAATCGAAGTCGAGGGACTCCGTCTCGCCACCTACGACATGGTCGAACGCGTGAAGAAACTCGACGCGAGCAAGCAGTACCGCGCCGCCGTCGAATTCGACGACGACGTGACCGACGAAGACCTGCAGGCCGCACTGGACGAACTCACCGGCGCGACCATCAAGCAGTACACGCCCCACCGCGTCGACCACCGCCGGGCGAGCATCACGCGGACGCGACAGGTCTACGACGCCACCGGCGAACTCGAAGACGCCCGCCACGGAACCGTCGAAATCCACGGCGAGGGTGGCCTCTACATCAAAGAACTCGTCTCCGGCGACGAAGGCCGGACGAACCCGAGTCTCGCTGGCATCCTCGACACGGGCGCGGTCGTCACCGCGCTCGACGTGATTGCTGTCGAAGGCGAAGACGAATCCTTCGAGGACGACGACTTCTTCAAAGACTGAGCAGACGCGGCGTCCACGGGAACGGTCCGAGTTTTTCGAGTCGGTTTCGCACACTATCTGGCTTCTGAGAAGTAGGATTAGGTCACACTGCAACGTATCTCCACGGTGCTATGAACCGAAATTGGACACGAGCGGCCGCCAGTGGTGTTGGCCTCCTCCTCGGTGCGGTGGGTATCACATACTGGCGCTGGAAGCAGGAACGACTCGCTGACCTCGCGGCCGGCAGTGAACTCGTCACGACGGACCGGGGCGTCGTCGAAGTCGCACGACGGGGCTCTGGCTATCCGGTTTTATTCCTCCACGGCGACCCGGGTGGGTACGACCAGGGGTTGATGGCCGGTGGTTCGCTGTTCGGTGACGACGTCGAACTCATCGCCCCGTCACGACCGGGATATCTGCGGACGCCTCTGGGCGACAACGGGCCGCTTGACGACCAGGCAGCCACACTCGTGGCACTCCTCGACGAACTCGAGATCGAGCGTGCAGTCGTCGTCGGCCTCTCGGGCGGCGGTCCAATCGCCCTCCAGATTGCGGCCGACTATCCTGACCGAGTTTCTGGACTCGTACTCCTCTCGGCTATCACCACCGAAATCGACGAACGTATGTTCGACATCGGCAACCCAATCGTCGACCCCCTCCTCACCTCGACACCAGTGCTCGACGTGCAGTCCGGCATCGCCGTAGCACTCCGGCGCTTTGCCCCCGACACGCTCATCCCGATGCTACACAGTGAGCTCTCGACACTCGAAGGTGAGGCGTTCGCCGCGTACGTCGAATCTATCAAGGCTGACCCACAGCTTCGGCAACGGTCACTCGACCTGGTTCCGACCGTTCTCCCGGCGAGTGCACGCATCGACGGGACGCTCAACGACGAGCGGTGGTTCCGTGAACTCCCGAACGTCTCGTACGAATCTATCGAGTGTCCAACCCTCGTCATCCACGGAAAGTTCGATGGGGCAGTGCCTATCCACCATGCCGAGTCCGTAGTCGAGGCAATACCCGACGCTGAATTCGTCCGTCTCGAAGCAGACCACTCTATCGGGGCGAGCCCAGACGTGGACCGGGCCCGTGAAGCGATTCGGACCTTCACCGAGTCGGTGACGGCGTCCAGCGAACCGACGGCACTGTAGCGGGCGGCCGCGTCTCGTGGGGGGCGAAGCGTCGTCGGAGACCGCAATCTTGAATCCCCCACCCCAAGACCCGACCACGTATGCGAATCGGCGTCGACGAGGCCGGAAAGGGACCCGTGCTTGGGCCGATGGTCGCCGCAGCAGTCCGGGCAGACCCAGAGACGCTTCCAGACGGAATCGCCGACTCGAAGCGGCTCTCACCCGGTCGCCGAGAGGAACTCGCGGCGACACTCCGCGAGCGCGACGACATCTCGGTGGGTGTCGCGTTCATCGAACCGGAGACCATCGACGACCCGGAGACGGACATGAATCTACTCACCGTCCGTGCACAGGTCGACGCGGCTGCCGAAATCGCCGCCGACGGCGACGAACTCGTCTGCGACGCGGGTGACGTGAGCGAATCTCGATTCGGGCGTCGCGTCCGCGACGGGGTGGCCGAAGCAGGAATCTCAGTCGACGTTCACGCCCAGCACCGCGCCGACGACGAACACGCCATCGTCGGGGCGGCGAGCATCGTCGCGAAAGTCGAGCGTGACCGACGAGTCGAGGAGATTGCTGTGGAGTACGGCGACGTCGGCAGTGGCTATCCGAGCGACCAGACGACCCGTGACTTCTTGCGGGAGTTCGTCCGTGAACACGGGATTCTGCCGGACTGTGCACGGAAGTCGTGGGCGACGTGTGCCGACGTGCTGGCGGCACACGAACAGGCGTCGCTCGGCGATTTTTAAACAGGCGTCGCTCGGCGACTTTTACTAGTAAAATCGAGCAGTTGGAGGGCGATTCGAGCGGGAGCCGGCGGGCCGAACTTACACCATCTCGTCGAGCGAGACGTACGAGCCTTCTTCGGCGGAAATCCACGTCGTCAGCAGTTCCGCTTCGGAGAGGCCGGTGGGGAAGATGGTACACTCGTCCGGTGCGTCGTCGTACGGGGCGACGATTGCCACGTACTCCACGTCATCGGCAGGGGAGACGTTCGACCCCTGCTCCCTCGTCGTCGTCGTCATCGCGTCCGTGTCGTCGTGTCGAAGTGGAGTCTCTTCCATAGTTGGTATGTACACCGTGATTACCGACGGAGTGGCGGTTTCTCAGAAAACGCTTCACCCAATAGTTCGGCGAGGACGTATAATATTCTGTTGAAATTTCTATGATGTTGAGAGAACGACAGTCATCGTTCGGTGGGACTCACCGGAGTCGACTGGTTCGGTCGCGGAGCAGACCGTGATGTGGCACACTGTCGGGCGGTTCGGCGGACGACAGGACAGGAGAAAAACGAGGTTGCGTGTGCGTTGCGGAGGCGTCAGCGGTCGTCGGTCAGCAGGATGCGGAGGATGTCACCGTAGGCCGGGCGGGTGACGAGGACGCCGATGATGACACCGAGGATGGTGAAGATAGCGAAGCCCTGCAGGTCACCCAGCGAGAGGATGGCCAGTGGACTCATCGCGATGATGGTCGTCGCGGCGGCGGCACCGATGACCCAGAAGGCGCGGCGGAACCGCGACTGGAAGACCTTGCGCGACGACACCGACCCTTCGCCCATCACCTCGTCGGCGATGATGATCAGGTCGTCCACACCGGTCCCGATGACGGCGATGAACCCGGCGATGACCGAGAGGTCGAGCGGATAGCCGATGAGCGCGGCGAATCCGAGGAGGACGTACACCTCGGAGAGACCGGTGACGATCATCGGGAGTGCGACTTCTGGTTTCCCGTAGCGGAGGAAGACCACGCCAGCGACGGCGAGGACGGCGATGATGCCGGTGATGAGCGAGTCGAACTTGAAGTTCTCACCCTGACTCGGCGAGATGTACGACGACGTGCCGCCATCTTCTCCCGAGAGGTCGAGTTTCGCCGGCAGCGCACCGGCACGGAGGTTGATTGCAATCTCCTGTGCTTCGGTGGTGTTGCGCGTCTGCAGTTGGAAACTCGGCGCGTCGGCCCACTCACCGGAGCGCATGCCGTCGGCGAGACCGGGACTCATCCCGAAGGCGTTGACGACTTCGCCGTTGACGACGAGGAGGAGACAGGCGTCGGTCGTGTCTCTGCCGTCTTCGTCCATGTAGGTACATCGGGTCCCGCCCTGTTGGGCGAGGCCAGTCTCGACGACGTCTTGCTGGAAGTCTTCCGCAGGTTCGTCACGGACCGAGACGGGGACGAACGCGCCGCCACCCGTCTGTGGTTCCTGTGCGGTCCCGATAGACGTGAAGTCCGCCTGCGTCAGCACTGCCTCGCGAGTCTCGTAGACTCGAGAGCCGTTCTCCGTCGTCGGGTAGTAGATGTCGATCTGGACCGTCCCGCGTTCGCCGACGAGGTCGACAACGTCCTGTCGGTCACGGTTCGGAACCTCGACGAGGATGAAGTGTTCACCCGTCGCGGTCGTCACCTGCTGGACCGTCCCGCCGGAGAGCCCTGCTTCGTTAATCTTGGATTCGAGGACGCGAACCGTCTCCTCCCGCGTCGTCTCGGTGACGCCGTCTCGGACCTCGCCGTGAGTGTATCCCGCCGCGTCGAGTGCCTGCCCTAACTCGTCGGTCGAGACGTTCTCGATAGTCGCTTCGACCGTGTTGGACTCTGCACCCTGCCGGGCGATGATGTCTGCAGCGTCGGCGTCAGGTATCTGTGCGGCGACCTGCTGTTCGACGACGCGCTCGGTGTCACCGTTGAACTCAACGTCTTCGGCCGTGACGCCCACGAGCGGTGCGCGAATTCGCGTCCCGCCGTCGAGTTGCAGGCCGTATTTGAGGTTGGTGAGGCTGTTTTCCTCACCGATGGCCGGTTGCGACCCGACTGTCGGCGAGAACAGTGCGAACGTCGAGATGAGGATGGCGATGACGAGGAGGACGACTCGCCAGTTGTCGCGGATGGAACTCATCGGGCGACCCCCTCGAACTTGTACCAGCGAAGGAGTGTGACGTTGAGCATGTAGGTGTTCATCAGGTCGGCGGTGAGACCGAAGACGAGGACGGTCCCGATAGCGGCGAGCAGTTGGATTCCGAACAGCGTCGCCGTGATGGTCATGACGATCATGGCCGCGATGGAGGTGAGCGTCATCGTCACACCGGTCTGCATGGCGCGGTAGGTCGACTCGTAGAAGTCACCAGACCGCCGAAGGACGTGGTTGTTCAGGAGGATGTCCGAGTCGACCGAGTACCCGATGAGCATCAAGAGTGCTGCGACGGTTCCGAGCGACAGCTGGATGCCGAGGAGGTTCATCAGTGCCACCGGGATGACGATGTCGGAGAACGCCGAGATGACGACTGCAATCGACGGAACGAACGTCCGGAACATCGCGAACACGAGGATGCTCATCCCTGCGAACGCGACGATGACACCGCCGAGTGCGAGCAGTTGCGTGTCAGCACCGAAGTTTGCAGACACGTTGTCGATCGAGCGGATTTCGTAGCCTGCTGCTTCGGCCTGTGCCTGCAGTTCACCGGGTGACGTGGTTCCGGACTGGAACGTGAGTACGTAGGTTCCGTCCGCAGCGACAGAGCGAACTGACTCGGGGTTCGCATCGAAGGCGGCGAGAACTTCATCCTGTGGTGCATCCGTTGCGATACGGAGTTCGGTGCCACCGGTGAAATCGACGCCCGGGTCTACCGGCGCACCAGTCGCGACGTACCACCCTGCGATGACCAGCAAGGCCACCGCCAGGACCACGAGGGGGACCGCCGCGAGTTGGCGATTGGTGTACCGGGTGTAGTCTACCTCCGGTACCGTGAACTCAACCATGTGTTGCGCTCCTGAGCGATTCGGAATAAGGCTTCTTATGTGTGGTAGGATACGGTGGCGAATCACACGGTCTGACGGCGTCGTGGCGAATCCGCGATAACGCCATACGTCTCGAACAACAATCGTGACGTATGACCGCCGAATCGACGACTGCGGAATCGACTGCCACGAGCGTCGTCGTCTCGTTTCCAGACGAACTGAGCGCGTGGGGGCGCGACCAGTTGACTGCCGACCGATTCGTGAACTATCTCAAGCGCGTCTACGACGAGGCGGCCCCCGGAGTCGAGTGGGACGAGTTCCTCGACGTGGGATGTTGCGGCGACTCGCTCACACTCACCCTTCGTGTCGAGACAGTCGAACCAGCGGGGGCGACGAATCTCTCGGCCGAGACGGACATCGAGTTCGTCGAACGCGAGGGGAGCGTCCACGGCGGATGGTGTGTCCAGAGCGCCGACGGGCCCGTGTCGACGACGGGAAAACAGTCGTAGTCGGGTCTCTCGGCCTCACTCGCACGTGGTCTCGACGGTGCTGACCCACTCGGGGACGGTGACGGTCACGGGGGCAGCAGAATACTGCACGCTGTACACGAGGTCGAACGACCGGTACTCGCCCAGCGGGTTGAGGATGCGTCCGTTTATCGTGTCGACCATCGTGATGTGCGCGGTCATCTCTGCGTCCACGACACGGCCGTCTCGCGTCACTATCTGACCATCCGTCTGGGAGACGTACAAGACTCTGGTGTACGCGCCAGTCCCCGCCATCGCTCGATAGAGCCCGTTCTTCGGAGTGAGGACAGTTCCGCGAGGTGTTTCGGTAGCCTCGAACCGAAGGAGTTGCCCGACGAGAGCGTTCTCGAGGTCGTGCATCCCGTCTTCGTACCGGGTGACGTCACGCGACTGTTCTCGCTCGAACGTGACGGTGTCTCGTCTGATGCAGGCGTCGGGCGCAGAGATTTCGTGGGCGGGGTTGATGTATTCAGTCCGTGTGTACTCGACAGGTGGGTCGGGAGTCAGGTTTTGGTATTTCACCACATACGAGTACCGCTGATCCGGGTCGGGATGGGTACCAGGTGCAGGACCGTGGGCCTCTACCGTGGCGTTCCCCGCATCGTATGCGGCAGTGTGTGTAAACACGACTGGTTCGTCCTGGTACCCGACGAGGGTGATGTTCTCGGTCGAGGTGAAGTCTTGCGGATGGTCCCCCGTCGAATACCACGACTCGTCGTACAGTGTCGTAGCAGACGCGGTCGGAAGTACCATCGGCGCGACCAACGCCAGCCCAACGACCGAGACGAGAACTGTGAGTCCGATACCGGTGAGAATCCGCCGTGAGAGGTGCGGTGGGCGTGGCGTCATCTACGTCTCGAACGAGATACAGAGCCCGATTATATAACCTATCCGCTATATCAGAAAATTCGACATCATTCGTCGGTCGGTCCGGGGTCGACACCCGAAGTCCCTGCGTCGTGTCTCGACTCTCAGGGCATATACCGCACCGAAACGACGCCCGAACTGGCCCGAATCTCGACGCGGTTCACTTCGAGGCGGGCGGCCCGCGCCAGCAGTCCTTCTCGGTCGTCGAGGATGTCGTCGACGGCTTGCTCGGTCAACTCCTCGGGCACAGACAGGATGTGAATCTCACCGATTCCTGCGCGCTCTCGTTTGACGAGTTCGCCCGTCGGGTTCTCGTCGGCAACCGTTCGAGAGGTCGTCGTCGGCGACTCCGACGACCGCTCGACTGAGACGGTCCAACGCGTCTCGACATCGACGAGTTGCCACGAGACGTTCATCGGTGGGTCGGGCGCGACGGTGCCACGGACTACCTCGTTCTCGGATACGCCGGGGTTCGAAGAGAGCGTGTGTACCTGCCCGGAGTGAACGTCTTTCAACACTGCCGACTGCTCGTCGGCCGCCGTCACGAGGAATATCCCCGTTCGTTCGGACTCGGTCATCACCCGGTGTATGCCGTCACGCCTTTTCCGCGTTTCGGGCGCGTTCGATGGTGTGTGGCCATGATTCACACAGACGACGGGGACGAGGTGGCGGGCGAGGGTTCAAGTAGGATACCGACGCCAGACCGTCTCGTGACGCCTCGAACCAGTCGAGGAATCTCACCGCAACAGTCTGTGGACGCCGTAAATCACCGCAACAGTCTGTGGACGCCGTAAATCACCAGCGCGCACACCACCGGCGGGACGATGCCGTACAGCGGCGGCAGGTCGTAGAGGAGTTGCACGACGGGGACGAGCGCCGAAACCGTAATCGGGCCGAGGGTGAACGGTTGCGGCGGCGTCTGCAGGTCCGCCGGAACCGAGATGACGAGGCCAACGTACACCGAGAGCATGAACAGAAAGCCCGTCAGCGCGAGACTCAGGTCGTACCGCCGGTCCGACCCGGTCTTGCGATGTCGCCGTGCGACGAACAGAATCGGCGCGACGAGTGGCGCGACGACGAAGAGACCGACGAGGATGTAGAACGACCGCGAGAGCGTGAGCGACCCACCGGGGACGGCAGCAGTCGCGCCGATGAGGACGACGAGTCCGAAGATGACGAACAGCGAGACGACGCCGGACGCCAGCGCACCGACGAGGACGTAGAGTTTGAAGAGCAACGACTCGCTGTGCCGGAAGGCGTAGGGGAACGCCCCGAAGACACCGCGGTACTCGTCTGTCATTGGCCGGCCGTTAGGAGCGACTGCGATTAAACCGACCGATGTCGTTTTCAGGCCGGCGGACGCGCGTCTCACCATGCAGGTTGACCTCGGGAACGTCCTCGATACGGCATCGGCACACGGTGTCTCGCGCGAGACGCTCGAACGACTCGACGAGCGCGTCGCCGCCGCCCACGACCGAATCCAACAGGGTCGAGACGCGCACGAACACGGCTACGAAGCACTGAACCTCCCGAGTCGGACCGACCCCGACACGATTCGCGAGGCTGTGAGCCGATTCGACGACCCCGACGCAGTCGTCACCGTCGGCATCGGCGGAAGTGCCCTCGGCGCGGCGACACTCACCGACGCCCTCGAAAGCGACGTCGACGCCTACTACCTCGACAACGTCGACCCGGAGGCGGTCGAACGCCTCCTCGACTCACTCGACCTCTCACGAACCGTCGTCAACGTCGTCTCCCGGTCGGGGACGACTGCGGAGACACTCGCAAACTTCCTCGTCGTTCGCGAGGCGATGGCCGACGCCGGCGTCGACTGGGCAGACCAGACGTTCGTCACGACCGGTGAAGAGGGGAACCTCCGTGACCTCGCCGACAAACACGACCTTCCGCTCCTTCCGGTTCCCGATGGCGTCCCGGGTCGGTTCTCGGTCCTCTCGACCGTCGGCCTCGCCGCTGCGGCCCTCTGTGGTCACGACATCGACGCGGTTCTCGACGGCGCGGCGGCACAGGAAGCGCGCCTCTCTGACTCACTGTTCGACTCGCCCGCGTACGCCTACGGTGCCGTCTCCTACGCCCTCGCAGAGCGCGGGATGCTCCAGAACGCGATGATGCCGTACGCCGAATCACTGGAGACGTTCTCCGAGTGGTTCGCGCAGTTGTGGGCGGAGTCACTCGGCAAAGACGGTCTCGGACAGACACCGCTTCGCGCTCTCGGTGCGACGGACCAACACTCCCAACTCCAACTGTACCGCGCCGGCCCGCGCGACAAACTCGTGACGCTCGTCCGCGCGACCGACCGCGACGACGTCGACATCCCCCAAACCGACCTCGACGGACTCGCGTATCTTGGCGGGTCGTCGCTGGGCGAACTCCTCGACGCAGAGTTCGAGGCGACCGAAGCGAGTCTCGTCGCTGCCGACAGACCGAACGTCCGCATCGAAATCGAGCGCGTGGACGAGTACGGCCTCGGTGAACTCCTCTACGCGATGGAGGCGGCCTGTGTCCTCTACGGCGAACTCGCGAACGTCGAGACGTTCGTCCAACCGGCGGTCGAGTGGGGCAAGCGCGCCGCTCGCGGCCTCCTCGGTGGCGGCGACTTCGAAGAAGCAGATGCAGTCGCAGACAAAGAACGCCTCGTCGTCGAGTAGGTAGGTAGACTGGGAGCAGTAGTTAGACCGCCAGCAGTCTCGGCGCGGCAACCTGTTCTGTTATCGTCGCCTCGTCGTCGGATGGAAGCGAGGCATCGACTGCTTCGACGATGACGATGACATCGAAGCCCTGTTTTTCTTTGATTCCGGTGCGAATCTCTTCGGCGAGGCCAGCCGGTGGGATGCCTCCGGGCGAATCGACGAGAACCGTCACTTCGGGGTCTTCACTGAACAGGAGTCCCTGAACTGGTGAGACGTCGATGTGAACTTCGACGAGTCTCACATTTCGGTACTCGTTTTGGGTGAGCACGGCGGCAATCTCGTCGTTCAGGTCATCTTTGAACTGCGCGTCTGCAATCGAAAGAAGGCTAACGACGACGAGGACGATGCCCAACACGAGCAGCGCAAACGTGATGATGCCGAGGAGTTGCAGCGTCCGCTTTCGAGCATAGCCCGTCTGGTCTTCAGCGACTGGGCGGTAGCCACTCAACCACAGGAGACTGAGCGCGACGAGGTTCACCGCGAGGATGTTCACGAGCAGGAGCGTGCCTGCTTCCACGACTGCGAGCGGCGCGTTCCACGCGATACCGATGCCGACGGTTGCTGCCGGCGGAACCAGCGCGACAGCAATCATCGCCCCCACGAGCACCGACGAGACGCCGCGCGTGAGGCTGAACACGGCGGCAACGCCAGCACCGACTGCGAGAACCAGCGAGAGAACGTTCGGCGTGAGTCGCTCTTGGACCTGTGGCACTTCTATCGGGTTGAACCCCGGCGGCACCAACAGCGTCTCTTTGACAAGGAGTGAGAAGACGAGGCCACTCGCGATGGCGAGCAAGACGCCGAACACCTGTAGCCCGACGCCCCGTCGGAACAGTTTGGGTTCGTAGAGGACGCTCCCGACGGACGCGGAGATGGCCGGCCCCATCACTGGTGCGATAATCATCGCTCCGATGATGACTGCGGCCGAGTTCGACAGGAGACCCGTCGTCGCGACGACGGCACTGACTATCGTCATAATGACGAACGTCGAGAGTGGGGGTGCCATATCTTCGGCCCGCGAGACGAGTTCCGCACGCGAGAGCGTCAAATCAGTGTACTTCGAGAGCGTCTCGTCGAACCGCTTCGAGACGACAGTCTCGGCGGTGACGACGATGGTGTAGCCGTCTTCTTCGAGTCCGACGCTCCGAAGTCGAGTCAACACCGGTTCGACTGCACTGGTGGGAAGCGGAAACGAAACTTGCGCCTCGTACTCGCCACGCCCCACCTCTTCACTGACAGCGTAATCTATCCCTTCGTCGTCTAACTCGTCGAGGACCGCTTCCAGACTTCCATTCGGGATGAGGACGTGAACGAGGCGCATCTGGACATATATACGACATTTGGAGTGATAAATTAGTAACTCAGTCATTCGGTAAAATCTAACAATCTCGAAGCTGTGACTGTGTCAAAGCGAGAATAGTCACTACTTCGAGTCGGTCTCGAGATTGAGTTTTGCGAAGAGGCGGCCGGTGACGACTTCTTCGACGATGGCGAGGAGCGTTTCGTCGTCACTCGTGTAGTCTGCAAAGATACCGAGCGGAATCTCCCCACCTGCGACGTCGTGGTGACCGCCGCAACTCCCGACGTCTTCGAACGTCTCTCTGAGGACGTTCCCAGCGTGTATCCGAAGGTCAGGTGACCGGGCACTGAGCTGAATCGCGTCGCCGATGATGCCAAAGACGATGGCCGTTTCGACACCCTCCAGCGTCGCGAGATAGTCAGCGGCTTGCGGAAGTGCATCTCGCTCGACCGTCCGACCGACGTTCGAGATGAGTACCGACCGCTTGACGATTCGATTGTCGATAGCCGTCGCGATCGCGTCGAGTGTCTCACCGGTGACCGGTGGTGACGACAGTCGACGGAGGAGGTCGGAATCGACGAACTCGTTGAGATAGGCTGCCGCTTCGTACTCTCCGCGGGTCGCACCACGGAGGAAGTTGAGTGTCTCTCGCCGGATTGCGAACAGAAGTGCAGTGGCGAGTGCTTCGTCCAGTTCGATGTCGAGTTCACGGAGATACTCGGTGAGAATCGTCGCGGCAGCGCCGAGGTGGTCGCGGTGGTCCACGAATCGCGCCTCGATGGTATTCGATGGGTGGTGGTCGATGACGATGTCCAGGTGCGTCTCTTTCGGAACCCGGTTGTTCGCACCGGGGACCGAGTGGTCGACGAACGCGAGCAACGAACTCGAAGGCCGGTCCCGAATCATCTTGGGGTCGAACTGTTTGAGGTCGATATCGAGGAGATTGACGAAGGCTCGGTTCTGTTGGTGAGAGATATCGCCGTTGTAGAGGATGTGTGGCTCCTCGATTCCAGCAGCCATCGCGATTCGGCCCAGTGCGAGCGCGCTGGCGAGGCAATCAGGGTCGGGATTGTTGTGACAGACGATGTTGAGTTCCTCTCCCTCAGTGAGGAGCTCGTAGAGTTGGTGAGCTGGCCCCATCACTACTCATAGGTGCCGGCACGTGTTAGCTATCAACACTGTCTGCGCGTGACTGTCTGCTTCGAAAGAAAATTCGGTGACGAGCAGACCGGACCCACCGCCTGTCGCGACGGGCGTGAGAGTGACACCGACCCGAATCGGTTATCCGGCCTGCTTCCGAAACTGCAGCCAATGGCACACGACACCGCCCGCACGGCGGCGAGTCCCGGCGACCACCTCCAGGCGTACGGCGGCATCATCATCGTCGTCGCCCTCGCACTCATCGTCGGTTCCGTGTTCGGGGCGCTCGCAGGGAGCATCGCTCGCGGATTCGTCTCGGCGTCGGACCCGCTCGTCGATGCGTTCACGAGCGCAGGGTCGTTCGTCGGGTTCGGCGTCGTCGGCATCGGCTACCTCAGCGTTCGCGACGAGTGGGACCTCATCCGTCTCGAACTGCCGACGAAGCGAGATATCCTGTGGGTTGGCGGTGGGCTCGTCGCTCTGCTCGCGGTGTATCTCGTTGCGACGGCGTTGATGAACGTCCTCGGTATCCAGAGTGGAGAGAGCGTCTTGGCCCAACAGGGACAGGAAAATCCGGTCTACTTCCTCTATCTCACCATCGTCACCATCTTCCTCGTCGGCCCGACTGAAGAGCTCATCTTCCGCGGAATCGTCTACGGCGAACTCCGCCGACTCTGGGGCCCCGCCCCGGCGGTCGTCCTGTCGAGTGCGGTGTTCGCCTCGATTCACCTCTGGTCGTTTTCGGGTGAGGGGATGTTCGTCTCGCTGGCCATGGTGTTCGTCCTCGGGAGCGTCCTCGCAGTCATCTACGAGAAGAGCGGCAACCTCGCTGTCGCCGCACTTGCTCACGGCCTGTTCAACGCGGTTCAGTTCCTCGCCAGTTACGCGCAGGTGACCGGACTGCTCTAAAATAACGAATCGAATCGCTTGAACGCCTCGCGTCTCGAATTACGCTGGGTTCTTCCGCGACAGCCCCATCCCACAGATAGGACAGCGGTCTTTGTTCTCGTCGAACTCGCGGCCACAGCCCTGACACTGGAACTTCCAGTTGCGCTGTTCGGCGATGCCATCTTGGGCGATGACTTCGACCTCGACGTTGAGTCGCTCTGCGACGTTCTGCATCGCGTAGTCGTCGGTGACGAGGATGGCGTCGAGTTCGAACGCGGCGGCGATGAGGCGTGCGTCAGTCTCAGAGAGCGTCTCTCTATCGCCCGTCTCGCCGGCGGCGCGAAGCACTTTGTCGACGGTGCCCTGCCCGGGGATGTGGACGTACATGCCAGCGCCCTCGTGGGCGTCGAATCGGAAGGCGTGTTCGCCGGTGAGTTCTTCTTTGACGAGCGGAATCGACGCCGTCTCGTCGTCAGTGTGGTACTCGTGGATGAACGCAGAAGAGTCGAGAATCCGCATGAGGAAGTTAGCGTTGGACGACGATGTAATCTTTGACTGCTTGCACGCGGTTCACGGGGATGCGGAATCGGCCGTTTTCGTCTCGGTCGAACGAGATGCGACCCGGTGCGATTTCTTCGTTGGGTTGGACGAGCAAGTCGTGGAGTGCCCCCGACTTGAGGTCCATCGTGATGTTGTACAGCATTCCGAGTTCCGTCCCGTCCGAACCCATGACGGCCTTTCCGGAGAGGTTCTCGGCGAGTATGTCGGCCATAGGCAATCCTTCCTCGTGGGGTCACATAAACGCCACGGGGCCGTCTGACGGGCGGCCGACGAATCACCGCTCGACACCAGTACGAACGAGGAACATCGAGACAAAACCATTCGACTCCCACTAGAAACACACTAGGCAGAAAGTAATACGACGGCGTTCCCGAGCGCTGTGAACGGTGAAACGCCCTCCGTAGCGAATGACGCAGGATGATAAACGGGGGCCTACCGTTCGGTTAGTACGGCAGACAGTCGCGCGTTCAATTTGTTTCAGTCTGAAAATAACGACCAGTTCGTGACCAGCAAAATCCACGGGTTCTCGTATCGCTGGACATACCGGGTATGTGCCCATTACCTGACGAATATACAACACATACTGAAACGACTACACGATGTCTTATCAATTGAACGTAGTATCGAGCAGAGCGCGTCGGGACGAGACGAGACCTGGACAAAGTTACTACGCAGAAAAATCATGGACGAGAAACCAACAAACCGAGAAACAGTCAGGGCCGAGGGGTCCGGCATCCTGCGGCGGACCGTACTGAAGGGTGCGGTCGCCGTGGGCCTGTTCAGTACAGTCCCGTGGAGTGTCGGACGCGTTCGCGCCCAGGCGACGGACTCAGACCTGAACTTCACTGAAGACGACAAGTGGGTCGACCCGCTCCCACGCCCCGGCGTCATGGACCCCGTGAGTAAGAAAGGCGGCGTCGACTACTACGAGATATCGATGACTGAGTTCCAGCAGCAGGTGCTCCCCAGCACGATGGGGAACAAGCCGACGACGCTCTGGGGCTACGGCGGGACCTACCCTGCTGCAACTATCGAAGCGCGACCCGACCGGCCTGTCAAGGTCAAGTGGATGAACGAACTCGGGACCGACTGGAACGACATCCCCCGCAACACGCACCTGTTGAGCGTCGACAAGCGAGTTCACGGGGCCGACCACGGCGTCCCAGAGATTCGGACCGTCGTCCACCTGCACGGCGGCGTCGCGGCCGAAGAGGACGACGGTTACTCTGAGGCGTGGGTTTCGCCCGATGGAACGACCTACCCTGACAGCCCCGTCCCGTACAAACAAATCAAAGAGTACCCGAACCGGCAGGAACCGGGGACGCTCTGGTACCACGACCACGCTCTCGGCATCACCCGCTTGAACGTCTACGCCGGGCTTGCCGGGTTCTACCTCCTGCGTGAACGCGTGGAGAATAGTCTGCCGACCGGTGAGTACGAGATTCCAATCCTCCTGCAGGACCGCTCGTTCGAGGCAGACGGGTCGTTGTTGTATCCAGATGGGACCGGCGATGAGTTCGAAGCAGAGTTCTGGGGCGACGTGCCCGTCGTCAACGGGAAAGCCTACCCGTACCTCGAAGTCGAACCCCGTAAGTACCGCTTCCGGTTCCTCAATGGGTCGAACGGTCGGACGTTCAACCTGAAATTCTACAACGTGGGCGAAGCGTCCTACGACGACGTCCCAGTGATGGAACAAATCGGCGTGGACCTCGGCTTCCTCGACGACGTGGTCACCGTCGGCCCCGGTGGGATGGTCCCATCACTGCTCCTCTCGGGGGCGGAACGGGCCGACGTCGTCGTCGACTTCAGCGACTTCGAAGGCGAAGAGTTCTTCGTCGACAACGGGACTGGCATCCCGTACGCCGGCGAGGAGTTCGTCCCGCGCGGCGACCCCGACAACACTGGCATCGACGTCGACATGCGCGAGATGCTGAAAATCAAAGTCACGAAGCCCCTCTCGGCCCCCGACGACAGCATCCCGTCCGACCGGTTCTTGAAACTCATCGGACGAACCATCGACCGGTACGACTTCGAACCGCCGGTGACCGACTCCGGCGTGACCCGGACGTTCACGCTCGATAGCGCGGTATTAGAGGTCGAAGAGGACATCGAATACGACTCACATTTCCTCGACCTGTCGCTGTGGAGTGACGAAGACGCCGTCGTCGACCCAAAACTCAACACGTCCGAGACGTGGGAGTTCGTCAACACGACCGGTGACTCCCACCCGATTCACCTCCACCTCGTCGATATGGAGGTGCTGGAACGACAGGCCTTCACGTGGGATGACGGCACTGGAGATGAATATGCGGGTGTCGCACAGGTCTACATCGACGAGTACGCCGAGTACCTCGAAAATGGTGGCATCAAGCCCGAGAAGCCCGACGTGAAGACGTACATCACGATGGGTGACACAACCCTGCCCACGCCGAACAACGCCGTCAAGAAAGACACCGTCCTCGTCAACCCGAACGAGATGTTGCGCGTCAAGGTGGACTTCACCGGATTCGCGGGCAGGTTCGCCTGGCACTGCCACATCCTTGAACACGAAGACCAGGAGATGATGCTCCCCTACGAGGTAGTCGAGTAACGATCACGTGGGAATCCTTCCGATTCGGACGGAGGCGATGCAGGCCGCGCACTTGCTAGCTTATATTTTTCAGTCGCACCGCGCTGCGAGGAGTTCGGAGACGTTCAGCGACCCGTGGACAAGGACGTGACGATGGACTTAACTTGAGTCACCGACTCGAAAGCCGTAAGGAACTTTCTCCGGGGCGATTCTCCATGTCCGACACTGATTCGACGTCACAATCCGATACGCTTCGCACACCTATCGTGGCCGTTCTCGGCCACGTCGACCACGGGAAGACGAGTCTTCTCGACAAGGTTCGCGGGTCCGCCGTCAGCGATGGTGAGGCCGGTGCCATCACCCAACACATCGGCGCGACCGCGGTCCCCTTAGAGACCGTCTCGCAGATGGCCGGAAGTCTCGTCAAGCCAGAGGACTTCGACCTGCCGGGCCTGCTCTTCATCGACACGCCCGGGCACCACTCGTTCAGCACGCTCCGCTCTCGCGGTGGGGCACTGGCCGACATCGCCATCCTCGTGGTCGACGTGAACGACGGCTTCCAACCCCAGACCGAGGAGGCCATCGACATCCTCAAACGAACGGGAACGCCGTTCATCGTCGCTGCCAACAAGGTAGACACGACACCGGGATGGAACCCACAGCACGGTGAACCAATCCAGAAATCGCTGCAAGCGCAGTCCAAGCGCGCCAAGGCGAAACTCGACGAGAGCCTCTACGAACTCATCGGTGAACTCTCCGACAAGGGCTTTTCCTCTGATTTCTACTGGCGCGTCCAGAACTTCCAGAAGAACATCGGTGTCGTCCCCGTCTCCGCGCTGACCGGCGAGGGTATCCCGGACTTGCTGGGCGTCCTCATGGGCCTCTCCCAGCGCTACATGAAAGACGAGATGGCCATCGACGTGGCCGGACCGGGATACGGGACGGTCCTCGAAGTCAAAGAAGAGCGAGGCTTCGGTGCCACCCTCGACGTGGTCCTCTACGACGGGACGATTCACGCGGGCGACACCATCGTCGTCGGCGGCGCGAACGAGCCCATCGTGACCGAAGTCCGCGCACTGCTTCAACCCCGGCCGAACGCCGAGATTCGCACCGAGAAGCGATTCAACAAAGTCGACGAAGTCCGCGCTGCGGCCGGTGTGAAAATCGCCGCTCCCGACCTCGAAGGCGCGATGGCCGGCGCACCCGTACGCGTCGTCGGTGACCGCAACGTCGACGACGTTATCCGCGAAGTCGAAGCCGAACTCGCCGATATCGAAGTCACCACCGAAGAGGAGGGCGTCGTCGTCAAAGCCGACACGCTCGGCAGTCTCGAAGCCATGGCGAACGCACTACAGGAGGCCGACGTCCCAATCCTCCGCGCCGAAGTCGGCGATATCGCCCCGCGCGACGTCGCCATCGCATCGACGGCCCGCGAACCCGAACACAAGGTCATCCTCGGCTTCAACGTGGACGTGCTCTCGAACGCCGAAGACGAACTCGACAAGAGCGACGTCAAACTGTTCGAAGACGACGTTATCTACCAACTCATCGACGAGTACGAGGAGTTCGTCGACGAGATGAAGCGCGCCCAGCAGGAGACGATTCTCGACAAAATCGTTCGCCCGTGTCGCTTCCAAATCCTTCAGGACCACACGTTCCGGCAGTCCAACCCTGCTGTCGTCGGCGTCGAAATCATGTCCGGGACCATCAAGAACAACATGAACGTCGTGAAGTGGGAAGGAAACGAGCCAAAGCGCGTCGGCCAACTCTCCGGAATTCAGGAGAACGGTGAAGACGTCTCGAGTGCCCGTGCCGGGTCGCGCGTCAGTATCGCCCTCGACGGCCCCACCGTCGGCCGCCAGATCGACGAAGGCGACGAACTCTGGATCGAACTCCCCGAGAAGCACGCGAAGATTCTCGAACAGGAACTCCGCGACGACATCCCCGTCGACGAACTCGAAGCGCTCTCAGGCTACTTGGACAAACACCGCCGGCGCGACCCGTTCTGGGGCAAGTAAGCGTCGCAGGAGCAGCGGTCGCCACCGGACGAAACCTGTCAAACCGCCCGACAGCGGCGTAACGAATTAATATTATGAGCGAGTTATTCACGAATAGGTGGTATAATGCGCACACGAACATTCAGCGACAGCATCGTCTCGGAAGCGTCTCGGTACGACCTCATCTTGGCCACGCTCCCGCTCCCGTTGTTCCTCGGTCTCGTCGTCGGAACGTTCACTGACCTTCCGATTTCACCCGTCGTGGGACTGTGTGGCCTCGTCTCGGTGACGGTCCTCGGGTACGGCCTCTTCGTCGCGGGTCCGAGACCACCCGCCGAGTCGAACCTCGGCACTGCGCTCGGTGCGCTCGACGCATCACTCGAGACAGTGGACGCGTCGCTCGACGCTGTAGACGACGCTCCTCGTGACGATACCGGCGGATTGCACCGTCGTCGTGGCGTCTAACGCCGACTCGTCGGTGTGCGCGATACAGTCGGGTTGACTCCGAATGAGGGTCGGTTTTACACGCCGATTACGGTCAGTTTCACTCGCCGCTTACGCTCGGTTCCATTCCCAGAACCAGTACGCCACACCGAACAGCATCAATCCGGCACCGAGTGCCGACGTCGCCGGTTCGGGGAAGACGAACAGCAGGAATCCGACGATGATGATTGTCGTTGGGCCAACCTCGTCAGCATAACTGGAAAGAGAGACCATACAGGGAATACTCTGTGAAGATACAAGTGCGTTGTTGCGATTCCAGCGGTCTGCGAGTTCCTCCGACTGGATGGCCACAAGGTTTAGCAGAAACGAGACACAATGAGTCTGTCCAGGCATGAGTCGCTCCAATCAGACCGACGACGCACTCCAGCGTCTCCGAGAGAAGTTTGCGGACGCGACTGACGAAGCAGAGGAGATGAGCGAGAAAGCGAAACGAGAAGTCGAAGACGCCATCGACGACCTCGAAGCGCAGATAGACAAACTCAGAAGGCGGAACTGAGTTCGCCCCGCGCGTTCCGACTCGCCGTCTGCGAATTTTTATCGGTCGACCCAGTCGAAGAGGACCAGGGATGTCGATCGAGAGAACGTGAGGCGACCGTTACCGAGCGGCGGGTGTGATGTCGTCGCCGACGGCGTTCATCACCTGAAACACCGCGCTGGCGGCGAGCCCGCGAGCGACTTCGTCGCGGTCCTCGTCGGTGAGTCCAGCGTCGAGTTCGTCGGCGTCCGGGGTGAACCCCGCGCTGACGGGGTGGCCGACAGGCGGGTGAACGGCGACTGTCGCCAGGGGGCCGTTCGGCCCGGTCGAGAGTTCAGACCCGACGGCGAAGCCTTCGGGGAGGTACGATTCTGTTTGAGAAACGATGCCGGCGACGACTCGCCGGAGCGAGTCCATCTGTTCGGTCGTTAGCTCGTGGCCCTGCGATGGTTGACCGGCACCAGTTACGCCGGGAGCGCCCGCATATGGGTTGTTCCCGTTCATTAGTCGTGTTTGATACGTGGAGGGTGTGTAAAAAGGCGTCGTCAGTCACAGCCCGAAAACCCGCAGAGCGCGAGGGTGTCGCGTGTCACCACACGCCGCGATTTTGGGACAAGAGAGTTAAAAGATCGATTCGCTCTGGCCGTAGGCCGCCACGGTGACGACAGTCGTGTAGCCGTCGCCATGGTGCTCTGCGGACGTGAGTGCGACCTGTTCGTCGTCGAACTCCCAGTCGCGAAGGCTTCGGCCAGCGTCGAGTCCGGAACGAATCGCCTCGCGAACGCTCGCCTCGTTGTTTCCGGACGCTTCGTAGAACAGGCCCGGACCGGGGCCGGTCGCCCATCCGAGTCCAGCGACGACGCGTTCACTCGGCGTCGACGTGGTCTCTCTCGCCTCCACGACGGTCAGTCGGTTGCCGGCGGGGCCTAACTCGGGGGCGACGTCGACTGTTTCGACTGTCGCGTCCGCGGGGACGACAGACGAGACAGCGACGAGATTGTAGTTGTGGATATTGGCGTCTGCGAGCGCGGCGTCGTACGACGCCATCTCGGTGGGGGCCGTGCCGACCCCACGGACGACGCGAATCGTGCTCATGGCTGAACGAGAGCGTCGGCTACAAAGGGGGTTACGAATGTGACCGGCCGAATACGACAGGCCACAGACAGCCTCGGGTGGCGAGTCTGACCCGTCGAAAACGTCCGGGTCAGTACTGGTAGTCGGTGAATCCGGCGATGGGGCCAGTCCCCGACTCGTCGACGTTTTCGAGTTTCTCGTACGCCGATTCGAAGTCGTCGTGCGTGACTTCGGTGCGTTCGTCGCGGATGGCGAACATCCCTGCTTCCGTCGTGAGCGAGGCGACGTCGGCACCGGAGTAGTCGTCGAGTTTCTCGGCGAGGCTATCGAGGTCCACGTCGGCGGCGAGGTTCATCTCGCGCGTGTGGATGTCGAGGATACGGCGGCGGCCCTCGACGGCGGGCTTTGGCACCTCGATGAGGCGGTCGAACCGGCCGGGTCGGAGGATGGCCTCGTCGAGCATGTCGAAGCGGTTGGTCGCCGCGATGATACGAATCTCACCCCGGTCGTCGAAGCCGTCCATTTCTGAGAGCAGTTGCATCATCGTTCGCTGGACTTCGGCGTCGCCAGAGGTCTTCGAGTCCGTACGCTTGGATGCGACGGCGTCGATTTCGTCGATGAAGATGACGACCGGTTCGCGTTCGGCGGCGAGTTTGAACAGGTCGCGGACGAGACGCGCACCTTCGCCGATGAACTTCTGGACGAGTTCGGACCCGGCCATCTTGATGAACGAGGCGTTCGTCTCGTTGGCGACGGCTTTCGCGAGCATCGTCTTCCCGGTGCCCGGCGGCCCGTAGAGGAGGACGCCAGACGGTGGGTCGATACCGACGCGTTCGAACATCTCGGGGTTTTCGAGCGGTTGTTCGACCGCTTCGCGCACTTCACGAACCTGTTCGTCGATACCGCCGATGTCGTCGTAGGTGACGGTCGGTGACTCGACGACTTCCATCGCCTGCGCACGCGCGTCCGTCTCGTCGTCGAGCAACGTCTGGACGGCGAAGGAATCGTTGATAGCGACTCGGTCACCCGGTTCGATGGCTTCGTAATCCAGACCCGGGGCGAAGTCGGTCAGCACCTCCTGATTGTTGCCGTGTTGTTTGATGATGACGCCGTCGTCGGTCAGTTCTTCGACTGTCGCGATGTAGTACGATGCGGTCTTCAGCGCCTCGTTACGGGCTTTCATCTGTTCGACTTCGTCGACCAGTTCTGCGTGTCGGTCGTCCGCAGACTCGAGGCGTTCACCGAGTTCACGATTCACCTCGATCATCCGCTCGACGTGTTGGCGGAGTGCGGAGAGACGCTCTGCATCCGACATGTCGGCGTCCAGATCGAGATGAGGACGTTCTGGGAGAGATGGACTCCGTGACATCAGTTATTAGACGCATTTAGGTACGCGCGTAAATGTGCCTTTGGGTCAGGGAACGTGAATCGGGCACCCGACGTGCCGTTCTTCGCCGCCGATATTGGTTCTTCGTCACCTGAATTTCGTTCATCACCAGGAATTCGGTTCCTCATCACCCGAAGCGCCGGTGTTCAGAACCTGCGCTCCGAGCAACGACAAACCGGTGGAACCTTCGAAGTCGTGGAACTGACGCCTTCGCTCTCCGCCAAAAATTGGTTCGGAAGGAAGTTGCGGAGGTCTGTAGCACGGGGTCGCCCCTCGTTCGTCCCGTATGTTCCGCCTCCGCAGGGGTATAGTAGGTTAGCCAGCGACTTGAAACAAATTCGCCTTCGGCGAGAACATCCTCATTTCGGACACGTCGGTAATAATCCGGTATGAGTCTGTGAGAACGGAACGGGCGCTCTGTGAGAGCGAAGCGGGCTACTCAGTTCGTTCGCCCTGATAACTGCCGTCGTACGTCTCTTCGTGGGCGGCCTCGCTGAGGACAATCTGCGCGACGCGAGCGCCGCGTTCGAGTTCGATTGGGTGGTGCACTTGCAGAAGCCCCTCGCCTTTGCCTTCGTAACCGGCGTCCCAGACGGCCGTATTGAGCATACAGGAGTTCCGCATCAACGACGACCGAGGGTAGATGAAGCCCACGTGGTCTTCGGGGATGCCGACCGTCTCGGCGTACTGGAGGACGTACCCACCGGGTTCGAGGCGGTACGTCTCGGTCTCCTGGTCGTCGAATTCGAGTTCGCGGCGTTCACCGATGGACTTCCCATCACGCCCGAGGCGACCCGGTTCGGCCTGTTCGAGAATCGCTTCGAGCGTCAGGTCGACGCCGTTTGGTTGGACCTGTTCGTCGGTGACTGGTGAGATGTGCTGTGCGACGAAGGAACCGGAACGGTACATATCTGCACAGAGTCGAGTGGGTCCAAAACGGTGCCGAATAGTGGGCGCAGTGGGTGTGACCAACTGGTCGCTGCGGGACCGAACACGAATTCGTGAATCCGTCGTTTGGTGGGGTGTCACATAGAAGAATCAACAAGGAGTTTAATGGCCCTTAGTCGATAGAAACCCGGAGACGGCGTAATTCTTCACGTTCGAAGATAGGGAAGTACGCGGGATTTATATCCGAGGACCCTTCACATTCGGATGTTATGGGACAGACGCTCACGGAAAAGATTCTCTCGGACCACCTCGTCGAGGGTGACCTCACCCCCGGAGAGGAGATTGGTATCGAAATCGACCAGGTTCTGATGCAGGACACCACGGGCACGATGGTGTGGCTTCAGTTCGAGGCGCTCGACCTCGACGAGGCCCAGACCGAACTCGCCGCCCAGTACTGCGACCACCAGACCTACCAGTTCGACTTCAAGAACACGGACGACCACCGCTTCCTCCGCTCTGCGGCCGGGACATATGGTGCTCACTTCTCTCGCCCGGGCAACGGTATCTGCCACAACGTCCACAAGGAGAACTTCGCCGCACCCGGCAAGACGCTCCTCGGGTCTGACTCGCACACGCCGACCCCCGGTGGCCTCGGACAACTCGCCATCGGTGCCGGTGGCCTCGACATCGCCGTCGCCATGGGCGGTGGCGCGTACTTCGTCGAGATGCCTGAAGTCGTCAACGTCCGCCTCGAAGGCGAACTCCCCGAGTGGGTCTCCGCGAAGGACGTCATCCTCGAGATGCTCCGCCGCGAGACTGTCAAGGGTGGCGTCGGCAAGGTGTTCGAATACACCGGCCCCGGTGCAGAGTCGCTCAGCGTCCCCGAGCGCACGACCATCACCAACATGGGTACGGAACTCGGCGCGACGTCGTCCATCTTCGAGACGGACGAGAAGACGAAAGACTACCTCGAACGCCAGGGCCGCGGCGACGAGTACGTCGAACTGACGGCCGACGACGACGCCGAATACGCCGACGAAATCGTCATCGACCTCGGTGACCTCGAACCGCTCATCGCCTGCCCGTCGATGCCGGACAAGGTCGTTCCCGTCCGCGAAGTCGCCGGCAACAAGGTCGAACAGGTCCTCGTCGGTTCCTGTACGAACGGTGGCTACGAGGACATCCTCCCGGCCGCGAAGATGTTCAAGGGCCGCGAAGTCGCGAAGCACCTCGAGATGATCGTCGCACCCGGTTCGAAGCAGGCCGGCGAGATCCTCGCCCGGCAGGGCTGGACCGCCGAGATGATGGCCGCCGGTGTCAACGTCTCCGAGGCGACGTGTGGACCGTGTATCGGTATCGGCCACGTGCCCGCCTCCGACTCCATCTCGGTGCGTACCTTCAACCGCAACTTCGAGGGTCGCTCCGGTATCGAGGACGACAACGTCTACCTCTGTTCGCCGCAGGTCGCTGCCGCCGCAGCGCTCAAGGGCGAAATCATCGACCCGCGTGACCTCGCTGACGAACTCGGTGACCTCGATTCCCCCGGCGTCGAACTCCCCGAGAAGTACGACGGGTCGAAGACGGACCTCATCTACGCGGACGAAGCCATCGACGACGAACTCATCAAGGGCCCGAACATCGGCGAAGTTCCCCTGCAGGACCCCCTCGGCGCCGAAGTCGGCGGCGAAGCACTCCTGAAGATGGAGGACAACATCACGACGGACCACATCATCCCGGCGACGTCCGACATCCTCAAGTTCCGCTCGAACATCGAGCGCCTCTCGGACTTCACGCTCTCGCGTGTCGACGAGACGTTCGCCCAGCGCGCCAAGGAAGCCGGTAACGGCGTCCTCGTCGCTGGCGAGAACTACGGACAGGGCTCCTCCCGCGAACACGCCGCGATGTGCCCGATGTACCTCGGAATCGAGGCTGTGTTCGCTCAGTCGTTCGCTCGCATCCACAAGGCGAACCTGTTCAACTTCGGTATCGTCCCCCTCGCCATCGACGAGGAGACGTACGAGAAGCTCGAACAGGGCGACGACATCGAAATCGTTGACGACGTTGCTGCGGCAGTCGAATCCGGTCAAGAAGAGTTCACTATCCGCGTGAACGACGAGTGGGAAGCGACGGCGAACCTCCACGCCTCCGAGCGTGAACGCCGTATTCTCACCGCCGGTGGCAAGCTGCCCCTCACGAAGCAGCAGGCCGAAGGCGGCGCAGCGCCCGCAGACGACTAAGCGACACTCCGCAAATTTCTCGTTTTTCGACCGGTGAGCGACTGCGCCGTGCGTGTCACCACGACACGAGGGCGAGACACCGAGACGGCTTCGCCCGTCGCGTTTTTCCATCCCCATCGCCTACCGCCGAGCGTGACGGAGTTCGACGATGCTCGTGCGGAGGATGTGGTCGTCCGACGGGCCACCCGTGCCGACCTGCTCGACGTACTCAGAATCGAGCGAACGTGTTTCACAGAGCCGTGGCCCTACGCCGCGTTCGAACTCTTCGTCGACGAGCCAGCGTTCCTCGTTGCCGCGCTCGACACCACCATCTTCGGCTACGTCGTCGCCGACGTGATGCCGAACCACGGCAACGACATCGGCCACGTCAAAGACCTCGCAGTCCGGCCAGAGGCCCGTGGACTGGGCCTCGGCAAGCGACTTCTCCTCCGGGCACTGACGGCCATGGCAATCGCCGGTGCCGCCGTCGTCAAACTCGAAGTTCGAGTCTCGAACGAACCTGCCCGACAGCTCTACGAGAGCGTCGGATTCGAACCTGCTCGTCGCATTCCCCGATACTACGGTGACGGCGAAGACGCATTCATCATGGTGCTCGACCTCCACAACTGGCAGGCCAGATAGGCACCCACAACACGTCGGAACCGCGTGACAGGAACGCGAGGGAGAATCGTGGGAGAACTTATCACACTGACGGCCGTATGTCGCTTGTGTCACCATCCACTACGGTGCTGTGCGTGAGTGACGACGGAGGGTTTGCAGACGACCTTCAACAGTCACTTGGGACCATCTCGTCGGGCCTTGTGGTCCGGCACGTCCGTGACGGGCGGTCTGCCCGTGCGGAGTTGCTCGCCTCAGGCGACGAGATTCGGTGCGTCGTCCTCACAGCACCACTCGCGAACGGCGATGGTCTCTCGCTCGTTCGGACGATTCGCGAAACCAACCCGATGCTGCCGATCGTCGTCGCGGCGGGCAAACAGGAGTTAGTTCGAGACGCCATCAACGCCGGTGCAACCGACTACTGTATCCGGAGTTCCGACCACGAGACGCAGTCGTGGCTCGCGTTTCGGGTCCAGAAGGCCATCGAAGACAGTTACGTCGAACGGTCGAACCGCGCCAGACTCGACCAGCAACAGGTCGTCTCCGAACTGGGGACGCGTGCGCTAACCACGGCAAACCTCGACGACGTTCTCCAACTCGCCGTCGAGCGCGTCAGCGACGCCCTCGGTGCGGACTCCGTCTCGATTCTCGAACGAACCGACGAACCGGAGACGTTCCGCGTCGCTGCGGGAACCGGATGGGCATCGAATCACGTCAACCGACACATCGTTGCCGGTGAAAAGACGCAGGTGATGCAGACGTATCAGCGCGGCAACTCTGTCGTCGTCGACGATTTCGAAGACGACGACCGGTTCGACCACTCAGAAGAGTTCGCATCCGCGGGATTCCGAAGCGGTATCAGCGCCTCTGTCGGCGGCGATGCAAGCCGCTGGGGCATCATCGGTGCGCAATCGCTCGAACACGGGAAATTCGTCGCCGAAGACGTGCTCTTTCTCGAAAACGTCGCGGCCGTCATCGGTGCTGCTGCCGAACGCGACCAGCTCAAAAACGCCCTCTCGGAGGTACTGGGCCGAATCGACGAAGCGGTGGTCGCCTTCGATGCTGACTGGAGTCTCACCTACGTCAACGCAGAGGCAGAACGCCTCTTTCAAGAACCCGCTGAAGACCTGTTCGGTCGCAAGATGATAGACCTCACCCCCGATACGGGGGGCTTCCGACAGGAGTTCACCGAGGCGATGGAGGCCCAGGAGACCAGAGAGTTCGAAGCGTTCTCCGAGAACAGCGAGACGTGGTACAATATCAAAGCGTATCCGTCAGAAACCGGGCTGTCGGTCTACTTCACCGACATCTCCGAACGCCGAGAACGCGAGGCTGAGATCAAACAGTACGGCCTCATGCTCGAGTCGGTGGCCGACGCAGTGTACGCGCTCGACACGGACGGACGATTCACGGCGGTCAATCCAGCGTTCGAAGAACTCACCGGCCTGAACCGAGACGAAGTGCTCGGGTCCTCAGCGAGTCTCCTGGTCGACAGTCTGGGGGCGACAGAGATCGGTGACGCGTTCGCCGCGACGACGAGCCAAACCGTCGAGTTCGAACTCACCGTCGCCGGAAACAACACTGTCAGGGTCGAAAACCACCGAACCCCGCTCGTCATCGACGACGTGGAAGTCGGGTCAGTCGGTGTCCTTCGCGACGTCACCCAACGACACCGATACGAGCGATTGCTCGCGACACTCCACAAGCGGACGCGTGAAATGATGAGTGCGACAGACCGTGAGACGGTCTTTTCGGACGCTGTCGCTGCCTGCGACGAGGTACTCGGCGACGCGCGAACGGAACTGTTCGTCTTCGACGAATCCCGGACGGCACTCACTCGCGTCGGTGACGCGGGGACGGGCCTCGGAGACAAACCACTCGGAAACGGACTGACCGAAGGCGGCGTCTGGGACGCGTTCGTCAGCGGTGAGGTGTCCGTCGTCGAACTCGCCCCGGACGGCGGTGTCGTCGCGGGTGTCGACCGAGTCATCGCGGCCCCAATCGGCCGGTACGGCGTTCTCGTCACCGGGCATCCGGGAACCACCGCTCCCAGCGACGTCGACGTCGAACTCGTGAACTTGCTCGTCGCGACCGTCGAAGAGTTGCTCGAACGAATCGACGCCGAGTCCGAGTTACGCGAGCGTGACCGTCGCCTCGCGGAGCAAAACGAGGTTCTGACGAGACTCGACCAGGTGAACAAGACCATCCGAAGCATCAACCAGTCGCTCATCCGCGCGCCGACACACAGCGACGCACTCGCTGCGGTCGGCGAACTCCTCGTCGACGCCGAACCGTACTCGGTCGTCTGGCATCTCGACCCAGACGAGTTCGACGACGGGTTCCACCCGACACCGAGTGAGGTCCACGGTGCCGACACGGCATACACCGACAGACTCGGCGAAGTCGCAGGGTCCGAACCAATGTCGTCACTCCTCGAGACGGCCATCAAGACACAGTCGATGCAGGTTGTCGAAGACGTTCTCAACGACCCAGCGTGGGCAGACCACCGCGGGGACGCCCTCACCTACGACTTCCGGTCGATAGCGGTCATCCCTGCGGTGGCAGACAACCAGGTAGAAGCCCTGTTCGTCGTCCACGCCGCCAACGAGGCCGTACTGATGGACGAGGGCGGACTCATCTCCGAGTTAGGTGAGACAGTCGGCTACGCACTGGCGACGACGAAGCGTGCAGGCGCGATGTTGACAGAGCGTCGAACGCGCGTGCAGGTACAACTCGGTGACGACCGACTCTCACTGACCAGACTCGCACGCCACGTCGACCACAGCGTCGAACTCACGGGCGTCCTCCCGAAATCTGACGGGTCTGTCATCGCCTTTATCGTCACCAAAGCCGACCCGGACGCGGTGCTCAAAGCAGGCTCCGACGTCGCGACTGGCGCACGACTCCTCTCGGAAGACGACTCGGGGAACCTCTTCGAACTTCGGCTTCCGCGCGAGTCGTTGTTCGAGACACTGTACGCATCTGAGGCGATGCTCCGCGAACTCCACTCGACGGGACAGCAAACCACGCTCACCGTCGACGTGCCAGAGAAGGTTCGGGTGCGGTCGTTCGTCGATGCACTCAGTACTGACTACCCCGGAACGAGCCTGTTGTCACGTCGGGTCCTCACAGAGGGAGACGACTCTCCGAAGACGTTCCGATGGATGGTCCGAGAGGCGTGGACAGACCGCCAGCACGAGTCGATACGGGCGGCCTTCCTCGCCGGATTCTACGAGTGGCCCCGGCGCGCGACTGCAGAATCTCTCGCAGAGACGTTTGGCATCAGTGCGCCGACGTATCAGTACCATCTCCGGGCGGCAGAACGGAAACTCGTCGAGAAAGTCTTCGACTGACGGTGAATGTACCAATTGCATACCATTCTTGGGTTCTAATACCAACTGAGTCTCAGTGGGTACTCTAGGTGACTAGAGGTATTACAATTAGCACTACTAGGTGGATAGCAACGAGCCATATATCTACCACCGTTGTTGGTCTCACTGTCGGCAAGACGCCGACGCGAACCGAATCATGGACGAAACTCGCGTGTCACAGGGCAACACTGTTGGATGGAACACTGGCACGACTACCGAAGTCGTAGCACGACATGACTGGGATGGACGGGACACACTCGCAGTGACGATCGTCACCGCGGTAGCCCAGTTGAAAAATGTCGATGCAATCGACCTCTCACCACTGTCTGATGTTATCAACCCAGAGGCGCTCGATAGAGTATTCGCTCACCCGGTACGGGCACCGGTCGTGGGCGAACCTACCGACGCTGGGACGACACAACCCGCACGCGCGACAGTCCGATTCCGGTACGCTGCCTGCGATGTGACCGTATGGGCCGACGGTACGGTCATCGTGAAGTCTGCGTGACGACAATGAGAATCAATCTCACCACCATCACCACCACACGAAGTGAATAGTGGCCGTCCGTCGGCAGTTCGCCTCCCCCCACCACCACCACCACGTGCGAACACCGGCCACATCATTCCCTTCGCCACAACTCGGCTCGACTCGACTGCGACGCATTTTGGTACACTCACGCGCTACCGGAGCGTATGGGATACGCCTGTCCGGTCTGTGACGCGCCACAACGCGACGAGACACATCTCGCGAACCACATGGCGCTGCAAGCACTCGTCCACAGCGACGACCACGAGACGTGGCTCGACGAACACGCCCCCGACTGGAGCTCGATGAACGCCACGGGACTCGGACCCGTCGTCGCTGACCTCGCCGAAGAACGGGAGTTCGACGAGGTGTTCGAAGATACGGTCGACCGGAGCCACGGGCACGACCACGACCACGGTCACGAAACGAGCCAGTTCGGTGGACAGGGCGGAGCGCAGCCGCTTTCGGGTGACACTGCACGCATCCTCGACGAGGCGAAATCGCTCACTCGCGAGATGTACGACCACGAGGATGCCGACGCGGAAGCAACGGGGTCGGACGCAGAGACGGACAGTGAGAACGAGTCGTCCACCACCGATGACGACGCCGCCGACGCCGACACCGAATCCGACGCTGACGAGAAAGAGTCGTAAACCCCGGCCACAAACCTGTGGGCGATGGAAGCCCACGGGACGATTTCTCCTGACACACTCGCTGCGGCAGAAGACGCCTTCGACCGCGTCGGACCGACGGCACAGGTGGTCGTCAGAGAGACGGCCAAAGCCATGGAGTTCGACCGCGAGGAGTATCGCGAACGCGTGACTGGCGATGTCGTCGAAACCGTCCGAAACGCGCTGTTTGCCGAGTCGCTGACCGTGTTCGTCGGCTCACGAACCGAGTTCGACGACTGGTGTCGTGACCACTCGTCGTTCGAGGTCGTCGAACTGGGGAACCCGGCCGTAGACCACGTCGCGTGGCATCCGATTCCGTTCGCCGAGACGGTCGTCGCGACGACGTTCCAGAACGAACGCGATGCCGCACTCAGCACCCTCCGACGCAACGCGTTCGGCCGCGTCTATCGTGACGCACTGCTCGGCGACGACGAACCGACCGACACAGATGCGGGAGGCGAAGAGACAACCGGAACTGATGCAGGGGGCGTCGAACCGACCGACTCAGACGCAGGGGGCGTCGACTGATGGCCGACGACGGGCGACGACACGAACGCCTCCCGGACCCCGACTGGCCGGTTCTCGAAACGAAAACCGAGTACGAGACGGGATGGTTCACCGGTGGCTACGACCTCGTCGAACAACCCGACGGGACCACCAAACGATACTACTGGGCAGAACTCGCGTCGGCAGTCGTCGTCGTCGCGGTCACCGACGACCACGTCGTCTTCGTCGAGCAGTACCGGCCGAACATCCGACAGACGCAACTCGAACTTCCTGCTGGCATCGTCGAACGCGGTGAGTCCTTCACCGACGCGGCGATGCGCGAACTCCGCGAGGAGACCGGCTTCGAGGCGAGTTCGGTCTCACTGCTCGGAGACGTGTGGTGTACGACGGGACTGCTCCGCCACAGACGAGGCTTCGTCTTCGCGGAGGGACTCACGCCGGTCGAACGAGCGCTCGACACTAACGAGTTCCTCTCGGTTCGTGCGTTCCCCATCGAGGAGGCAATCGACCGTGCACTCGAGCCCCCGACGAACGACGCGACTGTCGAAGGAGTGTTGCTCGCACGCAACGAAGGGGTGCTGTAATCGATGGTCCGTGAGATTCAGCCGTCGGACGTCGAAGCGCTCCTCGAAGACGACGACCCGCCGACCATCGTCGACGTGAGTACGGCCGCCGAGTTCGCCATCGGGCACATCCCGGGTAGTATACACGTGCCACTGAACGACCTCGTCTCACATCTCGGCCGCATCACCGGTGCAGACCACATCGTCACCGTCTGCCCGCGAGGCGAGGCGAGTATCCAGGCAGTGCGACTTCTCTCGGCGTACGAAGGCACGAAAGACGCCCGACTCGAGAGTATGGCTGGCGGGATGAACGCGTGGGACGGACCGGTCGAAACCGACCTCGACGAGTGAGACGCGTCGCTCGCGAGACGCTGATCTTCCGAAAAAGTACTCGAGGCGGGCTAAGTCAGAGGGCGGTCACGCGACGTTGAACCCCTTATCGCGGAGGAAGTCCTCCACGCGGCCGCGGTGGTTGCCCTGGAGTTCGATGGAATCGTCTTCCACGGTTCCACCACAGGCGAATTTCGACTTCAGGTCTGACGACAGACTACTCATGTCGACATCCTTCGGGTCGAATCCCTCGATAACTGTAACCTCTTTTCCGTAGCGGCGCTCGTCGATGCGGATGACTATCTCCTGAGACTCTTTCGCAACGTCCTCGCAGACGCAAAGCTCTTGAGGCAGCCCGCACGTCGAGCAGACTTCCGACATTACAGTGTGGACGTACAGGATGGGGATATTAAACAGTATCGGGAACTCGGGTGTGAGTGACACACCGTAATGGCGGCCAGCAGTCATACGCACCGCTCTGGAGGCGGTGTCGACCCGAAAAAGAGTGGGAAACGCTCAGTTCACCAGTTGACGAGCGAGAAGACGAACCGCACGAGTTCGTTCGCTCGATTCTCGCTCGCGTTGTTGTCGCCGGTTTGAGCGGTTCCGTTGCCGCCGTCACCACTCGACTCGGGCTTGTTCTCACTCCCATTCTCAGATGGGTTGTCCGGCGTCGAGTTCGAGCCGCTCTCGGTGCGTTCCGATTCGGTCGTCTCGTTATCTTTTCCGCGGTTCGTGGCCTTCTCGAGTCCTTTTCCGGGGTTCTCACCGGCGAGGTCTCTCGCGATTGCAGACACTTCAGGGCCGGTGAGTTCGTTTGCAGAGGAACGGAGCGTGTCGAGTTCTTCCGTGTCGACGCCCTTGGCTTCGAGGTCCGCTGCAGGGACAGTCGTCGCGGCGTCTGCAGTCCGGTTCAGCATCGACTTCGTGCGTTCGATGTCAGCGACGACGCGCGTCATCTTCACCCGATACGTACCCTCCGAGAGCGAGCCGTTTTCGCGTGCTGCTTCGAGTTCTGTTTTCCGCTGTTCGAGGTCGGCGAGTCGGTCACGGACAGTTTCGACCTGTCCGGCGATGACTGCCGCCTTCGAGGCGTTCGAGTTCGCCTTTTCGAATCGGGTCTCGAACGTCCGGCGTTCGAGTTCACCGTCAGTCTCGGAGCCCTGAACGCCGATGACACCGGAGAGCTTCTGGCCCGGCGGTGTCTCGTTCGCAGTCGAGTTCGCAGCAGTACCGTTATCTGCTGCGGGAACCCGACCGTCGTCTGCGAGGGCCGATACGACCGGGGTCGTTGGAGAGGCGAGCGCAAGCGGTGCCCCGAGCGTCGCCAGGAGGACAGTCGCGGCGACGGCGAGCACAGCAATTCGTCGGTTCATCACTTCTCTGTAGAGCCGTAACCCCAATATAATCGGGCGGTCGTCCCCGCGAATCAACTCGATTCAACGGGATTTCGATGCGCCGAAGAAATCCGACGCAGTCTATCGATTACGACCCATTGAACGACGGAAACGGTCGTAAGATATTTATACGTCTTCAGTCTCGTCGTCGTTCTCGGGGAGACGGAGGACGTTCTCACGACCGAGTCGGAAGCCTTCGATGGTACCGTCGTCGCGCATGGCACGGACCACTTTGCTCGTCTTTGCGTCGGTCCAGTCGAGTGCGCCGGCGACTTCTTGCTGTTTGATTCGGCCACCACGAGACTCGATGAGACGAAGCACGCGCTCTTCGTTGCTGAGGAGTTCGGGTGGCACGTCTTCGGCCGCCTCGTCGTCGGCAGTGTCGGCAGACGCCGCCGTCTCGTCTCTCGGCGGTTCGGCCACGACACTGTCCGCTTCAGCGTCTTCTTCTCCCGCCGTGTCGGGAGTCGTCGATTCGGAGACGAGTTCGTACTCGTCGTCTCCACCGATGATACCGCGCGAGCGGAGGTAGAAGACACCCCCGACGAGGACGACTGCCACCACGGCGAGTACACCGAGCGCAGTCGTGGTTGGGAACGGGTCGTCGACTGCAGGGCCTGGCTCTTCGTCAGTCTGGGTGTTGGTCTCTGTTCCAGCGCCGCCAGCGCCCGCTTCGAGGACGAGACGAGGTTCGCCCGAGACGAATTCGGTTTCGGAACCGCGCCAGATGGCAGTGTTCTCGCGCATCTCGTCGGCCTCGGGTTCGACGGTTACTGCCCCATACTCGTCGGGCCACGAAAGGATGAGTCGCGAACTCGAATCGAGGAAGAAGCCCTCGATGGCGTCGCCAACGACGAGTCTGTCGCCATCGACCGCCGCGAAGTTCGACCACTCGAACGAGTAGGTGACGACGCCGAAGCTATCCGGCAGCGACCGGGTCTCTGCGGAGACAGAGACGTTCGAAGCCGTCATCTCTCGACCGGTCGAGTTCTCCGCCGACGAGACGGTATCGGTGATTCTGTTCTCGAACGCTGACGTGTAGTCGTCGGGGTTGGCCTCGATGTCGTCACGAAGCGATTGGAACGCTTCCGTAGTGTTCTGGTCGTCGAGTCGAGTCCAGTACTGAATCTCCCAGTGGGCAGACCCATCGGCTTCGACGTCGACGACGATGCGCGTGCTATCCGGTGTGACACCCTGTTGAACGAGCGGGTCGACACCAGGACCGGTGGCAGACCCATCTTGTGCGGCTGCGGCTGGAGTAACCACGGCGAGCACACACAGCAGGATGCACAGTAGTGCGGGGACGGCGTCTCTCGTCGCCATTGCTCTCCTGTGTGAGCCCACACTGAAAAAGTAACGCGGTTCAGTCCGACCACCGTCTGACGACCGGCAGACGTGACCTGACAGCCCTGTTGGCCACGGCAACCACTTCGTCGGCATCTTCCCGCGTGACGCCGTGGCCGTACTGTGCACGCTCGTAAATCGTGGCGACGTGGCGAGTTCGTTCGTCGAGTCCGACGCGAGAGAGTGCATCGAGATAGGAGCGGACCGTCTCACCAGTGCGTCGTGGTCGGTACTCCTTTGCGAGGACGAGTTCGAGCCGGTCGTACGCACGGAAGACGTCGGTTCTGGGGGAGTCGGTCCGACGTTGATAGAGCGCGGTCGTTACCCAGCGAATTTGGGCCGGGAGTTTGGTCCGACGGACCCCTGCGACGACGCCGACGATGGCGACGACGCCGACGAAGAACGTCTCTCGTGAGGGTAACTGCGGCACGAGTCCGCCGCTGTCGTCGGATTCGTTCGACGTGGCCGTCGTGTCACCGAGTCGTTGCGCGAGGCCCGATGGGAGGTCGGAGCCTTCCGTCGCGTTCGCTCCAGATTGCGTCTCGTTTCCGAACTCGGGGGCTGTCGGCGTCGCCGACTCGTTGTCGGCGGTTTCGTTTGCTTCGTTCGCGGCCGCCGCCTCTGCGGTCTCGTTGGTGTCGACACCATCCTGTCCGTCGTCGCGGGCCGCTTCGAGGTTGGCCGACTCGGCTTCCTGCCGGGGGGCTGCGGGCGTCGGGTCGAAGCGGACCCAGCCAGTGTCTTCGAAGTACACCTCGACCCACGCGTGGGAGTCGAGGCCGCGGACGACGTACCGGTCGTCACCGACGGGTTCGCCTGTCGTGTACCCGGTGACGAACCGGGCAGGGACACCCTCGGCGCGCAGGAGGACGACCATCGTCGAGGCGTAGTAGGTACAGTATCCCGCGTCCATCTCGAAGAGGAACGATTCGGCGATGTCGTCAGTCGGTCGCGACACCTGGAGTGAGTACGCTTTGTTCGCTTCCAACCACGTTTCGATGGCGACTGCCTTGTCGTACGGCGTCTCCGCGCCTTCGGTTATCTCTGCTGCCTTGTCGCGGACGCGGTCAGAGGTGCTGTCGGGAAGTGCGAGATATCGCTCGCGGATGGTGTCGGGATAGTCGGTCCCCGTCCGTCGGAGCGACGCCGACGTGTACTGCGGGACGGCGCTCGTCACGGTGAAGTTTTCACCCGTGCCGATCGTCCGCGACGGCCTGATGTTTCCCTGCTGTGTGACCAACGTCTCGGATTCGATACTGCCATCGACAGCGACTGGTCGCCACGCCGAGGGCATCGCGTCGAGCGGCGTCGCTGGTGTGACCGTCTGGCGGACGAGCCGCGACGGTCCGTCTGGGCCGGCCAATCGGCCGCCTGTGTACGGTTCTGCGTCACCAGTTCGAACCCACCCAGATCCGGTATAGCGGTCGAACGAGGCGGTCTGCCAGTACGACGGCGACGTGCTCTCGATTTCGAACCGTACCTCGGGGGAGAGACTGATACTGCCGACGATGGAGATGCGGTCGCTGGCACTTACGAGACTGGCCTCGACAGTCGGTTGGTCGGCGACACCCGTAGACGGGAGGATGGGCGACCCGCCCGCTCCGGGGAGCACCGTGACCGTCGCAGAGAGCACGATCATCGCCGCGAGGACGACAGTGAGAACGTCCAGTTGCCCGCCGTCGCGACCGAATCGGTCGATGCTATCGAAGCCGATTGCTGCCATTCCCGCGCCGACGCCGACGAGCGTGAGCGGCCCGCCCGCGTCACCGGTGAGGACGAACAATCCGAGTCCGGCACCGGCGACGGTGACGGCAGGCGCGATGCGTCCCCTGATGGCGAGATACCACGCGAGAAACGTCGGTGCAGGCGTCACCGCGAGTGCCCACACGTCGGCAGAGAGCAGTCGAAGCGCCGAGAGCCCACTGAGAAGACCCAGTGAATCGGCAACGAGCCGCCGGGGCGAGAGTAACGCGAGTTGACTCTCCGGAAGCGAGAGGAAGTACATCGCGAACCCGCCCGCGACGAGCCCCACGGCGAGCACGAGGGCGACACGTGGACGGAGTGTGACTCCGACGAGCGTCGCGAGCGCGAGCGAACCGACTGCGATGAGAATAAACTGGTCACGCCGACCGACGATATCGGTCACGTTGTAGAGGACAGAGAGGAACGCCCCGATGAGGACGAGCGTCGCCGCGATAGCCAGTAGATTGGCCGGGATACCAGCGACAGTGTGGCGAGTCGTCTCTGCGTTCGTAGCGTTCGACCACCGTCGCACAGAGTCAGTACTCACCGTGTGACCCCTCGGTTTCGTCCCGAAGGCTGTCCGAGAACGTTCTCATCGGCGGCCGCTTCGGTGGCACGGTCTGGTTCGGTCATCTGCTCGGCGTCGGCATTCGAGGCAGCGCGAAGCAGGTCGAACGTCGTCTCTTGTCCTGCGAACGTGACGTACGTCTGTCCAGCGTCGCCTCGGACGACCACGTCGGAATCAACGTCTGGAACTGCGCCCGATTCGAGTCGCGAGAGATGGGCGAGGATGCGCCGTCGTTCGTCGGGTGTCGCGTCGGTGACGCCAACCGGTGAGCTGAGTCGCACTGGAATCCCTGTGTCGAGCAGCGACCACGAGAGCGTCGCTGCGGCCTCCGCAACGTCGTCTTCTTGTCCGTCGACGCAGCCGACCGAGACGGCGACTGCGTCGGCGTTGGCATGGTTCGTGTAGGTTTTTACGACCAGCTCACCCGACTTCGCGCTCGACTTCCAGTGGATGTCGCGGAGTGGGTCGCCGGTCGTGTACTCGCGCAATCGGTCGAACTCTCCACGGTGCGACGTCGTCCGCTGGTCCGAGAGGGCCGAGAGGGTACGGTTCGCCGTGGTGGTGAGCGACCCAACCTGTGGAAAGACGAGTACCTCCATCCTGTCGCCGACGGTGAACGTCTGCGAGAAGAGGCCGAGCAGGTCGTGTGCGACGACCGTGACGGGACCGATGGTCGCCGGACCGCGAGCGCGATACGTCACGTCGTACGATATCGACCCGTCACCGACGACTGCGTCGACCGTCGAATCGCCGTCTAGGCCCCCCGTGAGCGCGTCCGACACAGTCGCTTGGAACGCGCGCGGTGCGTCGATATCGACCGAGACGGTGTGTGTCTCGCCCGGAAAGCCGTCGTCTGGGGGGTTTCGAACTGCTCGCGGCGGTGAGAGACGCCAGACCTGGAGCGCGCCCACGGCCAGCGCGACGGCCACGGGGACGACCACCGCGTTGAGTGCGCGTGGACCGAACGCCACGGCGTTGGCGACGCCGACGAAGACGACGGCCACAGCAACCCATCCGCGACGCGTGAGTCTCATTCGACTGGGACGTAGTCCAGCGCGCGTTCGACGATATCTAGTCCTGTATCACCCGTGGTCGTGCGGATGCGATGTGCCCAGACGCTTCGAATCTCTCGTTGCACGTCGTCAGGGATGACGTAGTCACGGGCGTCGAGCGCAGCACGGGCCTGTGCGGCGCGGACGAGCGCGATCGACCCACGTGGGCTCACGCCGAGATGCGCCCGCTGGCGAGTGTCTGCTGCGAGTCGGGAGATGTATCGCCGAACCGATTCGTTCACAGATACCGTGAGGATGACCTCGCGTGCGTCGCGAACGTCGGCGGCGGTGGCGACTGGTTGGAGTGACTCTATCGGGTGGTGGCCCGCGACGCTGCCGAGGAGTTCCGTCTCCTCTGATTCACTCGGATAGCCCAGATGGATCTTCTTCATGAACCGGTCGAGTTCGGCCAACGGCAGGTCGTAGGTCCGGTCGGGTTCGACGTCGTTCTGCGTCGCGATGACCGTAAAGGGGTCTGGAACGCGCCGCGTCACGCCATCGGTCGTCACCTGAAGTTCTTCCATCACTTCGAGGAGTGCGGCCTGTGTCTTCGGCGGCGCACGGTTGATTTCGTCACCGAGTACGACGTTTCCGAACACGGGGCCCTTGCGGAATTCGAACTCCGAGGTCTGTTGGTTGAACACGTTGACGCCGGTTACGTCCGACGGGAGGAGGTCGGGGGTGAACTGGATTCGTTCGAACGACCCCTCGATAGAGGTGGCGATTGCCCGGGCGAGCATCGTCTTTCCGACACCCGGAACGTCCTCTAACAGGAGGTGGCCACGGGCGAACAGCGTCACGATGATGTCCTCTATCGCGTCGTGGTGGCCGACGATGACCTCCTCGACGTTGTCTGAGATTCGCGTAGCGAGGTCCGATACCGCATCGACCGACTGCGCGTGGTCGATGTCGGTGTCTGCATGTGCATCAGTCATTGATATTCCGGAATACCCCGCCCACCGAACTGCGTCGAGCGGACGGGTCTCTGTCGGTAATATAGTCTCAGTCTACCTAACGTTGGTGGATGTGTGCATATCACATTCGCGTCCGTGACAGTCTCGAACTGTGATAGACGCCTGTTGCAGGCCGGGGAGAAGAGACCGGGTGGACGCCAACCGTAGACTGGGTGGACCAGACCGATATCGGAGCGCGCGTTCCCGGGCGTTTTTGTCGTTCGACACCCCCGTACTGGGTATGAACGCGGACGCCCAGCGTGAGGCGGTCTACGGCGCACCGCCCGAGATGCTGGCTGACCGAGACGACTTGACGCCGATGCTCTCGCAGTACGCCGACCTCTGTGAGGCGCACGACGACGCACTCGTGTTGTTCCAGGTCGGTGATTTCTACGAGGCGTTCTGCGGTGCTGCGGAGGCAGTCGCACGAACCTGCGAGGTGACGCTCACGAAACGCGAAGACTCGACCGGAACGTGGCCGATGGCGGGGATTCCCATCGACAATGCGGCCGGCTACCTCGAACGATTACTCGACGCCGGCTATCGAGTCGCACTCGCAGACCAGGTCGAAGACGCCTCCGAAGCCTCGGGACTGGTCGACAGAGCCGTCACGCAACTCATCACGCCCGGAACCGTCGTCGACGAAGAGCTTCTCGAAGCGGGACGAGCGACCTACCTCGGTGCCGTCGCTCGCGACGGCGACACTTACGGCATCTCGATGGTCGACGTGTCGACTGGCGAGTGTCTCGTCACGGGCGCAGACCGCGCACTCGCACTCGAAGAACTGGAGCGGCTGGCACCGGCAGAACTCGTCGTCGGCCCCGACTGCGACCTGCCGACACTCTCGTTCAACCCGATGGAGACGCCGTTCGACCCCGACGCCTTCGGCACGGAGACGGCCCGCGAGACCCTGTCGGCGTACGCGCCCCGCCCCGAAGCAGTGGTCGAATCGACCGCCGAGTTGCGAGCAGTCGGCGCGCTCCTCGCGTACGCCGAGTACGCACAGGGCGACTCGAAACTGGAGTACGTCACCCGCGTCACGCGGTTCGACCCGCGTGAGTTTCTCCAACTCGACGCGACGGCGATTCGAAGTCTCGAACTGTTCGACTCACGCAGCGCTCGCGCTGGGAGTACGCTCTTTTCGGTCCTCGACGAGACGGCCTGTGCACTTGGTCGACGCCGACTCGAATCGTGGCTTCGACGACCGCTCGTCGACCGAGACGCCATCAAGGCACGACTGGATGCACTCGACTTCCTCGCAGCCGACGCGCTCTCGCGGGCGGACCTCCGCGACCAGCTCTCGTCGGTCTACGACCTCGAACGACTCGTCGCTCGTATCTCTCGCGAACGCGCCAGCGCCCGCGACCTGCGCTCGTTGCAGACTACGCTCGACCGGGTTCCCGAGATTCGAGAGACGCTCGCCGACGTGGACGCGGGGGTGCTCTCTGGCCTTCGCGACTCGCTCGACGAACTCGAAGACGTTCGCGACCACGTCGACCGCGCAATCGTCGCCGACCCGCCACAGGAGATTACCGAAGGTGGTGTCATCGCGGACGGATACGACGCCGAACTCGACGACCTGCGCGGAACCGCAGCAGACGGCCGAGAGTGGGTCGCGAATCTCGAAGCACACGAACAGGAGCGAACCGGCATCGACTCGCTCGAAGTCGGCTACAATCAGGTCCACGGCTACTACATCGAGGTGACGAACCCCAACCTCGACCGGGTGCCCGACGACTACGTCCGCCGACAGACGCTGAAGAACTCAGAGCGCTTCTACACGCCCGAGTTGAAAGAGCGCGAAGACGAAATTCTCCGCGCCGCCGACCGAGCAGACAGCCTCGAATACGACCTCTTCTGTGAAGTCCGCGCCGCCGTCGCAGAAGAGTCAGAGCGCATCCAGGGGGTCGCAGACGCACTCGCCGACCTCGACGTGCTTCGGACGCTCGCAGACGTCGCCGTCGCCAACGACTACGTTCGACCGACGTTCCACGGCGACGACGGCGCGTCGGACGTGGAGTCGGAGTCTCCCGCTGGCGTCGAAATCGACGCTGGCCGACACCCGGTGGTCGAACAGACACAAGACGAGTTCGTCCCGAATCCAATCACCCTTCCACAGGGTGGTGTCGCACTCATCACTGGGCCGAACATGTCGGGGAAATCGACGTACATGCGGCAGGTCGCACTCGTCTGCATCCTCGCACAGCTGGGGAGTTTTGTCCCCGCAAAGGCCGCCAGACTCCCGATTATCGACCGCGTGTTCACTCGTGTCGGTGCCTCCGACGACATCGCCGGCGGGCAATCGACGTTCATGCGCGAGATGAGCGAGTTGACCGAAATTCTCCACAACGCCACCAGTGACTCGCTCGTCCTTCTGGACGAAGTTGGCAGAGGAACCTCGACGGCAGACGGCCTCGCCATCGCCCGTGCCGCGACCGAGTTCGTCCACGACGAAGTCGGCGCGATGACGCTCTTCGCAACGCACTATCACGACCTGACAGACACTGCCGACGAGCGTGCGGGCGTGTTCAACCTGCACTTCACCGCAACCCAGACCGACGGCGACGTGACCTTCCTGCACAGTGTCGCCGACGGTCCGTCGTCGTCGTCCTACGGTGTCGAAGTCGCCCACCTGGCGGGTGTTCCATCGACTGTGGTCGAACGTGCGCGGCGTCTCGTTGAGGCCGACAACGGAGACGCGGATACAGTGGCGACGATAGACGACACACCGGACGAAGCTTCATATACGAACACGGGGCAAGGTCCAGACCACACCGAACCCAAAACCCAACAGGACGAGACGCTCGCGGCCTACGTCGATGGACTGGAAAACGGCCAGCACGCGACTGACGGCGCTGAACCGTCCGACCCGGGCGCAGACCGGGTCGCCCACGAGGTTGCGGACCAACTCCGTGAAGCCGACCTCGTGGATACCACACCGTTGGAGGCGTTGAACCTCCTGTCGGACCTCAAGCGGAGACTCGAATGATTCACCACCTCGACCGGGAGACGCGCGCGAAAATCGCCGCCGGAGAGGTCGTCACTCGACCCGCACGCGTCGTCGTCGAACTCGTCGAAAACGCTCTGGACGCCGGCGCTGAAACCATCGAAATCGATGTCGATGGCGACGGAACTGAACGAATTCGCGTCGTCGACGACGGTCACGGGATGTCCGAATCGGACGCGACGCTCGCCGTCAAACGACACACGACGAGCAAACTGCACGACGCTGCCGACCTCGAAACGGTCGAGACGCTCGGATTTCGGGGTGAGGCCCTGCCGAGCATCGCTGCCGTCTCGCGACTCGAACTGGTGACGAACACCGACACCCCGCGTGGAACACGTGTCGTCGTCGACGACGGTGAACCGACTGTCTCGCCGGCCGGTCGAGCACAGGGAACGACGGTCGAAGTCACCGACCTGTTCGCAGACCGACCCGCTCGAAAGAAGGCGCTCGCGTCGCCCAAGACCGAGTTCGCTCGAATCTCGGCAGTGGTGACACGGTACGCGCTCACCCGACCCGACGTTCGGTTCGTGCTTCGACACAACGGCCACCAGACCCTCACGACACCCGGCACGGACCGCTTCAGCGACGCGATGCTCGCAGTGTACGGACGCGAGGCAGCCAGTCAAGCGTCGGCGTTCGACGCGAGTCGGCAGGTGACCGCCGCGAGCGAGACGGTCACCGTCGGTATCGACGGCATCCTCTGTCATCCCGACGTGACCCGTGCCCGGCGCGACCACGTCCACGTCTCGGTGAACGGTCGGGCCCTCACAGACCACCGAATCAGGCGCGCAGTGGCCGACGGGTACGGCACGCTCCTTCCGGATAGTCGTGAGCCCGTCGCAGTCGTTCGCCTCTCGCTTCCGCCAGCGTGGGTCGACCACAACGTCCACCCGGCGAAAGCGAAGGTCGAGTTCAGAGACCTCGATGCGGTTGCATCGGCGGTCGAAGCGAGCGTCCGCGACGCCCTCTCGACGGCCGACCTACGGCGAAGCGGCGAGTTGGCGATGGACCTCGACACGTCGCTCGAACCCGTCGAGGCGAGTTCGGTCTTCGACGACATCCGCGTCATCGGTCGGTTTCGGAACCTCTACCTGCTCTGTGAGGCAGGTGACGAGTTGCTCGTCGTGGACCAGCACGCCGCCCACGAGCGTGTGAACTACGAACGACTGAAGGAGGCAATCGAGTCGGCCGGCATCGACTCCGTCCGCATCGACCCGCCGGCGAGTGTGTCACTCAGTGCGACCGATGCGGCGTTGCTGGAGGCGAATCGCGATATCGTCGAGAATCTGGGATTCCGCGTCAGCGAGTTCGGCGGCGACACCTATCGCGTCGAGGCGGTTCCCGCACCACTCGGCCGCCCGTTCGCACCCGACGCGCTGGCCGACGTGGTTGCTGACGTTGCCGCCGGCGACTCGACCGACCCGCGAGACGAGTTGCTCAAAGAGTTGGCGTGCCACCCGTCCATCAAGGCGGGAGACGACCTCTCTGATGCGGATGCGACGCGACTCCTCGAACGACTCGGGTCGTGCGAGACGCCCTACACCTGCCCGCACGGTCGGCCGACGGTGCTGGCTATCGACGAATCGACGTTCGTCCGTGGGTTTGGTCGTCGGAGTGGGCGGCAGGGGTAAGCAAAACGGGTCTCAATCGGGCGGTTACCAGTGTTTGCATTCCACGCAGACGTACTCGTCGCCGTCGAGCCACGTCTTTTCGACGGATTCGCCACACTGTGGGCAGGTCGTCCCGGTCGGGGTCCAGCGGTAGGTTGCGAGCGTGTCCACATAGTCTTCAGACACAGCTTGCTCGTCTGAAGTCTCGTCTTCCGTCGCCTCCTCGTCGGCACCGCCGCCGGCGAAGTCGTCGAGCGAGCGATTCGGCATGATTCCTCGTCTGGGCGGACGGTTCTTATCGGTGCCGACCGCGCAGCGTGCGAAACCCACACAATCAATATCCCCGACTGCTGACTCTCGCGTATGCCTACACTCACGGATTTCGTCATCGCGCTCATTCAGAGCGTCGTCGAACTGGTCTTCAGCTTCCTGGACGTGGCGCTGAGTGACCCACTGTCGCCGTTTCTCATGCTCGTCGGGAGCGCGTTCATCGTCGTGTCGGTGGGCGCGTTCGCCTACGTCACCCTCGGCGCACTCGCTGCAGAACTCGGAATCGGCGTTACGCCCGGGTCTCGCGGTACGCCTTCGCAGCGAGAGTAATCGCGTCTTCGAGGTCGGGGCCGATTGGCGACCCGACTACGATATCATCCGCATAGTCGAGCACTGCGGCCATCTGGTCGGTCACGTCGTCGGGTGTTCCGGCCATCGAAAATGCGTCTATCATCTCGGGTGTGACGAGGCCGAACGCGTCGGAGAACTGCCCGGCCGAGATGTTCTCACCGATTTTCCCTGCGAGCTCGGCGTCGATGCCTTGTCTGTCGAGAACCGGCGGTGCCGCCCCGGCGGTGATGAACGCGACTGGTGGGCGGGCTGCCTTCCGGGCCGCGTCTTCGTCTTCGGAGATGGAGACACTGGCGTACGCAGCGAGCGCGAAGTCGCCGCGTTCGGCCGGGCGGTCCTCGATACCCATCTCGACTTGCTCGCGGGCCCACGCGAGGTCGTCCGGATGTGACCCGTTGAAGAGCAAACCGTCTGCGTGCTTACCCGCCATTCGGCACATGTGCGGGCCTTCGCCGCCGACGTACACCGGAACCTCGCCGGGAACGTCGAAGTTGAGGCCGGCATCGGTGGCTTCGAAGGTTCCGTTGTGGGTGACGCGCTCGCCGGCCCAGAGCTCCTGTGCGACTTTGAACGCCTCCAAGACGGAGCGAAGCCCACGCTGGTCTTCGAGACCGAGATTGCGGAGTGTCGAGGGGTCGCCGGGGCCGATGCCGAGAAGGCCACGGCCATCAGACGCCTCTGCGATGGTTGCGACCTTTCCGGCGAGCGTGACGGGGTGCATCTCGTAGGGGTTGGCGACGCCGGGACCGAGGCGTATCGCTTCAGTCTCGGCGGCGAGTCGTGCGAGGACCGCGAAGGGGTCGCGGTTGTTGTAGTGACACGAGACGAACAGCGACTCGTAGCCGTCGCGTTCTGCCTGCGTGCCCAGTTCGACGAGTCTATCGACCGGATGTTCCGGGGTGAGTTCGAGTCCAAGCATAGGTGTGGTGAAAATTGGTTCGAAGTCTCAGGGTTCGTACGACCATTCGCGGAGTGCCTGTCGCACGAAGTCGCTGTCGATATCGCGGAAATGGGCGTCGCTCTCGGCGTGGTCACCCCACTCGAAATCGCGAACGACGACGACCGGCGTTCCGTCTGCGCCTTCACCCTGGACGAGGTTGGCGGCGGCAGCGAGTTCGTCGACGACGTTCTCGACGGTCACACCGAGTTCCCGCCCGTCGCGGTCGGCTTCGCCGCGCCAGTCTCTGGACGCGCTCATGCCGGCCCAGCCGATGGCGACGCCGCGCTGTCCGTGTCTGAACGGCCGGCCGCAGGTGTCGGTGACGACGACCCGGTCTGCGATGAGGCCCTCGCGGATGCGTTCGGCCGACTCACTGGGTCGTTTCGGGAGCAACAGCAAGTCGTGGTCTGGGACGTTCGACCGGTCGATGCCGGCGTTGACGCCGACGTGACCGAATCGCGTCTCCGTGAGGAGAAACGGTTCGTCCATCACGAGGTCGACGCTCTCTTCGAGCACTGCCTGTGCGAACCGTGGGTCCTTGTCGTCGCCAGTCAACTCCGAGAGACGGGCGGCGATTTCGCGGGCGCGCGGCCCGGCCGGGAAGTCGTCGAGGTTTGCGAACCGCCCTTCTGCCTTCGAGACGACGGTGGATGCGACACAGACCACGTCGTTCGGGCGAAGGTCGACGCGCTCGGAGACGAGTGCTGCGAGGTCGTCGCCCTCGCGTATCTCGGGCACGTCCGGGACGGGAAACAACTCCATACGGAATGGGAAGACGACGGCGGTGAAAAACAACCGGGTGTTGGCGAACCGGGCCGGTATCGCAGCCGTGGTCTCGGACACGTGTGTTAGGTGGAGGGCGAGCGAGTCTGCGACGAATCCTGTCGAGTCGGGCGTCCAGTGGACGACTTCGACCGTCAGGTTCCGTGGACGACTTCGACCGTCAGGTCACCGTCGTCGACGGTTCCGATCATCATCGTCGCTTCGTCGCCAGCGTTGGCGGCCGTCGCCGTACCGGGGTTCAGGACGCGGACTCCGTCTGAAACTTCGTCGATGACTTCGTGGATGTGACCGGCGATGCCGATAGCGTCTTCGCCTGCAGCGTCTCTGACGAGGTCCGCCACGCGGCCACAGTATCCTGTTCTCGTTCCTGTTCCATGTGTGACGACGAACGTTACGCCGTCTGCTTCGACGATTTCGACGAATGGGAGCGCAATCTCTGGAGGGTCCGTATTTCCACAGACGCCGACGAACTCCTCGGAGATGTCGCGGAGGTGTTCGAGCGTCTCTGGGGCGTCGTAGTCGCCTGCGTGAATCACGATGTCAGCGTCCCGAATGTTGTCTTCGACCCACTGGGGGACTGCATCAGCACGGCCGGGGACGTGCGTATCGCTCAAAATAGCGAGTCGCATACTAGCCCCTATCTCACCCGGTCAGGATAGTCGTTTTGTCAGTCGATGCTGTAGGTCACGACATGGTACACGTCGTCACAGCATTTCTCCGTCACGGCGGGCGAATCTTGCTCACCCGGCGGAGTGACGCCGCCGGAACCTACCCCGGGAAGTGGGCCGGCGTGTCGGGCTACATCGAGGGAAAACCGACAGCTGCAATCGAGGACGCCCGCCGTGAGCTCGAAGAAGAAGTGGGCGTGACAGACGCGACACTCGTCTGTGCAGGCACCCCGATGTCGGTTACTGACGGTGACCGTGAGTGGACTGTCCACCCGTTTTTGTTCGACGTTGCCGACCGAGCAGTCGTCACGAACGACGAACTCGCCGAGACGGAGTGGGTCCACCCCACAGCGATGCTCGAACGCGAGACGGTGCCCGAACTGTGGGCGACCTACCGCCTCGTCGCTCCGACTGTCGAAACAGTTCACGAAGACGAAACACACGGGTCGGCGTGGCTATCGATTCGCGCACTCGAAGTGCTCCGAGATGCCGCTGCTGAGGCGGCGTCGTGGGAAGTCGTCGTCTCGGTCGCCCGCCAACTCCGCGATGTCCGCCCGAGCATGGCCGCTATCGCGACTCGTGTGAACCGTGTGATGACCGCCGCAGACGGCGACGTGACGAAACTGCACCACCAGGCCGAGAACGTACTCGACGACGCCGTCGTCGCAGATGAGGTGGCAGCGACGGAGGCAGCACGGCTGCTCTCCGAAGATGAATTCGACCGCGTCGCCACACTCTCGCGGTCCGGAACGGTTCTCGCTGCCCTCGAAAAAGCCACTCCAGCCGTCCTTCTCCCGGAGTCACGTCCCGGCGCAGAGGGCATCTCGGTCGCGACAGAACTCGCGGCTCACGGTATCGACACCACATTGACCACCGACGCGGCGCTTCCGGGCCTCGTTGCTGCCGGCGACTGTGACGTCGTGCTCATCGGTGCCGACGCGGTTCTCTCGTCGGGTGCAGTCGTCAACAAAGTCGGGAGTTTCCCCGTCGCACTCGCCGCAACCCGCGCCGAAATCCCTGTTTTCGCGATCTGTGCGCAGGATAAGATACGCGGTGACGACGAGTTCGTCAGCGAGACAGGCGAGTCGCTCTCCGAGGGTGCGAAATCGGTGACGACCGAAAATCCGGTCTTCGAAGTCGTCCCCGCCGACCTCGTGACGGGTGTCGTCACCGAAAACGGAACCCTCGAATCCAGTGACGTGGCGTCGGTCGCCAACGAACACGCTGCGCTCGCGGCGTGGGACGACGAGGTTGGCGAGAACAGACGTAGAGATGAACCCGATCAATGAGTCGAACCAAATCGATGAGTTCGCTTACATCATCGCTCGATGCTCGTGAGAACGAACAAAACACGTACCACGAACCCCATCTACTCTCCTATATGAACGTTGGCCGTGACATTCGGGGATGGTGGCGATGAACCGCCGGCGTGCCGACGCGGTAATCGGTATCGTCGTCGCTGCCGTCCTCGTCTTCGGTGGGGCGCTCAGTTGGCAGGCCTTCCAGCAGAATCGTGCGTTCGACCAGATGATGGGCTCGATGATGGATTCGTCGATGGCCGGTGTCCACGGCACCAACCCGTTTTGGTACGTGGGCGGAACGATCCTCGTCGCGGGTGCGATCGGTGGATTCTATCTCGCGTTCCGAGATGAACTCACGTCGGCAGACGAGGCCGTGCAAGTCGCCGGTGGTGGTGCCACCGAGACTGCCACGCCGCCGGAAGCGACAGACGGTGACGAGACGACGGAGATGACGGAGACAGCGGGGTCGGCGGCCGGGACCGAATCGTCGGCCGCCTCGAACAGACCGTCTCGGCCCCAGATACTCGACGTTCTCCCCGAAGACGAACGCCGCATCCTCGAACCGGTGGTGACGTCACCCGGTATCACGCAGATAGAACTCCGAGACAGGTCGAACTTCTCGAAGAGTAAAGTGAGTCAGACCGTGAGCGAACTCGAAAAACGTGGGCTGTTGTACCGCGAGAAGCAGGGCCGCACCTACCGCGTCTATCCGAGCGACGACCTGACGCAGAATCACGCGCAGTGACCGATACGCTGTTTCTCTGCGTGCCACAGCATCGGGACGGCGGCCCCGAAACGGTGATCCCGAAACGGCGACTCCGGGCAGTCACGAGATGGCCGAAGCCGAAACAGCAGAATTCGTGAGCGATGAACGATTTCCTCTCTGAAAAACGCTCAGATTCTTCTATAAACGTTCTCGAACGTTCTCCTGTGTCTGTTCACACCCACGGAGATAACCACCGAACGCTCCTACGAGAGAGTGAGGAGAAATACAATGACTACCTTCAACATCGCACGATGGTTCGTCGTGGCACTCGCAGTCGTCGGACTGGCGATTGCTGCACCCGTCGCCAGCGCACACGGTACCGACTCGACTGTCGGCGACGCGCCACCGGCCGGTGGAACTGCAACCGAATGGACCGCGTGGATGGAAGCGCAGATGACCCAACACATGGGACCCGGCACAATCGAGTGGATGGAATCCCACATGGGCGTCACCATTGAAGAGATGGGCCAGTTCATGGCCGGCGGCAATCACCGAGGACCGGGGATGACCGCTCGTGGTGGCATGACTGGTTCCGGCGGCATGTACGGTGGTGGGATGGCCGGTTCCGGCGGCATGTACGGTGCCGGTCAGGGTTGCTAACGACATAGACACCCGTTTCAGTTCCCAGCCCGCCCGATTTGCGCATCTGTTATTCCCATCCGACACCTATCTTTGTAGAGGTAAGCGAATGCTTGATACCGAACTGTTCCGCCGCCGCTTCATAATTTTCGCTGGAGCGACGACGGTCACAGTGCTTGCGGGCTGTACGACCGCACCACCAACGGCAGACGGAGGACGTGGAGACGAGACGACACAGACGCCGACTGAGGCACCAGTTCTCGAGAACAACGAGAGCGACGACGATGGGATGCCTCACGACGAGGGCGAACACTACGAAGGGGAGATGCCTCACGACGACGAGATGCCTCACGACGACGAAGCGCCCCCCGACGAGGAGGACCACATGCACGACGAATCGCTCGTGGGACCGGTCGACCACGCCGACGTTAGCATGCTCTCGTCGAGTACGGGAGAACACTTCCAGCCGCACATCGCGTGGGTGAATGCCGGTGGAAGCGTCACCTGGACGAAACAGAGTGGGATCCACACGGCGACGTCGTACTCACCGGAAAACGACAGACCCCAACTCACGCCCGACGGTGTCGAGTCGTGGGATAGCGGGTTCATCGCCGAAGACGGGACGACGTTCGAACACACCTTCGAGAAAGAAGGCGTCTACCACTACTTCTGCATCCCGCACGAGTTCGTGGGCATGATTGGAAGCGTCATCGTCGGAACCCCAGACCCAGAGACGCAACCAGCACTCGCGGACCCACCAGACTCGTTACCCAGCGCGATTCGGGAGCGCATCGCAGAACTCAACGAAATGGTCGTTGCGGCGCTCTCTGGCGACGAGTAACCCTCGTTCCAATGAGATGGATTCTTCAGCCTCGAATTCCGAGTGTCATCCGGTGGCGATGAAGAAAGTTACCCCCACTCAGCCCTTTGTGATGATGAGTTACACCTGAGCCACCATCTTACTGAAACAAGAAATCGGCACCGAATAGGCTATTTGTGAGTTCTTACCCTGTCGAGGTTCTCAGTTGGTTCGGAGAGTAACCGATGTCGCTTCGTAATCCTCCAGAATCGCGTTATCTCCACCGATGCTCACCTCGCCATCGCTGGTTTCGAGATACAGACTCGTCTGCAGTGTGTACTCGTTTGTCGATGGTTTGACGAGCGCTTGATGAATTCGACTCACCTTTCCTGAGATCGTCTCTCCATCAGTTGTCTCCACATCAGCCCAAAGGTCTGTTCCCGCCTTAGAATGGAGCACCGCTTGGAAGACGGCTTGTCGGAACCAGTCGTATGTCTTTGGGAGTGGGTCCGGGTCGGTTACGAATACATCAGTCCCGGCCGGCCAGTAGGCGCTGAAGAACATTCCATGGATCGAACCTGCGAGATGTTTCTCAGAGACTGCGACACCGTCCCCGAGGTCGTGTGTTCCGGATACTAAGAGAGCGTCACCGACCAATGCTGACTGGTGTACCGATGGATTCGTCGACTGGGTATCTGTTGCGAACATGAACAAAATATTCTCGCTCCAGCAACGAACGGCATCTGCGACGCCTCTGAACCGCTTCCTCGCTCCTTCAACGTCGTCTACGTCTTGAACCAGAAGGAAAATGAGAACGTCTCGGTCAGCAGCGGTCCGGAGTTCAGTTTCGATTTCTGGATAGACGTCTTCGGGAATGGCAACGATAATCTCTTTTTGGGCTTTCGAGATTGCATCACGGAGCCGTCTGATGGCAGTCTCGTGAGACTTCACCATCTTGAGTTCGGGTGTCTTGGGCTTCGTGTCGGTGAACCGGTCTTTGAGAGCCGGTGTAATCGAGTCAATCCGACTCGACAGGGCCGCCATCGATTCCTCCGGGGGGACTGCACGGACCGTTTTCGGCGAAGCGTGGTCGTTGACACGAACCAAGCCTCGGTCTTCGAGTCGGTCAGTGATGGTGTAGACTGCCTGTTGTGAGACGTCAGCCTCCTCCGAAATCGCACTCGTCGTCGCCTCACCCAGAGACAACAGAGCGAGATAGACATCGATATCCTTGTCCGAAAATCCGAAGTCGCCCAGTTCCTCCCTGAGCATCGCGTCGTCTTGCTCGCCGTGCTGAGACATTGAGTTGGTATTAGGCTTCATCGATAATTTGGTTGTTCATTCAGAGTGGTCGACACTGTCATTGACGGAGAGAGAAGTTCGGTGTATCAGAGGAGTTGTTGCTCGTGCTCATCGAGTGTTTCTTCGTCCTCCTCAGTCCAGAGTAGTCTCCACCCGCGAAGGGCCTGACGGGATTTCGGTACGTACGTGCTTCGGCAGTCACGGAAAAACGCATAGATTCCGTAGGTCCAGAAGAAAAATAGTACCGTGACCGCACTGACGTATACTGCGGTGAGCGTCTCGAACATAGTTAGTTCTCCGACGGGGTGCGCTGGTCGACAGCGTTTTCGGTAGCAGTGGTCACGAGACTGTGACAGATTGCTTCACCAGACTGCTGGTCGAACAGGTGGAGGTTCGCTCGGTCGAAGAAGACCTCGACGTTCTCCTCTTCGGAGATATCTTTGTCGGGGTCGACACTCATCAGCAACTGGTCGGACTTCCGTTGTACTTCCTCCATTGTGGCGGTGTTGCGGTCTCCGTGAGTCAGATAGACGAAGATTTCGTCACCCATCGGCTCCAAGACGTCGGTGGTCGTGTCGACGTACTTCGTCGGGTGAGTAACGTCACTGGCTTCGTCGGCGAGATATACGTCTTCGGGGCGAACCCCAAGAGAGACAGCGTCTCCCACAGACACGTCGAAGTCGGCTGGATCGAAGTCGACAGAGACGAACTCTGAGGTGAACCCGTTTGCGGTGACTTCTCCCTCGAGAAGGTTCATCGACGGCGAGCCGATGAATCCCGCGACAAAGAGGTTCGCCGGTTCGTTGTAACAGGTCAGTGGTGGAGCAATTTGTTGGAGCTGACCGTCGTTGAGGACCGCGATACGGTCGGACATCGTCATTGCTTCCGCCTGATCGTGTGTGACGTAGATGATGGTTGTCTCCAGCTCTCTGTGGAGCCGCTGGAGTTCTGTCCGCATATGGACGCGAAGCTTTGCATCGAGGTTCGCGAGTGGCTCGTCCATCAGGAACGCTTCTGGATCACGGACGATTGCCCGACCAATGGCGACACGCTGGCGCTGACCACCGGACAGCTCTGAAGGCTTCCGGTCCAACAGATCACCGATTTGGAGGATATCTGCCGCCCGTTCGACTCGGCGGTCAATCTCTTCTTTCTCGAAGTTGCGGAGCCGCAGTCCGAAACTCACGTTGTCGTAGACGTCCATGTGGGGGAACAACGCGATGTTCTGGAAGACCATCGCAATGCCCCGTTCCTTCGGGGGGAGATTCGTCACCTCCTTTCCGCCGATGGTCACCTCACCCTCGGTGGGCAACGTGAGACCGGCGATCGTCTCCATCGTCGTCGACTTGCCGCAGCCCGATGGCCCGACCAGACAGACGAACTCGCCGTCTCGGATGTCCAGGTTCATGTCGTTGACTGCCGTTACGTCGTCGTACTGCTTCGTTACGTGTTCGAGTTTAACATTTCCCATAGTTATCACTCCTTGACCGCGCCAGCGGTGAGACCACTGACAATTTTCTCCTGTGCGATGACCACGATGAGAGCGACGGGGAGAATCCCGATCAGGCTCGCCGCAGCCATGTAGTTGTACAGACTGGTGTACTGGCTCTGGAACGCCAGAATACCCCACACGAGTGGGGCACCGTTCTCGGGCTGGCCGGTCGTCATCAGGAACGAGAAGAAGAACTCGTTGTAGACGGCGATGAACGTCAGAATCCCGGCGGTTGACAGACCGGGTGCTGAGAGCGGCATAATAACCCGAAACAGTGCACCAAGCCGAGTCGTTCCCTCCACGCGTGCTGCTTCTTCCAGCCCATCTGGAATCTGGCTATAGAACGTCGTCAGGATGAACACTGACAGTGGAAGGAAGAGTCCGCTAAAGGGGACGATAATCGCACCCACAGTGTTGAACAGGTTCGGACTTGGAATCCCGAAGATGAGCAGGTTCCCGGTGAACAGTTTGAACAGCGGGAGCACGAAGGCCGCTGGCGGGAAGAAAGATATGATCAGCAGGAGCAAGAGCAACCCACCTTTCCCACGGAATTCGAGCCGACCGAACGCGTATCCCGCCAGACTCGAGACGATCAGTACGTACGCCGTCGTCGTTACGGCGATTACGAAACTATTGAACATGTACAGGTGGAGTGGAACCGTCTCCCACATGTCCATGAACACAGAGATGTTGAATCCGCGGGGGAAGATGCCCATGTTCACGATGAGGTCGTTTGGTGTAAGTGCCAACACCACGAGCCAGTAGATAGGGAACAGCGTTGTGAACATGAAGAAGAGAAGTGCGACGTAAAACATCGCTCTGTGAACCTTCCCCGGATTCTCGATCGCGCTTCTGACCCAGTTGGTGAGCAGGCCACCGTCGTTCTGGTCGTCGGTATCGTGTGCGGTCGCCATCTCAGACGCTCCCTCCGATTCCCCGCAGACTGTCCACGAACTTCACCAGGTACACCAGAATGAACACGCTGATTACCAGCGCGGTGAGGAACGCGAGCGTCGCGGACGTTCCGTATCTGTTCGACCGGAACGCCGAGATGACGAGACAAGTCATCGACGGGACGGTCCGACAGCTGGAAAGCACCTCGATGACGCCGTAGACTTTCAGGGCACCCAGCGTCCGGAACAGCATCCCGACCAAGACCGCGGGCAGCACCAGTGGGAAGGTGATCAATTTGAACCGTTGCCACGCAGTTGCACCGGCGACCTTACTGACGTCGTAGAGACTACGGTCGATACTCTGCATCCCTGCGAGGATAATGAGTGCCATGAACGCAGAGGTCTTCCACGCGTCGGTGAGCGTGACGAGTATCAGCGAGTCCTGGGTGTTCGCCAGCGGCGTCGACGAAAAGACGCCGAGTTCTTGCAGCGGTGCGACGAGGAACCCGATACTCGGTTCGAACAGGAGATAGAACATCATCCCCTGTACGACGACAGGCACTGCCCACGGGAGGATAATCGCCATCCGAACCCACGAGCGGCCGCGGAACTCCTGGTCGAGAACGAGTGCTTGTGCGAGACCGATGACCGTTTCGAGCGTGACGCTCCCGAGTGTGAAGGCGATAGTGAGGCCGACGGCGTACCAGAACGACCCCGGTAACACCGCATTACGCTGCCCGGTGAGGACAGCGACGTAGTTTTCGATGCCGATGAAGTCGCCGACGCTGACACCCGAGAGTGCATCTGCGTGGAGTGACATGGTGAACGTATCCATCAGTGGCCACAGCGCGACCACACCGACCATCAAAAACGCTGGGACGATCAGAAGGTACGCGTACAGCTCTTCGGGCAGCGTCTCGATCTTGTTTGCGATAGCGTAATCCGGACGTGGGATAGTCCTCGATTGTTTGTTTTCGGTTGCCATTGGACTCGATCAGACCGACTGCTCCTCGATTTCTTTCAGTGTCGACGCGAGCGCGTCCATCGCTTCTTGCGGCGATTGACTGCTCCCTTTCTGAAGTGCCTTGTTCACCGCACTGGCGATGGCACCGGACTGGTCGGGCCACGCAGTCGTCACCGGGCGTGGGATTGCGTTGCTCCCTGCGGTTTGCAGAGCATCCATATATCGACCCATAACCGGGACGTCTCGTGCCGAATCGGAGTTGAAAACCGATGGTTTTGGCGGCAAGAGTCCGAGATTCTCGAACTGCCACAACATGAAGTCCTCGGACATCTTCGCTTTCAGGACTTCGACAACCGCGTCTTTCTTCTGTGAGTTCGGGTTCACCACAGAGTTCCACCCGCCTAGTGCGGATGCAGAGCCACCGGTGCCACTGAATTGAGCGTCATCAGCCGAAACACCGTACGGGAGCGGCATCACGCCGAGTTTTTCGCCGAGTTCCTCTTCGGCTCCGTTTATCGCAATCGAGTACGGCCAGTTGCGGTGCATGACCGCATTGCCGTTGGTGAATGGCTTCCGTGAGGTTTCTTCGGTCCAGCCGAGTGTTGCCGCAGGGGAGATGTTGCCGGTGATATCCATCCCGTGTTTGTCGTCGTTCCCGTGGATGAACGACCGAACCATCTTGATAGCCTCGACAGCACCTCCTTCGTTGACTGTGACCGGGCGGTCGTTGACCGGTCCGAAGAGGTTTTCTGTACCTCCGAAGTACGCACCGCCCCACGTCGTCATCCACTCGTTGAAATCACAGCACGACAGTCCTCCGTAGCTGTCCGCTTGGAAGGTATACCCGTACTCGACATCATTTTGCGCCATCACGTCGGCGGTGATTTCAGCGAACCGTTCCCAGGACATCGGCTCAGTTTGCCACCCTTCAGTGTCGTAGCCAGCAGCCTCGACGAGGTCTTTGCGGTACTGTATCGTCGGGAAATCCGGGAACTCTGGGATTCCGTAAAGTGTGCCATCGGGTGAACTTGCCGACGCCACGCTCGCCGAGAAGTAGTCGTTCTTGACGGTACTGAGTGTGCTGTCGTCTAAGAGTTCTTCGAGGTTCTGTACTTGGCCCCGTTGGACGAACGGAATCGTCCAGCCGGAATCCATGCTGAAGATGTCGGGCTCTTCTCGTCCTGCGGACAGCCACGTCCGGTACTGATTGAGTAACTGGTCCGTCGTCGACGGCCCGTCCACAATCTCGACGTAGATGTCTTCGGACAGACCCGCGTTCCAGAGTTGTTCTCGAATTTGGTCTTTGACCTCTGATGATTCGTTGGCACCGACACCCGAATACTGTCGAACGACCGTTTGACCAGACTCTGCGTTCTCGGGCTTGTCCCCGTCTCCACTCCCGACGCATCCAGCGATACCTGCCACACCACTCGTCGCGCCGACTGCTTTGATGAATCGGCGGCGAGTGACTGCTGACCGCCTTCGATTTCCATTGCGATTGTCTCTCATGCTCATCTACAATTGTGACATACTCTGTAATAAAAATTCTGAATCAAGCAGTTGATTAAGATTCTGAATAGTTTTAAGAGCGATAGTCTCTTCTGCTCTAATAGGCGGGAAAAGCACTGCTCCCCGGCAAGTTCAGAATCATGAATGGAATACGAACCAGTCGTAAACTGCAGATGAGTCCCAAATTTGAGTTCACATGGAATCCGACAGCGACGGCACCACACACTAATTTCGAGGGTATCGAGCCACGCACTTGGACCAGACTTGGTGGTTGGTGATGAGTCGAGCCGAGGTTCTCAAGCAACCCGACGAGTCGTGGTGGAAGGAAGCGGTCGTCTACCAAATCTACCCGCGCAGTTTCAACGATAGCGACGGTGACGGAGTCGGTGACATCCCTGGAATCACCGAGAAAGTCGACTACCTCGACTCACTGGGCGTCGACGTCGTCTGGCTCTGTCCCGTATACGACTCCCCGAACCACGACAACGGCTACGACATCCGTGATTATCGTTCGATACTGGACGAGTTCGGGACGATGGCCGACTGGGAGGCGTTACTCGACGCATTGCATGCGCGAGACATTCGGTTGATTATGGACCTCGTCGTCAACCATACCTCGAACGAACACGATTGGTTCCAGCGTTCACGGCAGCGTGACGGTAAATATGAGGACTACTACATCTGGCGCGATGGGTCACCCGACGAACCACCGAACAACTGGGAATCTGTCTTCGGTGGGCCTGCATGGACCTACGACGACGACCGCAAACAGTGGTACCTCCACCTCTTCGACGAGAACCAGCCCGACCTCAACTGGCGCAACCCGGATGTCCGCGAAGACATCAAGGAGATGATTACGTGGTGGCTCGACAAAGGTATCGACGGGTTCCGGATGGACGCCATCAACTTCATCTCGAAGACCGACGGGCTTCCGGACGGTGACCTCGACGAGCAACTCGTTGGTCACCAGCACTACGCCCACGGCCCTCACATCCACGACTACCTGCAGGAAATCTACGACGACACACTCGCGAACTACGACGCGATGACCGTCGCCGAGATGGGTGGAACGAGCATTTCGCAAGCCGCCGAGTATCTCGTCGAGGGTCAGAGCGGGCTAGATATGGTGTTTCAATTCAATCATATGTCTGTCGACGAGGGCTCGGATGGCCAGTGGACCCTCGACGAGTGGGGTGAGTGGGACCTGACGGAGTTCAAAGAAATCGTCACAGATGCTCAGGGCGAACTCGCAGCCACGTTCTGGGACGCGTTGTTCCTCGGAAATCACGACCTACCTCGGATCGTCTCTCGGTTCGGCGACGACGGCGCGTACCACGAAGAGAGTGCGAAGCTCATTGCGACCTTTCTGCTGACGCTTCGTGGCACACCGTACATCTACCAGGGAGAGGAGTTCGGGATGACGAACGTCGAGTTCGATAGTCTGAACCAGATAGACGACGTGATGACCATCGGGAAGGTCGAAGAGCTATTCGAGACGGGAAGTATCGACTCGTTCGAGGAGGCTCGTGGTCTCGTCAACTACTGGAGTCGGGACCATGCACGGACGCCGATGCAGTGGTCAGATGCTCCGAACGCCGGCTTCACCGACCGCGAACCGTGGCTCGAAGTCAACGACAACTATCACGACATCAACGCTGAAGCGGCACTTGCCGACGAGGATTCCATCTGGCATCACTATCGGTCGCTCATCGACCTTAGACACGAGATGGACACGCTTGTCTACGGTGCGTACGAGCTCCTCCTTCCTGATCACGAGCAACTCTACGCGTACACTCGAACACTCGACGAAGAGCAATTGTTGGTCGTCCTCAACTGGTCGGACGAACCTGCGATGTTCAGAACCGGTATCGAAACGAACGATACAGAGGTACTACTCAGCAACTACGAGAGCTCTCCAGATAGTCCACTGGAACGAGAGTTCCGGCCGTACGAGGCAGTTGTCTACCGACTCTGAGGAAGTACCGACCTACTGAAGAGACCTACTCGGCTCTGTACCTTGCGCTCTGTTTTCTCAGAATTCTATTAGTAGAAACGGGGTCTGCCCCACTCAGCCCTTTGTGATGATGAGTTACACCTGAGCCACCATCTTACTAAATAAGAAGCGACACCGTCGGTCTGTTAGTAGAAACGGTTTCTGACCCACTAGAGGCGTTTTCTACTAATAGAGAGTCAACCCACCTTTCTTCTCTTCTTCACTCATCTTAGGACGTTCTTGTGGCTGACTCAGAACGTGTCTAAAATGTCTGCTATCCAATAGTACGAAATTATATTGCTTGGGTTACATTTTAGACTATGGCTCTGGTCCAGTCGGCGAGGCGGCGATGACCAACAAGTCGGGTGTTGCTGAACAGGTGATTTCGCTCCCGGAGGGGGGCGGAGCACTCTCGGGAATCGGCGAGAAATTCTCACCAGACCTGTTCACTGGAACTGGAAATTTCACGGTTCCAATCGAGGTTCCCGACGGACGAAATGGGCTTGGACCAGGACTTCAACTCACCTACAGTACGGGAAATGGAAACGGACCGTTCGGACTCGGGTGGGTGCTGAGCGTCCCAGGCGTCTCGCGGAAAACCAGCGACGGGGTTCCGATATACCACGACAACATCGACACCTTCGTTCTCTCCGGTGCGGAGGACCTCGTCCCGGTCGGAGATGCACCAGCGTGGGGGCCGCACCCATCGGGACAACAATATCGTCCACGGACGGAGGGCCTCTTTGCGAAGATCGTTCACCATCGAAATAGCGACAACGACTACTGGACAGTCCGAAGCAAGGACGGCCTCAAGAGTATCTATGGAACACCCGAATCCCGAGGGACTGATCCAGCGACAGTCACGAACCCGGACCGCGGGACGAGCGGACGACCAGTCTCGTGGTTGCTCACACGGACGCAAGATCCGTTCGGAAACCACGTGAACTACGAGTACGAACCGGACGGTCCTGAAGACCAGTCTACTGACAGTAGACATTGGACACAGACCTACCTTCGAACGATCCGGTACATCGATTTTGACCAGCCGGGTACTACTGATCCCTCATATCTGGTCTCCGTTGAATTCGAATACGGTGACCGCCCCGATCGCTTTTCGACGCATCGCGCTGGGTTCGAACAGCGGACGCGACGGCGCTGTGAGCAAATCGTGGTTCGAACCCACGCTGACGAGGATGGCGAGTACAACCCCGGTGGCCACGTCATTCGAACGATCGAGTTCACATACGCTGACGAGCGAACAGACGTGAGCTCGTCCCCGTCCAACGGCGTATCGATGCTCACACGGGTCATCGTCCGTGGCCACGACGGCGAGGAAACAGAACGACTGCCAGCACTCGAGTTCGGTTACACCGCTTTCGACCCCACAGGCCGGGATCTGATTCCGGTCGAAGGAGACATCCCTGGTCGCTCACTCGGCAGTCCTGAGCTCGAACTCGCAGACCTGTTCGGGAACGGTTTGCCTGACATCGTCGAGATCGATGGCACCGTCCGCTATTGGCGGAATCTGGGCAACGGACGATTCGCTCAGCCGAAGTCGATGCGGCGGTCACCGGCTGGACTTCGGCTTGCCGACCCAGGCATCCAGTTACTCGACGCAAACGGAGACGGTCGGATTGACCTCCTGAGTACGGTGAACGGGTTGGCAGGCTACTTCCCGCTCGGATTCGACGGCGAGTGGGATCGCCTTTCGTTCCAGCGCTACGACGTCGCGCCGAGCGTCAACCTACAGGATCCGAGCGTCAGGCTAGTCGACCTGACCGGTGACGGTGTGACTGACGCCGTACAATCGGGTGACAACGGCCCCATCTGTTACTTTAACGACCCCGAGGAGGAATGGAACGATGCGAAGCGAGGAACCGGACCATCGGTCGACTTTGCGGACGAGCGGGTCCGACTGGCCGACCTCTCCGGTGATGGTCTACAAGATATCGCAGTCGTCTACGACGGTGACCTCGAATACTGGCCTAGTCTCGGTCACGGCAACTGGGGGCCGAAGGTTCGCATGCGGAACGCGCCACGGTTCCCGTACGGGTACGACCCGCGGCGTATCCTTCTCGGTGACGTCGACGGTGACGGGCTCGCTGACTGCGTGTACGTCGACGACGAGCGCGTGCTGCTGTGGCTCAACCAGTCGGGCGAGCGCTGGAGCGACCGAATCGCAATCGACGGCACGCCGGGCGTAGGTGATATGGACGCTATTCGACTGGTCGACCTCTTGGGAACGGGTGTTCCGGGAATCCTCTACAGTGCCGACCGACTAGGTACGCGAAACCGTGCGTTCTTCCTCGATTTTACCGGGGGTGTGAAACCGTACCTCCTCGACGAGATTGACAACAACATGGGGGCGACCACTCGTGTGGGATACGAGCCCTCGATACGGTTCTATCTCGAAGACCAGAAACGCCCGGAGACTCGCTGGCAGACGCCACTCCCATTCCCCGTCCATGTAGTCTCGCGTGTCGAAGCGATCGACGTCTTCTCCGAAGGGAAGCTCACCACCGAGTATCGATACCACCACGGCTACTGGGACGGCGTCGAACGCGAGTTCCGCGGGTTCGGGATGGTCGAGCAGTTCGACACCGAGCGGTTCGAAGCGTACAACCAGCCTGGTCTCCACGGTGAGGTGGTCGAATTTACTCGCGTCGGTGTCATCGCCGATGGTGGCGAAGCCGCTATCTCGGGGGTGCAGTTTTCGGAGCCGACGGTGACGAAACACTGGTTCCACCAGGGGGCGGTCAGCGACCCTGCTGGCGGGTGGACCGAGTCCGATTACAAGCACGAGTACTGGGCCGGCGACGAGCAAGCGCTCTCTCGACCCGACTCGATGCTCGAGGCAATCGACGGGTCGGCTGATCGGCGAGACGCACTCCGAGCACTCCGGGGCCGGACACTGCGGACGGAACTCTATGCGCTCGACGGTTCGGAGCGCGAAGATCGGCCGTATACGGTGACCGAACAGCTCCACGGAGTGACCGAAGTGAGTATCGAGAACGACAACCCAGATCGCAAGCCGATATTCTTCGCGTACTCGCTCGGCCAGCGGACCACCCAGTGGGAACGCGGCGACGACCCCATGACGCAGTTCACCTTCACAGCTGAGTTCGTCGAGTCCGACGCCGAGGTCGGCGGCTACGATCGGTACGGTCTCCCCCGCTGGCAGATGTCTGTCGCCGTCCCGCGTGGTGCTGATTATCGTGAGCCGCTGCCTGAGGATACTGACCTATACCTCGGGACCGCGACGGTCACCGAGTACGCCCGTGACGGAAACGCTGAGCGCGAGGACGTGTACATCGTCGACCGCGCGGCAAGCGCTACGACGTACGATATCTCGGGGCGGGCGGACAGCGTATTCGCGCTTCGGGATGTTGTCGAGCGGCACGTTCAGAGCCGGGCGTTAGACCCCTCACGAATCGTCGCGCACAGCGTCAATTTCTACGACGGAGATTCGGGGGCAACTGGGGGACGCCCCCGTGATGCATTCACAGGACTACCGTGCGGTGAAATCGACCAGTACGGCGTACCCGTTCGAACTGAGACACTCGTTCTTACTGACGAAATCGTGCGCGAGGTATACGACGATGGGACTGTATTCCCACCGTCGCTTCAGGTGACTGGGACGCCCGACTGGAGCGAGTACCCAGACAAGTACCGCGAGCTACTTCCGGGACAGGGGACCGAAGACGCAACCCGACCGGGACTGCACGTCGTCCCCGCGGGCTACGGGTACGCCGATGGTGAGGAATCTGGCTTCGAACGAGGCTACTACACGAGCGAGCGACGACGATACGACTTCCAACTTCCCAACGGTGTGAGTGAGCGTGCGTACGGACACGTCATCGAGCAGTGCGCTCCAACCGCGTTTTTCGGGACTGGCTCGTTATCCATAGAGGAGTGGGAGTCGCTGACTGCTCGAATCACGCACGACGAAACCTACGCACTTCTGCCAGTCGCAGTTCGGGACCCAGTTGGACTCACAACGACGGCGACCTACGATTTCAGGACGTTCCAGCCTCGGCAGGTCACCGACCCGAATGGCAATCGGACGGCCGTCTCGTATAACCCCCTCGGATTGCCGATGGGAATTGTAGTCATGGGGAAAGAAGGCGAGCCTGTCGGAGACACGTTCGAACAACCGGGAACTCGATTCGAGTACGATTTGCTCGCATTCGAGGAAACCCCGCCGGACGAGCCACAACCGGTGGCCGTGCATACGATCAAACGCGAAGAGCACGAGCAGGCTCGGTTAGGGAGGATTCGCGAGGAGAACGAACGCCGGATCGATGCGGGAGAGCCACCGCTAACTGATCGAGAAATTGATGAAGAATTCCCCCAGACGACGATCGAGTCCCGGGAGTACTCCGATGGATTCGGTCGATTGCTCCAGACCCGAACGCAGGCGGAAGAGGTCATCTTCGGCGACGAAACGTTCGGTACGCTCGACCTCCTCATCGAGCAGGCGGTGTTAGTACCGCGCAGCACTACAGATATTAACGATTTGGAGGACCTCTCCCATCGACGAGTTGTAGTTCCGGAGGGGACTCTCAGCGAAGAGTTCGCTCGGACCAAACTGTCGAACGTCTCGATCGAGACGACCTCGAACTACGTTCAAGCGGTCAATCAAGTCCTTAGTTCGGTGGCCGATGCAGCGATTTTGGACGAGCCTGTCGCGAGAGCCTTCGAGGCAACTACACGAGGAGAGATAGCCTTCGCAACTGGGCGAGGTGAGCTTCGCGGAGTCCACAGTGACAACCGTGTCACCGTAAGTGGGTGGCAGACCTACGATAACAAGGGCCAGACCGTCGAGAAGTACGAACCGTTCTTCGCCGAAGGGTGGGAGTATCTCCCCCGTACCGAGGCGCCGCCGGAGGTGTTCGGTGTGAAGACGACTGTCGAGTACGACCCACGTGGACAGGCTGTCCGAACTATCAATCCGGATGGTTCGGAGCAGAGAGTAATCATCGGGGAGCCATCGGAATTGTCGATACCCAATCGGCTCAACGCAACTCCCTGGAAATCGTATACCTACGACTCGAACGACAACGCCGGCCGCACCCATCCAGACGAATCCAGTGAGTACGAATCACACTGGAACACCCCCGCGAGCGTTCTCGTCGACTCACTGGGACGGCAAGTCGAGGCCACAGTGCGTAACGTTAGGCGAGGAAACCTCGAAGAGTACACCACGTCCTCGACGTACGACATCCGAGGAAACCTGCTCACGGTGACTGTCACCGAGGAATTCATAGAACGTGAGCCGCCTTCTACAGGATTCGAGGAGAGACGTCGCGAAGAGTTCTGGTACAGCTACGACCTCGCGAACAGTGCGCTCCGCACCGAAAACGTCGACGCTGGAATGCGCCGCAGCGTTTTCGATTCTGCTGGCAACGAAGTAGAACGACGGGACGAGAAAGGTGCGCTCTTACTGCAGGGCTACGATGCTCTGCACCGCCCCACCCACATGTGGGCGCGAGACGGGGACATTCCTGACGAGCCGGTATCCCTTCGCGAGTATATCCAGTATGGAAATGGATCTGAAATCGGGCTGTCGACATCCGAGGTTCGGGATGCGAACCTTCTAGGTCGCATTTACCGACACTACGACGAAGCAGGCCGGCTCACACTGGATGCGTACGATTTCAAAGGGAACGTAGAGGAGAAGGTTAGGCAGGTGTTCGCGGACGAGGTCCTCATCTCCGTGTTTGACGGGTCCAGCCACCCCTTCCGTGTGGACTGGCACCCGCCAAGCGGATCGACCCTGGAGGACCACGCCCGTACGCTTCTGAACGAATCCTCATACCGAGTTTCGACAGTCTACGACGCACTGAACCGTGGAAAGGAAATCCGCTATCCGGAGGACGTCGGGAAGAGGGACTCGAATGGTGTCCTTATCGTGCTGCCCGAGCGCAAGGGGCTCCATCTCGAGTACAACCGAGGTGGCGCGCTCGAACAAGTCGAACTCGTGAGTCCAGAGGGCGTAGAGACCGAAGGAACGTACGTTGAACGAATCGCGTACAACGCCAAAGGACAGCGCACGCTCATCGCCTACGGTAACGATATCGTTACTCGGTACGCGTACGATCCGCGGACGTTCCGACTCACACGCCTCCGTACCGAATCCTTCACCATGTCAGGGTCGACGGATGTGGGCTACGATCCAACGGGGACACCACTCCAGGACTTTAGTTACGCCTACGACCTCGCCGGGAACATCACGGCCATTCGAGACCGCACTCCCACGAGTGGCATCCCGGATACACGTCTCGGTAGGGACGCGCTCGACCGGACATTCACCTACGACCCGCTCTATCGTCTGACCTCTGCGACGGGTAGAGAATGCGACCAGCCACACTCTCCGGACCCCTGGGACGGCAGCCCACGCTGCAACGATCCGACCCTCGTCCGGAGCTACACTCGGAGCTATGAATACGACCCACTCGGCAATATGGAAGAACTCCGGCACCGAGCAATGAACGGTAACTTCACGCGTTCGTTCCCGCTCGACCCCGGCACAAACCAACTGAACGCGCTCGAGATTGGCAACGGTACCACGCGCCGTATCGAGTACAACTACGACGACAACGGAAATCTAACCCAGGAAGCTGCCTCGCGTCACTTCGAGTGGGACCACAGCGACCGGATGAAGGCCTTCTATGGTCAAATACGCGGGTCTGATCCGGCGAAGCACGCACATTACTTCTACGATGCAGGGGGCGAGCGGGTGTTGAAACTCGTCCGAAATCGGAGTGGGCAGTTCGACGTGCGAGTGTATATCGACGGCATCTTCGAGCATTATCGTTGGAACCAGAGTGGGTCGAATACGGGTGAGAATAACCAACTGCACATCGCTGATGACCAACAGCGTATTGCCCTCGTGCGCCAGGGCTCAGATGAGGCTGGCGAGAACATTCCAGAAGTGCAGTACCATCTTAGTGACCATCTCGGGAGCAGTAACGTAGTCTTGAGCGGTGATGGCAGCTGGGTTAATCGCGAAGAGCAAACGTCGTATGGTGAGACTAGTTTCGGTAGTTTTGCCAGGAAACGATATCGGTATGCTGGGAAAGAGTCCGATGAGGAGAGTGGGTTGCATTACCACACTGCCCGATATTATTCGCCGTGGGTTTCACGATGGATAAATTGCGATCCTGCTGAACGTGTAGATGGGAATAATCTTTACCGATTTAATCAAAATAACCCGATACGGTTCGTTGACAAGAGTGGGACGCAATCGGCTGAAAGCCAAGCATCACCGAATGGTCAAGGAATAAACCCTATACCCGTGAACCAGCTACCAAGAGATGAAGAAGGGAACGAAGTAAATCTTCAACCAGGTCAGATATTTTCTGCTGGACCTTCTGGAAGTGGACAATCATTCCGATTATACCGAAATGTTGGCGGATTTGTTAATGATATACCTGAAGGTGGGGGCGTATTCATCTATGATCCAAGTAGTTCCAGATCGTGGGATGAAGCACAGGCTGCCTCGCGACTGAGAAATACAGTAAGTGGTCTTGTGAACGGTACGGTAGCTGCTCTTAGGGGTAACGATGCTAACCCGGGGGGGTCACCTAGTGGTGGATCCAGCAGTTCTGAAGGGGAAAATCCAGAAGGCTCACCTACTGGGATTGCTGGCAGCGCAGGTGCCGATCCAGAGGGTGGTGTAGATGCAACTGAAATGGACGCTGCCATTGCCCTGGCTGGGATTTTAGAATTCTCACCTGGGTCTGAAGATGGAAGTTCAGGTGGCGTTCCCGGTGGGGGGAGCCCGGAAGCTAGTGGAAGCCCCGCAATGCAGGCACTTTATCTCGCTTATTCTTCCGTTGCAATGGTTCTGACGGGCTTCACAAAAGGGGGGTTAAGAAGGACAAAGTTCCAGGGGTTCTGGCGCCGCGTTTTTGGGCCTGCCGCGATGAGAAATCACCATTTAATACCACGGGCCCTTTTAAGAAGAAATAAAATATTCAGGAGACGTATGAATCAATTGGTAAGGAATCCGAGGAGATATATCGATCAGAGAATAGCCCGGATTTCGAATAGAGAGCACATAGACATTCATAGGGCTGGTTGGAATGATGATTGGGAGGCCTGGGTTGAGGCGAATCCAAACTTCACTTTATCAGAATTAAACGCATTTATAAAGGAGATGATGAGAAACTACAATGTTCCAAGAAATAGCAGAAATTGGGTAAGGTCGTATGGCCGGAGATAGACAATCCGATAGCCACCCTGGTTTATAATTTAGGAACCACCCGAGAATTGGGTAAAGTAAAAAGGTTCCGATCAAATCCGGACAGTTCTTGAGAAGGACGGACTCTTCAGGCGACAGTGGTTTGTCAACAGTGACGCTCAAACTGTCGCTGAGGAGGTGCGTGACGAGTAGGACGACGCCAGACTCGCCCCCGTCCCGGTCCTCTCGCCGACCGTGTGGAAGCGGCCAACACTGGCCAGCAAGTAGCCAACCATCTGGCTGTCTAGCGTATTCCAACACGTCTATACGGACTGTCGAGGAGATACCGGTCGATTCGTTGGTCGAATTAGTCATCCCAGACCCCCTCATCCGAATGATTGAACAAGGAGTATCGGAAGAAACAGGCACCACCCTGAACTCTTTTGACGGACGTACTAGTTTATGTCCATTGAAAAACATTATAAATTGATAGAGGTCGTAGTTCTCTGTCGGCAAAGAATTTGAGACCCTGATGCCAAAACGAAGCCAGTTCAGTAACCGACCGGGTGCAGGCGCGTTCATACAAGTACGCACGATGCGATGGCAATTGATTGCCCCATCCACCAAAGTCGACAGTCTCGCTCATTTTGGCAGTACGGAACCCAAGAAATCAGGACACATAGCTGGAGGACCCTCGTATGTTCACTCTGGTTCGAGGGTGGTCCGCGGTATGACCTCCCTAGAGTTAGCCCAATAGCATCCGCTCAGACCTCCACGGTCAGGAAAACACACACAATGCCAGCATACAATCTCTGGATTCGAGACCACGGTGGAGACACAGGACTTGCGGACGTTCTTGAACAATACCTCCCCAATCTCGGGTACAGCAGAGTCCGAAAACTCGTCGAAGAGCGGGCAGTCTTCGACCATCAGTGGTTTGCGGACGAGGATACACGAGGAGCCGCAGAGGAGCTATGCGAGGAGTACGACGACGCACGAATCGCGCTCGTCCCCGTCATCGAACTCTCCGGCCGGGTCGAATCGGCCGATACTGGTGAGCCCATCGCTGGCCACCTGATCGTATCTGCAGACTCCGGGAACGTATCGAGGAGCGTTGCCGAAATTACAGTCGATGCCACCGGTGAATTCGCAATTTCAGATATACTCACGCAACTCATCGAGCAGAGAGTCATTGGTTATCGTCAACCGAGACCACCACACCTTTCCTTCGAGTTCTCGCGTTCAAACGAGGCCGTCGAACTCGAGTACGACCCGATCGACCTCGTACAAGTTTTCGACTGGGATTCACACTTTTTCTGGGATGGCGACAATTTGGAGAACCCGACGACTGAGAATATCACCGTTGTTCTCGCGGCAGCAGTTGAAACAGAGAGGAACGAAACTCAAGAGCGATACCAACTCAGTATCAATCCCGTTGCAGAGGGGATTGAGCAAGTAAGTGCTGTACTGCGGCGTATGGCCGTTTCTGAAGCGCGAATAGACAGTCTCCTGAGTTCAGGTGGTGTAATTCGCGAATCGCTCAACCATAACGAGGGAGAACGATGGCGAGACGAACTGATGCAAGGTGGTGCAGAAGCGACACTGACTCGAATCGAGTCTGAGGAGAACGAGCGCTTCGTCGTCTCCGGCATCGCCCTCGACGAAAACGGAGAACGTCTCTCCGATGTCACAGTCCGAGCATACGACCTTGATCTTCGGGGCGAAGAGCTGTTAGGCGAAGAACGACCCAACGAAGAGGGAGAGTTCGAGATTTCGTACACACCGGCGCAGTTCGCTCGTGCAGAGAAGGACCGAGCGGATCTCGTGTTCCGGGTCCTCGACAGGACAGGGAGAGAGCTCACACTTGCAGGTAACCCGGACGGAGATAACGAGCGGGTAATCTACAATGCCGATGAGGAGGTGGAAGTTGAGCTTACTGTCCTCGAAGCGGTGAGTGCCGAAGAAACCGAACGCTCAGAGTACGAACGACTCGTCGAAGAACTCGGACCCGTCGTGGTCGGTGTCGACTATGCGGATTTCAGTCGAAAGGACGTCGAGTTCCTCAGTCACGAGACCGACATCGACCCGAACCGTATTCACGCGCTCCGAGTGAGTGCGCTCGTCGAGCAGGAGACCACCATTTCGAAGGTACTCATTTACGGATTGATACGTGTCGACGACGATGGCTCGTTCAACATCAGAGGGCTCGAAATCATACCTTTCGAAGAAACTGACGATTTGGTCGGTGTCGTCGACGAGGCAGTCACAGCACTTGGAGAACTCGAACTCCAGGAGTTCGAGAGAGGCGTCGAGACAGCCATTGATGCAGGTTTCATTCCAGAGGGCGTGCTCGAAGGAGATGAGGAACTAAGTCAACAGTTCAGGCGTGGACGAACCGAGGCCCGAATCTCTGAGCGAGGGGAACTCCGAGGAACCCTCCGGAACGCGGAAACCGGGGCAGTACTCGTTGGGTACACAGTCACCCTGACACCGATTGCTTATCTCAACAGACCGACAGAGTTGCTCCTTGGGACACACGACTTGTTCGATGATTCGCCCGAATCTGTTGAAACAACGGTCGACCAGAACGGCCAAGTCACTGTCCAGTATGCGCTCTTATCCAACACCGACTCGGTTCAAGAAGTCGGACTGAGCGTCCGAACACCGACAGGAGACATACTCGAAGAGGAGGCTGTTGCTATCGATTTTGCCGAAAGTCCGACCTTCGACGTCGAACTCTCGATTCCCAAACCGGGGGCAGTTGGTCTCGAAACAACCGAACTCCGTGCTGCCACCGAACAATCGGGGTTGGCCCCGGATGAAATCGATCGGTTTGAAGAGATTACGGGATATCTACGCGACGAATTCGAGATCGAAGACCTCGTTAGCATTCGTGCAGCCGGCGGCGTAGCGGCGGTGTTCGACGAAGCTGATGATCCACCTGTCCCTCCAGAGCATCCACTCGTGCAGGTATTAGACGCACACGCAGACCTCAGTGTCCTCTCAGCCGACCTCTCACGTAACGCAATCCTGATTGAGCGAAACTTCCTGAGTCCACTGAATATTGCGGAGACATCACCAACCGTGTTCCTTGAGGCAATGGTCGACGATGACGGCTTCGAGCAGATGGAAGCGCTCCGACTCCATTACGCGGCACGGGCGCAGAAACGGGTGTTCGACAATATCCTCGCTGGCCGTCTGGCTGATCGCGCTAACAACCTCGCTGTGGGATATGAGGAGGTGAGCTAGATGCCGGGTCCGCGTGTCGACACCAAATCGTGTACCTGCAAAGAGTGCGATTCAGCAGTGAGCCCTCGCGCGTACCTCGCTGAACTGCTCGATTTCATCAACCAGCGAGTCGTGGTGGTAGAGGGAGGTACGGAACGGGCACTCTCGATAAATGAACTCGACGGGCTGTTTCATCAACGTATCAGCGAGCTTCCAGCGTCCTGCAAGACGACCGAACAGGTACTTCGCCAAGTCCGACTGTGCATCGAGGTACTACGGCGTGAACTCCGAGGGACTACGCCATCTGCTGCACTGACTGCTGCCGAGGAAGCATATCGCCATGATGCATACGCCGCACTACTCGAACGACTTGGAACAACAGAGGACGAACTCCGGGAAGTTCGCAATGACGAGGCCGAACGGGAAGTGCTTGCCAAGAATCTTGGTATTGATGAGAATCACTTCTACTCATCCGATCTGTCTGAAGCCCTCGGACTACTGCTCGACCGAGACATGGTCACTGAAGCGAACCTTGAGCAACTGTTCGGCCTCGTGGACACTACCCGAGCAGTCCGAAACGAAGAACTCGAACAGTTAGAGCCGAGTCTGTTCGAAACCTGGCAGCGCGAGTATAGGCATGCACGATGGCACGAGGAGGACATGCCGACGACCCCATATGATCCTGATCGTGACCCTTCCGACGGTGACCGACGAGCCGTCATCGACCCCGACATCGTCGGACCAGACGATATGCGAGACACGTCCTCGTCATCTGCTGTTTTCCAACTCTGGGTGCATCGACGGGAATGGGTTGACGAACATCTCAGGGAACTTCGTAGGATGGTGTCAGAGGAGGTGTCGGTCGACGACCTGCTTGCACATCTTCGAACACCGGTAAGGTATCCGTTGGTGGATGAGTCCACCGTCGAATCGAGACAACCGTGGTCCGCTCCTCTCTCGGCAGAGGTAGACAGGCTCACGAGCGAATTATCTGCTGGCGACGATGCCATCCTTGAGGGTGCGCTTGAGCGCCTCGATGCAGATTGGAAGCTCACCGAAGAGGAATTCCGTTACATCGTGACCTTATTGGAAACCGAAGCAGCACACACACGGGATCCACGGAACGACGCTGTCACCACTGCACAGTTAGACGAACTATGTTCACTGCTCGTTGAGATTCTCAAGCGGACGATGGAAACTATATGGGTCGACGAAGAGGACAATACGTCGACTCCAGTCTATCCAGAAGGAGGACGGGACACTCTCACGCTCGATCCACGCCTGTTTTGGCCCTCACTTCGCGAACCGGAACAGGGCAACTGGCCTCTCCTGCGCAACCCTGATATTCCAATCGTGGATCCGGATGACGTCGCGCTCGAAGAGATTCCCGAGTTCGAAGGGAGCGACGAGATCATCCCGGACGAATGTGAAAACGAACTATCAGGTGATGGTGGTCCACCAATTTCAAATGAGCAGTTGCACACGATGGCGACTGACCTCTCGACTGCCAGGACGACTGCTCGGCTCTGGTGTGCCCGGAAAGTCCAACTCGAACGTGCGCTCGCCGGCATCGAGGCGGTGTACCGGGAAGCATCCGCTGGCGAAGCGTTCGACGTCATCCTCACAGTAGCGTTCGGTGATGGAGCACCACCAAGGGACATCGAGCCTACGGTTGCTGCAGCCTCTTGGGAAGATCTTCTAGTAGGATGGAAAGAGAATATCGACCAAGAGTCACCGGACGATTCCGACTCAGTGCGTCGGGCACGAGAAGCACGCGAGGGGATTGAAGACCTACTCCAGAGTTCTGTCGAGGAGTTCGAACGTCTGGTGTCCTTCAGAGCACGGGCAGATCCCACAGAGGGCCGCTCGCAACCGTCGGAGGCCGAATGGGAGACGCTGTTCGACACGCTCCTCGTGAAGCACAAACAGCTGTGGCTATGGCCGGACTGGCTCGCGAGTGAGGATACGATCCCCTACTGGAGGCTCCGAAAGGCACAGCTACCCAAGTGGCGCGCGAGTGCCACACGTCGCTCCGGCTGGCAGCGGGCATTGGAAATGCGTAGCAGACCGCCAATCGTCGATCCTGACCGGGTGGGCCGGGAGGAATTTTTCGAACCGTTGTCACCTCCTGGCTCGGGCACGCCGACAGAGATTAACCCGGGGCTCGTGCTTTGGGACGTGCGGAATCCGCTAAGTGGTCGTATTGCCGATCTTAAGGCAGATCTCCTAGCCACCGTCGACGATACGGTCCCGCCAGGTGCCACTCCTGCAGAGCGACTGGATGTATTCGTTCAACTCGCAGTGGGCATACCTCTGGACGAACTCGGGCGCTTAGAAGAGCGTCGCCAGTCGGGATTCGACGTGCGACCGCGCCTCGGTCAACTCAGTCTCTCGCGCCGAGCGTTCCACGCACTGCTCGAGTATCGCAAGGCGGTAGAACGTGGCGAAGACCTCTCCGAAGACTGGGACGCAGTATACAATATCGGGACGCAAGTGCTGAAGACACGGTTATTCACCGTCTGGAACGACGAAGAGCGTCAAAGTCAGGAGTTCTTCCTCGGCCCACCGTGGTTCACGGTCGACGAGAACGTGACGATATATCCCCATCAGGAAGACGATCCAATGTGGTGGCGGATCGACCGCTCGGTCCGCCGTAACTGGGAGAACATCCTCGAATCACGCATCGAAGAGGAAGAGGCGGCAGTCGAAGCGCTCCGGGAGGTGGTGAATGCAGTGGAGGAGGAGACGCTCCCATCTCTCCGCGACGCCCTCGTTCAGGCACTCCCCATCCCGACTGACGAACTTGATCCGGTTCCTGAGGGCGATAACGGACTCGGCGCTCGTGCGGAGTGGGTCACCGACCACTTCTTGATTGATGCGGCTGAAAGTGGTTGCCGGGAAACGACACGGGTCGCACAGGCGATCGAGAGCCTCCAGACGCTGGTCTTTAACGTCCGTGCGGGTGAGTCGATGTTTGCTCGTAACGGCCTCAAACTCGATATCAGGAATTCTGGATTCGATAAATCAAGTCTGAGACAAGAACCCTCGTTCGAACGAGCCTGGGAATGGCTCAGATCTTATCCAACGTGGAAATCAGCGGTCGCTATGCATCTCTACACAGAGAATTTCCTCCATCCGACACTACGTAGCGAACAGACCCCTGCATTTAAGGAGTTGGTCAATACGGTTGGGGCCGGGAGGAGCCTTTCAGCGAAGGCCGCCTGCCACGCCGCACAGTCATACTCTAACTACCTCTACGACGTTGGGATACTGCATCCTGAAGCGACGTGCTGGGCGACGGCACCCGTAGTTGAGGGGGAAGCGTGTGAGCGGAGGATTGTGGACGAACGCGAGTATTTGTACATTTTCGCGCGCGCAAGTCTCTCAGATTCCAATTTAGACTCTAGAATCTACTGGTCGAGATATCGTACCGCAATGGATCAGACCTACTGGCAAGTGATTCCCGCCTTAGAGAATATGTACCAGATAATTGGGGCCGCTCCGTACAATGGGAATATATATGTATTCGCACGAAGTGAACCGGATTCGGGCTCAGTCGTGTATTTGATATATAATATTTATTCTGATACGTGGGGGAGTCCCGAGGAGCTGGAGTTGCCTAACAGTGCGCAATATTCCGTCGCGTTGATTCAAAAAGACCGAGGTATACCGGAATTGGCCCTTGTTCCAACGACAACAACGACAGGGGACCACGGGTTACCCGTTTCCAACTTAATTCGAGCAGAGATCGACACCGAAGGTGGTGGATGGACACACAGTGGTTGGGGAGATATTACCTTCGACAAGCAGATGGGACCCTTCGTCTTCGGTGACCAGGTTTATCGAGCAGTCGAGATGAATGACGGGGTCTGTTTAATCACTCGCTTCTCGGACCAGAAGCTCCAAACGCTCAAAAACTACTGGGAATCCTCAAGAGGTTGGTATATCGAACATTTCGACCCAGACGAAGATCCCGATTCGGTGGATGTATTGAGTAATCCGTTGGACCAACTTGAACTCGATGGGGTGAACGGTAATATTACGGCGGAGTTCATGCCGAACAATCAATCTTCAATCCTCACACATGTTGCTTTCCGCGACGAGGAGATACACGAATACGAGGGTATATTCTATCCACGGTACAGTAAGCCTGTTTCAATTCTTGAAGACGAAGACGGGTTCTTCGGAGCATTCGGTTATAGCGGGTCACAAAGCGTCTACGCCTTCAACAGGAACGGATACACTGAAATTCGGCGTGAGAATTCAGAAAGTGAACAATTTCCCGAACACGAATACAACTACCTTGCGACACCAACTCAGTACTCGTATACGACATGGACCCGTCCAAACGGCAGAATGGGAGTCCACAGTGGGGGGTATACCAGTAGACCGTCGAGAAACTACCTGCCAATCAAAGCGATTCGAATCGACCGCTCCCGCCTAGAGGAGTATACGTGGACTGTAAACCTCTGGCAATATATTCGACTCGCTGATGGTAATCTCGAATTCACACCACCTATCAGCGTGTCCCCACGGTTCGCTGGTTCGGACGCAACGAGTATACCAGAGTCCTTCTCCGATGAATACCTTGACGAGAGAAGAACCCTCATCCGAGAAGCGTTCCAGACGAACTCTGGTAGATCAATCGACTATGTCAAAGAAGCGTACTATTTCGTACCGGTGTTTCTTGCACTTCGCCTACAACGAAGTGGCGAGTATGAGGCGGCTCTTCGTTGGTTCCGAACGGTCTACGACTACGGTGCCGACCCCACCAAACGGAAAATGTATTACGGTCTTGTCGACGAGGAGGATAGCTCTGCCCTACTCACCCGCGACGAAACTTGGTTAGAAGATCCGAGGGACGTCCATGGAATCGCGGCCACGCGGCAACACGCCTACACGCGATACACACTCCTTTCGGTAATCGGGTGTCTGCTCGACTATGCTGACAGTAGATTCACCCAAGACACGTCCGAATCAACTGCACAGGCACGAACCCTCTATATGACCGCCCTTAACCTGCTGGAGGCGCCCGAATTGAAACAGATTCCCGATCCCTGCAGAAGATACTCGATCAGGATTTATCCAGGGGTATTCGGTGGTCTCACCCCTGTAAACTGGGACTCCGAGTGGTTCTCTGGAGGCGGTGACCAATTAGGACCGAAAAGAGAACTCGTTCTCGAAACGCCGGTGCTGAAAATTGGTGAGAGATGGGCCACTATTGCCGAGATCAACGGTGTGGACACTGACGTATTATCGGAAGAGGAGGCTGCAGGAGAGGTCCACCGATTCCTTGACGAAGCAGCCCCCACTCTTTCAGCTACAGCCAAGAGAGTAGAACAAATAGATGGTCTGAAAAACCGAAAATCGGCTATACAGACGATCGAAGAGAGCCTGCTCGGTGATACCAACATACAGCTCACCGAACGCGTGCAGACGAGTCACGAAACCGCAACCCATGCGGTTGCTGACGCCGAGTCGCAAACGGTCGGAGATGTTGTGGGCGAACTTTCGGACCGTGCAAGCAATGAGTTCCGGTCCCTGACCGTGGATCCAGAAGTCGTTAGCCAGCTTACGGTTGCCAAAGCGGTTGCCGACCAGAGATTCGACCAGCAGGTGAAGTTAACTGGCTTCGGTCTGGAGTCTGATGGTGGATTGCTGCTGGATGGTGGAGACGATAGAACACTCATTTCCGATCTCTATCGTAACGATGAGTCTGAGTTCCGTGCATACATAGGGTTTTGTCTTCCACCGAATCCAATTCTCGCAGCGTTCAGACTCAGGGCGGCGCTTAATCTCTACAAACTGCGTAATTGCATGAATATCGCCGGAATGCGCCGTGAGATGGAGCCGTATGCGGCCCCGCTTGATATCGAGAGTAGTTTACCCACCCTTGGACCAAACGGGCAGTTACGAGTCCCCACTAGAACCTCACCCCAACCATCGCAGTACCGATATTCGGCACTGGTCGCTCGGTCGAAAGAGCTCGTCGGACTGGCCCAGCAGGTTGAGTCCAATCTCCTAGCGGCGCTCGTGGCTCATGATCAAGAGGCCTACTCTCGGCGAAAAGCACGCCAAGACATGCAGACGGCGCGTGCAAACATGAAATTACAAACGTTCCGGGTCAAGGAAGCCGAGGAAGGTGTCGATCTCGCTGATATTCAGGAGGAACGCGCCGATGCGCAATTCGACTACTATGAAATGCTAGTTCAAGAAAACTGGCTTGACGAAGAGACGCTGGCGTTAATGTTCTTGTACGGATCCGCTGGTTCTCATCTTCTTGCTTCGGCAGCAAACTTCTATACAGGTTCAGCCGCTGGCGGACTTTCGGAAATTGCCGCTTCTCTATCTGGACTCTCGTCGTACTTTTCGATGCTGTCCCAGTACCGCCGACGCGATCAAGAATGGGAAAACCAGCTCAAACTCACCCGGATCGACCAACGGATCGCCGGTCAGCAGACTCGGATTGCAGAAGCACACGTCCGTGTCGTGGAGCAGGAACAAGACATTTCTAAGCTCCAGTACGAGCACGCCGACGAGATCGTTGAGTTCCTCAACACCAAGTTCACCAACGTCGAACTGTACGACTGGATGGCCGGTGTCCTCGGAGACGTTTATCGGTATCTCCTCCAGCAGGCGACGGCAAACGCTCACCTCGCGGTGAGCCAGCTAGCCTTCGAGCGACAAGAAGCGCCGCTCACGGTCATTCAAGACGATTACTGGGAGGCTCCACAGGAGGGACAGATACAAACGCTCGACGGAGAGGGTACCGACCGCCGCGGACTCACCGGGTCGGCACGATTGCTTCAGGATCTCTATCGGCTGGACCAGCACGCTTTCGAGACCGACGAGCGCAATCTCCAACTCACGAAGACGTTCTCATTGGCTACCCAGTACCCCTACGAGTTCCAGCGGTTCCGCGAGACGGGCGTGCTCACCTTCGACACCCCGATGGAAGCGTTCGACCGTGACTTCCCAGGGCACTACCTGCGCCTCATCAAGCGGGTTCGCACGTCGGTACTCGCACTTGTTCCACCGACCGAGGGTATCAAGGCGACGCTCTCGAATGGTGGGGTCTCCCGAGTTGTGACTCAGGGGCCACCGTTCCAGGAGCGGGTGATCAGACGGACGCCTGAGTCAGTCGCGCTCACGTCGGCACGAGACGCCACGGGGCTCTTCGAGTTGCAACCGAACCCTGACCCAGACAAACTGCTCCCATTCGAGGGGACTGGCGTGGACACGCGCTGGGAATTACGGATGCCCAAGGCCGCCAATCAGTTCGACTACGATTCGATCGCGAACGTGCTCGTGACCGTCGAATACACTGCGCTCGATAGTGCAGAATACCGGCAGCAGGTCTTCGCAGACCTTGATCCAGATGTCTCATTCGACAGAGCGTTCAGTCTCCGCCGCGAGTTCGCTGACCAGTGGTTCGATCTCCACAATTCAGATTCTGAGTCCTCGGAGGTGACCGTCTCCTTCCGGACTGATCGCGAAGACTTCTCGCCGAACTTAGATAACCTCCGTATGGACGGACTGCTACTGTACACGGTCGCTGCAGAGACCGACGAGGAGTACGAAGACGAACTCACAGCAGAGGCCATCGACGATCTTCGTATGACACTCTCGTACGTAGAAGCCGGAGAGACCCAGACCGTAGGTGGAACGGCCACTCCTAGAGACGGGGTAGTCAGTACCGGACGGGTTGTCGGAGGCGTTGCTAATGCGCCCGACTGGAGCGTAATGACCCGGAACAAGTCACCTGTCGGAGAGTGGATGCTCTCGCTGACGATTCCATCCGATTCGCCGTTGGATGTGCATTCGTTGTTCGCAGACGAACGGATCGACGATATCCTATTTGTCGTCTCGTTCAGCGGCCGGACGCCGGCGTGGCCAAACGATTTCTCTGACAGGATCTGAGAGAAGAGTTGGTGTGGTCCCACCGATTGCTAATCGCTGACGCCAAAACTTTGTGCAAACCTCTCGAGAGTGAGTCAGAAAAGAGTGCCATTGTGGTGGGTTCTCACTATATAAATCCAGATACAGTGGGGGAATCAAATCTTCAAAACGGGAGGAACGTCAGTAATTGAGGGCGACTCCCACACGGTAGCTATGGAGTTCTATTAGTAGAAACGGGGTCTGCCCACTCAGTCCCTTGTGATGATGGGTCTTCACTGAGCCACCACCATTCGACAGCAAGTGGGTGCTCTCGTATCCTCGTCGACTTCGTTGCGATGGGTGACTGACGAAAGGAGTCGAGTCCGTGTCGAGACGACTATTTGGTCGGTACGGTGAGATGTCACTCCTTCCTAGAGCGATACCGAAGTGACGTGTCGGCAGGGGCTGATTTGGCCGTTCCTGCAGTTCAAAGCGCCAGAGAGTAACACAGACAGGTTTTTCGGGAGATAATTGACCAACGTTCGGTCGACCGGCGCCACCACAACACTCAGAATTTGTGGAATGAGAATGTTTCAAACATATTTTTGACAACATGTATATCATTGTCTGACGATATCGTCATTAATTTACAATCTGCCAGAATGGTTTTCAGGTTTTACGAAGAGAAAATACTGTGACCGAGACCAAATCTCTTCTCCGACTCCTCTTTCGTCGTGATACGGTCGTCGCCCACATCAGAGACGGCCCAATCGACATCCGCACGTTGACAGACGCTGTCGACGTCTCCCGCCCGACGGTCCACCGAAGTCTCAATGAACTACAGGAACACGATATCGTCACCGAGACGGCCGATGGGTACGTCGTGACGCCGTACGGCGAACTCCTCTTCGACCGGTATCAGTCGATGCTCTCGAAGTTTACGGATATCCAGGAGAACAGTGATCTCCTGTTGGGGCTGGATGACGCGTCGCTTATCTCTGATTCCCTCCTGGACGGAGCAACGTACACGAAGTCGCTCCCGTTTGCACCCGAGATGCCAATCTCCGAAGTCGAAGCGTTCGTCCGTAGTGCGGCCACTGTCCGCGGGTTCACTCCGTTTATCGTCGGACGATATGCGTCACTGTTTCACGAACAACAGACGTCCGGGTCACTCGATGCCGAAATCATCACGCCCCCGGAAGTCTTCGAGTACACCTCCCAACACTGGAAGGCGCAGTTCGAAGAGGCGACCCACGAAGGGCTCGATTGGCTCGTGGTAGACGACCGACTCCCGTTCGGACTCCTCATCGAAGAAGAGCCATCAGAGTCGGTGTGCGTCGTCGTAGACGACGAAGGGACCCTGCGAGGAGTCATTCAAAACGACAACCCGGACGCAGTCTCGTGGGGTCGCGACCTGTACGACCGATTCAGGCGACAGGCGCGTCGACCCGAGCTGTGAGTTCTTTTCGCGCCTGATTTCTGAGCGTTCTACATTCAGGCTGAAATGTCGTGAGTGTGTCGGTCCCGGATTTCAGTGACCACCCCAAGCAGCATCGACGCACTGTCCATTCACGATGTGAACGATTGTATGCTTCACGTACACTCGTTCGAGACGTGAACACCAGTTCAGAAAAAGAACGTACGTTCATATATTCTCATCTAACTCATTGATTTTTCATTGTTACATGAAATAATAATAAGGTAACACAAACTCACTGATCTGTTGATGGTGATTCACTAACAATGCCATTGGTAAATAGAATCAACAACAGACGCGCCGGGCGGACTCTCGGCATCCACACTTCGGTATCACGCCGGTTCCGAACCCGTCGTGAACGCGTCGCCTTCTCGTTCGAAGTGTGCCCGACCGGGAGGTGACGAGAGGATGACTCGACTCACTGTTGTGGCAGTACTCTCCGAACACCGGCGGGCCCTGACGAGTCTCGTCGTGACAGTGATGCTTCTCGGTTCGCTGGCCGCGGCCACGGTCCCGTCCAGCGCACTCGAGACGGAGTTGACTGGTCCAGACGAAGTCGACCGGAACGCCCGGATGACGGTGACTGCAACCGTCGACATCGAAGAAGGTGAACGGGTCCCAATCGAGACGTACCAGTTCACCATCTCACCCGAAGCAACCGATTCGGGGGAAGCGCTCACGGTGACGTTCGCTCCGAACGGGACCATCCACGAGGTGACGCCCGAAGATGGCACCATAAACAACGGCGATATCAGAATCCAACAGTTCGTCGAATCGCTCACGATTACTCCGGTCGAGAACCAGGCGCCGTACGGATACGGCACTCTCAGTGCGTACGACGAGGAAGCTGACGTCACCCGAGACTACGGCTACGGATATGGCTACGGTTACGGCGACGCTGACGCGACGGAGTTCGAATACCGAATTTCCTTCAACGCGACGGCACTCGACCGCGGAACGTTCGTCGGTCGACTCGGTATCGATACCGGTGACGAATCGGCGTTCGTTTCCGACGAGTTCGAGTTCGAGGTGACGAAGCCAACCGAAAAAGCTGAAAAAGGCCACAAGAACGGCGAAGGTACCGAGAAGAACAGCCACGCCGGCCAGAATCGGCAGTCTGGTAAGCACGTCGCAAACTCCGACACGTCCCCGCCGGGACGGTCGGCTATTGCGACCCCAGTGGTAGCGAACTGGTTCGACGGAGGAGACGTTCGGTAAGTAATGTCCCAGGATACCGATACGCTCAGCGTTCGACAGTTCGCCGCTGACCCGGTGGCCGTCGTCCGTCGGTACGTCCTCGGTGACGACCTGCTTCAACACGGAAGCGTGATAGCCGTCGCGACGGTCGTAAGCGGCGCACTCAACTACGCCTTTCAGGTGTTCATGGGTCGTGCCCTCGGCCCAGAACAGTACGGCGTGTTCGGCGCCCTGTTCGCGCTGTTCTACATCGTGAACATATTCGGTCGCGGAATCAGGTTCAGCGCGAGTCGGTTCACCGCAGAACTCGTCGACGACGGCCCCGCGCTGTCTGCCTTCCACCGGGAATTCTTGCGGCAGTCGACGCTGTTCAGCATCGGTATCTTCGTCATACTGCTCGCCGCTGCACCGTTGTTGAGCGACTTTCTAGACGTCTCACCGACGTTGCTTAGCCTGGCAATCGCGGGGACGGCCCCGTTCGGATTGGCGCTGACCGTGAACTTCGGCACGCTCCAAGGGATACAATGGTTCACACCACTCGGTGGCTACAAGATTCTGCTCGCCGGCGTCAAACTGGTTGCCGGTGTCGTCCTCGTCGTTCTCGGCTACGGCGTGTTCGGTGCTTTCACTGCACTCGTTCTCGCGTCAGTCGTGGTGTACGGGGCGACGACACTCCACCTGCGTCACCGGTTAAACACCTCGTCCCCAAGTCCGACCTTCGACTACGAGAGAGCGTACCGCTACACCCTGCCGGCTATCCTCACCGGGTTTTGTGTGACCGTCCCCACGACGGTTGACGTCATCCTCGCAAAACACTTCTTTTCTTCCCAACTCGCGGGCCTCTACGTCAGCGCCTCCGTCCTCGGGAAGATCCTCATCTTCCTCCCGATGGGTATCAGTACCGCGCTGTTCCCGAAAGTTTCGACCCGAAACGGCGACGAGACAGCACCCACCGCGTTGCTGTGGCGCGCCATGCTGTACACCGCCACCATCGCGGGTCTCGGCGCAGTTACCTACTGGAGTTTCCCCGAGTTCGTCCTCACGACGTTCTACGGTGCCGCATACTCGGAGGCAGTCCCACTGCTCCGCTGGTACGGTGTCTCCATTCTCGCCTTCGCGCTCGCGAGCGTGTTCCTCAACTTCGAACTGGCCCGTTCCCGGAAGCGGTTCGTCTACGTCTTCAGTCTCGTCTCGGTCGCAGAAATCGCCCTGATGTGGTTCTTCCACGCAACCCCAGTGCAGTTCTTACACATCTTGTTGCTCGGCAACACGACGCTGTTCGCCCTCGGAATCCTGGAAGTGAAATCATGAGTTCACAACGTACGCAACCCTCAGCACAGTTCGAAGTACCACCCGACCAGTTGTCTCGGTCCGTCGTAGTGCCGGTCTACGCCGAACCACCGTCGACCGTCGCCCCACTCGTCGACGACTTACACAGTGCTGGTTGGCACGAAGTTGTCGTCTGCGCGGACCGTCCAGACCCCGCGATGCGAAAGACACTCGAAACGTTCGAGTCCGAACCGTGGGTGACGGTCAAGGTGAGCGACACACGTCGAGGCAAAGGCGGTGCGCTCGCTGCTGGCCTCGACGCCGCCGACGGTGACGTCGTGGGATACGTCGACGCCGACGGTGCAGTCCCGGTCTCAGACCTCGACCGACTCTACTCAGTCGTCGAAACTGGCGAGGCATCGGTCGCCGTCGGGTCCCGCGATATCGAAGGGAACTGCAGAAACTCACAGACACCGATTCGGCAGTATCTGGCAAAGGGATACCGTTCACTGGCCCGTCACGTCACGAACGCGCCACTCGAAGATTTCCAGTGTGGTGCAAAGGCGTTCCGCTCGGAGGTCTGGAACCGAGTCGCCAGCGAGATGGTCGAGACCGGATTCGCCTTCGACACCGAACTCGTCGCCCGCGTCCACCACAACGGCTACGAAGTCCGTGAAGTCTCCATCGACTGGGACGACCCCGGCGACAGCAGCGTCTCACCGACGCGCGACGTGCCGGATATGCTCCGGTCACTCTACCGAATCCGCAAATCGATTCGCGGGCCTGCGACACCCTCTGCTTCAGACGACGTACCCAGCGTCGCCCTCGTCACGTCGCATCCGCCGACCAGAGGCCATCTCGCAGAATACGGCGAAGAACTCGCGAGGGCGTACGGACGGCGAGACGACGTCGACGTGACTGTCCTCGCACAACGAAGCGAGACGGCACCGCCCGTCGAATTCAGGCGCGGATACGAAGTCCGACGGGTCTGGGACCGCGACTCGTTCGACGGTGCGCGGGCGCTCCTCGACGAACTTCTCGCGGGCGACTACGACGCCGTCCAGTTCAATATCCACATGACGTACTTCGGCGACGAGAACGTCCACCGATTCATCGGGCTCGCACTTCCCCCACTCCTGAGTCGCGTCTACGACGTTCCGGTGCTGACGACGATGCACGACCTGATGGAAGTCGTCGAAGAAGACGCCGTCGACGAGGACATCGGCCTCGTCGAACAGGTCGGTGCCCGGACGGCGACACAGATGGTCCTGATGGGCGACGCGTCGACGGTCACCTCCGAGGAGTACAAGGAGATAGTCGCGGACCGCTACTACGCATCGAACGTCCACCACGTTCCGCACGGGACGTTCGCCTACGCGGACGGTGGGATGCCACACCTCCCCGATCGTTTCCGAATCATGGTGTTCGGCCACCTCAGTCCGACGAAAGACATCGAGACGGTGGTCGATGCGTTCGAACAGGTTCGGACCGCGATTCCAGACGCCGAACTCGTCGTCGCCGGCGGGTCACATCCGGGTTTCCCGGGATACAAGGAGACGCTCGAAGCGAAGTACGGTGACCGCCCCGGCGTCGAGTTCCTGGGCTACGTCGAAGACGACGAGATGGACCACGTCTGGGAGGACGCCTCCGTCGTCGTGATGCCGTACCGGACCTGTACCGGCGTCAGCGGTGTCTTCCAACTCGCGAAGTCCTACGGGACCGCCGTCGTCAGTTCCGACGTCGAGGGGATGCGAACGTCGACGGTCGAGACGGGCGGCGACGCCGCGTTCTACGCCGATGGCGAACCCTCGGCGCTCGCGGACGAACTTCTCGAACTCCACGCCGACCGGGAACGTCTCCAGCGACTCGCGCACTCGAACTCCGAGGCGGCGTCGTCCTACACTATCGGCGACACGGCAGCCCGGATGGTCAGCCTCCTCAAAGAACAGGTAACAGCATGACTCGACGTGACCGCGTGGGGTTCGAGGGGCCGTGTTGAACGACACTCCAAACCAGCGAGTCGGAACCCTCGGCCACGCGAACCCCCCGGGTGGCTACTCGTGACGGACGCGGACCACGGGTGGATTTCCACCTCTATCGTCGCAGACAGCGTCGACACGGCAAAACGCCGGCTCATAGAGTCGGTTCCGGATGGTGTGAAACGCCGCCTCGTCGGGCCGTACAACCGTGTGCTGACCGTCAAAGCCAACCGAGAGTACCGGAATCGACAGCGGACACTCCCCTCGCGAACGCCGGTGTCAGACGCGCCGGACCACGTCGTCTGTGTCGTCGTGGACGCACTCCGTGCCGACGCAGTGAGGGCAACCGACAGTCCGTTCCTCTCCGACCGCTTGCACGACGACGTCGTCACGCCAGCACCGTGGACGTTTCCGGCAGTCTCCTCGCTCGTCACGGGTACGTATCCGCATGAACATGGGTCGATTCGACAATCCGACGACTCCGACACCGGGTCGACAGACCTCGTCATCCCCCCGAAACTCCCCTCCGACCGAGAGACTGTGACGGACGTCTTCGGTAGCGCTGGCTATGATACCTACGGTGGGTTTTCGTTTCACATGCCCTTCTTCGCCATCGGTGGACGGTTTCGAACCAACACCGTCTACGACAAAGCCCCCGCCGAGACCGTCTTCGACGACTTTCGTCACTGGCTCGGCGAGACGGTCCCCGACAGGACGTTTTCGTACCTTCATCTCGGTGACCTTCACGAACCGGTCGACCCACCCGCGTCCTACTGGGACCGGTACGACGTCGACAGCGAGATACCAAATATTTCGACGTGGGACTTCACCGACACCGCCGACCCCGGACCCGAAGGAGAACGCTACCGTGACCATCGGAGACAGCTCTATCGGGCCGCACTCGCCTACGTCGACGACCAACTCGACCAACTACACGCCGACCTGACCCGACGGCTCGACGGCCACGTCGCCTTGCTCGTGACTAGTGACCACGGCGAGGCGTTTTGGGAACACACCGGCTTCGACGCGGCCCACTTCGAAGACTCACGGCCCGCGTACTGCGTCGACCACGGAGGTACCCCTTACGAATCCTTGACCCGGGTCCCCCTCGCAGTCGATGGAATCGACCTCGAAAGCGGCGACGGTGGCCTCGCCTCACTCATCGACATCGGGCCGACGCTCCTCGACGTGGTCGGTCTCTCCGACGCGTTGGCGACGACCGGTGACTCACTCCGCACCGGTGTCCCACCCGACCGAATCGCGCTCGTCGAGAGCGCGCGATACGGCTACGAGAAGAAGGCGGCCTACCTCGACGAGTGGAAACTCGTCGTCTCACAGGGCGACGACGAGTCGGTCGGATTTTCTCTCCCAGACGAAGCACCGACGACGCTCCCCGGAGACGTCGAACGGAGACTCACGGAAGCCCTGCCAGCGTGGCCAGACGGCGAGCACGCGGACGCCCGTGTCTCGGGGATGGCTCAGCAACGACTGGAGGACCTCGGCTATGTCTGACGATTCAACACCCACACGACCAATGAAACATCGACATTCGACGACGACGAACGAACAGCACACCGTACTCACGAAGGGCGAACAGCACACCGCTACTCCGACGAACCAACACTCGACGCTCGAACTCTCAGTGGACACCCCTCGTCTCCCGGAGGTGTTCGCATGAAAGTCTGCGTCGTCGGTCTCGACGGTGCCACGTGGGACCTCCTCGACCCGTGGCTCGACGACTTGCCGACCATCAAATCCTTCGCCGACGAGCGACGGGCGACACTCGATAGCTGTATCCCGCCGCTGTCGATGCCGGCGTGGAAAGTCTATTCGACGGGGATGAACCCGGGTGACCTCGGTGTGTTCACCTTCGTCGAACCCGATTTCGAGGAAGAGCGGTTCAAGACAGTCTCCAACGAGTCGTTCACGACGCGAGAACTCTGGGATTACCTCGGTGAACACGGACACAAGAGTGCCGTCGTCAACATGCCGACGACGTACCCACCACGTGACATCGACGGGTGGCAAATCAGCGGCCCGTTCTCGGGGAAACAGGACGACTACACCCGGCCGAAGGAACTCGGGCGTACCCTCGACCGAAACGGCTACACGATTCTGCCGGAGTACTATCTCTCGCGTGACCCCGACGACATCGACGAGGCAGTCGAGTCGGTCGAGATGAAACTCCAGACCGCACTCGGGTTCACCGAAACGGCCAACTTCGTCCACACGACGCTGTATCTCACCGACACGGTTCAGCACACGGAGTGGGACTCACCGGTCGCGAAGTCGTTCTGGGAGTCGGTCGACGAGAGACTCGCGTGGTTCCTCGACGAACTGGGCGACGAGTGGAACGTCGTCCTCATGTCCGACCACGGGTTCGGCTACACGAAGGGCCGGTTCTATCTCAACACGTGGCTCGAAGAACAGGGCTACATCCACATCGAAGACGCCGGGTTCGACTTCGGAGACCTGTTCGGCCTGGTCGGACTCGACTACGACCGAGCGCTCGCCCTCATGCAGAAGTTCCGTCTGTCTGGGTTCGTCCTCGACACGCTCCCAGAGAGCTTCCTCCGGAAGGTTGCACGCCAGATGCCGGGGAACCGGAAACTGGAGGGGTTAGAGGACAAAATCGACTGGGAGGCCGACGCCGTCGCACTCGCGCCGCTCATCTACACGCGCAACAAGAAAGTCGCAGACGAGATTCGGAGTAAACTGCTCGAAGTCACCGACGAGTACGGTGACCGGGTCGTTCAGGAGGTGTACTACGGCGAGAACATCTACCCCGACGCCGACGTGCGGGTCCCGGACCTCGTCATCAAACACACCGACTACGGCATCAGCGACATCGTCAAGCCCGGTGTGTTGTTCGAGTACGACGGCGACTGGCGACACCACAAGACTGCCCACCACCGCCGCGACGGGATTCTGACGGCTCGTGGTCCCGACGTCGAGGATGTCGAGTTCGACGAGCCACGGCTGTACGACCTTGCACCGACCATCCTCGACGGATTCGGCATCGACATTCCCGAAGACATGCGCGGCGAAAGCATCGGCCTGCTCGGGTCGAACGGTCGACGACGACCCGTTCCCGTCCAGCGGAACGTCGACCGCATCGTCGAACACGATGCTGACGTCGAGCAGAAACTCAAGAACCTTGGCTATCTCTAATATGACTTCGGACACACGCACGCTCACGGGACCTGTATCGTCGACGACTATCGCTGACGCAGAACCCGACTCGGAGGGACACCGATGAAGGTCTGTGTCGTCGGCCTCGACGGTGCCACGTGGGACCTCCTCGACCCGTGGCTCGACGACCTCCCGACGATTCGGTCCTTCGCGTCGGTCAATCGAGGCGAACTGAAGAGCTGTCTCCCGCCGATTTCTGTCCCGGCGTGGAAGTGTTATACGACGGGGATGAACCCGGGCGACCTCGGCGTCTTCACGTTCGTCGAACCCGACTTCGACCGGGAGTCACTCAACACCGTCAGCAGTGAGACGTTCACCCACCGCGAAGTCTGGGACTACCTCGGTGACGCAGGCTATCGGAGTGCCGCCATCAACGTTCCGAGCACGTCCCCCCCGCGCGACATCGACGGGTGGATGGTGAGTGGGCCGTTCTCCGACGATGACGACTTCGCACGCCCGAAGTCCTTCGAACGAACGTTGCGAGAAGACGGCTACACTATCCTGCCCGACTACTATCTGTCGCGAGACACCGACGACCTCGACGACGGCATCGACTCCGTTCGCGGGAAGTTCGACGCGGCACTCGAGCTGAAAGACGACGTCGACTTCGCACACGTCACAATCTACCTGACCGACACCGTCCAGCACAGCGAGTGGAATTCTCCTGCCTCGAAGGCGTTCTGGGAAGACGTCGACCGCGAACTCGGTCGCTTCCTCGACGAACTGGGCGACGAGTGGAACGTCGTCCTCATGTCCGACCACGGATTCGGGAAGAGTGAGGGTATCTTCTACCTCAATACGTGGCTTCAGGAAGAGGGGTACATGAACATCGAGGACACCGGAGTCGATTTCGGCGACGTCGCCGGCCTGTTGAACCTCGACTACGGGAGCACCAAACGGTTACTCCAGCGACTGCGCCTCATGCGTCTCGTCAAGTCGACGCTCCCGAGTAGTCTACTCGTCAGAATCGCTAGACAAATGCCGGGGAACCGGAAGCTAGAGGGGATTCAAGACAAACTCGACTGGGACTCCGACGCCATCGCGTTGGCCCCGCTCATCTACACAAAGACCGACGCCATCGCCGAAGAGATACGCGAGAAACTGCTCGCGCTCGAAGACGACTTCGGCAACAAGGTGCTCGACGACGTCTACTACGGGAAAGAACTCTATCCCGACGCACCGGTTCGTGTCCCCGACCTCATCGTCGACCACACAGACTACGTCATCAGCGACGTCGTCCAACCGGGAACGATGTTCAACTACGACGAAGAGGAGTGGCCCGAACACAAGATTGCCCACCATCGCCGCAACGGAATCATCTCGGCGAGAGGTCCGGACGTCGGCGAGTTCGACTTCGACGACGCGAACCTCGTCGACGTCGTGCCGACAGTCCTCAACGGATTCGGTGTGGGCGTCCCAGACGAGATGCGTGGGCAGAGTCTCGGCTTCCTCGGCGACGCTGCCGACGAGTCGGCCGGGTCCGTCCAGCGGGACACAGACCGCGTCATCGACCACGACAGTGAAGTCGAACAGAAATTGAAAGACCTCGGATACTTATGAAGTTCGAGCGGTCGGACGTCCTCGCAGTCGGTGTCTTCCTCTCGCTGTACATCTATCTGCTGCGCGACATCCACGTCGGGAGCCTCTACGCGTTCGGTGACTTCCCCGCCTACTACGGAATGCAAGCCATCCACAAGTTCCTCCACACATGGCACTACCAACAACTGGGCTATTCGTACATCTACAACGCCCTCCCCGTGTACATGGGTGTCGTCACGTTCGTCGGTGGGAGCCTCGCACAGAACCTGCTTTACCTCTCGCTGATTCCGGCCGGGTTCGTCTCGTTCGTCGTCTTCAGCAGACGGTACATCGACCACCCAGTCGCACGGGCCTTCGCTGCCGGTGTCTACGCTCTCAATCCCGTCACCATCGGTGAGTTTGTCAACGGTGGCATCGGGGCACTCATCGGCTTCGCGGGACTGCCCCTTCTCCTGCACTATCTCTACAAGACGCAGGAAGGCGGGTCGCGCGTCGACGCCCTCAAAGCCAGCGCGCTCTTTGGCGCGACGACCATCTCTCCGTGGCTCGGTTTCTGGATGGTCGTGCCGTTCGCGTCGTACCTCGCGTATCGGACGCGGGAGAACCTGCACCGATTGGGTCTGCTCGTCGCCACCGGCGTCCTCGGCATCGTGCTCGCCCTCCCGAACGTCCACCACATCCTCCAGCGGGCGGGAAACTTCGACTCGGGTGGTGATATCCTCTTCAACACCCTCGAGTGGAACTACTCGGAGGCGGGACTCCTGTCGGTCCTCCGTCTCTCGGGGAACCGTGGTATTCGGGCGATGAACACACTGGGGTACAACTCGGAACCGGAACTGCTGATCGGACTGGTCATCCCTCTCGTTGCTGCACTGGCGTGGCGACGGCGTGAGTTGCGCGTCTATTTCGGAATCGCCGGTGCCATCGTGGGATTCATGGTCGCCACGTCGACCACGCTCACCTATCCGCTGTTCGAGGTGTTCCCGCCGCTCCTTTCGCTTCGGAACCCGGTCAAGATTCAGTATCCGCTTCTCGTCTGTGCTGGCCTCCTGTTCGGCGCAGGCGTCCAGACACTCCTCGAGATGACACCGACTCCGGTCGAAAACAGCGGGACGCTCCTCCGCAGGACCGAACAGACGCCGATGTTTTCGGTCGTCGTGACGGCCATGCTGTTGCTGTCACTCGTGTCGTACACCGCTCCCGCGTCGGGTGCCCTCGGTGTTCAAGAAGTTCGCGACGACGACTACTTCGTCCCCGAGTCGTACGACGAGGTCAGCGACCGACTCGACGGTCGGGTGATGTGGATGCCGTACGGTTACACGACACAGCTCCGACTCCGGCAGGCCTATCCGAACCACGTCGGAATCAAAAGCGGTGGCGTCCTCCACGGCATTCAGAACACCGAGTACGTCGGAGGCCTCTTCGCAGACGTCGCCGCAGGCCGGCAGACGCACACGCGATTGAAATCACTTGGGGTGACGTACGTCGTCGTCGACCACTCACCACCGAACCGGTACGCGAGTGGAGAACCACGCCGCGTCGACCAGTTCGGCGCGCCGTGGCTGTGGGGTTCCCCCGAGGCGTTCGAGACGGTCCTCGACGAGTCACCCGTGTTCACCCCGGCGTTCACCGTCGACAACCTGACTGTGTATCGCGTCGCAGACATCGAACCGAAGGGTCGCTGGGAGCAAAAACAGGGGCTTCATTCGGTCGTCTACCCGGTCGAGAGCAGCGTCGAACGACTCGGCGAGAATCAGTTGAAGAACCCCTCGTTCGACGATGGTCTCGAAGACTGGTGGACGCCACCGGCGTCGAGAGGTGTCTCTGTCTCGGCTGTCACGACACCGGACGGTGAAAGCACCGTCGAGTACTCCGCGAACGAATCTGCAGACCAAATCGTCCCCATTGCACAACAGGTCGACCTGCAGTACAACTACCCCTACCGCATCGACGTCGATGCCGTGGGGAACGGGACGGCGATATTGCACTGGTACGACGTGAACGAGAGCGGAAAGACGCGAGTTGCCAAGGAGACCATCCCAATCGACGACCTCCCGAAAGTCGTACAGGCACGTGGTGATTCGCTGTCGATTCGGCTCCGCTCTGCAGGGCGCGGAGAGCGAGTCCGCATCGACGACGTCACCGTCCACCGAACCACGTACCCTGCGGCGACGTCACCCGCCCGAGCGAGCGACGAAATCCCGGGCGTGACCATCGATGGGCGAAACACTTCGGTCGAGAACGCGACGACTGTCGTAGTCAACGGCGACGACGGGAACGCGCCACCCGTCGATGCCGACGTTCGAATCATCGACGCCGAGACGGTGCTCGACGGCGAACTCGTCTTCGGGTCGCAGTACCGACAGGGGGTGGCCGTCGTGGCGACTGACTCTTCGCGTCCGCCGGGCGTTCCGGCGAGTGCGACGGCGGTGACCTACGAGACGGACGCCGGAACCGTCGTCGACTATTGGCGCGACGGGACCTTCGACGACCGGCAGGTGACCGTCGTCCGAACCTCGTACGACGAGCAGTGGATCTCTTCGAGCGGAACGACCCACTTCCGGGCCAACGGATGGATGAACGGTTTCGTAGGATCTGCACCCGACGACGTCTCCTGGACAGGCGGGTTCTATCGACCGCTCGTCGTTCGAATCTGGGCGCTCGCGTGGCTGTTCGTACTCCTCGCACTCTTCGTGGCGACGGCTAGGGAGCCAGTACACACGGTTCGGAGCAAACTCACTGCCGTCCGCAATCACGACACATCCAGGCTCTAACACCGTGTCTCGACTCTCCGCTTTCGTTCGGTCACTGCGACAAACACTCTCGACGAGCGTTGCGTCGCGTCCGTTGCGAGCCTCTTCGAACTGGACCGCCGGCGTAGTCGTCGGCAGCTACTTTACGGCGCTGAGCCTCCTCGTCTTCTTCCCACTGCTAGAGCCGGGGTACGTCCTCACGCTCGACATGATTTTTGGCCCCAACACCGACTACATCATGTTCGGCCTGCACACGAAAGGGCCGCTGTACTACGGCAGACTCCCGTTCCTGCTCGGACTCGACGGACTCGCTCTGTTCCTCGACGATTGGATTATCCAGAAACTCGTCCTCGTGTCACTTCCGGTCATCTGTGGGGTGGCGATGTACACGGCGTCTGCGACGCGCACACGAACCGCCGCGTTGTTCGCGGGGACGCTCTACGCTATCAACCCGTTCGTCTACGTTCGATTGCTCGCTGGGCACTGGTACTTCCTCTTGGGGTACGCATTCGTCCCTCTGGCAGTCGTTGCGTTCGACCAGTACGTCGGTTCCGAGGCAGATGGCTCACTCGTGAGAGCCGTGGGGTGGACGACAGTCGTCAGCGTGTTCGATCCGCACGCGACGGTCCTCGTCGCAGTCACCGGTGGGTGTCTCTGGGCGGTCCGAGTGACCGAGGCAGCGTGGGGGGATACCGCGTTCGATTCGGCAGACGAACTGCGTCAGTACGTGCGTCGCTTTGGCTCGTTCTGTCTCGTCGCGACTGCCGTGAACGCGTACTGGTTACTTCCCGCAGCAACCGCTGAAGTCGGGAGCAGAACACGCCTGTCCTCGATTTCGGGTGCCGACTTGACGGTGTTCAGCGCCAACGGGACGATAGCCGGCAACGTACCACTGTCCGTCGCGATGCTGTATGGGTTCTGGCGGGACGGGGCGACGACGACACTCGACGTCCTTCCGACGTGGCTGGTCGGACTGCTCTTCGTCGGTGTGGTGTACGTCACCGTCTACGGTACGCTCCACCATCGAACTGACTCGATCGTGCGAGGACTCGTCGTCACCGGCGTCGTCGCGTTCGTCCTGAGCCTCGGGGTGAGTATGGCGATCTCCGAACCGGTCTTCAGTACGCTCGTCGACGTCGTCCCCCTCCTCCGGGGGATGCGAGACACGCAGAAGTTCACGGGCTTGCTCGCGCTGACCTACGCACTGGTCGGGAGTCGCGGGGTCGACGAACTCGTTCCGCGAGGAGTTTCCAGCGTCACCACGTCGCGTGAGACCACTCTCCGCTCGGAACTCGACACCACTCGACTCGTCACGCTCCTGTTCCTCTCACTCGTCGTGCTTTCACCGCTCGCCTACACTGCACCGATGGTAGGCGGGTTCGACGGCCAACTCGACACAACGACGTACCCGGATTCGTGGGACGAGGCGAACGAGCAGATTGGGACGGATGGGTCGGGACGCGTGCTCTTTCTTCCGTGGCACCAATATATGACGTTCTCGTGGTCAGAGAGGCGCATCGCGACACCCGCCTCGCTGTTTTTCGACCGCCCAGTCGTCGAGGGACACAACATCGAAGTCGGGGGTATCGAGACGCGTGCGACCGACCCAACACGGGCCCGTATCCGCGAATCGCTCACCGACCCAGAAGACCCAACGTTCGGAGACCAACTCGCGTCGGTTGGCATCGAGTACGTGATACTGTCACACGACGCCGATTACCGGCAGTACGAGCACCTTGGTTCACACGCTGACTTCACCGTGATGTTCGAGAGTGAACGACTCACAGTGTACGAGAACGACGTTTTCGACGACACTTCGCGAGCGTGGCCGCGGGCGGGGCCGCCAGTCCCGGGACTGGCACTCGGAATCGGATGCCTCGTATCTGTGGGGGCAATCGTGGTACTCGCACGCCGTGACTGACCCGCCGATTCTCTCGTGATACGCCCGACTTCCGGTTCGGGACGTCCGACGCCGCGTTCGGTACGCCGGGCGACGGCGGTTCGTTCGGGTTCGTGGACCCCGGCGTGCAGTGGGCTTCGCGTACACCCCGAGTCGGGTAGGTCGCTCTCAGTCTATGGGTTTCCCCGATCAGTGTGCTATTAGTAGAAACGAGGTCTGCCCCACCGAGCCCCTTGTGACGATGGATTATTCCTGAGCAACCACCTTACTAAAGAGATCGAGCAGCATCGATAGTAGAGACATCCAAGAAGGACGAAGCAGAGAGCTGTTCAGATTCGAATACTAGCGGTTACACTGTGTTGTGCTTTCCACAAGCTCAAATTAAAAACTCAAAATAGATGGCAAGAAAGCTGTGAAGCTGAATCACACAGTGTTGGTTAAAGCTGCTGTCAACAAGCCGTATCAGGCCTTAAGGAAGGTACGAGGGGAACGCCATCGGTGGCTGCAGCCCGGACTGCAAGCTCTGGTCGTGTGGGGAATTTAACTAGTATGAACGCTCAGAAGCGAAGCCGTATCAGTGAGATCCACCACAGGTCGAACTTCGTGAAGAAGAGGTGCGCGCTCCGACACGGATGCAAGCAGGATGACTGCCTCGCGCTCGAGACGAGAATCCGCACATTGCATAAATTTATATATCAGATAGAATTTTAATAATGAGAAATATAATTCATAATAGATGTTCGGAGTTAATCCCTGCCCATGAACGCAGGGCTAAATACGAGCGGGGACTTTCGCACAGGGAGTGCCCAAGTTGAAGGCACGTGTACAGTATTGGAAGCCCTACCCCTGGCATGACGGTTCCTGCAGCGGTTCAACGCGCCCAACAGCTTCATGACCAATATCTGACGGCCCTCGATGCCTACCGCACTTGGACCGACCGACAGGAGTTGAAGATCACGCTCTGGTCCACCATCCGGTCGGTGCTCCTGCAGGCAGACGCGAGTGACGACGGACTGGACACGGCCGACCTCTTGGAGGCGCTCGGGTCCGACAAGGATGATGTGGAATCTTTGAGCGAGGAACAGAAAATATTGCTCTCGTTCGGGGCGGAGACATCGGACCCGCCGGGATCGGTGGAATCGTGGACCGGTGCGCAGATGGCGTCCGACCGGCTACTCTACCACTTCCAACACGTTGAGATGGACGACGTGCCCCTATTTTTCCACTTCGGATGGGAGCTCGTCCTCCGTAAAGTTCTGGTCGACTATCACGCTCAAAGGCTGCGGATATACATCTACACGGGTGAATTAGACAACAAGGAATATCCCCCCGTGAACTGGCGCCAGTTCCAAGCGCTCGCCGAGAGGGCGACGGACGAGGACAACGCCCTTGGGTTTTTTATTGACGATATCTTCACGGACCACGTCGACCATCTCTTCCCACCCGTGACTCCGGCGGACAGTCCGTTTTTCGAGGGCTTCGCCGAGTTGGACTACGGGACACAGGTCGGCGTCCTGTTCAGCCTCACGATGGGGTTGAGCAGTTCGCAGTCCGGTCGACTGCTGCTTTGTGACCTCGTGTGGGGCGGTCTCGGGTACGGAACAGTTGAAGGACGAAAGACGTTCAGGATAGTCGACGTGTATGAACGGCGGGAAAACAGCGTCGTGAATTGGGATACTGGCGACGGATTCACCGCGAACCTGGGTCTGAACCAGTTCACTATACTCGCCGAATGTCTGGCGATTCAGTTCGCCCCAGGCTTTCTCCTGGCGACGCGAACGGCCCGAGTCAGGGCTGACAATACGGATTTGTTACGGATCGAGCGTGATGCCGCCACTGTTCTCGGAGCGTTCACGAGCGACCCAGGTACTGCGCTGTCGGACCTCTCACTCCCTATGATGGCGAAACAAAACCAACATTCAGCAAGGCAGGTTGAGACGTTCATCAAGGCCACCCATAAGACCCTCACTTCAAGTCTGGCCGCAATCCCTGCGAAACTGATCGTGGACTACGCCCAGAAGGCCGGAATTGAGCAGACTCTCTTGGCCGCCGTGCCCGAGGCGACCACCCTGGCTGACGTCCCTGACCAGATGATCATTAAATCCTTCCAGCGTCAGGATCTCCCCGACGGACGCAGACTCGAGGCTGCGGTCGCGATGAAGCGGTACGTCCACCTGTACGGGGCGTTGTCGGCCGTCTACGGTAGTGCCCTCTTCTTCACGGCCGACAGCCGTGACGACAGCACAGTGCAGAAATTCAAGGACGTAAACACGTTTGCGGGCGTGCTCACGAACACCTCCGCCCTCCTCCGCTCTCTCGGCGGTGACCCAATCGACTGGAAGTATCTCTTGCCGGGGAGTTCACCGAACGTCGCGCCAGCCGACGAGATGGTGTTCGTCCTCCAACCGGACGAAATCAAGGATCGATTGGACGCCCTTGACTCGCAGGTCAAGTCGAATCTACTGGCAGACCTGGATAAAGCGGCCGACGAACTATATCGGTTAGAGGCCACGACTCACCTCGTTGAGGCGAACGCCTTCGAGACGCGTAAGTACCTCTTCTCCCCTCCCACAGAGGGAACGGCGAGTGAGTCCTTCATTAAAAATTACTACCTCTTTACGTCGCGAGCGAAGATCGAACAAGCGCGAACCAGGGTTGAGAACATCCGGTCTTTACTGGGTCAGAACAAGAGTGCCGAAATCGCGGATATCCTCACGGACAAGCGACACCTCTCAGTTGTACATACCCTGTCGAGCCATGCGGTGGAGAGCCTGAGCGCGGCCATGCAGTCTCTCGGTGAACACACGGATCCCTCGTACGGTCTCTCGGTCGACGATGCAAAGGTTCAACTGCTTAAAGACGCCGGGATCACTGATTCCGAGACGCTCGGAAAAATCAGCGGGGCGTACGATACGCCCTCGCAGGTAGACCCCCAATCGTCACAACTCGTGGCCGCTACGGACAGGCTCGACCGAAAGATCCGACACCTGTCAATAGCCCTCCCTGGGCGAGAATCACTTGGCGGAGAACTTAACCTAGAACGTCGCCAGCAGCTCGCCAAGCGGACGGAGGCTATCAGGGACTGGTTCGTTCGACAGGGTGCGGATTCGAAAGAGGTGAAACTGGCCGAACGAACCACGTCACTCCTCGACGCGAAGGTCCCGAAGACGGCGGTTTACACCCCCAGTCTCTACAAATTCACCGGGCGGATAGCGCTGGAGCTCCTCGGAGTAGTCACCGACGCCATCGACATCATTATCACTTCGATGGAAGCGTACGAGGCGGTCGAGGTCGGGGACTACTCGGCCGCGGCAGGAGGTGCAATCTCGGTCGCGGGGACGGGCATTATGATGTTCGCAAGCGTGACTGGCCCACTCTTCTGGATCGGCGCCGCGATGGTCCTCGGCGGCATCGCTCTAGTCACGTACACCACGGACGATAAGATCGTGATCTGGCTCCGGCACACGTACTTTGGCCGTTTTTGGTACAAACCCGCGTTCAAGGATTTCGACCACGAGTACTCCCGGTGGGGATGGTGGCTTGGCTCGGTTGTCGGGAAGGCACTCGAGATCGAGGAGAACCAACAGTCGGGGACTACTGCAGAGGGTGACGAATCAGTAACCGAAGAGGAGCCCTACGGATTCGTTCGCCGAAAGCTTCGAACGTACACGAAGGTCAGCGAAGACAGTGACGTGTCGGCGTACTTCGCCTCGCAGCTCGCGTGGTTCTACCGGCAGTCCCGGGACTTCGACGTGACGGAGACGCGAGTCTACAACGATCAGGAGGGCTACCCAACGCTCAAGGTCACAGTCGAGGACCCGAACCCTTTCGGCGACACCGTCCAAGCATTCGAAGAGGACTCTGTTCTCCTCGTCCGTCCAGTGGTCTTCGCCGAGACGGTCGGAGACCACTCGCACACGTCCGTCCTCTACCAGTCACCGCTCAAAGTCTCCATCGCGGGGAACCTCAGGACACACGAGTGGACACGTAACAAAATCCGCGTTTTCGACCCCTTTGAACACAAGTACCAGCCACCCGAAATGCCCACCACAGAGAAGCTCTACTGGGATGCACCGCCCCAAGACGTGACCTTCTTCGGCAAGAAGGAAAGTCCGTACCACCAGTACCTCGCGACCCGATATCGCAAACGGTTAGAGCCGGACGAAGAGTGGAAGATGCCCAAGATCGATATCGAGATTAGCCTCAACGACCGCTGGAAACAGAAATGGGGCGAAGCATACGTCGAAGACGGCCTTGAGTACAGGTACTCACCGTTGAACCACCTCTTCAACTTCTTCGTCGAATCAAATTCTGGAGAGGGTATAGACCTGCGTAAGCGAATGAACCACGACGACAGCCTTGACGAGGGGGCACTGCAGGCACAGTTCGCAGTGTCGGACGGGCGGATACTGAAGAAGACTCTCGGCGTCATCGTCTACAACCTGCCCAAGGATCTCAGAAAATCAGCCGAGGATTGGGCCGCGGCGACAGACGATAGCTTGGCGAAGATGATACGCCGGGGCGAGCTGAATCCCTTTGCGACGCGCGTGGGCGCATTCGTGGATGCCGACAACTACCCCACTGACCCTCCGCCGTGGCGGAATGACGACGGGACCTTAACACATCCGCCTACGGACGGAGAGGGGTCACAGTGACCGCGGAGCCCCCGGACGACCCTGGGACGCTCGCGCTCGCGGCCCGCGAGCTACTGCGGGTCGTCGAGCCAGTCATCGAAGCTGTCGACGACGGCCCCGTCGCCATCATCGCGTTCCTCGACGAGTGTGGTGTTGGCCAGCATCTCCTCGACGAGGAACTCGAACGAGTGCTGAGCGTCGTCGAGGACGATATCGCAGACCCAGTCGAGACGTTATCTACCCTCCTAGAGGATGACCTCGACGGGTCGGATGTACTCAACCTCCTCAGCCGTCTATCCGGGTTCGATCCGACAGATCCCGACCCCGAACAACTCTTGACAGCGGTCGAGGCCCTCGTCGAGCCGATTCAGAGTATCGTGGACGGCTTCGAAACGCTGTCCGAGCTCGAATTCGAGACCGACGCACTGGACGAGGCGGGCGAAGCGATTCTCAATCACCTCTTCGTCCGATACCTGCGTACTCACCACGAGGGTGCTCACCACCTGCTCCGGCTCGGGAACGTCATTGTCCTCCCCGACAGTGTCCCCGACTGGCACGACGGGACGCTCGAGCCCGAAAATCTCTCTACCCTCCTCGAGAATCCGGTCGAGGCTGTGGCTACGGCCCTCAACTGGGGGGACCCGGCGTTCCGAGACGACCTTGTCGTGGGATACCTGAAGGCAGTCTTCGACGTGCTCGGGGTGGCGACGAGGCTTGAACCCCCACTGACGGACGAACAGGCAGCACTCATAGACGCTGCCGCGGCAACGAACCCGGACGACGAACGGTTCGCGACCGACTTCGGCGCTCAACTCGCCGTTCCAATCGTCCAGGTCCCGTCGCTCGGGGCGTTCGGCGTCCGTGTCGTTCCCACAGCCGACACGACCACCACTCACCCTGGGTTGGCGCTCGTCCTCTACGGCCCGTTCGACCAGTTCGGCGCCGATATCGAAATGGACGTGGGCGGGGGCTGGACGTTCGATGCCGCGCTCCACGGCGAACTTGACCGCTACGGGCTCGTCGTCCAACCACAGAAGACGGAGGGCGACGACCCTATCGTCCAGTTCCGGGCGCTCGACGGCAGTAACGAGGTCCTCGACGAGGCCCACGCCGAGGCAAGCCTCGAACGCGATGCACCCGGTGAAGAGGACCGGACACTACTGGGTGCGTCCGACGGAACCGGAATTGTTCTGGATTCCGTGGCCGCCCGTGCACGGCTGGACTTCTCCGACGGGAATCTCTCTCTCGCTGTCGAACTTCCTGTCAGCGGGAAGGTCAAGATCCGCCCCGAAGGCAGTTTCCTGACAACTGTTCTCCCCGAGAATGGACTCGTCGTCGACGGTGACGTCACTCTCGGCTGGTCGAACGTCGATGGGCTCTACTTCGAGGGGGGTGGGACGCTGTCGGCGTCCATTCCGACGCATCTCGATTTCGGGTTCGGATCTCTCGACGAACTCTACTTCGCAGTCGACCAGTCGAACCCGGACGCTGACTTCACCATCAACGCTGCCACGTCACCAACCATCACGCTTGGTCCCCTGACGGGGTCGATCCGCCGACTCGGTCTCTCGGCAGACGTCTCGTTCCCCGCAGACCGCGACGGCAACATGGGGCCACTCAACCTCGAACTCGGGTTCCGGCCACCGGACGGCATCGGGATTGCTGTCGATAGCGGGGCCGTCACCGGCGGCGGATTCCTGCAGTTCGAGCCGGAACACAACCGGTACTCCGGCGGGCTGGAGCTACAGTTCTCGAGTTGGGGACTGAAGGCAGTCGGACTCCTGAACACGGAGGTTCCGGGGAGCGACGGCTACTCATTGCTGGTCCTCATCACGGCAGACTTGCCACCGACGCAGCTTGGCTTCGGCTTCGTGCTGACCGGTATCGGAGGGTTGGCGGGTATCCACAGGGGGTTCGAGAAGAAGCCCCTCGGTAAGGCCGTCCGGAGCGGCAACCTCGACTCCGTACTCTTCCCGCAGAACGTCGTCGAGAACGCTGACCAGATCATCACGGATCTTCGAGCCATCTTCCCCCCGAAGGCAGACCGCCACGTGTTCGGACCGATGGTCAGGCTTGGGTGGGGGACGCCGGTCATCATCCAGGCCGAACTCGGTGTGCTCGTGTCGATTCCGGACTGGAAGATAGCGCTCCTGGGCAAGCTCATGCTCGATCTCCCGGACGAGGAGGTCGCTCTCATCGATATCAACCTCGCCGTCGTCGGCATCCTCGATATCCCAGGCGAAGAACTCTCCATCGACGCATCACTCTACGACTCGCGCATCTCGACGTGGACCATCTCCGGAGACATGGCGATGCGACTCTCGTGGGGGGCGGACTCGCGGTTCATACTCTCCATCGGAGGTTTCCATCCCCGGTACAGTCCACCCGAGAGCTTCCCCGAACTCGACCGTATCACTTCCTCACTGTCGCCGCCGGGTGGGAACCCACGGCTCGAGTACACGGGGTACTTCGCGGTTACTCCGAACACGTTTCAGGTCGGTGCTGGCGCGGTACTCCACGGCAAGTTCGGACCGGCGACAGTCGACGGAGAGTTGAGCTTCGATGCGCTGTTCCGGTTCAATCCGTTCGAGTTCGTCGTCGACTTCGTCGCGAAGGTTGCGGTGCGAATCAGCGGGACCGGTCTGGGATTGAAGCTCGACGGCACGCTCTCCGGTCCTCAGCCGTACCGGGTGCGGGGGAAGCTACACATCGACATCCTCTTCATTTCGGTGTCGGTGTCGGTCGACGCCCGGTTCGGCTCCTCGGGTGGGTCGACCGAACTACCGACGGCGAACGTGCTGCCAGAGCTCCTCCGTGCACTCGAGACGACGGCCAACTGGAGCGCGCAGAAACCGACGAACGACGACCAGCTCGTGACCCTCCGAGACCCGAACGCGAAAACCGCCGACTCGAACGCGGCCGAACCAGCCTCCGAGAGGGTCATCGCCCACCCGCTCGGTACGCTGGGTGTCCGTCAGCAGGTGGTCCCTCTGGCGGTCGATATCGAAAAGTACGGAAACGCCAAGCCTGCGCACACCCGCTTCGAACTCTCGGAACTCTCGGTCACCGGTGTCGGCCGTAAACTGGGTGGTCAGGCCCACCTTCGCGAGGAGTTCGCTCCGGCTCGATTCCGGAAGATGACGGATTCAGAGAAACTGGAATCGAAGGCGTTCGAACGGCTACCGGCCGGACAGCGAGTCGAGAATGGTGCCGTCCACTACGCCGGGCAAGCAGACCCGTCGCTGCTCTCCTGGGCGACGCTCGACTACGAGTCGTCGGTCATCGATGCCGAAAACGAGAGTGCCAGAGTCACGGAAGACGACGTCGACGAGTCCTGGGACGGTCGTCTCGACCTCTCGACCGGACACGAACTCGCCGAGGAGAGCGCCGTAGCAAGCGCTGGGACGCGGACAACCGGCCCTGCTCAGTACGCGAACCCAGGACAGTCGCTCTCACTGAGCGTCGCGGACCAGCGGTTCGTCGTCGCCTGGCGAGACACGCTGTCCCGGGTCGAGGTCGATGGGAATCCATCCGAGGGACTGACCCGGGTCGAGGCCCAGGACCGACTCCGAAGCTACGTGGCTGCCACTCCCAACACCGACGAGTCCGACCTGCAAGTGGTCGGCACGCAGGAAGTCGTCGGGGCCCCGGAAGGTGAATCACAGTGAGTAACTCCAACACGGGGTTCGACCCCAACGATGCGTCGACGGACCGAGACACAAGATACCGGTTCTTCCCCGTGGTCCGGCGGGGCTACCCACCTGAGGCGTACTACGAGGGTAAGGAGGCCCGTGATTCCGAGGAACTCGACACCGCCGGCAGCCTCGAGGTCGATTTCGAGGTGATTGGGCTGGATGGGTCAGCGACGACATCTAGGTCGAGTAGCGTCGACATCGAGCTCTACGGTCCGGGCCACGTCACCGGCATCGACGGGCGGCAGGTGGTCCGAATGGAACCCGAACCGGGGACGAGCAACTACCCGCCGAACTACTTCGCGACGGTCGAGTTCGACGCCGCCGACCTCCCGTGGCTGTTCAGTCCGGTTTCGGACGACACGCTGGACCCGTCGGTCACCTCGCCGACGGGTAAGGGATTCCCGTGGTGCTGTCTCGTCGTCGTCGAGAAGACCGACACGACCACCATCACTCCGGCCGGGAGCGACAGACCGCTCCCCTCGATAACGGTCCCGCCGTCCGAACTTCCACCACTGGACGAGGCGTGGGCCTGGGCGCACGCACAGGTGGTCGGGAGCCCCAAACAGAAGAGCAACGTCTCGCTGGCAGAGGTGTTCAGAACCGAGTCGACACTGACACGCTCGCGGCTCGTCTCACCGCGCAATCTGCAGCAGAACACCTCGTACGTGGCTGCAGTTGTCCCGACTTTCGATGCGGGTGTCCGTGCCGGGCTCGGCGAATCGGCTGACCGGTCCCCCGAGGAGACCGAGGGACAGACCACGATGTCGCTCGCTTGGCCCCTCGCAGAGACGGCGTTCGGTGACCGGCCGAACGACGAACCGATGGAACTTCCGATGCTGCACCACTGGGAGTTCTCCACCGGCCAACAGGGCGACTTCGAGTACCTGGCACGGCAACTCGAACCGCGTGACCTCAACGTCGACAGCTACGACATCGGCGTCCGGACCGTCGACACCTCCGACCCTGGACCCGCTGCACTGGAAGTATGGGGAGACGACGTCGGGGAGGCCGAACGGACCGTCCGGATGGGCGGGGCACTCCGGAAGGCCAACAGCTCCCCCATCACGGCGGCGGAGTACGAGAAACACGAGGTGTTGCGGAGCCTGCTGAACGAAGCGGGGACCATCGAAGAGTGGGCCGACGAATCCTACGAAGCCGTCGGGCCTCCAATCTACGGCGGCCGCCACGCACAGGCCGAAACGCTGCCCACGTCTATCGACGACGACCAGCGGTGGCTGTGGGACCTCAACCTCAACCCCGGAAACCGTCTCGCGGCGGCGGTCGGTGCCGACATCGTCCGTGACAAGCAGGAACAACTGATGACATCGGCCTGGGAACAGGTCGGCGACGTCAGGGCAGCCAACCGGCGGCTGGCCGCAGCGAGCCTGTCCCGTGAGGCGATGGAGACGGCGTTGGATGATCTCGCCGACGCGCCGACGGGCTGGCTGGCGAGCTTCACCGGACCAATGCACGACCGGTTGCTGGCCAATGGACAGACAGTCGGGGCACAGCTAGACGCCTCGACATTGCCGAGCGGGGTGACTTCGGTCCCCTTCCGCCGGCTCTTGAGCGGGTCGGGACGGCTGTCGAAGCGACTCGGGAGCAATGTCGACGTCGGTGACATCGTGTCGGAATTAGCGAGCGGTGACCTCGACGTGGTGACGCCCTCGCCCGGCCCTGCCGGGATGGGCACTGTCCTCGAAGGAGCCGACCTGGAGAAGCTGTGTCGAAAGCTCCCCGAACCACCCGAATCGACCAGTGATAACTCCTCGAAGAGTGACCGTCCCGAGTCGGTCGAGTCGTTGCTCGAGACGATCGCGAAGTTCGAGGAGACACTCGACACCCTGTTGACGCTGCTGGCGGAGCTGTCGACGGCAGTCGCCGAACGGAACCCAGCGGACTACTGGACGGAAAAGAGTCCGATTCCGAGCCTCGTCGACGACGTCGAGGACGCGTGGGACACCGTCAGAATGCTCGCCGACCTGATTGACCGACCGATGCTGGAGGTCTCCCGCGAGGAGGAGGCCCGCGACCTCCCTGAAGTGGACGACGAGTTCACCGAAAATCGGGCCCGGACCCTTCACGACCGCCTCGGCGAGGCGGTGGCCGGCCAACTGCTCGGGATAACCCCCGAGGAGACAGAGACACTCGAAGCCGTGAGTGATGCGAGAGACCGTCTGTTTGTCGTCCGTTCAATCCTCGCCGACATCATGCGTTACCTCGACGCCCCCGCCGTCGGCTCACCCGTGGCTTACCTGGACGGACTTCTCTGTGACTCAGTTCCGGCGAAGACAGACCGTCCGGACCCGGATCTTGCCGCGGCGGCGAATCTCGACCCCGTCTCGAGTCTCGTGGACCGTCTCGACGGGATGCTCGGAGGGCTCGACCTCACGGGGCCCAACCGCTCGGACCCGTTCGATCGTGTGATGGCCTATCCGGAGTTCCCGAAGCCGACGTACGACGACCTCGCGGCGGTCTCGGAGGACTACCTGCTCCCCGGGGTGAGCGAACTCCCGAAGAACACGTTCGGTGCCCTAGAGACGAATCCGGAGTTCATCGAGTCGTTCCTCGTCGGGATGAACCACGAGATGGCGTCAGAACTGTTGTGGCGACGGTACCCGACCGACAGACGGGGGTCGTACTTCCGACAGTTCTGGGACCCCAGTGCACGGATACCCAAGCCCGAAGACGAGTCGTTGCTCAAGGACATCACCGAGATTCACACCTGGGACGACAAGGGCCCGTCGAACATCGGTCGGAGCGAACTCGGCTCGAACGTGATGAGCGGTGCTGGCGGGAGTAGCGCGGATCCTGCCGGACAGGGCCCCGACCCCAACTCCCAGGTGGTCGTCGTCGTGCGTGGGGAGTTGCTCCAGCGATACCCGACGACGACCATCTACGCGACGAAAGCGAAACTGGTTCCGAATGCCGATGGTACCGGTTCGGTCAGGGTTCCAGAGTGGCCGACACCGAACGAGAAGGCAGCGGAGGTGGACACGGCGTTCCACCGCTTCCCGATATTCCGTGGTCGCCTGGATCCGGACGTCTCCTTCCTCGGGTTCGACCTTACTGCCGAGGAGGCGACCGGGGAGACCCCGATGGCGTCGGTAGGAGACCCGCGGCCGGACGACTCCGACCACTGGGTGAACGACGATGGCACCGACGACCTCGGCTGGTTCTTCGTCATGGCAGAACCACCCGGCGAGGTCAGGTTCGGCCTCGACGCAGACCAGGATGACGCTGGAACGACCCCACCGGGCATCACCGACGCGTCGGGAACGACTTCCACGACCGACGACCCGGACGAGAACCCCGAACACGGCTGGAGTGCGCTCTCGTGGGGGCACCTCGTCGACGACGCCGCTTCGCTCGCCGACAAGCGACACGTTTCCGTCTACCGTGACCGCCCAGGCGAAGGTGGGTGGGAGACGAAGTCAGACACACCGTGGGTCGCCGACGGGAGTGCGACCATCACGGCCGAGCAAGAAGCGGTCTGGGGGAAGAACAGCGCCCACATGGCGTACATCACCTGGCAGCGACCGGTTCGAATCGCCATCCACGCCGACGACCTGCTGCCGGTCGGTGGTAACGGCGACAGTGGGGGAACTAACAATGGAATCTGATCTGACACAGACCCGTGACAGGGTACAGAAGCTACGCGAGCAACACGAACGGCGCGAACGAACAATCGTCGACCTGCGGATGGTACTGGTGACGCTTACGGACCGAACCAAACGGTACGTTCACGCGGAAGAACGAATACGGTCCGACGCGGCACTGCTCGAGCATCTCGACCGGCTACTTCGTCGTCACCTCGACGGCGTCCGACCGCTCGGATACCTTGGTAACGCGATGACGAAGGTCGATATCGAGGCGCTCGCCAGGTCGTACTACAAGCACAACCTTGCTGACGTACTGGCCGTGGGCGAGACGGAGCGTAAGGCGGTCTCCGATAGAGACGACAGGGGCTTCCTCGCCCGGGACCCAGACGCGCTCTTGGAGGACCTGACCGCAGACCCATTTTCGAAGACGCTGATGGTGCTGCTCGACAGTGCGAAAGATGCGGAGACGGAGACGAAGGCCGAAGCTGAGCAACTGTACAAACGGTACTCGGAGTTACTCACAAGCGATGACCCCAAGGCGCTGGTGCGTGGCGTCTCGCTGGTCGGTGCAGTCGGGCAGGTCGCTCGACTGGCTGTCGTCGGGAGCGAGGACGACCCGGTAGAGGGAGTTCGGACGGAGCTCGAACAGCGTCGGAAAGACCACGTCGCAGCGCTGGCAGCGGCGGACCAGCGACTCGTCGACATGTCAGTCGACGCAGCGGACCCGTTCGTCACGCTCGATTGGACCGACCCCGTCGCGATGTTACCCGTTCGGCTAGAGACGCGGTTCACCGATGACGCACTCAAGGTACGCATCTATCCGGAGTCACTCCACGTCGACACCCACGAGGACCAACTCACGGAGGCCGAGCGGGAGTGGGGTGTCGGGTACTGGACGCGGCTCTGGGCCGCGGGACTCCCCGACCCCGATGCCGTGCTGACAGTCGGCGAAACGACGGTGCCGCCATCTGCGCTTCGACGAGTGGCCGGCGAACTCGTCGTCCCGTCCGACCTTCGCGACGAGGAGACCGACGAGTATCTGGTCCCGAGCCAACTTCCGGCGGGTAAGCCCCGAGAAATCGCGCTCGAACTCCTCCGTGCCTTCGCTGCTGCGGAGTTCTCAGCCGACCCCGAGACTCGGTACGAGGAGGTCAGAGAGCGGGCCTGGGCCAGTGGAGTCGAACGCTTCGGCGAGAATCGAGCGGCTTACGTACTGGAGGCACTCGCCCCGGTCACCGACGACGACGGGACGCCCGTCTCGGAACGACTCCGGAGGGGATTCGAGGAAGCGGCTCCGCTCTCGGGGGCGGTCGAGGTCGAATTCCCCGACGTTGACATGCGGCCATCTTCGTGGACGCAGACACCGAGTGCGTCGCTCCTTCCCGACCGGTTCGTCGTCCAGGCCCATTACCGGGCCGATGGGAGTGCCACGACGACCGACTGGACCGATGTGACACCGCGTGGAAGCGACCTGTTGGTCTACGAGCGACGCGTGGGCGACACCTGGGTCCGTCGGGTAGCGGGACCCGTGGTCCGCGAACCCCTAGCGGTCGGTCCGAGCCCCGAGGCGGTCGCTGCCGACGAAGCAGACGCGACGACGGCGATGAGTTGGATGACCGATTTCGACGAGGCCGAGAGCGCCGGTGTTGGTATCAGCGTCCCGCTACCGACCCGCGAGGACTACGACCCCGCTGTGGGCTTTTCGAAGGTCGTCGTCACGGGTGCGAAGACCACGATGGACGCCGACCACTCACGGGCGGCACTGGCCGACTTGCTCGCAGCCACCGACCACACCGACGGGCTCGAACTTCTTGAACCCGGAACGCCGACCAACAACGCCGACGAACCGGCTGCTCGGTCCTCGGCTCGTGACGCAACGAGACTCCTGAGGCAGGTGACGGGGCCGTCGCTCGTCAGCGAGAGGACGGACGGCTGGCGTCTCGCGGAGGCACTCGGCGTCCCAGAGTCGACGTTCGCCCACGTCCCCGGAGCAGGGGACACCCGCGACCGCGACGCCGCGGCGATGAATCGGACGCTGTGGCCCGCGACCATCGGCTACTTCGCACGGAACCTCCTGGTCTCCTCAACCGGTGACGAGCGGGATGAGACGGCCGCACCGGGGATGATCGGGACGGGACCGAGCGACACCGGCGAGGGGCCACCGTCGCTGTTGTGGTGGCTCGAGACCTACCGCGACCACTTCGTCGGCCACGTTCGAGCTGGCGGCCCGTTCCAGACACTACGGGCGGGAACCCAGCCGTACGGTCTACTCCCGGTCTCTCCCGTCGACGTCCAGCCCGGTGACCGGGCCCCGACGGCGGACGACGATACCGGGGAGTCGTGGTACGTTAACCGTGACTCTTCGGCGTACCTGTTCGGAGCAGGTGCCGCCGGTACTGGGCCGTTCCAGCCGTGGTCGGTGCCACGCATCGGTTCCCAGCGGTTCGTTCCTGAACTCATCAACCGTGTCTCCGCAGTAGACGACGAGTGGCTCGACTTCTCGGAGTCCGTCCCATCTCTCGCCGAGTCCACCGACCTCTCCGAGGACGAGTTGTTGACCATGCTCGCGATGGAGGCAACCGCATTCTCCTACCGTCGGCAAAGTTGGCTCCTCGGCGACGACAATCCGATATACGACCAACTGGGCCTCGAGCGTGACCGACCGACAGCCACGAGACGAATCTCCGATGATCTGGCCCAGGCCGACTTGCCCTCATTCGACCCCAGAATCGCCGACCTGTTGTTCCTCGGCGCCTCGATGGAACCACGTTCGCTCGCCATCACCGACGAGGGCGTGCCGGGGTACATCACTACACTCCTCAACCTGTTCGGCTCCCAAGTGCCGCTTCGGGCACTCCAGGTGCTGGGGACCGATCCAAAGATGGAGACGTTCCGCTTCTCTTCTGGGTCGAGTATCGATATCCCCCGCGAGCTGTTCCTACGTATCGTCGACCCGTCAACCGAGACGGCAGACTACGACTCTGGTGCGTCGTTACTCCGACACGTCCTCCGGTTTGCCACGCTCCAGGCAGCTGTCGCCGCCCGCGTCCGGTTGGGCGCGACCTACGGCTGGGCAACGGGGGAGTTCGTCAGTTTCCCGGCCGAACCGACGACGTACGGTCCGACCGACCGGACGGTGTTCGACCTGTTCGACGACACACTCCCGACTGGGAAGCCCATCGACGCGAGCCACACGCTCGCTGACCACCCCAGTCTCACCGCCGGCGACGACTTCCACGACGTGTTACAGACGACTGCGACCGCAGTGCAGACGGGTCAGCTACCGGTCGACCCGGCCCTGACGGAGTTCGTAGCCGCCCTCGACCACCTGACGTCCGTCGACCCCGAGCGACTCGGGCGACTCACTCGCGAGACGATGGACCTCGCGAGCCACCGGCTCGACGCCTGGTTGACCTCGGTAGCGACGCGGCGACTGGCCGAACAGCGCGAGACGAGTGACGGTATCCAACTGGCGGCATATGGCTTCGTCGAGGACCTTGCTCCACGTTCCGGGTCGACCCCCGAGTACCTGCTCGCGCCCTCGCTCGACCAGGCGACGACGGCGGCTGTTCTTCGAAGTGCACACAAGGCACGGTCACGGTCGGCCGGCCCGACCGAAGCCGACGCGCTCGCGGTAGACTGCTCACCGGAGCAGGTCCGACTCGCCCACGGCGTGATGCGTGGAATCCGCCGAGGGCTTGCACTGTCGGAGCTGCTCGGCTACCGGTTCGAGCGTGGCCTCCGTGTCTACGCCGAGAACCACGGACTGGACCTAGAGCAGTACCTCGACGACTTCCGGTCGATCGCCCCAAGTGTCGAGGGCAAACTCCCCCGCGACGACACGACGGTCGAGACGCGAAGATCGGACGTGGTCGACGGGATGGCACTCTACCGACTATGGAAGACCGACTCGCTCGAGCAGCCGCTCCGGGCGGTCCTCGAGGTGAACACACTTCCCGCGGATCTGGTCCGTGCTCTCGGTGGCTCAGCGCTCTCTCGGTCGACGGGAACCGGCGTGTTCCCCACCATCCATCGGGCGATGGAGGCAGTCAACGACGTGCTGCTCACAGAGGGCGTCCACCATCTCGTCCATGGCCGCCCTGAACGAGCGGCGGCCGCACTCGAAGCGCTCTCGCGTGGCGGGACGCCACCGGAACCCACAGTGTTTGACACACCACGGTCAGAGACCGGTGTCACCCACCGGTTGGTACTAGGATTCGGCGATGCCGACACCCCGACGACACGGAAGCCGTGGCAACCACCGAAGCGGGCGTTGCTGGAACCATCGGACTTCACGGACGACTCGGAGAGTGACGAAGCGACGACCGACGAGACCGAGTTCGACTGGCAGGACCGCTCCCGATTCGAGGACATCACCGAGCGACTCCGCACGGAGGGGCTCGCGGACGTGATGGACCTGGAGAACCTCACCGAACGGCTGCGTGAGGCATCTCACCTCGGGACGACACTGCTCCAGTCGATACAGGTTCGCCAGACGGCCGAACCGTCACTCGACGCATGGGTCGGCGACCTGTTACCCGACCCGTCCCGTATCGGTTGCACCGGTGAGTTCCAGTGGGAACGAGATCGGGCCTTCGCCGTCGGTGAGTTCGAGACACCGAGCGAAGCGGGGACGGTAACCGTCGACAGCGTCGGGTTCGAGCCCGACGTGGTGCAGTTCACCGCCGTCCCTGCCGGGACCGGAGACGGCTCCGCCGAGAGCCACGCGGTTGGGTGGGGCCACGGTGTGTTCAAACGCGCCATCACGGGAACTGCGTCAGTGGAATACGCCACAGTCGCAGCCGCCGCTCACGACGGTACAGTCCACCGGTCGACTGTAACTGACCGTGCCGTCGAACTTACCTTCGCCACCACGGACGGCGACGGAAACACCGCACGAGTGAGTGGTTCCGTATCGTCGACGACGCAGGACGGGTTCGAGATGTCGTTCCCGACCGTTCGGCTTCCGGTCGACGGCCCGGAACGGGTCACGGTGCAGTATCGAGCCCTGAAACTCGCCGACCCGACGAGCGTCCGTGTCGGGACGTTCCGGACGCCACAGGACGAACCGACCGAGACGTTGTCGGTTCCAGTGGAGGGTGATGCCGGACTCGGAGCCGCTGGGTTCTCGCCCGACCACGTCCTGTTGAGTGCGTGTATCGGCGACCAAACCAGCACACAGACCGACGTCGGCTTCGTCCACGGTGAGGCTATGACCGACGAGACCGGTATCGTCCAGCAGTCCGCCGGCGTCACTCTCGACCCGGCGCAGGGGTCGTACACCTTGACGGGACGCGACGACGCCGTTCTTGCTACTGAGGCCGGTGACGGGACTGGCATCGAGATCTCCGTCGACGGGTTCACGCACGACGGCTCGCTCGATTTGACGGTGCGTGCACCGTCGGGGACGAACTACCTCGGCTCAGTGCTGGCGACTTACGTCGCCATCGAGTCGCCCACGACAGAGACATCGGCGGGTGAGTCGCTCCACCGACCGGCGCTCGGGAGTACTGCCTCGCCGACCGATGGGGAGACAGTCACGGTCGACACGGGGTTCCGCCCAGGACTCATCGAACTCCGCCTCCTCCCCGGATTCGATGGGCAAAGCGGGACGACTTCCTCGGCGTCCACGTCTGTCGGTTACGCAGCCGCGGCTCTGTCGCTGGGGGCGGCGACCAGCCCGTTCCAGCAACAGGCACTCGGCGCGGGTCTGACCGACGATAGCGGACGTGTGGTTCGATCCCGTACCATCGTTGCCGGCCTTCCAGCTACCGAGGCCGGTGAATCGGTATCGGGAATCGACGTCCGTCTCGAAGCCTGCAGTGAGGACGGCTTCACGCTCACGTTCTCAGGGGTTCCCGAAGGAAGCCAGCCCATCGTCCAGTATCGGGTGTGGCCCGAGACACCACGGTCCGAAGCGTTCTCCGTGCCACTCGCGTGGCCCGACGAGAGCCGCGACGATGGTGTCTCGCTAGCCGACCTCGACCTCTCACCGCTCGATGCCGTCGCGTTGACACAGGGGATCGGGGAGACAGGTGACTCACAGCTGGAGCGACGCATCGGCTACTTCGCCTTCCGGAACCGGCCTACGAGCAGGCCACCGGTTCCCAGCGACGCCACGCTCGACCTCAGGTTCACGGAACCATCCTCGGCCCACGACGTGAGCCTCGCCGAGTTTATCGAGGTTGCCCGGCGGGTGGCCGACCTGCTCGGCGAGGCCCGACCCGCCGACGCCAGCGACCTTGCCCACCCGAGCGAGGCGGGTGATGAAGGATACATCCCAGTGACAGAACGAACCGACGGCACCGCAGGAACCCTGGAGAATCGTGCCACAGAGGTCGAATCGGCGCTCTCAGACCTCGCCGTGATGCTCGAAGAGCGTCGAGAGGTGCTCTCGGGCGACCCGAACATCTGTGACAGGGTCGAACAGTTGGAGGCGGCGCTTCGAGCGTTCCGTCGCACTGTCCCGCTCACACAGGTGGTCGACGTGACCGCACGACTGGCACGCGACCATCCCGACGAGACGAACACGGCAGTCCGCGAGACGGTGCTAGCGGAGCTAGCGACTGTCGCCGAACACGTCCGGGCAGGGCCTGACACGGTTGACGGTGTCGGCCATATCGTCGTCAACGAGTCAGAACAGTGGGTTGTGGGAACTGCGGACGTCGACGTCCCGACCGACCTCCGTGTCACAGTTCACTCGCTGTCCGATGCAGTGCGATTCGACCCGCAGTCAGTGCAGGTGAGGACAGATGCCACCGGTGAGTTCGCCGCCCAGTTCGACTTCGATGGCGTACCCGTCGGGACCGAGTTCGCCGTCTTCGCGACACCGGTGGTCGTAGCCGAGCCGAACCGACATGGCGAGGGCGACACCGAACAGATAGTCGAAGCGTTCGAACGGCTATCTATCGAAGGCAAAGGTGCCCTCTTGGTTATGCTCGTCGCGGAGAGCGTCTCTGAGACACCCGATACACTTCGAGGTAACGACGAGTTCAACACACTGGTCACCGGAGCCGCCCAGATGCTCGACGACGGAGCCCGTCCGCTCGCGGTACTCTGGGCAGTCGTCGACGAATTAGGGTCGTCACCTGAGGAGCACACGTGGCTTCGTGCTGTCGACGACGACTGGTGGCGAACCCTGGCTGAGCAACTGCTGGACGACGATGCGACGCGGTTCGCCGAACTCGTCGACGCCCTGCACCGAGAGGTCCTCCTCGAACGAACGTTCGAGCGGCCACGTCCGGACGACTGGCAGTTTGTCGACGAACCGCCGCGGACGACCAAAACCTCGAAGTGGACGTTCCACCCCGACGAGGGAGAACTTCGCCAGACGAGCAACATCTACGGATTCGCTGGGCCGCCGTTCAAGGCTCCCGGGACGCTCGCTGTCGTCGGCGACAAAGCGTGGCTCGACTACCGTCTCACCGCGCACATGACCTCCGGAGACGACGACGCCATCGGCGTCGTGTTCCGCTATCAGGACCGGGACAACTTCTACCGCTTCTCGATGGACGCGGAGCGTGAGTACCGCCGTCTTATCAGGTGCGTAGACGGTGAGGTCAGACTCCTGTGGGAGGATGATACCGGTTTCGAGACCGACCGGCCGTACAGGGTCACCATCGATTGCATCGGGACCGCCCTGTCGGTCAGACTCGACGACGAACCGCTGTGTTCGGTCACAGACACGGCACTTGAACAGGGGTCCGTGGGGCTGTACTGCCGAGCCAACGTCGCCGCGCGGTTCCACGACCTCACTGTCGTCGGGCGGGAGCAGACGACCGACGTGACCGGAGCGGTGTACGCCGAGACGGGGCGAGTCACCGACACCGAAACCACCGGTGGCTGGCGTGACCTCCCCGCGGTGCTCGCCGACCAAGAGTACCTCCCATCCATCCTTTGGCTAGCGCGCGTACTGCCGGATATCGATCCGACGAGTGGCGGTGCGGCCACCACGCTCCGGGACGCCGTTGCCGCTGTCCCCTGGGACACCGTCGAGGCCGAGCCATTGGCGCGAGTCCGGCAACTCCTTGACGACGGGACGGGTAGGCCACAGGCATTCGACGGGGACGACCTCGCGGCGGTGACCGACCTCCTCGCTCTCCGACCGCTCGACTTGGGCACGCTGGCCGACGCCGTCCGTGCGGTCGTCGCCCCAGCGGCCTGGACCGGACTGACCGACCTGCTCACGCTGACTGGTGATCTTGCCCGCCCCGACGCACAACGCCCGTGGCGAGCCAGTAACCCCGAACCGGAGACCATCGTCCCGAAGTCACCCGAGGGAGAGGTTCGGGCCCGACTCGAACGGCTCCGGTCTTACCCCCGAACCGACTCGCCAGCCCGATACGGCGCGTACACACCGCCGGTGCGGGACCTCCTCGCCGAAGGCCGACTCAACGAATCGTTCGTCCGGATGATAGAGCGCGTCGTCGCGGCCCCGGTCACTCTGGTCGAGAGCACTGCCAAGGTCTCACCGGCACCCATCGGCCTGCTAACGGGGCTCCACGACCTCCTCCACCACGCCGAGTCGTTCGACGAGGCCGGGCGTGTCGGCGAGCTTGGCACCGCCGCCGATACGCTCCACCGGACGGTCGAAGCGTCGGCTCCGGAAGTCGTCGACCGACTCGCCGCACAGGGCATCGACCTCGAAGTACTCGCCGACGGATTCTCGACCCACGGTGACACTCTCGAGCGTGCCGTCGATGCGTTCCTCGATGGTGACACGACGACCGAGCTATCAGCGGCCTACCTGCCGAAGTACGCGGCTGAGCTGACCACCGCGGCCGACGTGGCCCGTTCCGAACTCCAGGACCGCGTCCTGGTCGCAACAGCTCATCCACGTCCGACGGAGTCGTTCCGGCGTGGCGTGCTAGAGTCAGTTCGGCATCTCCTCCTGCGGGTGTCGTACTTCGGCATCTACAACACCGTCCCCGCCTCTGCAGCCGGCGGGACGGCTACGGACGAGGAGACGTTACTGGCTCAGCTAGACACCGTCTCCGAGGAGATTCTCTCCCGACTCGCGATGGCGGCCCGGCACCACCCACCCAGTGGTGGACTCCCCACTGTCGACGGTCAGCTAGACCGCATCCATGCACTTCTCGGCGAGTCGTTCGTCGTCCTCCCACCGTTCGCCCCGACGAACCCAGGCGAACTACACGCGACGCTGACCGACGACGGACTCCTAGCAGACCGTTACGAACCAGATACGTGGCTCCAGCGGATGGGGAGAGTCCGTGACCTCCCTAGTAATTTCGGCCGAATCCGCACCTACGCAGACTCGCTGAGTCTCGCTTGCGGCGGGACCGACGGCCTACGGCGGTCGCTGACAGTCGGCCAACTCCCCTACACGCCAGGGGCCGATTGGCTCGGCCGCGACGGAGTCACGCCCTCAGGTGGTGAACTCTCCCTCGCCATCGAGTTCGCCAACACGGTTGGTGAGGACTCCCCACTCTCGAGAGCTCCCGGGGAGAGTGGACCGGCACTCGCCGGCCTGCTAATCGACGAGTGGGTCGATCGAGTTCCGGCCGAAACGGAGAGCGTCGGCCTCGGCCTGCAGTACGACGACCCGAGTACCCGCGCTCCACAGTCTGTGCTACTGGCGGTGCCGCCAACGTGGGAGGCCAACAATGACGAGACGACCGGTGTCGTCACCCACGCTGGAGCGACCCAGTGGACCGAGATACTCCTCGAGCGAACCCTCGACGAGACGATGGACCTGATCGAACTCCGCTCGGTCGACCTGGACGCGTTCGACCGATTCGGACATCTCCTGCCGATGCTCTGTCTCCCCTACAACCGCCAGACGACCATGGATGGACAAAATGTCCTGCCGGGTACACCTTCGGTCGATCTTACCCAGTTCGACTGGGAGGGGTGGTTCTGATGGCTGACGATAGCTCACACACAGTGTGGGAACGGCTCGAACCCCTCACGCGGAACCGCGAGCTAACCGGTACGCTTCGGGCCGAACTGGCAGATCCACTGTGGTTGCTCACCCGCCAGCGCCAGTTCGGAGAGTTCCGGGGCGAGGACGCCGGGTCCCCTGTCGAGGCCTGCATCGAGTACGAACTGGACCACCTGACCCGCGTCAAGGTGGGTGAAACCACACTCGAGTACGATCCGTCGACCGACCCGCCAGTCGAGACGCTCGTCGAGCGAGAGCCGGTTGCGGCGGCCAGCGAGACGCCCACCTACAAACGCCGAGTCGAGGCGGGGATGAACTTCCTCGACCGTGTCTGCCGGGCGTTCGACGGGCGGTCGTGGGCCATCACGGACTTCGCCGCCGAGTACCGCCTCGACGAACCGGGAACCGTCGACGACGCAGCTCGCAGATACGCGGACGTCCTCGACGGGATGGGCGACGACGGCACCCGTTCGGCCCGTGGACTCGACGGCCACGCCATCTACACCGAGCTCGTCGGACCAACAGCGTCGCAGCCGGCGACGACCGTCGACTGGACACGCTTCGAGAGCCCCGTGACGACGTTCCTCGCGGACGAGAGCTGGGACCGCGCCACGTTCGAACCGGTAGCCGAGGCGTTCGTGCAGTGGTACGCGAACCTGTACGCCGAACCCGGTCCAGACGAGGATGCCTGGAACCCCGACCGCCTGGAGTACGACGCCACCGTCTCTGCCGGTGCCGGCGCGAACGAGACCGTGTTCAGGGCCACCGAATACGACGGTGGCCGACTCGACTGGCACGACTTCGAAGTCGATGCCGAGGGGTCACTCCGCGAAACCGGTGACGCGACGACCAGTCCCTCCCCACTCGAACGGCTGCCGACGAAGGCCACGTTCCGAGGGATGCCGTCGAGTCGGCTCTGGGAACTCGAGGATGCGGCGGTGAACCTCGCCGAGCTATCGGCCGCTGCCGACGACCTCTCGCGACTGTTCCTCATCGAGTTCGCGCTCATCGCGGGCGACGACTGGTTTACCATCCCGCTCGAGGCCCCGGTCGGCTCAGTCACCCGTGTGACAGACCTCTCGGTGACTGACACCTTCGGGATGCAGACGGAGGACGTGCCGGCGACCGTCGACCAGCCGGACGCCGATAACTGGAGCATGTTCACCTTCGACCTCCCGAACCACACCGAACCAGGACTGTTCCTCCCATCGGTCGTCGGGACGTCACTGACGGGAGAGACCGTCGAGGACGTACTGTTCGCCCGCGACGAGGTGGCCAACCTCGTCTTCGGCATCGAATCCACGGCCGAGGGTGCACTCGGCCTCCCACTCGACCGCGACCAGTTCCGTCTCCCGTCCGCCGCCGTCGCGGACCTCCACGTCGCCGAGGAGGGGCTCACCGGACAGGCTGCCGCCGACGCGGAGTTCGTCGAGCTCTCTAACCCCGGTGACGCACCTCTCTCACTCGCAGGGTGGACACTCTATGCCCAGCACTCGGCCTTCGCCGACCCGGCTTCGGCGTCGAACGCTGATACGCTCGACCTATCGTCGGTCACGCTCCCACCCGAGTCGACGGTTCGGGTGGTCACCGGTGGCGATGCGACCCTCGATACGGACGAACAGCGCCACCTAGAGCGTGCAACACCCATCCTCGCCCCCGACCGCGTCGTCTCACTGACCCGACTGCTCGAGGACGGTACAGAAGGGCTCGTGACGGTCGAGCCAGTCGACCAGAACCAGCTCACGGAGTACCCTGCATACCACCTCGCGAACGAGGCGCCAGACAACTGGTTCCCCTACCTCCCGTCGGTAGACGCAGGAGTCCACCGGTTCGAACTCGGGTTGCTACTCGACCGCGACGCACTCTCGGGGGGCGTCGACGCGATTCCGACGCCAATCGGGCGGATACTCGACCCCGACGCGGCCATCTACGACGAGGAGATTCCCCGCGGTGGCGTTCGAATCACCCGGAGCTACGAGTCGACGACGTGGCTCGACGGCCGCACCCACGTCTGGTCCAGTCGAAGGGTCCGCCCAGGGACCGGTGAGGTGTCGAGCGGCCTCCGGTTCGACTACCTCGAGGAGTCCGACGGGACAGAAGAGTGAGCAGCCGCGACGGTGGGATCTGCGAGCAGCGTTCCAAGCTCACTCGACGACCTGCTCACTTCTCGAACTGGCAGACATAGACAGTGCCGCATCAAGCAGTCTACTAATAGAAACGGTGTCTGCCCCACTCAGCCCTTTGTGATGATGAGTTAAACCTGAGCCACCATCTTACTGAAACAAGAAACCGGCACCGTCGGTCTATCAGTAGAAACAGTGTTTGGCCGACGACTCGGTGTTCAGATGCAGAGCAGTCGTTAGTAGATTTCCCCGGACTCAGTGCTGTCAAAAAACGAACGACACGTCTTCAGCGTGAATCGAGTCGGTAAACCGTTGCCTCGTACGGTTTGAGCGACTCGGTAGATGGGTCATCCGTCGAATCAGTGTAGTTGCTAATCATCACTTCTGCATCGGTCGTCCCCACTGTACTACTGTCGAAGGTTACAGTGTCATCAGACCAGTTGAGGACGACCAACACCGTCTCGTCGCCGAGCGTTCGCGTATACGCGTAGAGTTGCTCGTCGTCGGGGAGCAAGCAGTCATACTCACCGTAGACCAACACGTCCTCGTCGTTGCGGAGGTCGATCAGTCGCTGATAGTGGTCCCAAACCGAACCCTCTTCTTCGAGTGACGACTCGACATTTATCTCGGTGTAGTTCTCGTTGAGGGCAAACCACGGCTCACCAGTGGTGAAGCCAGCGTTCTCGGAGTCGTCCCACTGCATCGGTGTGCGGGCGTGGTCTCGGCTCCGGTAGTTAACGAGGTCCGCAACGTCCGCGTAAGAGTCAGCGACGCCGTCAGCGATGAGGTCTTCGACGATACCGGTGGTCATTGGGTCGTCAACCTCCTCGAGACTGCCGAACTCGTCGTTCGTCATCCCGATTTCTTCTCCCTGGTAGATGTATGGGGTACCCCGCAACGTCAAGAGGAACGTTGCGATGAGTGTCGCGCTCTCCGTACGGTAGTCCCCGTCGTCGCCGAAGTGAGAGACGAGTCGGGGTTGGTCGTGGTTCCCGAAGAAGAGGGCAGGCCAGTCGATCTCGCCCTGTTGTCGGTTGATTATCTCTTTGAGGTCAGTGAGGTCCCACTCGCCGAGCTGTTCTGGATGCCACGGGCCGTTCGGGCCTGCAGTGACTTCCATATGATCGAACTGGAAGACGCTGTTGAGTCCGTCCATGCTGGTGTAGTCGTCTACCTGTTCGATGTCTGCGCCACCCATTTCACCGACGGTCATCGTGTCGTAGTCCTCGAATACCGCCGCGAGCTCGTCGAGATATTCACGAAGACGAGGACCGTGGCTAAAGTGTTCCAGTCCATTTATCGGGTCGTCCGGCTCTCCATCGGGGTACCCGTCGGCCTTCGAGAGGTGGTCGATTGCATCGAGACGGAAGCCGTCGATACCCTTCTCGAGCCACCACGTGACCACGTCTGTAACAGCGTCTCGGACGTCTGGGTTCCGCCAGTTCAGGTCTGGCTGCTCGGGGTCGAAGAGGTGGAGGTACCACTGCCCGCGTTCGTCGTCGTACGTCCACGCAGGACCGCCGAAGATCGATTTCCAGTTGTTCGGTGGTTCGTCGGGGTCACCGTCCTGCCAGTGGTAGAAGTCTTCGTATCCACTCTCCCGTCGTCGGGACTTCTGGAACCACTCGTGTTGCTTCGAGGTGTGGTTGACGACGAGGTCCATGATGAGACGGATGTCGCGAGCATGGAGTTCAGAGAGGAGTTCCTCCCAGTCTGCCATCGTCCCGAACTCGTCCAGTATCGAACGATAATCACGGATGTCGTAGCCGTTGTCGGCGTTGGGCGAGTCGTAGACGGGACAGAGCCAGACGACGTCGATACCCAGTGAGTCGAGGTAGTCGACTTTCTCGGTGATTCCGGGGATGTCACCGACTCCGTCACCGTCGGAGTCGTTGAAGCTCCGTGGATAGATTTGGTAGACGACCGCTTCCTTCCACCACTGTCTATCGATGTCTGTGTGCCGTCTCTGTGTCGTCATCTGGGAACTGTTGTGAGTCATTGCTGTGAGTTGAGTGTCGGTATCTGTATTGTGTTACTGCGGAGTCAGGTAGACGCGAGCTTCGTACGGACCGAGTTCGAACGTCTCCTGTGGGGTCGTCGGTACGTCGGCGTTCGCGATGGCGAGTTCGAGTCCGTCGAGGGCAACACCCTCGGGCACGGTGCACTCGACTGGCTCGGGCTCGAAGTTGAGAACCACGAGCCCACGTTCGTCTCCGAGCGTTCGCGTGTAGGCGAAGATAGACGGATGCTTCGGGAGGAGAAGGTCGAATTCACCATACACTAGAACGTCGCGTTCGTGGCGAAGTTCGATGAGGTCGCGGTAGTAGTGCCAGACCGAGTCCCCGTTCGCGCGGGCGTGTTCGACGTTGACCGTCTCGTAGTTCGCGTTGCACTTAATCCACGGTTCGCCGTCGGTGAAGCCCGCGTGCTCCTCGTTCGACCACTGCATCGGCGTCCGGGCGTTGTCCCGTCCGACGTTCTCGATCGCGTCTCGGACGTCATCGTAGGACTCCGCGTCACCCTCTTCGAGCGCATCCTCGACGAAGTTAATCGCCTCGACGTCCCGGAGTTCGTCCGGTGAGGCGAGCGACGCGTTCGTCATCCCGATGTCTTCACCCTGATAGATGAAGGGCGTCCCCTGGAGGGTGTGGGTGAGCGTCCCGAGGAGTTTCGCCGACTCGCGGCGGTACTCGCCGTCGTCGCCGAACCGGGAGACCATCCGAGGCTGGTCGTGGTTGTTCAGATAGATGCTGTTCCATCCGTCGTCCGCGAGGCCCGTTTGCCACTTCGACAGAATCTGTTTGAACTCGACAAGTGACCAGTCACCGGCGTCCCACTTGTGTTCGTCGTGGTCGAAGGTGACGTGCTCGAACTGGAACACCATCGAGAGACCGTCACCATCCTCTCCGACGTACTCCCGTGCGTCGTCGACGCCGACACCGGGTGTCTCGCCGATCGTCAGGAGCGACTCGTCAGAGAGCACCCTGTCGTGCATCTCACGGAGGTATTCGTGGATGTTCGGCCCGTTGAAGAAGTGTTCTGTGCCTGTCTGTCCACCGTCCTCGTCACCGTCAGGGAGCCCCTCTACCTTCGAGATGAGGTTGATGACGTCCATCCGGAAGCCGTCGATTCCCTTCTCCAGCCACCAGTTCATCATCTCGTAGACGGCCTCTCTGACGTCTGGGTTTCGCCAGTTCAGGTCTGGCTGGTTCTCGTCGAAGAGGTGGAGATACCACTGCTCTCTCGCTTCGTCGTAGGTCCACGCCGGCCCACCGAAGACGGACTCCCAGTTGTTCGGTGGCACGGGGTTGCCCTCGTCGTCGACGTCGCCGTCGCGCCAGTAGTAGTAATCCTCGTAGCCCTCTTCCTCGCGGCGGGACTTCTGGAACCACTCGTGCTCCGAGGAGGTGTGGTTGACGACGAGGTCCATGACCAGTCGGATGTCCCGGTCGTGGAGTTCCGCGAGGAGTTCCTCCCAGTCGTCCATGTCGCCGTAGGCGTCGTGTATCGAGCGATAGTCACTGATGTCGTAGCCGTTGTCCGCCTGAGGGGACTCGTAGACCGGGCAGAGCCAGACCGCATCCACGCCAAGGTCGTCCAGATAGTCGACTCGACGTTCGATGCCCCGAAGGTCACCGATGCCGTCACCGTCGGCGTCGTCGAAACTCTTCGGATAAATCTGGTAGACGACTGCCTCCTTCCACCACGTACGGTTGAGACTATCCGTTCTCTCGGATGTGCCTGTAGTCGGTTCACGCGTCTGTTGTCTGTGATTCTGCTTCATCGTTGCCTGTTTCAGGAACCCGCTGTCCTTCTCATCCTCTCCCGAATACGGCCAGGCACTTAGTTCTAAAGAATCTTGAAGAAGAACTTCGTCCAAAGTTTTATCTTCATGGTCGTTAGTGTTGCAAGTGGCTATGACAGAGAAGGATGACAGAACCACGGGGCAGACAACGCTCACGCGGCGGCGGATCGTGCAGGCACTCGGCGCAACCGGACTCACTGCTGGACTCGCAGGCTGTGGTGGACAGCAGGCGGTCCAGACGACGACGGAGAGTTCGGGCAACGGTGGTGAAAGCACGCAGACCGAGACGGCGACGACGACCCCGGTGTCGGTTGACAGTGAGACCAAGCGGAAGATCCAGGAACTGGCGTACATCACGAACCAGACGCTCCCAGTCCTGCCGCTCCAGGAGAAACTGGCACAGTCGTTCCAGACGACCGACGACTGGAACGTCCCCTCGAAGGACAGCCAGAAGACTCAGCTCTACTGGCCGACCGAGTGGCTGCCGCGCTCGGGAGACTGGACACAGGCCGACGGCGCAGACGACAGCCGGCTGACCTTCGCGCAGTGGGCCGTTCCGAAGGACTCCCAGTACAACCCCTGGAACGGCAAGAACTTCGCAGAGGCTCGTCGGCTCCTATTCGACCGGTTCATGAGGTTCAACCTCGCCGAGCAGAGCCACGAACCCTACGTCATCCAGGAGTGGGGTCTGGAGGACGACACACTGACGCTCTCGGTCCGCGAGGGGCAGACGTGGCACAACGGCGACGATCTGACCGCGACGGACGTCGCGAACCAGATAAAACTCGATCTCTACAACGGCGGCAGTCTCGGTCAGTTCATCGCGCCCGAGGACCAGAGTATGATCTCAGAGCGCGTCGTCGCGACCGACGAGACGACCGTCGAGATCACGCTCGCGAAGGTGGCGAACGAGGAGATCATCCTCGCGTACCTCCAGCCGAAGTACCTCGTCGCCCACGAGGGCACCTACGGCGAGTACGTGACCAAGCTCGACGAGGCGGAGTCAGAGGACGCCCGGTCGAAGGCTCTCGCCGAACTCACGAGTCTGACGGTCCCCGAACCGGTCGGCAACGGCCCGTTCCAGTTCGAGAACGCCGACACCCAGCGGACGCTGCTCACGCAGTACGAGGACCACCCGGACGCCGGCCAGATCAACTACCCCGAGGCGGAGTATCTCTATATGCCGTCGAACCAGAAGCGCTGGAACGCGCTCATCAACGAGCAAACCGACGGTTCGGCGACGCTGTTCATGCCCAACAACAAACTGAACCAGCTTCCGGACTCGGTGCAGGTCAGCCTCATCCCCCGTCACTGGGGGCTCGGCCTCGTGTTCAACTTCGAGAAGGAGCCCGTCAACGACGTCCGCGTGCGCAAGGCCATCGCGCACGTCGTCAACCGTGAGTCGGTCGCACTCAACTCCGGTGCCGGCACCAACTCCAAGATCGCGTGTACCTACCCCAGTGGCCTCACGGGCGAGTTCAACGGCCAGATCGAAGGTGCGTGGCTCGAAGAGGTCGCCGACGAGTTCGAGACCTACGGCCGCGGGTCGGCCCAGACCGACAAGGCCGCCTCGCTCCTGCAGGACGCCGGCTACGAGAAGCAGAACGGCACGTGGAAGAAAGACGGCGAGGCGCTCACCATCCCCATCAAGGGGCCGGCAGGCTTCTCTGATTGGGTCGCGGGTGCCCAAACCGTCGTCTCCCAGCTCCAGCAGTTCGGCATCGAGGCCGAGGCTGTAATGAAGGACACCTCGACCTACTGGGGGAAGGACTACACGAACGCCGACTTCGTCGTCGGCCTCCAGGGGTGGGCCAACTACAACCAGTCCTATCCCTACTTCCACTACAAGTGGATCTTCGGCTCCTGGGACGCAAAGAACGCATGGAACCTCCCGGAGGAGTTCGAGTCACCCATCCTCCACGACCAGGTCCGCGAGAGCCAGTCCGTCGTCCCGGCCGACCTCGTCACCGACCTGTCGACCACCACCGAGTAAGCGAGGATCCAGCACATGAGTTACATCCTGAAGCGACTCGGGCAGTCGGTCCTCACCGTCTTCGTGGTGATATCCGCGAGTTTCGGTCTCATCCGCCTGCTCCCCGGCGGTCCACTCGATTACCTCCGTGCGCAGGCGATTCAACAGGGAGGGAGCGACCTGTCGATGGCCGAGATCAACCGACGAATCGCCGCCCAGACAAACATCGCGGTCGACGAACCGGTGTACGTCCAGTACGCCGACTACATGGCTGCGATGCTCCAAGGCGACTTCGGCCAGTCCATCTGGTACGAGCAACCGGTCACGAGCGTCATCGGGCCGGCCATTCCGTGGACGGTTTTTCTCACCGCGTCGGCGCTCTTCCTCGCGTTCACCGTCGGCGTCTCGCTGGGCGCGTTCATGGCCTACAAAGAAGGCTCGAACTTCGACGTCGCCAGCACCGGTATCGGGCTCTTCTTGAACTCGACGCCGGGCTACGTCGTCGCGTTGCTGATGGTGGCCTTCCTCGGCTACCGCTTCGACATCTTCCCGACCGGGGGGCGCTACGCCTCCGAACTCACAGTCGGACTCAACGTTCCGTTCCTCACGAGCGTCCTCTACCACGGGACGATGCCCATCCTCTCGATGGCTGTCGTCGGCTTCGGTGGCTGGGCTCTCTCGATGCGTGGGAACTCCATTCGCGTCCTCGGTGAGGACTACCTTCGGGTGGCCCGCCTCCGTGGACTCCCGACGCGACGGATCGCCATCCGTTACGTCGCGCGCAACGCAATCCTGCCGATGTACACTGGCCTGATGATCGCCATCGGCACCGTCTTCGGCGGGGCCGTGATCATCGAGAACATCTTCGCCTATCCCGGTGTCGGCTTCTACCTCATCCAGGCCATCAACGCCCGCGACTACCCGCTGATGATGGGTGGGTTCATCCTCATCACCGTCGCGATGGTCATCGGTATCACCATTGCCGATCTGACCTACGGATTTCTCGATCCGCGCGCCAAAGGAGGTGCTTCCCGTGAGTCCTACTGACGACGCTGACGGCGAAGTGGAAGGGTCAACCCGGTCGGCCATCACCGGCCACGACCGGACCGGACGGGCCGTCGCCGACGGCGGATCGACGGCCTCCGAGTTCAACCGCATGGCCGAGGTTTCGATGACCGACGCCGAGCGTCGCCGCCAGTGGGCAGAGGAGAAAGTGCTGGCACCGGCGCGCATCGTCTGGGACGACTGGCGTGCCCGGACGGGCGTCACCATCGTCACGCTGTACCTGCTGATGGGACTGCTCGGTCCGATGCTGGTCTCCCAGCCCCGGCCGAACCAGGGACCGCTCCTCGTCGGGGCGTTCCGGACGCTCCAGTACCCGCTCGGGACGACCGCATCGGGTGTGAGCATCCTCTCACAGATCGTGTACGCAACGCCGTCGATGCTGCTCATGATCGCCTCGGGCGCGGTGTTCACCGTCGTCCTCGGCACGGCGCTCGGCACCGTCGCGGGCTACAAGGGCGGCCAGGCGGACAGCGCCATCATGACCGTGACGGACATCATGATGACCATCCCGGGCCTGCCACTTACCATCGTGCTCGCGGCGGCCCTCCAGATCAAGGGGAGCCCGATAATCATCGGGATCCTGATCACCGTCAACGCGTGGGCGGGGCTCGCTCGCGCAATTCGGTCACAGGTGCTCACGCTGCGTGACGCCGAGTACGTCGAGGCGTCGCGCATCATGGGGATGAAGACGCCGACGATCATCGGCGGCGACATCATCCCGAACCTGATGCCGTACATCACGATGAACTTCGTCCAGCAGGCCCGTGCGGTCATCTTCGGGTCGGTTGGGCTGTACTTCCTCGGTGTGTTGCCGTACACCGGGATCAACTGGGGTGTGATGATGAACGCGGCCGTCAACCGTGCGGGGGCGACCTCCTCGCCGGCGGCGTTCCACTGGCTCTTGATGCCGATGCTGACCATCATCATCCTCGCGCTCGGCCTGACGCTGCTCGCACAGGGGGCCGACCGCATCTTCAACCCACGTGTCCGCGCTCGACACGCGAAGTCCATCGCGAGCGACGACGAGGAGCCGACTTCGAGCGCCTCCTCGGGAGGTATCTGAGATGCCACGAGACAGAGACCAGACCGGACGCGACCCGTCGGACCCCATCGTCGAGGTCCGCAACGTGAGCGTCACCTACGACCTGGAGCACCGAGAGGCGATGGTTCTCGACGACGTCAGTATCGACCTTCGACGGGGCGAGATACTCGGCGTCGTCGGTGAGTCGGGGTCGGGCAAGTCGATGCTCGCCAACGCCATGATGGACGCCGTCGAGGAACCCGGCATCACCACCGGCGACGTACGGTACTATCCCGAGTCCGGCGGTGACCCCGTGAACGTCCTCGACCTCTCGGACAAGGAACTGAAGGAGCTCCGCTGGGAGGAGATTTCGATGGTGTTCCAGGGCGCGCTGTCGTCGTTCAACCCCACGATGTCCATCCGTGGACACTTCAAGGAGACGCTCGAAGCCCACGACTACGACGTCGACGAGGGGATGGAGCGAGCCCGGCAGATCCTCACAGACCTGTATCTGGACCCCGACCGGGTGCTGGACTCGTACTCCCACGAGCTCTCGGGCGGGATGAGTCAACGCGCGCTCATCGCGCTCTCGCTCATCCTCGAACCGAACGTGCTCTTGATGGACGAGCCGACCGCCGCTCTCGACCTGTTGATGCAGCGCTCCATCCTGAGTCTGCTCGACGACATCAAGCAGAAGTACGACCTCTCGATCCTGTTCATCACCCACGACCTCCCGCTGGTGGCGGGACTGGCCGACCGCCTGGCCATCCTCTATGCCTTCGAACTGGCAGAAGTGGGACCGAGTGAACAAATCGTCCGCGAGTCCCAGCACCCCTACACCCGGGCACTGTTGAAGGCCGTCCCAAACCTCGACGCACCCATCGAGACGATGAAACCCATCGAGGGGACCGCGCCGAACCCAGCGCACGCACCCGACGGCTGTCACTACGCGCCGCGGTGTCCGCTGGCGACCGAGGAGTGTCACGAGGAGAAGCCGCCGTGGTTCGACGTCGCCGACGACCAGCGGACCGCCTGTTTCCACCACGACGACGCTGAAGATGCCGTCCCCTTCGAGATGGAGGTGCTACAGTCGTGAGCAGAAGTAACGAGCAGTCGATGGAGGATGACGACGTGGTGATGTCCTTAGACGACGTCTCGGTCCACTTCGAGAAGGAACAGGGTCTTGTCGACTCGCTGTTCAACGACGCGCCGAGGGTGCAGGCCGTCGACGACGTCTCGCTCGACATCGAGGAGAACGACGTCCTCGCACTCGTCGGCGAGTCCGGGTGTGGCAAGACCACGCTCGGGAAGACCATAATCGGCGTCCAGCGCCCCACCGAGGGAAGCGTCGAGTATCGTGGGCAGGACGTCTGGGACGCCAAGGACAAGAAGGGAGACGTCGACATTCCGTACGGCGACATCCGCAAGGCGCTCCAGATAATCCACCAGGACCCCGGGGCGGCACTGAATCCCAACCGGAAGGTTCTGACGTCACTGGAAGCACCCATCGAGCGATGGAAGCCCGAGATGTCCACCGAAGACAGGCGAGCGCGCATCTACGCGTTGCTCGAACGCGTCGGGATGGAGCCTCCGAAGGACTACGCACACCGCTTCCCGCACCAACTCTCGGGGGGCGAGCAACAGCGCGTCGCGCTCGTACGGGCGCTGTTGATGAACCCGGACGTCATCCTCGCCGACGAGGCGGTGTCGGCACTCGACGTGTCGCTGCGGGTGGAGACGATGGACCTCCTGCTCGAACTCCAAGAGCAGTTCAACACCTCCTTCGTCTTCATCTCACACACGCTGTCGAACGCCCGCTACCTCGCGGAGAAAGCGGGGGGACGGATCGGCATCATGTACCTCGGCGAGATCGTCGAGATCGGGCCGCCCGATAAGGTTCTGGGCGACCCAGACCACCCCTACTCGAAGGTGCTGAAGTGGGCGACAGCGGACCTCGACCCGAGCAGTCAGGAGATGGTCGACCCACCCGTGCGCTCTATCGACATCCCGGACCCAGTGAACCCACCGTCGGGGTGCCGCTTCCACACTCGCTGTCCAGAGGCACGCGAGGTGTGTACGAGCCAGAAACCGGAGCTCGGCGAGAACGAGGACGTCCCTGGCGCACACTGTGCGTCCTGCTTCCGGACCGACCCGGACCACGAGTACTGGGACAGCGAGCCGCTTGAGGGTGTCGAAGCCACGGAACGGTCGACCTCCTCCCAGCCGGCCGGGGGTGACGACTGATGACTGCGGTCTGGCGTGCGTTTTTCGTCTGTAGCGTCGTGCTACTGACGCTGCTCGCGCTGTCGGTCCCGTCACTCGAGCCCGGAACGCCCGCCTTCGTCGTCACGGTACTGAGCGCCGGCATGCTCGGGACGATGCTCGTGCTGTCTGCGGCGTTCATCTACGCCGACTGGGACCCCTTTGAAGAACTGTTCGAGAACCATGCCTGAGAGACCACGCTGACCGAGATATACCTATGAAACGTGCACTCATCGCAATCGAAGACATAGACCGTGACAGAGCACTCCTCGAACGAGCCAGAGCATTTGCCTTCAGCGAACGAATCGACCTCGTCGTCGTCGCGCTTGCAACGCCCGGCGAGTACGAGGAGGTCGAAGAGACACTGGACGCAATCGGTCGCGTCGAGCACACTCACTACGACGAGCACGACGTCCTCGAAGGCATATCCGGAGACGTAGACGACATGGCCAATGACGTCCTGGGTTCGTCGGTCGACTACGAGCTTGAGACCGTCGTTGCGGAGCGAAGTAACCAGGCAACAACCCTGCTGGAGATCGCTGACCGAAGCGGTTGTGACCACGTATTCGTTCCGGGGACCAGCCGGTCACCGACCGGGAAGGCTGTCTTCGGTGACCGGACACAGGACGTCATCCTCGGCTTCGATGGCTTCGTGACCGTTTCGATGGAGTGAGCGTTTCGTTCCAGATAACGGTACGTTCGCTGATAGCACGACTCTGCGGTTCAGCCGTAGTCAAGAAGTATATGAACGACAATTCACTACGAACACACACGATGGCTAACTCGAGCGGTCAGACCGATACGGCACTCCGAGAGGAGTTGGGTATCCTTGGGCTGTCTGACACGGAAATCGACACCTACCTCGCCCTCCTCTCACACGGGGAAGCGACCACCCGTGTCATCGCTGAAGACGCCGATGTCACTCAGCGCTCAGTCTACAGCATCGCCGAACGACTCGAGAAGAAGGGCCTCGTTCGCGTCAAGGAGCATGCTTCGCCGACGATGATCAGTGCGTTGCCTCCCGAAGAAGCGATCGGTAATCTCTCTACGCGTCTTGAGTCGATAACGTCTGAACTCGGGGAGCGATTCAACAAGGCGACGTCAGAGGCGCCGGAAGTCAATATCGTCAAGTCTCCGGAGACGGCCCTCAATCGAATGCGGGCCCAGCTTCGTGAGGCGAAAAAAGAGGTCTACGTCGCAATTCCCGAATCGAAATATCCGGAGATCGAAGCGGACCTGCAAGACGCAAAGGAGAGGGGCCTCCTCGTCTTCCTGATCCTCGGAGAGGCAACACCCCCCGAGAGCGATTCCGAGGCCACAAGCCGATTCGCCACCGTCGCCGACGTCGTCCGAACGTGGGAGGCTCGTCTTCCCTTCGTCTACGCTGTGGACGACGAATCCGCGATGATTGGTGACCCGGGCTTCCTCGGGGGGCCACACGGCGACGAAGAGGCTGTCTCCGTCACGCAGCGACATCTCACCGGTTCGATTCATGGGATGTATCTCGGTGCGTACTGGCCAGCGGCGACGGAGGTTTACGTAACGGACCCTGATTCGCTCCCGAAGTCCTTCGATTGGTTCAGGGATGCGGTCTTGCACTCGTATCTTCACCTGCAGCGAGGTTCCGACCTATGGGCCACCATCACGACCGAAGATGGCGAGGAATTCTCTGGGAAGGTCAACCAGGTGAGACAGGCGTTCGTCGAACCGTCGACGAACGACTACACACTGGAATCGAACATCTATCTCCAAACCGAAAACGGAGAGGTAAGCTTCGGTGGACCGGGTGCTTTCATGGAGGATTATGAAGCCGTCGCGGTCACACTGCGGGACTGACTCGTAGTCTGGAACACACGCTGGTCGTCTCGATGTATTTGAACGCGCTGTTCCGAACTGCTCGATTGGAGGGAGCTGACAGTTTGAACGAAGAATTGGAGTAGAGAACGTGGAATTCTATTCGTAGAAACGGTGTCTGCCCCACTCAGCCCCTTGTGATGATGGATTTTCGCTGAGCCACCACCTTACGAACACACCGACTGTACACTGGGGATGGAACCACAATCTTGCTACTGATACTCCTCGCGGCGGAGGTTCGCACGACGCGCTTCGAACTCCTCGTCAGTGAGGTCGCCGCGGGCGTACGCCAATCGGAGTTCCTCGAGGGCGCTGTCGCCAATCAGCGACGGTCCGATACCGCCGACGAGGCCACGATAGAAGAGGTACCCGATACCAACGAGGGCGACGAGCCACAGGAGCATCATCCCGGCTCCCAAAAGCGGGGAGAAACCGCCTGCGATACCGCCGCTCCACCACCACCCCATCATCGCCATCATCGGGACGGCGAACACCATCATCAACATCGGGAGCAGGACGATTGCGGCGATCACGACCAGGACTACCCGGAGGAACCCGTCAGATCTGCGTTCTGTGGACATCGTATCTCACGTAGATGTAGGGCCTCTGACTCAATAAACTCAGTCGCCAACACGCAACCGCCCACTTCAACGAGAGTTCAGTCGAAACAGCGACGCTTGTTGCCCAAGAGTTAGGTGTCTCGGTCGTTCTGCAGGCGTTCACGACGACGCTGGAACTCCGCTTCGTCGATGTCTCCGCTTGCGTATCGACTGCGGAGTGTTTTCATCGCTGAATCGTCCGGTTCTACGCCGCTCGTTCGAGTGAGTGCCCAGTAGAGTCCCCCACCAATCAGTGCCAGCGTACCGAGTGCTCCTCCAATGAATGGAAGTGCGTATACCCATCCGATTCGACCGCCGTTCATCATTCCGTGTCCCATCCCCCAGCCCATCGTGCCACTGTCTGAGTCGGAGTCGGCGTCGTCGGCAATCGCACCCTGCTGAACGATGTCGTTGCTCGATGGAACGTCACCGTCTGGAAGCGCAGACTCCTCGGCCGGACCGCCGGGTTGACCGACGACGATTCGCCCGACCATTCCTAAACCACGGTGTGGGATACAGTAGTAGTCGTACGTCCCCGATGTCTCGAACGTGTACTCGTAACTCCCCTGTGAGATAGTGTCGCTGTCGAACGGAGTCGCACCCGACGGAATGCGGTCTTCGTAGGCGGTCGCCGAGTGCGCCCCTGCTGAGATTTCGAATCGGACCGTGGTTCCTGGCTCGACGTACAGTCCGATTGGGTCGAAGTAGTTGTTGCCCATCTTTACGACGGGTGTCTGCTGTGCTGTTGCCGTTCGAGCAATCCCTGCAGTTGCAACGGCCCCAGTGCTGAGCAATTGGAGGTACTGTCTTCTCGTATATGTCATGATGTGATGTTGTCTTCGAGGTCGTCCCGTCAGCGGTGTCGAGGCCCTGTTGGCTGTCGACTGCTCGAAACTGGACGGCGGGGAACTCCCCTTCGATGCCACCGGTCTGTTCTCGCTGTGTGGCACACGCCCCCACAGCTCTCTTGGCTGAAGAGGAGTACGTCGGTCATGTTTCGTGTAAGGCGCCCTTCAGTAGTGAGTCACTGGCTCAGGCGTCTGTCTCTTTGAGAGTCTGTTTTCGTTCTTCGAATTCGTCGTCGGTAATCTCCCCTCTCGCGTACCGCTGTCGGAGGGTTTCGAGCGCGTCGTCCGAGGACTTTGCTTCGCTCCCCCCGGTGAGTGCGTAGTAGACGAGCACGCCGACACCCACGAGGAAGAGGAGGGGCCAGAGGAACATCCCACCGCCGAACATTCCAAAGCCGCCTCCCATCATCCCACCCCCCATCGCGAGAAGCGGGATACCGACGAGTGCTCCGATGACGAGGAGGACGATGGTCGATGTGCTCATCCGGGCCGCGTCGGTCATCGGGCGCCACCACCAGGTACGAACTGTTCGTCGACCGCGTCGACGACGTTCTCGAACCGGTCTGTGACTTCGGCCGCGATACCGTCCAGTTCGGAGTTCTCTGCAACACCCACGAGTCGTCCTGGGTCGACTGCACTCACGACGACGTGGCCGCCATCGTCTTCGTAGACGACGACGTTACAGGGGAGCAAGGCTCCGAGATTCGGGTCTTCTGTGAGTCCTTCGTGTGCGAGCGGGGGGTTGCAGGCGCCGAGAATCCGGTACTGTTCGGTCTCGACGTCCAGTTTCTTCTTGAGCGTGGCTTGTACGTCGATATCGGCGAGGATGCCGAACCCCTCGTTCTGCAGTTCGGTTGAAACTGCATCGAGGACGTCGTTGAACGGTGCTTCGATCGTTGTCGTGATGGTGTACGTCATGGTGTGGAATTGAGGTTGATTTTGATTTCAGTCGCGTGAGTGGTGGCTGCTACCCGTGACTACTCAAGCGCAATAGTGGTGTTATTTCTCTACAATACAGTATTTGTTCTAGACGGATAAAACCGGCTATGTCTCGTTTCTGAGTTGGATACCAATACCGTACGTATATAGTGTAGTTTCTTGTTTGTGCAATATTGATGCGTGTGTATTTGCTTGGTGAGCGATGCACGCCGAGGGTGGTTCTCTTCGTCCGCTATCTCCCCACGAGCGTACCGTTCACGAAGTTGAGTTAGTGGACGGTCGGAGTCACTCTCTGGTCTGGTTCGGGAACCTCTCTACTTCAGTTGGGATTAGCAGTGACCCCCACCTCCCATTCCACTGTATCCGTTCATCCCACCGTGGCCGGTCATTCGGCCGTTCTCGGCCATGTCTTGTCCCATCTCCTCGACGGTCATGCCCATGTGGGATTCCATCCACTCGACTGCGCCGGGGCCCATGTGGTCGTTCATGTGCGATTCCATCCACGCGGTCCACTCAGTGGCGGTACCGTCGTACGGGGGTGCGTCGCCAGCAGCGGTGCCGTTGCCGTGTGCACTGACTACGGGCACTGCGAATGCGAGTCCGACGATTGCGAGCACCACGAGCAGCCAGCGGCTGATGTTGAAGGTAGTCATTGTTGTTCTCCTCGGTTACTCGTAGGACGGCTCTGGAGTTATCACGATGGGTGTGAACTGTCTCACGAGAACGTCCGAGAACGTCTATAAAGCAATCTAACCGTTTATTTTTCACAGTACCGTTCATCGCTGAAGAATTCGGCACGCTCGCTACTTGCCCCGAACCGAGACTACTCACCGGAGGCATACATCAGGGGTCGAGTCAAACGATTGCTGTTGCCTGTGTGCTTGCCAGCTACGTATTCCTCCCACTACGACGATAGAAACGTTGACGAATTCGACGATAGAATCTGTTTGGCGTCGGTTCATGTGCGAGACCTCAGTCGAAGTAAGTGAACTCTCACGTGCGCATATCCGACTCCAACGGCCGTGCGTAGTTTGGTCTGTGCTGTGCGGCGAATATCTGGCTTGTCACATCTCGCCCGAGAGTTACGTGAACAGGACTCCGTTTGGGGTGCCCCAGATGTATGACCAAAAACCGACGATGAGAGGGGTGGACGTTCGTGGCAACCACCACTGATATCGCTCAGTAGATTGGAGTGGATTTTGACTTTACAGGAGTATCTGTGTGACTGATTTCATCACAAGATTTTGCTCCCTTCTGTCACCCGATTCGAATGAGAGAAAGCACAATATCTGGAGTAAAAACACGGTTTCGGCAGTCTACGGACAGCTAGCTACTGGATACTGCGGTTATGGTTCGAAAGCCAGAGGCAGATAATCCAACACGGGAACTCCCAACGGTCGCTACCCCGTGTTAACGTATCTGTTCTCCTGAATCCGCATCGCCCGGTTTCTCGAAACGCGAGAACAACAATTCGTTGATATCTTTCTCGGCGGCCAGTATTCTGTATGGCCTCACACTGGACCCGGCGACGATTCTTAGGCACACTCCTGGGTACTGCAATTGTTAGTGTAGCTGGCTGTCTGGAGTCGGGGAGCGAACTGCCACCGTCCGGCGACGAACTCGGGGTTACGACGGCAACACAGTTCAGTGCACCTGGTTGCAGTTGCTGTGGAGAGTACGCGACGTACCTGCGGGAGTATCTCGACGTCGAACTCGTCGAGCGTTCGTCGATCGATATCGGCGGTATCAAACAACAGTATGGCGTCCCAGACGACCTTTTGAGCTGTCACACGCTGGTTCTCGACAGCCTCGTCGTCGAAGGGCACGTCCCCATCGACGCAATCGTGGCAGCACTCGAACAGCGGTCGGTTTCGGGTATCGCTTTACCGGGTATGCCGGCCGGTTCACCGGGGATGCCCGGGGAACAGACCGAACCGTTCTCCATCTACGAATTTTCGAGTGGGGAGACTGGAGACGTCTTCGTCGAACTGTAATCGAATCCGTTCGTGCCAGTTCGTGGGCGACGTCGTTCAGTGGTGGTCGTGACTCTGTCCTCGCTCACTCTCTCCGACAGTTGACTGGATCGGACCATCCGAGATTCGCTGGACGCCAATGATGACGCAAGAATACTGTCTGAAGCGTGAATTCCACCGGTGCTAGCGGCGAAGAGAGATGAGAAGAACGAGAAAGCCGAGACCGATTCCGATCGACTCGATGAGGTGAACGACGACGATATCGAATCCCCCAAACTCGAAGAGTACCCCTTCGATAAACACGCCGACGGTGATGATACCGAATCCGATTGTAGAGTTTCGAAGATAGTACGTACGGGATTTCTTGTAGGCTTGGTAGCTGTAGAACGTTATCAAGACGCCCAGTGAGAGTACAACCAACCGGACACCAACCAACACTGCAGTAATCGTATCGACCATCGTATTATCCTCGTACCTCTGTGTATTCTGCGCCATATAATGCGTAGAGGACACTCAACATTCCGATTGCGACGATTACCGTTGCCACCGTCCCCGCATCGAAGACTGAGAAGCCGAGTACATCGAATAAGACTCCCTCGATGACGGCACCGAAACTGATGAAGACGAAGCCAACTGCGACGTAGAACATCGGTTGACTGTCGTTCCGGCGGTAGCCCCGGTAGGCCTGGTAGGCAATCAAGAATCCAAGAAGCATCGTAACGAGCTTCGCAATGACGAGTTCGATGTGCATACTATCTTTTCCTCATTTCGTCCCAGATGCGCGTGAAGCGGTCGGCTGCGTCTTCGCGGAGTTCGACCCGAACGTCGAACCCAGTTTCGAGGAGTTTGACATCGATTCCTTCGAGTTGCGCTTCGTACTCACTGTAGTGGTGTCCGTTCGGGTCGATGTGTGTTCGTTCGACGAGTAAATCGTGCTCCAGAAGCGTGTTGACTCGTCGGGAGACCGTCGAAACAGACATGCCGCATTCTTCGCTGAGAGCTTTTGCAGAGAGCTGTTCGCGACGTGTTGCTTCGAGAATTGCGCGTGCATAGTCATCGTCGAGGATGGCGAAGATCTCCCGACCGTCTCGCTCCTCGTTCACAACCCATCTTTCGAGGGAGTGGTATAAAAAAGAACGGCGGTTTGCTGGGTCAGCAAATGTGCTTTCCGTACTATATCCCTTGGTGTCGAATCTCCATCTGTAAGGAGACCAAGACCATGTCCGAAGACAATCTCACCCGCCGACGGATGCTCCAGTTGACTGGCAGTGCTGCTGCTGTCGGGCTCGCTGGTTGTGCAGGCGCACCAACGAACGATGGACAGAGCCAGGTTGCGGCACCCCAGACGACGACCGAAGCAGCAGAAGAAGGCCACAGCGACGAAGAATCGGGTCACAGCGAGGAAGAAGAAGAAGAAGAAGGACACGGGCACGAAGAAGAAGAGCACGGACACGACGAAGCGGTCGGTGCACCGACTGACACTGCGGAAGTGAAGATGGTTACTAACGACAGTGGGTACCACTTCGAACCGCACGTCGTACGCGTCAACGTCGGCGGAACGGTCACGTTCCACAACGAGAGTGGCACGCACTCGGCGACGGCGTACCACCCAGATAACGACCAGCCCCAGCTCGTCCCCGACGGGGCAGCATCGTGGGACAGTGGTATCCTGTCAGAAGAAGGGGCAACCTTCGAACACACCTTCGAAACCGAAGGTGTCTACCACTACTACTGCATTCCCCACGAAGCGCTTGGCATGATTTCGACGGTCATCGTCGGCGAACCGGACGCACACGGTCAACCCGCGTTAGAGAACATGCCGTCGGACAAGCCCGAGAAAGTTCAGAGCAAGCTCAAGGAACTGAACGAGATGGTCAACAAGGCGCTCGGTCACGAGCACTAACCCCTCGATCTAGACCGGGAGGGTCTCTGACAGCCTGACCCGCTGATATCGTTCGTATCGGCGTGGTTTCGGCAGTGAGACGGTGTGTCTGGCAACTTCTTCCCATTTCCCTCACCGGTAATAGCGTTGGCTCCTCGTGTGTTCACCCGTTGAGAACACACGACCTGTCGATATCGAGTGAGACGACAGTTCCAACGGTGTCAGAACACGATGTTGTACCCGACGTGTGCGAGAGCTAAGAGGAGATATCCAGCGGCGAGTATCGCTATTGTTCGGGGAGATGGAGATGGAACTCCAACGGTGTCGTGGCCGTGAATTCGCTCACCGAGGGCGTACACGAACCGTCCGGCCACCAGCGCAAACGGGATGTGTACGAACAGTATCGGTAAGCCGAGTGCGTCGAGTCTGGCGGTTTCTTCGACGTACGAGAGGAACTGTAGCTTGAGTACGACTTCGAGGCCTGCCACTGTGAGGCCAGACACGATCGTCGCGACCAACCCTTCGGTCTTCGTCAGTAGCCGTCCCTGTCGGTAACTCCAGAGATAGAAGACTACAATCAAGGGGACGAACCTGACGAACGACTCCTCGACGAGTCCGACGGCAAGCGGTTGGAATGGAGCAACTGCCGTCTGGAGTAACGCGAGTTCGAGGTGATACGTGACCCAGACGCCGACACCGGTCACGCCGGCACTTACTATCGCGAGTCCAACGAGCGGTTGGTGTCGGGTCGTCATCGTTCGAGAATCTGTTACAGTAGTTTCGGGTCGTTCGGATAGGTGTACCCCATCGCCTCTCTTTCGTCTTCAAAAACCTTTATCGGCAGGGTCGTGGTAGTTGTCAACATCTAACACGGATATCCGTGGCCGTCCAACTATGTCTACCGACAACCGCACCGATGTGACCGCACCTGAGGCGAGTGGTGACATCGTCGAACGAATCGAGCAAACGGTTCTGTCACGTCGTTCGTTCCTCACTGGACTCGGCGTGGGTGGCGCCGTCGGGGCAGGACTCGTTGGCCTCGCGCGCCCCGAAGCAGGCTTCCAATCGAAAGCGACACTCGCAAGTGGTGCAGCACTTCCGATGCGTACCCAGTATCACCTCCCTGCAGTGGACTCGTCCGACGGTGGAATCGTCGTTGGCGTCGAGTTTGCCTTCTCCGAAGGGAGTGGCGAGTTGTTCGTCGACCTGGATGGGGCAGAAGTCAGCCACGACATTCAGCTCGCGCTTCGAGAGGCAGTCCAGACGGCGACGGGACTCACAGGTCGCTCACTCTCAGAACTCTCTACGCACGTCACGTTCGAGACACCGGGGTCCAGACGTATGGCACTCAGAGGGAAAAGCTGGGAAGGTGGACTCACCGTCGCACTCGTCGCAGCGCTTCGTCAGCAGCCACTCACCGAAGAGACACTCATCACGGGAATCGTCGATCGGGAAGGCACGTTGCTTCCTGTCGGAGGTATCGAGGGGAAAGCACGGGCAGCACGTGCGTTTGGCGCGACTGAACTAGTGATTCCAGCCGGGCAAGACACCGATGTACACGTTGAGGGTCTGCGAGTGACACCGGTCGAAACGATATCCGAGGCACTCGACCGAATTCTCTAACTCTCACGGGATTGAAGTATCGGTGCGAAAAACGACGTACAGGATTGACTCTCCAGTCTCCGATTCTGGGCGGCTTCCTCTGGCGGTTCGAAGTGAAACGTAGACCTGCCATCGATGTGTACTTTTCGACGCCGAGAGTGTTTTCGGTCCGAACGACGACGTCTCAGTAATCAGATAGTGCTTGCGTGCACCACCAAATGTTATTCCGATGTTGAAACAGTACTCACCCCCTATGTGGACCCCCAAATTCACTTCGTTGTCGGAACAGACTCCGAAACAGTGGAATCCGACGGCCATTCGAGTGTTGGAATGTATTCCGAGTTGGCTTCGATGAGTTCTTCAGTCAACTGGGAGAGTTCATCGAGCGAACAGGCAGCCCCGGAGAGGGGGTCCAACTTCACTGCCTGATGAATCTTTTCGCGGTTCCCTTCGAGAGCACCTTCGACAGTGAGTCCATAGATGGTGGAGTGCTGGCGGTCAAGCGCGGCGAGTTGGCGCGGGAGTTCACCCACTGAGGCGGGATGCAGTCCGGAGCTATCGACATAGACCGGTACTTCGACACAGGCGTCCTCTGGAAGGTTTTCGATAGCATTTGTTCCGTTGGAGACGTTCAAATTGAACCGACGCTGCGTCCCTGTCTCTAGTGAGTGGATGAGTCTCGATGCGTACTCCTCGGAGCGTTCGATACCGACCTCGTCAAGATTGACGTCTAAATCGGGGTTGTCACGGTCTGCTGATCGAGCCTTCCAGCCTTCGAGGTACGTAGCGGTCGGCATTCGTTCGGCGAACTTGGTCCCACTCATCGTTTCGATGGTCGCTTCGTCTGTCCTGATGTACGGGATGTACTCGCTCATGTGGTGGCTCGATTCCGTTGGGAACGCGCCGAAGTGTTTCATCATCTCGAAGCGCACGGTGTCCTTCTGATATGTCTCTTCGTCCTCGTAGGCCTCTTTCAGTTCCGGGTACACAGAACTTCCTTCGTGTTCGCACTGCAGGAACCAGGCCATGTGGTTGATACCCGCGACCCAGTAGTCCAACTCCGACTGTGGGACCTCGGCGTACTCAGCGATTGCTGCCGCCGTGTGCGGAACGGAATGGCAGAGGCCGACTACCTCGATGTCGGTCGCATCGAAGACGGCCTTACAGAGAATCGCCATAGGGTTGGTGTAGTTGAGCAAGAGCGCGTCGGGACACAGTTCCTCCATGTCCCGGGCAAGGTCGAGTACCACCGGAATCGTTCGAAGCCCGCGAAAGATTCCTCCCGGCCCTGTAGTGTCTCCGATTGCTTGTTTCACCCCGTACTGTTCGGGAATGCGAATTTCGTTCTCGAAGGGTTCGGTGCCACCAACGTTGATCATGTTGAGGACGTAGTCAGCGTCTTCGAGCGCGGTTTTACGGTCAAGGGTCGCATGAACGGTTGCATCGAGGTTTTCGTTTTCGACCATCGCCTCGGCAATCCGGTGCGTCTGCGTGAGGCGGTGTTCATCGATATCCATCAACGCAATTTCACTGTCCGCTAGTTCGTCGAATGTGAGAATATCACCAATCAGATTCGTAGCGAAGACCATACTTCCTGCTCCAATAAACGCTATCTTTGGCATACTGAAAATTCTTGTCAGCAATATTATAAACGTATTGACGAAACACCGACGTGGAAAATAGGGCGGCGGATCTGGTGGGCTGTACGAGAGCAAAACCCTTGTGAATGTTCGAAAGACGGACTCACCTTTCGAGACCACAAGCTCGCTTTGCGAGTTTGGGACGTTCCCAGAAATCTTGATTTCTGGTGTGCGAACGAGACGCCCTTGTGTCTCGTCACGGAACCGTCGGGTCACGCTCCCACGTTTCTTTCAAATCCATAGCAAAACACTCGCTGAGCAGGGCTGCGAGCAGCAATCCAAACACACTCACCGACCTGCTCGCATCTCAAACTGGCGTAACGAGACAGTTCCGCACCAAGCAATCTATTAGTAGAAACGTTGTCTGTCCCACGCAGCACCTCGTGATGAGGAATTACACCTGAGTCACTGCCTTAGTGAAACGCGTCACCGGTAACCGAGCGCTTCGAGGCGTCGCTGGATGGTTTCGTCCTGATACCCCCGTTCCTTAGTCTGGCGTTCGTCCCGCGTGATTTCGCGCCGTTCGTCCGCAGGGAGTTCGAGCCATGGAACGTCCACCAGCGCCGGGATGTGGAGGTAATCATCGTGGCCGTAGACCCTGGTCGGGAATGGTCCGGACCACTCACCGAGTGCGTTTCCGTGGTCTGCGGTGATAACGTGCTTCCCGGAGAGTGAATCGACGAGTTCCTGAACCTGGTCGAGAACGAGTTCGAGGTTGTCCCGGTACGCTCGCCAGACGTCTTCCTCGGTGACTTCACCGTCACGAAGTCGTTCCCAGACGAGTTTTACGTCGGGGACATCGTTGTCGAGTGACTTTGCGACCGCTCCGAGATACCCCCGGTCGCCTGGGAGTCGAAACTCACCGATGAACGGGTAGTGCGGTTGCATGAAGTGGACGATGAGACGCTTGTCCGGATACTCCTCGTGTACCTCCTTTGCGTGTTCGACCATCGTCTCCGGACGGACAGTTTCGAGTTCCTCGTCCCAGTCACTCATCCAGACGTGGTCGACGTAATGGAACGGGTCGCCTGGAATCTGATAGACGAACGGATTTGCTGTGACGTAGACGGTATCGTTCAACTCGCGTCCGTGGAAGTTCTCCTTGAGGAACTCGGTGGAGGCGCTTCCCCTCGACGTGGCATGTTCGAGAGTACCACCGAGTACCGTCTGATAGTCTTCGCGATACACTGCCTCGAAAAGGTCGAACCGGCAACCATCCAAGATGAAGAGGTTGTCCCAGTCTCGCTCTACGACGTACGCTCCGTCGTTGGCGACGACTTCTTGATAGTAATAGCGGGGCACGTATCTGTTGAAGACGTCCGTGTACCAGTGTCGGTCGTTCCAGTTCCGGCGGAGAGAACCGGCTATTTTGCGGAAATTCATGTGACGAGTGTACCCGGTACGTATCGATTGGGTGGGTGGGAACACTGCCTCCAGTTCCATCAATGCTTTGCAATTTGACACTTGAAAACGACGTTATTTCGCATCGATACAGTTAGGAGCACCGGCAGATGGGACGTAGAGCGCGAAATATATCAGAATTCGTAATTGTATGTAAAATAGATATAATTTCGTGGTAGACGGACAACGAATTGAGTTGAAACCCACCGAATGCGGTTGGCAAAGTAGGTTCGAACGGATAGTGAGTTGCACGGAACCGCTGCACTACGTGATCAATCTCAGAGCTGTACCAGCAACCACGGGAAATCGGGCATTTTCGCCCCTGTCCTCGGCGTCTTTGCGCCTTCAACGGCGAGTTATCGATTTACCGCTCGAAACTCGAATGCCTACAGTTGCCAAAGCGTGTATTCCTTCGTGAATTACCCGAGAGAGGCGAGAATGACCTGCTCGGTACGGTTGGTAAAGTATTCGTATGGGAGGCCAGTGTCCCAGACCCACGGGCGTTGTCAGCGTCGCAGGTTTGACGCATCGACGACGAGGTTGACTCGCCCGAATCAGCGTTGGTCTTCGTCGACGGAATACATAACATAAGAAATATATCAAAGGTAAAACCAAATTTCTGTTACTTCTAGATTGTCGTCGGTGGCGAGAAACCACCCGGAAAATGGTACGACTGTTCTGGTGGATTGCACGAGGCAGATTTCTGGTGTGCGAACGAGACGCCCTTGTGTCTCGTCACGGCACCGTCGGCTCACGCTCACACGTTTCTTTCAAATCCATAGTATAGCACTCGCTGAGCCACCATCTTACTAAAGCGATCGATAAACGCCGAGAGTGTAGAGAGACTCCCAGAAGAACGAAGCAGAGAGCGGGGTAGAGTCGAGCCCGACTAGTCCACAACAGTCACAGATACCGAATTAGCTGTGCAAGTCGGCTTGCAGGAGACGGCTTCAGGCCGAATCAACTCTAGGGTGACCCGTTCACCATCGACGTACACTTCTGCCGAACCATTTAGTCTGAACTCGACGAGCTCTCCGGTAAACTGGAACGTATCACTGCCGCTATTTGCGACCGATCCGGATGCAACCCCGTCGATGAGTAAATCCGGGTGTGTCGCCCCAGTCATATCCGCCTCGTCGCCCGGTAGAACGGTGCCGCTTGCAGTGAAGTCATAGAACGCTCGTTCTTCACTCGTACTCACGATTCGGATTGTCGTTATCTGCTGTTCACCACCGTAATCTGATGGGTCAACCTCTTGTCCGTTGATCAGCACGTTCGCAGGACCACTCAGGAGAATCGTCGTCACCTCACCCGAGAACCGGAAGGAATCTGTCCCATACTCGGCGCTCGATCCTCTAATCCGATTGTCCGAGACTGTATCTGGGTATAATGCCCCGGTCAGGTCGGCTCCGGCTCCTGGGCCTGCTTGCCCACTTACCAGAATCTGATAAAACGCCCGTTCGTCACTCGTGCTGACGATAGTAACGGTGTTCGAGAGATCGGAACCGTCGGCTTGCTTGCCGCTCCCGTTCGAGACGGGAAGGTCCAGACGCTCACCGTTTACCAGAATCGTTGCCGGTCCCTCGAGATTGACGTTCGTAACCGTTCCGGAGAACTGGTACGTATCTGTGCCGTATTTGGCGACTGAGCCCTGTGCCGTCTGTCCAGTTACGGTGTCGGGGTACTCGGCGTCCACAGGATTTGCCTGGGCTCCAAGTGCAACCTCCCCGTCGATCGCGATTTCGTAGTGGGCCCGTTCATTGCTCGTACTGAGTACTGTGAGCGTGTTATCCATCGGTTGATCGGACGTGGAGGACGGGGCGGAGGTCTCTCCGTCCCCCATCTCTGCCGTGTTGGCAGGACGGACCGTTACGTTGGTTACCTCGGATACGACGTTCGCCTGAGCATCAGCCTCTCCGACGATACTGGCTGCGATAGCCCCTGCCTCCAAGGTATGGACGAACAGATATTGGCGGTCTTCCTGGGCGTAAAATGTGACCGAGACCTGCCCGTCGGCTGTCGAGATCGATCTTTCGATTTCGGTCTCTCTTGGGTCTATCCCGACTTCTTCGGCAGCCACTGAGCCAACCGGAAAGCCAGTGATTCGACTGACTGTTGCGGCAAAGAGACTCCGCAACCCATCGTGTCCTAATGTCTCAAGTGTTGGAATGGTCGTATTCCACTCTGAATGTTTCTCCTCACGAATGGCGTTCCACGTAGACACATCGGGGTGTTCTACAACTGTAACTCGAGAGTTTACGGTCACTCTGGAGACGCCTTTCGCGTACGAACCCGCCCCTCGGTGTTGGGCAACATCCCCGTCTAACTCGTACTCAAACGTGACTGTATAGTTTCCAGTACATGGTGCTGTCCAGGTTGTGGTGTAGAATTTTGTCGTCCCTAACGCACCGACTGCCCCGAGACCATGTCCTGAATTTGCAGCGACGGATATTTCGGCTTCCTGTGATGCCAAGTCCGTGGCCGAATAGTTGGAAACCGTGTCTCCGAATATGCGGAAACCTAAGTTTCCGTTCTGCGAGGAATTGTAATCGAAGCTGAGCTCAGGATTTGCTTCCTCCACGTCACAGGCTCCAGTACTAGTTCCCCCAGTCTGTGGGTTCTGCCCTGAGGTTATTCGAATTTGTTCTCTCTGAGATGGAGTCTGTGCATACTGTGCGTATTCGTTGTCTGGAATACGTGTTGGAATCACCGAATGCGATGCGGATTCACCGTCTTTGGGTTCTGTTGCGCTAACCCCACTGACTACGAAGCTAGAGATTACGATTCCGACAATCATCCAAATGACAAATCTGGAGATTATTCTGTGCCTGCCCCCCGTTTCAAATCTCACCATTGACAGTTCCCCCAAATAGATATCACAACAGAAACATAATTAAAGATAATTATATACATCGGTACGCTGATTTTGGTAATCAAATATATGATGTTTTAGTTAATTATGGAATTGGAATTTTGTGTGGCCACTGAGAGCGAGTGGTCGAGGACTCTCCCAAAGTGTCACTGTGCGTGCTGCAAGTGGTTTCGACTACTCGACGAAATATGGTTGCACCACTGCCGCCGCTGTGGACGGTTGGTCGATAAAGAAATCGAGGGGACCGGTTAGTGAGGAAGCGACGTTAGTCGCGGCGGACAGCGAGGAGTGCTGCTGCGACGAGCGCGACGAGCGCAACTGCGATGCCAAAGCCAGGCGTGCTGGATTCGGTGGTCTCTTCAGCAGGCTCTTCGGTCGTTTCCGTGGTCGTCCCTTCGGTGGTCTCTTCGGTGGTCGATTTCTCGGTAGTCGTCTCTTCGGTGGTCTCTTCAGCGGTCGTTTCCTCTGTAGTCGTTTCCGTGGTCGTCTCTTCGGCCTGAGCGTCGCCGACGGTACCGTCAGCGGTGATGTCGTCAGCCGTGCCGGAGTCGACGGAGACAGTCACTTCGAACTCGTCACCGGCCTTCTGTTCGGAGAAGTCGAAGGTGGACGAGAACGTTCCGTCAGCCTGAACGGAGGTCGGTTTGGTCTTGAGGAAGCGCGGCTGGGTGTCACCGGTGGACTTCACACGGATGGTGAGTTCCGTACCGGGGGCGACAGTAGCCGTACCCGAGACCGTCTGGTTGGCGGCTGCCGAAACGGTGACCGGGTCCTCGTCGAGGCTGAGTTCCGGCGCGACGACGTCGTATCCGGCGGAGACTTCCTCGCCGTCTTCGACGTCGGTGAGCTCACCGTCTTCGAGGACGGTGAACGTCGCGTTGTACGCGTCGTCGTCCTCGACGCGTTCGGTTGCGCTGCCGGACTGGAAGAACTCCGTGCGTGACGCATCCATGTCGGAGAGGTCGTACACGAAGAAGTACGTGTCATTGTCACCGTCAGCGATGACGGTTGCAGCGGAGTCGTTCAGAACCTTTGGCTCGCGGTTCGGGCCAGGGTTCGCCTGTTCGATGGTGAGGTTGGTCTCGGCGTCGAGGTTGTCCGTCTCGTATGCGCCTTCGAGACCGGTTGCGACAACCTGGTGGACGACGACGTCGCCGTTGGCGACGGAGTCAGTCTGCGTCAGGGTCTCGCTGTCGATTGCGTCGTAGACGTCTTCGGTTTCGGTCAGGTCTGCGGCGTCACCGGTTGGTGCCGTCCAGATGGACTGACTGTCCGTGCTGCGCTCTTCGAGGGCGAGGGTGCCGACGTTGTCGGCGTCGCCGCCCGTCGAGACTTCGAGGTCGTAGTCGCCAGCGTCGAGAACCTGCGTGACGCCAGTGTCGATGCCGTCGACAGTGACGTCGTCGTCGCTGTCGTCAACGTCGAACGAGTTCACGTTGTCGGCGTCGTACGTGTTGAACAGGAGGACGACTTCGCCGTCGTCGTTGCCATCTTCGACGGTGACGTCGGCCGTGTAGCCAACGTTGTCGCCGCCGATCGTGACTTCGGCCGTGTCCGTTCCCCGCATCGTCACGGGAATCTCGACGACGTCACCAGACTGGTCGGTGACGACCGAGGTGGCGAAGTCCGACGTGGAGCCAGCGGCCTTCGTGACCGTGACCGTGTCCGACGTGAGGGCCACACCGGTGTCGAGGTCAGTTGCTTCGACTGTGTAGTCGCCAGCGGTGTCGACAGGGAGCGAGAAGTCAGCTTCACCCTGACCGTTGAGGGTAATCGTGTCGTTCGCGACTTCGTCGTCGTCTGCGTCGAAGAGCTGGACGCGGACATCTCGATCACCGCTGTTAGCGGTCACCGTCCCTTCGATATCGTCGTCGGTCGTGACGTTCAGGTCGTCGACGGAGAGGTCGAGACCGAGCTCACGAACGGTGAGGTCGGTCGTGGTCCCGTTGACGGTGACCGTGTAATCACCGGTTTCGAGGGTGGCCGTGTCGAGCAGGAAGACCGTGCTGTTGGCACCGGTCGAGCCTCTGAAGGAGTACGAGAAGTCATCAGAGTCGTCTTCGACGACGACCTGAGCGTTAGCCTCGTTCGCGGTGACCGCGACTTTCGAGCCCTTGTAGGCGGACGTGTCACCGTCGCCCTCGTTGATCGTCGTTGCAGCGAAGTCGACGCTGTACGTGTCCGGGTTCGAGAGGGCACCGCCAGTGGCGTTCTGGATGTCGGAGGCGAGGGTAACCTCGATATCGTTGGACTTGACGACAGAGTCCTCACCAGCGCCGAGGTCGATGAGAACACGGCCGTCGGGGCCCTGCGAAACACCAGCGACCGAGACTTCAGAACCGTCGTCGGTGACGGAGAAGTTCTCGGCTGTCAGGCTGGATGCGCTGACTTGTTCGTTGAACGCAACCTCGATGACAGCGTTCGAGCCGTTATAGAAGTGAACGGCACTCGACGTGTCATACGTAAGTTCGTGACTCGCGGCAGCGGCACTGCCCGCGAATGCGATGGACCCGGCGAACACCGAGGAGACCATCAGCACAGCGAGCACGACTGCGCGAATTTGCTTTTTGTGTGTCATTTTTGAGAGATGTATCTGCTGTCGGTGAAGCAGCTTTCTACCCTATTCGCACCAGAGGAGACGGGACGGAGGGATACTCGCTGGGATCACGTGGGGTAGGGGTACAGTTCTGAAAAACAGGAGTTGTTAGTAAATACTTTGTGGAATTTCTTGAAAACCACACAGTAATCTCAATTAGAATATTGGAAAAATGCACAAAATTGGAAAAAAGGAACTGTTTTGAAAATCGAACTGTTTCGAAAAAGACACCGATGTGCTCGGGGAGCACGTACGAGTAGCTGTGACGACGGCGTTCGTCGAATCAGTGTAGTTGCTACTCATCACTTCTGCATCGGTCATCTCCACCGTACTACTGTCGAAGGTCGCAGGTTCGTCGGACCAGTTGAGAACGACCAACACCGTCTCGTCGCTGAGCGTTCGCGTATACGCATAGAGTTGCTCGTCGTCGGGGAGCACGCAGCCCTCTGTGATGATGGATTCCATCTTCCCACCACCGTACGAACACACCATCAACACGGACAAGTCTCTGCGTGGATTCTGTTCTCTCCTCCACCGTCAAACAACGGTCCTACAGCGCGTTGCGCATCGACTCGAGTACTGATTCCACGTCCTCGAGCGCAGTTCCAAGGTCCACGGCGGCAGAATCGAACCTGACGACCTGGTGGGACGGGTCGTACGTGAGAAGCCCAGCGTTGTCGAGTTTCGGAAGGTCGACGTGGTGCAACGTCACCAGAATATCCGTATCGAGCGTGCCTTCGTGGTTCGTCTCGGACTGCGAGAGTCTGTCTGCGAGAGCAAAGAGTGTGATAGAGTCAGTCGTCGAACCGAACTCGGTGAGTAGGGTTCGTCGGCGTCTGTCTCCGAGGAGGTGGAATATCTCATCGGTAGACGTGTGGCGTCGTTTCGATGGTCTCTTCGCGTTCATAGTCGACCAGACGAAGTTCAGTTAGATAAGCGAGTATTAAGACTTCGGTTGTAACAACAGATATCCTCGTTCCAGACACCCAGAGAGTCACTTTTTGCGGTTTTTCGTCCACGAATTGGCGGCGTCTCGTCCACGATTGTGTCGGAGAGTCACGCCCACATTGAAGACTCAATACGACGTATCGTTGTCATGGTGTCTCTCGATCGTGAACGGACAGAGGACAGGGCAGTCAAGCTTTTGACTGAACTCTCGTTGACCGATTACGAGGCACGGACGTTCGTCGGGTTGCTGCGTCTGGGGAGGGGGAGCGCACGGGAGGTGAGCGATGTCGTCGAAGTTCCCCGCTCGCGTGTGTACGACGCAGTCGAGTCACTCCACGAGATGGGACTCGTCGACATTCGGTACGGAACGCCGAAGGAGTTCATCCCGGTCTCTCACGAGACGACTGTTCAGAAGTTCGCCGTGAAGTACGAAGACCTAACTGAAGAACTCTCGGTGACGTTGAACCGACTGCGCCCCACCGAGACGGTGACAGAACAGATTGGGGTCTGGACGGTCACCGGTTCGGAGAACGTCACCAGACGAATCGTCGAGTTCGTCGACAATGCCCACGGAGAAATCGTGTTGATGAGCGATGCAGCGATGCTGACCGAACCCATCACGGACGCACTCGCGAGGGCCGAAGAGAGGGATGTCGACGTCTACGTCACCGGCGTCACCGACGAAACTGAGACCACCGATGCGATTCCATCGGATTCGACCGTCGTCGAGACGCTCTGGACGTGGTCTGGGTCGCACATCTCTCGGATTCTCCTCGTCGACGACGAGATTACGCTCGTGAGCGTCGACCGCCCGCTGAGAGACGGCGAATCCATCGAGGTCGCAATCTGGGGTCGGGGGACGAAGAACAACCTCGTCGTCGTTCTGCGGAGCATCTTCGCTGTCCAGTTCGGAGAAGACCGCGAAGCGTTCGATTCGGAGTCAGACCGCCTCGAGACGACAGACGGACCAGTGGAGGGAGAGACCGACACTGAACGCGACGAGGAGTAACCCAGAATCGAGTCGCGCTCTTCACCGTGGTTGAAGACGGCGTAATCGACAGTGAATCAGCCGACGAATGGAGGAGGTCGTGAGCACCGAATGAGAGTGACGTGAGCACCGAATGAGGGGGCCGTAAGCGACAGCGTAGGACGGTGGGCGACGTGGGCGCAAGTTCCTTCGTCTATCAGTGTGACGGTCGGCTATGGACATCGATAGACTCGCCGTACACGAGTCAGTGGGAACCGTCATGCCGCGACAGCTTCTCGTCGAGGAACTCTCCGACCTCGGCGTCTCGGTCGAAGTCGTCGGCGACGACGAACAGTTCGGACCGGGAGACGTCGTCGTGACGTTCGACCACCACGACAGTTTCATCGACGCCGACTGGGTCCATGGTGTCCGGTCTGGATACGACGAGTTCCCAATCGGAGTCTACGACGAAGCAGGAACCGTCTTCACCAACAGCACCGGCATCCACGGGACGACCATCGGAGAGACAGTCACTGGCTATATGCTCTCGTTCGCCCGGCGACTCCACACCTACCGTGACGTTCAGTTCGACCACGAGTGGCGACGCCCGCGATACGACGAATCGTTCACGCTCCAGAACGAGCAACTCTGCGTCGTCGGTCTCGGCACGCTCGGTCGCGGCATCGCAGACCGGGCGGCAGCCCTGGGGATGGACGTCGTCGGCGTTCGGCGGTCAGGTGACCCGGTCGACAACGTCTCGGTGGTCTACACACCCGACCGACTCCACGAAGCAATCGAAGACGCCCGGTTCGTCGCGTTGGCGACGCCGTTGACGCGAGAGACCGAAGGCATGTTCGCCACACCGGAGTTCGAGACGATGCGCGAAGATGCCTACCTGATAAACGTCTCACGCGGGGAAGTCGCAGACGAATCGGACCTCATCTCCGCACTCCGAAGCGGAGACATCGCCGGCGCGGCGCTCGACGTGTTCACCGAAGAACCACTCCCGGAGGACTCGCCATTCTGGGATTTCGACGAAGTTCTCCTCACTCCCCACGTGAGCCCTGCGACGGGGAAGTATCACGAAGACATCGCGGGACTCGTCCGCGAGAACGTTCACAACGTCCGCGCCGGCGAAGCGATGATGAACCGTATCGTCTGAACGAGACGCGCTTCCAGTCAGAAACGACGGTCAGACGAACTTGAACAGGTCGTCGCGCCCCTGTTCGTGGAGATGCGTTCGAAGCGCATCTTCGAGATTCGAGATGTCACCGCGTTTGGCGGTGATTGGCGCGATGACGTTCCGCCACTGTTTCCACGGCGGGAACAGTCCGAGCCGGTCACAGAGTTCGTTCAGGCGTTCGTCTCGGTCACCGACTTTGTCCATCTTGTTCACCGCGACGACGGTCGGAATGTCGAGTTCGTCGAGGAAGTAGAACATCTCCACGTCGTGCGGGATGGATTCGTCGGTCGTGTGGCGGTCGATGATGTCGACGACGCTCTTTCCGTCCACCACGAGGACCGCCGCGAGGATGTCGTCGGCGTTCTCTTCGATGTAGCGAACGATGTCGGTCTTGATCGCCTCACGAGTGTCGGCTTCGACACCGGACATGAATCCGAACCCCGGGAGGTCGGTGAACATGAACTTCTCTGCGGTCCAGTCGAAATGGTTCGGTTTGCGGGTGACACCCGGTTTCTTCCCCGTCGTGAACTTGCTGTGACCCGTCAGTTCTCGCATCAGGGTGGACTTGCCCACGTTCGACCGGCCGACGAGAATGATTTCGTCGCGATTCGGTCGGTCTTCGAACATACCCGCAGTTCGCCATCACGACTGATAAGAGAGACGGAAGCGATGCGTCGGAGATACGACTGCGACTCGTGAAGACACGGATGCGACTCGTCGGAGAGCATCACCAGAGAAACACGAGTCGGAGAACACCGATTCGGTGCCCGACTCGTGCGTTACCAGCGGGCTGAATCCACCCTAGGCGAACGTCTCGGGTAACTCCTCAGCGTTGTTCTCCAGCAGTTCGAGCAACGGCACGATGTCCTCGAACGCTGGCCCTTTCTCTATCACACCGCTCTCACGGTGCCACGAGACGTACCCGGCACTGTCGAGTTTCGGAAGGTGGAGATGAAACAGTTCCACCTCCAGTTGTTCGTGGTCGTTGGTACCACCATCTGCAACGACCCGTGTCGCCCCGCCGAGACGTGTGACGGACCCGTGGCGGAGATTCAGGAGTAATCGCCGCCGATGGACGTTTCTGAGTGCGTCAAACGCCTCGTCGAGGCGGGGGGTAGCGGACACTGCCATCGTCATCGACCCCACTGCATCCGAGCGGGTGATTCCGGGCGTTCGGAAGACGCCGAAGCAGTACGCCCGTCGATGGCACTCCATGGACGGTTGGAAACGGGCCGTCGCGAGACAGACCGCAGTCTGGTCCGCCTCTCGACGGTCACGTTCGACACATCGCCGTACGCAGTGGTGCCCCCACGGCACGCACCACGTGCGTTCGGTCGTCGGTAGTTGGTTGTAGTCACGCTCACTTCCCCACAGTAGTGTGTTTAGCAGAGTTGTATTCTCATTGTGCTTTCACACTCCTGCCATTCAAATGGGGGGAACAGGAGTGAATCGTCACCTCGGTTTAAGAGGGTGTGTGTAGAGTATGCACTAATAGAATGGCAGTCGTCGTCGAACTAACAATCCAACCCGAGGACTTCGACCTCGGGAGAGTCACCGCAGTGACGAGCGACATGCACATCGAACTGGAGCGTGTCGTTCCGACTGGCGGGGACGTGATGCCATTCTTCTGGGCGAAAGGGTCGGAGTTCGAGGAGTTCGAGCGAGCAGTACGCGAAAACAGAATCGTCGAAGAACTGGAAGCAGTCGCGCGTGTCGGGAACCGAGTCCTCTACCACGTCTACTGGGGTGATACTGTCTCCAGTCTCACCACCATCCTCACCGAAAGCGAAGCGACCATCCTCGAAGCACACGGCAACAATCCGTGGACGTTCCGACTTCGGTTCAAGGACCACGCTGGCCTCACCGAGTTCCACAACCTCAGTCACGAGGAGGGAATCGACTTCCACGTCGAACGAATCTACACCCTCACAGAAGAAGAGACAGGCGTCTACACGTTCGACATCACACCACAACAGCAGGAAGCCCTCATCGCAGCCGTCTCCGGAGGCTACTTCGAGGTGCCGCGGCGAACGACGCTCCAGGACGTTGCAGACGAGATTGGGATTAGTCCGCAGGCCGCCTCCGAACGAATCCGCCGCGGGGCGGACACTGTTCTCCGAAAAGTACTCCTGTCTCGGTCAGCCGCGGACCTGGATTAAACTGTTGACGACCCGGACAGCGAGTGCCGTCGACCAGGATATCGTAGGTCGAACAGCCTGTTCAAATGCGTCTGACGAGGCGAACCGTGTCGGCAGAGTCGTCGGCAGCAGCGTCTGCGGAGACGACGTCGAACCCCTGTGCCCGGTAGAACGAGAGCGCCTCGTCGTCGTCAGCGAAACACGTCGCGTACTGTTCGCGTGCGCCCGCGACGACCTGTTGTGCGGTTATGGTCTGCAGGACCGCCGACCCGGCATCTGTCAGCTGCACCTCCGGGTGGGCGTGGAGCGAGACGACCTCACCCACCGAACTGTCGCGAACCGCACCGCCAGCGGCAGCGACGATTCTGTCGTCGTCGACGGCGACGACCCACCCGGGCTCGTCAGACTGCTGGACGTGCCGTGCGAGACGTGTCTCGTCGAACTGCAACTCGGAAACGGACCCGCCGTCACCGACTGAGATACTCCCGCCAGTTGTGGGGTGCGACCTGCTGGTACAGATGCGCGCGATGTCCGATACGTCGGTCTCTCTCGCAGTCCGGACGAACATACGTGACTATTCGCGTAGGTGTTCCAAAATTCTTTCGTGCAAAATATACGTGGATAAAACGTTACTCAAAAACGGAGAAATTTCTATTCACGAGCGTGGCAAGAGTATTCCGCTCACCCCGAGTACGAGTCGACGCGACTGATGGACAAAGCAGAGCTCAGAACGGCGGTGTGGGACGAACTAGACGCGTCGGGTGCCGCCCGGTTCCCGTTCCCGCCACACGGACGAATCCCGAACTTCGCCGACGCAGCGACAGCAGCGGACCGTCTCGCTTCGACACCGGAATGGGACGCTGCGACGACGGTGAAAGCGAATCCAGACTCGCCACAGCTCCCGGTTCGCCGGCGTGCACTCCGAGAGGGAAAGACCGTCTACATGGCCGTGCCGCGCCTCCGCGACGAGGAATGTTTCTACGAACTCGACCCCGCTCGTATCGACGACGAGAACCTCGACAGCGCACCCACGGTGTCACACGTCGAGACGTACGCCGACACCGTCGCCCCCGACGATGTCCCCCCAATCGATATCGTCGTCTCGGGGTCGGTGGTCGTCACCGAACAGGGCGCACGAATCGGCAAAGGTGAAGGGTTCAGCGACCTCGAATACGCAATCTTACGGGGTCTCGGTCTCGTCGACGAGACGACGACGATTGCGACGACAGTTCACGAGTTACAGATTCGAGACGATGCCCCCGAACCCGCTGACCACGACGTCCCGATGGACCTCGTCGTCACACCCGACAGAACGATTCGAACCGAGACGCCCTATCCGCGACCACCTGGAATCGACTGGAGCGCGCTCTCGGACGAACAGATAGACGAGATGCCGGTCTTACAGCGACTTCGTCCCGAGTAATCGACCCAGACGCCCCCTGCTTATTTGGCCGCCCGGAGTGACGTGAGAGCGTGCGACTCGTACAGGTACTGGTGCCGGCAGGAAAACGCGAGACAGTCCTCCGCACCCTCGACGACGAAGGCGTCGATTACGCCGTCTCCGACGAGAGTTCCGGCAGAGAGTTCGTCGCCGTCGTCACCTTCCCCGTTCCGAAAGAAGCAGTCGAACCGGTCTTGGCGCGACTGCGAGACGCCGGCATCGAGCGCGACGCGTACACCGTCGTCGTGAACGCGGAGACGGTGGCGTCCAAACGGTTCGACGCGTTAGCAGAGAAATACAAAGAAGACGAGGAGAACGGTGACCGAATCGCCCGCGAGGAGTTGGCGTCGAAGGCGGCTGAACTCGCACCGTCACTCCGGACGTACGTCATCATGACCGTCATATCGGCGTTCGTCGCAACCGCCGGACTCCTCCTCAATTCGCCGGCAGTCGTCGTCGGGTCGATGGTCATCGCGCCGCTCGTCGGCCCGGCGATGGCCGCCAGCGTCGGAACCGTCGTCGACGATGACGAGATGTTCGTCAGAGGCGTCCGACTGCAAGCGTTAGGGGGAATCTTGGCCGTCGGTTCGGCCGCCGTGTTCGCATTCGTCCTCAAAGAGAGCGGTGCCGTTCCGCTTTCCGCAGCGGACGTGCTGACGGTTCCCGAAATCGACGAACGACTCTCACCGGATCTCCTCTCGCTCGTCATCGCGTTAGGGGCCGGCGCAGCAGGTGCAATCTCACTCTCGACCGGTGTGTCGACAGCGCTCGTGGGCGTCATGATTGCCGCCGCGTTGATTCCACCGACTGCCGTCGTCGGTATCGGTATCGCGTGGGGTGCGCCCGAAGCAGTCGTCGGGTCGGCGATTCTCGTCCTCGTCAACATCCTCTCTGTCAACTTCGTCGCGATTGCCGTCCTCTGGAAGCAAGGCTACCAACCGGAACGCTGGATTCGACAGAGTGAGGCCCGACGAACCACCGCCTACCGCATCGTCGCCCTCGGGATGGGGCTGCTCGTGTTGTCGTCGTTTCTCGGTGCAGTCACGTACACGACGTACCGGAACGCCGGATTCCAGAGTGACGCACAGGACGCCATCGAAACAGTGCTCGCAGACGCAGATGCTCGGCTACTGTCGCTCGACATTCGATACAACACCGGCCCGCTCCCGGAACCCGACCACGTCGTCGTCACCGTCGGATACGACCCGCAAACTGATCCACCAGACGTTCAGGACACGCTCAGCGACCGGGTGAATGCTGTCGCCCCCGACCCGCTTTCGCCGTGGGCACCTGAGGAGATTACGGTCGAAGTTCGCTACATCGCCGTCGCCGACTGAGACTCTCACCGGGAGTTCGCTTTCGACAAAATCGTCAGACCTCGTAGCGACAATCGCTCTTTGTCTCTAGCGCGGATTGAATATCTCATCTCTCCTTATAGAGGTATGAAACGACGACTTATCGGTCCGCTCCTCATCGCAGGTCTTGTATTGCTCGCAGGCTGCCTCTCTGCTCCCCTCCAGACGACCTCCGGCGGCGATGTCGGGACGGACGCGACGACCATCTCGACGACTGGCACCGGCGAGGTCACCGCCGAATCCGACCTCGCCGTCGTCAACATCGCGGTGACACACACTGCCGACTCCGCTGACGAGGCCCGTGGTGTCGTCGCCGACGACGTCGCGGCGATTCGGACCGCACTCACCGACGCTGGCATCGCTGAGGATGCGATTCAGAGCACCGGGTTCAACATCTACCCCGAGTACAACTACGGCGGTGACGAGCGCGAACTCATCGGCTACCGCGCAATCCACAGCCTCACCATCGAAGTCGCCCCCGACCGTGCTGGTGAAGTCATCGACCTCGCTGTCGGTGCCGGCGCCGACGAGGTCCGTGGTGTGTTCTTCACCCTTACCGACGAGAAGCGTGCTGAGCTCCGAAGCGAAGCCCTGACCAAAGCCGTCGAATCGGCCAAAGCTGACGCCGACACCGTCGCTACCGCTGCCAATCTGCAGATCACCGGCGTTCACACCGCCTCTGTCGGTGGGGGCTACTCACCCGGTCCGTACCCCGTCGCCTACGCTGAAGATTCCGCTCGGGCCTCCAGCGCAGGCGCACCGACCGAACTCACTCCCGGTCCGGTGACCGTCTCGGCGACCGTCCAGATGGTCTACACGGCCGAGTAACTCCGCTCCGTCCAGTTCTGCTCCGTCCAGTTTTCGCACCCACGCTCTTCTTAGCAGCCGGTGAACTCGAACCGCGCGCCTTCGTCAGAACCCGACGAGAGTTCGATGTCCCACCCATGAGCTGCGGCAATCTCCTTGACGATGTTCAGCCCGAGTCCAGACCCCTCGGTCGATGTCGTGTACCCGGCTTCGAAGATATGGTCACGAGTGGTGTCCGCAATCCCGGGACCGTCGTCCGCCACGTAGAATCCACCCGCGACGTCGCCAACAGTAATCGTGACGCCGTCACCGCCGTGTTGAATCGAATTTCGAAACAGGTTCTCCAGCAGTTGCTGGCACCGACTGGCATCGACTTCGACCGACCGGTCGGTTTGGATGTCTATCGTGGCGTCACCCACCACGACAGAGTCCCAGCTACAGATGGCGAGATTCGCGAGGGAGACAGATTCGGTCTCTCCGATTTCGTCACCCTCCTGCGCCAGTGTGAGCAGGTCCTGGATGAGCCTCTCGATACGGCCGTGTGCACGCTCGACGACATCGAGATGAGAACTCTCGCACTCTTCTTGAGCCAAGGCGAGTCTGCCCGACGCAACCGTCAACGGACTCCGTAAATCGTGGCTCACCACACTCGCGAACTCGTCGAGGAGGTCACGCTCGTGTCTGAGGTCTTCTACCCGGGTGACCCGCGCTGAGATGTCCCGAATGACACCAACGGTACCCCGGAACTCGTCTTCGAACGGAAGCAGTGCGATGTGATTCTCACACGGGATGCGCTCACCCGTGGCCGTGACGAGCGTCAACTCGAACGTTCCGTTGTCTTCCGAAGACGACAGCAACGAGTTGATGAGGTTTTCTCCAGTCGCAACGTTGGCGTCTCCCATAACCGTCGATGCATGTGTGCCGACAATCGACTCGAGAGAATAGCCAGTCAACTCGGTGAACGCAGAGTTGGCCGTGATGAATCGGCCGTCACTGTCGAGGGTGTAGATTGGGTCGCCCGAGGCCTCGACCATCGACTCGTAGCGTTCGAGTTCGCGCTTGTGTGTCGTCCGTTCGGTGATGTCCCGCGCAAAGCCCACGACTTGCAAGCGGGTGTGGCCTTGATGCAACAACGTTCACAAGTCACCGCAGGCCGAAGCCAGTGCCCCGACGCGACGCCTCAGGTGACGTGCTGCCACCCCAGATTACTCGTTGCGCGATGGCGGGATGTCGGGGTCGAACCCAACTGCGTCGGCCGCAGCACCGAGGACCGCATCGACGTTTTCACCGGTCTCGACGCTCATGTAGAGGTCTGCGTCCATGTCGGTCGAGCGGTCACTCTTGTTACAGACAGTGAGGACGGGGATATCGCGTTCTTCGAACCGCGCTTTGACGGCGTCGCGAAGTTCGAGTTGTGCTTCGATGGGGTAGCCACACTCGCCGCTGGCGTCGGCGACGAAGATGACCGCGTCTGCGAGGTGTTCGAGGGCACTGACGGCCTGTCGCTCGATGTCGTTTCGCTCGTCTTCGGGTCGGTCGAGCAGACCCGGCGTGTCGATAATCTGGTAGCGGATGCGGTCGCGGTCGAAGTGTCCAATCTGGACGCCCTTCGTGGTGAACGGGTACCGCGCAATCTCATTGGACGCGCGGGTCACGTTATTGACGAACGACGACTTGCCGACGTTCGGGTAGCCAGCGACGACGATTGCGGGTTCGTCGGGGCGGATGTCTGGAAGTCCCTTCAGTGCGTCGCGGGCCTCACCGATTCGGAGCAAGTCGTCTTCGACTTCTTCGACGACGCTGGCCATACGGGCGAACGCCTGCTTGCGGTGTTTGCGAGCGAGGTCGGCGTCGGTCTTGCGGAGTTTCGGCTGGTACTCGCGAGCGATGTTGTCGACCTGCCGAGACGCCCACATGATTTCGGAGAGGCTCTTTCGAACCTCGTCGACGTCGACGATGGCGTCGGCGAGTTCGTAGTAGAAGGGGTCGACCGTCTCGAAGTCCGGCCACTCGACGACGACGTTTTCGAGGTTGTCTGAGAGGATGTTCGACGCCGTCTGGAGCATCGACTGCTGAGCCTCCAACTTGTTCTGCTTCGCTCGCCCCGAGCGTGCGGCCCGCGAAAAGGCCTTGTCGATGAGTTCGTCCGACCGGGGCGTGGTCGGGAGAGACTCGAAAATCATTGCACTCGGCTACAAGGCGGAGGCGTAAAAGCGCGTTTGTTTGGGTTTCGAAGCCTCGCGAGGTGAATTAGGCGTGCAACAGGCCCACACGATTCGACCCCCACGTGCCACGAAGTTCTTACACGAAGACGCAGTACCTCGGTCTATGACTGAGTGGAAAGCAGTCGGCGTCGGGTTCGTCGTCATGCTCGTTATCGGTGCCGGTGGCCTCGCTATCCCGGTCGTCGGGCAAATCGGTGCCGGCCTCATCGGCGGGTTCGCGACGGGCTATCTCGCTGGTGGGTCGCTTGGGAACGGTGCGTGGAACGGCCTCGTTGCGGGGTCGATTTCGGGAATCGTCGTGAGCCTCTTCGCGGCATTCCTCGGCGGGCTTCTCGGACTCGCCGGCGGGCCACTGGGTGGGCTCTTCGGTGGCATCGGCGTGTTCGTCCTCGGAATCATCCTGACGCTCCTGTTCGCCATCGACAGCGCACTCGCTGGGGCAGTTGGCGCGTGGGTGAAAGGGAGAACACAAGGCTCGAACTAGCTGATAACTGGACTACTTCACCAGCGTTCCATACCGAGATACAGCACCAGTATCGCACCCAGATACAGTATCATCCCCCCGACGACACCCCACGTCAGCACGTTCGATGTGTCGAAGTTGTCCCACACTCTGCCGACACCGACCAGTACCAAGGAGAAGCCGAGCAACTCGCTCTGGACCAGTATCCGCGCAGCACTCCAGCGCTCGTCGAGGACGACAGCGACGTTCACGACACCAAAGAGCGCGAACCACCCTGCCAAAATCCGAGCCGTCAACGGAGAGACCGTCCACGGCCAGACACCAATCATCAGGTCGGGGAAGACGAACAGGGCGACGGCACTGGCTGTGACGACGAGTCCGAGAAGCCCACCGAGAACACGAACAGCCCGTGGAAGACGGATCTCACCAGCCCGTAGTTCACCACTGTCGGTCCGGCGGTTGAGTGCCCACAGAGCAGGGATGAGTATCGGTGTTATTGCGTAGAGGAAGACCCAGAGGGAGAACGTGACGTGAGTGTGGTTGAAATTTTCCCAGTGGAGCACAGTGGCGATTGCCATGAACCACGTGAACGTGGCGATGCCGAGGAAGACTGGGGCGACAGTGTGCCACTCCTCTGCGGTCGAAACCCGATAGAAGAAGTACACGCCCGCCCCGTAACCAGCACCCATGATGATGGGCGTCATCTCGGGGCGTATCGTCCACGCGAACAGTTCGGTGGTCCGAGCTGGGAGGCCGAAGAGAACCAGAAACGCTGCAGCCAGAAACGGGATGATGATGCGTGCGACCCATCGGGTGAGAGGGAGGATTCGGTCGTCCTGGACAGAGATATCCACTCTGTGCTGAAGTTTGACTCGCCAATCACTCATCGTCTGTTCACTCCATACAGAGTCGTCCAGTGACACATATGTGTATCTTCGATACAGCGAACACACCCGAGCGATTCGGCACACATCGCTCGGCAAACGCTGCGGAGAGTACCCACAACCAATCAGCGCCCGCTGGCCGAGTTACTCACTCGCCGCGTTCGAGGTACTCGCGCTGAATTTCGACGACTTCGGTCGAATTCTCACACTCGCTGTACCGCCGGAGGGGTTCCTCGTTGAGTTCGAGGAAGGTGTGTCCCCAACGGAACTTCGAGAGAATCGCTTCGGCCTGCGGTTTCTCGCCGAAGATGACGAGCGCCGCCGCAAGTGCTTCGACAGTCGTCAGTTGCATCGGCCGGCCGAAGTTGACCGGGTTGGCGGCGACGAGATAGGGAAGCGCGCGGTGTTCACCGGGGAGCGAAAACATTGCCTCCTCGGCGGATTCCCACGAGCAGTCGAGCGCGACGAGCGCGCCACTGTCTCTGTCGGCGGGCGAGAGCGCCTTCTCTGCGTGCGGGTTGAGCACGACGCCGTACGGTGTCGCCCGGTCCGACCCGTGGAGGGCCGCCATGTCGAACCGTTCGAGTTTCTTCGCCGTGCACTTCTTCGGGTCGTCGTCACCCTCGTATCGAACGTGCAGGTCCACACCTCGCGTACGCGGGTCCGAGAGAAAAGCGTCCCGAAGGCAGGGCACAGATTCGTCTGCGTCTCGAAAACAGGGTACAGATTCGTCGAGAAAATCTCCCAGAGCGAACTCCAACTCGGCGGCGGATTCTTGTCACCCGAGGACGAAGGAGGACCGTGCACCCCGACGCGACATTTCTGGCCCGGTTGTACTACACGGCGTTAGACGAGCACGGCTACGACACGCTTCGGGACATCCTCGACCCGGATTTCGTCCAGCACCGAGGCGAGATGACGCTCGACGGGCGCGAAGAGTTCGTCTCGTTCATGCGTGACGACCGACCACAGAAAGACACGACACACGTCATCGACCGCTACATCCAGTCGAAGAGCGAGGACGAAATCGTCGTTCGCGGCCACCTCGAAGATAGCACTGGCGACGAACTGTTCGTCTTTCTCGACCGGTTTCGAACGCGCGAAGGGCAGATTTCCGAACTGAAAACGTTCGTCAAATCGCCGAACTGAGCGCCAGAAGAGACGACTGTCTCAGTCTTTCTTACCCGCGCCGACTGCCGCTTCGCCAACCGGTTCGTGGCCCTCGATGACCTCGCGGCCACCCATGTAGGGCTGGAGTGCCTCGGGCACGTCCACGGTGCCGTCTTCGTTCTGGTAGTATTCGAGCAGTGCGACCATCACGCGACCGACAGCGGTGCCCGACGCGTTGAGCGTGTGGAGGTACTCGGCCGACTCGTGACGCTCGGGGCGGTAGCGGAGGCCGGCACGGCGTGCCTGGAAATCTTCGAAGTTCGACGCCGACGAGACTTCGAGCCATCGGCCACCAAGCCCCTCGGGCGCGTCGTCCGATTGGGTTCCGGGTGCCCACACTTCGAGGTCGTACGTCTTGGCCGACGCGAAGGTGAGGTCACCCGTACAGAGCGAGAGCACGCGGTACGGCAGGCCGAGTCGGTCGAGCACTTCGGCCGCTTCGTCGACGAGGGCTTCGAGGCGGTCGTACGACTCCTCGGGTTCGACGAAGTTGACGAGTTCGACCTTGTTGAACTGGTGGACGCGGACGATACCGCGCGTCTCGGTCCCGTGTTCACCGGCCTCTTGCCGGAAGTTCGGCGTGTACGCCTGATGCTTCAGCGGCAGGTCGTCTTTCAGGAGGATTTCGTCGCGGTACATGTTCGTGACCGGCACCTCTGCGGTGGGGCAGAGCCACAGGTCGTCTTCTTCGTAGTCTTCGGTCTCCGACCCGCCGATTCGGTAGGCGTCTTCGGCGAACTTCGGGAGCTGGCCGGTGCCTTCCATCGAGGTGGTCTTGACCGGAATCGGCGGGAAGAGGTCCACGTACTCCTGTTCGCGGTGGACGTCCAGCATGAACTGGATGAGCGCGTGTTCGAGCATCGCACCTTCGCCCTTCAGGAAGTAGAAGCCCGACCCGGTCGTCTTCGCGGCGCGTGCCTCGTCGATGATGTCGAGGCTCTCACCGAGTTCGTAGTGGGGTGTCACGTCGTCCGGGAGGGCACGCAGGTCGTCGAATCCGACGCGGCGCACTTCCTCGTTGTCCGATTCGTCGGTTCCAATCGGGACCGACTCGTTCGGGATGTTCGGGAGTTCGAGGAGCGCCTGGTCGAGTTCCGATTCGAGGTCGGCAGTTCGGGCTTCGAGCGTTTGCAGTTCGTCTTTGAGTTCACCCGAACGGTCGATTGCCGCCTGTGCTTCGTCGTCTTTGCCTTCCTGTTTCAACTGGCCAATCTTCTGGCTGACCTCGTTGCGCTCGTGTCGGAGGTTGTCGCCTTCGGCTTTCAGCGAGCGCCACTCGTCGTACACGTCGAGGATGTGGTCGAGGTCCACGTCCTCCATGCTGCGGGCCGAGAGTGCGTCACGGATTCGCTCCGGGTCGTCACGGAGCACTTGCCTGTCGATCATTACTCCGTGGTTCCTGCGCCGGCGGCAAAATCGTATCGCATCGCCAGAATCGGGCCGACCCGGGAGAGAATCAACTCGACTCAGTAGCCGTGCGGTGGAGGTGTCTCGCGACCGACCGAATGCTTTTACTCCCCGACGACGGCCGTCAACTATGGCAATTGGCGATGTCGAACCCGTGCCGAACAGCACGGACGTCTATTACGTGGATACGGGAATGTACGAAGTCGAGAAGTACGGGTCGGTCTACCTCATCGACGCCGAACGACCCGCGCTCATCGACACTGGCATCGCCGCCGACCGTGAGCACGTCTTCGGAATGCTCGACGAAATCGGCGTCGACGACCTCGAATACATCTTGCCGACACACGTCCATCTCGACCACGCTGGCGGCGCAGGCTATCTCGCAGAGCGCTACCCGGACGCGACCGTGATGACGCACGAAATCGGTGCCCCGCACCTCGTGGACCCGACGCGCCTCGTCGAAGGCACGAAGGCTGCCGTCGAAGAGCAGTGGCGCTTCTACGACGAACCGCTCCCAATCGACGAAGACCGAGTCGAACCACTCACCGACGGCGACGAAATCGACCTCGGTGACCGAACGCTCACCGTCTATCACGCGCCTGGACACGCACCCCATCAAGTGATGTTCCACGACGACGGCGACGACCTGCTCTTCGTCGGCGACGCACTGGGAATCTGGGAACCGAAGACCGAGATGGTCCGACAGACTTCGCCGCCAGCACAGTTCCATCTGGAGAAAGCACTCGACGACGTTCGAACGATCGAAGACATCGCCCCCGAGATGCTCTGTTTCGGTCACTTCGGCCCACGGGCGTACACAGCGGAGTTCGCAGAAGAGTACAAACGCGTCCTCGTCGAGTGGGTCGAGGCCGTCCGCCAAAAGCGCGAAGAACTCGACGACGACGACGCGGTCATCGAGTACTTCGTCGAACACTCCGACGTGGCCGACGTGTGGGGCACGCGGAAAGCCCACGACGAAGAGCGACTGAACACTCGAGGCGTCCTCGGCTATCTCGACTACATGAGCAAGCAAGCGTAAGCGGACGCTGGACTCGCACGTCGAGAGAACCGCAGCCTCACCCCACGATACCCGGTACTGTGGATTTTCAACCAACCGAACGTACATAGTTTTAAATGTTGAATCAAAACTAACAGGACATGGATTGGCAGGACGCGGAGGCGGCGTACGATGACCCGGCCATCGGACGGACGACTCTTCCATGGATGTTCGAAGAGAGCGCGGAGCGCAACGCCTCGCGAGCTGCACAACGGTACAAAGGGGGTATCTACGAGCGGTCGCTCGTCGAATCGGGTGTCATCCCGGCGGCACCCGACCACGAGTACGCCGAACTCACCTACGAGGAGATGCGAGACGTCGTCAGGAAACTCGCCACAGGATTCCGCGACCTCGGGCTAGCAGCGGGTGACCGTGTCGGCATCTTTGCACACACGCGAATGGAGTGGGCACAGACCGACTTCGCCGTCCTCGGTGCTGGCGGTGTCGTCACGACGGTCTACACATCGTCGTCGGAGAGTCAGGTCGAGTACCTGCTTTCGGACCCCGGTGCGGACGCCGTCGTCGTCGAAAATCAGGAGCTGTTGGACCGCGTGGTCGCCGTCGAGGACGCCCTCGACCTGGAGTTCATCGTCGTCTTCGACGAGTACGACGGCTACGAGGACCGAGACGACATCCTGACGCTCGGCGAACTGTACAAACGCGGCGAGGCAGTCTACGACGACACGGCGTACGAGTCGTGGCTGGACGAACGCGACCCGGATGACCTCGCGAGCCTCATCTACACCTCCGGAACCACGGGCCAACCGAAGGGTGTCCAACTCACCCACTGGAACTTCCGGTCGAACGTCAACGAGGCGTACCGACGGTTCGGCCCCCGCCCCGACAAGGGTGACTTGCCGGTCTTCGGTACCAACACAGTTGGCCTCTCGTTCCTCCCGCTCGCACACGTCTTCGAACGGATGGCGGGCCACTTCCTCGTGTTCGCAGCAGGTGGCTCGGTCGCGTACGCGGAGAGTCCAGACACGCTTCGTGAAGACTTCCAACTCGTTCGACCGACGAGTGCGACGAGCGTCCCCAGAGTATACGAAAAACTCTACGACGCGATTCGAACGCAGGCCAGCGAGTCACCCGTCAAACAGCGTATCTTCGAATGGGCCGTTGACGTCGGCCAGACGTACCACACGACGGAGTCGCCCGGGCTTGGACTCACGCTGAAACACCGAATCGCCGACCGACTCGTCTTCCAACAGGTTCGCGATGCAATCGGCGGCAATCTCGACTTCTTCATCAGTGGTGGCGGCAGTCTCTCGGCGGAACTCTGTGCGCTCTATCACGCGATGGGCCTCCCAATCTACGAGGGTTACGGCCTCACCGAAACGTCGCCCGTCATCACAGTCAACCCACCAGAAGAGCCGAAAATAGGGACGATTGGGTACCCGCTGCAGAACGTCGAGGTAAAACTGGATACGACCGTCGTCGGCGACCAACTCGGCGCTGCGGGCGGTGAGATTGGCGAACTCCTCGTCCGCGGGCCGAACGTCACCAGCGGGTACTGGAACCGACCCGAGGAGACCGAAGCGGCCTTCGTCGAAGACGACGATGGAAACCGCTGGTTCCGCACCGGCGACGTCGTCGAACTCCGGCCAGATGGCTTCATCACGTTCCGCGAACGGGCCAAACAGATTCTCGTCCTCTCGACGGGCAAGAACGTCGCACCCGGCCCCATCGAAGACGCCTACGCCTCGTCGTCTATCGTCGAACAATGTATGGTGCTCGGAGACGGCCACCGGTTCATCTCCGCGCTCATCGTCCCGAGTTTCGAGGGGCTCCAGAAGTGGGCCGACGCCGAAGGAATCGACCTCCCTGACGACCCCAAGGCCATCTGCCGCGACGAGCGAGTCAAAGCGCGCATCCAACAGGAAGTCGACGAGGCCAACGAGAAATTCGAGACGTACGAACAGATCAAGCAGTTCCGCGTCGTGCCCGAAGAGTTCACCGAGGACAACGACCTGATGACGCCGACGATGAAGAAGAAACGGCGCAACATCCTCGACCGGTACGCCGACGAAGTCCAGCTCATCTACGACGAGTCCGACGACGGCGCTGAAGACAGAAGCGGGAGCAGTCAGACCGCGACCCAGTAGAATCGAATACATTAAACTTTTTCTGCGAAATTATACACGAACGTTTCTACAATCCGCCGGAAATGCCAACCGAGATGTATGGTTTTATCTTCCGTGGCCACATGAACCGAATCAATGGAGGCGAGATAAGTGGCCGCAGCAGGAGGAGCGAATCTCATCCCGCTCGTTGCCGCAATCATAGGTATCGGCGTCATCTCGCAGGTGCTTTCGGACCGATTCCGGGTTCCAAGTGTCGTGTTCCTCATCGCGTCGGGCATCTTGCTCGGCCCCGAGGTGCTCGGCATCATCTCACCCGATTCGTTCGGAAACGCACTGCAAGCTATCGTCGGTCTCTCAGTGGCAATCATCGTCTTCGAAGGTGCGTTCCACCTTCGAATCGACAAACTCCGAGAGGCACCCGCAGCGACGTTCAGACTCGTAACAGTTGGTGCCGTCATCGCTTTCATCGGGACGGGACTCGTCGTCCACTACGCACTCGGTGCGCCGTGGGCAGTCTCCTTCCTCGTCGGCGCACTGTTGGTCGCAACCGGGCCGACGGTCATCGCACCTATCCTCGAAGTCGTCCCGGTGCGTGACCGAGTCGGGACTGCACTGGACACCGAAGGAATCGTCAACGACGTGACGGCGGCCATCGTCGCCGTCGTCATCTTCGAGGCTATCATCGAAGGTGTCAATAGTCCCAACGCACTCGTGACGCTGTTCGCCGAGCGACTCGGTGTCGGCGTCGTCGTCGGTGCAATCGTCGCCGGGACACTGTACTACGCGCTCCAGTACGTGGACCTCTCACCCGGGAACGCTCCGCAGAACGCCCGGTTGCTCGTCCTCGCGGGGGCGCTCGTCTCGTATGCAGCGGCAGACTTCGTCGCCACCGAGGCAGGCATCGCCGCCGTCGCGACTGCGGGTATCCTCCTCGGCAACGCCGACGTCCCGTACGAAGAAGAGATTTCGGCGTTCAAAGGCGACATTACGCTGCTCGTCCTCTCGTTCGTCTTCATCGCCCTCGCGGCGTTGCTCGAGTTCGAGAGTCTCCTCTCGCTCGGATTGGGTGGCATCGCCATCGTCGTGGCCGTCGCCCTCGTCATCCGGCCGCTTCTCGTCTTCGTCTCGACGGCGGGTGACCGCTTTACGAGAGGCGAGAAGCTCTTCATGAGTTTCGTCGGCCCACGCGGTATCATCCCCGCGTCGGTCGCGACACTGTTCGCCATCGCGTTCCGTGAAGAGGCAACGCGACTCGCCGCCGAGGGGATGACCCAACAGGCCGCCGTCTTGAACGAGAGCGCCTCGATTCTGGTCGGAACCGTCTTCCTCGTCATCCTCACGACAGTCCTCTTCGAAGCAGGCCTCGCCCGACAAATAGCAGAATACCTCGACGTCATTCCAATGCGTGTACTCGTCATCGGAGGTGGAAAGGTGGGCCGTGCGCTCGCCGAACGCCTCGCAGACCGTGGAGAGAACGTGGTCCTCATCGAACAGGACCAGGAAGTAGTCCAAATCGCCCGCAATCAGGGGTTCACCGTCCATCACGGCGACGGCACCGACACGGATGTCCTCCGGTCGGCCGGCGCTGGCAATGCGAAAGTCGTCGTCGCCGCCACCGGTGACGACGACGTGAACTTGCTGGTGTCGCAACTCGCCAACTCGAAGTTCGACCCGGAGAAGGTCCTCGCGCGGGCCAACAACCCGGACAACGTCGAAGCGTTCGAAGAGCTGGGTGTCCGGACCATCGCGTCGACCATCGCCACCGCACAGGCGCTGGACAACTACATCGAACGCCCCTCGATGTCCAACTGGATGGGCGAAATCGGCCGCTCTGGTGACGTGCAGGAAGTCGAAGTCACGGCCGAGAAAATCGTCGGTCGGACCATCCGAGAAGTCGGCCCCGAACTCCCCAGTGGGTGTCTCATCACGCTGGTTTCCCGAAACGGGGAGACGAACGTGCCGGAGGCTGACTTCACGCTACAGGAAGGCGACCGTATCACTATCATCGGAAAGCGAGAAGACGTCCGGGCCGCAGAGAAGCTCGTCCACCCCGAGTAAGACTGCAGTCCCCCTGTCTATTGTCGTTCGCTTCGGGCCCATCGCAGGAAGACGGCCCAGTATCCCACCGTTACCGCGACGAGAACGTACCAAACAGGGGCCCCGAGGTCGGGTCTCGGCACGAATCCCACCGAAACGGCACCGGCGGCCGCCAGTACCGTCACCACCCCCGTCAGTACAGTCGTCGAGAGATTCATCGTCAGACTAGTCTTCACCTCTCCAGTATGAACGTGACGAAAGTCAGATGAAGGACCATGATAGTTGGCCACAGAATACAGGGATTCAGCCGGATACTCCAAGAAATCACTCGAATTATGCAGGGAAATCAGTCGGAGAAAACAGGAAATCAGTCGGATTGTTGCCGTGTGAGTGAGCGCTGAACCCGACACGAACGGTTATTCAGGTGCTCGTCGAAGAACGACCATGCGACACACGGAGGGTCCACTGTGTTCGGTCGATCTGGAGGCGCGGACAGCCGACACGAGTGAAATCGACCACATCCTCGAATCGTACCTTGGCGGCCGAGGCGTCGGGACGAAACTCGTCCACGACGGCGTGCCGTTCGACGCCGACCCACTCGGCCCGGAGAACCGACTCGTCCTCGCCGCCGGGCCGATGCAACAGTCTCGGATGAGTTTCACCGGCCGGGTGAACATGACGGGCGTCTCACCCCTGACGAACGGCATCGTCTCGTCGAACGCCGGGGGGTTCCTCTCGCGACACCTCGTCGGCACGGGCTACAGCGCCATCGAGTTCTCAGGCGTTGCGGACGAACTGCTCGCGGTGCACGTCCGCCCCGACGGCGTGGAGTTCGAAGCGGTGCCCGAACTCGAGCAGGCGGAAGTTCCAGAAATCACCGAACACGCAAAGACGGAGTGGGGACTCGATGCCGAACAACTCGTCTGTATCGGACCGGCCGGAGAGAATCTCGTCCGATTCGCGTCTGTGATGACGACCGAATCACGGGCGTTCGGCCGCGGTGGGCTCGGCGCGGTCATGGGCGCGAAGAATCTGAAGGTCGTCACATTCGAGGGTGACGCGGCTCCCGACGTGGAAATCGAGTTCCCCAGCGAGGCGATGGACGTCCACCGCGAAGCAGCAACCTCGGACCACGCGATGAAGCGACAGGGGACGAACGCCGGTGCCGACTACGCGAACTCAGTCGAGGCACTCCCGACGCGATACTTCACCGAACGCCAGTTCGATGGCATCGAGGGAATCAACGGCGACGCCGTGGAGTCGAAGAAGTACAAAAAAGGAACCTGCTCGCAGTGTGCCTTCGCGTGCAAACTCCCGACGCGTGACGAAGAGTCGGGCGTCGAGACAGAAGGCCCAGAGTACGAGACGTCGATGGCGTTCGGGTCGAACTGTGACGTCGACGACGTCGTGGCCGTGATGAAGTCCAACGAACTCTGTGACATCCTCGGACTCGACACCATCTCCGCCGGCGACACCATCGCGGCCTACCTGATGGCCGAAGACGAGTTCGGAAACGTCGACCTCATCCACGAACTGGTCGAACAAATCGGCTACCGCGAGGGCATCGGCGACATCCTCGCAGAAGGGACCCACCGCGTCGCCAGCGAACTCGGCGTCCACGACTGGACGGTCAAAGGCATGGAGTTCCCGGCCCACGACGGCCGTCATCTCCACGGACAGGGGCTCTCGTTCGCCACGTCGAACCGCGGGGCCGACCACATGTACGCCTCGTTCTACGCCATCGAGTACCCCTACGTGCACAAATCGAAGGCGATGAAACCGGAAGGATTCGACGGCAAACCACAGCGCCTCGTCGAGAAAGAGAACCACAACGCCGTCCTCGACAGCGGCGTCGTCTGCAAGTTCTCGCGTGACTTCATCGACGAGGACCTGCTCGGTCACCTGCTCGACACCGACTACGACCACCTCCAAGAAATCGGTGAGCGCATCGTCACCCTCGAACGCCACTTCAACAACCAGCGCGGATTCGACCGGAGCGACGACGTGCTTCCCTTCGACATCCCCGGATTCCCCCACGCGCTCTCGGAGTACTACGAGATTCGCGGATGGAGCGAAGACGGCGTCGTGCCGGAGTCAGCAGTCGATGGCGTGAGTGGGGCCGCACCGGCAGACGATTAGGCGCGACGTTCGGGCCGCCCCTTCGAGAGGAGAGACGTACCCACAGCTGTGACGTTTGTGGATACCGTCAACGGAAATCAGTCGAGTGGGGTCGTCGAGTCGGTCGATTGCCGAACGAGACGGGGCGTTCGTTCTCGGGAGCGGCACCAACGAGAACTGCTCGATGCGTCGACACCGAACATGCAGTGTCGTTTTTCCGTAGTTGTGACTCGGTTAGAGAGAAGTGCTCACGACGAGAACGGGAGAGTGCCGAATATGTTAGGCAACGAGTTAAACCGTTGTGTGTTCATACCCAGAAAGGCCGGGGTGCCTCTGACAATAAACACCGGCAGGTCGTCAGACTGGGATGCCCAACCTGGTCTGTGCGAGGTGGTGGGACGCCGAAACGGTCGAACCGCTGACGTAGAGACACGCCCCTGCTCTGAACATGTCGACCGACCCGTGTGCCTGCCCCTCCAAGACACCTTTTCGAAGAATTGACGCGATACAGAGAGCCGGCTATCGTATCTGCTGAACCCGATTGCCGCGCAACTGTCACCTTTTTCCGAGACTCGCTCACGCTCACCCCGCAAAAATCTGTCTTCGTGAGCGAGAGCGAACGAAGGCTCGTGAGACGCACCGCGTCACACGGTGGACCAAAAATATTCGCCGAAGTCTTACCGACTGAACTCGATTGCCGCGCCCTGTCCGAATCCGACACAGAGCGAGGCGAGGCCACGGTCCACGTCGCGCTTGACCATCTCGTGGATGAGCGTCACGGGCAGGCGTGCGCCGGAGGCACCGAGTGGGTGGCCGAGGGCGATTGCGCCGCCGTTGACGTTGAGTATGTCTTCGTCGATGCCGAGTTCGCGGCGGGAGTACTCACACTGACTGGCGAACGCTTCGTTGATTTCGACGAGGCCGTAGTCGTCGATGTCGCTGCCGGCGCGTTCGAGGAGGCCACGCGTGGCCGGAACCGGACCGATACCCATGACGGTTGGGTCGACACCGGCGACGTTGTTGGTGCCGACGGACGCGAGCACGTCGAGGCCGTGTTCGTCCGCGAACTCACGGGACGTGACGAGAACGGCGGCCGCGCCGTCGGTAATCTGGGAGGAGTTACCTGCGGTGACCGAGCCATCGCCGGAGAACGCGGGCGAGAGACCAGCGAGGACTTCGAGCGAGGTGTCGCGGCGGATACCTTCGTCTTCGGTGACGACGCCGTCGTCGGTCTCGATGGGGACGATTTCGTCGTCGAAGCGTCCGGAGTCCGTCGCGTCGGCGGCGCGCCGATGGCTGCGGACTGCGAACTCGTCCTGTGCCTCGCGGGAGACGTCGTACTCTTCTGCGACCTTTTCGGCGGTCATCCCCATCTGGAGTTGGAAGACGTTGTACTGCTCGCTCAGTTCTGGATGGAGGTACTGGTAGGAGTCGCCATCCATCGGAATGCGCGACATGCTCTCGACACCGCCGGCGATGATGCACTCGCGGTTGCCGGCAGCGATGGCGTCCGATGCGGAGATAATCGCCTGCATCGACGAGGCACACCAGCGGTTGATGGACGTTGCGGGCACACTCTCGCCGAGATTGGAGAGGAGGGCGATGACGCGCGCGACGTTGTTGTCCTGTTCGGTTCGCTGCTGGGCGACGCCCCACATCAGGTCCTCTACGTCGTCCGGGTCGACGTCGTGTTCGTCGAGGATGTGGTCGATGAGAGCGATAGACAGGTCTTCACTTCGAACGTCTTCGAAGACGCCGCCTGCCTTTCCGAAAGGGGTCCGGTACGCAGCAGCAATGACTGGTTCTGACATGCCACAACTTCAGAGTTCAAACACCATAAATAGTTTAGAACTCACAAGCCGTCGAAAAGAGTTGTTTTGCGAGACTGTTGTGCCGACAGGCCGCCAGAATAGTGGTTGGTTCCACGGCGAAAGCCGCCCGAACCACGTTCACGAAGGTCACTGGTAACTCGGCACGCGCCGACGACGAGTCCGACGCTCTTATGCGTCTCGCCCGGCAATTCTTCGCGGATGAGTGAACGGGCGCTCGAGGTTGTCGAGTTTCTGCTGACGGCCCACCTTTACACCGACGACCGAACGCTTGACGAGAACGACCTTCCTCCGCGATTTCGGCGCGTCTTCTGGACGGACGCCGACGACGAAGACGATTCGTCGACGGGCGGCATCGAGCGACCGCTCGTTGTTACCGATTCGATCGCGCGGAAGGCGACAGGAGTCGAACATCCGTGGGACGCAATTTCGGACCTCATGTTCACCCAACGTGAGGAGTTCTCCGGCCGCCTCTCTTTGACGCAACCCGAGATGGCGCTGGAGTGGTTCGTCAAACGCGCCGACTACGACATGTTGGTGACGAACCCGACGATTGCGAAGGCCGTCGAGGGCCGCGACGACGTGGATGTAACGCACGAAGAAGCGCGTGACCAGACGCGCCCCATCCACGCCGACCGCGTCTGGATCGACAGCCTCCTCGACGAGTACTTCGACGACGAAGACGACGCCGAGATGCTGGACCTCGTGCAGGTTCGCGCACCCGAGGAAATCGAGATGACGCTCGACGACCTCGTGTTGACCTCGGACCAGGAAGGCGAGATACAGAAACTCATGAAGGCCATCGAGCACCGCGAGTACCTCGCGCAGATTGGCCTTCGTGAAATCGGGAAGATTCTGTTCGTCGGCCCGCCGGGAACCGGAAAGACGACTGTCACCCGCGCTCTCGCGCACGAACTTGGCCTCCCCTTCGTCGAAGTCAAGCTTTCGATGATTACGAGCCAGTATCTCGGTGAGACGGCCAAGAACGTCGAGAAGACGTTCGAAGTCGCCAAACGACTCTCGCCGTGTATCCTCTTTATCGACGAGTTCGACTCGGTCGCCAAGACGCGCCGGTCGGACGAACACGCCGCGCTCAAACGCGCCGTCAACACGCTTCTCAAGAGCATCGACGACATCTCGCTGATTCGCGACGAGGTCATCCTCATCGGGGCGACGAACCACCCCGACCAGCTCGACTCCGCCGCATGGCGACGCTTCGACGAAATCGTCAACTTCCCCAAACCGGACCGAGGGATGCGTTCGGACATCCTGCGCGTCATCACGAACCGGATGGACATCGACGAGTTCGACCCCGACGCAATCGCCGACGTGACCGAAGGCCTCACCGGGTCTGACCTCCGGATGGTGCTGCGTGAGGCCGTCCTCGAAGCGCTCACCGAAGAGCGAATGGAACTCACCCAAGACGACCTGCTGGAGGCCGTCGAAGACTTCGAAGAGCGTGACAACCTGAAGAACCTCGATATGATGTCGGACTCGTCGGAACTCGTCGCCGGGTCGGGCGATGGACACGACCACAATCACGACGACCACGACCACGACCACGACCACAGTCACGACGGCGAACACGACCACGACCACGCCGACGAACACGAAGGCGAGACGCAGAAAGACGCCGGCGCTGCGCAGTAATCTCGCACTCGATTTTTCACCGAGTAGTCCTATCCTCGATATTCTGACCGGCTAGTCGGTATCGTATCGAACTGCACGCGTGAAGCCGACCTGCCCTGTCGCCAACTGGACGACCACTGAGGAGGAGGTCGCCGTCGTCGGCCACGTTTAAGCCCCGCCATCTCTCATCTTTGAACAGATGCGTGTGACCCTCCTCGGGACGGGCGATACCACCGGGACACCGACCGTCGGGTGTGACTGCGACACCTGTATCGAGGCCCGCGAACGCGGTATCGAGCGGACGCGCTTTTCGGTCCACGTCGAAAACGAGCGAACCGGCGAGTCGCTCCTCGTCGACTTCAGTCCCGACTTCCGTCACCAGTTTCTCACACAGGAGACGCCGCTCCCCGATGCGGCCCTCGTCACCCACATTCACTTCGACCATCTCGACGGGTTGGGCAACGTCTACCGCCTCCTCGACCACCTCGACGTTCACGCGACCGACGAGGTCGACCCTGCGACCGGCGAGAGCGTCGCAGACACGATTCGCTCGAAGTTCGACTATCTGGGTCGCATCGACGTCCACGACCAGACACCGTTCGAATCGTTCCGTACCTGCGGGTTCGACGTGACGTTCGTCCCCGTCGTCCATCCGCCGCTTCTGTGCTACGGCGTCGCCATCGAAGACCCCGAAACGGGTGCGAAACTCGCTATCTCCAGCGATTCGACCTACGCGATTCCCGAGGAGTCGCGTGAGGTACTGGCCAATCCGGACCTCCTCCTCGCGGAGGCGCTCGTGCCCGCCTCGCTGTGTGAGTACCACCCTGCCGGCGGCACCGACCACGACGAAAACGGGGTGCCACGGACCTTCGGCACGAAACACATGACCCGAGAAGGGGCGATTTCGCTCGGCGAAGACCTGAACGCCGACGTGACCCGTCTCGTCCACGTCGCCCACTACTACCCGGCCGACGAGGCGTTCGAAGAACCGCTGGCGACTGACGGTGAAGTGTACGAGTTGTAGGGACTCGCGGCGTTCTCGCCAACCGTACGTTTTTCCACGATGCGTGAGGAGGGTGTCGTATGGCCCTCGCACTCTCGACAGCCGAGAGAGCCACCTCGGTGTTCGCCATCGGACTCGCGACTGCCGCCGGGTTCGCGCTCTTCTCTCCGCGCCCGCTCACCGAGGCGCAACTCGGCGTCGTGTTCGTCCTTTCGGCCGGTATCGGTATCGGGTCGCTCTGGATGCTCGCGAACCACACGGGAGACGACGCGTGAACCCCCGGACTGTCGTCGGTGACCGGGCGTTCAGGTCGCTCTTGGTGGCAGGCGTCGGTATCGGCGTCCTGACGCTCGTCGTGACTTACGTCGATACAGGGCAGATAGACCTCGTTACGCCCGTCATTTACGTCGTCCTCGTCGCCATCGTCGGTGCACTCCTCGTCACTTACTGGAACTACATGGAGCAACGTGCCGACGCAGAGTAATTTTAGCCTCCGAAAACCGGTCTCATTACGAAAACCGGTCTAATCCTGACTGCCTGCGAGCGACGCCTCTCGGGTCCGCGACCCAGTCGCTCCGGGCGTCGCGGAGGCGTTCGCGGTCGAATGCTGGCGGGTCTGCCGGGGCGAACGCCGAACAGTCACTCCCGCACTCGGACCCGGGGTCGACGACGCGCCCGAAGTGCGAACAGACGGGTCGGCCATCGGCATCGACAGTCGCGTGTTCGCATCCCGGCAGGTCGTAGCGCCGCCAGCCTTTGCCGTAGGTGCGCTCTGCGAGTTGCAGGCGAGCAGTTCGTTTCTCGGCCGGTGTGACGAACGCCACGTCGGTGTGGAGCGACTCGTATTCGACGGGTTCGACTCCCGTCGCGTCGGCGGCGAGTGGCGTGGCCTCGCGGACGACTTCTCGGTCGCCTGATTCGGGGTCGAATCGCCAGACTCCGACTTCTTTGGGGATGCGATTGAGGTGTGCACCGGTGACGTAACTCTCAGTGGCGAGGACGACTTCGTCGAACAGTGCGAGACTCACGTCGAGGCGGAGTTGTCGCAGGAGGTCACCGGGTTCGCCGAGGTCGGGTTTGTTCTCGATGCCGACGAGACGAGCGAACCAGTCGTCGGGATAGCGAGTGGCGCGGCGGACGTACTCCCGGCCACGACGACGCTCGGATTCGAAGAAGCCGACTTCGACGGCACGCTCTGTCGCGCGTCGGGCACGGGCGGGGTGACAGTCGAAGGCGTCGCGCCAGAAGACCGAACGGCCGACGCCGACACTGCTCTCGATTGCCGGAGCAGGAATCGCGCTCGACGTGATTCGGGTTCGGGCATCGAAGTCGGCGGCGGGGCCGGGGACGACGGCGCACACGTCGATGATGCGACTCCCCTGTGAGAAGACGGAGGCACCGAGTTGCCGAGCAGGAAGCCAATCTGTCGTCTCTTCGAGGTGGGCACAGAGTGCCAGTTCGAAGGCGAATTCCGACGGCGACGACACCGGTACGGGCACGACACGATATCGGGAATGGAGGGTGAAAAGCCTCGCTCTCGTTCGGCGGTCGAACGAATCGGGACATGTCAGCCACCGAACTTTATACGCTGGTTACCATAGCGAGTGGCGATGCGATTCCCCGTCTCGGCCTCCCCCCGTAACCGCGCTCTGTTGGTCGTCGCCCTCGGCATCGGACTGGTCTTCACCGCCGTCTTCGCACCGATGGGTGCCATCGTCCCGACGTACCGATACGAGGTGGTCGAAGTCTCTCCCGACTCGCAGTGGGCCCAGCACGCAACCTACTCCGACAACGTCCTGGCCTGTGTCGACGACGAGCCCCTGTGTCAGACCGTCTCTCAGGTGCGGGCAGAGGGCCCAAGAGTCGTCGAGCGTGAACGAGTCAACTGCGCCGAGATGCTTGCATTCTGTGGTCACTATCAGGTCGCGTACTATCCGAAAGACGACGCGTTCTACAGACTCCACCACGAGTCACTCGACAACGGTTCTGTGGAGTTACGACTCGAACCCATCTCGAACCGGACTGCGATGCACATCGCTGCACTGAACGCTGAGACGTTCCCGTCGGAGTTCCAACGACTGTTCGAGTCAGGAACCGTCCGCACGAGTGACCCCATCGCCGGGTGGAAATACTGGCGGGAGACCCACGAACTCGTCGAGTACGAAGGGCGGTTCTACACGTCGGGCGGGTGGCGATACAACGGACCGAACAGGCACTGGGACGAGTACCTGCGCGGGATGACTGCGCTCGCGGGCATCGGCCTGCTCCTCTACGGGCAAACGATGCGACTTCGCGCAACGAAGCGGGACGAGTAGGGTTCGTCGCGTCAGAATAGAAGAGCCAGTCGCATCAATAGAGGAGACTGTCACCGTCCCATACCTATTTGAATGATGACGAAGCAACTCCGAGCGATGACCGGGCAGGACGACTCTGACCGTCGGATAGGGAGACGGACGTACCTCGGTGCGGCCGCAAGCGCTGGGCTTGCAGGCCTCGCAGGGTGCAGTTCGGGGAGCACCGCGAGCGCCGCACGCGGGCCACCGAAGGTTCCCGAGTCGAAACTCGACGCGGGCGGATGGGTTCAGGTCGACGAGCAGACTCGCGACCCGGCGTTCGAGAAGTCGTTCGGGCCAGTGAGTGTCTCGGCAGCGTTTCGGACGCTCGTCTTCGAAGACGAAGCGCTGGCGACGGAGTTGAAAGAGAAGACGCTCGGACAGGCCGAAGGCCAGTTCTCGATGTTCTTCGCGACGCGCGTGACGCTCGACCCGAGTCTCGCACAGATTCCCGACGCCGTACTCGACCCGGTCGTCGAGCAAGTCGAGTCGCAGGCGCGTTCGCAGTACGAAGCACAGTTAGAATCGGCCGGCCTCGTCGACATCGAACAGCAATCGTCGGGGTCGTTGACCGTCGAGACGGGCGAGAACGCGCGTGTGACCAACTACAGTGCCGCGTTCCCGTTCGAGGGAATCACTTTCCCGCTGTCCGACGAGAAGCAAATCGACATCGAGGGGAAGAATCTCGGTGTGAGTGGACTCCTCGCCGTCTGGGAACACGATGGGTCGATTCTCATCGCTGGCGGCGCACACCCCGGTGAGAACCTCGATCTGGGCGTGACGAAAGAACCTACCTCGGCCATCGAGGTGTCGGTCGATATCGACCTCGGACTCACGCCAGACGCCTACCGAGACGAACTTCGGTCGCTCGTCAAAGCAGTCGAGTAACGGCACCGTGTGGAGTCCTGTAACGGCACCGCGTGGAGCCGAGTAACGTCACCGCGTGGACGTCGCGAAACGCCACCGACGCACGTTGCAAGGAGTGACACACGACGGTGCCGTCGTGGAATGAGCCACACCTGACCGACACCGGAGACACCCCCACGACGTGTGTGACCGCCCGACGTAGCCACAGCGCCGGTGCCCCGAGAACAGCACCTTTATCAGTCGTTCGGGGCCAAGTCTACCCAAGATTACTCTCAGGAGGTCAATGGTGACGAAAAACCCACAACAACCGGAGGTGAACATCGGACTCGTCGGTCACGTCGACCACGGAAAGACGACGCTCGTCCAAGCGTTGTCTGGGTCGTGGACGGACCAACACTCGGAGGAGATGAAGCGCGGTATCTCCATCCGACTCGGGTACGCCGACGCGACGTTCCGTAAGATTCCCGGTGTCGATGCACCGGAGTGCTACACAGTCGAAGAGACGGCCGAAGACGGAACCGAGACGGAGGTTCTTCGAACCGTCTCGTTCGTCGACGCGCCCGGCCACGAGACGCTCATGGCGACGATGCTCTCTGGGGCGGCCATCATGGACGGCGCAGTGCTTCTCGTCAGCGCCACCGAAGATGTCCCCCAGGCGCAGACCGCAGAGCACCTGATGGCGCTCGATATCATCGGTATCGAGAACATCGTCATCGCCCAGAACAAAGTCGACCTCGTCGACCGCGACCGGGCGATGGAGAACTACGAGCAGATCAAGGAGTTCGTGAAGGGAACGGTCGCCGAAGACGCGCCAATCGTCCCCATCAGCGCCCAGCAGGAGGTCAACCTCGACGTGCTCATCGACGCCATCGAGGAGAACATCCCGACGCCCGAGCGCGACGAGAGCGAAGACAGTCGCATGTTCGTCGCACGCAGCTTCGACATCAACCGCCCGGGAACGACCTGGGAAGGCCTCAACGGAGGTGTCATCGGCGGCAGCGTCGTCGCCGGCAAACTCGAAGACGGCGACGAACTCGAACTCCGACCCGGCCGCGAAGTCGACGAAGAAGGCCAGACCGAGTGGCGCTCCATCACGACCGAGATTCGGTCGCTCCAAGCGGGCGGCAACATGGTCGACGAAGTTCGACCCGGCGGGCTCTGTGGTGTCGGAACCGGCCTCGACCCCAGCGTCACGAAAGGCGACGCGCTCGCAGGGCAGGTCGCCGGCAAGCCCGGAACCCTCCCGCCGACGCGCGAGGAGTTCACGATGGACGTCGACTTGCTCGACCGTGTCGTCGGCAGCGAAGACGACAGCGTCGACGAGATTTCGACTGGCGAACCGCTGATGCTCACCGTCGGCACCGCGACCACTGTCGGTGCCGTAACGAGTGCACGCAGCGGCGAGGCAGAAGTTAAGCTCAAGCGCCCAGTCTGTGCGGCAGAAGGAGCGAAGATAGCAATCAACCGCCGTGTCGGTGCGCGCTGGCGCCTCATCGGTATCGGGACGCTCAAGTGACGTGACCGCCACCGTAGTCGTTATGGACACGAACGCACTCATGATGCCGGTCGAACTCGACGTTCGCGTGTTCGACGAACTCGACCGGTTACTCGCGGCCGACGTGGACCTCGTCGTCCCCACGGCCGTCCTCGACGAGCTCGAAAAGCTCTCGACGGGCGGCGGGACGGAGGCCGTCGCCGCGAGCGTGGGTGCGGACCTGGCGACGCGGTGCCGTGCGGTCGAAACGGACGAATCGTACGCCGACGACGCAGTCGTCGAACTCGCCGAATCAGGCGACGCCGACTACGTCGTCACGAACGACAAGCCCCTCCGTGACAGGGTGCTCGAATGCGGGATTCCCGTCATCGGCATCCGGGGGCACGCCACGCTGGCGGTCACGGAACCTTAACGAAACTATGTACAAACGGGTACGACTCAAAGACACAGTCGAAGTCCCGCCACGCCACCTGGGCGATGTGACGCCCGAGCGGGTCAAGCGGCTGTTGCAGGACAAACTGGAAGGACGGATGGACGAAGACGTTGGGAGCGTCGTGAGCGTCGTGAACGTCCACGACGTTGGCGAGGGCACCGTACTGCCCAACCGCCCCGGCGTCTACTACGAAGCCGAGTTCGACGCGATTACCTACGACCCAGACATGCAGGAGGTCGTCGACGGAATCGTCGTCGAAGTCGTCGAGTTCGGTGCCTTCGTCGGCATCGGCCCGGTCGACGGCTTGCTCCACGTTTCGCAGATTTCCGACGAGTACCTCGCCTACGACGGCGAGAACCAGCAACTCGCGTCGACCGAGTCCAACCAGACGTTGGCCGTCGACGACGAGGTGCGCGCTCGCATCGTCACCAAGAGCATCGACGAGCGCAACCCGCGTGACTCGAAGATTGGCCTGACGGCCAAACAGCCGGGGCTCGGCAAGCACGGCTGGCTCGAGAAGAAGCGCCAGCAGAGCGAGGCTTCGGCGGAGGGTAACTGATGGCGAAAAAGCGTCTCGCCTGCCGAGAGTGCCACTTCGTCAACGAACCCGACAAGCAGACGTGTGAGAACTGCGGGTCGAGCAGTCTCACCGAAGACTGGGCGGGCTACGTCGTCATCACCCACCCCGAACAGAGCGAAATCGCCACCGAGATGAACGTCACCGAACCCGGCGGCTACGCGCTCAAGGTCCGCTGAGAATGCTCACCCTGCCGACGGCGCTCCGCGCAGCGTTCAAAGAGCCGTTCGGCCCGGTCTACACAGAGGCCGAGGCGCTCCTCGCAGACGCATCGAGCGAGGAATCGACCGCCCCACTCGTCGCCGTTGGCGACGTCGTCACCTTCTACCTCCGTCGCGCCGGCCGACCACCTGACGTCGCGGTTATCGACGGAAAGACCAAACGAGAAGCCGTCAGCGACGAGATTCGTCGTGCGGTCGAAACCGGCCGACTCGTCGAAGTCACCAACGACCCCGGCACGATTTCCCGTGCGCTCGTCGCGGCGCTCCGAGACGCCCTCGATGCAGACGAACCCACGACCATCCTCGTCGAGGGCGAAGAGGACCTCGCGACCCTCCCGGCGGTCCTCGCCGCACCGCTCGGGTCGACAGTCGTCTACGGGCAACCAGACGAAGGAATGGTCCGTCTCACCGTCGATGAGGCCGCGAAAACGGAGATGCGTGACCTCCTCGCCCGATTCGACGGCGATACTGCGGCAGTTCTTGCTCCCATCGAGGCCTGACTCGTCGGCACTCCTCTCCCTTCGAAATCCTTTTACTTGCTTCGCGGGCATTTACGGGTAACTAACCATGGAAATCGAAATCATCTCCGAGGAGGAGAACCCCATGTTGCACCGCTCGGACGTTCGCTTCGAGATCGTCCACGAGGAAGCGACGCCCTCCCGTCTGTCGGTTCGCGACTCTCTCGCGGCAAAACTGAACAAGGACTCCGACGAAGTCGTCGTCCACGAACTCGACACGAAGTTCGGCATGCGCAAGACCGCAGGCTACGCGAAGGTCTACGAGAGCCCCGAGTTCGCCCGCGACGTCGAACAGGAACACATGCTCGAACGCAACAAGATCACTGACGCCGACGCCGACGTCGAAGCCGAGGCCGAAGAGGCCTAATTCCGGTTTCGAATCGCCGTTTTCAACCAACTCTCGATGCGCATTCTCGGAATCGAAGGTACTGCGTGGGCCGCGAGCGCAGCGATTTTCGAGACGGACGACTCCGCCGCGCTCACGTCCGCGACCGACCGGACGCCCGACCCCACTGCCGACCACATCTTCATCGAATCGAACCCGTACCAGCCGGACAGCGGCGGCATCCACCCACGCGAAGCGGCCGAACACATGGGGAACGCCATCCCCGAAGTCGTCGAAACCGCCCTCGCGCACGCCGCCGACAGACACACCGGTGACGGCCCTGTCGTCGATGCTGTCGCGTTCTCTCGCGGTCCGGGGCTGGGGCCGTGTCTCCGCATCGTCGGCACTGCGGCCCGTTCTGTGGCGCAGACGCTGGACGTGCCGCTCGTCGGCGTCAACCACATGGTCGCACACCTCGAAATCGGTCGCTACCAGTCGGGATTCGACTCACCAGTCTGTCTGAACGCCTCGGGAGCGAACGCTCACCTGCTCGGGTATCACAACGGCCGCTACCGCGTCCTCGGTGAGACGATGGACACCGGCGTCGGCAACTCTATCGACAAGTTCACCCGCCACGTCGGGTGGAAACACCCCGGCGGTCCAAAGGTCGAAGCGGCGGCGAAAGACGGCGACTACGTCGAACTTCCGTACGTCGTCAAAGGGATGGACTTCTCGTTTTCCGGCATCATGAGCGCCGCGAAGGACGAAGCAGACGCCGGGACGCCAGTCGAAGATATCTCTGCCGGGTTGCAAGAGACCATCTTCGGCATGCTCACAGAAGTCGCCGAGCGCGCACTGTCGCTCACGGGAACGGACGAACTTGTCCTCGGTGGGGGCGTCGGAAACAACGCCCGTCTCCGCGAGATGCTTGCCGAGATGTGCGACCAGCGCGGCGCGAAGTTCCACGCACCCGAACCGCGCTTCCTCGGCGATAACGCGGGGATGATTGCACTCTGCGGGGCGCGGATGTTCGCCGCAGGCGACACCCTCGCAGTCGGAGACTCCGCCGTGGACCCGAACTTCCGCCCGGACCAGGTCGACGTGACGTGGCGCGGCACCGACGAATCGGTGGCTCGCGCCTTCACCGACGACGGGGCGATTCGCGGGGCCGAAGCGACAGTCGATATCGGTCCAGACGAGGTCGTAAAACGTCGCGTCCCGAAGACGTACCGACACCCGAAGCTCGACGACAGACTCCGGAGAGAGCGGACGAAGGCCGAAGCGCGGTTGACGAGCGACGCTCGCCGCGCCGGCGTTCGGACGCCAGTCATCCAAGATATCGACCCCGTCGAGGGCGTCATCACGTTCCAGAACGTCGGTGACTCAGACCTCGCAGAGCGACTCGAACCCGAGGCGGTTCGCGTCGTGGGCGAGTATCTCGCGCGCATCCACGACGCGGGCATCGTCCACGGCGACCCGACGACACGGAACGTCCGCGTCGGAATCGGTCCGGATGGTGAGACGCAGGTTCACCTCATCGATTTCGGGCTCGGCTTCCACACCGGCCACGTCGAAGACCAGGCGATGGACCTCCACGTCTTCGCCCAGAGCGTCGAAGGAACCGCGGACGACGCCGGTCCGCTCCTCGACGCACTCGAAGCAGGCTACGAATCTGTCGGGTCTACGGAGGTAATCGACCGACTCCGCGAAGTCGAATCCCGTGGTCGATACCGGTAGTCAGGGTAGTCGGAACCAGTCGGCAGGCCAAAACGATTTATCGTCAGCGGGCGTACCAATCACGTATGGCAGACAAACCACAAAGTGGAACGCTCTTCGGTATCCCCTACAACTTCGAGCGCCCGAGCGCAGGTCGCCTCCTCTCGTCGTACTGGCAACCCGGCAAGGGAATGCTCGTCGAGAAGCCGTTCGGCATCGGCTACACCCTGAATCTCGCAAGCTGGCGGTCGTGGGTCGTCCTCCTCGTCGCCGGCGGACTGCTCTGGAACGAGCGCCAGAAGCGTGAAGAAAAAGAGATGGAAGACGAAGCAGACGAAGGCCCAGTCGAAGTCATCGTCGACTGAGAGAGACTGTGCGCTCCTGACGCGCCACGGCCACACCGACGACTTTTCGACGCCCGCCCGCAGATGAGCGGGTATGCTCAGATACGTCACGACGAACGAGGGCAAGGTCCGCGAGGCCCTCGACTATCTCGACGACGACGTTACCCAACTCGACTTCGACTACACGGAGATTCAGGCACCGGAACTCGGCGCTATCGCCGCCCACGGCGCACGCGAAGCCTTCCGCTACGCCGACGAACCCGTGCTCGTCGACGACGCCGGCCTCTTCATCGACGGCTTCGGCGGCTTCCCCGGCCCGTACTCGTCGTACGCCGAAGACACCCTCGGCGTCGAGACGGTGTACCGACTCGCGGCCGCCGAACTCGACGAACCCCGCCGCGCGTCCTTCCGATGCATTCTCGCGTACTGTGACGGCGACCCGTTCGAGGCGAGTCCGGACCCCGTCGACAGAGACGACCGGACCGTCGCCGCCGCCCGCGGCGCAGAACAGGGTGTAGAAGAGACCGAAGCCCTCCCCGTGAAACTGTTCGAAGGCGTCGTCAACGGCCGAATCGTCCCACCGCGTGGTGAGGGCGGGTTCGGCTACGACCCTATCTTCGAACACGACGGGAAGACGTTCGCAGAGATGACCGCGTCGGAGAAAAACGGTATCTCGCACCGTGGGCGGGCGTTAGCGAAGTTTGCGACGTGGTACGCCGAGCGGTAGCGAGGCGTACGTCGTCGGGCGCGAAGCGTCCGTCGAGCGATTATCCCGGTCGCGCTCCACCACCGACTGTCGGTTCGGGCTGTTCGGGCTGTTCGGAGATTGGATGGCCGTCGATTGTCGCCGTACTCGGCTTCCAGAGGTAGTAGCCCGCCGCGATGAGGCTCGGGACGAGAATGACCAGCCAGAGGGCGAGCGGGATGTCGGAGATGGTCCGGACCGCGGTGGGCCCGAACACCCCACCTATCGCAGCGCTCACGTCGAATAGCATGTGCATGAACACGAGCGGCCAGATGCTGTCGATTCGGAGGCGGACAGCCCCGTAGAGCAGGCCGAAGATGATGGCCTGAGTGATTTGGATGGCGTTGTCGGTGAGTGTCAGCCCCTGAAGCAACTGCGGCAGGTGGCTCAGCCCGAACAGGACCGCCGTGACGACCACCGCGTAGACCCGGCCGCGCGGCAGGAACAATCGGAGGAGGAATCCACGGTAGAACACCTCTTCGGAGAGCCCAGTGAGGAAGAACAGCAGGAGGAGGAATCCGAAGACTGGGCCGTCCATCTCGACCACGCCGAAGTAAATCACGATGGGGAACAGGATAAGGAACGGCACCGTCAGGGCAGGGAGATTTCGCACGGTCGTGACGAAGCCGGAGTCACGCCACCACCCGGACCACCAGACGAGGCCGAGGGCGATGGCCGACGCGAGCAGGAGGGCGATGATAGGGAGTGCCGGTTCGGGCAGACCGACCGCCCCACCGGCGATGACGCCAGCCGTTTCGATGACCGTCTTGCCGACGATAACCGCGACCGCGAACAGGAGCGGCCACTTCAACATGTACTGATTGGAACGTTCTGAGATGGAACTCATCATTTGTTCACCTCAATCGAAAGAACGCTTTCTGAGCGCATAATGATTCGCGCAATATTTGGTGACATTCAATATTAGACGACGGTATCAACCAATTGCTTCCAATCGAAGCCTGCCGAACGAGCTCGCTGTCGACGTTCGTCCAATCGTGCGCTTGCTGACAGGGGGTTCGTATGGTGACCGGGAGGTTCATTTCGTGGCCAATGTGGTTCACGAGTACCGCCACACAGGAGCAGAAACAGACACCAAACGTATCGTTTACACAGACAGGTGCGACACTCTCTGTATGGACTCCACCGACTTCCTCGACGGCGGCACGGTCACCGTCTCCGAGGCGACGTACACCGTCTACAAGACCGAACGCCCCGAGTCGTCCGCGTTCGCAACGATTCGAGACGAAACCGAGACGACAGTCATCGCCGAAACGGGTACCATCGACGACTCGAACGTTATCGAAGCCGAACGCGGGTGGAAGCGCCTCACCTTCGAGATGGTCCTCCCGTTCGAACTCGTCGGCTTTCTGGCGGCGGTGGCCACCGCGCTCGCCGACGAAGACATCTCGATATTCGCCATCTCCGCGTATTCGACCGACCACGTGCTGGTGAAAGACGCAGACGTGGAGGCGGCGACGACGAGACTCGAAGAGTTGGGGTGTCACGTCCGAGAATAACGACCGATTAGCGAGGGCTCGATTCCGGCAGCGTGTATCAACGACCTCCATTTCGAGGGCGTGAGACCACCCTGCGCTGCGACGTCTAGAAGGGTATGAATCGCACGAAGACCATCGCCGCCGGTGCGGCAGGAGGGTACGGAGTCGCCGTCTTCGCCGCCATCGCGGTGTTCTTTCAGGGGGCTTCGGAGAGCGTCGGCGTCGCAGTCGGATTCGGTCTGGTGACGGTCATCGCAGTTTACGCCGTGACACAGGTGATGCTGAGCGAGTAGTTAGTCCTCCCGTCAGGCTCGCGGGTCGCGGTCCGGGCCGGGGTACTCGCCGTCTGCGACTTCCGCGTAGAGACTCGCCGGTGAGAAGAGCGTCGCGAACGCCTTCGGATGGCGGATACTGATAGGAAATCGGCCGCCCAGTGCGGCACCGGTCTTCGCAGAGGTGAGTCGGTCGTCGAAGGTGAGGAGATGCATCGCACCACTGCGATAGGCGGACGCGAGCGCTGGTTGGTCGCCGTCGGGGTGGTCGACGAGTTCGACCCACGATTCGACTTTCTCGCGCCAGTCGGCGGCGAGCGACTCGTCTGCGAGCGTGGTGATGATTGCCTCCGCGTCGTCGAGAAGTGGCTCGCTGGCGACGAGCGTCGTCCACGAGTGTTGGCGGAGGTGGTCGAGCGCATCCCGGGACGCACCGCCGACGAGGAGGTCCGAGACAAGAACGTCGGCGTCGGCGACGACGCGTGTCGGTTTGGGGTCGCTGTCAGGCATCGTCGCCTCGGCGGGCACGAAGTGCGTCGGAGATATCGGCGTCTGTCGTCTCGTACTCGGCGGCGCGGGCGAACAGTGACTCCCATGTCATACTGAAGACGACGCATCCGGTCGAAAAGAATCCGACGCAACGCAACATAACGGGCACCAGACGCAACCAGTACCAGACGCAACCGGTACAATACACAACCGGCACCAGACGCAACCAGTACCAGATTCAAATTAACAACATGTGGTTGATATGAAACCATAATCAATTACACCAAGTGAGAAACAGTTAACTTTCACTCGCCATAGGAGGGTAGCATGGCGATTCAGCGACGACGCTTCTTGCAAGCGGCCGGCGTCGGTGCAATCTTTGGACTGAGTGGCTGTACAGGTGATTCGAACCCAGCGCAGGCGGACGGAGGCGAGACGACTGCGTCCGGTGGAGACTCGGACGGCGGTTCGAGCGGCACGAAACAGGAGTTGACGCTCGCAACCACGACGAGTACCTACGACACGGGCCTCCTCGACGCCCTCAATCCCGTATTCGAAGAGAAGTTCAACGCTCGTGTGAAGACCATCCCGCAGGGGACGGGCGCAGCGATTGAGACGGCCAGAAATGGCGACGCCGACGTGATTCTCGTCCACGCGCGAGGTGCCGAAGACCAGTTCCTCAAAGACGGCTACGGCGTCAACCGACGCGACGTGATGTTCAACGATTTCGTCATCGTCGGCCCGGCAGACGACCCCGCTGGAATACAGGGAGTGTCCAGCGCCACCGACGCCTTCGCGGCCATCGCTGAATCTGACTCGACGTTCGTCTCACGCGGTGACGACAGCGGGACGAACAAGAAAGAACTGCTCGTCTGGGAGGCCGCAGGTGTCTCGCCCGCTGGAAAATGGTACCGCGAGATTGGCAAGGGCATGGGCGACACACTCGTGCAGGCAGACCAGTCCGGTGCGTACACGCTCTCGGACCGCGGGACGTATCTCGCCACGAAGAGCAACATCGACCTCCAGATTCTCGTTCAGGGGCCGCTCGAAGGCGGACCGGCCATCCTGAAGAACCCCTACGGCGTCATCCCGGTGAATCCGGCGAAGTACCCCGACGTGAACTACCCGCTGGCGATGGCCTACGCCGGGTTCCTGACGAGTCCCGAGGGCCAAGAGATGATCAGCAACTACACCGTCGACGGGTCGCAGTTGTTCTTCCCGAACGCGCTGTCTGAGTCGCCGCAGTTCGACCAGTACGTCCCAGCGGAGTACGACGGCGGCAACACGTCGGCGTCTGTCTCGGACGCACAGTTCGAGCAGTGGGTCGATGAGAACGTCCCCGAGGACTTTTAGTCCAGTCCGCACCCACCTTCGCTCGTGTTAGGCCTTGGCGACCTGAACCTGACCTATCTCGTCAGCATCACGTTCGTCTCACTCTACGTGAGTACGGTGGCAGTCTTCCTCAGCGCCGCAATCGGCTTACCTGCGGCCCTCGCCGTCGGGTTCCGTGACTTCCGTGGCAAGTCCATCGTCACCTCCATCATCTCGACGGGGATGGGGTTTCCCAGCGTCGTCGTCGGACTCATCGTCCTCTTGTTGCTCTCGCGGTCCGGGCCACTCGGTGAGTTCGAACTCCTGTTTACGCCCGAGGCGATGATTCTCTCACAGACAGTTCTCGCGCTCCCTGTCCTCGTGAGTGTCGCACTGTCTGCGATTCAGTCGGTCCCACAGGACCTCAGAGACGCCGCCTTCGCGACGGGCGCCACCCCTGCCGACGTGGGACTGCTCGTCATCCGTGAAGCGCGGTACGGCATCGTAACCGCCCTCCTGGCCGCCTATGGTCGAGCCATCAGCGAAGTCGGGTCAGTGCTCATCGTCGGCGGCAACATCGTCTTCTCTGACGACATCTCGTTCACGCGGACGCTCACGACGGCGATTACCGTCGAAGCGAGGAAGGGGAACATCGAGACGGGTATCGCGCTCGGTGTCATCCTGCTCGCACTCGTGCTCTTCGTGAACGCGCTCGGCGCACGATTCCGTGACAGAACACCCGGTGGTGAGTACCGATGACCGACAGCAACCACTCCGTCGGTCAGTCGCCGGGCGGCGAGCGAACGACGACCCAGACGAGCCTCACAGCCCGAGGACTCACTCACGGGTACGGTGACGGCGCAATCCTAGAAGATGTCTCGATAGCCGTCGAACCCGGCGAGATATTGGCCGTCGTCGGCCCGTCAGGGACGGGAAAAACTACGCTCTTTCGACTGCTCGCGCTGTTCGAGCGACCGAACGCTGGAACGGTCGAATTCGGTGGCGAGGACGTGTGGGCGATGCCCGACGAGCAACGACTCGCCGCCAGACGCCGCATCGGGATGGGCTTCCAGACCCGGAGTCTGTTCTCGTCGTCTGTCGCTGACAACGTCTCGTACGGACTTCGGGTTCGGCAGTCGTGGCGGGCGCGGCTCCGCCGAACCGTCGGGGACGTGTTTGGGGACACAGACCCCTCACCAACGGTCGAGCGCGCGTTAGAGACGGTTGGTATGCGCGACAAACTCGACCGGGATGCTCGGTCACTGTCTGCCGGTGAAGCACAGCGAGTCGCCATCGCCCGCGCACTCGCACCCGACCCGGACGTGTTGCTTCTGGACGAACCCACGTCGAACCTCGACCCGCGAAACACCGCGGCCATCGAGTCTGCGATGCGTGAAGCGAGAGACCGGGGTATCGCCGTCGCGTTGGCCACCCACGACATGCAGCAGGCACAACGAGTCTCCGACCGGACGGCCGTCCTCCTCGATGGAACCTGTATCGAATCGGGGCCGACAGACCGCGTGTTCGACGCGCCATCTGACGACCGAGTCCGGCGATTCATCGAAGGAAAACTCGTCTACTAGCGGGTGACACCAGACCGGAGCCATCCCAGAGACACGTCACGAACAGGGGCTGGAGCAGCAGCGTGCGACTCCTGTCTGACACAGGTTTATAGTCCATGCTACATATCCGTCGTCTGGGCGCGCACATTCGGCCTCAGTTCCCATCCTCCCACCCGCGCGCCCGGCACACCACCATAGCCGTTCTGGCTCCCCCGGCACGGCGTTCGGCGTCACCACCAGGGCGTCGGACTTTTCTGCGACACGCGCGTGACCTGTGGCGTCGTCTCTCGTGTGGCGTCGTCTCTCGTCTCAGAAAGAAGTCGAAGAAGTCGTCCAGTATCTCGAACTCCGTCGGTCACCCAAGCAACGCCGAGCGCACGCGGTCGAGGGCGTCACGCTCGGTGAGGAGTGCGAGTTGGTCACCCGGTTCGACGACTGTCCCCGGAAGCGGAATCGTCATCGGTTCTCGCTGTCGTCCGTGTGCGTACACTCGGCCGTCAGCACCGAGGTCGATGCTTGCGACGTGTTCGCCGACGATTGGCGCATCTTCGGGGACGTTGAACGTCGCGAGACGGAGTTGGTCGGTCAGGTCGCCGAGGGCGTTGAAGTCACCACCGAGGAGGGCCGTCTTGGCACCGGCCGCGCCGAGGCGCTCTGGGTAGACGATTTCGTCGACGTCGTCGGCGTAGCGCTCGTAAATCTCCTGCCGGTAATCTTCGCTAATTCGCATGACCGAGCGACAGCCGAACTCCTTTCCGAGCATGCAGGCGGCGAAGTTGATGTTCGGGTCGCCAGTGAGACCACCGACGGCGTCGGCAGTTTCGATACCTGCCGATTTGAGGACGCTCTCGGTCCCGCCGTCGCCGAAAATCGCCTCGAATCCCTCATCGAGTGCGCGGTCTACTTTCTTGTCGTTGTTGTCGACGACAGTGACGTCGTGGCCCTCCTCGCGAAGGACGCGAGCAGTTCGTGACCCGACGCGACCGTATCCCACGATAACGAACTTCATGGTACACATATACACACCCGGTGGCTAAAAGATAGCCCCCGCGACAGTCGGACGGGTGTGTGCGTGGTGAACGACACAGTGACTCGTGCTAGCACGACTACCGACATCGTTTTTCCTCCAGATTACATACGCACCTTCGATGATGGCCACCACACACGCCCTCGCGGGTGTCGCCCTCGGCACCGCAGTGTGGGCGTTGGTCCCTGAGGCCGGCATACTGCCGGTTCTCGCGGCCGCACTCGGCGGCCTGTTTCCTGACTTTGACCTCTACGCTGGTCACAGAAAGACGCTTCACTTCCCAGTGTACTTCAGCGCACTCGCTGTGCCGGCAGTCGCAATCGCCGCGTTGAACCCGACGACGACGACGCTCGCCGTGGCGCTGTTCATCAGTGCTGCGGCGCTGCACTCGGCGTCCGACATCTTCGGCGGCGGCCTCGAACTCAAACCGTGGCTTGGCACCTCTGAGCGCGCAGTCTACGACCACTGGAACGGTCGCTGGCTTGCGCCGAAGCGCTGGGTCCGATACGATGGGTCCCCCGAAGATCTCGCGTTGGCCCTCGCGTTCGCCGTCCCGCCCGTCGTCGTCTTCGACGGCATGGTCCAGACAGTCGTCATCGGTGCAGTCGCCGTCTCTGGCGTCTACGTACTCCTGCGCAAACCGATGGTCACGATTGCGGAACGGCTCGTGGCGGCGATTCCCGACCACCTCGTCGACCACGTCCCCGAACGCTTCGTTCGGGACCTTCGGTAGACAGACGCGTTTTCCACGTTTTTACGCCACCGACAGACTCCGTCGAGCGTTGCTGCTCGGGAGAAGACATTTACCCGCTGGCGTCGCGTCTGAACGTGACTTGGCTTTTCGATGACAGAGCAACGACGAACGGTCCGAGACGGATACGATTCCCTCGCCGAGGAGTACTTCGACAGGCGAAACGACGACCCAGAGTGGGTGCTTACCGAACTCACCGACCGCCTCGACCCACGAGATCGCGTCCTCGATGCAGGATGTGGACAGGGTGTCCCAGTGATGAACACGTTGGCTTCGGAGTTCGACACCGTCGGTCTCGACTTCTCCGCCTCGCAGTTGCGACTCGCGCGAACGAACGTCAGGGGGGCGACGCTCGTTCAGGGCGACATGACCGCACTTCCCTTCGTGCGTGACTCGTTCGATGGCATCTGCGCCTTCTACTCGCTCATCCACATCCCGGTAGACGAACACGAGCAGGTGATTTCGGAGTTCGCACGGGTGCTCAGCCCCCGTGGCTATCTCCTCGCGACTGTCGGCGGCGACGCGTGGGAAGGGTCGAATCCCGACTGGCTCGACACCGGCGTCGAGATGCAGTGGAGTTTCCCGAGCATCGAAGAGACGTACGAGATGCTGGATCGGGTTGGGTTCGAGGTCGTCGGGGAGTTCGTCGTCGACGACGAAATCGGAAGCGAGTTTCCGTTCGTGCTGGCCCAGTACGACCCGAGCTGACGTTTTCGACCGATTCGAGCACCGTCGTCCGGAACTGACCACACGATTAATCAGTCGTGCACCAGAGGTGTGAGTCATGAGTTCTTCACCGGACCACCACGCACCTCGGGTGGACCGCTCGACACCCGATTCGAGACGCTCCACCGAGACTGGACCACGCGGCGGACGTGCGGGAGACTGACGGTGAAGCCGGATTTGTTCGACCAGTTCGACCGATGGGTGACGGACGTCGCCGCCGTTAGCGCCACCGATGACGTCAGTGCCACCGACGACGAAGACCGGAGACAGAGAGGCAGGGCCGCCGCACTTCTCAGCACGTTCGTCTACATCCAGACGCTCAGTTCGTACGGTGTCGCCGACGCCGACTGGATTCGAGACACGTGGCTGAAACACGAAACCGCTCGAGAAAACGACGGAGAACGAGCAGCACTCGATGCGTTCTTCGCGGACGTAGACGCCTGGGTCGATTCACACCCCGACGCAGGAGTCATCACGCGATTCGACGCCGCAGACATCGAACTCGTCGAGTCGAACACGGCGGCGTTGTATCAGACGCTTCGGAGGGTTCTCGGTGTCGAAACGCGAGACAGACCGGCAGGGCCGGGAGTCACGGACTACGACTACACACAGATCGACGCGGATATCTTCGGCCGAATCTACGAGCAGTATCTGGCCGATGGACGCGAGGGGCGAGGAATCTACTACACACCGAACTACGTCTCGGAGTCTGTCGTCGAGGACACAGTCGGCGTGCAGATACGACGACTCTCGACCCGGGTAGAAACGGCAGTCGCGGACGAGTCGTGGGACGACGCCGAGGACGCAACAGCAGCGTTCACCGAGTTCAGCGTGCTGGACCCCGCCTGTGGGACGGGGTCGTTTCTCGTCGCAGCGTACGACACCATCCGCGACGAATACGACCGCCTGTACGAGGTACTCGACGACGAACGGCAGTCACGACGAGAGTGTTCGGACGAACAGCAGCCACGACGAGAGTGTTCGGACGAATCGTCACAGACGAGTTCGGCAGGCGACGACGCAATCGAACGCCTCGAAACGCTCCAGCGGATGCTCGGGTACACTGAAGACGAACACTGTACCGCGCATCGGGAGGGGTCGGTGGCTGCTCGAATCGTCCTGCGACACCTCCACGGAATTGACCTCGACCGGCACGCCCTCACCGTTGCGAAACTCAATATCTGGCTCGAAGCCATCGAGCACGACTCACATATCACCTCCAGCGACGACCCACTGACCAGCGACTGCGTCTTCCCTGCGCTGGACGCGAATCTCGGGTGGGGAGATGCGCTCGTCGGACTCCCCGACGAGCAGGTTCGAACTCACCTTCGAGAACGATACGAAGGCGAGATGCAGACGGTTTGTGTGGCCCGCACGACGTTTCTCGACACACCAGACGACCCGACCCCACTCAGACGGGCGGAAGAAGTAACGTCGAAAATACGGCAGGGCCTCGACGTAGCGTTCGAGACGTTTCTCGAATCGAACCGATTGCCGTCGTCCGTCGTCGACGAGACGACACCGTTCTACTGGCCGCTGCAGTTCTGGCACGTCCTCGGTGAGGGCGAGGGATTCGACTGCGTCGTCGGCAATCCTCCGTGGGTAACCGACGGGGCGGACGCCACCACACAGTTCCTCCAGCAGACGTACGACTACCACGCCGGGCAACCAGACCTCTATCGGTACTTCCTCGAACGGTCGTTCGCGGTGACGACCGGACGGCTTGGGATGGTCACGCCGAATACGTGGCTGTCTATTCCCGGTGCCCGGGAGTTGCGTCGCGTCATGCTGTCTACCGCTCGGCTAGAGAAAATCGCGTTCGTCCCAGAGACGGCGTTTACTGGCGTCGGACAGAACAGCATCGCCGTCATCGTCGAGACGAACGCGCCACCGACAACAAAGGAGTCAGAGGGATTGAACGAGGCACTGATTCGCGTGGGTGATATCGAGGCGTCCGGAGCGTTCAGCGAGACGCGGACGATTCGGTCGGCGGACGTTGGCCCGCCGGCGTATCACGTCAATCCGTACGTCGGGACGGCCGAGAGCGCGATTAGCACGAAGATGGGCGAAGACATGGTCGAATTGGGCGAGATAGCCGACCTGACCGTCGGCTACCAACTCTACCACCGAACGCTTCACACGGAGGCGCAAATCAGGAACGAGCAGTTCCATTCGGAGACACAAGTGAGCGATTCCTACGCCGAAGATACCCGGGGGGACGCGCTCACCAGATATCATCTCGACCGGTCGAAACACCGGTACGTCGACACCGAAGCCGAGTTCTTCCGCATTCCACCACGGTGGTTTCTCGACGGCGAGAAACTCCTCGTCCGGGAAGTCCCGTCGAAGCGTGAGACGGGGTTGATAGCCACGCGTTCGACGGACCGACTGCTGTTTCCCAAGTCGGTGATTTCGGTCGTGTTGACCGACAACACGTACGACTACGAACACGTGCTCGGACTGCTGAACAGTCGATTGGCGTATCTGACCTCGCTCGTCACGGGCGAGAAGATGGGACAAGACCTGTTCCCGAGAGTGTCGTTGTCGCAGCTTCGCACCCTCCCTATCGAAGGGACGACAGAACTCACGCCGGTCGTCCGGACAGCAGAGCGTCTCACGGCGAGACGCCACCGAATACGTCGAATCTGGACCGAGCACACAGCACACGTGGCCACAGAGACGCAACGTCTCGGGGCGATACTGTCCGAAGCTGACGTGGTAACCCATTGTGCGGGTGATGAGGATGAAGAAGAACGGTGGACCGCCACCTCGTCAGTGGACCCTCAGCGCGACGCAGACGTGCTGGAACGGGAGTTTTCGGCGTTCGAGTTCGTCGGCTCAGACGACGAGCCGACGATCGTTATCTACGGTATCGATGGGGGCGTCGAACACGAACTTCTGTGGGTCGAGTTCCCGACTCGGACACTGCAACAGGCGGTCTACCTCGCACTGACGGCGCTCTTCGAGTCGAGAGCCAAAGTCGACCATCTCCACCACGTCCTGCAGAAGACGGCCGTCCCAGTCGGGGAGCGAGCATGCGTCGAAGACGCGGTCAAGACGATGCACGACACCGAAGACTCGGCCGACGTCGACGACGAGTGGAGCGACGGACTGGCTGAGGAGGCGATGAACAGAGACGAAACGCCGAGAGACATCGTGAAGATAGACAACGCGCTGGCGGCGACGCAGCAAGAACTCGATGCTGCCGTCTTCGACTGCTATGGGTTGACGCCAGCAGAAGCACGAACAGTTCTGTCGGCACTGGACATCCGCGAGACAGTGATTTCGGAGACGGTTGCGAAACTGGCAGGTCTACAGCATTGCACCGGTGAAGAGTAGCCGAGAAGGTGCGTCTCGAATGAAACGCCGTGGTCAGTCAGTCGGATCGGCGTGCCCTGTCGGTGTCGCATCGGGGCGAGACTCTCGCCGGTGGAGAAGGTACGCGCAGACGACCGCGACGACGCCCGCGGCGGTTGCGATGCCGAACGCGACGCGGTAGCCTGCGGGGGTGTAGACGCGGGCGCCGGCGACGGTCTCGCCGGTCCAGTACGTGTCGAGCGCGTATCCCATCACTGCGGGGAAGACGGCGGCACCGAAGTATCCCATGCTGTTTATCGCACCAGTCGCAGTCGCACTCGCCGTCGCAGCGTGTCGTTCTTTGGCGACGGTGAACGCGATGAGGACGCCCCCCATGACGAACAGGGCGGCGAAGAGCAACCCGCCAGCGACGAGCAACGGCGGCGTCACGAACAGGAAGATGAGACTGTACGCGAGCGTGAAGACGACACACGACCCGAGGATAATCTCGGTTCGGTGACCCAGTCGGTCAGAGAGCGTTCCCATGAGCGGTGACCCCAGCAAGAACCCGACGTTGCCTACGAAGACGAACATCGACGCCGTCCGGACAGTCACGTTGTAGAGGTCCGAGATGTACGGGACGCCCCACAGCCCGAGAACCGTGAAGTTCACCCCCAAGACGAGAAACATCATCGTCCCCATCAGCCACGTCTCTCCCTCTCGCAACACTCGTTTGGTGTTCGTGACGACGGTCGAAAATTCGATGTTCGTCGCGGAAGGGGTGACGCCGTCCATGGGAGCGAACCCGGCGTCGCTCGGGCGGTCACAGACGACGAAGAACGTCACGATGGCGAGACCCACACCGCCGACGCCGATGGCCAGAAGGACCGACCGCCAGTCAGCGGTGTCGATGGCAATCGCCAGCGGTGTCGTCGCGAGAACACCACCCATCCCCGCCGCAGCAATCGTCCACCCGGTCATCGTGGCGAACTCGTCGGGGCGATACCAGTTCGCAAGGAATCGTAACGTCGCCGTGTAGAGGACGCTCCCACCGAGGCCCAACACTGCCCGCGAGGCGAACGAAATCCCGTACGTCGGCGCGAGCGCGAACCCGAACACGCCGAGCGACATCACAGCGAGACCGGCGGCAGCGACTCGGCGCGACCCCATACGGTCGACGAGAATTCCGGACGGTAACTGCAAGCCAGCGTAGATGTAGAAGAACGACGCGTGGAGGAATCCGAGTTCTGCACCCGTCGTGTCGAACGCTCGTGAGAGGTCGTCTGCCAGAACAGCGGTCGTCACGCGATGGAAACTGACGAGGAGAAACCCGAGTGCGAGGAGGGCCCAGAGTACCCATCGCCAGCGTGTTGGATGTGCCCGAAGCGAGACCCGTGCCATACGAGTCGTGACAGACCCTGCCTGTAAATGTCTGTCGTGGCTGGCGAAATCGAGATGTGTCACAGTTGATACTGTCCCCAAACTGTTAAGACAACAAACAGTGTTACGTGCTGATATGAGACACGCCGGACTCAAGCTCAGAATGGCCGTCTCCGGGACGATTCTCTTCGCGTTTTACATGCTCATCGCGACGGCAGTGTGGGAATTTCTCGGGTCAGCCGTCACAGTCGTCGTACTGACGTTGTTGTTCGCCGGTGTCCAGTACAAACTCGGGAAATGGCTCGCACTCAGGAGTATCGATGCCGAAGAACTCCCCGAAGACGAGTTTGCAGACGTGCATCGGACCGTCGAGACGCTCTGTGACGAGATGGGGATTCCGAAACCGAAGCTCATGTACGCACCGATGGGCGCGCCAAACGCGTTCGCCGTCGGTCGGCAAGGAAGTGGCGTCGTCGTCCTCGGAACCGAACTCATGCAGGTACTCGACGACGACGAACTCGAAGGCGTCATCGCACACGAACTCGCCCACCTGAAGAATCGAGACGTCATTCCGATGGTTCTCGGCCAGAGCATCGCCATGCTGTTCGGCTGGGGCGTCTACTTCGTCGTCAACGAAGCAATCGGCGGAATCGTCGGCTGGATTCTCGGCTGGATTGCGAGCATCATCGCACAGATGTTCGTCACCATCTTCGTCCTCGTCATCTCGCGCGTCAGAGAGTACGCCGCCGACGAAGACGCTGCCCAGTACACTGGAAACCCAGACGCACTCGCGAGTGCGCTCGCGAAGATAGGACACGTCAACGAGCAAGTCGAGCGGACGGCAATCAACGATAGCGTGAGCGCGCTCTGTATCTTCGGCCAGAGCAGCGGACTGCTGGCGCGTCTATTCGCCTCGCACCCACCGATGGAAAAACGAATTGCTCGACTGCAGCAACTCGACTGAGCCAACAGGTAGATTCTCGCTTTTTCTCTACGTCTCGTCGTTGCCCGCCCACGCAGTCGAGAGTCGATGTCTCTGAGTGGCGTCTCGACACAGTCGACACTGGCATACGTAGAGAGTGGTAGTGCGAGTGCGACTGAATGTGCGTGAGTGTTCGTGTTGGTGACGCTATTGGCGTGAATGTAGCGACTAGCAACTCCCGAAATTCAGGAAAAGTTGACTATCAGTATACTACGAATAACAGGAATTTGTGACAGTCTAACTTTCAAAACATTCAGGAAATCCAACCATAACAAAGTGTAATCCCACCAACCTGAAAGGCACTGGCCGCAGCACTTGACCACCGTGGAAGTCAGCAGACGCCGAAAAACTGCGAACGGCTGTGGTGTCAGTGGAAAAACCATGACGAAACAACACGACGCAGAAACAGACGACAGACTCAAAATCGACCGCCGCACCGCACTCAAGGGTGGGGCAGCAGGCCTCGGACTCCTCGCCCTCGGCGGACTCGGCTCCTCGTCGGCAGTCGCCGCCTCGGGTGCGAACAAGGTCTATCTAGCGGATGCATCTCTCGCAGAGATTAGCAAGGCGCAGAAGGCAACGCAATCGGACGCTGTGCTTCTCTCGAGTGGCAGCTTCAAGACTTCGACCAACACCGACCTCATCATTAGTGCGACGGCTGAAGTTGGCCTCTACACAGAAATCAAGACCAAAGGCAACGACGAGTCCGTGGCCTCGGCCGGTGTCGAGTGCTGGGTCGAACTCGATGGTGAACCAGTACCCTACCCAGCATTCGACGATGGTACGCTCGGAAACGATTTCACTGGTGGTGATGGCTCGTACAGCCGTGCAAACGATGGCTCAGTCGTCTTCAGCAACCGCGACTTCGGCATGAAGACGAGCGACTTCGAGAACCTCGAAGCGCAAATCGAACTGTTCCTCCGAACCCGCAGCGCGAACGGCTTCAACTGGTACATCGCCAACGTCGGACAGGGCGAACACACCATCGAACTCAAGGCCCTCATCACCCAGAACGTCGACGGACAGGGTGAGGCAAAGGCCCTCGTCGGACCCCGGACGCTCATCGTCGAACCGGTCAACATGAGCTCCTGAACTCGTAACGCCAATCGTTCCCCATTTTCTGGTCGAAGTAGACCTGGTTCTCACGTCTTCAGACCCCGTCCCGTAGCGAGAGGACGTTGACCCATCAGAAGACCAGTCTGTCCGTAACAAAATAATAGTGCATTATGCTAGCTGGCGACGTACTAACACGATTGTAGAGTCGCCAATCAGACCGACTACAGGAGAATAGATCATGACAGAAACAACACTCATTACACGGGACGGCGCGACCACGACACTGTCCGAGGATGCGCTCGAATCGTTCAGCCAACAACTGCGTGGCTCAGTACTCACCCCTGAAGACGAGGGGTACGCAGATGCAACACTCATCTGGAACGGTATGGTCGAAAAGACACCGGCACTCGTCGTCCAACCGACCGGCACCGCCGACGTCGTCGCCGCGGTGAACTTTGCCCGCGAGCACGACCTGCTTCTCTCAATCCGCGGTGGCGGACACAACATCGCCGGTACGGCACTTGCCGACGGCGGCCTGACCATCGACATGTCGTCGCTTCGTGGCGTCATCGTCGACCCCGAGGCGCGAACTGTGACGGCCCAGGGCGGGTGTATTCTCGGCGACGTAGACCGCGAGACGCAACTGCATGGACTCGTCACACCACTCGGCTTCGTCTCCGAGACGGGTATCGCCGGCCTGACGCTCGGCGGGGGATTCGGCTACCTGACCCGTCGGTTCGGGTGGGCGGTAGACAACCTCGAGTCGGTCGAAATCGTCACCGCCGACGGCGAAGTCCGTCTGGCGAGTCGAGAGTCGGATCCCGACCTCTTCTGGGGCGTCAGAGGTGCCGGTGCCAATCTCGGTGTCGTCACCTCGTTCACCTATCGCCTCCACGAAGTCGGTCCGACCGTCTACGGCGGCCTCATCGCCTGGCCGTTCGACCGCGCCGAGGAAGTCGCCGCAACGTATCAGGAGATAACGGCCAACGGGCCACAGGAACTGACGGCTTTCCTGCTGTTACGGCGGGCACCGGCAGCGCCGTTCGTCCCACCAGAGTGGCACGGGAAACACATCTGTGCGATGGCCATCTGCTATTCGGGTGACCTCGACGACACAGACGAGGCCCTCGCTCCGATTCGGGCGCTGGGCGACCCGGTCGTAGACCTGCTCCAAGCGCAACCGTACACGCAACTTCAGTCGTACCTCGACGCGACACAACCCAAGGGGAACCACTACTACTGGAAGACCGAGTTCGCCGCCGAACTGAGCGACGACCTCCTCGAAACCATGCAGAAACTGGCGCTGGACTGCCCCATCCCGGGTGCGCAGATGGTCATCGCCCACATCGGTGGCGCGCTCAACGACCACGACGCAGACGACGGTGTTGTCGGCAACCGTGACGCTCACTTCGCCTACGGCGCTGCTGGGATGTGGGAACCGTCAGACCCCAACGGGGACGAGTACAAACAGTGGGTTCGCGACGCCTGGGCGGAGTTCCGCCCCTTCTCGACAGGGGGGAACTACATCAATTTCCAGACGATGGACGAGGATGACGAACGCGTGCAGGCCACCTACGGTGATAACTTCGAGCGACTGCTCGCTGTCAAAGAGCGCTACGACCCCGAAAACGTATTCCGCACGAATCGGAACGTCCGCCGCCCAGAACTCACAAAAGACTTCGCTGGTGGCACAGACCAGTCACCGGAAACTGGCCACAGACCAGAACACGCGTAAGCGTTTCGAGGGGCCAACACACAGTGACCCTAACCAGTCTCGTCGACCCTACTCAGTCCACATGTTTCGACCTACTTGATGTCGGACGAGTGGAATCACTTGGAGGAGGAATATTCGACGCTTAGTTACTTCTCACCAGTCGCCCAGATCGTGTACGTGTCGATGGTCTCGGGAGCGTCGTCGCCGAATTTGAACTGGAACCGCTGCGTTTCACCGGGGGGGAGTGACCACTTGAGCGTTCTCGAGTACGGACCGGCATCACCGGGATCCACTGTTGCGTGGACAGTCACCGACTCGAACTCCGTGTCAGTCTCGTTGGCGACTGTTCCGGCGACACCTTGCACACCGTTCATCGTGTAGTGATAGTGGTCAGTGAACGTGAGTCCGTCCGTCTGTTTGTCTGTCGCCACGGTCCCTTTTTCTTCGGTTGCGGCGGCGTTCTTTCCCTTCTCGGTGGTCTCTGTCTCGTCAGAGTCGCCGATGTCTGCGGAGGGTGTCTCCGTTTCAGTTGTCGTTTCTGTCGGCGTTTCGGTCGGTGTCTGGGTCGCTGTCTCGGTGGGTTCTGGTGTGTCAGTCTCATCAGCTTGGCCGCCACCGCCCCCTTGTGACCCCGACGAACATCCTGCAACAGCGACAGCGATACCCACTGACCCGACGGTCCGTAACCAGTCTCTCCGAGTGAAAGTCATGAATAGTAGTTAGTCACCCAACAGGTAATTCGTTTCGGCGTGTGAAGTCAACGCATAGAATGGTGAGGGGGAGGGGCCTGTTTCAGTCCGGTTAGTCGTCCGCTGGAGCGGGTTCCTTGCGGGCGAGTCTCGGCATGACTTCCTCGGTCGTTGCAGTCTCGTGCGCGATGAACCCGTAGTTGGTGTAGGCGGCCTGGAGTGCCTCCTTCCCAGCGGCGGCGGTTGCATCGGTGACCACCAGTACCTCGAATCCTGCCTCGACTGCGTCGCGGAGGTGTGACTCGACACAGAGGTTCGCGCTCATGCCCGCGAGCACGATGGTGTCGATCCCGCGCTGGCGGAGTTGTGTGTTGATGTCGTTACTCCAGAACCCGCTCAGTTGCTTGTGCGGTGCGCAAACGAACGTGTTGTCGTCCGGTTGCAGTTCCGGGACGAATGCGCTCCCCGAACCCGCGCGGTCGAACATCCGAGTTTCGAACATCATCCCGTCGATGGTGTTCAGGTGCTGCCAACTCTCGTACTCGTCCGCTTCGTAGTAATGCGGCGAGTAGAATACCTTGATGCCACCCTCGCGTGCTGCATCGCGGAGTTTGACGAGGTTGTCGACGACGTTGTTCTCTTCGACTGTCTCACCGACGTGGTCCCAGACGACGCTCTCCGGTTTCAGGAAGTCTACCTGTGGGTCGGTTATCAGTAGTGCTGTGCGCTCTGGTGTTATTTGTACGGCCATTTTCACCACCAGATGAAGATACGTTTCGTGGGACGATATAGAAAATGTTACTTGGGGAATACTGTCCGAATGTTCTGTGAGTTCGGTTACTTTTCAGGTAGGTTGTGTGGTCGAATGGTTGAACCGATGTCTCTCGACTGTATAATCCTGAGTTCGACGGTAGGTCGATGGTGTCGTAATCCGGGGAGACGAATCGCTCAGGAAGTTAGTTTCAGAAAAAGCCTAGGCAGGGATGTGAACACGACCTTCATAATCTCACGGCTAAACATAATGGTATCGCCATGAGCGATCCCGCCAAAAACATCGTGGCGCTCGAAAAGCGCATCCGCGACTCGGGCGACATCGGTGACTCCGACCGCGAACTGCTGCTGGAGTTCAGCCGTCGTCTCGACCTTCTCGACTCGCAATACGGCGACTACCGCCGCGAAAAGCTCGTCCGTCACTGCACCATCATGTCCGAGAACGTCGGTGGTCTCGCGGACGCGCTTACCGACCGAGAAGCAACCGAACGTATCGTCTCGTGGATAAAGACCGAATACGACAACGAATACACCAAGCACGACTACCGGACGGCTCTCCGGATGTTCGGCGAACACGTCACCGACGAGGAGGGGAAACCCGAGAGCATCGTGTGGGTTCCGACAGGAACTAGTAACAGCCACGACCCGGTTCCGAATCCAGCCGAGATGCTTGAGTGGGAGACTGACGTGCTCCCGATGATCGATGAGTCGCGCAACTCCCGCGACGCTGCACTCATCGCCGTCGCGTTCGACGCAGGGGCACGCAGTGGTGAACTCAAGGAACTCACCGTCGGTGACGTGAACGACCACCGCCACGGCCTGCAGGTCTTCGTGGATGGGAAGACGGGTCAGCGGTCGGTGACACTCGTGCCGAGCGTGCCCTACCTCCGTCGGTGGCTCAGCGATCACCCCGACACCGACGACCGTGACGCGCCATTGTGGTCGAAGCTCTCGAAGCCGGAGCCGTTGACCTACAGGCGATTTCTGGATTGCTTCAAGGACGCCGCACGGCGTGTAAGCGTGGACAAGCCCGTCACGCCCACTAACTTCCGCAAATCGAACGCCACGTACCTCGCGCGTCGAGGGATGAGTCAGGCGTTCATCGAAGATCGGCAGGGACGGAAACGCGGGAGCGACGCGACGGCACACTACATCGCGCGGTTCGGCGGTGACGCAGACGACCAGTACGCGAGGCTCCACGGACAGGAGGTCGAAACCGAGGAACCCGAACCAATCGGCCCCCTCACCTGTCCCCGGTGCGACAAGGAAACGCCGCGCCACGAGGACGTGTGCGTCTGGTGCGGTCAGTCGCTCGATTATGACGCGGTGGCGAACATTCGCGCGGAGCAGCGTGAACTCCGGGACGCGGTTCTCCGCATCTCCCAGCAGAATCCATCCGTCCTCGACGACTTCCGACGGGCGAGATACCTCACGACGATTTTCGAGGACGACCCCGAACTCTACGAGGACGCAAAGCAGTTCGTGGAGACGTTGTCCGGCTAATAGCGTCATTCCCCGACGCGCTCTTTGAGGTCGTCAAGCAGCCGTTGTATCTCCTCGATGTCCTTCACGTCGCCACCGTTTGCGAGCGCCGCGAGAGCGTACCCTTGGGCCTCCTCGCCACCGTGAGCGAGTACACGGGCGAGGAATTCACGATTCTCCGAGACGTACTCCGTCATCTCCATTTCGTTATTCATCATTGTCACTCTCCTCACGCAAGAGCCGCAAGCAGAGGCCGATAGCGTGAGATTTACAGACGACCCGCTTTCCCATCGAAGGATAGCGCACCCGAAGCAGCGGACTCTCCCGGCGGCAGCCGAGCGCACCGCAGCACGTTGCGTCTACGTCCTCGATGTGGAGGTTGGCGATTACCGTCCGACTAGCGGTGGGCGTAACGCCTTTGCTGTCGGCGGGAGAAGCCCGTGATGAGGAGGTGCGGGCCAATTCTCCCGTACTTTTGCTAATGTCGTTGAGTCACCCGTTTATCAGAGTTCCACCGTGTTCTGCGCCCGGATGCGCTCCTTCAACGCCTCCACCAACTCTCGCTTCGCCTGCGCGTCGGTGACGCGAATCTCGTTGCGGAAAGTGATCGCGTTCCCCTCCTGCATGGCTTCTGGAACGGCATCGAGAACCTCGGCGTCGGTCAGCTCCCTGTTTGCAGGAACCGACCCACCGTCAGTTGATGCAACTTCTTCGCCGTGAGCGAACCGGAGGTGACCGGGGAGACCACGGGGGTCGAGCGTTTCGCCGCAGATGTCGCAGCGTACTGGTTCTGCCATACGGGAATTCTTTAGAATCCGGGGGATAATAAGCGGCTAAACACAAGGCCGCCGTCTTGCGATTTCGGATTTGGAATAATGGCAACTAGCACGAATCGCAGAAACCGCATGACGGCGGAGTTGTGATGGAAAATCAGGAATCGCAGTACGGCGGAGGTGTGATGGGCCACTCAAGCCGACATAATTCCGAAACTCATTCCGAGAATCAAACCCCAATTGTCGAAGCAATAATGGTGCAAGTGGCACTGATGAAATCCTCAATTAGTGATAGATCTCAGCGTGCGTGCTGAATACATAGCGCGAGTCGGTCACGAGCGAGCGGTCTAAACGGTTCGATTGGAGCGGTCGATACAGAGGGAGCATATCTCAACTGTTCGAAACGTATTTCCCAGCCCGAGCAGTGTCACGGAATATGAATTACTGGCGGAAGGCGGCACTCGGGGTCATCCTCGGGGTCGTGTTGATTCCGCTGGGGTATCTCATCACCCCACCGGGGATGACCCTCGCTCAGTGTGCCGACTCGTCGAAGTTCATCCTCAAAGGGATACACTGGTTCTACCTCGTCTGGAGTGACGGCTGTAACACCCACTACTTCCCCCTACTCACCGTGCTTGGCGGTATCTCGATTGCTGTTGGGAGTAGCTACGGTGTCGTCGCTACTGGGCGTCGGATGAGATAGATACAGAGGAATAGTTATGTGTCACTACACCTTCCTCAAATGAAATGTCCTCCGCTCAATCAACACTCCCAATTCGGACTGCCATAACCCGAGAGTACATCAAGCGATATGCGTTCGTTGTGGTTGGTCTCGCCGTCACGACTCTTGGGGGGACTCGTGCCGTACAGTTGTTTACCCCGGCCAGCCTCGCACGGCGAGCTAGTCAAGTCCTTCAAGAACTGGTCATCTGGGGAAGTCTCACACTCGCAGGAATCGTCCTCATTCTCATCGGAGTAACCGCAATTATCCAGCAGGCTGTCGCAGATGGAAATACCCGATAAGCCACACAGAGATGCCGTAATCTGAACGAGTAACACACCATCACCTCGTGCTGAACTCAGCCTCTATATTCAGCACGGCATTCTTGACAGATTGTGGGTAGCTTATTGAGTCGTACTGTAAATTGTTCTACTAACTAATGGGCTACAGGAGTCAAACACCGCCGATAATAGACGTTTGACGCGGTCCGGTCATGACTGCTGCAGCCGGTGGTGGTTCCCACACGGAACCAACTAGATGTCTCATCAACCGCTCTGCGTCGTCCCCCGAGTAGCTACCGGGGTTCAGACCGTATCCGACGCCGACGAACTCCCACGTTCCTTCGACGCTTCCTTCCGACGCCGGTGATTTCATCGCCTCAGAGAGCGCGGCAGACGCTGAGAACTGCCGCTTTCCCGTCACCCACAGAAGCGCCGCGAACGCCTCGTATCCGGGTATCTGCTGCTGTTCCCCAGTCTCCCGCACGGTAGTTTTCCCGAGGTACTTCATCAGATACGCGGCAGGGTTCCGTACCTGCGCGGAACGGCCCCGAGCGACTGACACGGCGTTTTCGTGGGCTTCGGCCCCACCGATGTCGTATTTTTCCACCCACAGGTCATGGACTTTCTCGGTGAGGGAATAATCGGCTTTCCCGAAAACCGCGACGTGAAGGTGGGGATAGCCCGATTTGTGCGGTTCAACGACCCGGATGTATTCCGTCCGCCAGCCCTCGGTGGCTCGGTTGAGTACCCGCCGGAACTTGTCCCACCCGTCGAGGAGATCGGCCAGCACCTCACCCGGTGGTCGCGGGTCGCCATTCTCGTCGCGCTGGTGAGCAGTGAGCGAGAGCATCGTCACCGGGGTCGGTCCTTCCCCGAATATCCGATTCAGTTCCCGCTCTGCGCCCTTGAGCTTCGCGTACATCATCGTCCGGTACTGCTCAGTCCATCGGTGGTTGTATGGCAGAACGCGAACTTCGTCGCTCTCGCGCTCATGCAGCACCAGCGTCGCGTTCTTCTTGTTCTCGATGTATTCGTGAAGGGCGTCGATGCCGTCAGTAACCGACCCGATTCGAGCGTTGTTGGCTTCGCTGACGGAACGGTACTCGACTTCTCCCGTCAGCGGCAGTTCCTCGGGGTCGAGTGTTTCCCCGAACGTCTCCTGACCGGCGGAAGGACGGGCGAGCGTGGCGTTTCCACCGTCGCGGACACTTAGTCTACGGGAGCCGAGAGCGTGGGTGTCCGGGGCCGTGCTCATCGCGGCCACCCCGGATAGGAGTGTGCGAAATCACGTTTCCGACGAGCCGCGCCGCGCGGCTCGCGGCCTTTACCCACCCATGCTCGCCCGCAGAGCGGGCTGCGCGTTGACTCCCACCCTCCACTCCCGCCCACCTCCACGTTCTCGCACTCGCGCCGCTGGCGCTCGTGCTGCGCTTTCGCAGGCAGAAGATACCCACCGCTACGGAAGGTGAATGTGGGATATGAAGGAAACCTGTCAAGCCTAGGCCGGGATTTGAACCCGGGCTCTCGTCCTTACCAAGGACGCGCTTTACCGCTAAGCTACCCAGGCAGGCATTCCTTGGTTGTCCGGGTTACTCTTTAGGGGTTTCGATTCGGAACGGGGCAGAACCGTGGTAGCGTATGTCGATTAGCGGTCTGCAGTCGAGGTGACCGGGTCGTCTCCACCGCCCCCTTGATAGAGTGCTGCGATACGCTCGACAGTCGCTTCGGAAACCGTCTCTGCGGCGGGTGGCAGGTCACCGTCCTGAGTCTTCGCCAATCCGGCCGCGTACTCGACGAGTGCGGTTGGTGGCAGCGACCCCACGGCGGTCGTTCCAGCGACGACTGCGAGGGTGCAGATATTCACTTCGAGGTTGCTGTCGAGGACAGCACGCTCACCTTCTGGTGCGGTTCGGAGTCGCGTCTGGTCGCGTCCAAAGGCACGAACTGTCTCGACGGCGTGGTCCGCTGCCTCGGTCCGAGCGAGGAGATAGAAGCCACGCGAGACGAGAACGTCTGCGGCGAGGATATCGAGGTCGGCGTCGGTGTCGTCCTCGGACGAGTCGAGGTGTCTCCACGGTTCGTCGCGAGCGAGCAGTCGAGTGAGTCGAAGCCCTTCGTAGATGAGTTGCACTCCGGCGGCACGCGGTGCCATGCTGTTCAGGTCGACGTTGGGTTCGACAGCCCGCGCGCTCACGAACGTGAGCACCGCCGGTGTCAGCGAGGCGGCGTCGAGGCGTTCGTCCAGCGCCGCGCGTAGGGCATCGGGTTCGATATCCGACAGGGCCTCACGCGCAGCCTCACGGGCTCGCACGGCGTCGTCCATCGGCCGAGACTTACGGTTGGGAGGCCAAAGACCTTTGGAAAACCACGGCACAACGTGGATATGATACGGACGACAGACGATGGTGACCTTCTGGTCGTGACTATCGACCGACCAGAACGACGAAACGCGCTCAGACCGGCAGACCTCGACGAGCTAGAGCGAGCAATCGAGGAGGCAGACGCACCGGTCGTCCTCCTCCGCGGGAGCGGCCCCGCATTCTGCGCTGGCGCTGACCTCGACAGCGTCGCAGAACTCTCCGACCCAGGGGGGTTCGCCCGACAGGGACAACGCGTCGCAGACACCATCGAAAACACTGATTCTGTCGTCGTCGCCGGCATCGACGGAGCAGCCCGCGGCGGCGGCGTCGAACTCGCGCTCGCCTGCGACGTCCGAGTCGCAACGCCACGGGCCACACTTGGCGAACCAGGTGTCCGGATTGGACTCTTCGGTGCGTGGGGCGGAACCGTCCGATTGCCACGCATCGTCGGTGAGGGACACGCACTGGAGTTTTCTCTCTCGGGTCGCGTCGTCGATGCCGAAGAAGCACTCCAGATGGGACTCGTCTCACGAATCGTCAACGACCCCTCCGAAGTCGCTACGTCGATGGCGGACAACGACCACCAGTCGCTCCGAATCATCAAAGAACGGCTTCGCGACCAGCGGGACGACGAGACTCGCTTGCGTGCAGAGGCCGACGGGTTCGCCGCACTTCACGACGCAAACGTCGACGACATCGCGTCGTCGCGAACCGAGTAACTACAGATCTAGTTCGGCCGGTGCGGGCGGCATCGACCGCTTGTGCGCACTTCGTTCGTAGAGTTCGACGACGCGGTCGACCTGTGCTTCGGTCACGTCGAGGTGGCGAACGGTTGCAGACTTCGAAAGTGGACCATCGACGTGGAGCGCGAGAACAGCGTCGAGAACGTCGTAGGTGAGTCCGAGTTCGGTCTCGTCTGTCTGACCACTCCACATCTCTGCGGAGGGCGTTTGCATGACGAGGTCTTCGGGGACGCCGACGTGAGCGGCCAGTTGGCGGACCTGTTGCTTGTAGAGGTTGCCGATAGGGTTGCAGTCGACAGCCTGGTCACCGTACTTCGTGAAGTAGCCCGTCATCGCCTCTGCCCGGTTTCCGGTTCCGAGGACGATGCGGTTCTCGTGGTTCGCGACGAAGTAGTTGAGGACGCCGCGAGTGCGGACGTAGACGTTTCCGGCGGCCATGCGGTCGTTCGCCGCTTCGGGGAACGTGTCGAAGATCTTCTTCGCGATGGGCTGAATCTCGACGACATCGTACTCGATACCGAGCATCTCGGCGACACCCTCTGCGTCGCTCATCATATCTTCGGCATTCGCGACACTCGGCATGACGAGGCCGTGAAGCCCGTCTTCGCCGAGGGCCTCGACGGCGAGGAATGCGGTGAGTGTCGAGTCGATGCCGCCGGAGAGACCAAGCACCGCACCGTCAGCCCCTGCTGCGTCGACGGTGTCGCGGATGAACGACGTGATGTGGTCGCGGTGGGCGTCGAGTTCGGCGTCCGAGAGCCGGAGGTCGAGTGGCGCGCCCTCCGAGAGAACGTCAATATCAGTCATTGAAACTCGATTAGAACTGAGACGCCAAATAGTCACTCGTTAGTGAAAGAGAGTGGACGAGCGTCCAGTTTCGAGAGACGACAGTCTAGTGAAACGCTACGTTCAAGTGCCCCCGCAGTCTACGGATTTTTGCTTCGAAAGAGCGCCGATGTGTTGGCGAACGCAGTGAGGCAACGCACGAGGCGAACGTAGTGAGCGCCGATGGGTGACGGAACGAAGTGACGTCAGCCCCGGGGCGCAAGCGAAGCGTAGCGCGCCGATGTATCACAGCGCGAAGCGGTGTGATGCACGAAGCGAGTGCAACGAGCGCCGATGGTCCAGTGGTAGGACACGAGCTTCCCAAGCTCGAAGCCCGGGTTCAATTCCCGGTCGGCGCATTTCTACCGAGACGACGAGCGAGCAACCGCTTTGCGTGTTGCTCGCCTCTGTCGAGGGTGTATGCGACCCGGAGGGAATTGAATCAAGGAGCGACCGAGAGGGAGCGACTGGGGTTCAATTCCTGACGAGACACAGTCTCGTCAACGTTCACTTCACGTCGTTCAGTGAACACCCGGTCGGCGCATTTCTACCGAGACAACGTCCGAACAACCGCTCTGCGTGTTACTCGTCAGGTAGACACGTTCCCGAGAGGGTGAAAATCGTGAATCAACTACTGAGAGCGGACAGTAGTGTCTATGTATCCACAAACGCTCGCAAAGAAAGCAATAAATCCACGACCAACATACTTATAAGTGGAGAATGTAACATGGCCGCAGAACCAATGGAACAGCACGCCAACCTATCGACGTTGGAGCCGGCATTCGAGGCTGAAGGAATAGCCATTCGAGAAGTCGAGTGGGGAGAGATGCACGTCGACATCGAGTCTTTCGAGACTGCGTTCGATACCACGCCGTTGATGAAAGGCCTTCCAGACGACCGATGTCAATGTCCACACTGGGGATACATCCTCGAAGGACGGATGACCGTCAACTACGCAGACCACGAAGAGACAGTCGAAGCAGGCGAAGCCTATCACTTAGCCCCAGGTCACCTCGTCTCGATGGAGGCCGGGACTGAACTCGTCGAATTTAGCCCGAAAGACGAGTTCAAGAAGACGATGGACGTCGTCGCAAAGAACATCGAAGCATCCGCATAGACTGCGAATGGTTTTTTCAGAATACTCGCTCGGATAACCGACGGTGGGTCACGGAAGTCGGGAGACGACTGTTAGAAAAACAACTCTTGTACGTCGTCGAACTCGACTGAGTTCGGATCGAACGCGAGGCTCTGGTTCCGCTGTCGAACCAACGCGTGACGCTCGAGCACCGCGTCGAATTCGAGAATCGCCTGCTCGAGCTCGCGTGCGAGCGCGTCGAGTTCGTCGTGGAGCTCACTGTTTTCGGCCATGCTACTCAACGATTAGCGGGGGACCGTAAAATGGACACGGCCTCGGTCAGTGCAGCCGTCGCGTGCAGTTCCAACAGAGGTCGAACGTCGTATCGGCCTCGTTCGTGGCACCACACTCGGGGCAGATGCGCTCGCCCGTCGGTGTGACCTGGACACTGGTTCGAGAACGGTCCTCGAACGAGGACGCGATTTCGGGGTGGACGTATCGGTCCATTCGGTCGGAGTCTCGACCGACTCCATCACCCATCGTCGGTTCTCCACCGTTGACGAGATATCGATAGACCAGTAGCTGGAGTAAGGTCAACCCGAGGGCGTAAATGACGATCCAACCCCAGACGTCCATCACACAATGAACTACGTTAGCATGCTATATCGTTTCTTCGGTCAAATTACAGAGTAATCACCCCCGTCACGGCCCACGTCCCGGGTGTGTCGGCACTGTCAGTTGGACGCCGTCGTCGATAGCGGCGTTCGAACAATGGAAGCGAATGCCCTGAGAGAAGCGGCGAACGCCGAGAGAGAACTGCCGAGACTACCGCGACCGATGTGGTTTGACCGGTCCACCAACGTCCCGGCCAAACTCGTCGAACACGTCGATGTCCTCCGGAAGGTCGTACGGGATCTCACGTTCGTCGGCCAGTCGTTCGTCACCGGCTTCGAGGGGGTCTGCGACCTCTTCGAATCCGGGTTTGATCTTCACACTCTTTGCGGGTGCGCCGACGGCGATGTGGTGTGCCGGAACGTCGCCCTGAACGATCGACCGAGCGCCGACGATGGCGTTCTCGCCGATGTGGGTGCCAGCGTTCACCATCGCAGCGAACGTGATTCGGGCGTCGTCGCCGATTTTCGTGTGGTAGTTTCGGACTTCGGTCTGGTCGACGACGTCGTGGGCGTGACTGTAGATGTGTGCGTCGTCAGAGATGGAGACACGGTTGCCAATCGTGAGTTTTCCCCGGTCGTCGAGGTGGACGTTGTCGTGGATGACGGTGTTGTCGCCGACGGTGATGTTGTGGCCGTACGAGAACGTGACGTCTTTGAATATTCGGAGGTTGTCGCCTGCATCCTCGAAGAGGTGAGTGGCGAGCATCTGTCGGAACCGAAGCGCGAAATCGACGTTATCCGCCATGGGCGTCGTGTCGAACTGCCGCCAGAGCCACTGGAGATACTTCGACCGCTTGAATTTCTCGGCGTCTTTCTCCGCGTAATACTCGGCTTCGAGCGTGGCGTTACACGGGTCGTAGCCCTGCAGTCGAACTCGCTCGGCCGGCGAAACGGGTTCGCCATCTTGCCATCGCTCCCACGCTTCTCGGTCACCGAAGAGGTCGATGAGCGTCTCCTGGACGACCTGACACGTGTCTTCTTCCGAAGAGAGACGTTCGTCTACGTCGTCGATGAAGGCCTGGAGGCCCTCCTCAGCATCGTCCGGAAGCGAAACGTGGACCTTCGTCATTACCACTTCGTTCACTGTCGGCGTTCAAATGGGTTCGGTTGTGAATCGCCCGGAACAGTCGGTGAAACGGCAATTTTAGCTGGGTTTTAGAGCGATGGCATCCAACTACTACCTCAGTAGTAACAATCGGCGCAAAATGGTGAGACATATCCCACCCGAGCAAAATCATCAATCTATGAGTGACGGATTCACACGAGACACCCCGGCATGGACGCGGGCCCACGCCGAGGGACTCCGCCGCGACGACTCGAACGTCGCGCCAATCATCTACCCACCAGACGAACGACTCGACGAAGAACTCCACATCTGGGATACGTGGTTGCTCCGCGATCGAGACGGTTCGGTCGCAGAAATCGACGGCTGTCGCGTTATCTTCGCACTCACGTCTCCGTCTGACCTCCTTCCGGGGAAGCGCCACGACGTTGCGACCATCCGGTATTTCTACTCGACCGACGGCGAGAACTGGACGACCGGTGGGCGTGTCTTCGATGGCGGTACACTCGGACAACGCCAGTGGGCGGGGTCGGCGATGTACGACCCAGACGGTGACGACGGCGAGATATACTTCTACTACACCGCTGCCGGTGACGACGACGCCGAGGAACTGACGTACACCCAGCGAATCGCCCTCGCGACGGGCGGAACCGTCCACACCGACGACTCGGAACTCCGAATCGACGGCCCGTGGGACCACCGCGTCATCCTCACCCCTGACGGCGACTGGTACGAGCGCGAAGACCAATCGCGGGGGATGATATACACCTTCCGCGACCCGTGGTTCTTCGAGGACCCGGAGTCCGGCGAGACGTACCTGCTCTTCGAAGCGAACACGCCCGTCCCCGAAGGAACTGGTGCGTGCGACGACCCGGTCTGGGAGGAGTTCAACGGCAGCATCGGAATCGCTCACTCACCGTCGGGTGACCCGACTGCGTTCGAACTGCGGCCACCACTGCTGGACGCGGTTTGCGTCAACCAGGAACTCGAACGCCCACATTTCGTCGTCCGCGACGGCACCTACTATCTCTTCATCTCCAGTCACGTCCACACTTTCGCACCCGGACTGGAAGGCTACGACGCCCTCTATGGTTTCGTCGCCGACGACCTGACCGGCGAGTACGAACCGCTCAACGGCCACGGAATGGTTCTGACCAACCCAGAAAATGCGCCCTTCCAGTCGTACTCGTGGCTCGTCTACGACCACGGCGACGAACTCCTCGTCACGTCCTTCTTCAACTACTTCGACTACAACCGGCCGAACCTCGACGACGTGTCCTTGCTTCCACCCGAAGAACAGATGCGACGCTTCGGCGGCACACTCGCCCCGACTGTCCGTCTCGGACTCGACGGTCCCGAGACAGACATCGTGGGAACGCTGGACCACGGACACCTGCCGCTTCCGCGTGAAGCACTCCCAGAATCGTGGTGGGAACAGGCTGACCGCGACGGCGACGGCGGCGGCGAATACTACTAGAGTTCGGCGACGCTCGTCACGAGTTCGGCGACCCTCGTCACTCACCTGTCGGTCTTCGACCCACGGCAGTCGACGCCGCCACTCACGCTCGTTTTCGGGCGTCGAACGCTGCGTCGAGTTCCCACGCATCGAAGTTCGACAGTTCGACCGACCCCTCATCTGTCTCTCTTCCTGCGGCGACAGTGACGCCGTCTGCGTCAGACCGAGTGGGATAGACACGCGTCGTGAGACAGCGGTTCTCGTTCGCGAACAGTTCGAGGATGGAGCCATCGACGAAGACACGAAGCGACAGTGAGTCGTCCTCGATGGGCATCGAACGCGGGTCGCGGTGCACGTCGTGGTTGCGACTGCTGTGTTCTCTGTCGACCGAGACTCGGTCACCGTCGTATCGGACCACGGTCCGCTCCAGCCTCGTCGGCGACTCGAACAGGCCGAGTTCGAACACACCGCCGTCGTCGACGGTTACCTCGAAATCGAGTTCGTACGCGTTGCCCGAGAGCGGGAGCGTGGTTCGGACACCGGCGTCGAGCGACTGGTCGGCGAGCGAGACGTGGCGACCACGGAGCGTCTCCAGTTCGCGTGCTGGACGCTGGTGGAGTGTTCCCTCCGCGTCGACTGAGAGTTCTCGCGGGAGCGAGAGCATGCCAGACCATCCAGCCTGCCACTGCGAGTTGACGCCGCGTCCCTCTTTGACCCACCCCCACGAGAGCGCCCGGCCATCGTCTGCGACGGTCGATTGCGGCGCGTAGAACTCGCCGTAGTCCAGCAGTCCCTCGTGGTCAACGTCGAAGTCGGGCGCGTCGAGGTCGGTGGTTCCGACGAAGTACCGAACGTCGTCGTAGTTCGAGACGTGGAGGAGGTCATATTCGTCGAATTCGAGGAGTTCGGGGCACTCCCAGACGGTTCCGTGGCCTTCGGTTCCGGAGTGAAGTGGGCCGACGTACTCCCACTCACGGAGGTCAGTGGACCGATAGAGAAGGGCGACACCCCCGACGTGGGCGATGGCAGAGCCGATGAGTTGGTACCAGTCGTCACCGACTTTCCAGACGGCGTGGTCACGGAATTCGGCGGCCCAGTCGTCGGTGCCGAGGATGTCGATGTCGGCGGGCGCTGACTCGATGATTGGGTTGTCTTCGGCCTTCTCCCACGACCGAAGCATCGGGTCGGTCGTCGTCGCCAGACACGGGAGTTGGTGATGGTCCCGCCCACCAGTGTAGAGAATCGTCGGCGTCCCGTCGTCGTCGACGACAGCACAGCCGGACCAACAGCCATCTCGGTCCGGTCCGTCGGGGTCCGGAGTGAGTGCGACAGGCTGGTCCTCCCAGTGAATCAGGTCCTCGCTCGTCGCGTGGCCCCAGTGAATCGACCCGTGGAACGGGCCCCCGGGGTTGTACTGGTAGAACATGTGGTACGTGCCGTCGTACTGGATGACACCGTTCGGGTCGTTCACCCAGTGGGCCGGGCCGGCGAGATGGTACCGGGGGCGATGGTGGTCGTCGCCGAGGCGTTCGCGCATCGCCGCGAATCCGTCGGGGTCGGTCGGCCGGTCCGTGAACGTCGGACGGCGGTGTGGGTCGCCACCAAGCAACGCGAGTGCGTTTCGCAACACGTGCTCGTTCGACCCCATCGTCTCGAAGTCGTGGCCGTGGTGCGAGAGGAACGACACCTCGGCACCGATACCGTACACTGCGCCGTCGCCACGCTGCCATTCGACGACCGAGTTGAGGTCGACGAGATAGTCGTCACCGTGAATGATGCTCGCCAGAATCTGCCCTTCTGCCGGGAGAATCTGGTCGTAGCGAGCGAACGGACGCGGTGATTCGGGCGGTTGCATGTGGACGCCGAGCGTGTCGAACCCCTCGAACAGCGGGTGGTCGGCGTGAATCGACTTGGTCAACAGTCCAGTGGGATGCGGTGACGTTTCGGTGCCAACCGCGTCGGGCGCGACGGGGTCGATACCCAGCACGTCGACCGCAGAGAGGGCGTTCAGCGTGAGGAGAACACCGCCGCCGTCTCGGAGATAGGTGTCGAACGCGTCGGCGCAGTCAGCGGCGAGTTCGCGGCGTTCGGCGTCGAGATGCGACTCGCAGTGCCACCAGACCACGTCGAACGCAGAGAGGTCGATTGCTCCATCAGCGATAGCGTCGAGCGAGACAGTCTCGACCGTCGAAATCGACCTCGCCCAGTCCCGTGCTGCTCGCTGTTCGTCCGTGAGTTCAGTCACCACGACGAACCCAACGCGGACGGAAAGGTCATCCATTGTCGGCGCAGTTGGTATTCGCCGGTCATGAATCTGCGGTTTCGTTCGAACCCGGGCAAAACCACACAAAATCAAACGGTGGCGGGCGCACTCGCTTGCGGGAACGAAACACACCCAATAAGTCATCGGGATTCTAATGGCCGCCCATGCACTACCGCGAACTCGGGACCTCCGGTATCGAAGTCAGCGAGGTTGGCTTCGGTGCGTGGGTCGTCGGGACCGACTGGTGGGGCGACCGCTCCGACGACGACTCCATCGAGATGATTCACCACGCCATCGACCAGGGAATCACGTTCTTCGACACTGGAGACGTGTACGGCATGGGTCACTCCGAGGAAGTCGTCGGCGAGGCGCTCGCAGACTACCGCGACGAAGTCACTGTCGCGACGAAAATCGGCTACGACTTCTACAACAACCCGCAGGCGGGCCACGGCGAACTCCCCAAGGTCATCACCGGGGAGTGGGTCCGCGAGGCGACCGAAAAGAGCCTCGAGCGACTCGGCATGGAGTCCATCGACCTGCTCCAACTTCACAACGCGAACGTCGAGGAAGTCACACCCGACGTCCTCGAAACGCTGGACGAACTGAAAGAAGAAGGTCTCATCGAGGCCACTGGCTGGGCACTCGGCCCCTCTATCGGCTGGCTCGCTGAAGGTGACATGGCCATCACCGAGGAGTTCGACGCACTCCAAATCGTCTGGAACATGTTCGAGCAGGAGGTCGGAAACCACTTCCTCGACACCATCGACGAAACCGGGTCGGAAACGAGCCTCATCGCTCGCGTCCCACACTCGTCGGGTCTCCTGAACGAGCAGGTTCGCCCCGAGACGGAACTCGGTGCGGGCGACCACCGTGGCTTCCGCCCCGACGAATGGTACGAGACTGGCTGGGAGAAACTCGAAACCCTGCGCTTCCTCGAACGCGACGGTGAACGGTCTATGGCGCAGGCCTCCATCGCGTGGCTCCTCGGTTTCGACGCCACGGCGGCAGTCACGCCCACCTTCCGCACCAAAGACGACATCACCGAGTGGGCCGCCGCATCCGACGTGCCGAAACTCTCCGACGAGGAGATGCAGCGCGTCGCCGACCTCTACGCCGACAACTTCGGCATCGACCGCTTCGACGGCATGGACTCGCTCCGTTCGTCCGTCGGCGGCGACGACATTCGCGACGCTGGCCTCGACAAGCGCGTCGCCGAAGGCGCACGCAACGAAGCCTAATCGTGCGACTCGGGACGTTCCTCGGTCTCACGGCAGTTGCACACGTCGTCCTCGCGTGGCTAGTCAGCCTCGACGCGAAGAAACGCGGTGACGACGCCGGGCGATGGATAGTTGCGACCCTCCTCACCGGCGTCTTCGGTGTCGCAGACTACGTTCGTCGCGGGCGATAACTACCGACAACCGACAGTCTGGCGTTGATTCACCCAGTTCCCAACCACCGCTGACACGCCACTCACATCCAGAACTGCTTTTTGCGTTCCTGACAACGGTTGTATATGAATTCGCTCGACACTCTTCGTGAGCGGGGGGTGAGTGGGTTCGTCCACGACCACCCGTGGCAGTTCGCAATCGTCATCGGTGTCGTCGGGGCCACACTCGCAGTTTCGAACAGTGTAAACCCGTTCCCCGCCTTCGTCGGGATGTTCCTCGTCGGTGCCGTTCTCGGCCTCGGGTACTCGTACGCGATGGATTACCTCTCCGGGAGAGTTTCGTGGGAAGGCACCGAGCAATCTGCTCCAGTGGAAGACGTCGATCCGGAGGCCGCACTCCACACGCTTCGCGAGCGCTATGCTGGCGGTGAGTTGACCGACGCTGAGTTCGAGACGAAAATCCAGCGACTGCTAGAGACCGAGACGGTCGAATCTGCGCGCGAATACGCCGCACAGCGCGACACCGACCTGGAACGCGAGGAAGCGTAGCCGGACCAAAAGAGACACAACGACCGGTGATGTGGAGGCAGGTAATGCGACCGTCATTCGTCGAACTTCTACCCGACCTGCTCGAACTGCTCGTCTTCGGTATTGGGAGTGCTGTCCTCTCCGTCGTCGGCGCGTACATCGAGCGGTTCGCACTGCTAACCGTCCAGCACGGAGACCTCGGATTCGGCGCGTGGTCACTCGTCATGGGGACAGCGGTGCTCTACTTTGCGTACCTCCTCGGGACGGACAAGTTCCGCCCGAAGTTGCGAGAGGTCCGCGCCGCTCTCGCATAGGACAGAAGAAAGAATCGTAGTTCGGTTTTCGCGGTACTATCTCTACGCCAAGAAGACGTGTCGCGGTCGGTCCGCCAGCACGTCACGGCCCCACTGTACCGTGTCGCGGAAGGCGTCAGACCGGAAGAAGCCCATGGCGTCTTCCTGCGAGCGCCACTGACTGGCGATGAACATGTCGTTCTCGTCTTCGAGGTTGACCATCAGGTCCGTATCGAAGTGACCCTCCATGTCGTCGAGGAGGCCACCGACGACGCCGAACTTCTCGACGAAGTCTTCGCGGGAGTCGGGCTTGACCGTGTAGAACATCCCCATCGTCCCGAACCCGGACTCTTCGCCGGCGCGTTCGACGATGCCGGGGAGTTCCGAGAGGAACCCAGCGGCCGTTTCGGCGGCCGATGCCGTCTCCCAGATGGAGACGACGGCGGTTCGGCCGCGCTCGTTGGCCTCGTAGACGGCCGTCTTGACGTGCGTCGGGTAGTGGTCGAAGTTCCCGCGCAGGCCGTCGACTTCGTCGAACAACTCGTCGGCGTCCGCTTCGGAGTACAGCACCGTCGCGTAGACGTCTTCGCCGTGCGGCTTGCCCGCGTAGATGTTCAGCTCTTCGAGTTGCCCGCGGATGTCCTCGTCCGTGCTCTCGTCGTCAGTGTCGCTGTCTTCGTGGTCGTGGTGGCCGCCTTCACCGTGGTGGCTTCCGTCGCCGTGGTGGTGACCACCTTCCTCGTGTGCGTGGGCGTGGTGGTGCGACTCGTCTCCGAACTCGCTGGTCGGGACGGCGTCACCCGCGAGGAACGCGCCGAGGTCCGACGGCGGGAAGCGTCGGCCGACGTAGAACCGGTCGAACTCGCCGTAGAGACTCGACACTTCGTCGAAGCGCATCTCGTAGACGATGTCCTTGATGTCCGTCGGATCGTCGCCGAAGAGGGTGACACCCCACTCCCAGTCGTCGAACCCGACCGACGAGGCGATGACTTGCTTGATTTTCCCGGCGTACTTGCGACCCGTGTCGCCGTGCGTAGACATGAGTTCACGGCGCTCGTCGAACGGCAGGTCGTACCAGTTGTGCGTCTCGCCGCGACGCTTCGACATCGGGTAGAAGGACATGTAGGTGTCCTCCGGAATGTCGGGCTTGAGTTTGCCCTCGATGTAGCGGAGAAGTCCAGTGTCGATGTCTTCTTTGTTGCCCTCGAAGTAGTCGTCGGAGACGTATCCCGAAACTTCGGTGACGGAGACGTATGAGGTCGGTTGCTCCGTGAACGCGGCGAACGCAGTCTGTTCGAATTTTCGCTCGGCGCGAGAGAGGGAGTCCAGCGTCGGCCGGAAGTGGACGACGACGAAGTCGGCCTTGTGGCCGAGGACGGAGAAGACGGCCGAGGTGCCTTCCTCGTCGTCTTCGACCGCTTCGTGTGCCTCGAGATAGGCGACGCCGTCGTCGATTGCTCGCTTCCGTTCGTGTTCGGGCGCGTCTCGCCACGCGTCCCAGTCGATGGTTCGGAAGTCGTGCAGCGCGAACCAGCCCTCGTCGGTCTGTGGGGCCTCTACCATACAGTGGCTTTAGGATTCATCCGGTATTGAAGTTGCGAGTCGTGCCAGTGGGAGAGAATGGCCGGGAACGGCCGATTCCGGCCGTCTCTACCTCAAATCCGCAGGACTATCCACCGAGGAGCGTCGGCCCGAATATCATGAGTATGAGCGATGCGAGCATCGTCAAGCCGATGGACGTCGTGATGGTTCGAACCACGGTGTGGCGGTCGTCGACCGGGAGACGTGAGACAATTGCTTCTGCCCCGGTTCGGAGGATACGTCCACCGTCGAGCGGATAGCCGGGGATGCAGTTGAACAGCCCGAGTTGGAGGTTAATCCACGCCGTCCAGAACAGCAGGTTGGCGAGGATGAAGACGCCGCCACCGAGGAATCCGAAGGGGCCACCGACCTGATAGAAGTTGATGACCTCGCCGGTGAATCCGGGGAAGTTGGGAATCCCGAGGACGACAGAGGCGAGTGGCAACAGCAGCGAGACGTAGACGAGTTGGAGGGGCGACCCGCCGAACGCGTTGGCGACGCCACCCGGACCGTCACCACCGTCACCGCCGAGGAGCGAGAGGTACGTTCCCGCCGGGTACGCTTGCGTCCCGAAGTCGGTCAACAGCAGGCCACTCGTTCCGGCGAAGATGTTGACGCCGAGGAAGCCGTTTCCGTCCTGTGGGTTCTCACCGAGCGTGACCGAAACGGTTCGGAACTCGCCGTCTTTGTACACTTCGACTGGCACGGTCTGTCCGGGGTCAGTCGCGTCGAGGGCGACCTGAAGGTCGGTCGACGACGTGATTCGAGTGCCGTCGAAACTGGTGATGATGAGCGGTGACGTCGCTCCCGTCGCGTTGTAGAGCGCCTGGTCTTCGGCGATGTTCGTGATGTACGCACCGACCGGAATCGTTCGCTCGCCGGCAGACGTTTCGAGCGTGGCAAAGCGGGAGTCGCCGACGGCGTCTTCGAATCCAGCACGGGTGTAGACGGGCGTCCCGTTGACTGCCGTCACGCGAATCGGGTCGCTTCCCGACTCGACAGTGAGATTCGCCGGATTGCCGGCCACAGAGCCTGCGACGATGAGTTCACGTGTGACCGACGTGGTTCGCTCACCGTCGACTTCGACCTCGATTGTTCGGTCGTCGGCAGCGACCAGCGCCGCATCGAGTTCCTGTGTCGTGTTGACTGGCGTGCCATCGATTGCAGTCACACGGTCGCCGCCGGCTATTCCCGCCACGTCGGCGGGTGACCCAGCGTAGGAACCGGCCACGGCGATGCCGGGCGCGACGGAGATAGAACCGATGACGGGGCCGAACAGCAACGCGAACGCGACGACGGTCACCGCGAAGTTGTTGGTGACGCCGGCGGCGAACATTCGTGATTTTCCGCCACGGTCGGCACGGCGTTGACTCTCTTCGGACGGTTCGACGAACGCACCGACGGGAAGAATCGTCAGGAGGACGATGCCCATCGACTCCACGTCGATTCCTTCGACACGGCTGAGGATGCCGTGGCCACCTTCGTGGACGACGAGGCCGACGAGGAGGCCGAAGAGAATCTCCGGTGCGACAGAAAGCGGGAGGAAGTCGTTGACGCCGGGGATGACGAGGAAGTTCTGTGGCTGGTTCACCTGCGACGGTGCAGGCGGGTTCTGGACGATGAGGACGGCCTGATACAACAGGAGGACGAACGTCCCCACCATAATCACGAGCGCGATGCCGAGGCCGATGTTACTCCACGCACGCCAGAACCGTTTGGGTTCGGCGAGCGTATCCAGTAACTCGCGCCCACGGCGCGTGTGAACCGTCGTGAGGGGACCCTGTACGCGGACGTACTCGGGGAGAATCCCACGAGCACGCAACAGCGTGGCGAGGAGGGAGTAAGCGATGAATCCAGCGAGGATCCACAGCAGCGTATTCATTGGTCGAACGGAAGCAGCGAGCGCCAAAAGGCGTTCGGGTTACGGTACGTCGGCGGGAACCGAACGCTTACGCGTCGTCTTCGTCGGCCTCGTCGTCCGGTGATTCGATTTCGACTTCGACTGCGGATTCCTCGTCGAGTTCGTCGGTTTCGCCGGTTTCGCCGGTTTCGTCTTCCGACGCCTCGACATCGCTCGCGTCGTCGGGGTCGTGTTCGACAGAGACTGTCGCCTTGTCGGCTGCCTCGCTCGCCTCGGAGTCGGCGTCGAACTCCGCTAATTCGATATCACTGAGTAGTTCGCTGTCTGCCGACGAGCGAAGTCGGTAGACGACGTAGGCGACGCCTGCGAGGAGGAGTGCGACCACGACGAGACGGACTAACGAGCGACCGCCTGACGACGCGTCGTCGCTGTCAGCTGCCTGTTCGGAGTCGGCGTCGAACTCTTCGTGCGGTTCTTCGAGGGCCTGGATGAAGTCGATGAGAGACATGTGAAATCACTGCGGCGGGGCCGCAAACGGGTCGCTCACGGGGAGCGAACCTGTTCGGGAATACGCGCGACGAGAACATAAGTCGTTTCCCAGAAGGTCTTTACCCCAAGACGGTTCCATCCGAACCTATGTTCGAGAGTTCTACGTACGAGGTTCGCCAGAAGATTTCGATTGGCTCGAAGTACGTCGTCTACGAGGAAGACGACACTGCAGGCGACGAGACGCCGATTCTCTCCGCGAAGAAGAAGAAGTTCAAACTGAAAGAGGACTTTCGTCTCGACGACTACGAGACGGGCGAAGAACGGTTTCGCGTGAAGGCAGACAGCGTGCTCGACGTGTCCGCAGCGTACGACATCGTCGACAGTCAGACCGGTGACCGCGTCGGCGCAGTCAAACGCGGTGCGTTCTCGTTCGCGAAACACACCTACCAACTGCTCGGCCCGAACGGGTCCGTGGTCGGCCGTATCGTCGAAGACAACGTGCCGATGGCCGTCGCTCGGCGATTCATCACGACGCTTATTCCGTTTTCCTACCGGGTCGAGAACGCCGCTGGCGACCCAGTCGGGGCCATCGACGAGGCGTTTTCGCTGCGTGACACCTACTCCATCGACGTGGACCGCGACGAAATCGACCCGCGACTCCTCGTTGTTGGGGCCGTCGTCATCGACGCGATAGAAGAGAACTGACCGGAGTGGGTGGTCGCTTCGGACGTGACAGCGCCGTCAGGCCTCGCGGCGGAGGCGCGTGACGACGAAGTCCTGTTCGAGTTCGCCGAGGAACTCACCGAGGCGCGGTCCTTGCGTCTCGTCGAAGAAGAGGCGATAGCCGGCAGCGAAGAAGTCGCCCATCTCGATGTCGTTGCGGCGAGCAGTCTCGTAGATTTCGCCCTGAATCGCCTCGCCGTCGTGATTCTCTTCGACGAAGTCGGCCAGTTCGTCGAGCGCCGCCTCGACTGCGGGGTCGAAGTCGAACTCGGGGAGGTCGACCTGCAGCCGGTAGTTGTACTGGTTGTCCATCTTCTCCGCCCAGTTGCGGGCGCGTTCGACGCGAGCGAGCGCCTCTTCGACCACGTCTTCGGGCGTGTCGTCGTCGAAGAAGCCCTCGTTTTTAGCCATCTGCTCGCGGAGTTCCACGTCGTCGGTCATCCCGAGGACGGCGGCGAACGTGTACGGCAGACGGACGCGGTCGTCGCGGACTTCGTCGACGACGAACGGGTAGGCGCGCGTGGCGAACCGCGTGAGGTTCTCGTCGTCTACCTCGCCGAAGTACGCGCGTTCGAATCGGTCGAAGTCGTCGACCAGTTGGTCGAGACGGGTGAGGTCGAGGTCACGGGCCTTCCGAGGATTGAGCGCGAAGAAGTACCGAAGCACCTCGGGTTCGAGCAGGTCGAGCATCTCCGAGACGGTGACGATGTTCCCCGCAGACGACGAGAGCGCCTCGCCGTTGAGCGTGAACCACTCGTAGACCATCGGAATCGGCGGTTCGAATTCGAGGACGTTCTCTGCGATGTCCTTGCCGGAGGGCCACGACCCTTCGGCGTGGTCCTTGCCGAACGGCTCGAAGTCGACGCCGAGGACCTGCCACTGGCCGGGCCACTCGAAGCGCCACGGTAGTTTACCCTCGCGGAACGTCGCCGTTCCCTCGTGGCCACAGCCGTCGATGGTGTTGTCGCCGACGGTCATGTCGGTACAGACGTACTCGACGGTTCCTGCCTCGATATCGACCGACGTGACCGTCTCCGTGATCTTCCCGCAGTTCGCACAGACCGGGTTGAACGGGACGTAGTCGTCGTCGACTTTCGACTGGTACTTCGAGAGCACCTCGCGCGCAACGTCGATATTTTCGAGGACGTGTTCGACGACTGGGTCGAAGTCGCCGCCGGCGTACATCTCCGTGTTCGAAATCATCTCGACGGGGATGTCGAGACGGTCGGCGTCGGCCTTCAGCAAGGCGGCGAAGTGCGCGGCGTACGATTCTTCTTTCCCGAAGGGGTCTGGAATCGCGGTGTACGGCTTGCCTAGGTTGCGGCCGAGTGCACCGGCATCGACCTCACCGAGGCCGACGATGGTGCCGTCTTCGTCGGCGAGTTTGCGGGGGAGTTTGCGGAGCGGGTCCTTGTCGTCACTCGTGAAGACCTGGCGGACGTCGTGGCCGCGTTCGCGGAGCACTTCGGCGACGAAGTAACCACGGATAATCTCGTTGAAGTTGCCGAGGTGGGCGACGCCAGACGGTGAGACGCCGCCTTTGATGACGATGGGTTCGTCGGGGTCTCGGGCTTCTATCTCGTCTGCAACGTCGTCGGCCCAGAAGTCGCGGTGGCCGTCGTTCGGGTCGGCCGCGTCGTCGAATGCGTCGGTCGCGACGGGCTCGTCTGGCGCGTCGTCGGAAGAGGCTTGGTCCGTCGTCATCTCACTGGGCCCAGTAGGTCGGTTCGTCGCCGCCTTCCGGGATGATGTCGGTTCCAGAGTGCTCGCCTCGGAGGACCGCGGGTTCGATGCGCGAGGGGTCGGTTCCGTCGAGGACGATGGTGCGCATCTTCGCGCGTTCGATGAGTTTGGCGGCCAAGAGGTCGACCGGTGCGGACGACCCGGCGTTCATCTCGATGTCGCCGATGACGTCGACGAGTTCGCCGGCGGTCATCTCCTCGAACTTCGTCGCATCGGGGTTGCTCTTCGGGTCGGCGCTAAACACGCCGTCGACGCTGGTTGCGTAGATGAGCAAGTCGGCGTCGACGTACTCTGCGAAGGCGGCCGCGACAGCGTCCGTCGTCTGACCGGGCATGACTCCGCCCATGACCGAGATATCGCCGCGACGGATGGCGTCGCCGGCGTCCTCGTAGTCGTGGGCGACTTTCGGGTCGACCTGCGAACCGAGTGCCGCAATCAACAGACGAGCGTTGATTCGGGTCACGTCGATACCGATCTGGTCGAGTTGCACTTCGTTCGCGCCGAGTTCACGGGCGGCACTGATGTAATCGCGGGCGACGCCGCCGCCGCCGACGACTGCACCGATTTCACACCCCTCTCGCGCGAGCGCCTCGACGACCGACGCATGCGCTTGTACACGGTCTGGGTCGAGGTCCGGCGCGAGTACACTTCCGCCGATGGAGATGACGACTCTCATTGCACACGGGTATCCGTGAGCGCATCTTAAGGGTTATCAAGTGCGAGACACCCGTGTCGGGGGGTTTAAACCAGTCTCGCGGCGACTACAGGTATGCGACTGGTCACCGTCGAGACGATTACCTTCATCGTCGTCGGGTGGGGCCTGGCCCTCGGCGCGCTCTTCGTCCGCTACTATCGAGGCGAATTCGACAGTCGGACCGGCCTCTACTGGGTCGTCGTGGCGTGTTTCTCTATCGGGTGGGCGCTGTGGCAGTACGATACGCTCCCCGCCACGGCAGACACCGTCGTTGGCGCGCTCGCACCGTGGATTGCGACGACGCTGGGGCTTCTCGGTGCAGGCATCTCGCTGTATCTCTATCGAACACGGTCGGCCGGAGGCGACGACCCGTCCAAGTCGGAGCAATCTTAAAACGACGCGGGACGAGAGACTCTGTATGCAGGTACTTGGCGTGGTTGGTCCGGGCGCAACCGTCCTCTGTGAGCGACTCGCCCCGAAATTAGATGGCCGAGTCGCGACTGTCGAATCGGTTCCGAGCAACGCGCCCCAGTCGGAGACGACCGAGGGGGTCAACGGGTCGTACGGTCTCACACCCGATGGCGACTGGATGGGCGGCGGAGATAATCGCACGCTCGACACGCTTCTCGACGAACTCAGTTCCCAGTACGACTACGCCCTCCTCACAGGATTCCCCGACGCGCGCGTTCCCACCGTCTCACTCGACGGTGCAACCGCCGCGAACGTCGTCACTGAAGCAGAAGCTGCCGACGACGTCGACGTCGACGAACTCGCGGGCGACGTCGAGGGGTTCGAACCGCACATCACACTCGAGTCGCTGGTCGAACAGGTAAAAAACGACCCGAAAGCAGACTACGCAGGTGCGATTGCGACGTTCACTGGGCGGGTTCGCGCGAAAGAGTCCGAAGACGACGCACGAACCGTCACACTCGAATTCGAGAAGTACGACGGCGTCGCAGAGGCGAAGATGGCGACCATCTCCGAAGAACTCGAAGCACGAGACGGCGTCTACCGTGTCCTCATGCACCACCGCGTCGGACCCATCGAAGACGGCGAAGACATCGTGTTCGTCGTCGTCCTCGCCGGACACCGGACCGAAGCGTTCGAAACCGTCGAAGACGGCATCAACCGACTGAAAGACGAAGTGCCGATATTCAAGAAGGAGACGACCGTCGAAGAAGAGTTCTGGGTCCACGACCGCTGAGTCCGGCACGTGACTCGTTCGAAGCCGTTCAGCCATCCAACCGCCGTCTCCGGCTCAACTTGCGGCACAGATTACCGCAAAATAACGTTTTTACAATCCAATTCGGGAGTAATATGAGGGTTATTTATTCTGGGTTTAATTATATGAACATAACCCTGAGATTCGTTTCTAAAATGTCTAGTGGATTCTAAAAGAGTTGTAAAATGAACTCTTTTCGTAGATTCAAGGTGAAAGCGGTCGAACTAATCTCAACGTTCCTTCCTTTATAACACCTTATGGGTGATAGAGTAGAGCGAGGTGTACCAGATGAGTGTTACAGCATCCCCCTCCACCGATGGCAGCTCGAAGGAAGACCGTCTCAAGCAGTATCTGCTCGACCGTGCCAAAGATGGCGAGATGTACTTCAAGAGCAAATTCATCGCTGACGACGTCGGTCTCTCTCCCAAGGAGATTGGCGCGCTGATGGTCAAGCTTCGCGACTCCGCGACCGAACTGACCATCGAAAAGTGGTCGTACACGAGTGCGACCACGTGGCGTGTAGAGTCTGCTGTCTGAACGAGACCCCGTCCGAACGCCCTGAATACCCCGAGAGGACCCATCTCGGTTCACAGAACACAACCACCACCCACCCGACAACCCCCACCACCTGCAACTACAACTCAGCCCCCAAACCAAACCCCACCCAGCCCCAAACCCGCCTACTACCCACCCGTCCAGCCCTAACAACCAACCTACCACCCTCTCACGACGAAACCACACGCAGTGGGAGACCAGCCCTCCACTGACCGCCCCCATACTCTCCGGTGGCTCTTCACCCGTTTTTCCGACACCTGAACGGTGAGCAGTGAGTTTCGTCACGGGATTTATACACGTCGCACACCTAGCGGAGGGCAATGGAACAGGCCGAATCGGCGGACGGACCGCCGGTCGAGGTACTTCGTACCGTCTTCGATGTACACGAGACACGGACCGACGGGAAGCGACTCGTCTACTACGGTGAGTCGCTCGTCCCCGAACAGATGCTCGTTCGTGAGATCTGGCCTGCATTCAGGCAGGCAGGATACGAAGTGCAAGCGCAGACGACGGGATTCGGTGGGACCGACATCGTCGTCGCCGAACCCGTCTCGGCCGGTATCGACGGGGTTCCGTGGAAAAACCTCGCACTCTTCGTCGCGACCATCGTCTCGACGCTGTTCGTCGGAGCAGTTGGGTGGTACTACGTCCCGCTCGCGGAGTTGACCGCAAACCCGCTTGTCGCACTTCAGGCGTGGCCCTTTACCGCCGCAGTGCTCGGTGTCCTCTCGGTTCACGAACTCGGCCACTATCTGATGGGGAAGTACCACGGCGTCAACGTCTCACTCCCGTATCTCATCCCGTTTATCTTCCCGTTCGGAACCTTAGGTGCCATCATCCGAATGCGCGGACAGATGCCCGACCGAAAGGCGCTGTTCGATATCGGCGTCGCAGGACCACTCGCTGGGCTCGCAGCGACGATCGTCGTCACCGGTATCGGCCTCTCACTCGAACCGTTGACTGTGCCCGCGTGGGCGTTCGCGAGTTCGAGTGACGTCATCGTCTTCAACAACCCGCCACTCCTCGACGCCATCGCCGCGGCTCTCGGCCGACCGACCGAGTACCCAGACCCCAGAACCGTCGTCCATCCCGTCGTCATCGGCGGGTGGGTCGGGATGTTCTTTACCGTCCTCAACCTGCTCCCGGTCGGTCAACTCGACGGTGGCCACATGGTTCGGGCGATGCTCGGAGAACGTCAAGAGTCACTGGCAGCGACTGTCCCGCTGTTCCTGTTCGGAATCGCAGGCTACCTGTTCTACGTCCGTGGCCTCAGCATCAACGAGTCCGTCGGCCTCTGGTTCTTCTGGGGCCTCCTCTCGACGTTCATCGCCTACAACGGCCCTGCAGACCCAGTCGACGAGACACCGTTAGGGCCGGGGCGAATCGCGATTGGCCTGTTTACCTTCGCGCTCGGGGCAGCGTGCTTCCTCCTCGTGCCGATTCAGGTCATCCCGGCGTAGGCAGTCAGGTTCGTCTAAAAGTAGCGTTTCGCCAGTCAGTCGCCGCCGTGGGTGTATCCTCGGTCGGGTACTGCGTCGCCGTCGGCGACGATTTCCGACCCCTCGGTCGCCCGTCCGACGATGGTGAGCGGGACGTCGACTTCGTCGCGAACCGCGTCGAGTTCGGCTTCGGGAATCGTGAACACGAGTTCGAAGTCTTCCCCGAAGTACGCAGCGAGGTCACGGAAGTCGGCGTCGTCGGTCGCAACCGCATCGACTGCGTCGTGGACCGGAAGCGCATCCCAGTCGAGTTCGAACCCACAGTCACTCGCCTCTGCGAGTTGGTGGACCGAGCGCGCCAGTCCGTCGCTCGAATCCATCATCCCCGTCGCCACGTCCCCAAGTTCGACACCGGCGGCGACGCGCGGTGTAAACTGAAACAGGTCGTTCGCACGTTCTGCCTCGCCCATCTCGAACAGGCGAACTGCTGCTGCCGAGCGACCGAGTTCGCCCGTCACACAGAGTACGTCTCCCGGATTGACACCGGAGCGAAGCACTGGGTCGTCGGTACGACCGATGGCCGTACTCACCGCCGTGAACTCGTCGTGTGTATCGAGGTCACCGCCGACGTACTCAGCGTCTACGGCCTCGCACACGTCACGTGCACCCTGGACGAACGCAGAGAGTTCCGTCTCGTCGAGTTCGGGTGCCGCGTAGACGGCGACTGCACAGACTGCTGTCGCTCCCATCGCGGCCACGTCCGACAGCGATGCGCCGACCGCTCGCCACCCGGCAGTGTAGCGAGTCGTCCCAGCGGGGAAGTCCGTCGTCTCGTGAAGCATGTCCGTCGTGACGACGAGACCGTCTACGAGTGCGGCATCGTCACCTGCACCGGGGAGGTCCGCCGCGAGCAATCGGAGGGCGGTGCGCTCGTCCATACACCACGTGTGTCATCCCCGGGGGAAATGTCCATCTATCCGTGACACGGACGGAGCGCGGGCCGGACGTGCATCGAACCGTCTGTTGAATTCGGTGGCTTAATGCCGTTCGTGGCCCCACTTCTGGCAGATGGCCCGCGAGAATATTCGAGCGACGATACTCGGGTTCGCCGCAGCATTCGTCGTCTTTGCCGTCCTCTTTTACTTCGCGGGTGTCGACGAACTCATCAACCGCTTGACGATGGTGGGCCCTGCGTTCTTGGCAGGGCTGTTCGTCATCACGATACTCTGGCTGGTCACGTGGGGGTCGTCGCTGAAGACCGTCCTCGGTGTTCTGGGCGTCGACATCAGCGTTCTGCGGTCGTTTCTCGTCTTCACGGGAGCGATGTTCTCCAACAATATCACGCCGTTCGGGCAGGCCGGTGGCGAACCCGTCACAGCACTCCTCATCTCGCGGAGTGCCGACACCGAATACGAGACGGGACTCGCCGCCATCGCCAGTGTCGACACACTCAACTTCGTCCCGTCTATCACGATTGCACTCATCGGCGCGGGGTACTACGCGACCGAGGTCACGCTCGGACGCAACCTCGAAATCGCGCTCGTCGCAGTCGTTGGCCTCGCGATCGGCGTCCCAACAGCAGTCTACATCGCATGGGAGCGACGGTACGAACTCGAACGGAAACTCATCGACGCGCTGACCCCGATTATTCAGACGGGCGCACGCTACATCCCTCGCGTGAGCGTTCCATCGACAGACGGTGTCGAACGCAGAATCAACGGCTTCTTTCGGGCGATCGAACGCGTCGGCAGGAACCCACGCGGACTGGCAATCGCACTCGGACTGTCGGGCCTCGGATGGCTGTTCCAGATGGTCGGCCTCTGGGTCGCGTTCCACGCGATCGGCGCACCGATTGCCTTCTCTATCGCACTGTTCGTCGTCCCAATCGGTGCAATCGCCGGAGTGACCCCGCTTCCGGGCGGTGCGGGTGGCATCGAGTGGACGCTCGCCATCCTCGTTTCGGCGGCCAGTGGTGCCGTCTCGTTCGACGTGGCGACTGCCGGTGTCGTTCTCTTTCGCGGGTTCATCTACTGGGTTCCGACGATTCTCGGTGGCATCGTGTTGGGCCTCGAGAGCGCCCGTGGGTGGCGAGCCTGACGACCTGCATCTGAGAGTGTGAATCCGACACACGCCGGTCGGCGCACAGGAGCCTCCAACTGCCCGTATCGGGCGAATACGATGCCTTTAAACGCCGCGATTAAGAACCCTTAGCCATGGTAACCATCTATGACGTCCCGGCGGACGCCCTCATCGACGAGGTCGCCGGACGACTCGAGGACCGTATCGAGCAACCTGACTGGATGGCCTTCGCAAAGACCGGCCAGACCCGTGAACTGCCCCCACAACAAGACAACTTCTGGTTCATCCGTGGCGCCAGTCTGCTCCGCAAAGTCGCCATGAACGGCCCAGTCGGTGTCGACCGCCTCTCCACCGAGTACGGTGGCCTCAAGCGTGGGTCGAACCGATACAGTGTCGCGGGTGCACACAGCGACACCGGCAGCAAGAAGGTCATCCGCAAGCTTCTCCAGCAGCTCGAAGAGGAAGGACTCATCGAGACCGCAAAAGGCGAGGGTCGCCGCATCACCGCCGAAGGCAGCAGCTTCCTCGACAACGCCGCTTCCGACGTTCTCGCAGAACTCGACCGTCCGGAACTCGAGCGCTACGCGTAGACGACGCCGACATACCCCGAACGTTCTTCTTCGGCCGTAGACCCCAGAGAGAGCGGTCAGTAGACGGGTCCGTAATGGTTTTCAGACGGCAGACCGTGCGCTAGTGTATGAGTGGTAGCCCAGACGACGAGCGACTGGAGGAGCTTCGACGCAAGAAGATGCAAGAGCTCCAGGAACAGCAAGCAGGACAGCAGGGCTCCGCAGAGCAGCAACAGGCCGAGGAAGCCGCCCAACAGCGCGCCGAACAGCAGAAACAGGCACTCCTCAAACAGTATCTGACCGACGAAGCACGCCAGCGTCTCAACGCGGTCCAGATGTCCAAGCCGGACTTCGCAGAACAGGTCGAACGCCAGATCGTCGCCCTCGCACAGAGCGGCCGTATCCAGGACCGCATCGACGACGCCAAGATGAAGGCACTTCTGAAAGAGCTCCAGCCGGAGTCTAAGAGCTTCAACATCCGTCGCCGGTAACACGTGGAACTCGCGCTCCTCTACAGCGGTGGGAAGGACTCCTCGCTCGCCGCACTGCTTCTCGATACGTTTTACGACGTGACCCTCGTGACGGCGCACTTCGGCGTCACCGACGACTGGCAGTACGCCAGAGACGCGGCACTGGAACTCGGCTACGAGTTCGAGACGCTCGAACTCGACCGGGAGGTTGCCGAAGAGGCAGCCACGCGAATGGTCGAAGACGGGTATCCACGCAACGGCATCCAGACCGTCCACGAACACGCGCTCGAAGCAGTGTGTGGACTGGACTTCGACGCCGTTGCAGACGGGACGCGTCGCGACGACCGGGTTCCGTCGATTTCGCGCGCACAGGCACAGAGCCTCGAAGACCGCCACGGCGTCGATTACCTCTCACCGCTTTCGGGCTTTGGGCGTGGGGCAGTCGACCGACTGGTCGAATCACATCTCGAGGTCGAGACGGGGCCGTCCGACGAGATTCCCAAGGCGGACTACGAAGGTGAACTCAGACAGCTCATCGCCGACGAACACGGTGCCGAGGCCGTCGAGGAAGTCTTCCCAGACCACATCCAGAGCTACGTTCACGGCCGACGGTGAGTGACGCGACAGCGAGCAGCCCACCAGTCTGCGTCGTGTCGAAGTATCCGACAGACCGGCATCGAACCGCTCAGTAGACCCGGATAACATCGGTCAATAGACCCGTATCACGTCGCTTTTCATCTCCCAGAGTGCGAGACGTAGTATGGACCCCGGTATTCTCTTCGCCGTCCTCGCTGCCCTCGGGTGGGGTGTCTACATCTTCGGCCTCAAACGCTACTTCGAAGGCTACGCCGCGGCGCAACTCGCAGTCGTCGTCAACATCTTCGCCGTCGCGTGGTACGCACCCGTCACGGGAACGAGCCTCGACCCGGCGTCGATTCCAACGGTCGCCGAACTCGGCATCGTCGGCGTCGCTGTCGTCTTCATCACCATCGTCTTCATCGGCCTCGGGTTCGTCCTCTTCATCGAAGCCCTCGACGGCGGTGACGTGTCGTACGTCGCGCCGATAAACAAACTCGTCCCCGTCTTCGTCCTCCCCATCGAGATTATTCTCCTCTCACAGCATCTGACCGCACTCCAACTCGTCGGTGTCGCCGTCGCGACGATGGCGGTGTACGTCGCCAACTACGAAGGAGGCGGCCTCTTCGACCCACTTCGGCGGGCAGCGAACTCCCGGCCGGCGCAGTTCGCACTCGCCAGCGCCATCTGTTACGCCGTCAGCGACGTTGGAAAGCGCGTTGCCCTGCAAGAACTGTCCATCCCGACGACGCTGTGGGTGCCGATTCTCTTCGTCGGTGGGACGGTTGTCTTGCTTCCGCTTGCCGTCCGTGACTGGCAACCAGTTCGGGCCAGCCTGCCGAAATTCGCCGCCATGGGGCTCCTGGTCGCTGGAAGTGAACACGTCACCTCGGTCGCCTTCTCGCTCGTGCCGGCCAGTATCGGGTCACCCATCATCAACACACAGGCAGTCGTCGCCGTCATCCTCGGTGGCGTCGTCCTTCGTGAAGCCCAGTTCGGAACACGGCTCGTCGCCGCCTTCCTCGCCGTCGCCGGTGTCACGCTCATCGCAATCGGCAACGTGTCGACACTCGTCTCGGTGGTCGGGTAGTCGCCCACAGGGTTCGTCTCGATGGCCGATAGTCAGTAGCGACTGGGAGTTCGCCGCGCTCGCGAACAACAGGTTTCAAGCGGAGCCTTCGCCAACGACTGGGCATGTACGACCGACTCAAGGGATTTCGTGACTTCTACCCCGAGGAGATGTCGGCTCGACGCGAAGTAATCGACACCGTCGAGACGACTGCCGCTCGCTACGGGTTCCGCGAAATCGGGACGCCGTATCTCGAACGGACCCAGATGTACGTCGACAAATCCGGCGAGGAAATCGTCGAAGAACTGTACGCCTTCGAAGACAAAGGCGGCCGTGAGATTTCGCTCGCCCCCGAACTGACGCCGACCGTCGCCCGGATGGTCGTCGCCAAACAGCAGGCGCTGTCGAAGCCCATCAAGTGGGTCTCGACGCGCCCCTTCTGGCGCTACGAACAGGTCCAACAGGGTCGCTTCCGCGAGTTCTACCAGACGAACGCCGACATCTTTGGCTCCTCGGAACCGGAGGCCGACGCCGAGATTCTGGCCTTCGCAGCAGACGCCATGACCGACCTCGGTCTCACCGCCGACGACTTCGAGTTCCGCGTCTCTCACCGCGACATCCTCGGCGGCCTCCTCCGGTCGTTCGACGCCGATGTCGACGTTCGAGACGCCGTCCGTGCCGTGGACAAGTCCGAGAAAGTCGAGCGCGAAGAGTATCTGGGCCTCCTCTCGGATGCGGGGCTCTCGTACGACCAGGCCGACGAGTTCGCCTCCCTCATCGAGCGTGGTGACCTCGACGAAATCGCAGAATTCGGCGGCGAGAACGTCGAATCGGCGGTCGAAAATCTCCAGAACGTCCTCGCGGCGGCCGAGGACTTCGGCGCTGGCGAGTTCTGCCACGTCTCGCTGACGACTGCTCGTGGCCTCGACTACTACACGGGCGTCGTCTTCGAGTGCTTCGACTCGACGGGCGAAGTCTCACGTGCAGCCTTCGGTGGCGGTCGCTACGACGACCTTATCGAGTCGTTCGGCGGCCAACCCACGCCTGCAGTCGGCGTCGGCATCGGTGCTGCACCGCTCGAACTGCTCTGCCAGCGTGCCGGTGTCTGGCCCGAAGAAGAACTCACGACGGACTACTACATCCTCACCGTGGGCGACACCAGAACCGTCGCCTCGCGCATCGCTCGTGACCTCCGCGCTGCTGGGAACGTCGTCGAAGTCGACGTCTCCGGCCGGAGTTTCGGCGCACAGATGTCCTACGCCGACTCCATCAACGCCGGCACCGTCGTCATCGTCGGCGAACGCGACTTAGAGAACGGCGAAGTGACCATCAAAGACATGCAGTCTGGCGACCAGACGACCGTCCCCGTCGACGACTTCCCCGGTGACGTAGACGAACCGACCTACACCGACTTCGAGTAAGGTCGGAAATTCGGTCCGTCGCGTTCACGCTCGTCTACATCTACAGACATCGATTCTCGCGAAGTGAGGTTTGCGAACGTCCTTTTCTCCCTGCCCATCCTATCGAAAATCGAGATGTACAATACGATTCTCGTCCCCGTCGACGGGAGTGCCCCGAGCGAGTCGGCCCTCGACCAGGCCATCGAACTCGCTGCAACGCTTGGGTCGACGATTCACGTGGTCTACGTCGTCGACGAGCGAGTCCTCCACGCCACACAACTCGACGCCGGTGGCCTCGTGCGCGCCTACGAACAAGAAGGCGAAAAAATCGTCTCGGAGGCCGCCGAGTCGGTCGCACGGGCAGACGTCGACGTCGTGACGGCCGTCGAACACGGGTCGCCACACCGCGCGATTCTGCGATACGCCGACGAACACGACGTCGGCCTCATCGTCATGGGGACCCACGGCCGTCGCGGACTCGAACGCTATCTCATCGGGAGCGTCACCGAACGTGTCCTCCGGATGACCGACGTGCCGATACTCACTATCCGCGGCGAGGACGAACCCTTCGAAGACGAATAGCCGAACAGACACGCCGTCGTCAGCCATCGAGTGGGGGCGATTAAGTACGGCCACGGAGAACCTCATTTTCATGCGCTCGTTCCGTATCGCCTACGACGGCCGTCCGTACTACGGCTTTCAGCGACAACCGGACGTTCCGACCGTCGAAGATACGATTCTCGACGCCTGCCGCGACCTCGGCCTCTGTGAGACGGATGCGGCCCCACCGGGCTATGCTGCTGCCGGCCGGACCGACGCCGGCGTCTCCGCACTCGCACAGACCGTCGCGTTCGAGTGTCCCGACTGGTGTACCCCACGGGCGTTGAACTCCGAACTCCCCGGAACCGTCAGGGCGTGGGCCGCTGCCGACGTTCCCGACGACTTTCACGCGAGACACCGGCCGAATCGTCGGGAGTACGTCTACGACCTCTACGCACCGGCCGAAACGTTCGACGACGAACGCGCAGCCATCGTGTTCGACGCGCTCCGCGGCGAACACGACTTTCACAACCTCACGCCCGACGAACACGGAACCACCCGAACGGTCGACGGCGACCTGACCAGAGATGGTGAGTTTCTGCTCGTCCGCGTCGAAGCAGGCGGGTTCGCCCGCGAACTCGTCCGCCGTCTCGTCTCACTGGTTCAGGCCGTCGGGTCGGGGGCGGCACCGATGTCGAAAGTCGACGACGTTCTCGGCCCCACGCATCTGAAGGGACCGGACGGCGTTCCCCCTGCACGACCGACACCGCTCGTCCTCACTGCCGTCGAATATCCGGGAATCGAGTTCGGTATCGACCCTGACGCCGCAGCGAGTGCTGTCGACGCGTTCCGAGAGCGGGCGCTCGCAGATAGAATCGGGTGGCGCGTCGGGTCGCGTATCTGTCGCGGAATCGACGCCAAATAACCAGAAATCGGAGTCGGAGCGGGCTACTCCCAGTCAGTGGGCCAGATGCCTGCTGCCTTCATTCCCGTCTCGAACTCCGCTTCCTGGAAGGCAGCGACGAGTTCGTCGCCGTCGAGTCTCGGAATCGTGTCGGTTGCCGTTTCTACTGCGAGTGTACGGACCAAAAGTGCGGTCATCATCGCGTGTTCGCGAATATTTCTGTCGTCTACTTTGTCGCGCGTGTCTGCGTGCGTGTGCCCCCAGCCACGGCCGCGTTCGCCGCTGTCGCTGTGGAGTTGCACTGACGGGACCCCTGCTCTGACGAACGGCCACTGGTCGCTGAACGGGTGGGGTTCCGACTCGACGCGAATCGGGTGTCCCAGCTCGTCGGAAACTGTTTCGACCACGTCCGCCATCGCGTCCGAGGCGTGCGTCATCGCGACCATGTTGCGGAACCGACCCGCACCATCGACGTTTACCACGGCGGCGACCCGGTCGACGTCCAGCGTCTCGACGAGATGTTCCGCACCGGTCAAACCGAGTTCTTCGGCACCGACACCGACGACGCGAACGCCGCAATCAAGGTCCATCGACGCGAGGATTCGCGCTGCGGTGACGACAGTCGCGATGCCGCATCCGTTGTCCAGTGCACCCTCGGCGATGTCGTGGGCGTCGTAGTGCGCACAGAAGACGAGTTCTCGGTCGGTGTCGGGGCCAACGCGGCCGACGACGTTCCGGCTCTCACCGGGTTCTGTGCTGGCGTCGATAGTGAGTCGTGCCGCTCCACCCCGCTTGGCGTAGTCGGTCAACCACGCGCCCGTCTCTTTGCTCACGCCGACCGCGGGTGCAACTGCCTCCTCGTCGTATCTGAGCGTGCCAGTCGGCGGCAGTTGCCCGGGGACGTGGTTGACGAAGACGAATCCCTTCGCACCGGAGTCGATGGCGTAGTTGAACTTCTCTACCCGGTGGATGAACCGCCCGCCCTCGGGCGTGGTCGTACTGGCGACGACGATCGCTCCCTCGACATCGTAGTCGTCGATTTCGGCCGGCGTTCCGTACCCGACATCGACGAGTGGACCAGAGACAGCCGCCGCCGGAGCGTACGGGAGAGCAATCGCCTCGAACGTTCGCTCGTCGGGCGCGGTGAGTTCGAGCGTCGTCTCCCCGCGTGACCACGACGCCATCTCGAAGGGGTCGTACTCCACGTCGCGGACACCGGCGTCCCTGAACGCGTCGGCGACGATGGCGGCCGCACGAGCGTCGCCGTCACTTCCTGCCATTCTGTCACCCACTGCGGTCAGTCGGGTGAGAAACTCCCACGGTCTGTCGTCTGTCCACGTTCGAGCGAACGCGTCACGGGCCGCCGGAGAAAGGTCGTCCATGGCTCACTCACACCGTGGGAGTCAAAGTGGTTTGTGCCCCATGTCAGACACGCGGATATATAATTTGTGCATAACTTCTAACTAATCCGACGTGGTACGGCGAGGTACCATGCCACAATGTCAGAACTGCGGTTCTTTCGTTACGGAAGGGTACGTACGGGTGTTTGCACCAGAAGGCATGGAGGAGCCGCGAGTCTGTCCTCACTGTGAGGATATGGTTCGTGACGGTGCGCAGGTACGACAAGCGAGAGCGACACGACACTAATCTCGACGCTACTTCGCCCGCTCTTCTCCTCGCCGGCAGTCGATTGACAAGGCTTACCACCCGCGCGAACGACGGGTGAATCATGAGTTCGGTTCCCGAGCGGAGCGACATCGACGAGGAGTACAAGTGGGACCTCGACAGTATCTACACCTCCGACGAGGAGTGGGAAAACGCCTACGAGGACGTTGTCGAGCGCATCCCCGAACTCGAAGCGTACGAAGGGCGTGCAACAGAAGACCCCGAGACGCTTCTCGAACTCCTCGAGACGATGGAATCGGTGCTTCGTGAGGTGTCGATGGTCGTCTCGTACGCCAGCCTTCGGAGCAGCGAAGACACGCGAAATCAGGAGTATCAAGCGCAGGCCGGTCGTGCAGAAGCGCTCGCGTCGAAGGCACGAAGTGCAGTCAGCTATCTCGACCCAGAGATACAGGAACTCGGCCGTGCGGGTGTCGAGGAGTTCGTCGAAGAAGAACCGGCGCTCGAAGCCTACGAACACCACTTCGACGACGTGCTTCGGACGAAAGAACACACCCGGTCGGCCGAAGTGGAAGCGGTGCTCGCGGACCTCTCTGACGTGACAGGGTCGCCGAGCGACATCTACTCGATGCTCGCGAACGCCGACATGGAGTTCCCGACCGTCGAGAAACCCGATGGAGAGTCCGTCGAGATTACGCAGGGGAACTTCACCAAGTTGCAAAAACACCCCGACAGAGCGTTCCGCCGGACGGTCCACGAGGAGTTTTACGACCGCTGGTACGACGTGCGCAACGCCGTCGGATCGTCGTTGAAAAACAGCGTCAAGGCCGACGTAAAGAAAGCCCGCATCCGCAACTACGACACCGCCCGACAGGCCGCACTCGACGGCCCGAACGTCCCGGTTGACGTGTACGACAACCTGATAGAGACCGTTCGCGACAATCTCGAACACCTCCACCGACACGCCGAACTGAAGCGGGAAGCCATCGGGGCCGACGAGTTGCAGATGTGGGACCTCTACGTCTCGCTGACCGGCGGCCACGGCCCGGAGATATCCTACGAACAGGCCAAGGAGTACATCGTCGAAGCAGTGGCACCGCTTGGAGAAGAGTATCAGTCGCGGATGGCTGAGGGCCTCGAAACCCACTGGGTGGACGTGTACGAAAACCGCGGCAAGCGCGCCGGCGCGTTCTCGTCCGGTACCTACGACACCCAGCCGTTCATCATGATGAACTATCAGGACGACGCCGCGAGCATGTTCACGCTCGCTCACGAGTTGGGCCACTCGATGCACTCCGAACTCGCCAACGACGCCCAGCCGTGGCACGACGCGGGCTACGACATCTTCACGGCCGAAGTCGCCTCGACGGTCAACGAGACGCTCTTGACCGAGTATCTGCTGGAGAACGTCGACGACGACGAACTCCGGATGCACGTCCTCGACGAGTACCTCGAACGCTTCCGGTCGACGCTGTTCCGCCAGACGATGTTCGCCGACTTCGAACTACAGATTCACGAAATCGTCGAGGCGGACGGCGCACTCACTCCGGACCGCTTCGACCAGCTCTACGGCGACCTGAAAGCGGAGTACTACGCCCCCGCCGAGACGGACGACCACATCGCTCGTGAGTGGATGCGGATTCCCCACTTCTACTACAACTACTACGTCTACCAGTACGCGACGGGCATCTCTGCTGCCGCGGCTATCGTCGAACGCATCCGCGAAGACGGTGAGTCTGCTGCCGCAGACTACCGCGACGCACTCGCACTCGGTGGAAGCGAGTACCCACTCGACGTGCTGAAGACGGCGGGCGTAGACATGACCGAACCCAAACCCATCGAGGACGCGATGTCGGTGTACGAGTCGTTCCTCGACGAGGCGGCCGAGTTGATGGACCTCGACGCGTAGAAAAACGAGCGCTCTCAGCCGAGGTGGACGAGTTTTGCCCGTCCCGACGCGCTGTTGATGTGGATGTTGTACTCGCCGCTGTCGTCGGAGGCGTGGACGACCCACGCGGTTCGCTGGTGCGACGGCGACTCGATGACTGCGTCTTCGTGTCCCGTTACTTGGAGTTTCTCGCGGGCGATGCGCTGGGCCTCGAGCGGTGAGGTCACCGCCTGTTCTCCAGCCCCGAGGCGAATCGACATCACGGGAATCGAGACCAGTCGGCCGACGCGCTCGGCGACGCTTCCGTTGAGGAGTCGGTCCACGCCGTCGCGTCCGTGAGTTCCCATGACGACGAGGTCCGCACCAGTCGTCTCGACGAAGTCAGCAATCGTCTGTGCAGGTTCGCCCTCGGCGACGGTCGTATCGACGGTCACGTCGTGTTCCGTGGCGCGTTCACGAACGTCTTCGAGGGCGCGCCGTCCGCGGTCTGCGACCGCCCTGGCTGTCGGTTCGTCGGCAGACTGCGCTCCAGCGACGTACAGTGCGTGTACCTCGGCACCGACCGCAGCGGCGAGATGGACGGCGTGGCCCACTGCGTTTTCGGCTTCTGGGCTGCCATCGACGGGAACGAGGATATGAGTGTACATTGGTGACCCTCCTGACGGAAGGTACGTCATCCGGGGAATAATAGCGCATATTCCGTTCCTATTTTTCGAGAATGACCGCCCCGGTATGTACATTCCTAGTACGTAGTTCATTTCGAGCGCCGCATACGACGGCGCCGTCTAATCATGAATGACGGATGGAACATCGTCGTCTGCGTCAAACAAGTACCCGACGCGGACGACGTTACGATCGACCCCGATACAGGGGTTCTGAACCGGTCTGACGCCCCTGCAGTTCTGAACAGGCCCGACCAGAACGCCGTCGAGTCCGCACTCGAACTCCGCGAAGCGGTCGGGGGGACAGTGACCGCGATAACGATGGGCCCACCGCCGGCGAAGGCCGTCCTCCAGACGGCAGTCGGTGCTGGCGCTGACGGCGGCGTCCTGCTGACCGACCGCGCATTCGGGGGGAGTGACACGTGGCCGACGAGCCTCGCACTCGCCCGAGCGGCAGCAGAACTCGACGCGGACGTCGTCATCTGCGGCGAGGAGAGTACCGACTCTTCGACCGGACAGGTGCCGCCAGGAATCGCCGCCCACAACGGGTGGTCGCAACTCACCTACGTCGAATCACTCGAACCACGTCCGGACGAAGGCGTCCTCGTCGGGAAACGAGACGTGGAGGGTGGCTACGAACGCGTGGCCGCCACACTCCCTGTCGTCGTCGCGATGGAGTTCGGTGCGAACCGACCACGTCCGGCAGGTCTCCACCGAAAAATCTTCGCCGAGACGGAGTTCGAACCCGTCGAGTGGAACGCCTCCGACCTCGGCATCGAAGACCGAGTCGGGCTTGCCAACTCACCGACCAAAGTCGGCGGGATGGACACGGCGTCACCAGTCGAACGCGAACGCGTGCAAGTCGACGACGTCGACGAACTGTACGACCACATCATGGAGGTACTCTGAATGACAATCGATATCGACGACTACCGAGGCGTCTGGGTCTTCGTCGAACAACACGACGGCGAGGCAGTGCCCGTCTCGTGGGAACTGCTCACGAAGGGCCGCGAACTCGCAGACGAGATGGGCGAACCGCTCACTGCACTGGTGATGGGCGACGGTGTCTCTCACCTCGCCGACGAAGCAGTCAGACGCGGTGCAGACCACGCACTGCTCGCTGACGACCCGGTGTTCGAACCGTACCGGGCCGACCCGTACGGCGAACAGTTCCGCACACTCGTCGAAGAACGCAAACCGAGTATCGTCCTCATCGGTGGGACGCACACCGGCCGCGATTTCGCGGGCCGTGTCGCCGTCCCGGCACACGCCGGACTCACCGCCGACTGTACCGAACTCGACGTCGACGACGAAGGCCTCCTCCTCGCGAGTCGGCCGACCTTCGGCGGTGACGCGATGGCGACCATCAAGTGTCCGTCACACCGCCCACAGATGGCGACTGTTCGTGCCGGCGTCTTCGACGCGAGCGACCCTGTCGAGACGGATGTCGATGCCGACGCCGTCGAGGAAGTCAGTGTCGTCGTCGAGGAGAAAGACACACTCTCGAAAGTCATCGAACGCGTCGTCAGCGACGTAGTCGACATCACCGACGCCGACGTCGTCGTCGCCGGCGGTGCAGGATGTGAAGGTAACTTCGGACCAATCGTCGAACTCGCGGAGGCACTCGGTGGCGAAGTCGCCGCCAGTCGTGCCGCCGTCGACGAAGGCTGGGTCGAACCCGCCAGACAGGTCGGCCAGACGGGCAAGACCGTTCGGCCACACCTCTACATCGCCGCCGGTATCTCGGGTGCCGTCCAGCACCTCGAAGGGATGAACGACAGCGACTACGTGGTCGCAATCAACACCGACCCGAATGCAGCTATCTTTGACAACGCCGACTACGGCATCGTCGGTGACCTCCACGAGGTGCTGCCGCAACTCACTGCGATGATTCGCGAGAAACAGGAGGTAGTCGCATGAGCTGTCGGAGACAGCGACTGCGAGTACGCCAGAACGACGTTCTGGAGGTGGTCGCATGAGCGCTGATGGAGCTGAGAACGGAAGCCTGCAACTCCCGAAGATGGTCTCGGAGACGCCTGATTACAACGACGCGTACGACGCCATCATCGTCGGAGCGGGCCTCGCGGGAACGGCGGCAGCGATAACGATGGCCCGCGAGGGACTCGACGTGCTGATGCTCGAACGCGGCCCTGCACCGGGGACGAAGAACGTCTTCGGTGGCGTCCTCTACACGCCGACACTCCGCGAGCTGGTCGACATCGACAACGCGCCGACTGAGCGCTACATAGCCGAGAAACGCTTCTCGATGCTCACCGCGGACGGTGACGAGACGGCCGTCTCTGTACGGCCCGGAGCGTGGCGCGACGAACCACACAACGACTCGTACACCGTCATCAGACGACGGTTCGACGAGTGGTTCGCCAAGCAGGCCGTCGAAGCGGGCGTGACACTCATCACCGAGACGACGGTGACGGGGCTCATCCGCGACGGGAAGAAAATCGTCGGCGTCGAGACCGACCGCCCGGACGGGGAGATTCGCGCCCCGGTGGTCGTCCTCGCAGAGGGCGCGAACTCGCTGGTCAGCGAGGGCGCAGACCTCAAAGCGAGTCCCGACCGCGAAGACGTGGCCGTCTCGGTCAAAGAGGTGTTCAAACTCGACCGCGAGACCATCGACGACCGGTTCCGCCTCGACGGCGACGCCGGTGCGGCCTACCAGTACTTCGGTGAAGGTGCCGTCGGCAAGGCGGTCGGTGGCGGGTTCGTCTACACCAACAAACGGACCGTCAGCGTCGGTGTCGCCTACCGTATCGAAGACGCAGCACACGGCCAGACACCCGAAGCGACGCTCGATGCCTTCGAATCGCACCCAGCGGTCGCACCACTCATTCGTGGTGGTCGCCGCATCGAGTACTCCGCGCACGTCATCCCCGAAGGTGGGGCCGACGCGATGCCGGACCTCGTCCACGACGGGGCCGTCGTCGTCGGTGACGCTGCCGGGTTGGTGCTGAACAGCGGTGTCCACCTCGAAGGGACCAACATGGCCGTCGAGAGTGGCTACCACGCTGGGAAAGCCATCGTCGCTGCACTCGCAGACGGCCGCAGCGACGAAGCGGCACTGGCCGACTACCCACGTGACCTCGAGAACTCGTTCGTCGTCGAGAACCTGCGCCACTACGACTGGTTCCAGCAGACCATCGCAGACGACCGGCAGTTCCTCTTCGAGGACCTACCGCGAGCGCTGGCCGACGCCGAGACGGAGTTCTTCAGGATGGACCGCACGTCGAAAGACGAACACACCGACGCGGCCCGTGACCGCCTCCTCGACGCTGCAGGTGGGTGGTTCGGTGCCGCGAAACGCGCGTGGCGCTTCCGGAGGATGTTATCATGAGCACAGCACAACCACACGTTCCAGACGTCAGCATCGAGGACCGTCTCTACACGGTCAAATACCGTGACGCAGGTGAGTCCCACCTCGGCGTCGAGAATCCAGACGTCTGTACAGACTGCACGACTAACGAGTGCACCAACGTCTGTCCGGCGGCGGTCTGGACCGTCGAAGACGACGGCGACGGCGTTCCACACATCGCCTACGAGAACTGCCTCGAATGCGGGACCTGCCGGTTCGGATGCCCCTACGACAACGTCACGTGGGAGTACCCGAAGACCGGCGGCGGCGTCGTGTTCAAACAGGGATAGACGGCGACGGCACGCGTTTGCGGCCTATTCTTTGGCGCGCGACAGACACGAAACATTTACCGCGAGAGTGGCAACTGGCAGACATGCCCTCCACCGACGTGACACGCCGAGAAGCGCTGACGACTGGGTGCCTCGCACTGGTCGGACTCGCGGGGTGTCTCGCCGACAGCGTCGATGGTGACACGAACGCGAGTCCGACCGACTCGTCGCCGGACGATACCGAGACTGACGACGAGCAGACAGACTCCACGTCTATCGAACGTTCCGTCACTGGACTCTCCGTCACAGACTTCATCGAGTATCCCCTCGCTGGTGTGCATCCACACGTCCACGCACGCCCCGGCGTCCAGTATATGGTTGTCGAGGTGGACTCGCCGCTCGACGACGACGCAATTCGCGAGCGAGTGTCCCTCCAGTTGAACGACGAGACAGTGCAGTTGGCCGAACGCCAACCGGTCTCGTGGGAGTCGAACACCACCGACGTCGCCTTCGCCGTCTCGAAAGACGGCCAGTACGAGACGGGAGACGTCACCGATGGAGAGGTGACGCTTCACTCGCTCTCGACGGCGACGCTGGAGCGACTGAACCGCCCGCCGAGGTTCCGCGTCTCAAATCTCACTGTTATGCCGGCAGAGATACCCGCCGGTGAACAGACGAGTGCGACGGTTCGGGCAACCGTCGAGAACGTCGGCGAGGGAGTGGGAACGTTCGGCGCGAGTCTGACGGGGAACTACGTCTCGGGGTCGAAGACGGCCACAGTGACGCTCGATGCAGGAACGACGGCCGAACTGGAGAGTACCACAGAGATGGTCGGAGACGGTGACGAAGCAATCGTTCGCCTCGACTGGGGACGCGACGAGTGGGAGGTCGAGATTCCGGTCGGAGAGACGGCGACTGGCACGTCCACGACACCGACCGAGTAACGAAGCTTGTCCCCGCAACCGTCACATTCTGTCTCGACCGTCTCTGTGTAGTTCCTGAAACTCTAGCAGCCCCCGGAAAATGTTTTTAGTATTAGATATCCAACAATCTTGACGAATAAAATGTCAACCGAGCATCTCGAAGTCGAGTTAGGTGAGGGGTCTGGCGTCGAAGAGGTGGTACTCGGGTTTCGGAAGGATGGTGAGTATTACGAACTCGCGGTGGTCGAGCCGCCTGTCAAGGCGAAGATACGGAAGCAATGAGGGCGCCAAGTTACGGCCGTACGTGGTCAATCCACGCTGTTAGCGAGAAATCGTCTGCCCAATTGATGTTCGGCGACTTCTTCCGTGCTTGTTCGACACGGAGTCCCATCGACGTTCGTGGTGCCTCGTCGATGGGCACGATGTACGACTGTTCGAGGTCGGGAGCGTAGACAGCAAAGACATCGATTTGTCCGTCGTATCCTTCCTTTTTGATTTTCCGAGTCAGCGTCCCCGAACTTCGTGTTTCGAACTGAACTCGGCCATCAGTTAGCCGTCCAGTTTTCACTTGCGCTCGATAGAACTCACTGCCAAGTTCGACGACGAAATCGTACCGTTCGTTGTCACCGAACGGTTCGAGTACCGTGACGCCGTTGCGAACGAACTCGAAGAGAATGGCCGCTTCACTGCATTGCCCCCGCTGCTTTGGATGCGCCGCTTTCTCCATGTCTTCACCACGTTTCAGCTAGAGATGAATGGTCGGCGTACAGCGAAAGTGAATACCTGTGGAGGTTCGACATGATTCTATAGAATCGGACATGAATGGAGTGACACAGACAGGGGATGGATGCAGCAGAGTGGGACCGTGTTCAGTTCGAGCAAGTTAGATTGGGATTGGAATCCGAGAACTGTCCGTTCGGATTCTCGGTGAACAACCAGACGTGGAGTCCATAATGCGTAGGCTGTCCCGAATAATGGCCCTCCGTCGGCCCACGAAACGTTTGCCGGTCATCACCAGCAAAGAGTGCAGGAGGTTCCTCGACGTCACTGGCAGGGACGAACCACTCGGCACCCATCAGTTCGTACTGGTCGGTGTCTCTCCGTTCGTACAAGAGCACGTTCGGATTGTCGTAGGAAACCTGAGAGACATCATCTCTCACGAACGGGGTACCCAGCCCCTCGATACAGGTGCCTGTATTTCGATAGCCATCTTCGATTGCCTTCTGATGATTCTGGTAGCCCTCCAACTGGAGCTTCGCGTCGTTGATGCCCGCTCCCGAGTCGCTTTGTCCTGCGCCACCGTCGGGCGACGTCTCTTGTTGGCCGAGACATCCAGTCCCCCAGACAGGAAGAACTGCCAACGTGGAGAGGAGGAACCGTCTGTACACAATAGGTTTTGTCCCCGTTTGTACATAAATGTCGGCGAGCGAATACGACGATGTGAGCGAAATACGAATCCACTGGATACCAGTCATTCCCGAGAGTTACCTTGCGAGATATGCGCGCTGTATTCAGCACGGCCTCGATAAGCTGTCAAAATGAATATCTATGGGTGAATCCACAGAGAACCAACAACCAGAGTCACCAACTGGATACTCTCAGTAGACCTACTGTGTCGTCAGCATTCGCTCAGAAGTGTAGAAACGGGCTGGGAGGGACTTGAACCTCACTCGCTCACTGCGTTCGCTCCCTGATTCAACTCCTCCCAGTGGCGTCTGACCACCGCTCGCTGTCGCTCGCGGATGTAAGAACGGGCTGGGAGGGACTTGAACCCCCGACCGTCTGGTGTCTTCCGAAACCACGCAAACTGCGTAGCCCCGTTAAAAGCCAGACGCTCTGCCTAACTGAGCTACCAGCCCTCGTCCGATTCGAGGGTGGGGATACTGATAAGCGTTTATTTTCGTTCCCCCATTTGCTTTGTACCCCGTTGCCGTCTACCATGTATGCAACTGCGCGACTTCGTCGATACATTCCTTCGATTCGAGAGCGTCGCCCGGGCCGAAGCACCCGCGCAAATGTGGTTCAAGAACCGCCTGCACGACTTCGGATTCGAGACGTACGAGTGGAACGCCGACCCACGCCGACTGGCCGACCATCCGTCGTTTCCCGACGACCCCGACGACATCGACACGGTAAACCGACCGAGCGTCGCGGGCGTCCTCGAGTTCGGTGACCCCGACGCCGGAAAGACCATCGTCCTCAACGGGCACGTCGACGTGGTCCCCGCCGACGCAGAACTGTGGTCCCACGAACCGTACCTTCCCCGGTGGAGCGACAACGACGAGACGGTCAGCGCTCGCGGGGCGGCCGACATGAAATCCGGCCTCTCGGCGTGCGTCTTCGCCGCACTCGACCTCAAGGAGGCGGCCGATTCGGGCGACATCGACATCGACGGCCGAGTCGTCGTCGAGAGCGTCGTCGGCGAAGAAGAAGGGGGAATCGGTGCTGCTGCTGCCGCGCTCGACAACCCGTACCCATTCGAGCGAGACGCCGCACTCGTCGCCGAACCGACGCGACTCAAACCGGTGGTTGCCACCGAAGGGTCGGTGATGAAACGACTCCATCTGACCGGCCGAACTGCTCACGCCGCCTCACGGTGGCGCGGTGTGGACGTGCTTCCGAAGTTCGAGACGATTCGCGAGGCGTTCTTCGAACTCGAAGCCGAACGGACCGAACACGTCTCACACCCGCTGTACGACTATCCGATTCCGTGGCCAATCTGTGTCGGCCGAGTGGAGGCAGGGTCGTGGGCGTCGAGCGTCGCCGGAACACTCACCGCAGAGTGGCGACTGGGCGTCGCACCGGGCGAGAGCGTTGCAGACGTCGAACGGGCGTTCGAGGAGCGACTGGCGACAGTCGTCGCCGACGACGAGTGGCTTTCCGAGCATCCGCCGACGTTCGAGCGGTTCTCCGTACAGTTCGAATCGGCCGAGATCGCCCCCGACGAACCGGTCGTCGAGGCGCTTCGGGCCACGCTCCGAGCCGACTCACTGGACGACGAACCCGTGGGAGCGACCTACGGCGCGGACTCACGACACTACGTCGACGCAGGTATCCCGACGGTCGTCTTCGGCCCGGGGAACATCGACCAGGCGCACTTCCCCGACGAGACTATCGAGTGGGACGAAGTCGAGACGGCCCGTACCGTGATTCGAGAGACAGCCCAGCGATATCTTCAGTCGAAGTAATCAGTCAACGCCTCGGCGACGATGTCACCCGGTTCGGCGTCGTCTAACGAGGCACGTCGGCGCAGTTCGAGGTAGACGTCCGGTGGGAGCGAGATATCTACGCTCCCCACGTCGATGCCGTGGTCTTCGAGGACATCGAGAACGGGCGTGCCGTTGTTAACTTCACTCGCGAGGCGGCGGATTTCTCGGACCGTCAGGTCGCTATCGAGCGTCGCCCACGCGAGATAGAGTCGCGCATCACCGGAGACGCGAGCGATGTGTTTGGCTGCCGTCGGCGCGATGTGTCCGCGAGCGACGTGTCGACGAACCGACTGTGGTAAGTCGTGGACGCGGGCCCACTTGCGGATGAACGAGACTGAGACGTCGCCGCCGGCCATCTCCGCGGCCTGTTTGTACGACCCGACGCCACGGACGAGGGCCGCACAGGCGGCCGCACCGCGAAGCATGAAGACGTGGTCGTCCCCCGCCGAGGACTCGGAAAACGAGCGGACTGTCCGAGCGGCTTCCTCGACGCTCGCTGGGTTGGTCGGGTCGAAGCCAACGGCGTCGCGGGCACGCTCGCCCGTGACGGCAGGGTCACCACGGACGACAGGCGCACCGACAGGCTCTCGCCTATCGGCCGGGACCTGTTGGCCGCGTCGGTGTTCGTCGTTCGTCATCTACGAACCGATTTCGCGTTCTCGGTTAAAAATATCCCCCCAAATGGTAGATGTCGCGCTCGAGCGCTCACTCTTCTCGGGACTCCGAGAGATGTGACCAGATTTCGGTACATCCCGCGCCGTCCTCCAGGTCGTCGAGATGCGACGTAAGGTCCTTCTCTGCGTCGTCTCGTTCCGCCTCGCACTCCGAGTCGGCAGTCTGCTTGGGTTCGAGTTCTGCCTCGCCAGTCATGCTTCCTCCTCGGGTTCACTGTCGAACAGTTCGGGGGCTGCGTCGGCGGAGGCGTGTTGTCGGACGGCGGTTCGATGGTCACTCATCATCGACACACTTGGGGGCCATGCAGATAAGGGAATCCGCACCTGTAATGTGTACCCCCACTCCCGGCTACCGGAACTCGTTGCCCCTACCTCAGACATCCCAGCCAGTGGAAAATCGCCAGACAGCAGTCGAATGAGGTCACCAACCGTCGTCACGCCCTTCTGCGGAGATTGCGTCTGCCGTCCAGCATAGGTAGCCAGAACACAGACTGGAACCAATGAGTGTCTCGTTACGCGTCCTCGACGACGGGGCGTGGGTCTCCGTGAACGACGCGAGAGAAGTGAGTGTCAGCGAACTCTGGCGTCTCGACGCGCCCACGTTCTGTGCGTGCGGCTTACCCGACTTCGTCGTCGAAAACATCCTCGCAGTCGGTGTCGACGAACACACGATCGACGCGAAGGTGTACGGCCAGTGTATCGCCTGCGGTGAAACTGGCGTCCCCGGGTGGGTTCCGGTCGGTCGCCTCTCGGACGGCGAATTCGTCGATATCGACCGCGAGAGCGTCGTCCTCTCGGTTCGAGAGCGTGACCATCATTAAGCGGTGTTTTTTGCCTGTGTTTGCCAGCACCGGGAAGGGTTGACGGTACGCTCGTGGCCTTACGTCCGGAAATTCATGTGATTCGTACGAATGCCCACGGACGTCGAACGCTGGAAATCAGAAGTGTACGGTACCGAGATACGGGAGCATCTCTTCCGATTCGCCGAAGAAGGCTGGGAAGCCATCCCCGAAGACGAACGAGACGAGTGGTTCGAGCGCTTCAAATGGTGGGGTCTCTACCACCAGCGGAACGGCCAGGAGTCGTATTTCATGATGCGCATCGGGACGCCGAACGGCGTGTTGACTCCCGGACAGACTGAAGTCGTCGCCGAAGTCGCCGACGAGTACGCTCGTGGCCCGGCCGAGAACCCAATCTTTGGGAACGGCTACGTCGACTGGACGACCCGCCAGTCCATCCAACTCCACTGGATCAAGCTGGAGGATATCCCCGAAATCTTCGACAAACTCGAATCAGTCGGCCTCTCCACGCAGCAAGCCTGTGGTGACTCGTGGCGCAACATCGTCGGCTGTCCCGTCGCCGGCAAGGACAAACACGAACACGTCGACGCGCTGCCCGTCGCGATGGAACTCAACGAGACGTTCAAAGGCAACGACGACCACTCGAATCTCCCCCGTAAGTGGAAGGTCTCTATCACTGGCTGCCGCGAAGGCTGTGGCCAAGGCGACATCAACGACCTTGCGCTGGAGCCTGCGACCAAGGAACTCGACGGCGAGAAGACGAAGGGCTTCAACATCCGCGTCGGCGGCGGCCTCTCCCGTAACGAACCGCGACTCGCCCGCGACATCGACGTCTTCGTGACGCCCGAACAGGCACCGGAGGTGTCGGGTGCCATCTCCGCGCTCTTCCGCGACAACGGTGACCGCGAGAACCGCTACAACGCCCGCATCAAGTTCCTGCTGGACGAGTGGGGACCAGAGAAGTTCCGTCGCGTCCTCCAGGATGAGTACGTCGACTTCGAACTGGAATCCGCCGGCGAGGACCTCCGTTCGGAGTACTCGTACAACTCCGGTTACGCCAACGGTGGGCACGCCGACCACGTCGGCATCCACGAGCAAGCCGATGGCAACTACTACGTCGGCCTCGACGTGCTCGTCGGGCGCATGGGCGTCGACGACACGAAAGAACTCGCCCGCGTCGCCGACGAGTACGGGTCCGGCGAAATCCGCATCACGCAGCGCCAGAACGTCATCATCACCGACGTGCCGGGAGCGAAACTCGACGCGTTACAGGACGAGGACCTGCTCGACCACTACTCGCCCGACCCGCACCCGTTCATGCGCGGTTCTGTCGCCTGTACGGGCACCGAGTTCTGTTCGCTCTCTATCGTCGAGACGAAGAACCGACAGGTCCGCTACGCACGCTGGCTGAAGGAGAACGTCGACCTTCCCGACGGCGTCGAGGACTTCCACATCCACCTCTCGGGCTGTACGGCCTCGTGTGCCCAGCCACAGATTGCCGACGTGAGTCTTCGCGGCATGAAGACCCGCAAAGATGGAGAGCCAGTCGAAGCGCTCGATATCGGCCTCGGCGGCGGTCTTGGCGAGAATCCGAACTTCGCCGAATGGGTCACCCAGCGCGTCCCAGTCGACGAAGTTCCCGGCGCAATCAAGAACCTGCTCGCGAACTTCGAAGCGCGTCGAGTGGGTGACGAGACCTTCCGCGAGTTCGTCGAACGGACGGACAGCGAAACGCTCGCCGAACTCGTCGAACCCGAAGAGACGAGTTACGATGACCCGATGATGCACAACACGAAGCGCACGTGGTACCCATACGCCGAAGACGACAGTCTGGAAGCGAGTCCGGCACCGAACTACGCCGACGGGACACCTATCGAGAGCGACGACTGAGGAGCCAACTCACTTCCAGATGAGCCCCTCGAACCCGCCCCGGAGGACGACTGCGCCGTCGTCCAGCCGTCGGCAGACGATGTCGGTTTCGATGTCGTAGCGGTCCTCCCGTGGGTCGACGGCGGTCATCGTCACTTCGCAGCGAATCGTCTCGCCGGTGTACACCGGGGCGAGAAACTCGAACTCCATCGAGCGAGCGAGGACTTCCAGTTCGCCGCCGATTTGCGTCGGCAGCGTGGCAGTCAGCAACCCGTGGACGACGAGTCGGCCGTCGTCGTCGGGGTCCGTGTGAATCGGTTGCTCGTCGCGAGAGAGGGTCGCAAACGACTCCACCTCTGACGTGGTGAACACCCGTTCCGTGACGAGGGTCTCACCCACAGACGGAACGTCGGTCGTAGACATACCCTGTCCACGGCCGACCGCGAGATAGTTCTTCACCCACGTACTATCGACACTGACAATCCAGACATCACCGGCGATTCACATCATCTATCGGCCACCTCGACGACGACGAACACCGTCTCACCAACGAAATCACCATCACCACTACCATCACCAGCATAATCACCAGCACTACCAACACACTCACGAAACTACCACACTACCACCAGCACACTCACGAAACCACCACACTATCACCGTACAACAACCAATGCCAGACCGTATCCTCAGAGTCAACGCGTACACGACCTTCGACTTACTCGACGGAACCGCACAGGGACACGATTTCGACGAATCCGCGTTCGCCGTACTCAACGTCACCTCCCCGCGAAAGAACCCGGACGCCATCACGCTGGAACTCGAACTCGACGGGACGCAACTCGACACGCTCGCGCCGCACGCAGACCGGGTGACGCTCACCCCCGACGAGGCGCGGACGCTGGCGGCAGCGCTCGAGACGCACGCCGACCGGGTCGAAGCGGCGACCAACGACTAACTCCTGCACCCTCGGTTTCTGCGAATGTAGCCCTCGGTAGAGAGTTCGCTGGTGGGTACGTTCGACCGCGCTGAACGCTCAGTGACAACACAGACCATGGTGAGTTTTATCTTGATTTCCCACACAATCTTTGATAATTGTGCACATTCGGTATAGATTCGTCCAGCATCTTGAGCTATCGATAGACATATGGCAATGTCCACAGAATACTGGGTTGTGATATTGACGAGGCCTTCACGCAGTCTCCGTATTGCCCGTCGACCGCTCTCTACCTCCCGCGCATACCCGGCGAATCGAACGCCGGCCACAGCGCGGGGGGTGGTGGCGTGAGTCGTCACCGGACCCTCGTCCTCTTCGTCGCGACGGCGGTGCTGTTCGGCACCTCCTTCGTCGGAATCAAGGCCGCTATCGGTTCTGTCCCGCCAGTGCTCTTCGCAGCGCTCCGCATCGACGTCGCCGCTGTCGTCCTCTTGACGCTCGTCACACTCCGTGGAGGCTACTGGCTTCCCCGCACCCGCGCTGACGTTCTCGGCGTGCTCGCGAGCGCCGCGTTCGTTCTCGGCGCGAACAACGTGTTGCTCTTCCTCGGGCAACAGCACGCGACGACAGGTGCTGCAGCAGTCATGTACAGTCTGGTGCCAGTCATCTCACCCGTGTTCGCGATGTTCCTTCTCGCCGACGAGCGAATCTCCGCTGTCGATGCCGTGGGGATCCTCTTCGGCCTCGCCGGCGTCGTCGTCATCGTCGGTCCGGAGAGCGTCCTTGGTGGCGGGAGCGCCGGACAGGTGCTCGTCGTCGGTGCAGCGGTCTCTGTCGCGTTCGGCACGGTCTTGCTCAAACGCGTCGGCCCCACCATCGGAACGATTCCCCTCACCGCGTGGGCGATGGTCGTCGCCGCTGTCGGCATCCACGCCGTGAGTCTGGGGCTCGGTGAGTCACCCACGCAGGTCGTGTGGTCACCGACCATCGTCGCAGCGATTCTCTACGTCGGGATGCCCGCGACGGCAGCGGCGTACCCGGTGTACTTTGCGCTGCTCACAGAGGCAGGTCCCGTCCGTGGGAACCTCGTCGCATACGCGTTGCCAATCGTCGCGACGTTCTTCGGGTGGGCGTTCCTCGGTGAGTCGGTATCGGCAGGAACGATTCTCGGGTTCGGCGTCATCGTCTCCGGATTCTTGCTGGTCCAACGCGAGAGCGTGGCCAGAATCGTTGGCACGGCGGGGCACCGGCCTGCAGAGACCGAATAACGAGCTTAGACCGCAATCTGTCGCCGAACCGTGGTGGCGACATCGACGAGTGCGTCTTTTTTCATCGCCGCGAATCCGACGAAGATTGCACCGAATCCGACGAGCGCCGTCGTCTCGATGGCGTGTCCGAGGAGCACCCAGCTCAGCACCGCCGCGACGACGGGTTCGACGTAGCCGATGAGGTTGAGTTCTGTCGGGCCCATGCGGTCGAGCAGTTCGAAGTAGAGCATGAACGCGACTGCACCGGAGATGAGCGTCAAATAGAGGAACGATGCGATTCCGAGCGGTGCCCACTCGATGGCGGCTATCGATTCACCGCGTGCCAGTCCCCAGATGTGGAGGATGACCCCACCGCCGAGCATGGTCCACGCCTGCATCGACTGGACTGGCAAGTCTGTACGGAGGGGGCGGGTGAGGACCGACCCGAGTGCGAAGGAGATGGACCCGAGGAAGATGAGAACGATACCGAGTCCCTGAGAAGATTCGAGGATGCCGGAACCCGGGTCCGCAACGAGGACGACGCCGGTGAAACCAGCGAGAAGTCCGAAGACGCCCGTCTTTCCGAGCGAGTCCGCAGAGAGAATCTGTGCCGCGAAGACGGCTGTGAGGATGGGCGAGAGACTGATGATTATCGACGCGATTGCACCGGGGACGTAGTTCTGTCCGAGATAGAGGAGGCCGTGGTACGCGCCGATGATGAACACCGCACCGATGGCTGTCGCGAGCAGTTCGTCTCTGGTCTGGGGTCGCCACCGGTCGGTGGAGTAGACGGCGTACGCGAGCATCAGGAGGCCAGCGGCCTCGTAGCGTATCGCCGCGAACGTCAGCGTGGGGAAGAACTCCAACCCGACTTCGATGGCGACGAACGACGTGCCCCACATCGCCGCGAGGACGACGAACATCAGGGGGGTCGTCGGGAGGTTTCTCCAAGAGGTGTGCGTCATGGTCGGATGTGCTTCAATCGTCAGAGATAGTCCTTGTTAAATCCTTCTACAAAGATTTTCTATCTAGTTGTATTTTTCATTCGGATATTCTGAGTTTGGCAGAGTTATCCATAAATAAATCCTGATAGTCCGAAAGAGAGAAGTGTTCCAGTAAATACAGCGGCCAGCATACAGACTTACGGTCTATCACACGTGCAGTGTAGATATGGACGAACGCGACGTGCGCCTGCTGAAGGCCATCGCGGACCTCGGAACTGGAAGTCCCGAGAAGCTACACGAGGCGACCGGGATTCCTGTATCGACGATTCACTATCGATTGAACAACCTGAAAGACGACGGCGTCATCGAAAACGACCTCTACGACATCGACCTGGAGGCGTTCGGACTCGGTGTCACCGTCGTCGTCGAGGTGTTGGCCGACTACAGCGGTCCGTACGAAGAAGTCGGCACCGAACTGCTGGAGATAGAAGGCGTCACCCAACTGTACTTCACGATGGGAGAGACTGACTTCATCGTCATCGCCCATCTCGCAGACTCTGACCGGGTCGAGCGTCTCATCAACGACTTCGAGGCCATCCCCGAAGTCGAACGGACGAACTCGACGTTCGTCATCTCGACGATGCGCGACAGTCACAGAGCGCTGCAGAGTTACACGCTCGAGACGCTCCTAGACGAGTTGGGAATCGACGACTGACCACCAGCGTACGACGTATCCTTCTTCGGCCCGTACTCCTGCTGCATGTCAGGTACCCAACGTGTATGGCTGGTCGAGCGGACCTACTCTGACGACGAACAGAACATCATCATCCTGGTCTATGCGACCATCGACGGGACGCGGTATCACAGAAAAGAACGGTCGCTGACGAGTTTCGAATCAGATAGCCGCGACACCTACGCGGCACTCGACATCCACGAAGACGAGTTAGGCCACGTCGGCGACGAAGAGACGCAGATGGCATACGCCGCCGCGGCGCGAGAGATGGCCGAGACGCACGACTCGTCGGACGTCGTCTAACAGAAGCAGACAGCGGAGTTCCCACCCGATTCGGAGTCACGCCACCGTCACAACTGGCAGTTCGAGGACGACAACCGCGCCGGTTGGGTCGTTGTCTTCTATCCAAACCGTGCCACCGTACGAGTCGACGAGTTTGTTGACGAAGTAGAGACCAAGCCCCGTTCCTGTACTCTCTAATCCTTTCTCGCCTTTGCCGAAGACGGCCGATTTCCTGCTGTCGGGGATACCGACGCCGTCGTCGGCGATGCGAACGACGACGAAATCGTCGCCGTCGCCGCCGTCTTCGACGGAGGCAGACACCGTGACTACGGTGTCGTTTCCGTTGTGTTTGATGGCGTTTCCGAAGGCGTTCCTGAACACCGATGCGAGGAGTGGGTTCGCCCGAACCGCAACGTCAGGAATCTCTCCGTCGGTTTCGAACGTGGCAGCGGGATACGCCTCGCGGTGAACCGTGAGTTCGCGCTGGATCGTGTCGGTGAGAGAGAGTGGATACGTCTCGACTGCGTCACCGCTCATCGTCTCGATGAGGTCGCGGACGACTTCGGTAATCTCGATGGTGTGTCGCCCCGTCGAGAGGATGCGCGAGAGAATGTCTTGGCCCTCGGCATCGACGTGCGGTGCGAGTAACTCCGCCCATCCGACGATGACCGCCATATCGTTCCTGATGTCGTGGCGAATGATGCGGTTGAGCGCTTCCAGCTCTGCGTTCATTCGTTCTAACTTTTGTTCGCGAGCCCGACTGACGGTGACATCCTGAATCGTTCCCCGGAGGGCGACGACGCGCCCGTCTCTGATGACAGGTTCGCCATGTGTCCTGACCCATCGTTCGGCCCCATCTGTGGTTACGATACGGAAGTCGTCTTCCCACGGTTTGCCCTCGGTACGACAGCGTTCGACGAGCGTTCGAACCTTCTCGCGCTGGTCTGGCGGATAAAACCCGATGGCGTCGTCGAGCGACGGTTCGTAGTCGAGTGAGACGCCGTGGAGACGCTTCGTCTCGTCGGTCCACTCCACCGTCTCGTCTCGCAAGTCGAGTTCCCACCCACCGACTTTCGAGATGCGCTGTGTTTGGTCGAGAAAATCCCGACTCTGTTCGAGTTCGCGCTCACGCTCTTTCTGTTCGGTGAGGTCCTGGAACACCACGACGTTGCGGTCGTCGGTCAGTGACGTGATGGTGACCCGGACCGGAACGTCCACGCCATCGGGGCGTCGAATCGATACCTCGCCTTGCCATCGCCCCGACGTGTCGAGCCCGTCGCCGATGACTTCGCGAAGTCGGTCGGCCTCTTCGGCGGTGTGGAGGTCGGTCCACGACCCTTCGAGGATCGTTTCGCTATCGGGGTACCCACAGATGGACGCGCCAGTGTCGTTGATGTAGACGTGTTCGCTACCGTGGGTGAGTGCGATACCGGCATCGACGGCGTCGACGGCGCTCTTGAACGCCTCGAGGTCGTCTTCTCGGTCGTGACCGAGTCGTCCAGTGGTGTTCTGGATTGCGTCGGAGACGACCTGACCGAGGGTTTCGAGGTCGATATCTGATGCGTTCGTCCGTTCGAACGAGACGAGTGGCACGCCATCGGTCCATACTGGCGTCCCGTGTCGGGTGCCGTCATCGCCTATCAGCCTCGCCGAGACGACGAGACAGTCGACCCGTGAGCGGTCGAGTTCGGCCCGTGCCACCTCGATGCTGTCGACAGTCGCAACGTAGATTGTCGTACTCCTGTCACCGACAGCATCTGGGAGCGAAGCGGCCAGATGCTCACGGATTTGTTTGTCCTCGTCGACGACGAGAACGGACACGCTACTGGCCATACCCTGCAATCGCAACCGGAGGTCAAGTATGAAACGGACACAAAATATCTCTCAGCAGTCATGTTCTGTTCGAACGAGACACCAAAAGATGAGGCCGCTTCGCGGAACCGAACAAGGTTATTCGGTGTGGTCGCCGTCGTCGTGGCCGCCATCATCGTGGCCGACGGCGAACTCCGAATCGAGTTGGACTACGACGAGTCGGCAGCAGAGCGGTTCACGCGTATCTGGGACGACATCAGGAGGCAGTAAGCGTGCACATTGAACTCGTCGTCGCGAAGGTCATCACGATGGCACTCGGGCTCCTCATCGCTTATCAGGCGTACAAGGGATACACCGAGTACGACAGCAGACCGATGCTCTTCGTCGCGATCGGGTTTCTGTTCATCAGTTTCGGTGCTGTCATCGAGGGTCTCCTCTTCGAAGTCGTGGGGTTGTCGCTCTTTCAGGCAGGGACCATCCAGACGGGTATCGTCACGCTCGGGATGCTCTCTGTCCTCTACTCCCTGTACGGCGTACGACACAGCAGTGACGATTCGTGACCGACGCGCAGTGGACGACTCCATAGGCCACGGCTCGTGGTTGTCGTCAGCGTCACAGCGAATGGAATTCCGTATCGCGTACCCCACCAGTGTCGTTCCTCTGACCAGACTTGGCTGGGGTCCGGCCGTTCGGTACTGCGAGAGTCGGATTCGTCACCGGTGTGGGCGGAACGCCCGGTTCCAAAACCGTTGGGGGATAGATTCCTTGGATTCAAAGGTTGGTGCGGCGAACAACCCCGAGTGACTGAACGAGAAGAGACGTAAACCTTGGACGCGTACGTCGGTATGTGGACGGCCGAGTGCCGTTCAAGATTCCAATTATGACGACGACACGCAACTCGACGCGACTCATCGGTATCGTACTGCTCGCGCTCGTGGCCCTGTTCGTCCTTCCCGTACTCATCGGAATGTCAGGCGCCTTCGGCGGCGGGCCAATGGGGTGGGGCGGCGGGTGGATGCACGACACGTGGATGCACGGCGGCACCGGAGGGTCCATCCCGTGGTGGATGTGGGGGATGGGTCTGTTCGGTCAACTACTCATCCTCACCGTTGTCGTCGGAGGCGGTGTCTTGCTCTTCCGTGCGCTGAGTGGTGACCGAACCGGTGACGACGCGCTGGATGAACTCCGGCGGTCGTACGCACGGGGCGATATCGACGACGACGAGTTCGACCGGCGGCGTGCCCGCCTCGAGCGAGACGGCACGCAGCACTAACGACGGTCGGCGGCCACTGCACGCGCAGATTTTCCGGGCGGGTCGAGTGCGCTCGTGTCTACCCAGCGGGTGAACCGTCGTCTGATGTCCTCCCAGTCGTCGTTCGACTTCGGTGACTCGTCTCCCGTCGCCATCTGAACTGGCAGGTCCGAGTTGAGATATGCGTAGGACATGATACTCGGGTACTCTTCGATAGACGCCTCGTAGGAGTCGACACCCGGACTGTCGCTTCCGTGGACGCCGAGCAGGTGAGCGATTTCGTGGATGTAGAGGCGGTCAGTCTGGTCGCGTTCGGCGATGGCGATTCGGCCACCGTTCGCAGTCGCACGAACCTGTCGGTCCCCGATGAAGACGGCCTCCGTGAGGAAGATGTACTGATAGCCACTGTCTGCGCGGTCGAAGTCTGCGACGACGCGCGCTGGATAACTCACGTTTGCGACTCGGAGCGTCGTCAGATTCGTCTCGTCGACGACGAAGTGAACCGAAAAGCCGGTCGAACCATCAGGGTTTTCGACCGGTGCCGACGCAAAGAACGCAGCTGCGTTGTCTAGGGCAGTCCAGTTCACCGTGGTCGTGTGGTACGCATCGACTTCGAAGTAGAGGTCTTTTCGAAGCGGGTCGGCACCGGGAAACAGGTGCGGTGCGCCGTAGACTTCGATTCCGTCACTGAGTTTGTCGCCGTCAGTATCTTGCAGCGTCGGGTCGGTTCCGATTCGTCGTTCGAGGTCGTCTGAGAGTCCATCACCGTCTGTATCTGGGCCTGACGTTGCATCTGAGACGGTCGGCGACAACCCGAGACGGAACTCGGTGCTGTCGAGGATACCATCGTCGTCTGTGTCGTTGTCGAGTGGGTCGGTGTCGTATCTAACGACCTCGGCCAGATCGTCGAGGCCATCTCCGTCGGTATCCGAGGAGGAGACGTCGGTGCCGACCGATAGCTCTAATCGGTCGTCGAGGCCGTCTCCATCGGAATCCACCCACGACGGTTCCGAGGCGAGTGGTGGTTTGTCGACGGTTTCGAGTGTTTCAGCCGAATACAACTCCTGGTTCGAATCGACAGGGTTCCCGTGAGCGTCAGTGAGTGGGAAGTTGTCGGGGGAGTGAGCGAAACGAACGGACCCAACAGGAGTCTGTGTCTCCGCTGAGACGGTGTCCACATTCGTCGAGTACGCACCATCGTAGTCACTCGCAGAGACGACCGACATCGGAGAGAACCCGACAGTCGCACTCGCCGTCACTGGGAGCGTGAGAAGGACGATGACGACGATGAGTTGGGTTGAGACCATCAGGTGTCTGGTGAGGCGGGCAATCGAAACGGGCAGTCACGAGCGAAGGGTAACCGAGTGGACCCTACTGTCACAGCAGAATCCTGAACGATTGACAGAATAGACGCGACTATCAGCCATAGTTATAGTACGCGTGACACGATTAAGCACGGCCTAGATGGTGTGGTGAAAGAGAACGAACAGAGAACCACAGATTTGGCTCCGAACGGACACGTTGGGGGTCAAATTGCTGTTTAGCCACAGGGTACTCGAGGAGAAGAGAACGGCCGTGGCGACTGTACTGACCGGTGCCAACCGGAATAGTTTTCTTCTTTTAGGCCAACCTAAAAGTATGGGCGAACCGTCGCAGTCTGGTGGTCCGTGGGCAGTGTTCAAACACTTCCACCCACAGCGAACGCGACTCCGTGTTTCGGCGTGTGTCGCAGCGAGTCGGTCGATGCACGTCGTGTCCGAAGCGGACACGGAGTAATCGAGGTACTTGTTTTCGGTCGGAGAGCGTAGTTCAGAACTCGACGACAGTACCGACTTCTGGTGCAGTCGCCTCGTGTCCGTCCGCGCGAAGTTCTTCTGCAAATGCCGCACAGCGGTCGCCGTGATTGACGAAGACTGGAACGCCCTGATACGAGTCGAGAAACGCGCGGAGGCCGTGTCTGTCGGCGTGAGCGGAGAAGTCGTACATCTCGGCGCGGGCGGCGACGGGGACGACACCGCCGTTGAGTTCACACCGCCCACGTTCGACGAGTTCGCGACCCGGTGTTCCGTCTACCTGATAGCCGGTGAGACAGATTTTGTTCGTCGGGTCCTGTCTGATTTCGGGAATGTAGGTCATCGCCGGGCCACCCGAGAGCATCCCACTCGTCGTGACGATGACGGTGTTCTGGCGAGCGATGCGCCGTCGCTGGCCATCGCGTCCCGAGACGATTCTCGCGTTCGACTTCGCTCGTTTGAGCGCCGCCGGGTCGCGAAGATACTCTGGGTGGTTTCGAAGCATCTCGAGAACCTGCGTCCCCATTCCATCGACGTAGCAATCGATGTCGTGGGCGTCAAGCACCATCAGTAGTTCCTGTGTTCGACCGATGGCAAACGCAGGGACGACGACGGTGCCGCCCTGCCAGATGGTCGTCCGGACGGATTCGACGAATCGCGCTTCGACGGTCGCTCGGTCTTCGTGTTCGACGTCTGAGTACGTCGATTCGCAGATGACGACATCTGCATCGGGGCGGTCGGTGGTTCCGCTGACCAACCGCTGGTCGTCAGTGTGGAAGTCAGCGGTGTAGAGCAGTCGCGTCTCACCATCGTCGACGAGGACGTGTGCGCTTCCGGGGATGTGGCCTGCGTTGTAGAAGGTGACCTCGTGCCCAGCAGCCTCGAACGTCTCGCCGTACTCGTGCGGTTCGGACTGTTGGGTCATCCGTCGGATGTGCGTCTCGGTGAACGGACAGTCGTAGGTCCCACCGTGGAGTTTGAGCGTGTCGCGCGCGAGCGTCAGCGCGAGTTCGTACGTTGGCGGCGTCCAGTGGACTGCCGGCCACTCGGAACCGGAGAGGAGTGAGGGGACCGTCCCGACGTGGTCGAGGTGGCCGTGAGAGACGACGACTGCGTCGGGGTCGACCGACCCGACGGGGAACTGTGGTGGGTTCCCGGTCATCATCCCGTAGTCGAGGAGCAGCGAGTCGTTGACGAGTATCGCGCTGCGCCCGACTTCCCCGGCCCCGCCGAGGAACTGGAGTTGCATTGCCTATGCGTACCGACTGGAGCGGCTTTTGCCCGTCGGTCCGGTCGGCACACCAGTTTTTACCGTTACACAACCACCAGCGAACGTGACAGACTCGGACCTCCAGCAACTCGTCGAAGCGCTTCAGGAGCACCTCGCAGCGACGGCGACACTGCCCGTCCGCGAAGATGCGAGTCGATGGCTGGGTGAAGCGGAGGCCGTTGCGACCGACCTCACAACTGCTCCACTCCCCAGTGCAGACGTGACTCGAACGCGTCTCGGGCACGTCGAACACCTCCTCGAACAGGTCGACGGAACCGACGATGCGGAGGCCGACCGACACGTCGAAGCGGCGCGCGAATCGCTTGCCGAGGCACTCGCTGCGCTCGACGGTCAAAACTGAGACGAGCACGTTCCGACCCTGCAGAAGAGAAACTCACGACAGCACGTTCACCGATTACGGCTCACGGTTCGGGGATGTGGCGAACCTGAAACTCGCGGTAACTCCCGTACGCCGCTTCGAGCGCGCCGAGCCACCAGTTCCACCGCGTCGCAGGCCCACCTTCTGGCGCATCGCGGAGGTTGCGGATAATCTCGTCTGCGGTGAGCACAGCGCCGCGGTCTACTTCTGCTTGCCCCGAGTCGGCGAGGTCGCGGGCCTGTCGGGCGACGACGTGCCGCTCTCCGGGGGTTCCGCCGAACTCGGAGAGTGCGTCGAGAAACACCTCCTCGTCGAAGGAGAGCTGAGAGTTACCGTGGCTATCGGTGGGTATCACACTCATGCTACGCGTCCGAACCCAAAGAATCGCTCGGCTACGGTATACTCTGCGCACAACGTCCCAGCGTGATTCGACCGCAGTCCTGTGGACAGTCTCACTCTCGTGGTCAGGTCAGTCCGGGAGCGGACAGCGTAATCGCCAGCGGGCAGATTAGTCGCCAGCGCTGTCGGCGATTGCCTCGAGAGCACGCCGAACCTCGGCTGCTCGGCCAGTCGGAACTGAGACGACCGGCCAACTCGCAGCCCCACGTGTTCCCACGAACCGAAGTCGAAAGACGACGACACCACCGACCCGGTGTGTGGTCACCGACTGGAGGTCGGTGAGGTCCAACACGCTGTCTCGACCGATGCGCGACGAGATGCTGAGCGACGCGGCCTCGACATCGACGGTCCCTGCCGTCCGGAGAATCGAGACGGTGAGAGCGGTGAGAATCCCGACGAAGAGGTAGGCGGCGAGGACGGGCGGATACTGAATAGCGAGAACGACTGCACACACGCCGAGGACGCTCGCGAGGATGAACGGTCGGAGTCGAATCGTCTCGATAGTCGGGAAGTTCTCGCGAAGTGACCCGCCTGCGGCGACTACTGCGATGATGACGAGCATGAACGGGCCACCGAAGAAGAGAGCCAGGGCGACGAACGCGACGAGTCTGTACTCTCCGAGGCGACTCGCGCCAACGGTGGCAAGTCCGATGAGGATTCCCGCGACGAGGATGGTACCACCGACGAGTGCGGTTGCGTCGTGGCTGAGGAGTTCACCGAAGCCGCCACTGTCGTCACTCGACCACGAGACGACTGTCAACGGCGGCGACTGCGACTTCTCGGGAGACACGGTATCGTAGTTCACCTCGACGGTATTTCAATTCCATCAGTCGCAGCGTTACGTCCACCACTCACTCCGTCGCTCGGAGTACGTCGCGTCTCGGAATGGGTCAGGTTTGTCGGCGTCGTCTTCTGCGCCGAGATAGTGAGCCGTCCAGTAGCCGACGTGCCAGCCAACGGCGTCGGTGTCGAGATCGACGAGGACGACTTCGAAGCGGTCGTACGTTTCCAATGCGTCGTCGCCGTCGGGGTCGTATCCACTGACGGCGGCACACGAAGCAGCACCCTCGCCACACGGTGACTCCTCGGCGAACGAAATCCGAACCTCTGCGTCTTCGGGGTCGTCGACGTAGGTGTACGTCAGATTGTCGGGCATCCCCGGAGCGCCCGCTTCGAAGTAGTCGAAGGCGTGTTGAATCTGGTCACGTGCTTCCGCAGGGTCGGTCGAACCGGAGTCGTCCACGTAGACCGTGAACTCCGGGTCGTCCCACGGGAACGCCTTCTCGGTGGCGTTCGTTCGCGGGAGTGTGTAGAGGATGCCCGTCGAGTTCATCAACGAGGCCGGTTCGTCACCGTGGGCGAGACCAAGCGTGTGACCCAGCTCGTGTTCGGTGATTTCGACGGTCGAATCGTCACCGAATCCCGTTTTGACGTACACCGTGGCTGGGCGCTCAATCTGGCGTCTGTCCGTGATGTAGGGCGCACACCCGACGGCGTCCGCCTGCCCGCTACACTCTGGAATCTCGTCTGAGAACTGGACGATGATGTCGGGATTACGAGCGTCTGAATCCACCGCGTATTCGATTTCGTAGCCGAGATACCGCGCGTCGTTCTGCTCCCAGAACACCGTCGCTTCGCGAACGAGTGTTTCGTAGTCTCGGCCGTCGTTTGGTGCCTCTACGTCGACGATGACCGGGTCAGACCCCCACGGTCCGTAGCCCGATGCAGGTGGGTACGTGGTCGTCGCTTGGGCCGTCGGTGTTGCCGTCTGTGTCGCCGTTTCCGTGGACTCCGGTGCCGTCGTTGTGGTCGTGGGTGGCGTCTCGCTCTCCGTCGTAGCGGGTGTCTCGCTCGGTGTCTCTATCGGCGTCGTTACTGGCGAGCCGTCACCCGGAAGGGCTGGTGCCGTACACCCAGCCAGTGCGACGAGGAGGACAAAGAGGACGGGGAGTCCACGCATACACAGAGAGTGGTGTCAGGTTGGCAAGAATGTTTATCTACGGAATCGCATCGGGCAGCGACGCAGCGACCGAACGATTCGACGTGGCTGTCGCTCTGTCGTTCGAAATCGGCTGAGAGGAGTAAGCCCCCTTCTGTTCGTCCCAGCATTCGGCTAAGCGTCCGCGTCCTTCTCGGGGCGGACCCCGAGGGCACGCCGGGCGAACCCGACGCGCCGTCCGGACTACCTTCACGGCGCGGACTTGCACCGGTGAGGATTCACCGTTCCATCCATTCTCGACCGTCGGCGTGTAGACGAGGCCACACGCAACGACTCGCGGCTTCGCCGCTCGTTCGTTCGGAGATGGCGATGCCATCTCCCAGCCCTCTGTGGGTTATCTTCCTCCCCTTACGGGTCGGTTCGCGTACGGGCGAGTTGCCTCGTTCGTACCGGCGACGACCGAAGTCGTCACACGCACATCATCGGTCGGGTCGAGGGGTGTCGTTTCTGTTCCAGAGCCAGCCGTCTCCGACTCCGGGCTTGCGCCCGGTCACCTGTCCAGACGGTGGGGGGACTTTCCTCATGCCCGAGTATGGGCACGGGAACTGGGCTCTCTCTGCCGAGTTATTCTAGCCCAGTCCCCCGGATAAGCGGTTCGATTGGGGAGGTCGAATCGGCCCGATTCTGCGATTTATGTGGTAATTAATCGACGTAACAATCGATTAACAGTCGAGGGAAGCGTTGAAGTCAACACAGGCCGTGAATAGTAGTATGTCCGAGGCGCAGACCGTACACCTCACCTACGAGGATGGGGCGCGGGCGGTCGAACTGGCGCGGGAATCGGTCGAATCGTACGTTCTCCACGGGCAACGAGAACAACCGGGGAGTATGCGTGACGCGTTTTACGCACGAACGGGGGCGTTCGTTCGTATCAAGTCAACACGCGGGCGTGGGCGGCTCCGGGGCTGTGCAGGGGCGTATCGTGGGAAAGACCAACTGGGCCACGCAATCGTCGACGCCGCTATCAAGGCGTCGTCCGGCGACTCGTGTCAAACCGAAATCGAGGCACCGGAGCTACCGAACCTCAACATCTCGGTCTGCATCGTTAACAGTTACACACTTACTAACGACCCTGTTGCAGACCTCGAACTCGGGAAACACGGCATCGCCATCGACGCCGGTGGCACCCACGGATGGATGTATCCGACGCTCCCGCTCGAGCTCGGATGGTCCAAAGAAGAGTTCCTGACGAACGCCTGCCGCAAATCCGGGCTCTCGCCACTCGCGTGGCAAGACGAAGACACGATGATCACCCTCTTCGAGGGGCAGGTCTTCCGCGAGCGCGAAGACGGGGGCAGCGTCGAAGCGCTGTAAGTTCGGTTACACCGTAATCTGTTACTCGACTGGGCGACTGCCGAGTACATCGTCTAGACAGCCGAACGCATCGTCTAGGCGCCCGAACGAAGCCATCGGGAGAACCAAGACCCGTGACCAGTCGGCGCTAGTCGTCTCCAAATCCGACGCGCTTTGCGTCCTCACGTGCCCGCCTCGTCGCCGCATCGAGGTCGAAGTCGCGGACGATTTCGCCGTCTCGGATGAGAGGTTCGAGCAGCGAGTCGCCATCGGTCGGGCCGGGCGTCCCCCGCAGGCCGATGTGGTGGCCGCCGTCGGCCGTGCGGTAGACTTCTTTGACGCCCGAGAGTTTTCCACGCTTGGCCGCCAGTTCGCCGTTCACTTCGACGATGTCGAGCGCGAAATCCACGGGGTTCGCGTTCGAGATGTAGCCGCCGACGCCGAAGCCATCGACCACGTCACGGAGGGAGCGAAGTTCGTCGGGGCCGAGGCCACCGCTGACGAAGATGCCGACGTCGTCGTGGCCGCGGGCGTCGAGTTCCCAGCGAACTTCGCGGACGATGTGACGGAAGTTCCCTCGACGTGACGACGTCGTGTCGAGGCGAACGCTGTCGAGGCGGTCACCGAGCGTCTCGACTGCGCGGAGGACTTCCTCGGTTTCGTCGCCGTAGGTGTCACAGAGGGCGATTCGCGGCACGTCTTCCGGCACTGCTTCGTCGAAGGCGCGGAACGCATCGGACTGGTTCCCGCGACCGAAGGCGATGAGGAGTGCGTGGGGCATCGTCCCCGATGCTTCCTTCCCTAGAATCTCGCCCGCGGCGACGTGCGAGAAGCCATCGATGCCGGCGACGAGTGCGCTTCGTTCGACCATCGCCGCGATAGCGGGGTGGACGTGGCGCGCCCCGAAGGAGAAAATCGGAGACTCAGGTGCGGCGGTCCGCACCTCGAGCGCCGCAGTCGCACAGCCAGACGCATGCGAAAGAAATCCGAGGAGTGAGGTCTCGAATCGGGCGAATTCGAGGTAGTTCCCTTCGATACGCATCACCGGGCCGCCGTCGAAGAGTTGGCCCTCGTACATCGCATCGACATCGATATCGTGGCCTTCGAGGAGTGCCGCCGCGTCTTTCACACCGGCGAACACCTCGAACTCACCATCGGGGAACTGGTCCGCAGTCACCTCGGCGACGACGCGAGGGTTCTTTCCCGCGTGCCTGAGGGTGTCCTCGGTCCGCTGAAAGTAGGCGTCGGTCGCGACGCCTTCGCGGATGGCCTCGGAACCGACGATGTCGAACTCGGTCATTATCGTGAGTTCCCGCTGCGCGATGAAAAAGGTACATAATCGGTTCTGGCGGTCGAAGAGGAATCTTCTTCAACGACTCACTCGGGGTGCACTTCGGCTAACGCATCGACGGTCGGCGCGTTGACGATCGTGACCGTGTCGTTCTGTCGAGTGACGCGATAGGCGTCGGCGAACGGGCCCGTTTCGAGGAGGTAGGTGTTCGGTGCGACTCGTTTCGCGCCGAGTCGGAGTTGGAGAATCGTCGTCACGTATTTGGTCTCGAACACCTCGGCGTCTGCCTCTGAATCCCAGACGATCCGCCAGACGTAGGCGCGTTGGTTCGGATTCGTCTCCCACTCGTCGTCGGACGCGGGGCGGTAGGGAACGACGAGGTCACCGGCCCATCCCTTCGAGGGTCCTGCCGAGTAGTTGTACGCCGAGTACTGCCCCGTGTTTCGGTTGAGGTCGGTTCGGTCGATAGCCCCGTGTTTCCAGAGCATCGCGTAGATAGACGCCTCACCGACGGTGTCACCCACCGGGTCGTGGTCGTACCGAACCCACTCGTCGGAGGACCGGTCTTCGATACGCACCTCCACTGGTTGCTCGTCGGGATACGTCTCGGGGTGGATAATCTGTTCGGTGGACACCGGGGGCATCGCGTACGCATCGTTGACTGCCGCCCACCCGCCGCGTTCGCGCAGCTCGGAGACGAACGTCGGGCCCTCGCTGTAGGGGGTGTAGATGGTCAAGAAGACTGGGTAGTCGAACGACCCACCGATAGAGCCAGACCCAGATCCAGACGGCCGGGGGACACACTCCCAGTCGTCAGCACACCGTTCTTCGTAGAGTCGGTCCACGTATCTGGCGTCACCCTCGACGAGACCGTTTTCTGCGAGTTGTCGGTCCTGTGTCGGCGGCGACCCGTCGATACCGAACTGCTGGTCCTGTAACGCGTGGTGGAGTTCGTGGGCGAGTGTCTGCCGGTCCACGACTGGGTCGCCCTCGTCACTGATGAGGACGATTCGGTCTTCCGACGGCGAGTAATAGCCGAGGACTGCCCCGCCGTAGATTTCGCCGAACACCTCGTCGATGGTTCGATCTTCGCCGACCAACAGAATCGACTCCCACACCTGGTCGTTCCAGTCGGAGTGGATGACGGCCGACTCGTTGTCGGGGTTGGTGTCGAACTGCGACTGGTTACGGTATTCAGCGCGCGAGATGACTTCGATAGGGACCGTGTCGGTGAATTCGAGTTCTCGGATGACCTCGACGCGGGCCATCGTCCGGTTGACGAACGCGGCGCGTTCCGTCGCGTTGAGGCCGTCAGACTGGTTCACGTCGATAGATTCGTTGTACCAGTACCCACCTTCCCACCCGAGTCGGTCAGTCGGTGGGTCGTCGGGCCACGACCAGTCGCCTTCGGTATCTGCCGTCGCATCCGGGTTCACCGCAGGTGCGGCGCAGCCGGCGACGACGACGAAAATAACCGAGAGGAGAGCGGCGAGTCGCGGCCGATTCATAGACTGAAACGGTACGCGAGGAGGGAAAAACGTCCCGGCAGGCTGGTTGTCGCTCGCGTTACGAGGCCAGACTCGGTCGAATCTCGTTTACATCCCCGGGTTCGGGGCCGTTGACGATGACCACTCGGTCACCGGTTCGGACGACGCGGAAGGCGTCGTTGAACTCGCCAGATTCGATGACGTAGATGCCGTCTGCCTGCTGGGTCGCGCCGTTGGCTTCGAGGATGTTCAGATACGCATCCTCGAACTCGCGGGCGTCACCCTCGGAGTCCCACGTGGTGACCCAGACGTACCCGTACTCGGTTTCGCTGCCGGCCTCGTTCTGGTATGGGAACACTCGGTCGTTGCCCCACCCGGCGGACGCAGGAGCGTCGTAGTTGTACGTGTCGTACTTCGCGTTCGTGTCGACGATGGTCTGTGGGTTTATCGTCTCGGCACCGGACACGCGGGCTTGATACCAGAACATCGCGAAGATAGACGCTTCGCCGACAGTGTCAGCGCCATCGACACCCTGTTCGGAGAACGTCGTCCATCCGTTCGTCGCTCCGTCTTCGAAGGCGATGGGAACGGGTTCCTCGTCGGTGACGTGGATTGTCTGCTCAGAGGATGCTGGTGGGTTGCGAAGTGCGTCGTTGACGGCTTCCCAGCCACCATCCTCGTAGAGCGTGTTCAGGTAGACGGGGCCGTCAGAGTAGGGTTGGAAGATGGTGAGCAGAATTCCGAGATTCGGGCCGCTGCCGTCTCCGGACGCGTCACCGCCGCCGTTCGCAGCGGGAGTCTTCACGCAGTCCCACGCACCGGACTCACACTTCTCGGTGTACATGAGTTCGACGAGTTTCGCGTCGCCTTCGACGACACCGCTAACTGCGAGTTGGCGGTCTTGTGTCTCGCCACTGTATCGTTCGTCGGTCAGGTCGAACTGCTGGTCTTGGAGTGCGTGCTGGAGTTCGTGAATCAGCGTCGCGTTGTTAATCGTCGGCGCACCGGTCGAGTCGGTGACGATTTTGATTTCGTCGTCGGTCGGTGAGTAGAATCCGAGGACAGCACTGCTGGTCGTCTCGGTGATTGCCTCTCCGCTTCCGGTCGATTCACCGGTGATGAACAGCGCTTCCCACACCTGGTCGTTCCAGCGGTTGAACTCCGAGTCGGCCGGGCCGGAACTGTTGGCGTTGCTGCTGCGGTACTCCTCGCGGGAGATGACGTTCACCGGGACCGTCTCCTGGAATTCGAGTTCCCGGATGTGTTCGACTCGTGCCATCCCACGGGCGACGTAGGCTTCGAGTTCTGAATCGTTGAGACCGTCAGACTGGTCGACTGCAATCGGTTCGTCGTACCAGTAGCCATTCTCCCAGCCGAGTACGTCGCTGTCGGGGTCTTCGAACCCGGTTCGGTCGGGGTCCGGTGTTGCAGGAGGAGAACTGTCGCTCCCCGCTGCGCCGGGTGTCGCCGTCGGGGCGGCACATCCAGCGAGAAGCAAGAGGGTAGCGACCAAGATAGCACGCAAGCCAATCGTTCGCATATCGTACTCTTGGTCTGGGCAGGGAAGTACCTTGTCCGACATAACCACCGAAACCAACAGCATACGCGACGATGAGGGAGTGCCACAGCGCCATCCGCGACGGCGTGTACTGTTTTGGTCGTTGCTGTTCAACCATCGAGTATGAGACTCGACCCGACACGAACTGCCGTCGTCGTCGTGGATATGCAAAACGGCTTTTGTCATCCCGACGGGAGCCTGTTCGCCCCGGCGAGTGAGACAGCCATCGAAGCCGTCACCACACTCGTCTCGCTGGCGCGAGCGGCAGGGGCCCACATCGTCTACACGCAGGACGTCCACCCCCCGGAGCAGTTCGACGATGCGCACTACTACGACGAGTTCGAGCGCTGGGGCGAACACGTCGTCGAAGGGACGTGGGACGCCGAGTTACACGACGGACTCGACGTGCGTGACGAAGACCTCGTCGTCGAGAAACACACCTACGACGCGTTCTACCAGACGCAGTTAGACGGCTGGCTCGACGCCCACGGTATCGACGACCTGCTCATCTGCGGCACGCTCGCGAACGTCTGTGTCCTCCACACTGCCGGCAGTGCCGGTCTGAGAGATTACCGACCCGTCATAGTCACCGACGCGCTCGGCTATCTCGAACCAGCACACAAGGAGTACGCCGTCGACCACGCCGACTGGTTGTTCGGTGAGACGACGACGCTCGACGACATCGAATTCGAGTGAGTTCGCGGTTCGTCGGTACGCACTCTGCTCAATCAGTGAAGCGTCGGTACGCACTCTGCTCAATCAGTGAAGCGTCGGTACGCACTCTGCTCAATCAGTGAAGCGCCGATACGCACTCTGCTCAATCAGTGAAGCGTCGGTACGCACTCTGCTCAATCGCGGAAGAGTCGGTACGCGCCCTGCCCAGTCGCGACAGCGTCGTCCCAGTCGCTCGACGGAGATTGCCTCCTCGCGACGTTCGAGTCTTCTTTCGGGTCAGTGCTGACGACGGTGATGGTGCTGACGCCGACGCTTCCACCTGCACGGATGACTTCGGCGACCGCGGTCAGGTCGCCAGACGCACGTCGGAGGTAGTTCACGTTGAGATTGATCGTGGCAACGCCGCCGGTGAGCGGGTCGTCGAGCATCGTCCGGAGGGCGATACCACCTGCCGTGTCGATGAGCGTCGCCGCGATACCACCGTGGATCGTCGGCGGTGAGACCGTGTTCGTGAGTTTCTCGTCGTACGGGATGGTCATCACGAGTCGACCGCGTTCGATGGCGTCGACGCGGGTGTTGAGCCACGAGAGGTAGCCGTGTTCCTCCTCGATATGCCGCTGGACGATCGCCGCGGCCTCGGCAGGGAACTCGTCGATCATACCACGAACGAGTAGGCCGGTCGGCATGTAACCGACGGTCCTCGTCTCTCAGGAACGAGTCGGTCACGGTGGACCCAACAAACGCCTCGGTTGGCGTGGGATATTTACCGACACCCAGAATCGTAGACGTATGAGCGAGTCCCGTGTCTTCCTCGTGGGTGAAGATGCCTCGTTACTCTGCGATGCTCTCGAGCGACGCGGATTCGCAGTGGAGACAGTCGCCCGCAGGTCGGCAGTCTTCGAGACGCTCGACGGCCCGGTCAAAAGCGTCGTCGTAGACGGCCGTTCCGAAGCCGAGTCGAACGGCAAGTTCGTCTCACGTCTCCGCGATCACGTCGGGGCGGTTCCAGTGTATCTTGTCGTCGACGACCCAGACTACATCACGCCGACAGTCCTCGGTGACGATGCAATCGGCGTCCACCGGTCGAGCGTCGTCGAAGACACCGAAGCGTTCGCCGCTCGCGTCGAATGTGCCATCGAATTCTTCGAGTCGGTGATTCCCGGTGAGAGTGACTCACTGTACCGAACCATCGTCGAACAGAGCCACGATGCCATCTTCGTCGCCCAAGATGGCGACGTTCGGTTTTGCAACCACCGACTCGCCGAACTGACCGGTCACACTGACGACGAACTCGTCGGGAAGACGGTGTTAGACATCATCCACCCCGACGACAGACAGCGAGTCAGCGAGATTTCTGAACGGCGTCGTCGCGGTGACGACGCCCCGGAGAGTTACGAGGTCCGTGTCGTCGGGACAGACGACGAAGTGCGACAGTGTTCGGCCAACGTACAGAGTATCGAGATTCACGGAGAGTACGGTGTCCTCGTCACGTTACGTGACGTCACCGAACAACGGACCTACGAATCGCAACTCCATCACTACGAGACGATCGTCGAGTCGATTCAACAGGGTGCCTACGTCGTCGACCGAAACTTCGTCCTCCAGTACATCAACGAACCGGCATCGGACCGAACTTCGATGCCTCGGGACACACTCATCGGGAAGCATATCTCGGTCTTCCGTGAACACGGAATCCTTCCCGAAGATCAGTACTCACAGTTCGTGGCAGGACTCGAAAACATTCTCGCCGGCGAGAGTACCGGCGAACGCTTCGAACTGGACGTCTCGCTCGCATCCGGCGAGTACGTCATCGATTTTACCATCACACCGATTCACGGGACCGGCGGTGAGATTACCGGTGCAGTCGGCCTCTCGTCGGATATTACCGCCCGGAAACGATACGAAGAACGACTCAATGCGCTCCACGTCTCGACGCGACAGTTGAGCGCGGCGACGAGTAAAGCAGCAGTCCTCGACGGCGTCTGTGAGGCGGCGGTCGACGTACTCGATTACGACCTCTGTGGCGTCCTCCTCTACGACGACTCACTCGACGCACTCGTTCCGACGAAGTTCACCGAACAGGCAGAAGAACTGTTCGGCGACGTGCCACCATTGCCCCGCGGAACCGGTCTCGCGTGGGAGGTGTTCGAGTCTGGCACCGAGCGCTTCTACGAGGACGTTGGATCTGAACCACGCCGCTACAATCCACGGACCGACATCGTCGAGGAGCTGATGGTCCCGATACCCGAGTACGGCGTCTTCTTCGTGGGAGCACTCACCGAAGGTGCGCTGGGAGACCAGCGTGTGGCGCTCGCCAGGGTGCTGGCATCGAACGCCCGAGCAGCGCTCGGACGGGTCGAACGCGAACAGTTGCTCCGACAGCGCGAACGTGAACTCGCCCGGCAGAACGAGCAGCTCGAATCGTTCGCGTCGGCCGTCTCCCACGACTTACAGAACCCGCTCAACATCGCGATGGGCTATCTCGAACTCGCTCGCGAAGAGGACGACTCCGATGCACTCCAACGCGTCGCCAACGCCCACGAGCGAATCGGCACGATTATCCAAGACGTGCTGGCGCTCGCTCGAAACGGCCAAACGGTCGAAGAGGTCGAGCAAGTCTCACTCGAAGCAGTTGCGATGCAAGCGTGGAAAACCGCTGCAGCAAACGCTCCGAACGCGACACTCGAAATCGTCGACGGCGACGTTGTGATAGACGCCCACAGAAGCCGCCTCCAGCAACTGCTCGAAAACCTCATCTCCAACGCGATTCGCCACGGCGGTGACGACGTGACGGTTCGAATCGGCCCGCTCGAAGACCGCGACGGGTTCTTCGTCGAAGACGACGGGGTAGGAATCTCGTCGAGCGACCTCCCTCGAATCTTCGAAGCGGGGTACACGACGAGCGAGAAGGGCTCTGGGTTCGGCCTGACGATCGTTCAGAGCGTCGTCAACGCCCACGGGTGGAGCATCTGGTACTCCGACAGCGACGAAGGCGGCGCGCGATTCGAAATCACGACCCAGTCGTCGTGAGAGCGACGAACATTGCTGGTAGTGTAAAAGCCTAATTCGAGCCATTTCGAACTCCGTGGTATGGACCGACCAGACGAAGCGACCACAGAGGCGGTCGAATCCTGTCGTGATGCCCTGCCGCAGACTGCTGGCGGCGGACGCGTCGTGTTTGGTTTCGACGGGTACATCGACCGAGTTCGTGAGTTCGTCTCGGAACGACAATCTGCAGATGAGTACGAGCGAGTCTCGACACTCGCAGAATTTTCGGAGCGCGTGCACGCGTCTGTGGAAGCCGAGAGTTCGCTCTCGTTCGAGTGGATACAAGAGGGCGTCCGCACCGGTGGACACGTGAGTCACCTCGCCCGGGCGTTCGGTGAGATGGGCTTCGACCCCGCGCTCGTCGGCTGTCTCGGCGACCCACCTGAAGACCCGTTCGTCGACGAGTTCGGTGATTTCCCGATGGAGACGCTCGGGTCGCCAGGATACACCGACGCCGTCGAGTTCAGCGATGGGAAACTGATGCTCACCGAGATCGGTGTGCAGATTCGACTCGACTGGGAAACGATCGACTCGCAGGTCGGAGTCGACCGACTGGCGGAACTCGTCGATGGGACCGAACTGTTCGGGATGGGATACTGGTCGGAGATGCCAGAACTCCCGGACGTGGCGCGTGGCATCCGCGAAGAACTCTGGCCGACGCTCTCGGACCCGCCCGAGACGCTCCTCTTGGACCCGGGTGACCTCCGAAAGCGTGAGCCGGACATCGTCGCCGACGGAATCGCACAGGTGTCGGCACTCGACGACGTGGTCGACGTGGTCGTCTCGGCGAATCGATACGAGACGCGGTATCTCGCACAACTCGCCGGCAGGGACGAAGCGACGTTCGAACAGGAATCACGCACGGCGTTCGACCACCTCGACGTGACTCGATTCGTCGGCCACGGTATCGACGCGGCATATCTCGTCGACGACGACGGAGTCGAACACGTCGGTGTTCCCCGGACAGCCAACCCCGTCCTCACGACGAGTTCTGGCGACCACTTCAACGCTGGGCTCGCACTCGCACACGTTCTCGGCCTCGGACGGGCCGAATCACTCGTCGTCGGCAACGCAGTCGCCGGCTATTTCGTCCGCAACGGAACGCCACCGACGTACCAGAACGTCCGCGAGTTCGTCGAACAGTATCTCGACTACTTCGACGCGGCGTAAGTCCGACTTCGCCGCCGGGTATCGCTGAGAATGTGGTGTCAAACGTGCCACAGGCAGTCGGTTGCGCGAATACACCTTGTTTTGGTAAGGTTCAATCGTATTTGACGGATGTGAGATTCGAAACCGCGCCGTACTTCATCACGGCCGAGGCACCACATACCGTCACTTCTCTCTGCGTGATGAGTCACCTCCGATGTCGTCGATGGACGACCTGACGAGGGTGTTGAGTGCACGGCGGAGTCGTTGTGACATCGCCTGTTCAGTGATGTCGATCTCCGATGCAATCTCGGTAAGTGAACTCTCTTTGGGCGTCTCGAAGTAGCCCCGGCTGTAGGCGAGTTCGAGTGCAGTCAGTTGTTTGTCCGAGAGGCCATCGTTACGGAGTCGTCGCTCGTCGAGACGTGAACGCTCGACTCGGCGAATGGTGATATCGATATCCCTGTCGAGACACGCGTTGTGGAACTCCGAAGCGTGTGTGTTCGTCGGGAAGAACACCGAAATGACCCATCCGTCACTCGTGCCTTCCATCCTCCGGATGATCCCGTCAGACCGTCGAATTACCGAGATGAGACCGTCGGTTTCGGTCGTCCACTCACAGCGATAGAGCCGTTTGCTCCCGCCACTCTCGACGAGTTCGAACTGTTCGACACACTCGTGTGAGTCGAGGACGTCGTCGATAGCGTCGAGGTCTGACCCGAGTGCCGTAAAGTACGGAATCGGTGTCTCCGAGACGTGTAAACCCGAAACGAACGCTATTTTACGGTCAGAGTCCGCTAACGCAGCCCCGAGAGACGACCCTTCGATTGGGCACCCGAGTTCCACCTCGTATCCTGTCACTGAAGCCTCGGCACCCATCGTCCCACCGAAGTGTATTGTCTAATCCCCACAATTCCCGTCTGGGGAGACGTTCTAGTTCTCACGAGCGCAGGCCTGTAAGGACAAAACCGACATATCGCTTGCGGGGCGGTATGCTTTCGATATCAAGTTGTTTAAGACCACCCCAATCGCCCAGTTTATATCGAATACATACCATAATTCAGATACGCCACACACCGCACACAGAACCGAACAGGTACGGCTTCGAATGTTTGCTGCGAGCGGTCACCCGAGTCGAATCGGGTCGTCGCTCGGTCGAATCGTCACCACGACGTCGTCTCCGACGGAGAAGTCGTGGCCGGGAGCGACGATTTTCGTCCCGAACGTCCCGCGCGAGGCGAAAAGCGACAGACCCGTCACCCGTTCCCCGTTTGCGACGACGTCGAAGTTCGCCCACGGAACGTCGCGTCCCGACGAGTGCCCGACAGTGGCACCCAGCAGTGAGAGTGACTGGCCGTCAGTGACGGGAGAGAGCGTCCCACCGTATTCGTAATGGGCGAGGCCACCGTCCAAGACAGCGCCTTCAGTGCTGCCGAGACCGACGAACGTCTCCGGGTCAACATCTTCACCGCGTGTCGGTCGGTCGAGAACTGCGTAGGTGTCGCCGACTTCGACGACGGTTCCCTCGCCATCCCAGTCGAGTGGCGAGACGGGAACGTCCACAGAGAGGGGGAGCGACCCTCGGGCGCGGTGGTGATTGGCCGTCTCGGGACGAAACCCGAGATGGATGTGGTTCGTGACCCACGGTGCGAAAAAGCCCGACCGGACGAGTCGGCCCATCGGGTCGCCAACTTCGACGAGTTCGCCCGCCGAAACGTCGGGTTCGACGTGAAGCAGTCTGGCGACGAGTCCGCTTCGAGGGTCGTCGTCCGCACTGCCGGTCCACTGCAACCCGGTCGCTTCGACATCGACATCCACGAGAATGAGGTACTCTTCGTCGTGGGCGTACGGTTTGTCGGGCGCACGGAGCGTCCGCGTCTCGCGGACGACACCTGCGACAGGTGACCGCGCGATCGCGTCGTCGGCGTCGACGTAGAGGTCGATTGCACAGCCACTGTCGTGAGCGGGGTACGGCGAGTTGTAGAGCGAAAATCGCTCGAAGCGGGTGAGAACCGACCGCGGAAGACCCAGCATGCTCGCTGGGACGGGACGGATGTTCTTAGGTACGTCGGGGTGTTTCTGCCAGGTATGCGTGTCATCCGCGGCCGGGCAGGAGACAACGTGACCGACCGGAAGGTCACGGCATCGATGCTCCGAGAGACAGGTGAGACGGGTGAACCCGCCTTCCGAGCGTGGACGCCGCACCGACAGATTGCGTTCGGTCGGCGCGACACGCGCGCACCGCACTACGACGAAGCAGTCGCTGCGGCCGAGTCACGAGGATTCCCTGCACTCGAACGCTCCGTCGGTGGCCGCGCCGTCGCCTACACCGGAACCACTGTCGCGTTCGCCCACGCAGTCCCAATCGACGACGCTCGTTCCGGTCTCGACGAGCGATACGAGGCGGCGACGACGGCAGTCGTCCGCGCGCTTCGAACCCTCGGTGTCCCTGCGCGACGGGGCGAACCATCCAACTCGTTTTGCCCCGGAGACCACTCGATTCAAGCCGGCGGGAAACTCTGTGGAATCGCCCAACGTGTGCAACAATCGTCGGCGCTCGTCTCGGGCGTCGTCGTCGTCACCGACCGCGACGAAATCGCAGACGTTCTGGTCCCCATCTACGACGCAATCGACGTCCCGTTCGACCCCGACTCGGTCGGGAGCATCGACACCGCCGGTGGCCCGGGTGACTCGGACGCTGTCTGCGAGGTGCTCGAATCAGTCTTCGTTGGCGACGCGACGACTCGAATCGACGACGCGGGCGACGTCCACGTGTGAATGATGCGTGAATGAAGTGTGAATGATGCGTGAGTGAAGTGTGAGTGTGCGGACGTATCACCCGAACCGCCGCACTTAGGGCCCGGCGCGTGGCACCCTCATCTATGCGAATTGCGAACGCGACGCTGGCCGACGGGCGCGTGGTCGACGTCCGCGTCGAAGACGGACGCATCGACGCCGTCGGTGACCTCGACTCGGTCGCCGACGAATCGACCATCGACGCCGACGAAAAGCTCCTTCTGCCGGGTGCAATCGACGTTCACGTCCACTTCCGCGAACCGGGATTCGAACACAAAGAGACGTGGGAAACCGGGTCGCAGAGTGCGGCGGCAGGCGGTGTGACGACTGTCGCAGACCAGCCGAACACCGACCCCACGACGACGAGTGGTGAGGGGTTCGACGCGAAAGCCGACCGGGCAGTTACCTCGTGTATAGATTACGGTATCAACGGCGGCGTGACGCCGGACTGGGACTCCGAGAGCCTGTTCGACCGTCCGCTGTTCGCTCTCGGTGAGGTGTTCCTCGCCGACTCGACAGGGGATATGGGCATCGACGCCGACCTGTTCGCTACCGCCGCCGAACGCGCCGGTGAAACAGGTGTGCCCGTGACCGTCCACGCCGAAGACGCCGACCTGTTCGACGAGTCGGCCATCGAGGGTGACCTCGGCGGCATCGGTCGCGACGCCCACGCTGACGCGTGGAGCGCCTACCGTCGTGCTGAGGCCGAAGCGGCGGCCGTCGAACGCGCCGTTCGCGTCGGTGGTGAGACGGGCGCACAGATACACATCGCTCACACCAGCACGCCCGAAGGCGTGGACGCCGCCCGCGACGGCGGTGCAACGTGCGAAGTGACGCCGCACCACCTGTTCCTCTCGCGCGACGACCTCTCGGACCTCGGAACCTACGGGCGGATGAACCCGCCGCTCCGCTCCGAAGAACGCCGCGAAGCCATGTTCGAGCGCCTCGCAGACGGCCGAATCGACGTGGTTGCGACCGACCACGCACCGCACACCACCGAAGAGAAAGACCAGTCATTGCTCGACGCCCCGAGTGGCGTCCCCGGTGTCGAGACGATGGTTCCACTTCTCCTCGGTGCTGTCGTCGAAGGCGACCTGTCGCTCGAAACCGTCCGCGACGTGGTCGCGACGAACCCGGCAGACATCTTCGACCTGTCGCAGAAAGGCCGCATCGAAGAAGGTGCAGATGCCGACCTTGCCCTCTACGACCTCGACGCCCCCCGCGAGATTCGCGGTGATGACCTGCATTCGAAGTGTCGGTGGACGCCGTTCGAAGGGCACACAGGCGTCTTTCCCGAGTGGACGATGCTCCGCGGCGAGATGGTCTGGGACGGCGACGAGTTCGGTGACGTGGCTGGCGAGAACGTTCGGACGTAATCGGCGATGGGCTGAAACCACTCGTCGTGTCGAACATCACATCGCCACAGCAAGTCAGCGAACCTGTCACTGGCTGGGAGAATTTATGTGGGGCGGGTGAGATTCCTCAGTGGATGGCACTGGACCCGGCTCCCCTCCGATACCGGACGTATCTCTGGTTTCCCGTCTTTACAGTCGGGTCTATTCTCCTCGTGAGCCTCGCGTTTGCGACAGAAACCGGACCGAAGAATCTCGTCTTGCTCCACATTCTGTTGCTCTCCGGCCTCTACGTATCGGCCTTCCTCGGCTACAACGGCTTGCTCGGAGATGCGTCTTCGCTCGTGGAGGCAGACGCTGACTGGCAGCCGTCGTGGCGGCGGTACGTCACCGCAAGTGTCGTCGTCGCCAGCGTGGTGGCAGTTCTGGCGCTCTTCCCTCCGGTACCAGTCTCCAAGACGTACGCATTCGGGGCAGTTGGAATCGTCGGCGTGGGGGTCGTCTCTCTCGCGTTGGCGAGCGGTCCCGTCTGTCTGGCCTATCTGTACAATCGGCGGCGACGAATCGGCCTCAACTATCTGAAGTAAGAGACACCGAACGCATAGCAATGGATACCGGACACGTCTTCATGGCTGGAATCGGACTCGCGTTCTTCGTCGTCGGTGCGGCGCAGTGGTACGCCCCGGAACGTCACCGACTGTCGTGGCTCGTGTCTACCATGGACGACCCAGAGGGTGGCGAGAAAGCACAAAAAGGGATGAACTCGGTCGTTCGGGCGTTGGTCGTCGCCGGGATGTACGTCGCCGGGTTCTTTCTCACGCTCGCGTGGTCGACCGTCTTCGAACGACTCTACACGGTTTTCGTCACGTTGCTGGCGCTCAGGTAGTAGTACACCGAGTTCTAGATTCCCGACGAGAGGAAATTCATCCGGTTACGCCCTCTGCTGAGAGCGTTCGACGACGACCTGAACGCCTTTCCAACCGAGACCAGCGAGCACCGCGAGCGGTGCCGTCGGAACGACGACGAAGAACACCGTCAAGAGAAACTCCGACGCACCACCGAGTACGGCCGACATCCCGATACTCGACAGAAAGACGGCCACTGCGACCACCGGGACGACCAGCGCATACGCGAACAATCAGCGCTGTTTTCGGGTGAACTCGATGCCGTATCCCGGTCCAGGCGGGATGAGGAGACCGGTCACGAAGATGGCGTAGCCCGCCACTCCAAAGAGGAGGAGGAAGAACCCAGCGAGGCCATGCGCGAACCCGTCGCTCCCGGTTGGCGGCGGTTCGAGCGTGCCGAACAACTGCCACGTCGACACGAGAACCACGAGTCCAAGCGCCGCAACTGGGAGTTGAAGTGACCCGAGTATCGCACGGAGGGACCAGCGCATGTGCCCATCCGTCGAAGCGTAAAGACATAGATTTTCCGTCATGAATAGGAGTCGACAAGCGAACCCTTTTCCCGTCAGACACACCGAGACACCCACACACATGACCGACGAGCAGACGCCGCCACGAAGTCGTGGTCCGAACGCGGGGGAACCGCATCCACTCGAAGGAATACTCTCGTTCTGGGAGACAGTCGTCGAGGACGCCGAGAACACCGCCGAAGAGTACGAGTCGGAAGGGTGGGAGACGCTCGTCCTCCATCCGGGCGACGTGACGGTGCTGCCACCGGCGAACCTCCCGGATGCCACCGACCGTGTTGGATTCGACATCCTCGTGCCGGGTGACGAGTTCGAGACGCTCTCCGAGTGGGTCGAAGCCGGCACGTTCGACAGATACGACGTGTACCGTGCCCGTGAAGGAGGGACCGTCTTCGCAGTCTCAGTCGTCCAGGCCGCAGCAGAAGAACAGGCCGTCGTGGTGCCGCTCTACTACGCGATCGACCGCGTCGACGTGATGGCGAAAAAAGCCCGAGAACAGAGCGAGTTGCGGTTGTACGTCCGACCCCTCGATGCCGAGCGACGCGTCGAACTCGTGCAGGCCGACCCGGACCCACTGTTCGTCTAATCGTCGTTCGAGAGTTCTTCGTTTCGCAGTTCCGTACTCGCTTCGCGAACTTCGCGCATGACACTGGAGATGCGTTCTTCCGCTTCGAGTTCCTCTTCGACCGAGAGGTCCACACCCTCGACTTCGAGGAGGAACTTCGCAATCTCGGTGACTTCGTACATCATCTCGTCGAGTTCCTCGGCAGTGAAGAACCCGGACATCGCGCCGTAGAGGAACGTCGCGCCCGACTTGCGAACCTTGTCACGGAACGCAGAGCGGGCCTGATTGACTGCTTGCGGTGAGTACGTGTCGGTCATGAAGGGGACGAGTTCCGGGAGGTTCTCGCCTATCTTGGTCATCTCGACACCCGTCTCCGTACGGAAGTCGGCACACAGTCGCGCGATAGCCCACTCGCGGGCAGTCACGTAGGTTCGGTCGCGGAGGAAGTCGTTGACGCGGTCGTACTGCGCGCCGTCGACCTTCTTGAAGCGCGCGTACTTCTGTACGTCCTCCGGGACGTCGGGTTCCGCGTCGGTTTCCGAGTCCACTTCGGCGTCTGCATCTGCTTCGGATTCTGAGTCCACTTCGGCGTCTGCGTCTGATTCGGATTCGACGCCTCTCTCAGCATCAGATGCTGCCGCAGTAGCCTCCTCCGTGGGACCGTCACGTTTGTTTTCTGCTGTGTCGACTCCAACGTCAGCCGCAGCATCGACACCCACATCTGCATCGGCCTCCGCCGACGCCGGTTCAGAACCGACCGAAACGCGGTCGATATCTTCGGCCGAGTCGTCCGCCACGTCGGAACCGTCTGCTTCGCCCACTCCCTCGACGCGTTCCGACTCACTCGCGTTCGGAGGAACCTCGTCGGACTCGTCGTACTCGTCTGTCATACCGCGGGGTACCGTGGCAGGGCCGAAAAGCGTTCCGCGACGAGGAGACGACGTGGGGTCGCGTGTGAATCCTCCCTGTACCGGGCAAGGGTTTTCTATCGCCCCCGCGAGAGTGGGAATCATGAAGGTACTGCTCGGAATCGGCGGGAGCGACGATTCCATCCGGGCGCTCGAAAAGACGGTCGAACGAACAGCAAACGCGGGGGACGACCTCACCATCGCAATCGTCGAGAACCCGTCTGTCGACCGGTCGCGAGACGATATCGAATCGAAAGTCACGGACGTGCTCGACGAACTCGGAATCGAGGCCGACGTCCGCCATCTGGAAGGAAACCCCGGAAGCCAACTCGTCGACCTCGCAGAGAACGAGGGGTTCGACCAGATCGTGCTCGGTGGTGGTGAGACGAGTCCGATGGGGAAGATTCAGATCGGGAGCATCGCGGAGTTCGTCCTCCTCAACTCCCACGTGACTGTGACCCTAGTACGATGAGTACCCGAACCTACGCAGACGCCGTTGCGGACCCCTACGAAGCGCCGCCACTGTCGTTCACCGACAAAGAAGAGCGGACCATCGAACTACGGGTCTACGACGGGTCTGACGACGCGTTCGAAGCACTGGTCGAGATGTACGATTCGTTCGACCCTGCAGACCGAGCACAGGGCATCCCACCGGGGCGGGAAGACCGCATTCGCGACTGGTTGGACAACATCCTCGGAGAAGACTGTCTGAACGTCGTCGCGTGGAACGGCGACGAGGTAGCCGGACACGCGACGCTCGTCCCCGACGGCGACGCGTACGAACTCGCCATCTTCGTCCACCAGACCTACCAGCGCTCGGGTATCGGGACGCGACTCATCAAGGCGTTGCTCGGACACGGACGTGCCTCCGGCGTCGAGAAAGTGTGGTTGACGGTCGAACGGTGGAACCGCGCCGCAGTCGGCCTCTACCAGACCGTCGGATTCGAGACCAGCGACGCCGAGAGTTTCGAACTGGAGATGACCATCCGCCTCGCCGAACCGGACGAGTAAGGGCCTCGTCAGGCCGACAGGCGGCGTCGTCAGGCCGACAACACGGGTTGACTCGCGTACAACAGGACGTACTCGGCGGCCTTCGCGAGCACTTCACCGGGGTCGCCGGAGACAGGTTCGCGCGGGACGACCACGAAGTCGGCGTCTATCTCTTCTGCGGTGTCGAGGACGACGCTTCCGGGGTGTCGAAGTTTGCTCGTCGGCGAGAAGCCGTAAGCGACAGACGTCGTGACGGGGACACCCGCCTCCTGGGCGATGTCGGTGACGGTGTCGGTCACGACTTTGCTGTCTTCGGCAACGGCCTCCTGGTCGACGACGCCCTGCTCTATGGCGCGGACGACGTCCTCACCCAAGACGTGTACAGCGTGGACTGCGGCGTCGTATTTGGCCGCGATTGCGACGGCGTATCTCACTGCACGCGTCGCTTCCTCGCTTTGGTCCACTGGCACGAGGACGAGGTCGATAGAGAGCGGGCGCGATGACATGTCCCCACCTCCGTTGGGGGACGACAAAAAAGTCACTCCACCGTCGGCGCATCTCACCGACCCGGACGGGTTTTATCACCTCACACGCTGAACCCGAGGATATGTTCGACACCATCGTCATCGCCACCGACGGTTCTGCGAGCGTCCGTCGGGCGATCCGCGTCGCTGTGGACCTGGCCGAGCGCTTCGACGCAGACGTTCACGCGCTGTACGTCGTGGACGCTGGCGACGTAGAGACTGCGCCGGAGCGACTTCGCGACGAGATGCGCGAGGCGCTCCACGAACGCAGCGAGGAGGCGCTAGCAGACGTGCAGTCGGAGACGACGCGAGACGTAACCGTCGCAGTGCGCGAGGGCCGCCCTGCGGCCGAGATTGCGAACTACGCCCGCGAAATCGACACCGACCTCGTCGCGATGGGCACGCGCGGCCGACACGGAGAGAATCGCTTCCTCATCGGGAGCGTCGCCGAACGCGTCGTCCGCACCTGCCCGGTTCCGGTGTTGACTGTCCGGCAACTCGAAAACGGGTCGGCCGACACACTCCTCGAGGGATAGCAGGCGAAACTACCAGACGAGACTGCAGTCGGGTACACAGACGCCGGGGAAGACAATCGGCAGGAGTTTTCCCCGTCGCGTCCGACCCGCTGGTATGGAAGACGAGCTTATCGACAGTTCTCGACTCTCGCTCCCCCGCAAATCCGTCCTCCCGGGAGCTGGATTTTTCTACCCCGACTCGTTCGACGAATCCCGCGCAGAAGAGCGCGCCAGAGAGAAACTCGAAGACGCATCGGTCGCCGTCGTCACTGACACCGACGCTGACGGACTCGGCTGTGTCGCGCTCATCCGTGAGATGTACGACGCCGCCCTCGACGTCGAAGCGTTCGAAGCGCGAATCGAAGAGCGACTCAGCGACGACGAGGACGAAGCGGAAGACGAAGCCGAAACGGAAGACGAAGAAGAACGACCCAAATCGCCAGTCGCGCTCATGGGGTCGAGCCCCTACTCGCTCGAAGACGACCTGTTACGCGTCGCCGAGTACGCCCCCGAAGGCATCGACGTGTACGTCTGTGACCTCTGTCCGGACAGATACGAGTACGTCGAAGACGAACTCGAAGCCCTCGCCGAAGTGGCTGGCCAGATTCGATGGTTCGACCACCACCAGTGGAAACCTGAGGTCGAATCGAAGGTCCGCGACGCGGGTGTCGACCTCGTCGTCGGCGAGTCTGACGAAGAGTGTTCGACCGACGTTGCGCTCCGCGAACTCGACTACGAGTTCGACGACCGCTTCGTCGAACTCGCCGCAGTCACGCGCGACCACGACCTGTGGTTGAACGAAGACGAGCGGAGTCAGGACCTCGCAGACTACGCCTACTGGACCTCGAAAGAGGAGTACGTCGCAATCGTCGGTGCCTACGGTGCGGACCTCCCACCAGTCGTCGAGGCGTACATCGCAGACCGCCGCGTCGAAAAGGAGAACCTCATCGAAGCGGCCGTCGACCGCGCAGACATGAAGACAGTCGGTGACTGGACTATCGGCATCACCTACGGCCGCTGTTCGCAAAACGAAGTCGCAGACGCCCTTCGCGAGAAAGGTGCCGACGCTGCAGTCATCGTTAAACCCGCAGGAAGCGCGAGCATTCGTGGGTCCGACGACTTCGAGCGCTGCCACGAAGTCGCTGGGCTCGTCAACGGTGGTGGCCACCCGAAGGCCGCCGGGTGCAAACCCGACATCTACGACGATATGCTCGACTACGCGCACCACTGGACGACGCAGGGAGCGACGACGAAGCGGGTCATCCTGAACGCGTTCGAACGCGTCGCGGAGATGCCCGAAGAAGACGAAGATATCGAGACGGAACGGTAAACTGCAGTGAGACAGGAGGCGACGAGCATCGTCGCCTTCCGTCGTTTTGTCGCGTTACTCGTCGACGACCCAGCGGTCGGAGTACGTCGTCCCGCAGGTACACTTCGCGTAGGCGTGGATGACGTCGCCCTCCTCGTAGATGCCGCCGACCTCTTCGTTTTGTGCCTCTGCGAACGAGAAGATGAACTTGGCTTCGTGGTTCTCGCCGGGTGCCGCGTCGGGACAGACACCACCGCTCAGGTCGCGGTCGATGTCGCCGTCGTTGCCCATGGCGTTCTTGGCGAACTGCATCGCGTCCATTCCGGTCCCTGCCGCGAACGCGCGGCGGCCATCGTCACCGGGGACGACGAGGATGTAGCCGTTTTCGACTTCTTTGCCCATGTTCGGGAGTTTGCCTTCGCTGTCGAGATACTCGTGCGTCAGAAACAGCGCCACGTCGTCGAGACGCTCGCCCGAGAGGTACTCCGTTACCTTGCTCATACCCCGTCTAGAGGAATCACGCCCTAAAAGCGGCGTGTATCTGCGGCGGGAAGGGTTGTGGTGGAATCCGACCGCCGGTACTCCACAGACAGGACAGTCAAATATGACCTCTTCGTGGGTCCACTCATGTCCACGATTCGCCACCACACGACCAGGCACACGAGGGCACCATGACGCCGCCACTCGCCCTCGACATCGATGGCACGCTCACTCGACCAGACGGTGGCATCGACCCCCGTGTCTTCGACCCACTCAAAACGTGGAACGCACCGGTCATCATCGCGACGGGGAAGTCGTTTCCCTACCCTGTCGCACTCTGTGAGTTCATCGGCATCCCAGAACGAGTCATCGCCGAGAACGGTGGCGTGGTTCTCGTCGACGACGAGGCAACGATAGTCGGTGACGACACAGCCGCCAAGCGAGTCACAGCCGCCCTCGACGCGGCAGGCTATGGAACCGGCAGGGGCGATATCGACACACACAACCGGTGGCGAGAGACCGAACTCTCGGTGAATCGGACAACCCCGCTCGACGAACTCAGCGACATCGCCGACGCACACGACCAGGTAGTCGTCGATACGGGCTACTCGTATCACGTGAAGTCACCCACAGTGAACAAAGGACTCGGACTCGAGACTGCATGCTCGATGCTGGATATCGACCCCGAATCGGTCGTCGCAATCGGCGACTCGGCGAACGACGTCGAACTGTTCGAGGTCGCCGGCCACGCTGCTGCCGTCGCGAACGCCGCTGACGAGGCACGGGAAGCCGCAGATTACGTGACCGACAGCCCACACGCAACCGGCGTTCTCGAAGTACTCGCGGACGTTCGACCTGCGTAATCTTCGGCTCCACACACGCCAGAAGTGCCAGACGGCGTGCGTTGACTCTCCTTACAACAACTCGCGAACGTCTCCGAGTGAGTCGAAGACGTAGTCCGGCGTGTACGGCAGCGTGTCGAGCTCGTGTCGAGAAGTTTCGAGACGAAGAGGACGCGCACCCCCGCGTCCCGAAGGGCGTCGATGCCTTCGGCCGCCCCGGGGAGCAGGTCGTTACTGCGGTAGACCGTGCCATCGAGGTCGAGGAGCGCGCTCTGGAACATTTAGCTCACTTTTCCGCGGAGGTACGCGGAGATACCCTCACTCACGAGGACGATTCCGAGAATCGCGATGAGGATGGTGAGCACAGCGTCCCACTTGAAGTAGTTAATATTCGTCTGCAGGGCGACACCGATACCGCCGGCACCGACGAACCCGATGATGGTCGACGCACGGACGTTGATGTCCCACCGGAAGGTGGCGACACTGATGAACGCCGGTTTGATCTGCGGAACGATGCCGTAGATGAACGTATCGAGCGTCGATGCACCAGTCGCGGATATCGCTTCGACTGGGCCGTGGTCGATTTCCTCGATTGCCTCACCGAGGAGTTTCGCGGTGAACCCGACAGAGCGGACGGCAATCGCCAACACGCCTGCGAGGGCACCCGGGCCGAACAGGACCACGAAGATGAGTGCCCAGATGATGACGTTGACAGAACGTGTGAACGAGACGATGAACTTCCCGAGGAAGTACGTCCACCGGTTGGGCGTGGTGTTACTCGCACTGAGGAACGCCACGGGAATCGCGAGGACGATTGCGAGCGCCGTCCCGAGAATCGAGATGTTGATAGTCTCGAGCAGGGGGCCCACGATCTCGCGGGTGTACATGACGTTCGGCGGGTACATCCGCGTCAAGAGGTCCATCACTTCACGTGGCGCAGATGCGACGTACGAGTAGTTGATGTCCATCTGTCGCCAGGAGATGGCGAGGACGACGAGCGTGCCCAAGATGAGCAGGTAGCGAATCAGTCGCTCACGCGAATCGAAGCGTTCCCACTCTGCGGTCCCACTCGACCGGGACAGGTCCGAGTTGTTCGACATCTATTGGACCCTCCGCCGGGCGTACGCACTCGCCGCTTCGCCGACCATGACGATGGCGACGATGACGAGGATGATCATCGAACTGTACTGGTAGTCGTACTTCTGGAAGGAGTTGAGAAGCGTAATCCCAATCCCACCTGCGCCGACGATGCCGACGACCGTACTGTGGCGGAGGTTGATGTCCAGACGGTAGATGGACAGGCCGATGATGCGCGGGATGACCTGCGGCAGCACACCGAAGAGGTACACCTGCATCCGGCTCCCACCGACTGCTTCGATGGCGTGCATCTGCCCGGTGTCGATATCTTCGATCTCCTCAGAGAGGAGTTTTGCGAAGAATCCGACCGTCTTGAACGCGAGCGCGAGGACGCCTGCAAGTGGGCCGAATCCCACTGCTTTCACCATGACGATGGCGACGATGAGTTCGTGGAACGACCGCGTGACGGCGATGATACTCCGGCCGGCAAGGTAGATTGGCCGGGGCGCGAGGTTGTTGGCCGCCATGAAGGCGACAGGTGCACTGATGATGATGCCGAGTGTCGTCGCGATGATCGACATGAGGATACTCTCGAGAATCCCCTGGATCATCAGGTCCAGTTGCATCGGCGTCACTGCCGGCGGCAGCATGTTCGAGACGAGGGTTATCCCCGCGCCGATACCGCGGACGAACCGCTCGGGAGAGACTCGAATGTCCCAGAAGCTGTAGAGGACGAACCCCGTAATCAGGACGTAGACGATGTACTTCGTCGTCCGGTTGTAGAACGCAGTTGGTCGCTCCCAACTGCCGTCCATCGAGCCGGATTGGGTCGCCATCGCTTACTCCCCCGTGCGTGCAGACTGGTTGGCTGCTGCCTTCGCGGCGTCGCGCTCTTCTCGTGTCTCGCCACCGCGGTAGATGACGTCCTTTGCCCGTTCGTCGAGTTCGTCTGCAGCACCCTCGAAGACGAGTTCACCGTCGGTCAGACCGACGACACGGTCGGCGTACTCGGTCGCGAGGTCGACTTCGTGGATGTTGATGAGGACCGGGATGTCGTCCTCACGCGCAATCTCGGTGAGGAGGTCCATCACTTCGACCGACGTCTCGGGGTCGAGCGCACTCGTCGGTTCGTCGACGAGGAGAATCTTTGGCCGCTGAATGACGGCGCGAGCGATACCGACACGCTGGCGCTGTCCACCCGACAGTTCGTCTGCACGGTTGTTTTCGACGCCTTCGAGACCGACGCGGCGAAGCACTTCGCGTGCGGTGGCGATGTCTTCGCTATCGAAGTTTCGGCGGAACGCATCCCATGTGCTCATGTAGCCGAGGCGCCCGGAGAGGACGTTCTCCATCACGGTCAGTCGTTCGACGAGGTTGAACTCCTGATGGATCATCCCCATGTCGCGGCGGGTTTCACGGAGTTCCTTGCTCGATAGCCCGGTCATCTCGGTGTCGTCGAGCCAAATCTCGCCCGACGTTGGTTCGGTGAGCCGATTGATACAGCGGATGAGCGTACTCTTACCGGCACCACTCGGGCCGATAATCGAGACGATTTCGTTGCCACTGACCTCCATCGAGATGCCCTTGAGGGCACGGTCACCGGAGTCGTATACTTTTTCTACGTCTTTGACATTCAGCATAAAATTTTGAGGTGCGTGAATTCGATTTGGCGGGACGACTTATTCGCCGAGGTTGCCCGTCTCGTACTCGACGCCGTTGTTCTCCTGAATCTGGAGAATGATGTCGTACGCGGTTGCGTAGTCGATCTCGGTGAACTTGCCACGGCCTTCGAACGTCTCTGCGATTTCCGTGTCGGAGTAGTCGTAGTCGAGGAACGCAGCGCGGACGCCTTCCTGAATCTCGGGCGTGAGGTTGTAGCGGTACGTGAAGCTCGTCGTCGGGAACGGGTTGGACGCCCAGACGACTTTGATCTTCGAGGGGTCGAGGTTGCCTGAGTTGGCGACACGTGTGACACACGTACTGCAGACAGGGGCAGCGTCGTAGTCGCCGTTGGCGACGCCGAGGATGCTCTGTTCGTGACCGCCGGAGTACGCAACTTCGTAATCCTCGCCGGGGACGACGCCCTGATTGGCGAAGAGTGCACGGGGTGCCTGGTTACCGGAGTTCGACGAAGGCTCGGAGTGCGCGACGCGCTTGCCCTCCAGGTCTCCGAGTGCGTTGATTTCGTCGTTATCTGCCTGCGTGGCCAGCCAGAGACGGTACCCGAAGTCGCCTTCTTCGGAGACCTGCAGTGAGAACGGAACGGCACCCGCGAGGTTGACTGCGAACGGGGTCGGACCCGTCGAGAACCCGGCGACGTGGAGTCGCTCGGAGCGCATCGCTTCGACCTGAGACGCGTAGGACTGGAGCGGGAAGTACTCGACTTCTTTCCCGGTTTCCTCCGCGATGTTGTCCATCAGCGGCTGCATCGTCGTTCGGTACGCCGCCGGGTCTTCGGTCGGCGTCATCGCGAACGCGAGTTTGTCGGGGTCGAGGAGTTCGCCCTCGTCAGACGGCGTCTCTTGCACCGGGTCGCCGTACCGGGGCTCGTCGCGCTCTTCCATGTTCTCGAGGTCCGAGAGCGAGCCGGTTTCGAAGCCCGTCTGGATGAGCGCCTGCATCGGTTGTGGGAACGTCGGGTTCGATGGGTCGAAGTCGTAAGACTGCTCGGAGGAACCGTCGCCACCCGAGTCGCCACCTTCGGACCCGGAGTCGCCGCCAGACGAATCGCTCGAACTCGAGTCACCCGTGATACACCCTGCAAGGCCAGCGGTCATCGCAACTGCACTGCTGGAGAGGACAGACCGTCGGCTGATGTTTCGTTTCTCCATTGCTGTACTGCCACAACACTGGACTGTCCTAATAAACGTTATGAACTAGTATATAGCCATATATATCGTTTGAAATACTAACACTGGAATATTAACGGAATTAACAGAAATATTGTTAGAATATATACAACAGGCCCCCGCTCACCACTCCGACCCCGATAAGCAGTGTACTCATCTTTGCCACCGGTTTAAGAAGTGACTGATTGATGCTCGCAGCCAGGACGATTTTGACGATGATGCTCGCGGTGGTTCCAGCGAGAACGCTGGCCGCGGCGACCTGTGCTGACACCTGACCAGCGAGATAGAGGGTCACGGCAGTCGTCGTCGTCGACCCGCTCGAAACGAGCCCACTCAGGAAACTCGTGGTAATCAACCCTGCCGCGCCGAAGAACTGCTGTGCACCTGCCGAGACGACGAGAATGAGGAGGAAGAGACCACCGAATTTGAGCGCGTTCGACAGGCTGAACGGAGAGTCGAAGTCGAGGTGCAGTTCGGTGTCCCAATCGGTGAGATGGACAGATAGTGCAATACCGACAACTGCAATCACACCGAGTGGGGTTCCGACTTCAGGGATAACGTCGGGGATGAACACACCCACGAGGAACAGATTTCGGACGGCCATCGCTGCATCAGCGAGCAAGACTGCTCCAACCGACAGCGAGAGGATATCCTTGTTTCGCTCGGCACGGTTTGCGAACTCTCCGATGACGGCAGTCGAGTTGACCAGTCCCCCGAAAAAGCCCGTGATAGCGATGCCTTTGCTCCCGTATCGTTGCATGATGACGTAGTTGACGAAGCCGAGACCACTGACGGCGACGACCAGTAACCAGACGAGCTGGGGTTGAATCGCGTTCCAGGGGCCGACAGGTTCGGACGGTAACAATGGATAGATGACGAACGCCAGAATCGCGAACTCTGCTGCACTTCTGACTTCTTCTTTCGACAGTCCCCACGCGAACTGGTGGAGTTCGCGCCGAAGTACCAAGAGGAACGACGAGATGATGACGAGGACCACGCCTTCGAGAACGTAGTCTGCGGCGACCATCACGCCAGCACTGTAGGCGACGAACAACGAGGCCGACGTCGTCAACGAGAGACTCCGGGGTTTTTCCTCGTCGAGGAGTCCATCGGCACCGAGCAAGACCGCCTGTATCAAAACGAGAACGCCACCTAACGCGAGAATGACGTCGTTTCCGACCGTCATCGAAATTGCACCGATGAGACTCATCAGTGCGAAGGTCCGAATACCGGCAGATTTGTGGGACCACTCCCGTTCGAGGCCGAGGAACATCCCTAACGCGGCGGCGATAAACAATCGCGTAATCTGGGGGCTAATCGGAAGCGTCGCAACGTCTACCTGCATCATCGACGACTCACCTCTTCTCGGCGTCGAGTCGGATACGACGAGGAGGGGTGGTCTCGTAGCGTCGTGTGAGTTTCAAAGACCATCGTCTTCTGTGTGCACTTTTCGGTACGACCACATAAGAATTCTCTATAGACTATATATGACACTGTTCGTCACTTTGTAAGACTCTCCACTGAGTGATTCAATTGACGACGCTGACGAAGGTGAAGGTAGAAACCAAGACCCAGACCCAGACCCAGACCCAGACCCAGACCCAGACCCAGACCCAGACCCAGACCCAGACCCAGACCCAGACCCAGACCCAGACCAAGAGTAGCACCACATTGTGGAGGAAGGACGAGTCGCACCGCTCTCTGAGTGGGTGGCGCAGTCACGCTCTCGTGTCCTGGTCGAAGAACGTGAGTGGGTCGGTACCGAGCGGATTACTCGTCGGTCAACCCGAACTTCTCTGCGATGCTCGACAGCGAGTCGTTCGGACGTTCCGTGATGCGGTAGACGGTTCGGACACCGGGAACACGGAGGCCGAACTGGTAGCCACCGTCGAGTTCGTCGAACTCCACCGCATCGTCTGCTCTGCGGTCGTTCTCGCGACACCACTCCACGAGTCGGTTCTCACCTTCGCCGGGAGTTCGCGCGAGACGTTTGTTGTCGTACGCGCCGCGAATCACGAGCCCTGACGCATCAGACGCGAGACGGGCGTGGTACGCAGTTCCGTCGAGATGGAGACGGATGAAATCGCCTTCGGTGGCGGGAACCTCGCTGGGGACGCGCAGACAGGGACGACGAGTGCCCCCGCTACGGGCGATGTGTGCTCGGTACGTCTGGACCGACGGATGGTCGGATGGGAGTTGCTCGGGCACGAACAGAGAGAAGCGAGAAGGGTTATTCGTCTGCTTCTTCGTCTTCGGCGTCTTCGGCGAGGGCGTCGGCGACGGAGCCACCTTCGACGACCTTCACGTTGATCTGGACGGTCTCCTCGGAGACCTGTCGACCGCGAACGGTGACGCGCTTGCGCTCGCCGTCACGGGACGGTGCGTAGCCGATGCCACCTTCGGTGAGGATTTCCTTGAGGTTCGAACCGGGTACTTCGGGGTGCATCGGACGGCCTGCCTTGTCGGATCCGCCCGTCAGTTCGAGCGTGAATCCCTCGAGACCGACGGCACTGCCGTCGACCTCGTCACCGAGGTCGCGGCCGAGGAATCGGTTTGCGTCCTGTCCTTCAACGTCGAACTGGTGGGTCTCGCCGGAGTCTGGGTCGGCGACGACGACCATGAATTCTGCCATGCGCGGATGAAAACGTTCGCCAATAAAAAGTACGTCGAAAGCGCGTCTCAAGACCATACCCGCTAAAATGGGGCAAAACGCTCGAAAACGGAGCTATCACCGGTTTCGGGGCCTATGTCAACAGTTAACTCCTCGCATAGCGTACAGATTCCCATGACTAGAGATATCGTCACTCGTGAGCCTGCAGACCTCGTCAGAGCGGAGACAAGAGCGTTGGTCGGGCCGCAACCAACCGACCTGGTCGAACGGCGGTCCGAAGCACTCGTCGAGCGGCCGACCACAGCACTCGTCGAACGCACGTGGTACGAGTGTATCTCGTGTGGCTATCGCTCTGGACACGGTGTCCATGAACAGGTCTGCCCACGCTGCGGTGGAATGTTAAAGAACATCGGCGTCGCACAGGAGTGAAACGCCAGCGAGGCTCTACGACTCCTCTTCTGCTTCTGCTTCCGCGTCTTCGATAGATTCCCAGAGGATACACCAGTCTTCTGGGTCGATGTAGCCTTCGACCTTCGCACAGGCACCGAAACCGTCGCCGTTTTTGTCCGGGATGTACTCCGCACAGTTCCCGCAATTGGTCCCTTCAACCGCGAGTCCAGCGTCGAAGGCGTCTTCTGCCTCTTGGAACTGAACAGATTCTTTCGAGACCAACAGCTCCGGGTCTCGCTGTTCGTTCGCTTGCGAGAGCGCCATTTGGTACACTTCGGGCACTGGTCCAAAGACGAACTCCTCTTCGGACACGCCTTCTGGGAGTTCCTCTTCGTGTTCTTCTTCTTCTTCCATCCCTTCCGTGGTCGTCGGTGCCGGTGTCGTCGTCGTTGACGTTTCCTGCCCACCACCGCCACCGCCGCCGAGACAGCCGGCAATGCTAATGACTGTTCCAGTTCCAGTTAGCTGGAGGAATCGCCGTCTCGTTCGACCAGATTGTGGCATGGGTGAACTAGCAAGCCAACGTACTTGGGTAAGCACAGGGTTACACCGGGTAATCTGGGATAGTTGTCTATTACTTTGGTATTTCATCGGAAACGGAGAATGCGTTCAAATCACCCCTCGAACCCCTCTTCCCACCGGAACGTGCCAGTTCCACTTTTTCCGGTCGTCACTCCGTTCCGACCGCAAAACCTGTCTTCGCGAGCAACGCGAACGAAGGCTCGTGAGACGCATCGCCTCTCACGGTGGAGGAAAAATTACTCCACGAACCCCTCTTCCCACCGGAACGTGCCGTTGCGCTGGACGACTTCGCCGTCGACTTCGATGAACGACTCTTCACTCATGTCGGTGATCATGTCCACGTGGACAGCGGACTGATTCCCGTCTTCTCCCGCTGGCAGACAGGCATCGTAGGCCCGGCCCAGAGCGAGGTGGACGGTATCGCCCATCTTCTCGTCGAAGAGAACGCTGTCGGTAAAGCGGTCGATACCACGGTTCATGCCGATACCGAGTTCTCCGAGGCGTCGCGCGCCGTCGTCGGTGTCGAGGATGCCTGCGAGGGCCTCTTCACCGGTACCAGCACTGAACTCCACGACTTCTCCCGCGTCGAACGTGAGGTGGACGTTCTCGACGCGCTGGCCGTCGAGCGTCATCGGCACGTCGAAGAACACCGTTCCGTCGACGGCGTCCTCGACGGGGGCAGTGAACACCTCTCCAGATGGGAGATTATGCGAGTCGTAAACGACAGACGCGCCTGAGTTGACCGCTGTTCGGCCCTCGATAGACATCGTGAGGTCGGTGTCTTCTTTGACGAGTCGGACCTCCGACCCCGCGTCGAGAATCTCTTTCATGTTCGCCATCTCGTCTGCGAGTTCCTCCCAGTCGCGGAGGATGGCATCGTAGACGAAGTCGGCGTACGCCTCGTACGACATGCCGGCTTGCTGGGCCATCGCGCGAGTCGGGTGAACCGTCGAGACCCAATCGGTGTCCATGCGTGCCTCACGAACCGCTTTCGTGGCGCGTCCGTACGCCTGTCGCGTCTCCGTTGGGATGTCGGCCGTCGCGGCCGTGTTTCGCGTCCCGCCGAGGAACAGAACTGAATCCGCGGCCTCGTAGAGCGCGAGTTCGTGTTCGGGGAGTTCGAACTCATCGTCGTGGGCACGGAGATATGCCCGCTGTACTTCTTCGGACGCGTACGTCGTCACGACGTTCGCACCGCGCGTACCGAGTGCGTCGGCGACTGCGACTGCGAGGTCGTGGGCACCCTCCCCGACCGAGACGACGACGTCGTCGCCCGCCTCGATTCGTGCGCTCCAGTCGACGAGCACCTCGGCGTGCTCGGAGATTCGTTCGTCCATACGCGACCCTTGGGTCGACCAGTAAAAACCTCGGCGTCTGGGGTCGGCTCCCACCACGCCCCAAACCACAACCACTACCTCCCCCCGCAGACGACTCCGTCGTATGCAATTAGGCGTCATCGGCCTCGGCCGGATGGGACGCATCGTAGTCGACCGAGTGCTCGATGCCGGGCACGAAGTCGTTGCCTTCGACCTCTCGGAAGAGGCCGTCGCAGCAGCGGCCGACGCGGGTGCCGAACCCGCAGGCAGCGTCGCAGACCTCACCGACCGACTCGGCGACGACAAGCGAATCTGGCTCATGGTTCCTGCGGGCGACGCGGTAGACGCGACGCTCGACGACCTCGACCCACACCTCGACGAGAACGACGTCGTCGTCGACGGCGGCAACTCGCACTTCGAGGCGTCGGTCCGTCGCGCCGAAGCGTGTTCTGCGGCGTATCTCGACTGCGGAACCTCCGGCGGTCCGGCAGGTGCCGAACTCGGCTTCTCGCTCATGATTGGCGGTCCACAGTGGGCCTACGACGAGATGACGCCGGTCTTCGACGCCGTCGCAACCAGCCCCGCCGGCCACGACCGGATGGGTGCGGTTGGGTCCGGCCACTACGTGAAGATGGTCCACAACGGCGTCGAGTACGCGCTGATGCAAGCCTACGGCGAAGGGTTCGAACTGCTCGCAGAGGGTCGCTACGACCTCGACCTCGAAGCAGTCGCTCGCACGTGGAACAACGGTGCTGTCATTCGTTCGTGGCTCCTCGAACTCTGTGAGGAAGCGTTCCGCGAGGAAGGAACCGACCTCGGCGACGTCGACGACCACATCTCCGGTGGGTCGACGGGGACGTGGACGGTACAGGAGGCGCTCGAACAGGAGGTTCCTGTCCCGCTCATCTACCAGTCGCTCGCAGAGCGCTTCGGGTCGCGCGCGGACGACCGGTTCTCGCGTCGACTCGCGAACCGTCTCCGCTACGGCTTCGGCCGTCACGAAGTCGCGCGAAAAGACGAGTAAGCGACGGACAGGTCGTTCGTGACACACAGGTAAGCGACGAACAGGTCGTTCGTGGCACACAGGCCCCCTCGGGAGAATCGACGCGGCGGGCATCACCCCGTAATATGTTGGGAAATCGGCGAACATGCCGTCTGCGTGGCAAATTCGCCCGTCGTCGGGCGGCGACATAATCACAATTTCCTTAACCCCTCCCTCCATATCCGCCCTCATGGCAGTCATCAGTCTGGTGGGTGTCGGGGCCGGTTTAGTCCTGGTACTCCTCACCGTCGCCCTGCACTTCTCGAAGGGCACCGGTTGGGAACCAACCGCCGACATCACGCAAGAGGTCCTCGAGCGCCGTGCGGCGACCGTCCCGGAGACCGACTTCCCCGAACCAATGAGCCGCTCCATCGGTGGTGGCGGGGTCGCTGGTGCAATCGCCGGTGGCGAACAGGGTGCCGAACTCGAAGGCGAGGAAGCGGCGGAAGAAGAACCGAGTCCCGCCGACATGCCCGAAGACGAAGTCGAGTACTTCGAAGTCGAGTTCGTCAAGCAAGGCGAGACCATCGAACTGGCGAGCAACGAGACCATCCTCGACCAGGGTGAAGACGCTGGGATGGACCTCCCGTACGCGTGCCGACAAGGGTCGTGTGTCTCCTGTTCGGCGAAGATTACAAACGGACCTGCCGAAGAGTACGTGACGCACTTCAAGCAGGAGACTCTCTCCGAGGGCGAGATGGACAACGGATACACGCTGACCTGTGTGGCCTACCCGAAGGCCGACTTCTCCATCGAGACCGGCGAAGCGCCGTAACGACTCGAACCCACCATTCGTTTTTCTCTCCTCACTGCCTGAGTCGAGACTCTCGACGGAGACTGTACTCGACAGATTTAGATACACTTCGATACACCTCGGTACAATTCGATAGACATCGACACACTCCGACACATATCGATACACCTCGGCACACATCGATACACCTCGACGCGATAGAGTCGACACACGTATCGACGGCTTGAAACGCACGCCGCGTGTTTCACAGGTTCAGTGTCTGTCCCCGAAGGAGGTTCCCTCACCGAAGGCGACCTCAAACGCCCGATGTTCGAACTCGCGTGGCCGATCATCGTCACTGAACTCCTCCAAGTGGCGTACAATCTGGCCGACACGGTGTGGCTTGGCCGTCTCTCTACTGACGCCGTCGCAGCCATCAGCCTCGCGTTTCCGCTTATCTTCCTCCTCATCTCTGTCGGCGGGGGGTTCACCGTCGCGGGGAGTACCCTCGTCGCCCAATACACGGGTGCAAAGAGTGAAGGCTCGGCAGGGACCGTCGCCGGCCAGACGCTCACGTTCATCACCCTCATCGCAATCACCGTCGGGATAATCGGCTTCTTCGCCACCGACGCGATGCTCGGCGTGCTCCCGAGTTCGCCAGCGACGGCCGGTCAGGTCGTCCCGCTCGCCGGCGACTACATGCGTGTGTTCTTCCTCGGATTGCCGTTCCTCTTCGGGTTCTTCGTCTTTTCGGCGCTCATGCGTGGCTACGGCAACACGCGAGCACCGATGGTCGTGATGTTCATCAGCGTCGTCATCAACGTCATCATCGACCCCATCTTCATCTTCGGCTTCGAGTCGAACCCACTGTTCGGGATGCTCGGCCTTCGAGGAGTCGAGTCGAGCCTCCTCGCCGCGACTGGCTTCTCGGGGCTCCAGGTCGCCGGAGCGGCCTACGCGACGGTCCTCTCGCGTGGTGTTGCCACAGTTATCGGCATCTACGTCATCTTCGGAACCTCTGCCGGTCCGGACGTCAAACTCGCCGACTTCCGCCCGCAGTTCGAATACATCAAGAAAATCGTCGACATCGGCGTCCCGAGTGCCATCGAACAGTCCGCGACGGCACTCGGGTTCATCACACTCACTGCGATGGTCGTCACGTTCGCCCCCGAAGTCGTCGCTGCGTTCGGCCTCGGAAACCGCCTCACGTCACTCGTGTTCCTCCCTGCACTTGGCCTCGGCCGTGCGACGAACACCATCGTCGGCCAGAACCTCGGTGCACAGAAACCGGAGCGCGCCGAGAGCGCCGTCTGGTTGGCGGCGAAAGTCGGCGCGAGCGTCATGGTCGTCATCAGCGTCTTCGCCTACATCTTCGCCGAACCCATCGTCGGGTTCTTCATCTCGACTGGAACCGCGTCGGCACAGCAGACTATCGACCTCGGCGCGCAGTACGTCAGAATCCGTGCCTTCGAGTTCGGCTTCATCGGCGTCCTCCAGGTCGTTCTCGGTGCCTATCGTGGGGCCGGGAATACGAAGACTGCACTCGGGTTTTCGCTCCTCGCACTCTGGCTTGGTCGCGTTCCCATCGTCTACCTGCTGTCGTTCCAACTCGGGTTCGGCGAGACCGGTATCTGGCTTGGGATGGCGACCGGGCAGATTCTCGGTGCCATCGCAGCGACAGCGTGGTTCACCCGCGGCACGTGGAAAGAAAGCGTCATCGACGCGGACGCGAGTACCGCATAATCGACCAACAGCGGGGGTTCCACAATGGTTTTACGTCGGTGCGGTGTAGAGTTTTTCGCTGAGGGCCCATAGCTCAGTGGACAGAGTGCTTGGTTCCGGACCAAGATGTCGCGGGTTCAAATCCCGTTGGGTCCGTTCGCTTCGCTCACTCCCCCAACGTACTCACACTCGCTCCGCTCGCGTGAGTCCCGTTGGGTCCGTCAGATTTCTGTTGCGAACAACGTGAGCAGTGAAATCTGTGACACCCGAGGGGTTTGAATCAGGGAGCGAACGAAGTGAGCGACCGAGGTTCAAATCCCGTCGGATTCGTTCGCTTCGCTCACTCCCCCAACGTACTCACACTCACTCCGCTCGCGTGAGTCCCGTCGAGTCCGTCATTTTCCGTGATGTTTGGATACGATAGACGAGAGCGAGCATCGTACCGTGGAGCATCCGACAAATAGTCAGTAAAACTTGATAGCGACGGGGGAAGTCGCGTACCGACCCATTACCTGTCCCAGTTCGACGTCAGTCGGAACGTGATTCTCGAGTTCGTTCAGCTTGTAGTCGTACCAGTGGACTTCGAAGTCGAAATCACTGTAGTTCGGGGCCGCCCGAACCTCCGCATAATCTGCATCAGTATCGCTCTCGAGACGAATCACCGCGTCGGTGTCGGTGGTTCGAATGGGGTCCAGTTTGAACTCGGTCACGTAGTACACCGTCGCCTCGCCGACGTGTTGGGACTGGATGTAGCCGTGTTCGGCGGCGACGATATCGACGTTGTCGAGTACCGCTTGCCTCGAGAGGGGCAGTCGGTTCGTGATATCTTCCACCGTGGCGAACTGGCTACCCTCACAGATAGATCGGATGGCAGCCTCTATTTTCTGTTGCTCGGCGGTGAGTGCCATGTTCGATGGTGTACCACCCAACCGTTATCTGTGTTGTTGCACCATTCGGGGGTTGTCGAGGGAGTCGATGCTGACCGACAGGCTGCGAGATACCGACCCCATCGGTCCATCGCACAACAGACTATACACCGCGAACGGAGACCACGGCGTGACGCTCGAACTCGGGGCACGCTTAATATCGCGCGATATCGCGGGAATCGGGAACCGGGTTTGCTGAGTCGACAACCCTTCATTGCCGTCTATTACGACGACCGGTCGAGGTTCACGTGTGATGCGAAGCAAAAGACAACTCCTGTCGGTGATGTTGATTGGCATGCTGCTACTCGGCGGTGTCGGCTCCGTATCTGCCCACAGTTGGCAGACGACGGTGACGCAGGGGCCGATGGAGCTTGGCGTGAGCAGTTCGCCAGAAGAGCCAGTCGCAGGGATGCAAGCCGAGTTCTCTGCACGCATCAAAGACGCGAACCCAGAGGGTGACGCAGACCGACTCGACTGGGGTGGCGTCACGAACCGGACCGCAGAAGTCCACATTCGAGGTCCCGACGGCTATCACGACCACGTGAAAGTCGAGATTCCGGAGGACGAAGCGCACCTCCACTGGACGTACATGTTCCCCGAAGCCGGGAACTACAGTATCGCCGTCGTCACCGAAATCGAGGGTCAAGAGTACGCGTTCCAGTTCCAGCGGAACGTCACGCTTCTCCCCGCGAAGGCGACCGGTGAGGAGATAGAACACATGTCCGAGGAGGTCCACTCCGTCGAGAAGAACGTGAAACAGACGAACGACAAGGTCGACAAACTGCAGTCGCAAGTGAAGCAACTCAACACGCAGGTGGACGAGCTTCAGAACCAGATAGAGGCACAGAACGAAGCCGAAGCGTCGAACGCACAGCTCCCCGGGATGGGCGTCGTCACTGCACTGCTGGCGTTCGTCGGTGTCGGCGCGTTCGTCATCGGGCGACGAACCTGAGACACAGAGAGACCGCACCCATCGAGCCATCATGAACGAAAACCAGTCGTCCCGTCGTCGGTTCGTCGTGAGCGTCGGAACTGCCGCGCTCGTCGGACTCGCTGGCTGCGGGGCTCAACAAGGTGAGTCGGCACAGACGAGCACGCAGCAGACGACGACCCAGACGGAGACGACCACTCCGACCGAGGCGGCAGACACCCCCACAACGACGCAGAAATCCTCGAAGAGCGACGCAGATGGCCCGGTCGTCGAGATGAAGACGGACAACGAGGGTTCGTACTTCGACCCGAAGGGACTCGTCGTCGAACCCGGAACGACCGTCCGATTCGTCAACATCTCGGGGACCCACTCGACGGCGGCCTACCACCCCGACAACGACGACGGCCCACTCCGCATCCCGGACGGTGCGGACCCGTGGAAGTCGAAGCTGTTCACGGACACCGATGCGGTGTTCGAACACACGTTCGAGACGGAGGGCGTCTACGACTTCTACTGTGCGCCTCACGAGATGCTCGGAATGGTCGGCCGCATCGTCGTTGGGGAACCACAGGGTGGTCCTGCGACCGAGTCACCAACAGACATTCCACCCGCTGCACAGGAGTCGCTCCCGGCGGTAGAGACGATAGTCTCCGAGCAGCGCGTCAGTGGGCCATGACAGGACCCACACCCCGGTGGTGAGAGAATAGAACGTCGACCACCCGCGTCGACGAAGGAAGTTCGTCTGGCACACACCCTATTTTTCGAACACGTTGGAGTCGGATTGGTTCAGAGCGTCGGCCCTCGTCACTCGGACCGCGACCAGAAAGAGGTGAGTAGTGAGGCGTGGCGGACGGTACTCCAATATATAACTACGGGATGAATGTGAGCAGAGAACAACGAGACGGGGGGTTAAGCGACTGAGAGACGAACGACCACGTATGTCGGAACCCATCCGGGCTCAAATCGAAGTTGAGAAGCCGGCAGGGTGTCCGCTCGCCCGAGCGTCTACCACGACCGACTCGACCATCGAACACGTCTCCAAGACCGTCTCACCGGATTCACATCAGCGAATCGTCGAGGAGTTCGCAATCGATTCAGAAGCGTCTCCAGACCACCCCGGGTTCGAACACGTGTTCGAGACGGCAACTCAGAGTATCTATCGCTACGCTCGGAGTTCCGCGAGCCCGTGTGTGTGTGCCTGCACCGAACTACACGGGTGCAACGTCTTCGACGTTCACGCCCGAGACGGGTCGCTCTATCTCACCTTCCACAGCGCGACCCTCGAGACCGTTCAGGACGTCTACAACGACCTGGAAGACCTGTTCGGCGATGTCCACGTCCACTTCCGCACGCCGAGTCGTGACTATCGAACCAGCACTGCCGCCATCTTCGACCGGAGTGAACTCACCGAGAAACAACAGGAGGCCCTCCAGACCAGTTTCGAAATGGGCTATTTCGACTACCCCACGGGTGCGAACGCAACAGCGGTTGCAAACGAACTCGGTATCTCCCCATCGACCTTCCGTGGACACCTCGACGCCGCCCAACGAAAGCTCTTCGACGCCGTCCTAGACGACTGACTCGACGGTGCATAAGCCGGGATGGCCCCGGTTTATGACGTAAACCTTCGTGGCGAACTACCTACTCGAAGACGTCGAACACTTCGACTGCCTTGTACTCTTGACCCCACTCGGCCCCGGTCACCTCTTCGATGAGGCCGACGTCTTCGAGATTACCGATTACGTTGTAGGCAGTTCCACGTGATACGTCGAGTTCTCGAACGATGTCGTTCGCCGTGAAATAGGGGACTTCGAGCAATTTACGGGCAAACCTGTCCGTCGACGTACCCCCAGCGTAGTCCATCTCGTACTTCGACTGCAACTCTTTGAGCGCCCACGTGCGGTCGTACGACTCTTCGGCCTGTGACCGAAGTGCTTCGAGGAAGAAGTCGATCCACTCCACCCACTCGCCCTGCTCACTCACGGCGCGCATCTTCTCGACGTACTCGACTTTGTGTCGGTTGAAGTAGGCACTCGGGTAGATGTACGGGCTCTCGATATAGCCCTGACTGACTAGGTAGAGAATGATGACGAGTCGGCCGAGGCGCCCGTTCCCGTCTGAAAACGGGTGAACCGTCTCGAAGAAGTAGTGGATAATCGCGGCGTCGACGAGTGGGTGATACTCACCGTCCATCCCGACGTACTCGACGAGCGAAGACATGAGAGGACCGAGTGACGACGCCGCCGGTGGGATAAACGGGTCTTTGGCTGGATTCGGACTGTTGAGCCGAACCATGTGGTCGCGGAACTCTCCGACGGCGTCGCCCTCGTTTCGCACGCCGTCGAGGAGCATTCCGTGGAGGTGTTTGAGTAAGTCGAGCGTGATTTTACCACCGCCTTCGACGTGCTCGATACCATACAGGAGAGCGTCTTCGTAGTTTACCGCCTCTCGCAAGTCCTTGCTTTGCGGTTCGGCGTCGGCGCTGTCTTCGTGTTTCGTGTGGAACGCGGCGACATCCTGATAGTCGACTTCTGCACCCTCGATTCGAGCCGACTCGACCGCCTCGATTCGGATGAGTGTCGTGTACAGGACGGCAGCGAAGTCGACTGTCGAGCTGATGCCATCGACACGACCAATCTGGTAGGCTGCGTCAGCGACGAGTTCGTGTGTCTCGTCGGGGAGTTCGATTTTCGGCTCTGGCGGAAGTGAATCTGGTGAGTAATACGGACGTGGATGAGACTCGACGTACTTCCCCGGTGCCTCCTTTGAGAGCTTTTTCGTCCGCATTTCTACGCAGTACACTGGGAGAGCATGTATAACTACTCATATACCAATTGAACAAGTTCGAGAGGAGAAGCACGGCTTATTCAGCGTGACCGGAGAATTTGGAACAACAGTCGTTGGTACCAAGACTTGTAAAACAGCTATTTAAATAACTGAACAAGTGAAGGTGTTCGAGTCTCCATTGTCTACGAACGAGAACAGAGTTTGGCCCGACCCGGTCCGGTCGAGTACCACCAGATACCGACGTTCAGAGTTCGAACGAAAGCCCGTCGGGTCCGTTCGGCCGTCGCCTCACTCTCCCACGACTTCCCGCCCGCATCGACCGCACTCACATTCCGAGTCGCGACGAGCGGTTCCTGACTCGCATGACGACGAGTAACCCACCACAGAGCGTGAGCGAGAGCGACGCCAGCGCAAGATACCGATACATGAACTGAACGCCGACTGCGTCGACGGTCCACCCGATGACGACCTCACCGATGGTTCCGCCGGCACCGATACCGACACTGGTGACGAGCGTCTGGGCGGTCGAGTCGAGTCCATCCGGGGCACAGTCGTGTGCGAGATTGACGAGAGCGAAGTAAACGAAGGCGACACCCAGTCCCATCCCAACGTTAGCGAGGAGGACAGGGCCAATCGACGGGAACGCAGAGAGGGCCGCGAACCCGCCCGCATACGTGAGACCGGCGGCGGCGACGGCCAGTCCGTGCCACCTGTCGAGTCGTGACAGAGACAAGAACACGACCACCTCGGCGGCGGTCTTCGTCGCCCACGCAACTCCGGTCAGTCCATCGCCCAGACCGACCGCACGCATGTACACAGAGAAGAACGCACTGCCACCGAACGAGACGAATCCCATCGCAAACGCGGCCAGTAAGACGAGCAAGTAGCGTGGCTGTCGAACGAGTCCGAGTGCCTGCCCCCCAAGCGACCCTTTGAATACTGTCTTTTCGACCTCTGGGACACCTCGGAGTAACGCCACGAGGACAACCATTCCGGCCACGTAGACGTAGACGATGATACTCACCCCGGTCCACGCAAGGACAGCACTCAACGTGAGGACCGTGGCACCAAACGCCAGTGAGCCGAAACTCCGCGTCAGCGCGTAGTTGTAGCCTCGTGAGACGACGAGTGCGTTCGAGATCGGGACGATCGGTGCGCGTGTCGCGGCGTACGCGATGGTCCCGACGGCGACGAGTACGAACGGATTCCCCGGAAGGCCCATCGCGAGTGGGTAGGTCAAGATGGCGACTCCCGAGAGCGCTGCCGCGAACGTGATGACCCGACTTGGCGAACGAGTGTAATCGGCGACGACTCCCCAGACAGGTTGGGCGAGCACACCACTCGCGACGAGCAGCGAACCGAGAATACCCATCTGTACGCCGTCCATGCCGAGTTCCTGGTAGAACACGTTTCGGTAGGCGACGAATCCACTGAACGCCGCGAAGTAGACGAAGTAAATCGCCTGATACCGCCGTGCCTTCTCCATTACTCAGATCCAGTTGGGGGAGATGTCTTACTGGTACGAATGTCTTCTGACTTTCTGGCATACATCCGAGTACTCGGTGCCGGCGTCAGCGTCTGGTCGGTATCGCAATCAGCCACCAATTACTGCTGCAGTCAGCCTCCAATTACTGCTGCACTCGGCGACCAGTTCCGCGACGAGTCAGACGATATCCCACCGGTCGACGAAGACTCCGTCGACACCCGTGGCTATCACTCGGGTTGCGGTTTCGGCGTCGGCTATCGTCCACGCGTTGACCGCAAGTCCGTCTGCGTGGGCGTTCTCGACGAAGTCTGTTCCGAGCACCATCTCGTACCCGGGGTTGACCGCGACACAGTCGAGGTCTGTGGCGATGGCGCGATTGCGGTCCGGTTCGTCGTGGATGATGAGTGCGAGCGGTATCTCGTCGTCTCGCGCTCTGAGTTCTCGCAACGCGGTCACCGAGAACGACGATAGCAGCACGTCGTTATCGACAGCACTCACGGCGTCGAGAACTGCGTCGGCCATCCCCTCGTGCTTGAGTTCGACGTTGACGGCAGTGTCTGTCGGGATTGCACTGAGTACGTCTGCGAGTAACGGTATCGTCTCGTCGGAGTCGAGTATCCGCAACTCGCGCAGCGTCTCCCACTCGGTCGTCGAGACGGCCCCACTGGCGTCGGTCAGTCGGTCGAGTTTGTCGTCGTGGAAGACCACGAGCTCGCCCGAGAGACACCGCTGTACGTCGATTTCTATCATATCGACGTGTGGTGCAGATTGCCGGACCGCGAGCACTGTGTTCTCAGGGTACTGGTCGGCACACCCTCGGTGGCCGATGACCGTGAGTTCTGTATCGTCTGCTGAAGCGGTAGTCACTGTGTCTGTTCTGTCGTCGGTCGAATCGTTTGCGTGCATCGTGTCGGTGTGTTCTGGGCCGTTTCCATCGGTGGCTCCCAAGCCGTCTCCATCGAGACATCCCGCACTCGATGCTGCGACTGTTCCGCCGATGGCAGAGATGGGTTGTCGCGCCGCTTATCTCCCTTGATCGATAGGCGTTTCGACGATGTAGGTTCACGTGAGCGGTCTTGCTGATCGTGTCTCGACGCGGATACACGCCGAGTTTCAGAAAACAGCCCAGACCACCACGAGTAGTACCTTACAGACCACACACAGTTTTCGTGAACTATACCAACTCGACCACCCACTGGTACCGTATGTCACACGACAGGGTGACGGTCTCACTCGACACCGACGCCAAGGCGGCGCTCGAAGATTTGACCGAGCGCACCGGCGTTGGCCAGAGCGAGATGGTTCGTCGGGCGCTCGCGTTTTACGCCGCGAACTTCCAGGCCGCAACGACTGATACCAGCGCAAACCTGCAAGATTACCACGAGATGCTCTCGGGGGGTGAACACGTCCTCCTCGACATCGACTTCCTCCACTGTTTTCTCGACTTCGTCGAGGGAGAAGACGGCAAACCGGACCCGGATTTTCTCGAAGGTGCCGACAAAGTCTCAGATTACCACGCCTACGAGTACAACGGACAGTTCGAAACCCTCGGGGAGTTACTCGAATGGCTCTCTCTCTGTGGGTTTCTCACGGTCCGCAGAAGCAACGAAAACACCTATCACGTCGTCTATCCATCCGAGCAACTTCGGTGGTTCATGACCCGGTTCATCGAACGAAGCGCCGTCGACCTCCCCTTTTCTGTCGACGTCGAAGCGGGGCTAACGAAGGTACTGATGACCGAAACGCCAAAATAAACTCGACGGACGTGTTCAGAGTTCATACTCGCGCATAACAGTTCATACTCCGTGTGCTGGTATGGGAATGGGTAACAATGAACTATATAGTGGTGGTCTACAGTGGGACAGGTATGTCATCGGGTGACAGATTCGTAGAACGGCTGGAGCGGCGGCGATTCCTGCGTCTCGCTGGGATGGCGGGCGTCGCAGGTATGGCAGGGTGCATCGGGCAAGAAGACGTACAACAAGACAGCGGTGGCAGTGGCGGCGGCGATAGCGGAGGCGACAGCGGTGGCGACAGTGGCGGCGACTCCGGAGGCGGTGACGAAGAGACGACCGAGAGCGACGAAGAAGAAGAGATGAACTCCGAACCAGTCGACGTCGGGGTCGTCATCCCGTTCAGTGGTGACCTCTCCGACTTCGGTGGGCCCATGATAAACGCGCTACAGATGGCGCAGAAGGACATCAACGCGGCGGGCGGCCCGCTCGGACGCGAACTCAAACTCCACGACGAGGACTCTGGCACGGACTCGACGCAGGGCGTGAACGCGGCGAACAAACTCGTCGACACCAACGGGGTGAGCGGGATTATCGGCGCAGTCTCGTCAGGTGTCACGATTTCCATCGCGAAATCGGTCACCATCCCGAACAACGTGCTGCACATCACCTCGGCGTCCTCGTCACCGAGTATCAGCACGCTCGACGACGACGACCTCGTGTTCCGGACGCGCACGAACGACCGGTTCGTCGCGAAGGTGATGGCCAAAATCATCGAAGACCAGGGTGTCGACAAGGCGTCGGTCATCTACATCAACAACGACTTCGGCGAAGCGCTCGCCGACACGTTCGAATCGTCGTTCTCGGGGACGACGACCACGACAGTCGGATACGAGTCCGGCCAATCGTCCTACCAACAGGTGCTCGCGAAGGCGTTCGAAGACGACCCAGGGTTCGTCGCGTTCGCGGGATACCCAGAGAGCGGAACGACCATGCTCAGTCAGTGGGCCGAAGAGGGCTACGGCGGCAACTGGGTCCTCCACACGAGCCTTCTCTCCGAAGACGTCATCGAGAACGTCGGTGCCGAGGTTATGAACGGGATGTACGGCGTCCGGACGAAACCGCCGAGTGGCGGTGCGACCGAATCGTTCGTCTCCGACTATCAGGAGGCCTACCCGGACGCGCAGGTGTTCGACCCCTACTCGTGGAACTCCTACGACGCGCTCGTCTCGTACGCACTCGCCGTCCACAAGGCCGGAACCACGGACTCCGGCGCGGTCAAACAGGCTATGCGCGAGGTCTCTAACCCACCGGGTGACGCCGTCAGTTACACCGAGTTCGGGTCGGGTGCCGAGAAAATCGACGCCGGAACCGACATCGACTACAGTGGCCCCAGTGGCAACGTCAACTACGACGACAACGGTGACGTCGCGAGTGACATGGTCATCGTGCAGGTCGAAGACGGAGAGTTCACCAACAAAGACACCATTCCGGCCGACGACCTCGTCTAACAGACATGTTCACCCTTTCCGAGACGCACCACACGGAACAGTATCGACTGACTCGGAGGCCGCATGAGTGAGGAGCGACGGGTCGGCGTCGACATCGGTGGCACGTTCACCGACATCGTCACCATCCACGACGGGACGGTGAGCGTCTCGAAGACGCCTTCGACCCCTGACGAACCCGACGAAGGCGTCATCAACGGCCTCGGAAAGGTCAGCGAGCGCGACGACTTCGCCCTCTCGGATATCGGCTTTCTCGCCCACGGAACGACGGTGGCGACGAACGCCGTCCTCGAAGGCGAGTGGGCCGACACCGCACTCGTCACGACCGAAGGCTTCCGAGACGTTCTCGAAATCGGTCGACAGGCACGGCCGGATATCTACGACTTTCAGGTCGAAAAGCCGACCCCGGTCGTCGAACGAGACCGACGCTACGAGGTGTCCGAACGCCTCGACGAGCGTGGAAACGTGCTCGCCGAACTCGACGAAGCGGGTGTTCGAGACCTCGCGAGCGAACTCATCGACGCAGACGTCGACAGCGTCGCTATCAGCCTGTTGTACGCCTTCGAAGACGACAGCCACGAACGGCGAGTCCGCGACATCCTCGTCGACGAAGGGCTCGACGCGTCGTACTCGCTTTCGAGTGGCGTCCTCCCAGAGATTCGCGAGTACGAGCGAACGCTCACCACGGCACTGAACGGGTCGCTCAAGCCGGTGATGGACAGATACATCGGCAAACTCGAAGCGAAAGTCGAAGCAGAGGGCGTCGGTGCCGAGTTGAAGATTATGCAGTCGAACGGCGGTATCATCACCGCCGACATCGCTCGCGAGAGACCGGTCAACACCTTGCTCTCCGGGCCCGCTGGAGGTGTACAGGGCGCAACCTACGTCTCTGGACTCTCCGGTGAGAGCAACCTCATCACGATGGACATGGGCGGCACGTCCTGTGACGTCTCGCTCGTCGAAGACGGAACACCGCTCGTGTCGACCGATACCGAGGTCGGTGAGTACCCCGTCTCGGTGCCGACCATCGACATCCACACCGTCGGCGCAGGCGGCGGGTCTATCGCGTGGATAGACGCCGGCGGCGCACTCCGCGTCGGCCCGAAGTCGGCAGGTGCCGACCCGGGACCAATCTGTTACGGACGCGGTGGCGACCGACCGACGATTACCGATGCGAACCTCTTGCTCGGCCGCATCGACCCCGGTGCGTTCCTCTCCGGCGAACTCGACGTGGAACTCGACGACGTTCGCCGCGTCGTCGCAGACGAAATCGCAGACCCGCTCGACATGACGGTGACAGAGGCCGCACAGGGTATCCTCGACGTCGCCAACGCCAACATGGCGCGGGCGCTTCGAGTCGTCTCGGTCGAACGCGGCTACGACCCCCGCGAGTTCGGCCTCGTCGCGTTCGGCGGTGCTGGCCCACTCCACGCCTGCAAACTCGCCGAGGAACTCGACATTCCGAACGTAATCGTCCCCCGGACGGCGGGGGTTCTCTCGGCACTCGGATTACTCATCAGCGACATCCTCTACGACTACAGCACCTCACGGGTTCGCCCGTGGAACGATGTCGGGCCAGCAGACCTGCAAGCGCAGTTCGACGAGTTCGCTGCGACGGGGAACGACCGACTCGCATCCGAGCAGTTGGACGCGGCGGCGATGCAGTTCGAGCGGACTGTCGACCTGCGCTACGCAGGACAGGCGTTCGAACTCTCGGTCCCCGTTCCCGACGGGTCGCTCACGGAGGCATCGATGGCCACGATAGCAGAGCGCTTCCACGAACGCCACCGGCAGCGCTACGGCCACGCCTACCCCGAAGAGCCAATCGAACTCGTCACCATCCGACTGCGGGCACGTGGCGTCGTCGAAACGCCAGACCTTCGACCGGCCGAAACCGGCGGGTCGGTCGAAGCGGCCGTCACCGACACTCGTGAAGTCGTCTACGACGGCGAGCCAACAGAGACGCCAATCTACGACCGTGAGGCGCTGCCAACCGGGTCGTCGTTCAAAGGGCCGGCGGTCGTCAGTGGGGTCGAAAGTACGGTCGTCATCCACCCCGACCAGCGGGTGTCGGTCGACGACTTCGGCAGTCTCCACGTGGAGGTGAACCCATGAGTATCGATTCAGTCACCCTCGAAGTCATCAGAAACGCCTGTATCGCCATCGCCGAGGAGATGAACGCCAACCTCATCCGCACGGGCTACTCGCCGAACATCAAAGAACGACGAGACTGCTCGTGTGCGATGTTCGACGCCGACGCCGAACTCATCAGTCAGGCCGAGAACATGCCCGTTCACCTGGGCGCGATGCCGTTTTCGGTGGCCGCGGCAATCGACCGCTTTCCACCGGAGACGCTCGAAGACGGCGACGCAATCATCCTGAACGACCCGTTCCGTGGGGGCGCACACCTCCCGGACCTCACGCTCGTCACGCCGGTCTTCGTCGACGGCGACATCGTCGCGTACGCGGCGAACCGCGCTCACCACGCAGATATCGGTGGCTCACGAGCAGGGAGTGTCGCTGCCGACTCGACCGAGATTTATCAGGAGGGGCTTCGCATCCCACCCGTGAAACTGTTCGAGGGTGGCGAGGTGAACGACCCCGTGATGGAGATGATTCTCTCGAACGTCCGCACGCCGGACGAGCGTCGAGGAGACCTTCGGGCACAGGAGGCCGCGAACCAGACTGGTAAACGGCGCTTTACCGAACTGGTCGAGAAGTACGGCGTCGAGACGCTCTCACCGGCGCTCGAAGAGATAAAAGATTACTCCGAGCGTCGGATGCGGGCAGAGATCGAATCGCTTCCCGACGGCACGTACTCGTTCGACGACGTGCTCGACGACGACGGTGCAGGGAACGAGAACCTCCCCGTCGTCGTGGAACTCGAAGTCGAGGGCGACGCCGTTCACGTGGACTTCACGGGGACTGCACCCCAGACAGACGGCCCGGTCAACGCCGTCTTTGCAGTGACCGCGAGTGCGACCTACTACGCAGTTCGCTGCGTCACGGACCCGGATATCCCGCCGAATCACGGCTGTTATCGACCCATCGACATCCACGCGCCCGAAGGAACCATCGTCAACCCGACGCTCCCAGCGGCCGTCGTCGGTGGAAATCTCGAAACCTCCCAGCGAGTCACTGACGTCGTGTTAGGGGCCTTCGGACGCGAGGTTCCAGAGCGCGTCGTCGCCGCCTGTCAGGGGACGATGAACAACATCACCTTCGGCGGCACGGACCCACGTGACGGGTCACCGTACGCCTTCTACGAGACGCAAGGCGGCGGTTTCGGCGGGCGTGCCGGAAAAGACGGCATGGACGGTGTTCACGTCCACATGTCGAACACGATGAACACACCAATCGAGGTGCTGGAGACGGCCTATCCCCTGCGGGTGACGCGCTACGAACTCCGGCAGGACTCGGGCGGTGCGGGTGAGTTCCGGGGTGGCCTCGGCCTCCGCCGTGATATCCAGGTTCGTGACCACCGGGCCACGTTCAGCCTGCTCGCCGACCGCCACGTCAGCGCCCCCTACGGACTCGCAGGCGGTGAATCCGGTGGGAACGGCGCGGCCTACCTCATCGATGGCGAAGAGACGAAACTCCCGCAGAAATCCACCCATCTGCTCGAACCGGGACAGACCGTCAGCGTACGGACGCCCGGTGCAGGAGGGTACGGCGACCCGGCAGCGCGAGACCCAGACGCAATCGCCCGAGACCTCCGTCTCGGCAAAATCTCGCCGGCGTTCGCTCGCGACCACTACGACTACGAGGACTAGCACATGACCACTCACGCTGCACGCGGACGCAAACTCGCACCGCATCTCGCGGTCGCCAGCGTCGGCTACGTGCTGTTCGTGTACGCCGCCGCCCCAGACGCGCTCATGGCCGAATATGGGGTTGGCTTCACCGAAATCGGCCTGTTGATGAGCGCGGCACTCGGTGCGTTCGTCCTCGTGCAGGTACCGACGGGTCGCCTCACTGCACAGCGAGCGACGACCCGACTCCTCCTCTACGGGACGGCAGTCCAGGCACTGCTCGCACTCAGCCTCGACTTCGTGTCGAGCTATCCGGCCTTGCTCGCGTTCCGTGCGCTCTGGGGGCTCGCGGGTGGATTCGTCCTCTCGGTCGGTGTGACGCATATCGCCCGCCTCTACTCGGGACCGGCAGCAACCCGTCAACAGGGCATCTACGGCGGCATGTTGACGCTCGGTGGCGCGGTTGGATTCGCGCTCGCACCCACACTTGTCGAGGTGGGACTGCTCCACAGTCCGGGCGCACTACTGGCACTGCCTGCGCTCGCACTCCTCGTTCGAGAACGAAACGACGTACTCACGCTCCCAACAGGTGACCGCTCAGAAGGGACCCTCTGGTCAGGGTTCACGCTCGCAGTGGCGCTCGCATCGCTCTGTTACGTGGCCATCATCGCCTCGTACATCACGCTCTCGACGTTCATCACCTCGTACGCGGCCGACCTGAACGTGACCGGACCACTCAACGTGGCAGTCCTGTTGACGGCGACTGCAGGACGAGCGACTGGCGGTGTTGCGGTCTTCAAGTTCTCCATCGGTGACCCGTGGATTATCGCCGGTGCGACGACGCTCGCGACGGTGTGTTTCGCAGGCCTCGCCGCGCTCGGGCCGTCACCACTCACGCTGATGTTGCCGGTGGCGGCGATGCTCGCCGTCTCGGTTCCGTTCGGGGCGGTGTTCACCGTCGCCTCGAATGCCACCGTCCACGAGGGGGTGGCCATCGCGGTCGTCGTCGCAGCAGGCAACTTCGCGGCCCTCGTGCTTCCGGCAGTCACCGGCGCACTGCGCGACGCCACGGGCACGTACACGAGTGGGTTCGCCCTGCTCGCACTCCTCAACGTCGTCGCCGTCGGGGCGGCCGCACTCCTCGGTACGAAGCAGTTTTCACAGATTCAACACTCATGACTCGGAGACACAGACATTCGGACGTATCGCCAGCCGTGGAGGTGGGTCGCTGATGGCATCGGCGGGCCTCCTCGACGCGCTGTTACAGGGACTCATCACGGGGTCGATTATCGCGGCCGGTGCGCTCGGCCTCTCGCTCATCTACTCCATCGCTGAGGTTCCGAACTTCGCACACGGCGATATGATAACCATCGGTGCGTACCTCGCGCTCGCGCTGAACAAGCCCGGCGCTGTTCCCTTCGTTCCGGAGTTCGGTGGTCTGCCGCTCATCGCGGCGGGTGTCCTCGGCATCGCCGTCGCCGGGGGGACGGGTGCGGTCTACGAGGTTGCCATCTTCCGCCGGTTCCGCTCGAAGGGTGCCGACCTCATCACGATGGTCATCGTCTCGCTCGGACTCGCACTCGTCTTGCGGAACGTCGTGTTGTTCCTCGTCGGGTCCGGGAACATCTCCTATCAGACCGAACGCGTCACCAACACCAACGTCGAACTCTACCTCACCGGGAGTGGCCTGAGCGTCCAGACCGTCCAGCGACAGGCGGGCGACCTCGTTACCCTCGGCGAATGGGGGTACGGATGGCTCTCACTCCTCGTCGTCGTCGCACTCACAGGTGCGGTCGGTGTCGCCGTCTACCGCTGGCGGAGCGACGACGCGGACTTCGAGACGGTTCATCTCGTCTCACCCCGCGTCGTCGGCGTCGCCGCGGGTATCGCGGCGTTCGCACTCCTCGCAGCGGTTCTGCGAGGGGCACCACAGACCATCGAAACCGCTGTCTGGTCGACGAGCGTCGGCGTCAGCATCAAATACGGTGTCATCATCGGCCTCACGCTGCTGACGATGCTCGCGATGAACCTCCTGTTGAAAGGGACGAAGACCGGGCGGGCGATGCGCGCAACCGCCGACAACATGGACCTCGCCGAAATCAGAGGCGTGAGCATCAACCGCGTCCAACTCGTCGTGTGGGTCATCGCGGCGCTGCTCACGGCACTCGCCGGTGTCCTGACTGGCTGGTTCGCGAGCAATCTGAACCCGAATATGGGGTTTTCACTCCTGCTTCCCATCTTCGCGGCCGTCATCATGGGCGGGATTACCTCGCCGTACGGTGCGGTCCTCGCCAGTCTCATCATCGGCGTCTCGATGGACGTCGGCGTCTTCTTGCTCCCTGCGGAGTTCGCGACCTACCGCGTCGCAATCGCGTTCGTCATCCTCATCGCCGTGTTGCTCGTCAAGCCCGAGGGCCTGTGGGGTGATGTCTGATGGCGCTTGCTGACTTCTTCATCAGTCTGCTCACGTTCGTCACCATCTACAGCCTCTTCGCGCTGGGGTTGAACGTGAAGTTCGGCTTTACCGGGCTCATCGACTTCGGTCACGTCGCCTACTTCATGATTGGCGCGTACGTCACCGTCTTCCTCGCGATGCCCGCCGGCGTCTCCAATACCTACGAGGGACTCACGGGACTCGGCCTCTCGACCGCGTTCGCCGGGATTCCCGGTGGCGGCCTGCTCGGATGGCTCATCGCGCTCGTGATTGGGATGGCCGCCGCAGCACTCGTCTCACTCCTGGTCGGGATTCCGACGATACGCCTTCGAGAGGACTATCTGGCGATTACGGCGCTCGGCATCGCGACCATCCTGAACGCCATCTTCCACAACGAACGGTGGCTGTTCAACGGCTCGTTCGGGATTCGCGAAGTGTACGAACCGCTCTCGGGCGTCTTCCCACTCGGGACGGGGAACTTCCAGCTGAACATCCTGCTGTTCGGTCTTCCCTCGGTCGCCGTTCTCGGCTACGCCGCCTATCGCACGGCGAAAGTCGTCCGACCACTCGGCGCGCGTCCAGCACTGCTCGGCACCGGTTCGATCCTCGCACTCGCCGGGAGTCTCGTCTTCGCCATCACCACGATGACCGGACTCGTCGTCGATCTGGGAGTCGTCGTCCTCAACGTGGACAACACGATTGCCTTCCTGTTGCTCGTCGCTGCAGTCGCCACAGGACGACAGGCACTCGTCGAAACCGAGAACATCGGCGCGCTACTCGCGCTCGTCTCGGCTCTCCTCTTCGGCCTCTGGTACTTCGGCCAACCGCTCGTCGCGTTCGTGACCGAGGGGGAGACTGCCGACTTGCTTCTCAACCTGTTCTGGCTCTACGACCCAACCGCAGGGCCGGCAGGAGGGATGGACTACGACCGGTTCTTCTTCCTGTTCACGCTCGTGTTCCTCGTGGGCGCGTACGTCTGGGTCCAGCGCACCGTCAACAGCCCGTACGGACGTGTTCTGCGCGCCGTGCGCGACGACGAGACGGTCCCCGAGGCGCTCGGCAAACCGACGTTCCGGTACAAGATTCAGAGTCTGATGTTCGGGTCCGCTCTCGCCGGCGCTGCCGGTGGACTGTGGGCGGCCAACATCGGCTTCATCGACCCGACACAGTTCGCGGCGACGGTGACGTTCTTCGCGTACACTGCCGTCATCATCGGCGGCACTGCGAACAACAAAGGCGTCATCCTCGGAACGGCCGTCTTCTGGGTCATCAACTCGGGAACCCGCTTCCTCGACGACTTCTTCCCGAGTCAGTACGCCCAGCAGCTCGCGGCGCTCCGACTCATCCTCATCGGGACGCTGCTCATCGTCATCCTCTACTACCGGCCGGAGGGGATGCTCGGCGAACAGGACTACGACATCAAACTCGGCCGGGGAGGTGTGAACGATGACTGATATCGAGAACCCGATTCTCGACGTACAGGGACTCGAGAAACACTTCGGTGGCATCACCGCAATCGACGGCCTCGACATGCGAGTCGGCGACGGCATCACCGGTCTCATCGGACCGAACGGTGCGGGCAAGACCACGTTCTTCAACTGCGTTACCGGCGCGCTCACGCCCGATGCTGGTCGCGTCGCCTTCGAGGGCACCGACATCACTGGCAAGCGTCCGTCGTCAGTCGCACAGGAAGGTCTCGTTCGGACGTTCCAGATACCGCGTGAACTGCCGGAGATGACCGTCCGCGAGAACCTGCAACTCGCCCCGACCGAGCAGAGCGGCGAGCAACTCGTGAACACGTGGCTTCGCGGCGACTCCTTTACCGACGACGAACTCCGCGTCCGAGAGCAAGCAACCGAGATGGCCGAGTTCCTCGAAATCGACCACGTCCTCGACGTGAAAGCGGGGACGCTCTCTGGCGGGCAGCGCAAACTGCTCGAACTCGCTCGCGTCCTCCTCACCGAACCGGACATGATTCTCCTCGACGAACCACTGGCGGGCGTCAATCCCACGCTCGAAAAGAAGATTCTCTCCCGCCTCCACGACCTCGAATCGCAGGGGTACAGCTTCCTCTTCATCGAACACGACATCGACGTCATCATGGAGACGTGCGACCGCGTCATCGTCATGCATCAGGGACAGGTGCTGACCACGGGCGACCCAGACGAGGTAAAACGCGACGACCGCGTCATCGAAGCCTACCTCGGGGAGGAGGTCTAAATGCTCGATATTCAGGGTCTGGACGCCGGCTACGGCGACCTCCAGATTCTCACCGACGTGGACATGCACGTCGACGACGGCGAGTACGTCACCATCGTCGGCCCGAACGGTGCCGGCAAGTCGACCGCGATGAAGTCGGTGTTCGGGCTCACGACGCACATGGACGGAACCATCACCTTCCGTGGTGAACCGGTTCAGGGCGTCGACACTGCCGATATCATCCGGCGTGGCATCGGGTTCGTCCCGCAGTCGGACAACATCTTCCCGACGATGACGGTCCGCGAGAACCTCGAGATGGGAGCCTACATCGACGAAGAGTCGGCCGACGAGGCGCTCGATGCGGTCTTCGAGCGGTTCCCAATCCTCGAAGAGCGCCAGCGACAACGCGCCGGCACCATGTCTGGCGGCCAGCGGCAGATGCTCGCGATGGGAAGTGCGCTGATGCTCGAACCGGACTTACTCCTCCTCGACGAACCCTCGGCGGGCCTCGCACCCGACCTCGTCCAGGAGATGTTCGACAAAATCGACGAGATCAACGAGGCCGGCACGGCCATCCTGATGGTCGAACAGAACGCCAAGGAGGCGCTTCGACGCTGTGACCGTGGCTACGTTCTCGTCAACGGTGAGAACGCGTACGACGGCCCCGGAACCGAACTGCTCGAAGACGAAGAGGTGCGTCAGCGCTTCCTCGGCGGGTAATCACTTTCCTCCCATCGGCGGGTAGCCACTTTCTTCCCCTCGGCGGGAAATCACTCTCCTCCTCTCGGCGGGTAACCACTCTTCGCTCCTCGTTCAACGTCCAGAAACGAGATGCAAGGAGAACACCCGAAAAATCAGCCGTCGAACAAAATTGGCGGCAGTGCGTTCACACCACCGGGGTGTCGTCCACGGCCACCCACTCGAAGCGTCTCAGCAGACGTTATTCGAGGTCGAACCGGTCGAGGGTCATGACCTTGTGCCACGCGTCAACGAAGTCGTCGACGAACTGCTCTTCAGCGTCGTCAGACCCGTAGACTTCTGCGATGGCCCGAAGACGGGAGTGCGAGCCGAAGATGAGGTCCACACGCGTGGCCTTCCCTTCGAGTTCGCCCGTCTCACGGTCGTAAATCTCGAACTCGTCGTCGGATTCGGCGGACTGTTTCCACTCCGTGTCCATGCCGAGCAGGTTCACGAAGAAGTCGTTAGTGAGCGTCTCCGGGTCGTCGGTGAAGACACCGAAGTCGGAGTCCTGGTAGTTCGCACCGAGCGCTCGCATCCCGCCGACGAGGACCGTCATCTCGGGAGCCGTGAGGCTCAGCAGGTCCGCTTTGTCGACCAGCAGTTCCTCTGCGGACAGGTCCGCTTCGTCTCCGAGGTAGTTACGGAAGCCGTCAGCCTTCGGTTCGAGCCACTCGAACGACTCGACGTCGGTCTGCTCTTGCGACGCATCGACACGTCCCGGTTCGAACGGAACCTCGACGTCGTACCCGGCGTCCGCAGCAGCCTGCTCGATGGCCGCGCAGCCACCCAGCACGATGAGGTCGGCGAGCGAAATCTTCGTTCCGTCGGACTGCGAACTGTTGAAGTCCGCCTGAATTCCTTCCAGCGTCTCCAGCACGGTTGCGAGCTGCTCCGGCTCGTTCACGTCCCAGTTCTTCTGCGGTTCGAGGCGAAGTCGGCCCCCGTTGGCACCGCCCCGCTTGTCGCTGTCGCGGTACGTGGATGCCGACGCCCAGGCGGTCTTGACCAGCTGGGAGACGGAGAGTCCAGACTCGAGGATATCCGCTTTGAGCGCGGCAATCTCCTCGTCGCCGACGAGTTCGTAGTCGGCTTCCGGGAGTGGGTCCTGCCACAGCAGTTCCTCATCCGGAACCTCTGGGCCGAGGAACAGGCTTGGTGGCCCCATGTCGCGGTGGGTCAGTTTGTACCACGCTTTCGCAAAGGCTTCTCGGAACTCTTCTGGGTTCTCGTGGAAGCGCTTCGCAATCGGTCGGTAGTCTGGGTCCTCCTTGAGGGCGAGGTCCGTCGTGAGCATCATCGGGGTCTGCCCCTTCGACGCGTCGTGTGCGTCCGGTGCGCTCTCTTGGGCCTCTTCGTTCTTCGGGTGCCACTGCCACGCACCGGCAGGACTCTTGTCCAGTTCGTACTCGTAGTTGAACAGGTTGTCGAGGAAGCCGCTGTCCCACACGGTCGGTGCGTCGGTCCAGGGGCCTTCCAGCCCGCTGGTGATGGTGTCGTTTCCTTTGCCAGAGCCGAAGTCGTTCTCCCAGCCGAGCCCCTGCTGTTCGATGGGAGCCGCTTCGGGTTCTTCACCGAGGTGGTCGTCGGGGGCGGCCCCGTGGACCTTCCCGAACGTGTGTCCGCCGGCGATGAGCGCGACCGTCTCCTCGTCGTTCATCGCCATCCGTTTGAACGACTGTCGGATGTACTTCGCCGCCTCTTTCGGGTCCGGGTTGCCGCCTGGGCCCTCCGGGTTCACGTAGATGAGACCCATGTGGTCGGCCGCAAGGTCACCTTCGAGGTTGCCCTCCTCGTCGTGGCGCTGGTCACCGAGCCATTCCTCTTCCGGTCCCCAATCGACACTCTCGTCGGGCTCGAAGGAGTCCTCGCGCCCGCCGGCGAAGCCGTACGTCTCGAAGCCCATGGACTCCAAAGAGACGTTTCCGGCCAGGACCATCAGGTCGGCCCACGAGAGCTTGCGTCCGTACTTCTGCTTGACGGGCCAGAGCAGTCGCCGGGCCTTGTCGAGGTTGACGTTGTCGGGCCAACTGTTGAGCGGGGCGAAGCGTTGTCTACCGCCAGACGCGCCGCCGCGTCCATCGATAGTTCGGTACGTTCCAGCGCTGTGCCACGCCATCCGAATCATGAGCGGGCCGTAGTGGCCGTAGTCAGCCGGCCACCACTCTTGAGACGTCGTCAATACTTCTTCGATATCCGCCTTCACAGCGTCGAGGTCGAGTGATTCGAACTCCTCGGCGTAGTCGAACTCCGCTCCCATCGGATCCACTTCGCGAGCGTTCTGGTCGAGACTCGTCAATTTCAACTGGTTTGGCCACCAGTCTTGGTCAGACCCATTCATCATCGAACAGTTGACGCGTTTGGATGTTAAGATTGTCTAATCCAGAAACGAAGTTCTGATTCGAAAATGAAAATCAGGGCCCAATCAAAGTAATCTATCGGAAGCAGAAACAGATTCGACTGATGGACTCACGCACTGTACTCGGTCTCTGCCGGCGGAACACGCTACTGAGGGTTCGAAACGCCACCGTGAACCGCCGATGCAACCCGTACAGGACAGTGCCACACCTACCGAACTCGCCGGATGACCTCGTTGGCGGCGATAGCAGACAGTTCAGTGAAGAACAAGAGCGCGACGATTGCGACCCAGAGGTCCCTCGTCGTCCCCTCGTCGAGAACCACGAAGTTCATCCCCTGAATCAGGTACGTAAGCGGCATCGCTCGTGCCAGCAGTTCGAGGAAGAACGGGAGCTCCTCGACAGGGACGAACGTGCCACCGAGAATGACCTGTGGGGTGATCACGAGTGGGATAAACTGCATGACTTGAAACTCGTTCTGGGCGAACAACGACAGCAGAATACCGATGGCGAGCGCCGTCAACGCGCCGAGCCATTCGACGAGGAAAAACAGTGCAATCCCGTGTTCGAACTCGAGGTCGAAGAAGTAAATCGACGACCCGAGCAGCACGAGTGAGAGCGCAGTCGCCAGCAACCCATACCCAAGAACGTATCCGAGAACCAGCTCGAGCCGTGAGATGGGCGAGACGAGAACTCGCTCGAACGTGCCGGCCTGTCGTTCACGCAGAAACCCGATGGCTGTGAGGATGTACGTCAGCATGAACACGAACACGGCGAGCAGTACGGGAGCAACCTCAGTAGGGCGTTCGAAGACTTCGTTCAGCAAGTAGATGATGACCACCGGGACGACGAGAACCAGACCGAGCGTGCGTCTATCGCCTCGGAGCGTCAGCAGAATCCGTGAGGCGACCGCCAGCGCACCGCTCATTGCCCCTCCAGAAGTTCGAGGAACGCATCCTCGAGGTCGTCAGTGCCAGTCGCCTGAAGGAACGCATCGGGGGTGTCCAGTGCGAGGACGCGCCCGTCTCGTAAGAACAACACCCGGTCGCAGTTCGTCGCCTCACCGAGATAGTGTGTCGAGACGATGACTATCGCGCCCGCTTCCCGCCACTCGCGGAAGCCACGCCACATCGACGCGCGAAGTTCGGGGTCGAGCCCGACCGTCGGTTCGTCGAGGATGACGACAGCGGGGTCGTGGACGACGGTGCACGCGAGGCTCACTCGCCGAATCATCCCTCCCGAGAAATTTCTGACACGCTCGTCTGCGCGGTCGGTCAGGTCGACGAACGAGAGCGCCCGCTCGACCGCCGCGTCTCGGTCCGACAGCCCGTACAGTCGAGCGAAAAACGAGACGTTCTCCCGCGCTGTGAGGTCGCCGTAGACAGCCTCTCGCTGCGGCATAAATCCGATTTGACTGCGCTCTTCGGGCCCCAGTTCCAACGAAGCAACCCCGTTGATGGTGCTCGTTCCTGCGGTCGGTGCGAGCAACCCCAGCAAGCACCGGATGAGCGTCGTCTTTCCAGACCCGTTCGGTCCAGCCAGTCCGAGAATTTCGGGGTCGTGAAGGTCGAGGTCGACGCCGTCGAGTGCGACAGTCGTTCCAAACTCACGGGAGAGTTCATCGGTGGTGACCGATACGTCTCCCCTGTCCATACAAAGAAGACGAGCCGCACCCCGAAAAAGTACAGTGGTCAGATGACAATCAACTCGACGACACTGCATCGAAGCGACCGACGCGGCGCGGCCGCTCAGACGGACCGAACCACTTCGGATTCGAGAATCTGCTTCATGTTTTCGCCTTCCTCTCGCATGTGCTTCCGGACTGCGTCGAACTCCCGGCGGTTGGCCCACGCTCCAATCGGACCAGTTCGAACCCTGATGCGCTGGGTGAGTGTACACCCGTCCTGCCGCGGTTCGATGGTGAAACTGATAGACGGCATCAGAAGTGCAATCAGGCGCGAAGAGGGTCTGAATTCGAGATACCGGTTCGGGACGACTTCCGTGAATTCGACCGTCTTCCGTTGGACCTTCCCCGCGATTCGCTCTTCGAAGTAGGCTTCTGACCCTTCGGTTAAGCCGCGCTCGTCGTTCCACCGAAACTCGATGTGGTCTGGGTGCCACCGCTCGTAGTTCGACTCCATCGTCTCGAAGAACCGAAACACCGCTTCGGCAGGAGCATCGATTTTCGTCCGCGCTTCGAGTTGCATTCTACCCTCTAGTTCACCTCGTCGGATATTAACCACAGTCCACCCAGCACTCGGCAGACCAACCTCGGAATCGACTGTTCGACCACCAACGCAAACTGGCAGAGAGAATCCAGACGAACAGGACCGTCGCGACGAGCGGGCTAGTTGTGGTATTATCGTTGTTGCAGTCCGATAACACGTATGGAACAGGACGTCCACGAATACGAGGGAACGGACATCACGGTGAGTTTCGACGTGAAGCGCTGTATCCATGCGCGCGAATGCGTCAAGGGTCTCCCAGCCGTGTTCGACAAGAACAAGCGACCGTGGATCGAACCAGAGAACGCCGACGCGGACGACCTCGCAGCGGTGATAACGAGGTGTCCGACCGGTGCACTCCACTTCGAGCGAAAAGATGGCGGGTGGGAGGAGACACCCGACGACGAGAACACCATCGAAGTCACGCACGACGGCCCACTCTACGTCCGCGGAACTGTCGAGATTACCGACGAAGACGGGACACTGTTGCTTCCGGATACGCGTCTCGCACTCTGTCGCTGTGGTGCATCCGAAAACAAGCCCCTCTGCGACAATAGTCATCTCCTCGTGGACTTCGAAGCACCGGGCAGCGTCAGCGAGGTCCACGAGGGCGGTGACACGGAGTCGAGCGTCCTCACCGTGACACCGACGCGAAACGGCCCACTTCACGCCGAAGGGGCGTTCGAGATAGTTGGCCAAGACGACGGGTCGTGGTCCAGCGGAGACGACGAATGGCTGTGTCGGTGTGGCGGGTCACAGAACAAACCGTTCTGCGACAACACACACAAAAAAATCGGGTTTACGACGGAAGAGGCCTGAAGAAACACGCTCTGTGGCCTTGTTGACCGGTCGCCGAGTACGGTCAAAGAACGCGTTCAGTCCCCGTTCGAGTTCCATCGCGACAGTATCCAGCCGAGGAGTCCGCTGGCAAAGCCGACGACACCCGCCACGAGCAAGAGCAGTCGGTATCCCCAGAAGGGCGCGAGCGCCGTGAACAGAATCGGTGCGAGCGTTCGTCCAAGAAACGTCGTGCTGTTGCGTAAACTCAGTGCCTCTGCTCGGAATTCGACCGGGACGAACTCGCTCACCTCGTCGTCGATAGACGGGAGGACGAGGCCCCATCCTGCACCGAAGACAGCGCTGGCGACGCCGACTAAGGCCGGAGAGCCAGCCTGCCAAGCGAAGAGCAGTCCAGCGCCGGCACAGGCGAATCCGGAGATGATGATTGCCTCGTCTGAGATGTATTTTGCGAGTGTACCGGCCTGCGAAGCAGCGACTGCGGATGCGATGAGCGCTGCTGTGACCGTCAGTCCGATCTGAACTGGTCGGACGTCGAACTCGGCAGATAGCTGGAACGGAATCGCAGTGAACACCGCACCGAAGAGGAGGATTTCGATCATGAACGCAGACCCGTAGAGGAGGAGGCTCTCTCTGAGCGACAGCGCGACGAAGACCTCCCGAAACGAGCCGAGAGAGCGAGGGTGGTGTTCGACCGACGGTTCATCGAGCGCGACGTACGCGAGGAGTGCCACAGGAATGCCGAGCAGGTAGACGAGAAACGGTGCGTTCCACGACGTCGCCGCGAGGAGACCACCGACAATCGGGAAGATAGCCGCGCCAGTCGAGAGGACGGCGGTGTTCGCGCCGAGAACGGCAGTTCGCTGGACGCCGTCGAATACGTCACCGATTAGCGTGACCGTCGAGATGAAGATTCCTGCTGCGCCGGTTCCCTGAACGATTCGAAGGGCCAACGCGACCTCATAGCTGGGGGCGTACGCGATGGCCGCGCCCGTCAGGCTGAACAGCAGGAGTGACGGGATGAGGACGGCCCGTCGACCGACTCGGTCTTCGAGCGCTCCGATGAACGGTGAGAGGACGATTCCGGTGACGAAGTACGAAGAGAGTATCAAACTCGTCTCCGCATCGGTCAGAGAAAATTCCGCTTGAATGACCGACAGTCCGGGACTGATCAGCGCGATTCCCAGCGGTGCCAAGAGCGTGCTCGCGAAGACGACTCGGAGGGTTGGGGAGTCCCACGGAATCTTCGAACTGCCTCGTCCGAACCCGACGCGCAGATGGTGGCCCATCGGGAGTGAGGCGTCGATCATCGACCCTCGATGGTGACTGAGTCTGGGAATTTTCATGCCAACTATTCGACGCCTCAGGAGTTATAGCTCGCTTCGAGAAGACATCTAATCGGCCATATATACGGTGTAGAAGCCCTTCGGAAGCTGAATGTCTTCGAATGCGACCTGAATCTTGATGCTTGTTGTTGACGAATTGATGAGTATGGCTATCAGGACGCGAACAGACCTCACAGAACATCTTCAGTGGGCGATGCAGGTCGAACTCTCGACGATTCCAACCTATCTCTACGCGATGTATTCAATCGACGATAGAGACTCGGACCCGTACAAACTCATTCGGAGCGTCGTCGTCGAAGAGATGCTCCACACGGCGCTCGCCGCCAACCTCATGGTCGCTGTGGGAGGCACACCTCGGTTCTACGACCAGACCGTGATGCCGTCGTATCCGATGGACTTGCCGCATCACGACCCGCCAATTCGAATGAACCTCGAACCGTGTAGCCCCGAGTTCATCGAGCGGGTCTGCATGCCAATCGAGCATCCACGGGACGTCGGTGGGGTTCCTGAAGACGACAACTACGAGACGATTGGGCAGTTCTATCTCGCAGTCGAAGAGGCCATCGAACGGTTCGACGACGAAGGAGAACGGTTCGACGACGAAGGAAAACTGTTCAACAATCCACAGGTCGAGCGGCAACTGTTGCATCCGGGCTACTACGCCCCAGTCGAGTTCGACGAAGACGACAGTGGTGGACTCCACCCAATCGATGGAATCGACAGCGCCTGCCGAGCAATCGAGACAGTCATCCACCAGGGAGAGGGCGTACGTGACGAACACTGGGCTGACCCGGCACACCACGAGATGACCCACTTCTACAAGTTCAAAGCAATCGCAGACGGCACCTACCCGCTTGGGGACGTAAGACCCGTCGTGGAGAATCCGGCGACGTCCGAGTTCAGCCCAGCGTTACGACCGGTCTCAGAGCTGTTCGATGCCACATACAGCTACACGTACGTTCTCATGGACGAACTGTACGCCACAACAGACCGGAGCAGGAAGGATGCGCTCGTCCGTGACCTCTACACCATCATGTCCGGCATGCTCTCGCCGTTGGCCCGATATCTGACGAGTCAACCAGCATCTGAAGCGAGCGACCGAAATGCAGCACCGACGTTCGCGTTCTATCGATTCGACGACTCGTCGACGCCGTGGGCACAGATTCGAGCACTGACTACCACTGTCGCGAGAGACGTCGGTGAACTCGTCCACCTCAACGGGATGGTAGAGAGTCTCCAGACGCGGCCCACCCTCACATCCGAATGAACCGGGACGCGTGCGTTCATGCTCTAATGCTATGGCGATAGCCATCGTCTTTCTCTCATGAAGACTGTGTATCACGTGTCGTCCCCAGACCCGCGAGACCAGGAGCACGCAATGGTGAACATCCTGAACATGCTGAACGACGAGAGCGTCTACACAGTCGGTGACGATGTCGCAGTCGTCGCAAACGGGGCCGGCGTCAGAATGTTCGTCGAGGCAACGGCGTCGAACCGTGAGATGGTCGACGCGCTCCGAGAGTGGGGTGTCTCCCTGTTAGTTTGCGAGAACGCACTTCACGGGATGGGCGTCTCAGACGACAAGTTACTCCCCGGTGCCGAGTCTGTCCCATCCGGGTCCGGTGCACTCGCACGACTGCAAGACGAAGGCTACGGCTACATCAAAGCGCCGTAGCCCGTTCAGGAGTCACGAGTTCCGTCGTGATGCTACGGCGTTAGCGCGTCAGTACGTTCTGTAGGCGACAGACCCAACGTCGATGTGTACGAGGACGTTCTCGGACCACGCGTCGTCTTCGACACCGTACTTTCGGTTGATTCGCGTGTTCGCTTTCCGAATCTCGTCTTCGTCTTCGATGATGGTTGCCGTGCCGCGGATCGTGACCATCCACTCCGGGATTCCGTCGTGGTCCTGTTCCATCGATATCGACACGTTCGGATTCTTCCGAATGTTCGCGAGTTTGACGCCCGTGGTGAGTATCTCGACGACCCCGTCTTCGTACCGATACCAGAGCGGGGCTGAGTGGGGCCGGTTGTCAGCGCACGTCGCCAGGTGAGCAACGACCAGTTCGCCCGTGAGAAGTTCTTCTACTTCGGACGGAACGTCTCCCCGAGTACGACTCCGGTTCATACAGCCTAGACGTCACTTTTGCGCAAAAGCGTGCCTCCACTCTCGGCGATGCAGGTGTCTTCTCGGTCGGAGTTCGACGGTCAGTGTTCCACGTCGGCGTCGAGTTGTCGGGGTGTCGTTTTCGGTGCCCGGAAATCCAGCGCGATGACGGCGAGCAACAACCCCGCGACGAGGACGAGGGTGACGATCGAAGACATCTGAATTCCCAGCCCCGGATAGAGGAATAACCCAGCCGCAACGAGCATCCGTATCCTGAACACGTGTCTGTCGATGCTGTGTGGAATCGACCGGTGAGCCAAACTTGTGCCGACGAGGAACAGCGCGACGCCACCACCCACGACACCAATTCCGCCGGGTTCTGGCGCGTGGCCGGTCAGCGACGACTCCAACAGGATGATGATGCCGACGCCGCCGGCGACGATTCCCATGTGCGTCAAGTAGTGACTGAACGTGTACACCAGCCCTCGTTGTCTCGCATTGAGCCACGATTCGGACGTTGGGTTGAGAATCCGGTCGATGAGGTTTTCGTCGAAGTGGCGGAAGTAAAGCCACCACATCGAGACAGCGACGAGGAAGCCGAGCGCACCGATAATGAGCGTCTCCGGTCCGGGGTCGGTGATGGACGTCCCGAACGAGACAGCGAGGACAGTCTCACCGAGGACGATGATGGTAAAGAGTCCGAGGCGTTCGGGCAGGTGAGACGTCTGTTTGACGACGACACCGGTGGCGGTGTAGATGACAGATGCACCGCCGAGGCTGATGACCACAGCAGCACCCCAGAGGCCGAGTCGACCGGGTTCAGGGACGAGCAACGATAATCCGATGATAGCCGTCGTAATGACGTTGGAGATGGTGAAGTACTGGACGAACCGTTTTTCTGCACCTTCGATGTGCTGGGCTCGGTAGTAGAAGACGGTGATAATTGCCCGAAGAATGAGAATCGCTAATCCGAACGCGAACGACTCTCCGTTGAGTGCGTCGTCGGCTGTCTGCGCGAGGAAGATGATGATGAACATCGAGGCAACCATCATCAATCGAGAGAGCAGGTCGTCCGTATCGAAGAGGTCTGCGTAGTAACTGAATCCGAGCCAGACCCACCAGATCATGAGAAAGAGACCTGCGAACCCCAGAACTCCCCGCAGTGTCAAATGGTGGTGGAGGTAACTTCCGAGTTCTGCGATTGCGACGACGAAGACGAGATCGAAGAACAGTTCTAACCACGTCGCGTGGCGAACGTCCTCGCCCTCACTCCCACCAATTCCCGGAGGCCGACTCAACAACCCCCTGAACTGGCCCCTGTACTGTGTCACGTTGGTCGCTCCACACGCGGAAGGCACCCGCTTAGTGTAGTAGATAATTAGCCCGATTAAATATTAAATACAATTCACTATTTCACGATATGTACTGAGTTGGTGTGAATCAGACAGCAATCAGTAGCCAGTCACGAATTTCGGAACCGAAGGGGTGGGTTCTAGTTGGAAGAGGCTGTCAGCGTATTGAAGACCGAATTACTGGCCTCGGAGGGACCACCCTAAAGAGAGGGCACTGAACCCGAGCAACAGAACAAATGCGACGGCACCAAAGACGGCCTGGAGCGTCGAGCCACCGGTCCCCGGTTGGATACCGGTGACTGGGACTTCGAATGGGACTCCCACAACCACGATACCGATGACGATGCCGCCGACCAGCCAGACGGAGGCGACTGCTGCCAGTCCGACCGCGGCGGTGTGTTGGCGCTCGGCAGGAATCTCCGGGGCGAGTTGGTCACCCATGATATCCGTGTAGAGGAATTGTGCGGCCTCGAGTCGGGGATAGAGGAGATACAGAATCGGTGGGCCGAGGATAGCAGCAGCGAGGAAGTTGTTGAACGAGATGATGAGTGCGAACCGCGAAAACGGAAACAGCCCCAAGAGGTCGAGTCCCCACGCGATAATGGCTGCAGTGCCCGCCGCAGCGACGAAGGAGATGACGACGAACTCGGCGAGTTGCGGAAGTGTCCGCATGGTCGGTTTTTCTTGAGACGAAAGTCGACCGAGGTTCCCCCAGAGTTTGTACGCCACGAACCCGCTGAAGAAGTTCCCGACGAATCCGAAGACGCTTCCAGCACTGAGCGTCCCACCGAACGCGTCGCTGAGAAGGTTACCGATGGCTGCACCCCACGCTGCCGCCGGACCGAACAAGAGCCCAAGTGCGACAGGGAGGGCAATCGCTGGCCGAACTTCGGTGAACCCCGGAACGATGACGAACCCTTTGAACGGAATGAGCGCCGTCATGTACACCGCTGCGATCACGGCAGTGAGAGCGACCATTCGCGGGTCCCGCCACATCGTGAGGATTTCTCTCATATCATCTCAGAATCTCCAGTTGGTGTCGTACTAGAGTACTCGAACAATCTTATAGCTGAGTAGCAGATTCTGTGTCGATGCGAGCAGGTTCGGTGTCGTGACGATGAACCAGCCGACCCGACAGCGACGTACATCTCAGATTCTCAAAGAGCTACAGCAAAGGTATTTCCACAAATTACCAGTTATACATAGTGTTATGAAAACAGATAAGAATCCATCATTGACCTTCCAATATGGGTGGTGAGTGAGGTAATACGTCCACCCCACTCTCGACACAGCATCGAAACCAGTCGAGACTAATGACCACGACTCGAATACACCGTTATATAAATTCCTGTCTAACGTGGTTCATTCACTGGTGAAGGTTCATCCGCTAGAGACTCCGGTCTCGCCGCGTGAGAACTTCGTGAACTACCTCCAAAATAGATAGGTAATAGTTCTGCTATTATTTCACAAATATAAAAATTCAATTATGTAATTTTGTCAATGTTTTTCGCTTGGACGGCACCATCTGACAGCACTAGCTACTCGGGGGCAGGCAGACCACCGACACGTATTTGTGAACTTGCGAGCGTCTGTCACACAGTATGCTCGATGCTGGTGAGTCACCACTGGCGGATGTCCATCCGAACTGGGTCCACCCTGACGACGTAGAGACAGCCGAAATACGAGCGGCGCTCGACTCGACAGACCCACTCGTCGTCGGTGCGGGCTTCACGGCTCTCTCTGCGGTCGCACGAGATGACCCCAGTGTCGTGGCTGTGGACGACGCACTCCTCGACTGTCTTCGTCACGAAAGCCGAGTGTGCGAGCCCGGACCATCGAGATATTCGGGTATCTCGGTACCGATTCGGTCGTTCCCACCCTCCGACAGGTGGCTGCCGACGACCCGGACGAAGCTGTCGCTGAATACGCGGTGACAACTGCTGCGTTCCTCGACAGGTGAGCGACACGCCCCTCGGCGAGTGCAGACGGAGACGAACCCGCTCGCGACTCTCCTGCGACTCCTCTTACTCTTCCATCGACCGCTTCGTACAGAGCCAATAGCCGCCACCGAAGCCAACCAGCATGACGACGACGAGAATGACATCGACGAGCGCGATCGCGTACGCGGCAGTCCCCGGTTCGAGAAAGAGGAGCGAGAATCCGAGAAGGAGCCCCATCACGATGGCGATGGCGACGAACAACGGAAACCGGTCACGCTGGTCGCAAATTACATCGACGACGGTCTCAAGACGTGCCATACACTGGCCTCACGAGCACGGCGTATCAAGTTCCCGATTCAACTGAACAGTCAGATATTCCGTTCACGACGGGGCCGACACTCCCCGTTCAAAGTTGCACGAAGTGGTGAGGTCACATCGAAGGCCCTCGATGGCCTCAGTCTTCTATCGGGTCGCTGTCCCAGTAGTCGTGGTCCGAGTCGTCTCTGAAACACGCAACTCGGTGTCCGTCCGTCTCGTCAGACAACTGCGGGGTGACGTTCTGACACGCTTCTCGTGCCTCTGGACAGCGAGTGTGGAACCGACATCCGCTTGGCGGATTAACCGGGTCAGGGATGTCGATTTTTCGCATCGGAGGATCACCTGCGTCGTCTGCCATTCGAGACAGATTGGGCGTCGCCCAGCGCAGCACGTTCGTGTACGGGTGACTGGGGTCTTCGATGAGTCTGTCAGCGGGGCCGACTTCGACGAGGTTCCCGAGATACATCACACCGATACGGCCGTCGCCGTGTTCTGCGAAGTACCGAGCGTTCGAGAGGTCGTGTGAGACGAAGACGAACGAGGTGTCGAAGTCTTTCTGCAGGTCGAGCATCAGGTCCATCATCTCGACTCGCAACGAGACGTCGAGCGCACTGATCGCCTCGTCTGCCAGGATGACGTCGGGATTCATCAACAGCGCACGGGAGAGTGCGACTCGTTGTTTCTCCCCGCCACTGAGTTGGTGTGGATACCGGTCGGCGAAGTCTGCGGCAGGGTTCATCCCGACGCGTTCGAGAAGCGCGTGAATCCGTTCGCGGCGTTCGCTGGCACCAACCTCGGGGTGGGTGAGTTTGATTGGTTCTTCGAGGATTTTCAGAATCCGCCGGTTGGGGTTGAGCGAACTCCCCGGGTCCTGGTGGATAATCTGGAGTGACGAGCGAATCTCGTCGAACGGAATCTCTCCGTGTCCGTCCTTCGCGGCCCAGATGTCCTGTCCTCTGTACTTCACCGACCCACCGGTGGGTCGCTGAAGCCCGATTGTCGTCTTTCCGAGTGTGGTCTTTCCACACCCACTTTCGCCCACGAGCGCGAGCACGTCGTTTTCCTCGATGTCGAGCGAGACGCCATCGACGGCCCGAACCACGTCGGGGTCCTCGAAGAACTCGAGTAGTTCTTTCTCTTTTTCGAAGTGGACCTCAACGTTTTCGAGTGAGACGAGTGGTTCGTCGCCCCGGTCGGACTCGGTCGCACCCTCGTCGGCGCGACTCACTGTCCGTCACCTCCCGAGGCAGGAACCGAGTCCTCGTGACGGTCGAAGTGGAGCGCAATCTCGTCTCTGGCCTCTTCCGCATGGTGACAGGCGACGGTGTGACCGGATTCGAGTTGTGTGAACGCAGGGTCTTCGACTCGACACGTTTCGGTCGCGAGTGGACATCGCGGTGCGAACGAACACCCCGGAGGAACGTTGATGGGTGCTGGGCTCTGCCCCGCTATCGGTCGCATCTCTTCGAGTGGTGCTTCAATGTCAGGCGTGGCATTGAGTAACGCGCGCGTGTACGGATGACCGCTGTTCCCGATGAGTTGCTCACGGTCGGCGACTTCGATGAGTTGGAAAGCGTACATCACGGCCATTCTGTCGGCCAGTTCTGCGACCAGCGGCAGGTCGTGGGTGATGAACACCATCGTCAGGTCGTACTTCTCCTGTAAGTCTTCGAGCAGCGTCAGGATGGACCGCTGCATCAGGAGGTCGAGTGCGGCGGTCGGTTCGTCCATCACCAGCACCTCGGGTTCGAGGATGAGCGACAGGGCGATGAGCGCCCGCTGTTGCATCCCACCCGAGAGTTCGTGTGGATACGAGTCGAGCACCCGCTCCGGGTCGAGATACAGGTCTGAGAGGAGTTCCCGCGCGAACTCCATCCCCGAAGACACGTCTGCGTCGTGCGCCTTCAGCGTCTCCGTGAAGTGCCCACCAATCTTCATCGTGGGGTTGAACGAACTCATCGCCCCCTGGAAGACCATCGCCACCTCTTCCCACCGGAACTCACGGAGTTCGTCGTCCGAGAGCTCCAGCACGTCGACGGTGGTGCCGTCGTCGCGGTGGTAGAGAATTTCACCGGAGAGCCGCCCGGGGTCGGGAATCGCGTCGAGCAGTGAGTCGGCGAACATAGACTTCCCGCTGCCACTCTCGCCGACGATGCCGAGAATCTCTCCGCGTTCGATGGACGCACTCACGTGGTCCAATACGAACGTCTCGCCGCCATCGTACGTAACGGCCACGTTGCGGATTTCGAGAATCGGGTCGTCTGTCTTCATGGATGTCGTGGTGTCGGATGTCCCATCCTGTTCGGCAGTCATCTACAGTACCTCCGTCATGCCGGTGTCTTTCTCGTCGGTGGCCGTCGATTCAGATTCTCCCGCGAGACGGGTGCGGACGCGCGGGTTGAACACGCGGTCCATACCCTGCCCGAGGAGGATGAGTCCGATAGAGAGTCCGATGATGGCGGCCATCGGGACGAGAAGCCAGTGCGCAGCACTCCAGGAGAACAGGGCTCCACCGCTGTACGCGAAGTTCAGGGTGACACCCCAGTTCTGCTCGGAGTACGGCAACACGCCGAGGAAGAACAACCCGATAGATGCGAACACGACGTACCGCGCGGCGAACACGAAGTTGACCGTCACGTACGGCATGAGGTTCGGGATGACGTCCTTCAGGATGATTCGGGGCGTGCTCACGCCCATCGTCCGCGACGCTTCGACGTAGTTGTTCTCGCGAATCGTCAGCACCTGCGAGTGAATGGACCGACCGAGGCCCGCCCAGTAGTTGATGTTGATGATGATACCGAGCAGGATGGGGTTCTTCGGGTTGAACGTAATCGCGAGAATCATCACCAGCGGAAGACCGGGGATGGCCATCACGAAGTCCGAAATCGACATCAGTACCCGTCCGACGGAACCGCCTTTGTAGCCAGCGACGGTCCCGATGAGGACGGCGATGCCGGTCGCCCAGAGTCCACCCGAGACGACCATCAACAGGATGTCGGGCGTCGAGTGGATGATGAGCGCAGTGAGGTCCGTCCCGGACGCAGTCGTCCCGAGCGGGTAGTTCATGTTCTCGAACAGCATCAGATATCGGGGGGCCTGACTCGTCGACGGTTCTCTCCAGAGACCGAAGATGGCAACGAGGGCGACGAGGATGTAGAAGCCGATGATGAGCAGTCCGAGTCGGGTTCTGCTGTCCGCCCACGCGACGACCATCGGTTTTCGGACGTTTTCCTCGTAGATTTCCCGAAGTCGCTCCTCACGCGTCAGCGTCACCGACGACGAATTCGACCCTCGCCAATCGACACCTGCACCGTCTGTAACCAGCGTGCTGGACTCGTCGCCTTCAGTACGCTTCATCTGACCCTCCGGCGCTGATTCGTGGATCGATTTTGCTGTACGTCAGGTCGGCGATGTAGACGCCGACGATGAGTGCGACGGTGATGACGAGGAACGTCGCCATCATGAGCGGGTAATCGTTCGCCTTGAGTGCGGCGAACATGTAGTACCCGAGGCCAGTGTACGAGAATATCTGCTCCAGAATGACGGTTCCCGAGAGACGGAAGCCCAAGAGCAGCAAGAATCCGGTGTACATCGGAAGGATGGCGTTTCTCGCGACGTACCGCGTCGCGATTCGGTGGTCGGCGAGACCGCGAAGTCTGGCGACGCGGACGTAGTCGTTACCGAGCACCTGGATACTGTTCCCACGCATGGCCAGCGCCTGTCCACCAATCCCGCCCAGCGTGTACGAGAGGATGGGCAAGACGCTGTGTTCGAGCGCGCTGATGAGGAACGGAATGCTCAGTTCCTTCTCCACGCTCGCACCGACAGTTCCTGCCGTCGGCAACCATCCCCACTGGTACGCGAAGACGTACAGGAAGATGACGGCGACGACGTAGAACGGAATCGACATGAGCGCGATCGAGAGTCCACTGAACGCCTTGTCGAACCGCGACCCTTCCCAGTAGGCCTGCAGCGACCCGAGGAAGATGCCGATAGCGAACATGAGAATCGTCGACACGAGGACGACGAACACCGTCCACGGCACCGCTTCGGCGATAATTTGTGCGACCGGTTCACCGAGCGATATCGACTCGCCGAGGTTCCCCTGTGCGACCGAACTCATGTAGTCCAGATACTGCTGCCAGAGCGGGGCGTCGGGGTTGATGTTCTGGAGATTCGCAATCCGAGCGTCGACCTCCGATGCCGGGACTCCCTGCCGGAGCAGTTGCGCGCGCAACTGCGTGAACGGACCGCCGGGGAGGAGGCGAATCAGTCCGAACGTCAGCGTTGCCACCGCGAAGATGGTGGCGAACACTCTGGCCGTCCGGCGAACGTAGTAGTTACTCATCGTTTCGGTTTTCCTGTCCGGTCATTTCTTGGCCTGGAGCTTACCCTGGCGGGGGAGCCACTCGCTTGGCCACTTGACTGCTCGTGCGTCGCTGCCTTCCTCCGGGATGGCCCAGTCGTCGTCAGTGAGCCACGACTGGTCGAGCTTCGACACCAGTCCGAGAATGGGGAGGTTCTGGTTGTGGTGCCACGCGACACGTTGGATGAGGTCTTCCGTCTTGGCCCGGTCCTGCGTGGTCGAAACCTCCTGTATCTCCGACAGTGGGTCGATCGTCATCTCGCCGCCGTCCATTCCGGGGACGGTCTGTTCGCCCTCTGGGAAGTTGTGACCGCCGTCGATGTCCGGGATGTTGAGTTGCCAGCGCAGTGGGAAGTACGGGAACGCCGAGCGTGCTCCGCCGGGCATCCAGTAGAATGCACCCATCTTGAAGTTGCCCTCGATGTAGCCCCCGAAGTAGTCGCCAGTCGGCTTCTGGCTGATTTCGAAGTCGAAGCCGAAAGCGTTCAGCTGGTCGACGACGGTGTTCGTCGCCGTGGTCCAGTCCGTCCACCCAGCAGGCGTGTAGTACGTGCCGCCGAGCGTTCGTCCGCTGCTGTGTTTCCACGTGCCGCCTTCTTTCGAGTAGCCTGCCTCGCGAAGCAGTGCAGCGGCTTTGTCCGTCTGCGACTCTGCCATGCCGTAGCTCTCGAAGGAGTCGTACGCGTCACCGAGCCACGTTTCCTGGTCGTTCGGGGCGACACCAGTGACCTTCGGTGCGGGTGCTTTCGTCCGCGGCCCTGCATTCTCGGCGACCTGCTGTCGGTTGATGACGTGGGCGACGGCCTGCCGGACCTTTCGCTTCCCGAAGTCTGGGTCGTCGTGGTTGAACAGGACGCCGTATCCCCACTTCGCGGAGATGGCAATCTCTTCGACGGAGTCGGGGAAGTTGGCGACGATTTTCGGCGGTGCGAAGAGACTCGTGACGAAGTCGAGTTCGCGGCCCATCAGGCCCTGCTGGAGCGCGGTGTTGTCTCCCCGCGAGAGCAGCGAGATACCGGCGAAGTTGATGTTGTCAGCGCCGTAGTACTCGGGGTTCCGCGTGAGTTCCCACGACTGCTTGGACTTCGACTCGACCGAGAAGGGACCACTCGCCACCACGTCGCCTTCCCATTTGAACTGCTGGAGTTCCTCTGCGTCCTTGTCGAGGAACTGTTCGAAGGTCGGGTGGTAGGCGTACAGTCGGAGCGAACCGTTGGCGAGCGTGTGTTTGATGACCTCCGGATTGGATGGTCGTTTGAGGTTGAGAACGACCGTCTTGTCGTCGTCGCCCTCTTCGACGCTCTCGGTGAAGTCCCAGAGCGACGCGCCCATCTTCTTCATGAGGCGGAACTGGGTCAGGACGTCACGAGCGGTCACGTCCTCGCCAGTGTCCCACTTCAGGTCGTCGCGGAGCGTGAGCGTCACCGTCTCACCGTCGATGGCCCACCCTTCGAGTGCGCCCATCTCGAACTCCTTCGTGTTGAAGTTGTAAGCCGCGAATCGCTCGAAGACGAAGTTGCCTGCGCGCGGGTCGTAGTTCTGGGTCGCTTCCGGGTTCAGGTGAAGGTTCGTCGGGACGCCGTTGTTCGTGGCACCGATCAGCTTCTTGTCGAGAACTGTCGTCCCACCCGACTCCGAATCCTCGCCACCAGAACCGCCCCCGCCGGATTCAGTGGTGTCGCCTGAATCGTCGCCGGACGTCTCACCTCCGGTGTCCTCGTTGGAACCGCTGCAACCCGCGAGGGCAGCGATTCCGGTTGCTCCAGTCAGTTCGACGAAATGGCGTCGGCTAATCAGGTCGCTAAAGCGGTCAGTACTGTCTGACATGGCGTACTGATACAGAACCTGACCCATTGTTAATAAACATTGGGATGGGACACCACATTTGACAGCGATGTCACGACGCTCAGCGCTCACAGGCCGCCTTTTGACGGCCTGAACTGCGCAAGAACTAAATAGTGTCAATCGTTACCACGGTCAGTGGCCCCAAACAGAGACCGGGGGCTCTCCCGACGCGACTTCGTCACGGCAGCGGTGGCGATCGGCGGGACGAGTGCCCTCACGGCGTGTATGCAGCGAGAGCGAACGAAAACAGAGAAGACAGCGATTCCCACCGAACAGGAACAGTCCGCGTCGCCCGAGTTCCCCCGAGGCGACCTCGAAACCATCCCGACCGGACAACACCGGTGGGGGTCGTTCCTCGTTCGGGATGCACACGGAAACACGGTCCCACCCCAGCAACTCGTGACAATCGGGCTCGAGTACGAGGGGTCGGTTCCACCGACGGACGCCGAGCGTGAACAGGTAGAACGCGCCCTCGAAACGCTCGAACGTGCCTTCCAGTGGGGAACTGGCGGGAACGCTGGTGCAGTCTTCAACCGCGGACTACTCTTCATGCTGGGGTACGCCCCCCGCTACTTCGAGGCGATGGGGCAGACACCCGATTCGTTGACGACGCCCGAAGGCGTGCTCGATGCTGTCGGTGAAGACCCCGCGAAGGCAGACTCGTACGACGCCATCGTACTCCTGACGAGCGACATCGGGTCGATCGTGCTCAGCGCAGAAGAAGCGCTGTTTGGCGGACTCGACGAAGTAAACGGCGTCCCCGTCGAGGCAACGTTCGAAGGTGTGTTCTCGAAGGCGGGACGTCACACTGGCCTCGTCGGAAAGGGGATTCCGGCTGACGAACTAGACGAAGACCGTATTCCAGAAGACGCGCCGCTCTCGATGGGGTTCAAGTCCGGATTCCGCGACAACCTCCCGAAGGAGGACGCAGTCACGCTGTCGTCGGGACCGTTCGCCGGTGGGACGACCATCGCCTCCTCGACACTCGGTATCGACCTCGACCGATGGTACGACCAGCAATCTGACGAACGCGTCGCCGAGATGTTCTGCCCGGCACACAGCACCGACGACGTGGGGCCGACGGGCGAAAAACTCGGGAGTGACAGCGGGATTACCGAGGAAGATGTCGACCGCATCGACGCAGACGCGAAGTCACATGGGTGCGTCGGACACACGCAGAAAGTCGCGTTGGCCAGAGACGACGAGTTCGAACCACGCATCTTGCGCCGGACGGAGGGCGTCGCAACCAGCCAACATCACGGGACTGCGTTCCAGTTCAACGCCGTCCAGCGAACCATGGAGGATTTCATCGAGACGCGCAAGGCGATGAACCCCGACGAGTACGACTTCGATATCCCCGCAGAAAACCACGGCATCGTCGATTACCTCGAGACGATACGCCGAGGTTCGTATCTGGCACCGCCTCGCGAAAAACGGGCACTGCCGGTGGTCTAAATGGAGACTCGACGCGTGTTTTCGGTCGGTCTGGTGTTCGCAGTGGTTCTCGCCGGCGTCACGCTCGGCCCTGCGGCTCTCGAACAGAATTCTGAGACTCCCGAAGCGCCTCGACTCGCGTTCACCGACGTTACGGAACAGTCTGGGCTCGACTACGAGGCAGTCGGAAGTGGGGTCGGCAGCGGGAACTCCGGCGTCTACGTCGCCGACGTGAACCGCGATTCGTGGCCGGACCTCCTGACCATCGGTGGCGACGAACCGGCGCTGTTCGTGAACGAAGGCGGAGAGTTCGTCAGGACTGACGCGCTCCCATCGCTCGACCACAGCGTCAAGAGCGCCGTCTTTCTCGACGTCGAACGGGATGGCTGGACGGACCTGTTCTTGTTTATGCAAGATGGCTCGGTCGTGTCGTTCCGGAACAGGGGTGGCGAGTTCGTCCGAACCGAGTACGGTGTCGGAAATCTCTCCTATCCGCTCGGTGCGACGGGAGCAGATTACGATGGTGACGGCGACACCGACCTGTTCGTCTATCAGTCCGGGCCGTGGTCAGACCGCAAACCGGACGGCTACTTCAGTCTCGACGAGCGAATTACGGAGGACAACGGGAATCCGAACTATCTCTACGAGAACGTCGATGGGCGGTTCCGCCGGGTCGACGCCACGGGCATCTCCGGGAACCACTGGAGTCTGGCAGCGAGTTTTGCCGACTTGACCGGAGACGGCTATCCGGACATCCACGTCGCGAACGATTACAACAACGACACGCTCTACGTCAACAACGGCGACGGAACGTTCGACCGCCGGACACTCGCTGGGTCGACGGCACGAAACGGGATGGCGTCCGAAGTTGCCGACGTCACCGCAGACGGTCGTCCCGACGTGTTCGTCTCCAACATCTGGTTCCCGAAGCTGAAAGGGAACATGTCCAAAGAGCGCTACGAACGCCTCAAGCGGCTGCTGGACTTCGTCATCCACTCCGGCCGAACGAAAGGCAACACGCTGTTAGTCAACCAAGGCAACGGCGAGTTCACCGACCACGCAGACGAACTGGGCGTCCGCCACGGAGGGTGGGGGTGGGCCACCAGTGCGACCGACTTCGACAACGACGGGGACCGAGACCTGATTCACACGACACAGGTCGTCGTCCGCATCGACCGAGACAACCCAGTGTACACCTATCCGATGGTCTTCCAGGGAGGTGGTGACGGATTCACCAGTGTGAACGCGACCACCCACGGAATGGCCGAGACCGATGGCCGAGGACTCGCAACACTCGACTTCGACCACGACGGTGAACAGGAACTCGTCGTCGCGACGTACGACGATTCCTTCGTCGTGTACGACAACGCCGCCGAGACGTCTGGGCGGGGGTCACTCCAGTTCCGCGTCGTCGACGAGAACGGTGCAACGGCGCTCGGGTCCGTCGTCACAGTCCGCACAGACACGCGCGCTCACGTCGTCCACCAGACAGCCAACGTCGACTATCTCTCGCAGGATACTCGCGTCGAACACGTCGGCGTCGGGGACCACGAGACGGTTACGCTCGAAGTCAGCTGGCCAGACGGAACGACCCGGACGTTCGAAGATGTCGCGGTGAATCAACGGGTTCGGGTGACGAAGTCCGGGCTGGTCGTCGCTGCTTCGCTGAACGAGACCGGCTAGGCGACCAGTCTGTCACCGGTTGGCAAATTTATAAATACCAGCGCATTTCTCTTCGCAGTATGCAGTCAGAAAGCACGCGCCCCCCATACAGAGATGGCACTCTCTCGACCGAAAAACGGGTCGATGACCTCGTCGAACGGATGACCATCGAAGAGAAGGCGGGGCAACTCGTCGGGACCTGGGCCGGGCAACTCGGCGAGTTCAAAACGGTCGAAGACGTCGAAGACGAAATCAAAGCGTACAACGTCGGCGCAGTCGCGTCGTTCGGGTGGGCCGGTGCTGTCGACGCTCGTCTGGACGACATCGTCGAGACGGTCAATCGCCTCCAGGAAGTCGCGCTCTCGGAGACGCGACTCGGAATCCCACTGTTGTTCAACGTCGATGCGGTCCACGGGCACGCATACGTCGCAGAGGGGACGGCGTACCCGAACGGACTCGGGATGGCGGCAACCTGGGACGAAGCAGGCGCAGAGACTGCAGCGGATATCACCGCAACGGAAGTCAGGAAGACGGGCGCACACCAGAACTACTCGCCAACCTGTGACGTCGCACGTGAACCTCGATGGGGGCGGACCTTCGAGACGTTCGGCGAAAGCCCATATCTCTGCGGTCGGTTGGCCGCCGCGATGGTGCGTGGCTATCAAGGCGACGGCCTCGACGACCCCAACTCGGTCGTCGCCACGGCCAAGCACTTCCCCGCCTACAGTGAGCCGGTACGCGGGGAAGACACTGCTCCCGTCGAAGTCTCTTCGTATCTCCTTCGAAACGTCTTCTTACCGTCGTTCCTCGACGCACTCGACGAGGGTGTCGCGTCCGTCATGCCCTGTTACAACGCCATCGACGGGCGTCCAGCCCACGGGTCACGGGAGTACCTCACAGAACTGCTCCGTGATGAACTCGGGTTCGACGGAACCATCGTCTCAGACTGGAACGGTGTTCGAATGCTCCACGAAGACCACCTCGTGGCCAGCGACCACCGAGATTCAGTTCGGATGACGCGTGACGCAGGGTTGGACGTTGCATCGGTCGATGCCATTGCGCACGCAGAACACCTGGTCTCCCTCGTGGAAGCCGGTGAAATCTCCGATGAAGTACTCGACGAGAGTCTCAGGCGTGTCCTCGGACTCAAATTCCGCCTCGGCCTGTTCGAAGACGCGTTCGTCGACCCGAACGAAGCGCGGGATGTCGTCGGAACCGAACGTCATCGCGCCGACTCGCTCGAGATGTCGCGAAAGTCGATGACGCTCCTCCAGAACGATGGAACGCTCCCACTGGACCCCGACGCGGACGTTCTCGTCGCAGGGCCGAACGCCGACAACCCGATCCACCAACTCGGTGGATGGAGCGTTCCCGACGCTGCGGGAACTGACGTCGTCACCATCAGAGACGGAATCGAGTCCGTCTGCAGTGGGACGGTGACGTACGAACAGGGAGCCACGATGAACGAGCGACTCGACATCGATGCTGCAGTGGCCGCCGCAGAAGACGCGGACGTGGCTGTCGTCGCAGTCGGTGAGAACTGGTATCTCCACGAGTTCGGCCCGACTGCCGAAAGCGGCACCGAACCGGACGAGTTCCCCAACCGCGCGACCATCGACCTTCCCGATGCACAACGAGACCTGCTCAAAGCCCTCCACGAGACTGGAACGCCAGTCATCGGGGTTCTCGTCGCGGGGCGACCACTGGCCGTCAACTGGATGGCAGAGAACCTGCCCTCGTTGCTGATGGCGTACTATCCCGGAACGATGGGCGGACAGGCAGTGGCAGAGACGCTCTTCGGTGAGAGCAACCCCAGTGGACGACTGCCGATCTCGTTCCCGCGGTCCGCTGGTCACCTCCCGACCCGGTTCAACCACTTTCCGAATCCAACGCCGATTGGTCCCGAGGAGCATCTCCCGTCGTACGACCCCCTGTTCGAGTTCGGCCATGGGCTGAGCTACACCGACTTCGAATTCGGGTCACCATCGGTCACCAACGAGACCATCCCACCTCACGGGACGACCACGGTCGAGGTTCCGGTCGAGAACGTCGGTGAACGCGCCGGTTCGACCGTCGTACAGGTGTACGCAACCGGTCATGCAGGCACACGAGTGACTCCCGTCCGAGAGCTCTGTGGGTTCGAACGCGTCTCGGTCGAACCCGGAACGACAGAGACGGTGGCAATCGACATCGACGCGCCGTCGCTCGGGCGTGTCGAGTCGAATGGAACGCTTCGTGCCACCCCCGGTGACTATACGCTCCAAGTCGAAGACCAGTCAGTCACGGTCACCATCGAAACGAACTCCAACTGAGCGCACCCGAATCGCTATCTGACTGCTTCGGTCGGTCTTTTTTGTGCCATCCAACAGTGGAGGCGAGCCTCTAGTTGCCAGCGAGACGAACTGCGCCCGTGTTCTGCAACCAGCACTGTGGCCAGGAGAAAGTCACGAGTTCTAGCCAAGCGTCTCGAAACGCCACCTTCCAGTGCGCTCGTCAGCGGAGTCAGCAGAGTCCACAGTACTGAATCTGGCATTCGGTTACCGAGATTCAGACACCCCAGATGAGTATGTCTGAAAACGTATCTATCAGGAAATTGTTTGGTAGACATAGAACAACACAATTTCTTACAGGACGTATATTACTGAAGAGCCATTTTCACGGACGCTACCACACGAAAATGGAAGTTCTGAGAGAGTGTCGTCTTAAATATAATGAATCAATCATGTGTTGCAAATCTCTACAGGGAGTCAAATAATATCCTTTCTGAACGGATGAGGAACGAGTAGTAGAGTATCTGAATTCGGCGAATACGATGAGTATGAGCCCTGAGAACCGAAAATCTCAGTTGGGAATCCAAGCGACCAATGAGTGGAGATCTCGATGAGAAGAGAGGACAACTGGGTGTGCGGGAAAGTTGGTGAGGTTCACCCTTGGGCCTGCGTTGATACACCTGAACTGAGATATCCATTACAGAAGTACGCTTGTCACAGTGAAGCGTTTCTCCGGCTCCCGTCGATAGACGGTTCTCCTGTCCCGCCGACGCAAGAACCGCTGCAAAACCGAAGGTCGAGGGTGGTGCTGGAGATCCGCCACCCAATGTTTGGCATCGACAAACGTACCGTGCTCGGTAGTATCGCAGTCGGCAGTGAGCGAATACAACAGACAGGTTCGCTCGTCGAGTGATTTCACAAAATGCCAGATTCGTCGTATCGAAACCGTTGCCACACTCGAAGAAGAAGACGCTGGGCAGGTGAAGGACGATTCACTGTCACTGCAGTCGTACGCAGAGACTGTCGAACAGGAACGATCGGAGACAAAGCATGACGCACGTAGACGTGTAATGAGATTCGATGGCAGACAAGATATTCGATGACAGACGACAGACCGTTTGCCAGTACCAAACAAGAGAGCCGTGTGTTCAGGGAATTTCGGTCATCACCCTTGCTCGATCTCGATCTGGTTTGCTGCACCTCTGACACTGACCGCCAGCTCCTCGATACTGGCGTCGTTCAAGCGTGAGGCGTGCCCACTCACGACGATTGCACCCATGAGTTCACCCGTGGTGTATTTCACCGCACAGGCGACCGACCGAGCACCCAGTACTTGCTCCTGGTCGTTCACAGCGTATCCCTGTTCACGGATTTGGTCGAGTTCTTCGCGAAGCACGTCAGGGTCGGTAATCGTCCGCGAAGTCATCGGCGCTAACTCCTCTGAGAGAATCGCTTCTCGACGTTCTTCGGGCATGTGTGCTACCATCGCTTTCCCGACAGCGGTCGCGTGAAGTAACGCAGTTCGGCCGATTGGGGTCACCGACTCGATCGCGTCGGGGCCACCACGACTCGCGTGTACGAAGTGAACTACCTGGTCTTCCTCGACGGCGAGATGGACGACTTCGCCTGTGGACTCTGCGAGCGAGTTCGCAACAGAGTATCCGTACCGGTAGAGGTCGAAGTTCTCCCGGACTCGGTTTCCGGTCGTGAGGAACCCAAGGCTTGCACGGTACTCGTCTCCATCTTGCGTGACGTAGCCGAGTCGAGACAGTGTCGAGAGGTGAGTGTGCACCGTCGTCTTCGAACAGCCGAGCGCGGTCGAGAGTTCGGTGACGCCAGCGCCGTCTCGTTCGAGGAGTTCGTCGACGAGAGCAAACGTCGTCTGGACCGATTTGATCGTGCGCGGTCCGGAATCCAGTGTACCCATAAACGTGGCTCCACGACCACGCCCATAACTGTTTGGCATCGACAAACACAGTTTCTCACAGCGGGAAGACACGTCGTCACCCTCCGTGAAAAACTTTTTAGCAAGACAGGAGTACAAGCATGGCAATGGACCCCATAGTGATTATCGGAGGAGGAATCATCGGCGCAAGTCTCGCCTACAATCTCCGAAATACCCCCCGCCCTGTCGTCCTGTACGAACGCAATGCACTCGGTTCCGGAACGTCGGCAGACTCCGTCGCACTCTTCGTCTGGCACCAGTCGACGCCGGACCGTTTGAGCCACAAACTCCGGTGTCGTTCGTGGGAGTACTACGAACCGCTCGTTGACGACGAAACGCTCAGTTACGAACAGATTGGGACGCTCGACGTTGCCAAGACAGCTGCGGAGGCAGCATCACTTCGGGAAGTTACAGAAACTATCGAAGCGTTCGGCGCTGAAGCGACCTTCCTCGAACCGGATTCCCTCTCGGAACACGGCCTCAATCCGGATGCCGTCACGGGAGCAATGTCCACTCCAGAAGACGGTTACATGGACCCATCAGAGATTATCCAGCACTACATCCGAGAGGCCACTGACGCGGGCGTCACCGTCGAAACACAGACTGCAGTGACCGACATCGTGACCGAAGACGGCCGTGTCACAGGTGTCGAGACCGAGATTGGAGACCATTCTGCTGCTACCGTCGTGAACACGGCAGGGCCGTGGGCCCACACTGTGAACGAGATGGTCGACGTGTCACTCCCGCTCCGACACAATCGTGGGCCGGTCGTCGTCCTTCAAAAAGACACCTCGTTCTCACTTCCATTCATCCAGTTTGGTGACGGGATGTACTTCCGTGGAGAGGGCCACAACCAGGCGTTCGCAGGAAATTTCGGCGCAAGGTACGAGAACGCCGAACTACTGAATCCGGCCGGTGCACGGTCTATCGACCACGACTTCTACCTCAGAATCGACGACCGTATCCAAGAGGCGATTCCGCGTCTCGAAGGCGTCGAACTCGCCAACGAGTGGGTCGGTGTACGGACGCTCACACCGGATGGTGTCCCAATCGTTGGTAAAACAGACGTCTCGGGCTTCTACGTCGGTGCAGGCATGAACGGTATCGGCGTCACGTTGGCACCGGCAATTGGGGAGTATCTGGCCGACGTAATCGAGGGCGATAGCGTCGATTCGGACGTACAATCGTACCTGTCCCCGGCGCGTTTCTCCTGACGACACCACCGACGTGGATGTCCTCGTCGAGAGCGCAGGGTTCTCGTCGAGAACACTGGGACGTGACCGCCCGTGTGGCGTTACACAGGGCCATGGCAGACAGTAACATTGATATACCATTACTATAATGGTTTTTCCGTATGTTCGAAGGCACAGCCTTATCGTTACTACCAGTTGCAGTGGCATTGGCGCTCGCATTCAAAACGAGAAACGCGGTGTTCTCGCTCTTCATCGGTTCTGTCGTCGGAGTCATGATGCTCGGGAGCGACCCCTTCACGGGAACCGCTCAGTTGTTCCAAGACGCCCTCGGAAGTGGGTGGTTCATCTGGGTCATCATGATTCAGGTGTTCGTGGGGATACTCATCGCGTATTTCATGTTCGCGGGGGTGACCGAACGATTCGCCGAACTCGTCTCAGAACGCGTCGAATCCGACCGAGGCGCACAGGGGATGACGTGGGTTCTCGGCGTTCTCGTGTTTTTCAGCGACTACTTCAGTCCGCTCCTGTCCGGACCAGTCATGCGGCCAGTCACGGACGAACACGACGTATCACGTGAGAAACTCGCGTACATTCTCGACTCGACGAGTGCCGCCGTGCCGACGCTCATCCCTATCAGTGGCTGGGCAGTCTTCATCGCGGGCCTCATCGCCGAGCAAGGAAACGTTGCGAACCAGACTGTCGCACTCGACGTCTTCGTGAACTCCATCCTGTACAACTTCTACGGCGTCCTCTCCATCGCACTGGCAGGCCTCATCGCCGCCGGCATCGTCTCCGACTTCGGACCGATGAAGAAAGCCGAAAGCCGGGCACGAAACACCGGGAAGGTGCTCCGCGAGGGAGCCAACCCGCTCGTTGGCGTCGAAATCGAGGATATCGACCCGAAGGAAGGCAAGCGTGCGAGCATCGTGCTCCATCTCTTCGTTCCGGTTCTCATCATCCTCGGAATCAGCATCGGGACGTTCGTCGTCCTGCAGAGCGTCAAAATTCTCGCCGCATTCATGGCCGCGACTGCGTACCTCGCCATCGTGATGTACGCCCAGGGATACTTCGACGACGTCACCCACCTCGTCGACATCTCCACGGACGGTATCAAGGGTGTGTTCCCAGCGATGATGGTTCTCGGACTCGCGTACATGATCAACGAAATCACCGGGCAACTCGGCGCACCTGACTTCGTCATCGCCGCGACGCAGGGCTGGCTAACGCCCGCGTTGCTGCTGTTCATCACGTTCGTCACCGGCGCGGCCATCTCGTTCTTCAGCGGGACCTCGTGGGGGACCTACGGCATCATGATTCCAATCATCGTCCCGATCGCGTTCAGCATGAACGGCGGTACCTTCGGACCTGTCCTGTACGCCGCAGTCGCAGCAGTCGTCGGTGGTGGCCTGTTCGGTGACCACTGCTCGCCGCTTTCCGACACCAGCATCCTGTCGTCGTTCGGTGCAGCATCCGACCACATGGACCACGTTCGAACGCAACTTCCGTACGCAGTCGCCGCCGGGGGAATCACTGCAGTTGGGTACGCCGTGGTCGGCGTCCTCATCGCACCGTAACCGACACTGTTCTCTCTGTTTTCATCAAGGCCATCGAGCGAGGCGAACCAACGTGAGACAAATACTAACACTTATTTTACACTGCCCTCAGTTGGTTGGTGATGGCTGGGACCTCGTACGAAACAATCGTCGTCGGTGTTGGTGGCATGGGGAGTGCAGCGACCTACCAATTGGCCAAGCGAGGGGTCGAGGTCCTCGGGCTAGAGCGCTACGACGTTCCACACACGCGCGGGTCGTCGCACGGGGATACACGGATATTCCGACTGACCCAGCCCGAACATCCAGAGTACGTGCCACTCGCAAAACGGGCGCACGAACTCTGGCGGACGCTCGAGTCAGAATCCGGAACGAATCTCCTCACGACGACAGGGTCAGTCCACGCCGGACCCGACGGTGGCGACATGGTCGAAGACGCAGTCACGTCGTGTGAAGCACACGACGTCGACCACGAGGTGTTGACAGGGAGAGAACTCAACGAGCGGTTCCCCGGCTACAATCTTCCGGAGAAACACCGAGGTGTCTACCAACCGGACGGTGGCTTTCTGGCGTGTGAGCGAGCAACCGCGACGCACGTGAAACAGGCGTTCCAACACGGTGCAACGATTCGCGCCCGCGAAGCCGTAGAGAACGTCGACATCAAAGAACACAGCGTCACCGTCACGACGACCCGGGACACCTACACTGCAGACAATCTCGTCTTCGCCGCGGGTGCGTGGGCTGGAAAGCACCTCGACTTCCTCTCCGATGTGCTAACACCGCAACGTCGCGTCCTTGCGTGGTTCCAACCCTCTGAACCGGAGCACTTCCGCCCGGAGAACTTCCCAGTGTTCAGTGCCGACGTCCCAGAGGGGAATTTCTATGGCTTCCCCGTGTTCGAGCGACCCGGTTTCAAAATCGGGAGGACCCCCGAAACTCCAGAAGCGATAGACCCCAGCGACTGGAACGACGAACCCACACTCGACGACGAGGCACGCCTCCGACCGTTGGTCGAGAAACACTTCCCCGACGCGGCGGGCGAGACGGTCCGGCTAGCCACCTGTATCGTCACCTACTCACACGACGGCCACTTCTATCTCGACACCCACCCCGAGTATCCACACGTCTCGGTCGCTGCTGGATTTACTGGCCACGGGTACAAGTTCTGCAGCGTCGTTGGCGAGGTGCTGGCCGACTTCGTGACCACGGGAGCCACCGAGAACCCAATCAGTGTCCACCAATTTGACGGTCGTCTGTAGTCACGCGGCCTCGATTTCGTCGACGTCGTGTCGCCCAGAGTCCGTGCCAAGGTGTAACGTCCAACACAGTTAGAGAAAATTATATTTGACTGGTTCGAGAATCCCGTTTTGTCTCTGGTAACAGAGAACGATGAGCCATTGAGTACGCCCACGACACTCGTCAAACATGTGGTGGCTACACGTGCGAGTTGTCAGTCCGTAGGCGGGTAACTCGAGGAGAGAATTCAAACACACATCTGCCCCTCGGTGAGGAGAACACCGTCCATCCGAGTCGACCAGTCGATGCAAACTGGACGGTGTTCGCACCTCACCAGGTTTTGACACCGATGAGCGAGTGCTCTGTGTCGATTCGTCGCTTCGACACCACGTGGCGTTTCGAACGGCAGTTGTTGTGAACGGACCCCCACTAACACAGTCCAGTCTGTGACCGTCCGGAGCGCATCTCCGTGCTTCTACAACCCAAACACCAAACAATCATAATTCTGATAATAACGAGTTCATATATTATTCCGTATGTTTTGAACACGATGAGTACAGAGTGTGGAGCAGATAACACACAGGCGGTGTGTTCCGTTACGCTGAGCGTCTAAAACACAGATACTGGTCGGAAACATCGACCATAGCCGCAACAGCGACGAATCTCTCCCTACAGATTAGAAGACGGGCAAATCACGCAGACGAACGAGTATCGATTTCAGTAGTCAAACTCACAAACGGCCGAATGAGGGGCCAGAAAAACAATATAGCCAGTGGTCGGTACTGCTGCCTCACCATTTTGTCGAGCGTCTGATCTCGATGTACCCGGTCCGAAACTTCATTGTCAGAGACATCGTGTCCAATATATCAAACTTCTATGTGTGGCAGAAATGCGTAATTTCGAGTGTTTTGAGTAGACTGGTCTCGACCGAAGACCACCGCTGGCCTCATCGCAACAGCCCCCGAACCACTCATTCAGAAGAGAACGCGTCAGTGACTGCCGGCGCTCCGTGACGAAGGTTCATGTGCTATTATGGAGAGAGTGTCATCATGGACCGCGACACGCTCGCGCAGGCACTGGAGTACGCGGACCTCACGTCGTACCAGGCCGACGCCTACCTCACACTCCTGGAGATGGGCACGTCGCCCGCAATCGAAGTCGGGCGCAAGAGTTCCGTCCCCGTCTCGCAAGTGTACGACGTGCTTCGGAGTCTGGAGTCGAAAGGCTACGTCGAAACGATTGACCGAGAGAAACTCTACGTCCGGCCGTGCGACCCCGAGAGCGCGATGGCCGACCTCGAGACCCGAGGCGAACTGCTCCACGACGCGGCAGAAGAAGTACGTGAACGGTATCGGACTCCAGAACGAATCGATGCCCGAATCGGCGTCACGAAGCGTGTCGAGACAGCAGTCGAAAACGCGCAGACACTCATCGACGACGCCCAGACCGTCGTCGAAGTCGCGGGAACGGCCGAGCAACTGCACACCCTCTCTCCGGCGCTTCGGACAGCGCAAAGCCGTGGTGTCGTCGTCCGTGCGACCGTCTACATCGACGAGGGAGACCGACCAGAACTGGGGTTCGACCCAACTGGCGTCTTCTCAGAGATTCGGGCGTGCACCATCCCCGGGCCGTTTCTCGTCGTCATCGACCGCCACCGAACGTGTTTCGCACCGAACACGCGCTCAGACGAAGAGTACGGGGTTCTCATCAACGGCCGAATCCTTCCGTTCGTGTTCCACTGGTACTACCTCACCTGTCTGTGGAACCTCTCTCCGACCATATACGTCGACGACGAAGACAGGTTTACCTACGTCACGATGGAGGAGTTGATTCGGGACTGTCTGCCCCTCTGGGAGGAAGGCTACGAACTCGACGTTGTCGTCGAAGGAATCGACCTGGAAACCGAGACAGAGACCTCGTTGGAAGGAACGGTCGTCGACGTCTCGTTCCTCGGTGATGAGCAGAAACCACCTCGGTTAGCGCTCTCCGACCTCGGGTCGTACAAGAACATCACACTCCAAACAGACGACAGAACCGTCGTCGTCGGAGGGTGGGGTGCGGTCTTCGAAGAGATAGAGATGCGGACGATTACACTGGTCGATATCGACCTCGGTGAGTCGGTAGTTCCCTGAACTGAGTGACGGTGCGACCCCGAACATCTCAACAAGCCCCGTTCAGGAGAACACAGTCATTATCTAATCTCACAGACGACTGTCCCGCATGGGCGCGTTTCAGAACACGAGACAACCGGACTGGGATTGGTGGGGCCGACTGTGGCCGACGCCGGGCGAGACGCTCCGTCGTCTCGGCGTGACGCCGGAGAAGACGCTGGCCGAAGTCGCCAGCGGAAACGGTTACTTCGCGCTTCCAGCGGCGAGAATCATCGACCCGAACCCCGTCTACGCGCTCGATATCGAGCAGTCGGTTCTCGACGAACTCGACCATCTTGCCGAGCAACAGGCCATCGAGAACGTCGTCACGCTCCGGGGCGACGCTCGGAACCTCTCGACACTCCTCCCCGAACCCGTCGATATCGTCCTCATCGCAAACACGTTCCACGGTGTCGACGACAAACCGTCCCTCGTTCGAGAGGTGTCCGACTCGCTCTCCGACGACGGCGAGTTCGTCGTCGTCAACTGGCACGACCTGCCGTCCGAATCGACACCAGTCATGGGCGAGCCACGCGGGCCACCGACCGAATTACGACTGTCGCCCGAGGAAACGAAAGCGGTCGTGTCGGACGCGGCGGACGTGAACTGCATTGAACGCGTCGAGTTGCTACCCTACCATTACGCGCTCCGATTCACGCGATAAGGCCGGTTCCCCCGGACAAAATCTGATTTTACACCCCAAGACCCGTGAGTCCCCGAACGAGTGCGGGCCCACCAGTCACGAGGGCGGCACCGACGACGACGAGGATGACACCGACGACCACACCGCGAGTAACGCGTTCGAGGTTGCCAAGCCAGAGCCACGAGAAGACGACGGTAAAGAGCGGGGCCGTGGCGACGAGCGGGTCGACGACGGCGATTCGGCCTTCGGGTGCTGCAAGCGCAGTGAACATCGAGAGGAGTGCGACGGCAGTGATGAGACCGCTCACGGCAAAGACGAGGTAGGACCGGCGGGGGCGGCCGAGGACGCGGTTCTTCCCGACGATGGCGACGTACGCACCGAGTGCAATCAGTGCGGCGAACTCGTTGATAGCCACCGCTTCGAGTGGCGTGGCTTCGGCGGCCGAGAGCCCCCACCGACGCGCCACGTTGCCAGCGGCGAACAGACCGGCGGCGGCGAGCGGAATCAACAAGTCCCGACTCGACCAGCCACTGAGGTCACCACCTCTCGAAAGTGAGAGGACGCCCAGTCCGACGACGATAACGACGATCCCGACGGCCGTCGGAACAGAGAGAGGTTCACCGATGAATCCGACCGCGAGCGCCGTCGCGAACAACGGGCGAGCGCTGACGACGGCGCTGGAGATACTCGCGCCAACCCGTGCGTTGCCGGCGAAGATAGCGATTCGACCCAGTGCTGTGCCGACGGCACCAGCAGCAGCAAACACGGCAAGTGTTCCGAGCGTAATCCCGCTGAACGGGTCGTCCTGAAAGAGGGCCAGTGCGACGAGATACACCGCCGAATCGACGACGACGACGGTGACTGCCGCCTGAAGCGGTGTTCCACCGTCAGACAGTGCCCGCTTCTCGATGACGGGCGTGAACCCCCACATCACTGCGGGTGCAAAGGCGAGAAGAAGAACAGAAAGTGGGGCCGAGAGGTCCATACGATTGCTCCGCGACACACCAGTATATATTCCGTGAAAGGAATCGACGGAGTGGCGCGACGGATTTTCAATAACCTGGAGACCGAGAGGGACGAACGAGTTCCATGTCCGGCAGTCGGAGTCAGGAGTCGATGAGAACAGTACGCTCCAGTGTTAACCACTTCGGGCGCTGGCACGTCGTTGCTGGATGTATCGTGCTCTGTGGCCTCGCGCTATCGACGTGGGCAGCAAGCAACGCATTCAGATTGGGCGAGCGTCCAGTGACGATTCTCCCGTTTCCATCGATTCTGTTGTCGTTCGGCGTGTGGGGGCTCGTCACTGCACGACTCGTCGCCGTCGGAGTCGTCTGGGCCATCGTCAGGAACGTCGCGCCACACTACAGGATACATGCTGTCGCCGGAACCGGATTCGTGTGGCTTCTCTGGGGAATCTGGCAGACGTGGGTGCTGTTGGCGCTGACCTGACGACCACATCGAGAGTCTGCACGAAGCCGACCTGCGGGCGTGGGTTTATGCTCTCGAATTCCTACTAGCCCGATTGTGGACACCCCGTTTGAAGTCCTCCAAATCGACGTGGACGCGGACGAAGCGGACGTCATCGAGGCGTACCGCCGGCGCGTGAAAGAAGCCCACCCCGACCACGGTGGGTCGGTCGACGAGTTCCAACTGGTTCGCGCCGCGTACGAAGAGATTCGCACCAACTACTCGCTCGGACAACACGGCATCGAACGCCGACACCCCGATGGCTCACGAAACGGTTCGACTGACGACGCTCGTGGCGACGCCGATTCCCGACCGGTCGGGACACGCGTCGAGTTTCTCAACTACGACGTCATCGCCGACTATCCGTGGCAACTCACCGACGACGACCTCTTCGAGAAGGCGGCAGACGCAAACCTCGACCCCGAAGATTACGGAACGGTGGTCGTCGAACCACGAACCTGTCTCCTCGACGCGGCCGAAGACGATGGCCACCGGTGGCCCTATGCGTGTCGCGGCGGTGCGTGTGCGAACTGCGCCGTCGCCGTCGTCGAAGGTGAGATGGAGATGCCCGCGAATCACATCCTCTCGTCTGAGATGATGGAGTTCGGAATTCGACTCTCCTGTATCAGTACCCCGACTACTGACGACGTGAAAGTCGTCTACAACATCGAACATCTCCCCGGACTGGACGAACTCCGATTGCCGTCCCAGCAAGCGCGACGTATGCGGACGAACGAGTGAGTTCCGACGAACCACCGCTCGATTGCAGTCCATCTATCGGTTGTGCACTAGCTATACCCTACCGCGGTCGAGTTATTCTCTGGAGGACTCCTTACAAGACAATGACTTCTGGACAGACTCGCCGAGGATTTCTCCGTCTCGCTGGTGTTGGGAGCGTCGGGCTTGCTGGCTGTCTCGGTGGCGGACAGAGCGGCGACGGGGAACCGACCGACCAACCGGCCGAATCGACCGACGAAGGGAGTGGCGGTGACGCAGCAGACGGTCGCGTCTGGTACACCACGGAACTCACCGACGTTCGGACAGGCGAGACGTTCACGATCGAGCAACTCACCGACCGTCCCGTCCTCGTGGAGACGTTCGCAGTGTGGTGTTCGAACTGCCTCAGTCAACAAAAAGAGATGATCAACTTCCACGAGGCCGTCGGTGACGACGTCCTGACCGTCGCACTCGACATCGACCCCAACGAGGACGCCGAGAAGGTTCGCGAACACGCAGACCGTCACGGATTCGACTGGCGCTACGCCCTGTCACCCGAGTCGGTGACGAAGAGTCTCACCGACGAGTTCGGGTCGTCGATGGCGAGCGCGCCAACCGTCCCGATGCTCCGTGTCTGTCCCGACGGGACGGCGACCCGAATCAAAAACGGGTTCAAATCGACCGACTATCTGCGCGAACAGGTCGACGAGTGTTGATGGACCTCGCGCCACGACTACTCGAACTCTTCATCCTCGGCGTCGGCACGCCGTTGACCGCAGCGTGTGCGTTACCGTTGTATCCCGGGTTTCTCGCCTATCTCGCCCGGCAGAGCACCCGCGAATCCGGCGGCAAGCAGGGCCTCCCCATCGCCGTCCTCGGTGGACTGGTCACACTGGGTGCCGTCTCGTTCATGCTCGCAGTGGGTGTCATCTTCTCGCTCGTTCTCGAAATCTCGCTCACCGCAGTCGTCGAAATCGTCTCACCCATCGCGTTCGGCGTCCTGTTCGTCGTGAGTCTCGCCCTCCTCGCGGACGCGAAGGTTTTCGCTCGTATCCCGACCATCCAACCCCCGGAAACGCGGTACCCCGCGCTTTCGGCGTTCTCGTACGGCTTTTTCTTCGGCGCAATCGTCCTCCCGTGTAATCCGGGGTTCATCGCGCTGTTCTTCGCGCGAGTTCCCGTCCTCTTCGACACCGCCGCCGAGAGTTTGCTCGGATTCCTCGCGTTCGGCCTCGGTATCGGTGCGCCGTTGCTGGCCTTCTCGCTCGTCTCCGAACGGTACAGCAGACGGGTGACCCGCTGGTTCGCCCGTCACACCACCGCCATCAATCGCGTGACGGGTGCGGTCATGCTCGTCGTCAGCGTCTACTATCTGCTCGTCGTCTTCGACGTTCTCGGTATCGCACGTCAGCTCGATTCGGTCTCCAGCGCGGTGTTCTAACTGGGGGGAGGTGGCAGTCTGGTCCGGGTGGAATCGTCAATTCACCCGTAAAAGTAGCTATGATGGTTGCGGGGGAGAGACCAGACAGAACCTATGGTATCCGGTGGTCCGGCGAGTCGGCGACGAGCGGGTCTCGTCTCTCATCTCGAACGCCTCGACCCACAGGCCGCGCTCTCGTTCGTCGCGGACGTGTGGCGCGCCCGTGGATTCGAGACGGTCGTCGATTCGAACGTCGTTATCGCGAGACGACACGGGCAGACGACCGTTCTCGCCCCCGTCTGTGGTCGGTGGATTCGAGGGTTGTCACAGCAGTTCCATCCGGGTGGTGATGGGGATATCGACGTGGTAGTCTCACTCGGAAACGACCGCCGCGGACACGCGCTCGCGAGAACTCACCGCGCTCGTCACATCGATTCGACTGCACTCGTCGAGATGCTTCTGTACGCACTCGAACGACCCGAAGCGGAGAGACTCTGTGAGCGTCACTTTGGCGCACGCATCGACGACCTTCCACCACCACTTCGGACCCGGACGCGCCAGCGTCTCGACCGGTTCGAAGAACGGGTCAGCCGCATCACTCCGCCACCTTCTCGCGTCGTCGCAGTTCTCCTCGTCTTCGTGCTCGTCGTGAGCGGTGGGGCAATGAGTTCGGGTCTCATCGACTCACCGTTCGCCGAGACGACGTACACGAGCGTCGGGACGACCGGTGACTCGGCGGCCACAGCCGGTGCACAACCGACCGTCGAACCGTACGAGCAACCGACGCGTGCGACATCGACGAACGAGTCGACGACTGCCTCCAGTACGCAACCGCCGATGTTCGTCGGGGGCGTAGCGCGAGGGGAACTCGAACCAGTCGAACCCGGAGAATTGGCTTCTGTGCCGGGTGTCACGGAGACCGGAATCACGAACCTGTCTGCACTCAGCGAAGCACACGATGCAACCCTCTCGAACCAGTCGTACACACTGTGGTTGGATACGTATCGCCCGCGAGACGACGACCCGAATTCGACTCGCGTCCAGTACGACACGGACGTCGCCGTCTCTGGAGACTCATATCTCGTCGCCGAGAGCACCGAAACAGGCCGAACGCGTGCACGCTTGCGGACGGTGAACTACGACGGCAGCGACTGGTACGTCATCGAGCACCAAAACGGGAGTCAGCAAACACGCAGAATCGATGGCGAGACCGGCACACCACCGCTCCAGTTCGAACCCCGACAGCTCAACTCGTTGCTCGTCCGCCAGTATCTCTCGACACAAACGACGAACGTGACCGGGAAAGTTCGCGTCGGCAACACCACGTACTACCGAGTCGAAGGCAGTGGCCGCCAGTCTTCCAGTTGGGTCGAACCGATTCGAGACTATCAGTTTGTCGCGTACGTGGACGACCGTGGGATGGTCTCCGACGTGACGGTGACATACCGCCTCCTCACCGACGATGGCGACTACAACGTTCGGTTCGAGTGGACCTATGGACACCTCGGTTCGACGTTCGTGAGCCGACCATCGTGGGCCCCGCAGACCGAGACGAGTGACGACGAGCAACCGTCGATGTGGCTGTGACGACGCCAGGTCGGTCACGTCGATGGCGATATTTAACCGGGCTCTCACCTGAACTGTCGGTATGACCATCGAGTCGGGAGACCACGTCGCCATCGACTACGTCGGTCGATTCGAGGACGGAACCGTCTTCAACACGTCGCGGTACGATGTCGCGGTCGAACACGGCCTCTTCGACGCACAGGAACGAGGGCGTGAAGACTACAGGCCGCAGTCGTTCGTCGTCGGTGCAGGTGAGATAATCGAGGGACTCGACGAGGCAGTCGTCGGAATGACCGTCGGCGAGGGGGCGACTGTGACCGTCCCGCCGGAGGACGCCTACGGCGAGTTCGACGACGAACGCGTCCGAACGTACGACGCCGAGACGTTCGAGCAGATGGTCGGCGACGAACCCGACGTCGGCCTCCACGTCCACGCAGAAAACGGCCTCCACGGCGACGTGGTCGCCGTCCGCGACGAGGCGGTCGAGGTCGACTTCAATCACGAACTCGCCGGCAAGACACTGGTGTTCGACATCGAAATCGTCGCCGTGGAGTGAGGACAGAGCGAGAGCGGTCTCACATTCTCGACCCACAGAATGACTCAATCGAGCGCCCGGTGAGGTGAGATGTGAGGCCCCGTGGGGCTTTCGCTGTCCACGTCGGCGTCGACCCGGAAGACATCCGCCAGCAGTTCCTCGGTGACGACATCCCGCGGCGGTCCCCAGTCGTACGGCGTCCCGTCTTTCATCGCGACGAGGTTGTCTGCGAACCGTGCCGCTTGCCCAATGTCGTGGAGCACGATGCCGATAGTTATCTCCGCGTCGCGGTTGAGGGTTCGGACCACCTCCATCACGCGGAGTTGGTGGTGTAAGTCGAGATACGTGGTGGGTTCGTCGAGTAACAGCACGTCCGTCTCCTGTGCGAGCACCATCGCAATCCACGCGAGTTGTTTCTGTCCACCACTCAGATTGCCGATGTCCTGCGTTCGGATGTCTTCGACGCCGGCTAACTCGATGGCCCGGTCGATGGCGGTGCGGTCTTCGTCGGTGATAGAGTCGAAGAACCCACGGTGGGGATATCGGCCGTGCGAGACGAGGTCTTCGACGGTGAGAGTCGCCGGCGACTCATTCTCTTGCGAGAGGAGTCCAAGCCGTCTCGCGAGTTCCTTCGAGTCGAACGACTGAACTTGCTGTCCATCGAGCAGCACACGCCCTCGTTCGGGAGTGTGCTGCTTCGCCATCGCCTTCAGCAGCGTACTCTTTCCACTCCCGTTCGGGCCGACGAGCGCCGTCACCTCTCCAGCGGGGATGACGACGTGCTCGCACTCGACGACCGGTTCGTCGGTCGTCGGATAGCCGATGGCGAGGTCTTCGCCAACGAGTTCACTCGCGTTCGCTCCGCCGGTCGCTGGGGAGGCCCGCTCGTCGCCCATCAGATATCACCCATCGCGTCCTGCTTGCGCATCAAGTAGAGGAAGTACGGACCACCGACCAGGCCGGTGACGATACCGACCGGAATCTGAACCGGGCTCAGTGCGAGACGTGCGCCGACGTCGGCGGCGACCATCAGCGCCGGGCCGGCGAAGAGACACCCGACGACGAGTCTCTTGTACTCGCTGCCGACGATGTTCCGGACCATGTGCGGGACGATGAGGCCGACGAAGCCGACGATGCCCGCGACGGCGATGCTCGCAGCGGCCGCGAGGACTGCGACACCAGAGAGGCCGAATCGGACCTTCTCGACGTCCATGCCGAGCGAACTCGCCGTGTTCTCACCCAAGAGCAAGAGGTTCAATTGCCGCGAACCGACGAATGCCAACAGCATCGCCACGACGGTCCACGGAAGCGCCATCCGAACCTGTTCCCAGTCGGTTCCGGTGAGCGAGCCAGTCGTCCACGCGATTGCGCTCTGGACGACGCCGATGTCGTCGGCGAAGAAGAACAACGCCGTCTGGAGACTCCCGAACACCGTCCCGACGATGACTCCGGCGAGGACGAGTCGAACCGGTGAGGTCCCGTTCTTCCACGCGATTGCGTAGACGGTGAGGAACGCGACTGCTCCACCGAGCGAGGCGACGAGCGGCAAGAACGTCGAGAGCCCGGAAAAAACCACGAGCGTGAGGAGAATCGCGAGACCTGCCCCTGAGGAGACGCCGAGGATGAACGGACTCGCGAGTTCGTTCCGTGTGACCGCCTGAAAGATCGCTCCGGAGACGGCGAGGTTCATCCCCACGAAGATGGCGACGAACACGCGCGGGAGTCGGATGTTCCAGACGATGAGGGTCTGTTTGTGCAGTTCTGGAATCTCGCCCCCGAACAAGAACGCGTTCCACGCCTGTGGGTTCAGAACCACGGCTGGGTCGAACACTGCTCGCCACGCCTCGAAGATGCTCATGGAGAACGACCCGAAACTCACCTGCAACAGCCCTCCGAAGAGGACGACGAGTGTACTCCCGAGACAGAGCGTGACCAGCGAACTATCGACCCAGTCGACGACGCGCCGGACTACCGACGCACCCTCCCGTGACGTTCCGGTCGCCTCACTCATCGCACGGGGCCTCCCTGTTCGCATCTGTCGACTCCCCTCGTTTGCGACCATCGAGGTAGTCGCGGAGCGTCTCGTCTGACACAGCGTCGAGAACACGGTCGGTCCCAATCACTTCGACGAGGCGCTGTACGCCCCGCATTTCGGCGGCCGCAATCTCGTCGTCACTGCGTCGCGTCGCGAACGCCCGGTCGAGGTAGGTCTCGCGAAGTTCGGTGAGGTGGTCGTCGTCGATGTCGACTTCCACGTCAGCGGGAACCTGGCTGTCGAACCACTCGCGCCAGCGGTCGCGGTCGGCCCACTCGCCCTGAAATTCGCTGTCCGGGCGAAGCCAGTCGTAGTGTGCCGCGAGGACATCACCGGGGAATCCCTGCTCACGGCGGTGGTCAGAGAGGAGACAGCGAGCGACGTGGGCACCCTGTCCGGCCGCGATTCCGACCTGCGCGTTTCGGTCACCCGTCGGGGCGGCGACGTACAACCCCTCGACCGGCGTTCGGCCGTCGTCGTCGGGATACGACGAGTCGAACTGTTCGTGCGACTCGCCATGGTGGTCGTGGTGGTCGAACATCGCGTCGTCGTCGTCCAGTCCACGGAGATGGTCGCCGTCGTACCACGCCGCGGCGACGACGTACTCGGTGACGACACGGCGACCGTCCTGTGTGTAGACGACGAATTCACCCGCATCGGCGTCGGTGTCGGCGTCGTCGACGTCGGCGACGCACTCGACCGACTCGACCATGTCGGCGACGTAGGCCGCACCCGCCGCTGTGACGTGGTCGTGCATCAGCGACGTGAACGTCTCGACACCGATACCCGCAGGGAATCCGAGATAGTTCTCCAGATAGGCACACCGACGGAACGCCGCGTTGCCGCGGTCGAAGACGATGGTGTCGAGACCGTAGCGAGCAGTGAAGACGGCCGCGGCACACCCTGAAGGACCTCCGCCAACGACGACCACGTCGACTGTCGACAGCTCCCCTGTGTCGCTCATCGGTCAGATGTCACCAGCGACGATGTCAGCAACACGTTCTGGGTCGTAGAGTTGTGCTTCGACGCCGTAGAGTTCCTCGGCGGTGCGTTGTGTGAGCACGAAGTTCGTGATGGGACCCTGATAGAGGCCGCCTGCGCGGTACACGTCGTCGTTTTTGACCGCAGTGAGTGCACTCGCAGTGTCGTCGTTCTTCAGGAAGTCGATGACAGTGCTCTCGAACTCTTCGCGGGACTTCGCCTCGTAGCCACGGAGCATGAGCACCTCGGGGTCGACTTCGAGGAGCGTCTCCATGTCGATAGCCGCGCGACTGCCGTGGAAGTCTTTCACGTCGGAGTCGGCGAGCGCGTCTTTCACGCCGAGGTCGCGGAGGTGTTTGAACCCGGTTCCACCACCGATGATGTAGGGGTAGAACGTCTCGGGTTCGTCGCCGACACCCCAGAGGACGGCCGCTTCCGGGCGGTCACCCTCCGCAGGAACGACCGACTGGAGATTCGATTGGAACTCCTCGTGGAGCGCAGTGAACGCCTCATAGCGCCCGGTGCGCTGGAAGACCTGCGCGAGTTTCTCGAATCCTTCGTAGAGCGTGTAGTAGCGGTAGTCCTCGTGCCACGGGTAGTGCTGGGCGTAGATGCAGTTCCCGAATATCGGGGCGATGTTCTCGTCGACTTCTCCGACGTCGGCCTGCTCCCATCCCTTGAAGCGGTTCAGCAGGAAGTTCGGGTCCATGACGTGCACGTCGGCGTCAAGTTCGTAGAACAACTCCTTGCTGACGCCGTCCTGGTAGAGCGAGACCATGTCGCTCTTGTCGACCGACAGTCCCGGGATATCGTCGTAATACTGGGTGTGGTACCGGCTGGTGAGCCAGACGCCCTTCGGCGGTTCGAGGCCGAGAGCAATGCCCATATCCGCCCAACTGCCATTGTTGGCGACCCACGACTCGGGAACAGAGTCGAACTCGACAGCGCCGACAGGCGCTATCGAGACGCTGTACGACCCATCCTCCTCCGCGGACTCGGTCGCAGTGTCGGGTGCAGTCGTCGTCTCCGAGTCGACCTGCGCAGTCGTGGTGGCCGTCTCCGTCTGCTCAGCGCCACTCTGCCCGGTACACCCGGCGAGTAAGCCACCGGCCGCGATTGCACCAGCACCCTTGAGAATCGACCGCCGCGTCGAATTGCGCGAACTATTTCCGTCTTCGCTCATGAAGTTTAGGCGAGCCTAATCCAATAAACCACTTTCGGAATTTAGGCGCGCCTAAAACTAATCGACGACTGTCGCCGGCAAGTCGAACAAAGGTCGACCCTCGGCCGAACGGACGTTCTCAGGTCGTCGCCATCGTCGTGGGTGCCGCGAGCAGTCGTCACGTCCGGCAAAAAAGTCGCGTCGTCGCGTTCGGTCGTCGCCGTCGTGAGCCCCCTCAGCCGAGGAGGTACCGTAGTTTGGGATGTTGCTTCACGAGGTCCGTCTCCTCGATGTAGGTGTCGAGGCCGAGGATGCGCCCCGTCGCGAGCGTCCCGGCGATGACGAACAGCAGGAGGCCGAAGAGGTCACCGTTGACCAGGCCGTGGCCCCACGCCGCGTTGCCGAGGTAGAAGAACGTCATGAGGAACGCTCCTCCGAAGGCGGCGAGACGGGTGAGTGCCCCGACGAGGAGGCCAAGCCCGATGAGCGTCTCGGCGAGCGGAATCATGAAGTTCGTGAATCCGAGCATCCACGGCGTCTGGCCTGCCCACGCGAGGAAGCCGTGAATTGGCGAGCCACCGGTCGCGTTCACGAGCCACCCTGCCGCGTTGAACGGTTCAGCCGCCATGTACTTTCCGACCCCTGCGTGGAGGAACCAGTACCCCGTGATAATCCGGGTGAGCACCAGCACGTAGCCGGTCACGCTCTCGGAGTAGTCGAACTCGAGCCGGTTCCCCAGCATCTCGATTTGTCCGGTTGCAGCCATCGTCTGTCACCTCACATGTGAGACGTGGCACCGGAGAGAGGTATAAATCCAGACCGATTTTCGAATCCATGGAACTGGGAATCGTCGAAAACGAGCGACTGGGTGCCCAAACCGCCGAGAGTGACCGTTTCGACCGGGAGAACGGACCACGCACCCGAGAGGAGAGACATATAAACACCACTCAGCGGCTGAGGACCGCCCGGTACCGACCGACCAGCGAAGCGACTAACCGGCGCTCGACGGGAGCGACTCCCATCGCCCGGATAGCGAGCGCGTACACGACGAGACCGAACGTGGTGCCGACCACGATGGCGAGCATCCCGGTGAGCACCGACTTGACACCGTGGGCGACGCGCTCTAACGCGTCTTCGAGGCGCTTCTCCACGGCGTCGGCCTCCTGCGGGGAGTCGGGCGAATCGACGGACACGAACACATCGCCGGGGAGACAGACCATAAGTCACGCGAATGGACGGCGACCGGGTGAGTGGACGACTGCCAGAAACACGACGACCGGACAGTCTCAAGAGGCCACCACGCGTATCGGGTCGTATGGACGTGGCTGCTGGCGACGGTGACGGTGGCACTGCCGGGGACGGGAACGGCACCTTCTGGGACCCGAGCCAATGCACGGGCACACCGTACTGTCCGCCACGCTGTCCGCGATTTATCGACAAATACGGTGACGGACTCGTCATCCGCCCATACGCCCCAGACGATTGGGAACCACTGAACGAGATGTACCGCGACTACGCGATTGAACACCGGTCGATGGGCATCCCTCCGATTGGCGACAAACACAGAGAAGAATGGCTCTCGGCCCTCGTCGAACGCGGGCGAAACTTCGTCGCCGTCGGTGACGGGCGAGTCGTCGGCCACATCACGTACACTCCGCGAGACGACCCAGAACCAGAACTCGCCGTCTTCGTCCACCAGGACAGCCACAACAGGGGAATCGGAACCGAACTCTGCCGCCACGCCATCGCTGACGCTGCCGAGTCGGGACACGAGGCGCTCCTGCTCTACGTCGCCAAAGAGAATCGACGCGCGATTCACGTCTATCTGGGTCTCGGGTTCGAGGTGGTTGCATCGGAGAGTACGGATACGAAGATGCGATTGGTACTCGACCAGTCAGTTATGGCGGAGACTCGAACGACACCGGAACCAGACGAGAATCCCCATGTGGGCGAGGTAGAGAACTGACGGCGACGCGAGTTACACCGTGGCGATGGTCGAGCGTCATCGGTCGACGAGTGAAGTCAGAGCTGCGGATACATCTGCCCAGTTTCGAGACTGACTTCGATGACGTTTGCTGCACCCATCACTTTCTCCGGGATAGAGTCGTGGAATGCTTCGTCTTTGATTCTGCTTATAGGGCCTGAGACGCTTATCGAGCCGAGGACTGAGCTGTGGGAGTCGAGGATCGGTGCGCCGACAGCACGTGCACCGCGAATCTCCTCTTCGTCGTTGAGGGCGTATCCCTGTTGACGAACCGTCTCCAACTCCTCGAACAGCGCTTCTTTCGTCGTAATCGTGTTCTCGGTGAACGCCGGCAGTCCCTGCGCGTCGATGATTTCGTGGACTCGTTCTTCTGGAAGGTGGGCAAGAATCGCTTTTCCCGTCGAGCTCGCGTGTAGTGGGTCTCGCAACTCGAACTTTCGGACGTGATACTCGTCGGCGATTCCCTTCTTCCCCTGTATCTTCACCAGATAGACGCCGGTTCCGAACTCTTCGACCATCAGATGGGCGTACTCACCAACTTCAGTGGTGAGTTTCTCGAGTTCGGGCTTGGCAGCGTTGTAGAGGTCTGTTCTGTTCCGACTGTACATTCCGTAGTTGAAGAACAGATAGCTGAGTCGGTACTGGTCACCGTCTTTGACCACGAACTCCTGTTTTCGGAGCGTCGCGAGGTGGTTGTAAACCGCACCTTTCGACAGACCGAGGTAGTTCGCCAGTTCGGTGACTCCGGCACCGTCTTTCTCGACGAGTGCGTCGATAATCGTACAGGTCGTCTCGACCGTCTTCAGCGTTCTTGGTTCGGTATCCCCCATCGTCGGTCTCTCCATCTGGGGTAATGTGAGTTAATTGTTTGCATGCTGCAAACCGCTTTCTCAGTGGACGAACGGTAAACTGGTGAGATAGACCCCCGAAACCGTGGGTTTTCGAGCGTTTCAGCGGTGTTTGCAGCGTGGACGCGTCGAAAACGTCGTCACTGGGCGTGGACACAGACTGAGTGAGAAACATTCTCACTGTCGTCGCCGAATTACTGCCACATTCGACCAATTCTTCATCATTATTCTGGACACCCACAGAAAGTAGTGAATTTGTGCTGACAAAAGGTTTCGAAGTGTGTGAAACCCAACAAACCCAAACAATAGCGCCGCTCGAACCAAAGTACAGAGTTAGAAAGTCCGCATAAAAATAGTATATAAAGGGTGGTAATTGGCAATTTTCTGTTTGTGAACTGCAAACAGTTATGACAGGGTTTAGAGCGTACCAATAATGCCGAATTCCACCGATAGAGGCCACAATAAGCGATAATTCACTAGTATATAATCGTGTGAACGCATTCTTATTACATATAAATCCACCTCTACATACCACCCTCCAAACAATAACTATAAATAATGGTCATCGTATTGTGAGAGTGGAACCTGATAACATGGACCGACGTGAATTCCTAACATACGGCGGAATCGGTCTCGGAGGGATCGTCCTCGGAGGGGGTGCTGCCCAGATCGGCAGCGATGGTGGCTCGTCAGCGTCATCGTCGAACGGTGGCAACGCTTCGTCCGCAACGAGCGGCGAACCTGGAGACCCACTCCCCGACCGTTCGATTCTGACTGCGACCGCGAAGTTCGACCCGCTTCGCCCACAGATTGCAAAGATCATCTCGGAAGAGATGAAGAACATCGGCGTGAATTTCGAGCCAAACCTACTCAGATACCAGAAGAACGCCGACAAAGTCATCCAGGAGGAGCCAGACTACGACATGTGGCTCGTTCGAATCTCGTCGTCTCCGGCGCGAATCGAGCCGAGTTTCCACACGTCCAACTTCTACGGGTCGTGGTCACAGCACAACCAGGGATGGAACTGGATGGGGTTCGAGGACGACGAAGTCGACTTCCTCTGTAACCTCCAAGGCGGCGAGCTAAACAAGAGCCAACGGCAACAAATCGTCTACCAACTCCAGGAGACACTTCGCGAGGAGTCGCCTGCGGCGCAGATTGCTCACCCGCAGTTACTCCAGTTCTATCGGAGCGACAACGTCGAGTTCGAAGGCCCGTTCACGCCCGGGGAGGGACTGAACTCGTTTTGGGCCAAGGTGAACGCGAAACCGAAAGGGCGAAGCGAGATTCGAGAGGCGTGGACGAGCCCAGTCGACAAGCTGAACCCCATCGCGATCACCGACGTGCTGGACCTGTGGTTCGCCCGCCTCATCTACAGCAGACTCCTGCGTGTGAGTCCGGACGGCGTGCCCGAACCGTACGAGTCGAAAGAACTGAACGTCATCAGCCCGACGGAGATCGAAATCGTCCTCGACGAGAACCTGACGTGGCACGACGGCGACCCCGTCACTGCCGAAGACGTCAAGTTCACGTTCGAACTCTACAAGCGCGCACAGGCACCGTACTACAACGCGTCGCTCCAGAAACTCGACGAAGTTACCATCGAAGACGACACCCACGTCCGCTTCCATCTCACTGAGCCAACTGCCTCGTTCACCCACTCGGCACTCGCCGGTGTGATGCTCCTGAAGAAAGAAAAGTGGGAGACCATCGAGGCCGAAAGCGAGTCGCTCCTCAAGTACCAGGTCGAAGACCCAGTCGGGAGTGGGCCGTTCAAATTCGACAGTTGGAACCGCGGTGGGAAGCTCATCCTCAGCCGCAACGAGGACTTCGTGCCAGAGCCACCGAAGATCGAGAAGATAATTCGGACCAACCGCGATAGCGTCGAACTCGCGATGAAAGCGACCGAACAGAACGAAAACGACGTCGTCTCGTACTCTGTCACGCCGAACCTGTTCGACCGCGCCAGCCAGAAAGACAACATCGAGACGAACACAGCGCTATCTGTCGGATACTACGGGCTGTTCTTCAACTGCGACCGTGCGCCCTTTACCGACCCTGAGTTCCGTCGTGCGATACAACACATCATCCCACGGGAGCGAATCGTCGAAGGCGTGTTCAGCGGGAAGGCGACTCCCGGAACGAGTATCATCTCGCCGGGGAACAAGTTCTGGAACAATCCAGACGTCAAGCCGTACGAATACGACCCTGAGAAGGCCAAACAGATTCTCAGAGACGCTGGCTACACGTGGGACGACGACGGGACGGTCCGGTTCCCCGCCGGGATGGTCGGTGTCCCATCCGAAGAGGAGGTCACGATCCCAGTCCCAGACAAATAACCATCCCCGACCAGTCACGGATATCCGTGCCAGCGGTTCGCGCACCCACGTGAACCACGCCCCTTTCACAGACATACCATACACCCAAACACAGACCCAGTCGAACCCCAATGCGAACCCCAACAACCCAGGCAAAAACTGTCCGAGTCTATCGGTGTCAACTCCCGCTGAGTACGCCGTACCAACTATCGAGCGTGCTCGGTGAACTCACGTACACCGAACCGGTCATCGTCGAAATCGAGACTACAGACGGCCACCGAGGATACGGTGAAACCGACCCGTTCGTTCCGTTCACCCAGCAGAGCGCTCGGTCCGTCACCACGCTCCTCGACGAGTTCCTCGGCGACGCACTCGCCGGTGTGGACGTGACCAACCCGAACCAACTTCACCACCGACTCGACGCCGTCTTCGGGCCGAACAATCACCTCGTGAAGTCGGCCATCGACATGGCGTGTTACGACCTGCTTGGAACCGTCACTGGACGACCCACGTCGGATTTTCTCGGCGGACGCGTGCACGACGAAATCGATGTCCTCCAACCGATTGGGAACGTCCCGGCCGACGAGTGTGCCCGCAAGACGCGGGCGCTCGAAGCCGACGGATTCACCACGTTCATGCTCAAGACGGGGTATTTTTCGACAGACGAAGACCTCGAACGACTTCGCGCGATTCGCGATGCGACCGGCGACGAGACGGACATCATCGTCGACGCGAATCAGGGGTGGGACGTCCGGACTGCCATCGACTTCGCCGAGCGGGCAGTCGACTACGACGTCGCGTTTTTAGAACAACCGGTCCCGGCCGACGACATCGACGGACTCAGCCGAGTCCGCGAGGCGTCGCCAATTCCAGTATCGGCAGACGAGAGCCTGTTCTCGGTTCGTGACGCTCGAACCCTCATCGAGGCAGACGCCGTCGACATCTTCAGCGTCAAAGTCGCCAAACACGGCGGTCTCCACGAGGCCAAGCGAATCGTGGACCTCGCAGAGGCGTTCGGCGTCTCGTGCTACATGAACAGCATGATAGAAGCCGGGTTCACGCAGGCTGCGAGCCTGCAACTCGGGGCGTCGACCAGTTCGCTCGTCGACGTCGGACACGCGTACATGTCCCCGCTCCGACTCGGCGAGACGCTGACCGACTTCGACCAGCAGATATCCGGTGGGTCGATCACGCCGAGAGACGCTCCCGGCCTCGGCGTCTCGCCGACGACGGATCTCTCGTCGTTTGCACAGGAGGTGTTCGAGATTGAGATATAGAACGCAGCGACCAACGAGACGAGCGCCGCAGTCGAGATTCGTCGACCGCAGTGTACCCCACAGAGAAACAGGAACGATGAACCACAACAGAACGACACGGGAATCGACCAATGAACAGTAGTGTAAAATTCGTCGGAAAACGCCTCGCACGCATTACGCTCACCCTGTTCGTGGTGGCGAGCGTGCTCTTCGTCCTCTTCAGGGTCGTCCCGGGCGACCCGTTCGCCTCGGTGCTCAGCAAGGGGATGACGGAGGCCACACTCGAACGCCTCCGCGACCAGTACGGACTCTCCGAACCGATGCACATCCAGTACCTGCTCTTCTTGAAGAGTCTGTTCACCTTCCAGTTCGGACAGTCGTTCACGAGTTCCCAACCGGTGTGGGATATCCTCCAGTACCGGTTGGTGAACACGCTGTACCTCATGTTCACGTCTATCGTCGTGACCTACTGCATCGCCTACTACGCGGGCGTCCTCATGGCGTGGAATCGCGGCAAGAACTCGGACACGCTGGGCATGGTCGTCGCAGTCCTCGGACAGGGAATTCCGCCGTTCGTCACGGGAATCCTCTTCATCATGCTGTTCGCGCTGACGCTCGGGTGGTTCCCCGTCGGAAGCATGGGGACCGTCTCCCAGTCGGCGGGCGTGCTCACCACGATTACGAGCGTCAGTTTCTGGCACCACCTCGTGTTGCCGCTGCTGACGAACTCGTTTTTCTTCCTCGCCACACCGGTGCTCTTGATGCGGAGTAACATGGTGAAAGAACTGCGGACCAACTACGTCGACTATCTGTTCGCGAAGGGCATCCCGGAACGGCGGATCATGTTCAAACACGCCGCACGGAACTCGCTTCTGCCCTTCCTGACGCAGGTTGCGCTCACCTTCGGCTACATGATTGGCGGGCAGGTGCTCGTCGAGACGATCTTCAGTTGGCCCGGCATGGGGAAAGCCCTCGTCAACGCGGTCCTCTCGAACGACTACCCCGTCGCGCAGGCGGCGTTCTTCCTTATCGCGCTGGTCGTCATGTTGGCGAATTTCGCTGTCGATATCATGTACTCTGCACTCGACCCACGAATCGAGGACGGGGGTGCATGAGATGGCAGAAGAAGAAGTCTCCTCCAGCGCGGGAATCGGGTTTGGGGGCCTCGAAGCGCTGGCTGACGTGTCGGACGACGGCATTCTCGCCCGTCCAAAACTCGCGGTCGGACTCGGAATCGTCGGGACGTACTTGCTGCTCGCAGCACTCAGCGTATTCCTGATTCCGGACCCGCACAAGACGGTCTCGACCGGCGCGATGGCACCGTCGCTCCAGCACCCGTTCGGAACGACGTGGCTAGGAGAGAGCGTCCTGTTGCAGTTCGTCGCATCGACGAAGTGGGCGCTCCTCGTCGCGTTCCTCTCGGCGTTCGTCACCATCACCATCGGCGGAAACATCGGTCTCGTCGCCGGGTACATGGGCGGTCGTGTCGAGGAGGGGCTGATGGCGTTGACCGACATGGCGATGGGACTGCCTGTTCTCCCGTTCGGCCTCGTCGTCGGTGGTATCATCGGCAAGAGCCCTGCGGTGATTACTATCGCAGTCGGTGTCGTCCTCTGGCGCACCATCGCCCGTGTCGTCCGGTCGGAGACGAAGTCCATCAAGGAACGAGAGTTCGTGCTCGCGGCGAAAGCCCGTGGCGCGAGCGAGACGCGAATCATCTACCAGCACATCTTCCCGAACCTGCTCGGACTTATCTCAGTGTACCTGCCGCTGTCGGCAGCGTGGGGGCTCTTGACCGTCTCGGGCATCGCGTTCCTCGGACTGGTCGACCCGAACATGGTGACCTGGGGAATCATGCTCCAGAGCGTCTGGAGTTCGGGGATGATGATGTCTGCACCGTGGTGGTTCGCATTCCCTGCGTTCGGTATCGCGAGCCTCATCGTCGGACTGCTGCTCATCTCCCAGGAATTGGAGAGCCTCACCAACCCGCGGCTTCGGGGTGAAAACTGATGTTAGAGATAGAAAACCTCACTGTCCAGTACGAAACAGACGGCGGCCCGGTCGTGGCCGTCGACGACGTATCGCTCAGTGTCGACTCGGACGAAATCGTCGGCATCGTTGGCGAGTCGGGCTGTGGAAAGTCCACCCTGTTGAAATCGATTCAGCGGATTCTCTCGGAGAACGCGTCGATTCCGTCGGGCGAAATTCGCGTCGATGGAACCGACATCCTCGAGCTCCCGATTCAGGAGTTCCGTGGCGACTACGCACTCCAGAAAGTCTCGACGATCCCACAGGCGTCGATGGACTCACTCGACCCGATATACACCATTCGCTCACAGCTGGCCGAGTCGATTCGTGTCCACGAAGACGACGTGAGCAAGACCGAAGTCGACGAGCGAATTCACGAGCGCATCGCCGAGATGGGTCTCGACGAGAGCGTCATCGACAAATACCCACACGAACTGAGTGGGGGGCAGGTCCAACGAATTCTCATCGCAAACTCGTTCATCCTCGAACCGGGGACGGTCCTCGCAGACGAGCCGACGACCGGACTCGACCTGCTGACGAAGACGCGCATTCTGAAGTGGTTGAAACGCCACCAGCGTGAGAACAACTTCGGCTTGCTGCTCATCTCGCACGACCTGCCGTTGGTCGCGCAGATGTCGGACAAACTCGGCGTGATGTATTCGGGGCAACTCGTCGAGTTCGGCGACGCCGAAGACCTGTTCAACAACCCGTCGCACCCGTACACGAAAGGACTCATCGACAGCACGATGCACATCGACAAAGACGAACCGTCGAGTCACATCCCCGGGTCACCGCCAACCATCAGAGCGGGTCACGAGGGATGTAAGTTCAAGGGTCGGTGCCCGTACCAGTTCGAAGAGTGTGACAAGACGCCAGCGTTGACCGAGACGGACGGTCACCACGTCGCCTGTCATCTCAGCACCGAGGAGATGGAAGCCATGCGGAAGGAGTCACAAGATGTCTACGTACAGTGAGCACGCCGAGCAGAACCGACCAACGAGCAGCACGGGGACCGACAACGCGACGGAGCCAAAACTGTCGGTCAGAGACCTCAAGAAGTACTACGAAGTCGGCGGTGGACTGTTCTCGTCGAGCAAGACGCTCAAAGCAGTCGACGGCGTGAGTTTCGACCTCGAAGCGGGAGAAGTTCTCGGCCTCGCTGGCGAGTCCGGATGTGGGAAGTCCACGACTGCGCTGTCGCTCAGTCTCCTGACGGAACCCACTGACGGTGAAGTGTACATCGACGGCGTCGAATACCGCGACCTCAGCGAGAAAGAACTCCGAAAAGAGATTCAGTACGTCTTCCAGGACCCGTTCGGGTCGTCGAATCCGACGCACAGCATCGAGCAAATCGTCTCCGAAGGTCCACGAAACCTTATGGATCTCTCCAACGACGAACTCACAGAGCGTGCGCACGACGCACTCGAACAGGTGGGGCTCAACCCGGTCGAGTTCGCCCACAAATACCCGCACGAACTCAGTGGCGGGGAACTCCAGCGTGTCTCGATCGCGGCGGCGCTCAGCGTCAACCCCGAGATACTCGTGGCCGACGAGCCGACGTCGATGCTCGACGCATCGAACCGCGGCCGAGTGCTCTCGATTCTCCGCGACGTCATCGAAGAACGCGAGATCTCCGTCATCTACATCTCGCACCACCTCGGCGTTCTCCGGCAGATTTCCGACCGCATCGCCGTGATGTACCTCGGTCGGTTCATCGAACTCGGCGACACCGAGCGAGTGATTTCGAACCCACAGCATCCGTACACTTCGGCGCTCCAGTCGGCGTCGCTCGTCCCGGATCCGTCGTACGAGATTCCGGAGATACAGATCAAAGACGAGATTCAAAAGCCGATTGACCTCCCACACGGGTGTAACTTCCAGAACCGCTGTCCGTACAAGGGAGAGCGGTGTTCGGAAGACCCCACGCTCAAATCGATGGGAGAAGACCACGAAGCAGCGTGTTTCTACCCACTTGGTGAGATGGAGGACGGCCGATGAGCGCCGGCGACGGGTACCACATCGTCGGCGGCGGTATCGTCGGGGCGAGCATCGCCTACCACTTGAGCGAACGTACCGACGAACCGGTTCACGTCTACGAGAAAGGAACCCTTGCGAACGAGACGACCAGAAAGTCGTTCGCGTTCTTCGGATTCTACGGCGACGAGACCCAATACCGGATGAAACGGTACGCCATCGAGCAGTACAACGAGTTCATGAAATCGCCGCGCGCGTCACCCGGATACGTCGCCACGGGGCGTCTCGACGTTGCGACGACCGAAGACGGGGCCGACGCGCTCCGCCAAACAGTCGAAACGCGCGGCGAACGACTCGCCGACGCGAGGGGGAAATCGGCCGACACGTCGCCGGTCAACTATCTTTCCAGCGACGAACTCCCGAAGTCGATGTTCCTCCCGTTCCTCGACACGGACGTTGTCGTCGGCGGGGTGTACAGACCAAATGTCGGGTACGTCCGGCCGTGTGAGTTCGCGACCGAGTTCATCGAACGTGCCCGCGACAACGGCGTCACATTCCACGAGCGCACGACCGTCACCGACCTTCACGTCGAAGACGAAACGCTCGTTGGACTCTCCGTCGACGGCGAGTTCGAACCTGCGGAGGCTGTCGTCGCTGCCGCTGGGCCGTGGAACCAGCAGGTCTCGCAGATGGCCGGCGTCGACATCCCCGTCAAACACACGCTCGCACCGGTTCTCGAACTCGAACCATCGGAACCGCTCGCGTACACGCTCCCGTGGATTACACACCACGAGTCGGGATTCACCATCCGCAGGAACGCCGACGGCAAAATCATGATGACCCACCACCCGGTTGGCGGGTACGACGACGCGACCGAGTACGACCCCGACGCGTGGGGCGAAACGGTGCCCGAAGAGATTCGAAATCGGGGGCTCGAAACGCTCTACACACTCCTTCCCGAGGCCGAGTCGTTCGATATCGTCGACGAACGGGTCGGGATTCGGTCTTCGACACCGGACATGAATCCGGTCGTCGGGTGGACTCGCGTCCGTGGCTTCTCGATTGCGGCCTTCAGCACCTCCGGAATTCAGCTCTCGCCGGCCACAGGGAAAATCATCGCCGCTCAACTCCTCGATGACGACCCGACGTCGTACTACGAGGGGCTCTCGATATCCAGATTCGACGAGTATGTAGACTGGCGCTAATCGCTGTTTCAGCGCCGTGTCTCCAGCCGCTTTCCAGCGGTATTTACAAATATGCTACTTTATTTCATAACTTTTCTACCCGTAATTATTAAGGTGTCTGGGGTAGAAGCCCCGAATATGGGACTCAATATCACAGTACTCGGTGCGGGCGCAGGAGGCCTCGCGGCGACGGCAGATTTGACGCTTCTTGGTCACGACGTAACGCTGTTCGAACTGCCACAGTTCGAGTCGAATCTGGACGCAGTTCGCGATAACGATGGAATCGACATCTCCGGTGCGGCGAGTGAAGGTCACGCAAAACCGGTGGCAGTCACCTCAGACCCGGCCGCTGCAGTGTCCGACGCAGACCTCGTCTTACAGGCGGTTCCCAACTTCGCGTTCCGAGCCTTCGTCGAAACCGTCGGCCCGCACCTCTCGGAAGGACAGGCGCTCGTATTGCTCTCGGCAAACACGATGAGCGCACTCGAATACCGTCGTCTCCTCGACGACGTTGGTGCCCCGGAGATTCGACTCGGCGAGACGCCGTCGCTCGCGTACGCAGTCCGAAAGACCAGTCCAAGCAGCGTCAACGTCCTCGGGTTCAAGAAAAAATTGATCGTCGCCGGACTCCCGGCATCGTGTTCCGAAGAACTCGCTGACCTGATGGACGCCGCCTTCCCCACGGATATCGAAGCAGCAGACAGTGTTCTGGAGACGAGCCTCTACAACGCCAACCCAGTCATCCACCCCGTCGGCGCGCTGTTGAACGCGGGTGAAATCGAGTCGCCGGACGAGGAGTACTACCTCTACCAGAACGTCACGGATTCCATCGGCCGCGTCATGACGAAAGTCGACGAGGAGCGAATCGCAATCGGCGAGGCGCTCGGATACGATATCAAGTCGGTCGGCGAGATATTCCTCGACTGGTACGGCATCGGCGAGAACGAGTACTACGCGACAACTGTCAACTCGATTCGCATCAGCCAGATTCACGGCCCGATTCAGGGACCTGACTCACTCGACCATCGGTACGTCACAGAAGACGTTCCGTACGGCCTCGTCCCACTGTCGGAGATGGGTGACGCCGCGGGTGTCGAGACGCCGGCCATCGACTCGCTCATCACCATCGCGGACGTCGTCCATCACACCGATTACCGTGCGAACGGGCGAACACTCGACGTGTGCGGCGTCCCCACGCTCGACAAGAACGATCTCGTCAACGCGGCGACGGTGCGTGATATTCACGTCTAACGCGGCACCTTCTGTCCTTCTACGAACACCCCGACCGACGAGGGGCGAACGCCCTCGCCCCTCATTCACTCGGGAGTGACGATGTGTTGTTCGTCTGCGTGTTCGAGGGCAACCTCGTGTCGGGCGTGTCTGGCATGCGTTCGCGCCCACCGCTGTGCGGCCCCTTCTGACAGGAACTGTTCTCCGTCCGGACACTGCTGGCAATCCGTCACCCACGGCGACACGTCGTCCGGGAAGTGACCGGTGTGGCGGTGATGGTCGAGCGCGAACTGTTCGACGGACTGGTTGCCGAGTTTGAGCTCGTCCAGTTCGTACGTGAGGTCCCACTCGGTCCCACAGCGAGAACAGGAGACAGTCGGCGTGTCGTCGATTGGGGCAGTCGGGAGTGGCGTCTGGAAGTCGTCGTCGCTCGGAGTAGGCACAGTCGGGGTTAGCGGTGGAGCCTCTTGTATCTGAAGGGCGGTCGTGTGAGGGAAGCTACTGGTCGCGGAGTTTGATAGTAACCCGCGTGTAGAAGGCCCGCCGTCGCGTCCGTTTCGTATGGCACCCGCAACCGTCGGTGACACGGCTCGAGCAACACTCGACGTGACCACCGACAGAATCGAAGCGTTCGCTGACGTAACCGGCGACACGAATCCGCTCCACCTCGACGACGAACACGCTGCAGCATCGATGTTCGGAGGCCGTATCGCACACGGGATGCTCACTGCCGGTGCCGTCAGCGCTGCCCTCGGTGACCTCCCCGGCGAGATCGTCTATCTCTCTCAAGACATCGAATTCGTGAACCCGGTTCGGCCGGGCGAGACAGTCACCGTCACCGCGACAGTCGTCGAAGCGCTAGGAGACGACCGAATTCGCGTCGAGACAGTCGCCGAAACGACAGAGACGGTTCTCACTGGCGAAGCAGTCGTCCTGTCACTGCCACCGATTGAGAGCACGGTCTAGCACGGGCCATCGTCAACCAATCGTCGTCCGTCAATCAATCATCGTCGTCAATCAATTTTCGCCCGCCAGCCAACCATCGTCCGTCAACCAATCGTATACTCGCGCGTCTGCCGACCCGACTCGGAGACGGCCGTCCCGCAGAGCGGTTCCAGTCGGACCACGACGTCGTACGGGTCGGAGACGACTTCGACACCCGTCTCGGCGTCACGCACGCAGAGTGTCCACCATCCCGATTCGAGGTTGCGCCGTCTGTCGCGTTCGGTGTAGTACCGTCCATCAGAGCACGCGTACATCGAGTTCATACACTCACTCGACGCGGTTCCCGCGTAGGGGTTCGGCTTCAATGGGCCAGCGTTTAAATACTATCACGGGGCCAGCATCTCGTGAGACACGAGAGTCACGGAGGCGACGACGAGAAAAGAGACGGAGTCGGAGAGTCGTACGCTATGCGTACGAGATTCCCCGTTCGGCGAGTCCGATGAGCGCGAGGGCGAACAGTGCCACCACAAGCCACCGGCCAGTCTGTGACGAGACGGCCTCGGCTGCCATCGAGAGTAACGGAATCCCGACGGCCTGGCCGAGAGCGAACAGCAACAGGACGATACCGATTCCCCCCACACCGACCCACACCGCCGTCGATGCAAGCCATTCAGCGATGCGGTTCGGCTGTCCTGTGGTCTCGTCTACATCCGGGGCGTGTTCGTCCGCTCCTCCGCTGTCACGACGCGAGTTGGTGTCTGCGTCACGACTCGACCGGTCGTCCGTCTTCTCGTTTCGGGGCATGAATTCCCCCATCCGTTCTCTCAGTGCCAGCGTGAAAACGATATTTGCCGCTCGTCACACAGTCGGAGAACATGACACGACGAAACACACTACCGAGTCGAGGAGTGTGAGACGGCGTCCGAAAGAAACCGGGGAAGGAAGTGGCGAGGGAACGGCGTCGGCAGTGTCCTTACGCACTCGCGTCGTACCCGACGTCTTCGACGGCGGCGACGAGCGCATCGATATCCGCGTCGCCTTCGACGGTCGCGCTGTCGGCCTCACGGTCGGCGTTTGCATCGGTCACGCCGGAGACGCCGGTAAGTGCGTCTTCGACGCGTCCTTCGCAGTGCTCGCACGTCATACCGGTCACGGTGATGGTCGTACTCATCGGTGAGAGCTACGGCCTTCCAGACTTTGTGAATTACTCTTTACATCGTTCGTCTCAGTCGGCCATCTCACCTTCGAATCGAAAGTCAAATTCGAGAAATGCCTATCACTTCGCATCCCCAAGCGTCGGTATGCGTGACCTCGACGAGACAGACCTCCGAATCCTCGAACTCCTGGCCGAGGATGCGCGCCGACCGTTCAGCGACATCTCCGACGACGTTGGTCTCTCCGCCCCGGCCGTCTCCGACCGAATCGACAGACTCCGCGACGAGGGAATCATCCGACGATTCACGGTCGACATCGACCAATCGACGCTCTCCGGTGGGACGCCCGTCCTCGTCCGCCTCTTCGTCCGTCCGGAGTTCGTCAGCACGGTGCGTGATGACCTCCGCAGTGCCGACCAGGTCGAACATCTGTTCGTCTCGGTGGACGGCGAAGTGACGTTTCACGCCAGACTCGACGACGACGCGACGCGCGCCGAACTGAACGAACTCGTCGACCTCTCGCAGGTCCGCGAGTACGAGGTTCGCCTCGTCGAATCCGCCGAGTGGACGCCGACGATTAACGGAACCGGGTTCGCACTGGAGTGTGCCGAGTGCGGCAACACCGTCACGAGTGAAGGCGAGAGCGCTCGCATCGGTGGGTCGCTGTATCACTTCTGCTGTTCGTCCTGTCTGGGTCGCTTCGAGGACCGATACGACCGTCTCGAAGCGGGAGCGGGCGCGAACGACGACTGAGAGGAAACCGAATCTGGAATCTCGCCTTCGAATCCAAAGTTTGCCTGTTCGATGACACCCGGTTTGCAAGGCACAATTCAGGTAAGAGAGGGACCCGTACACGTAGGTAATGAGTAGCCGAACGGCCCACCTGGACATTCGCGGCATGAGCTGTGCGAACTGCTCGCGGACCGTCGGGGACACGCTCGAATCACTCGACGGGGTATCAGCGGCGACGGTCAACTTCGCCACCGACGAGGGGACTGTCGAGTACGACTCCGACGAGGTATCGCTCGCGGAGGTGTACGACGCCATCGAGATGGCAGGCTACGAGGCCGTCTCTCAGACGCGGAGTATCGGTATCTCCGGGATGAGTTGTGCGAACTGTGCCGACGCGAACCGGAAGTCGCTGGAGTCGGTGCCGGGCGTGGTCGATGCGGAGGTCAACTTCGCCACCGACGAAGCGCTGGTGACGTACAATCCGGCCGACGTGACGCTCGACGACCTCTATCAGGCCGTCGAAGACGCCGGTTACACGCCCATCCGCGACGGCGAGAGCGACGACGGTGGTGACGACACTGGCGAAGACGCCCGTGATGCCGCCCGAAACGACGAGATTCGACACCAGAAACGCCTGACGCTCTTTGGGGCAGCACTGGCGGCACCGCTGGTAGTGATGCTCGCGCTGGAACTGTTCACCACGTCCGGACTCCCCGAGACGATTCCGGGCACTGGCATCCCACTGGGATGGCTTGGGTTCGCCCTCGCGACGCCGGTGCAAGTCGTCCTCGGACGCGAGTTCTACGCCAACTCCTACACGGCGCTCGTGAAGAATCGGACGGCCAACATGGACGTCCTCATCGCCATGGGGTCGTCGACGGCGTATCTCTACTCTGTCGCCGTCCTCGTCGGCCTCCTCGCGGGGAGTCTCTACTTCGACACCGCCGTGCTCATCCTCGTGTTCATCACGCTCGGAAACTTCCTCGAAGCCCGCTCGAAGGGACAGGCGTCCGAGGCGCTGCGCACCCTGCTCGAACTCGAAGCAGACACTGCGACGCTCGTCGACGACGACGGAACCGAACGTGAGGTTCCGCTCGACGACGTCGAAGTCGGCGACCGGATGAAGGTGCGGCCGGGTGAGAAGATTCCGACAGACGGTGTCGTCGTCGATGGCGACTCCGCCGTGGACGAATCGATGGTCACCGGCGAGTCGGTCCCCGTCTCGAAGGAACCCGGTGACGAAGTCGTTGGCTCGACGGTGAACCAAAACGGCGTCCTCGTCGTCGAGGCGACCAAAGTCGGCTCGGAGACGGCGATTCAGCAAATCGTCTCGCTCGTCAAGGAGGCACAGGGTCGGCAACCCGAGATTCAGAACCTCGCAGACCGCATCTCTGCGTACTTCGTCCCGGCGGTTATCTTCAACGCGCTCGTCTGGGGAACCGTCTGGTTCCTCTTCCCCGAGACGCTCGCCGGCTTCGTCCAGTCGCTCCCGCTTTGGGGCCTCGTCGCCGGCGGCCCGGCAATCGCGGGTGGAACCGTCTCGACGTTCGAGTTCGCCGTCGTCGTCTTCGCGTCGGCGGTTCTCATCGCCTGCCCGTGCGCCCTCGGCCTCGCCACGCCCGCCGCGACGATGGTCGGGACGGCCATCGGTGCCCGCAACGGCGTCCTCTTCAAAGGTGGTGACATCCTCGAACGAGTCAGAGACGTGGAGACAGTCGTCTTCGACAAGACGGGCACGCTCACGAAGGGCGAGATGACGCTGACCGACGTGGTTGCACTCGGACCCGCCGCAGACGGGTCGGGCGTCGTCACCGCCGAGGAAGGCGCACTCGACGAAGACGCAGTCCTTCGATTCGCTGCCTCCGCCGAACGCAACAGCGAACACCCACTCGCCCGCGCCATCGTCGATGGAGCGGAAGAACGCGGTCTCGACCTCTCGGACCCCGACGAGTTCGAGAACGTCCCCGGACACGGTATCCGCGCGACTGTCGATGGCCAGCCCGTGCTCGTCGGCAACCGCAAACTGCTGTCGGACGACGGAATCGACCCCGCGCCGGCCGAAGACGCCCTGCAAGAACTCGAAGACGATGGCAAGACCGCCATGCTCGTCGCCGTCGGCGGCGAACTCGCCGGTATCGTTGCCGACGCCGACGAGGTGAAAGAGACTGCGAAAGCCGCCGTCAGCGCACTTCACGAGCGCGGCACCGAGGTCCACATGATTACCGGCGACAACGAGCGGACCGCCCGCGCCGTCGCCGCACAGGTGGGGATAGACCCCAGCAACGTCAGCGCCGGCGTCCTCCCCGAAGACAAAGCCGACGCCGTCGAATCACTCCAATCAGACGGCACGAAGGTGATGATGGTCGGTGACGGCGTCAACGACGCGCCCGCTCTCGCCGCCGCGTTCGTCGGCACGGCACTCGGGTCGGGGACCGACGTCGCCATCGAAGCGGCCGACGTGACGCTCATGCGCGACGACCCACAGGACGTGGTGAAGGCCATCCGTATCTCCGAGGGGACGCTCGCGAAAATCAAGCAGAACCTGTTCTGGGCGCTCGGCTACAACACGGCGATGATTCCGCTGGCGTCGCTCGGACTCTTACAACCCGTCTTCGCCGCCGGCGCGATGGCGTTCTCGTCGGTGTCGGTGCTCGCGAACAGCCTCCTGTTCCGCACCTACAAGCCCGACCACGACTACTCGCTGTTCGACTTCCTCCGCCGGTAATCGAGGCTCTTCGCCTCGTTTTTCGGTTCTGTCTCGTCCTCGTTTCACCCGCGTTTTTCGAGGATTTGTGCCCCCGCGCAACCCCTTCGTTTCATCTCGAACAACGACTTCGTTGAACAGAGTTTTTCTCGACTGTGGCTAGATGGTGGTCTCTCAGTCGAGCCTCTATCCACGAACATGGAGTGACGTCTCCTCATTCCGCTGGCCTCGACTCGATATGCCCCTCAGTTTTTCTTCTCCCGAGGTGAATGTCTCAAGAGATGAAACGAGGAACGGCGGCCCAGTGGAAGACGTGGATGGTAGTCGCAGTCGGCGTGTTCGTCGCCCTCTACAGCGTCGGGACGCTCGCCGTGATGCCGTGGCGCTATACTGCACTCGGTACAGTCGGGGCCCCGATTCAGATTCTCGGGGGAGTTGCAGCCGTCGGCGTCGGCGTCGCGCTCGCGTGGCTCAGCGTGACGAGTGCCCGGAAAACGTGAGACGCGGTGTTCAGTACCGCGACGGCATGAACGCCATCCCAGCGAGGAGGACGACGGTGGTGAAGGCGACGATGACGACGCCCCACAGGCCGTTCTCGAAGAGGTGGAACTCTTCGATGCTGTGGACCTGCGCTTCGTAACTATTGTAGTTCTGCGTCAGGACGAGCGTCTCGCCGTCGGGGAAGTACGCGAGGTACTGCTGTCCGCCGACGGTCACGTTCGCTTCGTTGTCGACGGTGATGGTCTTTTCTTCTGCAGCGAACCATTCGATCGTGACACCGGAGGATTCGACGGCGGCGACGGTGACCGACTCGTTGTTGTACGAGAAGGAGTCACCCTCGGCGATGGTGCGCGTCTCGTTGGCCGGGAAGTACTCCTCGGCGGGGACGAGCGTCGAGTCGTTGACGACGACGTAGCGCTCACCGTCTCGGGTGACCGTCTCGTTGTCGGCGTTCGGGTCGTTCTGCAGGATGGCCGTATCGTTGCGAAGCTCGACGAGCGTCGCCTCGGACGGGTCCGAGACGTTCTCGATCTCGATACGGTAGTCCGTGCCGTCGAGCGTGACGGTGCTCGCGTTGTCCCACGACTCGGTGAAGCGGGATGATTCGTTTACGTAGGTGATTTCTCCGGAACGGACGAGGGTGGTGCCGCCACCGTGTCCGCCAGATTCCTCTTCCTCAGTAATCGACGACACATTAAACGCTTGGTCACTGTCGGGGACGGAGAACTCGTCTCCCTGTGCCAGCGAGTACTCGGGGTTCTCGAAACTGACCGCCGGCGTCGATGCAGTCGCGATGAGCGAGTATGCACCGGCACCGATGACCAGGAAGAACACGACGGAGATGATCGCGGCGCGTCGTTGCATGGTTTCGGCATGGGCCACACGGCGTATAACGATTACTTTTCTGTGGAGTGAGGACGGAGACGTTCACCACCATCGCCGACACGCAGACCCAACATATTGTGGCTGCTGCCGAACACGCCGTCGTGAGTACTCGTCGAACAAGCATTTTAACCCGAAGCGGCGAATGTCAGGGCAAATGGGCAGCGAGCAAGAAAACTGGGCACAGGGCACGGGGCCAGTGGACACAGGGCAGTCCACGACCCAGCGGGAGCGCAGGGATAGCACACGGTGACTTCGGACAGTTCCGTCGAGACGGAGCTCATCAAACTCGTCTTCGACAGGGTCGACTTCCTCCGGGTACTGGACGAGCGTCGGCTCGACAAACGCGAATTGACCGAGACACTCGACTGCTCTCGGTCGACAGTCGACCGGGCGGTGAAGGACCTCGACACGGCCGGACTCGTCGCCGAAACCGAGCAGGGTTACACCACCTCGCTGAAGGGGGAGTATCTCCTGTCGCTCTTTCAGTCGTATCAATCCGATCTGAGCGACGTGCTGCAACTCGACCCGGTCCTCGTCGAAGAGGCGTCTGACTATCCGCTCCCCGTCGAGGCACTCGTCGGTGCCGACGTCGAGATTACGGCTGGTTCGTCGCCGGACCGCCCAATCGAAGTTCTCGGAGACCAACTCGCGTCGACGAGTCACGGAACGTTCGTCTTCGCTCGACGGCCGATTCACGCGTTCATCGAGCGACTGACCGACTGGGTCGCCGACGGCCACTCCTGTCGCATCGTCGCACCGGAGTCGGTCATCACGACCCTCTGGCGGGAGTTTCCGGCCCTCCTCGAAACGGTGCAGAACACGGCCAACAGTGCGATTCGCACGGGCTCGACACCCCCGTTTTCGTTCTCACTGACCGTCGTCGATGGGACCACCCAGTTGAACCTCGTCGATTACGACGAGAACGAACGCCCCCGGTGTGTCGTCCAGAACACCGCCGATGCCGCAACGGCGTGGGGGCGACAGCGCATCGAATCGATCTGGGCGGACGCAACCCCGTTCGGTCTCGGCGGGCAGTCAACAGACGATGGACTGGACGCGGCCGGCACCGCCGACGCAGCGCGAACGCCACACGTCGACGAGACAGACCACGACACCGCAGCCCAGTCGATTCACGGGACGCACCTTCCGACCATCCTCCACGCACAGGGGTTCGTCCGACCCACTGCGGACTACTTCGACCGAGTCGGCGTCTCGGCACCACTCACCTGCTGGCGAACCGGGTTCGACCTCGGTGAAGTTCGCGAAGGATACGCACTGGACCGCGAACGTCCCACCCCGGATGGGCGTGCGAACGTCACCGACGACCTGTTCGACCGAATTCGCGCCGGTGACGACCACGTCGTCGTCGGGCCACCCGGGTCAGGAAAGAGCACGGTCTGTATGTCCGTCGCGACCCGGTGGTACGAGTCTGAATACGGCCCAGTCGTCTACCGAAAGAGTGGGCAACGAGAGCCGTTTACCGCCACTGCGCAACTCAGTTCGTATCTCGCCGAGACACCGGGGCACGCGCTCGTCGTCGTCGAAGACGCGACGCGGAGTGAGGCCAACGCAATCTTCGAACTCGTCCGCGAGTTTGCCGACGACGACCACGTGACGTTCCTCCTCGACAGTCGAGAAAACGAGTGGCAAGACGGTCACCTCCGTGGGTCTGCCCGTCTCGAATCCTACCGAACGCAGGCCATCGAAGTGGTGTCGGTCCCGCCGGTCGATGCTCGGGAACGCGAACGCATCGTCGCTCACTTCGGAGAGACAGTCGGCCAACCACTCGATGTCGACCCCGACGACCTGACCCCCGGAGAAGACGACGAACTCGCCCCCGGAGAGATGTATCTCTTCTTCCATCGACTCGCACGGTACATCGGCACGACATCCTACGGCGACACCGGGCCGACGACACTCCTCGACGATATCGATGGCGTCTACGAGGACCTCCGGGCGGTCGACGACGAACTCGGCGTCGACGTCGGCGTTCTCGTCAATCTCCTGAACGCCGCCGGACTCGACATCGACGCACCCCTGGCGTACGCGTTGTCGTCGTCGAAACGAGACGAACCGCTCATCGAAGCGGCACTCGATGAACTCGAGCGGTCGGTCCTCTACTCGGCACTCGGCGACACCGACACCGACAGTGCTAACGACGACGGCATCGGCACCGGCCGTGACAACAACACCGACAGCGAAGGCGACACCGACGACGACCACACCGACGACGACCACACCGACCGTGTCCGGACAGTCCACGAGACGTGGTCGACACGGTTCCTCCTGCGACTCCTCGACGTCGAATCCGAGCGCCGGGCGAGACGACGATTCGAACGCTGTCTGGAAGCGCTGGTGTCGCTCGTCGACGACGCGGACGAACGACAGCGCGTCCAGGCAGTGTTTGGCGGAACCGCCGACATCATCCGCACTATCGAAGACGACCCCCAGTCGTGGGGTGACCGCCTCGTCCAGAGCGTCTTCCAACTCGGCGTCAACAACCCGACGCTCTCGGCGCTGTTCGCCGAGACGGACTACTCGGGCGTCGATGTTCCCGAGGCGTGTGATGGAGAACTCCGACTCGACGTCCGTCGGTGGCGCGCCCGGATGTTCGTCAACGGTGGCGAACTCGACCGCGCACGACGCGAGTTCGAATCACTGTCTACCCTGGAGGACGACGACCTCGACAGCGAGACACTCACCAGAGCGCGTGCAGACGGGTGTGCCGGTATCTCGGAGATTGCTCGCTATCATGCTGAGTTAGACCGCGCCCGCGAGTGCGCCCGCGAGGCACTTGACCGATACGAGGACATCGACGACGACGTTGGACGCGGTGACGTGCTGAACGCGCTCGGCGGAATCGAAGCGCAGCTCGGGGATTTCGAAACCGCAAAACGATACTACGAAGCGGCACTCGACTACCGACGCGCCATCGGTGATGACACCAAAGTGGCGAGTACGCTCGCGAATCTCGCAGGGGCCGAGAAATCGCTCGAACGGTACGACATCGCACGCGAGTACGTCCGAGAGAGTCTTCGACTTCGTCGTGCCATCGGCTACCGCTGGGGAGAGGCGCTGAGCCTCTCAGTTCTCGGGGTCATCGAACTCGAAGACGGGTCGCTCGATGACGCAGAGCGGTACATCCGGTCGTCTCTCGACATTCGGCGCGACATCGGCGATTCGATGGGGTGCGCGCTGTCGTCGAGCAACCTTGCGACTGTCAGATACGTCCGTGGTAACCTCGACGACGCCCGAAGTCGTTACTCCGCGCTGTTGGACGACCTCGACGACCAACCGGAGTGGATTCGTGGGCGTGTTCACTACGGGTTGGCCGAGACGCTCTTGGAACTGGGCGACCCCGACGCAGCCCTCGAACACGTCGAAGCAGCAACACATCGAGAGACGAGCGAATCTCAACAGGTGGAACTCCAGGCGGTTCACGCACGAATACAGCTGGAGCGTGGTGAGTACGACGAGGGGCGCACACTCGCAAGCACGGCAACTGAACGCGCGGCTGAACTCGGAGCAGAACAACAGGCGAGCGCCAAAGTCGCGTTAGGGTGTGCCCTCGTCGAAACAGGCGACATCGCACGTGGACTTGCTCACCTCGAAGAAGCCGCCGACGTCGCAGCAACCACCGAACTCGAGGGTCGCTGTCGTACCCAGTTCGCCGACGCGCTCCGGTCGACTGGACAGCCTGACGAAGCGCTCGACCAACTCCGCCGTGCTGTCGACTGCTTTTCGGCCGTCGAAGCCGACCTTCGAGCGCGAGAATCCATACTCGAGGCGCTCGAAATCGCTCGTGACGTGAGCGACGACGCTGCCGTGACCGAGTTCGAATCGCGACTCGACAACAGCAGTTCGTGATTGTTAGCCGTCATTAAACGCCCAATTTCGCAGACAGCAAAACGGTCGAAACAGTACGTGTTCGTTGATATGACTGCATAATCGGCAATTAACGTTATTAGTGACTTTCGTGAGTTGTTACGTGTGAACATCCATGTCACACGCTAATGTTTTACAAGGTCGTCTATACCGCCTGTACGAACGATACGTCGGAGAACCGGACTCGCAAAAAGACGTGTACGGCTACTGGTTGTTCGTCACCGGCTATCTCGTGAGTTTCGCCGGGGTCGGTATCTTCCTCACGGGACTTCCGAACGCCGGCGGCAGCGTCAACGTCTTCTACTGGCGAATGTCCGTCACACTCGCGGCACTGGGACTGCCGCTAGCGATGCTCGGTATCGTCCTGTTGTTACCTGTCAGATGGCGAGCAGTCCAGGTCACGCTCGGGGGGGCGGGGTTGTCGGTGCTGGGTGTGCTCGCGTTCCAGTTCGCGTACCCACAACACTGGCGCAGTGGGGCGAACTACACGAGTGAAATCGTCGCGCTCTATACGGTCGGTATCGCCGTCATCGCCGGTGTCGCAGTGTTGGTTCCGGTCGTGACCGGCAAACAGGGAATGTTCGTCGAAGACGAGTTGCTGAACCTCGCGGACCAACCGCCGGTCTTGATCGGCGATTCGACCACGGGAACGCTGTTCAGCGTCTTCCGCAAGACGGACAAAGATTGGACCTGGCGTGCGATTCAACAAGACGCCGTCGCAGACAGCACCAGAACGACCGAGAGTCGTGCGACGGCACGAGAGTCAGTCGAAGAAGTCCGCGAACTCGTCGGGAAGGCCGGAATGCTCGAAATCACGACGGCCGCATTCCGTCTCTACGAAGACGACGGCCAGTGGCGGTGGGTGCTGATGCAAGAAGACGGTGGTGTCGTCGCCGAGAGCGGAACGGTCTACAGCGCACGCGATGGCGTCGAAGACTCGGTGAGTTTCACGAAAGACACCGGCCCGAGCGCACCGATTATCGATATCGACGGTGCGGCCATCGACTACTACCGCGAAGGCGACGAGTGGCACTGGCGGGTCATCGACGAAAACCGACAATCACTCGCGGGTGATGTCGCCGCCCATCCCGACAAAGAATCGGCCACTGCTGCCGTCGAAGACCTCCAGTCGTTAGTGCCGGACGCCCGCGTGCTGGCACTGGACGATGTCGGCGCAGAACTCTACGAAGACGACGACCAGTGGCGCTGGCGAGTCGTCGATTCGGGTGACCGAGAACTCGCGACGAGCGGAACGACGTTCAGCGAACGACGACTCGCAGAGGCCTCCGCCGACGGCTTCTTCGAAGATATCGGCGACGCGACCGTCGTCGAGAAAGGCCGTGCAGGCTTCGAAGTGTTCTCCGAGGCCAACAGGTGGGACTGGCGACTCGTCGATTCCACCGAAGAAATCGTCGCTCGGAACACCGAGTCGGCAGACAGTTCGGGTGCGCTCGTCCACCGCGCCTCGAACATCGCCAACACGGCGGCCACCGCCGACGTGGTCTCTATCGAAGCCGGCGACTACGAGATTTACCCCGGTGAGACCGGGTGGCACTGGCGATTCGTCACCGCGGACCGCACCATCGTCGCAGACCGCGAAGGTGGCTACGAGACGCCCGACGAAGCCCGTGAAATCATCCAGGCGGTTCGTTCGCAAGCCTCCGAAGCAGACTTACTGGAGTTCGAAAGTTCGGCCTTCCAGCAGTACAAGACCGACGACGACCAGTGGCGCTGGCGACTCATCGACGAAGGCGGTGCGGTGCTCGCAGACAGTGGCCAGTCGTACGAATCCAAGGCCGGCGCCGGCCAAGCGATGCAGACGCTCAAGGAGAAAGCACCCGACGCCGAGATCCTCGAGATCGAGACGGCCGCGTTCGAACTCGTCCGCACCGACGACGACCAGTGGCGCTGGCGACTCATCGACGAAGGTGGAAATCTCATCGCAGAAGGCGCGTCGACCCATCCAAGTCGACAGGCGGCCCGACAGGCGATGGACCTGCTGGTGGACCTCTCGCCAGACGCCGATGTCCGCGAGATGGCAGACCCAGTCTTCCAGCTGTACACCGACGATGGCGAGTGGGCGTGGCGCTACGTCACCGTCGAAAACGAAACCATCGCCGACGGAACTGAGACTCGTGGCACCCGCGACGACGCCGCCGCTCACGTCGAAGAAGTCAGAACGGCAGCGGTCAACGCACCCGTCAACGTCCTCGAAACCTACGCCATCGAACTTGCGGCCACCGATTCGTGGTCGTGGCGTGTGTTCGACCCCTCCCGGGCAGTGGTCGCGACGGGAACCCGGCAGTACTCCGACCGAGACGGTGCACTCCGTGATATCGACACGCTCCGCGCGAACGCCGACAGTGCGCCAATCTTCGAAATCGACGGTGCTGCGATTCGTCTCACCCACCACAACGACGGGTTCGGGTGGGTTCTCATCGACCGCGAGCGGAACTCCTACGCCCGCAGCCCCGCCCAGTACGATACGCGAGCAGCAGTGCTCGACGCCATCGAGCGCCTCAAAGAACTCGTTCCCGACGCCCACACCATCGACTTCGGCGACGCCGGATTCGAACTGTTCGAAGACGACGATGGATGGCGCTGGCGTCTGCTCGACCAGAACGAGCAGATTGTTGCGACCGGTGCGACACCGTTCGAGACGCAAGCAGAAGCGAAAGACCGAATCGAAACCGTTCGCGACTTCGTCGCCACCGCGAGCGTCCTCGAAATCGACGACCCGACGTTCGAACTCAACTACCAGAACGATGGGTGGATCTGGCGACTCGTCGATGGCAACGGCAACTCCCTCGCGCAGAGTATCGAGGTGTACCCGACTCGGCAAGAAGCCCGTGCAGCCATGCAGACGCTCAAAGACCAGGCACCCGATGGTCACGTGACCGTCGCACAGTAATTCCCTCGACGGGAAACTCTCACGTCTCGATTTTTTGTGACGCTGTTCCGTCTCGAATGTGTGAGCTACCGCTCAGAACGCAACTCCTCGCGATATCTCTCGGGGCTCAGTTCCAATAGAAGAGCCACAGGCCGGAGTTTGAACCACGGTCACTCCGCTCCCTGATTCAAATCGCGGCCTACTGTCTCTCACGTATGATTACGCTCGGTCAAAAGAGCCAAGGGCCGGATTTGAACCGGAGAACGACTCGTTACACTCGCCATTCAGGGTTCAATCCGGTGTGGCGACGACTGCTCACTGTCGTTCGCATAAGAAAGCCAAGGGCCGGATTTGAACCGGCGGGGGTTCCGCTCTGCAGGCGGATGCGTTGGGCCGAACTCTGCCACCTTGGCGCAATTAATCGTACCGCTGTCTTGTGCTTAAGCCTGACGGTGTGCTGTATCTGTGCCCCGAGAGACGCCTGGTTGGGGGTGACCAGAGCGCGTGCTGACGGACAAAGATGCCTCTGTGTAGGGTGATACCTCTCTGTAGTGCGTACGTAGTGACCCGACTCGACTCGAGCGCGTGCTGTTGCTCTCGAGTCGGTGTGTCA